>CALRMN020000006.1:0-194835 GCA_943369245.1 Synechococcus sp. UW140 | reverse complement strand
TCAGCCAGCCGCCCAGAGCCAGGTAGGCCGTGGGGAACAGCAGCAGGCCGGACCAGCCGACAAAAACAAAGCGGTCGCGCTTGAGCCAGTCATCGAGGACGTCGAACCATCCCCGTGCGGCAGGCGCGCGCCCTACAGCGATCGTCATGGGTAGAAACGGTGCGGAAATCCCGCTTGGCTGTGGGATACCGGGCGATGGTAACAATGTTCACGGGCGCCGCGAGCACGGCCGCAATGGGCTGACATTGCCCGTCTTGGCAGGGTTTCTAGGTATTTCTTCCAATTGCCCTTGCCCGCCGCCGTCCAAGATGACGATCCACCGCCTCCCCGCCGACCCCATGGCCAACGGCGCCTCCGCCACCCGCCCTTCCCTGCTCGAGCAGCCGGTGCAGGGCTCCCGCCGCCTCTCCAACTATCTGGTGGCCTCAGTGGTCACCGCCGGCGGAATCGGCTTCCTGCTCACCAGCCTCTCCAGCCGTCTCGGCCTCGACCTGCTGCCACTGGGCCATCCGGCTGAGCTGGAGTGGGTTCCCCAGGGACTGGTGATGGGGGCCTACGGCATCGCCGGCCTGCTGCTGGCCCTCTATCTCTGGTCGGTGATCAGCCTGGACGTGGGGGCCGGCAGCAACCGTTTCGATCAGGAGAGCAGCAAGGCCACCATCACCCGGCGGGGCTTCCGTCAGAAGATTGAAGTGGACATCCCCCTGCGCGAGATCCTGGCTGTGAAGGTGGACGTGCGCGATGGCCTCAATCCCCGCCGCCGGCTCTCGTTGCGGCTGCAGGGCCGCCGCGACCTGCCGCTGACCCGGGTGGGCGAACCCCTGCCCCTGGCCGAGCTGGAGCGCAGCGGAGCCGAACTGGCCCGTTTCCTCAAAGTTCCCCTTGAAGGAGTCTGAACTGATGACGATCCAAATCAGCCGGCTTCTGCTCGTGGGCTTGCTCCTCCTCACTCCGTTGGGGCTCGGGGCCTGTGCCGCCGATGCTCCGAAGAGTCCCCTGGGCTGCTCCGCCGCGGGCACACCCTGCCTGAGTGGTTCTGCCCTTGTGTCGCTCAAGACCAGCCGTGGGGATATCGAACTCGAACTCGACGGTGATGCCGCACCCCTCACGGCCGGAAACTTCGTCGATCTGGTGCGCCGCGGCGCCTACGACAACACGGTGTTCCACCGGGTGGTCAATGAGCCCACCCCCTTCGTGGTGCAGGGGGGAGATCCCCAGAGCGCGGACCCGAAGGTCCCGGCCACCCTTTACGGCACAGGCAGCTTCGTCGATCCAGCCACCGACCAGCCTCGGCTGATCCCCCTCGAGCTTGGACTCAAGGGTGAACCGGAGCCGCGCTACGGCGCCGAGGTGGTGGATCCAGCCGAGAGCGCCAAGCTCAGCCTCAAGCACGACCGTGGAGCCCTGGCCATGGCCCGCTCGGCCGATCCCAACTCCGCCAGCGCACAGTTCTACATCGCCCTCAAGCCCCTCACCGAGCTCGATGGCCGCTATGCGGTGTTCGGCCGGGTGGTGAAGGGGATGGATGTGGTCGACCGGATCAAGCAGGGCGACCGGCTGATCAAGGCCACCCTCCTGAAGGGGGGCACCCTGGTGAAGGACAAGCCCTGAGCCCGGACCCGCCTCAGGCGGGAACGCGCTTGTCTGAGGCAGTGACCTTGAGGAAAGCGGTGTTCACACCCGAGGCCCGCTCCAGGGCCACCTTGCCGGTACGGGCGATCTCCAGGATCCCGTAGCTCTCGAGAATCTGCTCGAGGGCCACGAGTTTGCCCGGATCACCCACCACTTCCAGGATCAGGGCGTTGTCGGCCACGTCCACCACCTTGGCGCGGAAGACCTCCACCAGATCGAGAATCGCGGCCCGGTTCTCCGGCGGTGCCGCCACTTTCAGCAGCATCAGCTCCCGCTCCACCGCGGGGATGCGGGTGAGATCGATCACGTTGAGCACATTGACCAGTTTGTTGAGCTGTTTGGTCATCTGCTCAAGGGTGTGATCATCCCCCTCCACCACCATCGTCAGCCGGGAATGGCCGTGATGCTCGGCTGGACCCACCGCCAGGCTCTCGATGTTGAAGCCGCGGCGGGCGAACAGCCCGGAAATGCGGCTGAGGGCGCCGGATTCGTCCTGCACCAGCACCGAAAGGGTGTGTTTCATGGCCTGGGCGGCGTTCGACGGGGCATCAAGGCCCCAAATTACGTGCCGGCCTCCTGCGGCCCCGCCTTCAGCCGCTCCAGCCAGTTCAACAGCAGCGCTTCAAAGGCTTCGGGGGCCTCGTCGTGGGGGCAGTGGCCGACCCCCTCCAGCCGCTCCAGCCGCAGATCCGGTCTGAGGCGCGCGATCAGCTCCCCCACCTCGATCGGCACCAGCCGGTCGGCCTCGCCCCAGATCAGCAGCAGGGGCTGCACCAGGCGCTCCAGCAGCACCTCGGCCGTGGCACCCCTCGGGCGCAGAGCCATGCCGATGCTCATGCCCCGCAGGGACCAGGAGGCGGTGGCCCGGCGGGCCGGCCGGGCGAACAGCCTGCGCAGTTCCGCGTCACCGATCACCGGCTGGTTGTAGGCCGACTGCAGCCCCAGATCCAGCAGGGGGGTGCGGGCGATCAGGGGCACCAGCAGCTCCAGGGGCAGCAGCCGGCAGAGCACCAGCACCAGCAACCGCTGCAGCCGTCGCCGCCAGGGGGGGCGCCGCCGCGGCACAGCCATCACCAGGCTTGGATCTGGCAGGGGCACGGCCGCCACCGCCCGTACCCAGTCCGGGCTGAAGACCGCGGTGGTCAGAGCCACCAGTCCACCCAGCGAGTGGCCCAGCAGCACGGCGGGCCGCTGCACCACCTGCTGCAGGAACGCCGTGCTCTGGCGGGCCCAGAGTCGGTTGTCGAGGGGCAGGGCCGGCTGCTCGGAGGCGCCGAAGCCGATCAGGTCCAGCCCGTACACACACCAGCCCGAGGCCACCAGGCCGGCGACGTTGTGGCGCCAGTGGCCGCTGCTGGAGGCAAAGCCATGCAGCAGCAGCAGCGGCGGATGGGCGGGGTCGCCGAGCACGCGCCAGTGGCAGGCCAGGCCGCGCCAGTGCCAGGTGCCGTGCAGGCCCCAGTCGATGCCGTCCCTTGCGACAGGCTGGGCTGGAGCTGTCACCACCGGAGTCGGAGCCACGCCGAACGACCCTCACTATTGCGAAGGCGCGGCCCGGCTGCGGCTGGGGGAGGGCTTCTTCCGCCACGACTCGCGCCCGGCCAGGGATCTTGGGGTGCTGCTGGCCCGTCGGCTGGCGGGTCACGGCCCCCTGCGGGTGCTGGATCTGATGGCGGGCTGCGGCGTGCGCTCCCTGCGCTACGGCCTCGAGGCCGGGGCTGCCGCCATCTGGGCCAACGATGCCGATCCGGAGCGGCTGCCGCTGCTTCGGGTCAATCTGGAGCCTCTGGGGGATCGCCTGGCCTTGCGGCTCAGTGCCCTGACGGCCCAGAAGCTCCTTGCCGATTGCCTGCTGCACGATCAGCGCTTCGAGCTGGTGGACCTCGATGCCTTCGGTTGCCCCGCGGCGCTGCTGCCCCTGGCCCTGGAAGCCGTGCGCTTCGGAGGGGTGCTCTACCTGGCCAGTACCGATGGACGCTCCCCCACCGGCCACGACCGTGTGGCCGCCCTGCGCTCGCTGGGGGCGGCGGCCAGGGCCCACCCCGCCAGCTGGGAGCTGGCCCTGCGCCTGCAGCTGGGGGTCGTGGCACGGGCGGCCTGGTGCCTGGGCCGGGGCCTCAGGCCCCTGCTGAGTTTCAGTGATGGCCGCACATTCCGCACTGCCGTGCAGGTGCAGCGCAGTCCGGTCGCCCTGGAAGAAGACCAGCTGGGCCTTCTGGCCCACTGCCACGGCTGCGGGGATCAGCAGGTGCAGAGTCTCAAACGCCTGCGGGGCTGGCAGGACTGCGGCTGCAGCACCGCCCCACCCCTGGCGGTGAGTGGTCCGCTCTGGATCGGTCCGCTCCAGGATTCCGGCTGGCTCGGCGAGCTCTCGGCCCTGGCCGCCGGTGGCTCCATGGCCGAGGAGGGCCGGCGGCTGCTGGCCAATCTGAGTGCCGACGCGGGGGAATGCGCGCGGGTCTGGCCGATGGCGGAGATTGGCCGGCGATTGCCGGGCGGCACGGTGCGCCTCAGGCAGCTGCAGGAGCGGTTGCGCCAGGCGGGCTGGAGCGCGGGCGTCAGCGGCGTGATGCCGGGGCAGCTGCGCACCACGGCGCCCTGGGCCGTGGTGCTGGAGCTGGCCGCAGCGGGAGATGGGACACTGGGCGGGTAGCCGTTCTCGCCTGCCCCCATGGCCTCGGAAATCTTCTTCACCGCAGCGATCTTCTGGGTGCTGATCCCCGTCGGCCTCGTGGGCGGAGCCCTGCTGCTCAAACTGCAGAAAGATTGAGGCCCTGGGGTGAATACCGCTCCCTTGGCCAGGCCGTTTCCGCCGGCGCGCCGTAGACGGCCGCACCTCTAGGCTCAGCCCCTCCGGGTCGGGTGCTTCATGCAGGTTCTGGTCGTCGGCGGTACCGGCACCCTTGGGCGCCAGATTGCCCGCCGTGCCCTCGATCAGGGCCACCAGGTGCGCTGCATGGTGCGCTCCCCCCGCAAGGCCGCCTTCCTGCAGGAGTGGGGCTGTGAACTCACCCGCGGTGATCTGCTCGAGCCCGAAAGCCTCGCCTACGCCCTCGAGGGGCAGGATGCGGTGATCGATGCGGCCACCGCTCGTCCCACGGACAGCGCCGGCATCTACACGATCGACTGGGACGGCAAGCTCAACCTGCTCAGGGCCTGTGAGCAGGCAGGCGTGAAGCGATTCGTTTTCGTTTCGCTGCTGGGGGCTGAACTCCACCGCCAGGTGCCCTTGATGGACATCAAGTACTGCACCGAGCAGCTCTTGATCGGCTCCGATCTCGACTACACGATCCTGCGCTGCGTGGCCTTCATGCAGGGGGTGATCGGTCAGTTCGCCATTCCCGTGCTCGAGGGCCAGACCGTTTGGGTGAGCGGCACCCCCACCCCGATCGCCTACATGAACACCCAGGATGTTGCTCGCTTCGCGGTGGCGGCCCTGAGCCAGCCCGCCACCGTGCGTCAGGCCTTCCCGGTGGTGGGTCCCAAAGCCTGGAACACCGGCGAGGTCACCCAGCTGTGTGAGCGCTACAGCGGCAAGCCGGCCCGGGTGTTCCGGGTGAGGCCGTTTCTGATCCGTCTGATGCAGGGGCTGGCCTCCTTCTTCGAGCCGGGGGTGAATGTGGCGGAGCGGCTGGCCTTTGCGGAGGTCACTGGTGGCGGTCAGCCCCTGGATGCCCCGATGGAGACCAGCTACGAGGCCTTCGCCCTCGATCCCGGCGAGACCACCCACCTGGAGGGTTATCTCAAGGAGTACTACGACACGATCCTGCGCCGCCTTCGGGAGCTGGATGCCGACCTCGATAAGGAGGGCAAGAAGAAGCTGCCCTTCTGATGGGCCGGCAGTTCTTTTGTACCATCAGTCGGCCCTGCAGGCTCGTCCATGTCCATTGCCCAGATCAAGAATCTCCAGCGCCGGCTCGCCAATCTCGAGCAGGAAGCCACCGCCGAGCTGAACCGGGCCTGCGGCCATGAGCTCTGGATGAGCCTGGGTTTTGATGCCCTTGACAGCCTCGAGGAGGCTGACCGGCGGGCCCGCGCGAACTACTACTACGGCCAGCTCCAGACCGTGCGCGAACTCCAGCAGGTCATTGGCTGAACCGGCCGCCGCGCCTTTCGAGGAGCCGGTTCAAGCGCTCCTGCTCGGCACCGGTCACCGGCCGCCATTGACCGGGCTCCAGCCCCTCAAGGCTCAGGGGCGGGCCTCCATCCATCAGGTCGATCGCCACCCGCAGCAGCCGCAAGGTGGGCAGTCCCACGGCCGCAGTCATCCGCCGCACCTGGCGGTTGCGACCCTCCCGCAGTCTCAGCTCCAGCCAGGACGTGGGAATCGAGCGCCGCTGGCGGATCGGTGGCACCCGCTCCGCCAGTTCCGGATCTGCCAGGGCGCTGGCCTGGGCGCCGAGGGTGCGTCGGCCCTGCACGATCACCCCCGCCCGCAGCTGCTCCAGTGCAGCATCACTGGGGGTTCCCTCCACCTGCACCCAATAGCGGCGCCAGTGGCCCCAGCGGGGATCGGTGAGGCGTTGCTGCAGGCGGCCATCGCTGGTGAGCAGCAGCAGGCCTTCGCTGTCGGCATCGAGGCGGCCGGCGGCGTAGACCCCAGGCACGGGCACCAGGGGGGCCAGGGTCGACCAGGGGCTGAGGGGCTCGGGGCTGAACTGGCTCAGTACCCCGTAGGGCTTGTTCAGCAGCAGGGTGGTCGGTGCCGGCCCTGACGAGGACGCTGATTCAGAGACCGCCATTCCTCTGGCGGGCTTTCCAGAGATTGACCACCCCGATTGAAATCAGCAGCAGGCCCAGATCAAGGGTCAGGGGTGGAACGACCAAGGCGGAAGCCGGCAACGTTCCAGACCCTAGGGCTCTCCATGCAGGCCCCCTCCAGCCCCGAGGGCCGGAGATCTGCCCATGGGTGGCCAGCAGGTCGCCAATTTAAGGTGGAGTGACCTTTGCATCGAGCCACGGCAGCGCATGATCGAAACCTCGGGAGTGATCGAGAAGGAACAGGGCAACGGGTTCTACCTGGTCACCCTCGATCAGCCCTCCGGGCACCAGTGCCTCTGCCGTGCCGCCGGCAAGCTCACCAAGTTCCGCATCAAGCTGCTCGCCGGCGACAAGGTGCTTGTCGAGATCAGCCCCTACGACCTCACCCGCGGCCGGATCACCTACCGGGAGCGCAACGCCGGAGCCACAGGTCCCAGGCCCGGCGGCAACCGCCCCGGTGGACCGAGGCGGCGCTGATCTCGAGCGGCGTCCGCGGTTCAGGCCGTGCCTCCTGCTCAGGCCACCGGCACGGGCAGGAGTGCCTCAATCGCGGCCTTGAATTCGCTGCGCTGCTTCACACCCCGCCACTGCTGACTCAGCTGTTTGGACTGGAAGAGCTGCACCGTGGGCGTGCCGTTGACACCGGCCTGGGCGGCGATCTCCTGCTCGGCCTCGATGTCGATCTCCACGCCCTGGGCGGCTCCCCCCAGCTCCTGCAGCACCCGCTTGAGCTGAGGCTTGAGCACATGGCAGGGGCCGCAGCTGGGGGAGGTGTAGACCACCAGCAGGGGCTTGTCACTGTCGTGGTAAAGCTTGCGCAGGGCGTAACCGCCTTTCTGCCAGAGGGCAGCGGGGTCGAAGTTGTCGGCATCGCTCACGGCGGTGTGGATGGGTTCCCCACTGGGTTCCGGCTCCAGGTTGGTGCGATGCACCGTGGTGGCCAGGCCGTGGTGGGTGAGCCAGCGCTCGGCGGCCAGGGCCGCCTGGCAGCCGCTGCCGGCGGCGGTCACCCCCTGACGCCACTGGGCATCGGCCACATCACCGGCGGCAAACACCCCCTCCAGACTGGTGTCGGGCTGACCCGGGGTGGTGACGAGGTAACCCTTGGCATCCACCGCCAGCTGGTCCCGTACCAGGCGCGTGTTGGGGGTGTGGCCGATGGCATAGAACAGCCCCCGCACCGGCAGCTCTTCGGTACTGCCGTCGTCGGGATTGCGCAGGGTGAGGGCCTCCAGCCAGCCGTTCCCCGACACATCGGCCACTTCCCGATTCCAGTGCACGGTGATGGCGGGGTTGGCCAGCACCCGGTCGGCCATGGCGCCGCTGGCACGCAGGCTCTCGCGGCGGACGATCAGGTGAACGTGGCTGCCGTACTTGGTGAGATACACCGCCTCCTCGCAGGCCGAATCCCCTCCACCGACCACCGCCAGCTGCTCATTGCGGAACTGGGGGGTGGCTCCATCGCAGATGGCGCAGGCGCTGATGCCATTGCTCCAGAACTGCTGTTCGTGGGGAAGGCCGAGGCGGTTGGCGCTGGCGCCGGTGGCCAGGATCACGGCCTGGGTGCGGATCGTGCGCCCCTCGGCGCTGATCCGGAAAGGGCTCTCGGAGAGGTCGATCGCCTCGGCATCGGCCTCCACCAGACGGGTGCCCCAGCGCACGGCCTGGGCCTTCATGCGGTCCATCAGGTCGGGGCCGAGGATGCCATCGGGGAAGCCGGGGAAATTCTCCACGTGGGTGGTGGTCATCAGCTGCCCGCCGGGGATGCCCCCGTCCTGGAAGCCAGTGATCAACAGGGGATTGAGGTTGGCGCGGGCTGCATAGATGGCAGCGGTGTACCCGGCCGGTCCTGAGCCCACGATCACGAGGTTCTCCACCGCAGCCTCGTCGCCCCTGGGGCCTGAGGTAACGCTCATCGGATCTAATGCGGACTGACTATGAGTTGAGCTTAGGTCACGGTGCGCGGATCTGTGGGCAGGAGCTCGGTGGCGGCGGCAGTTGGGGCTGACCCCGTTCGACCCCGCCTGTCCCGGCCTCGAATGCTGAAGAAATGAAAAGAGGGCCGGCGGAAGACCTCGCTACTTAAGGATTGCCTTAGATTTGTGTGCAGTTTCCCCGGCTCGCGTCGTTTTGCCTATTCCGCCAGATCCAGGGTTCCGAGCCCCTGTGGCACCAGCAGCGCCTTGAGCCGTTCGGGTTGGTGGTCAAGGCCGAGGATCCAGTCACGGAACTCTTCGGTGAGGGCAAAGCTCTCCTCGTAGCGCTCCAGGCGATCGAGTTCGGCGATGCGGGCCAAAGCCCAGCTCACCAGAGCGGCGAGCTGGCGATGGGGAGAGGCCTTGGTCATGATCCATCTCCGGGTGGGCACCAGGCTGAATGGTGAATAGACCATCTGTGGTGTTGGTTTGGAGATGTTCGCACTCTCTTCGTTTTTGTGCTGTAACCAGCGCCACTGGATCGGGGGGGGTGCGGCTGTGCCGTTCAGGAGCGTCGTCTGTCAAGAAACCCTGGCAATTGGGGGCCGCGCAGGCGGATCACCTCTCCGGCACCATCGCGCAGGGCCTCCAGCGGCAGCTGGCTCCCCGCTCCAGCACCGGCTGCTGCCAGCTCGTCCTGGGGCAGGGCCTTCGGCCTGATCACGTAGGCCTCCGCCACTGACCAGCTGCGGGCGTAGCCCATCAGCAGTGGATCGGCCGGGGCATACACATAGGAGGGATGGCGGGGGATGGGCTCCAGAGCCGCCCGGCCGGGATCGATCCGTACGGCTCTGGTGATCGCCTGAAGGAAGCGGCTGCGGGTGACAACGGTGCTCAGGTAGGCCACGACCCGCAGGCGTGGAGCATCGAATCCTTCGGCGCACATGTCGATGCTCACCAGCCAGTCGGCGTCGCCGGCCCGGAAGGCCTGGAGATGGGCGGCCGCCTCGGGATCCTGGGAGTGCACCAGCCGCACACGGTCCCCCTGCTCCTCCAGCAAGCCGCTCAGTCCCCGCGCGTGGGCGATGTCGCGGGCAATCACCAGCCCGCCCGCCTGGGGATGGTCGTCGAGGCGCAGTCTGGCGAGGCGCTGGCGGGCATTGAGCAGCACCCGCAGGGCAATGCTGCTCTGGTCGCCGGGACGGATGGCGCGGCGCAGGTTGCGGGCCCGCCAGCTTTCGCGGGTTTCCAGCGACAGGGGTGAACGCTCCGCCTCGCCCTCCCGCTCCCCCTCGCCATGGCCGTGGTCCACCCAGCCGTCCTGGAAGCGAAACTCCAGCGGCCTGACATCACCAGCCACGATCAGCTGTCGGGGCTCCACGCTCAGGTCGGGTTCGATCTCTTCCACAAGCAGTCCCTCCTGGCGTCGGGGCACGCGCCTGGCGGCACAGAAGGCGAGGTTGTCGGCGCGAAAGGGAGTGCCGCTCAGGCCCAGGCGCAGAGCATGATCCCGGCTCAGCTCACTGAAGGCATGGCCCCAGGCCGTGGCTTCCGGTTCCTCCGGATCCAGACCGAGGTGATGCACCTCATCGGCCACCGTGAGGGTGGGCCCGGGCAGGAGGCACGTCAGCTCCTGCTGCAGCCGCTGCCGGTGCCGCGCGGCGCTCTGGTAACTGAGCAGCAGCCCCTGGCCGCGCTCGGGGGCCTGAGCCGGATCCCACTCGCGCAGCTCCAGCCCCAGCTGGCGGGCCGAGTCGCGCCACTGGGCGGCGATCGAACTGCGGTGACAGAACACCAGCAGATGGGCGAGTCGGCCCTCCCGCAGCAGCGACTGGAAGCCCAGCAGTGCCCCGAAGGTCTTGCCGGCGCCGGGTCCGGCGTGGACCAGGACGTCGTGCCCGAGGCTGCCGGGCACCTCAAGGCGCCGGCGCAGCAGGTTGATCAGCTGCCACTGCCACTGTCGCGGAGCCAGACGCAGGCCAAGGGCGTGACCAAGGTCAAAGGACGGCCTGCCGCTGGCTTTGGTGTCCATGGCAGCGGCGCCGGCAGGAGTGGCGCCATTGTGCGTGCTGCGGCCTGGAAATGAGTGTTTGTCACCAGGGCTCCCGCAGGCAGCCTCCCTAACTTCCGGGCATCATCCCGATCCCTGCCCGGTCAAATCCTGCGCCTTCCTGTGGCCCCGCCTCCATCACCGTTGGACAACCCTCATCCCATCAGCCGTTCCCAGCCTGGTTTCCATGACCACCTGGAGATCTGCTACAGGCAGTCGTGCGACATCGATCCCCTGATCCTGCGGGTGCGTCAGTTGCGCCACCAGGGGGACTTCCCCCGGGCCCGCTGCCTAGAACAGGAGCTGATGCCTCTGTTCTGAGATCCGTGCCTTCCGAGTCCTCATTCACGCTGGCTGTGAGCGGAGCCTCCGGCAAGACCGGTTGGCGTGTCGTCCAGGAGGCTCTGGCCCGTGGCTACCGGGTCAAGGCCCTGCTGCGCCCTGGATCTCTGGTCCCCGATGGGCTGCAGGGGGCCGAGCTGATCCGGCTGGAGCTGGGAGATCAGGCTGCCCTCGAGCAGGCGCTGGCGGGGGCCCAGGCCCTGGTGATCGCCACCGGTGCCCGCCCGTCGGTGGATCTCGCGGGCCCCTTGAAGGTGGATGCCCTGGCGATCCGCCAGCAGTGCGCCGCCTGCGCGGCGGCAGGGGTGAAGCGTGTGGTGCTGGTGAGCTCGCTGTGCAGCGGCCGCTGGTTGCATCCCCTCAACCTCTTCGGCCTGATCCTGGTGTGGAAGCGGGTGGGGGAACGCTGGTTGGAGGCCAGCGGCCTGGATTGGACCGTGGTGCGTCCGGGCGGCCTGAGCGAATCAGAAGATCAGCTCGAGGCCCAGGGCATCCGCTTCAGCGGGCCTGACCAGCAGGAGAGCAACAGCATTCCCCGCCGGCTGGTGGCCCGGGTGTGCCTGGACGCCCTGGAATCGCCGGCTTCGATCGGGCGGATCATCGAAGTCACCAGCGCTGCCGGGGTGGAGCCCGTCTCCCTGGCCCAGTGGCTAGCCGTTCAGCCCCAGCCGGTATGAGCTCCCAGTCCCTGCTGGAGCGTTTGGGGCTGCAGCCGTTCCGGCCCCGGCCTCCCTGGTGGGGACCCGATCTGCAGACCCTGCGCGACACACTCCGGCCGGATGTGCTGCCGGAGTGCGCGAGCACGACACTTGAGCTTCCCCTGGGGTCTTCTCTCCAGGGGCAGGGCGGTTCCGTACTCGCCTGGCTCGATCCACCGGCTCCGGACGGCCCAGCTGGCCAGCCCAGGGCGCTGGTGCTCCTGTTGCATGGCCTGGGCGGCTCCAGCCAGGCCGAGGGGGTGCGGCGGCTGGGCTGGTGCCTGAACCGGGCCGGCTTCGCTGTGTTGCGCCTGAACATGCGCGGTGCCGGTGAGGGGCGGGCCCTGGCCAGCGGCACCTATGCCGCCCGCTGCAGCTCAGATCTGGCGCCGGCCCTGGGGCGGGCCCGGGAGCTGGCGGCTGATCGGCCCCTCCTGGCCGTGGGGCTCTCCCTGGGGGGCACGGTGTTGCTCAATGCCGTGCTCGATGGGGTCGCGCAGCTGGAGGGGCTGGCGCTGGTGAGCAGTCCCCTCGATCTCGCCCACTGCTCCGCCGCCATCTCCCGGCCGCGCAACCGCCTCTACGAGCGATGGCTGCTGGAGCGCCTGCGCCAGCAGACCCTCAACGACGTTCTCAGGCCTGATGCGGAGCTGGTCGAGCGCCTGCGGCGGGTGGACAGCATCCGCGGCTTCGATGCCCTGATCACGTCACCGCGCTGGGGCTACCCCAGTGTCGACGCCTATTACCGCCAGGCCAGTCCACTGCCGCGGCTGCTGGAACCTGAGCCCGGGCAGCCCCCGCTGCCGCCCACGCTGGTCGTGCAGGCCCTGGATGATCCCTGGGTCCCGGCCGCCGGCGCCCTGGCCCTGGGGCCGCCCCTGGAGGTGGTGATCAGCCCCGGCGGCGGCCACAACGGCTTCCATGCCCCAGGAGGCTGCTGGTCGGATCAGCTGGTGCTGCGCTGGCTGGAGCAGCGGCTGGGCACCAGGGTGTGCTGAGCCACGATCCACTCCTCGATGGGCCTTCCGCCGATCAGGTGATCCTCCACGATCCGCTCGATCCTCTCTGGTGTGACCCCGCCATAGGCGATCCCCTCCGGCCAGATCAGCAGGATCGGTCCGCCGGCGCAGATGCGCAAGCAGTCGGCCTTGGTGCGCAGCACCACCCCCTCGGGGCGATCGGGCTGCTCCAGGCCACGCTCCCTGATCAGCTGCTTGAGCCGGTTCCAGCTGGCGGCCCCCAGCTGCGGGTCGCCGCAGAGGGCCTTGGTGGGAGTGGCGCAGAGCAGCAGGTGGCGCTCGACCTTCATGCGGTCAGCAGGGCGGGTGAGGCGGCGGTGGCCAGCTCGCCGGCGGCCAGGCGGGCCCAGGCGTCGATGGCCAGCACGTCGTCGAGACTGGGGTCCTGGCGAAGGTCGGCGCTGTGGCGTTCGCAGACCCCCTCGATCAGGCGGGGGATGTCGAGGAAGGAGATGCGCTCCTCAAGGAAGAGGGCCACGGCCTGTTCGTTGGCGGCGTTGAGCACAGCGGGCATGGTGCCGCCGGCGCGCCCGGCGGCGTAGGCCAGGCCCATGCAGGGGTATTTCTGCTGGTCGGGGACGCGGAAGGTGAGCTGCCCCACTTCGGTGAGATCCAGGCGCCGCCAGGGGGTGTTCAGCCGCTCGGGCCAGCTGAGGCAATAGAGCAGCGGCAGGCGCATGTCGGGCCAGCCCAGCTGGGCCAGCACGGAGCTGTCGGCCAGTTCCACCATCGAGTGGATGATGCTCTGGGGATGGATGACGATCTCGATGTGGTCGTAGTCGAGCCCGAAGAGGTAGTGGGCTTCGATCACCTCCAGACCCTTGTTCATCAAGGTGGCTGAATCCACCGTGATCTTGCGGCCCATGCTCCAGTTGGGATGGCTGGTGGCATCGGCCACGCTGGCCTTGGCCAGATCGGCGGCGGGCCAGTCGCGGAAGGCACCACCGGAGGCGGTGAGCTGGATGCGCCGCAGGCCAGGGGTGGGGACGCCGGTGGAGAGTCGGGCTGTGTCGGCCCAGGGGGTGCCCTGCAGACACTGGAAGAGAGCGGAATGCTCCGAGTCGGCGGGCAGCAAGCGGCTGCCGCTGGCCTTCAGGGCCGGCAGCACCACAGGCCCGGCGGCGATCAGCGTTTCCTTGTTGGCCAAGGCGAGATCCTTGCCGGCCTCGATCGCCGCGAGGGTGGGCAGCAGGCCCGCGCAGCCCACGATGCCTGTCACCACCAACTCGGCGCTGGGCCAGGCGGCGGCGGCGCAGAGCCCTTCACTTCCCCCCAGCAACTCCGGCTGGCGCGCCGGTCGCTGGGAGGGCTCCAGCGCCTCCAGGCGGCGGCGCAGCTCGGGCAGGGCCTCGGAGTCGGCCAGGGCCACCACTTCGGGGGCATGCCGCCGGATCTGATCGATCAGCAGGTCGAGATTGCGCCCCGCCGTGAGCGCCACCACCCGGAACCGTTCCGGAAACTCCTCCACGATCGCCAGGGTCTGGGTGCCGATCGACCCTGTGGAGCCGAGCACGCTGATCGCTTTCACCAGTCCATCCCTGCGACGGGCGCCAGTCTCCCACCGATCCCAGCTGCTCGTGCACACTGACTGGACTGGTGAACTTCAATCCCTGGCGGCCGCGATGCTCTGGCTCAAGCGTTGGAATTTCATCGAACGGGCGCGGCTCGAGCGGGAACTCTGGGATGCGTTCGAGGCGGGTGACGACATCGAGGCCATGGTGGAGGAGCTGCGCGGCTCCCTGGCGGCGGCCCCACCTGGCACCCCGGCGGCTGCGGACGGCGCCTTCAGGCTCGAGGTGTGGGAGACCACCCGTGTGCGCATCCGCCGGATCGAAACGCTGATGCGTGGTCAGTCGCCGGCGGCTTCCCCGCCTGCAGAGGAACCGCGCTGAATTCAGCGCCGGATCCACTCGGTGGTTCCGTCGGGCCGATCGATCAGCTCGATGCCTGCGCAGCGCAGCCGGTCGCGGATGGCATCGGCATCGGGGTAGCGCTTCTCCTGGCGGGCGGCCAGGCGCTCGCTGATCAGGGCCTGGATCTCGGCCGGCTCTGGCCCGACGCCCGCTTCGGCCTCGCTGCTGGAGAGGGACTCCGGCTCCAGGCCCAGGACGCCGCAGAGTTCCTGCAGCAGCAGCCAACGCCCCTGCAGGGCACGGTCCTCGTTGCTGGCTTCCGATCCACGCGCGAGCCGCCTGGCCAGGGCCCGCAGGGGACGGGCGAGCTCGAAGAGCACCGCCAGCGCGGCGGAGGTGTTCAGATCGTCGTCGAGGGCGTCGATGAATCCCTGGCGGCTGGTCTCGAGTCCCGCGTCGTGGCCAGGGGTGGGGTCCGCCCAGCCCAGTGCCTCGGTGATGGTCAGGTTCAGGCCCAGCCCGAGGGCTTCGTTGAGGCCATGCCAGCCGGTGGCGGCGGCCTCGAGGGCTTCACGGGTGAAATCGAGGGGTTTGCGGTAGTGGGCCTGGAGCACGAACAGCCGCAGGGTCATCGCCGACACCCCACTGGCCAGCAAGGCACGGATCGTGGTGAAGTTGCCGAGGGATTTCGACATCTTTTCCCCATCGACATTGACCATGCCGTTATGCAGCCAGTAGTGGGCCAGGGGTTCCCCGTTGGCCGCCTCCGACTGGGCGATTTCATTCTCATGGTGGGGAAAGATCAGGTCCGATCCCCCCAGGTGAATGTCGATGGTGGTACCCAGTTCCTGCCTCACCATCGCCGAGCATTCGATGTGCCATCCCGGCCGCCCCGGACCCCACGGCGAGGGGAAGCTGGGCTCCCCGGGCTTGACGCCTTTCCAGAGGGCAAAATCGAAGGGATGGCGCTTGCGGGATTCCTCCTCGCTGTTGAGCCTGCCGCTGGCGCCCTCCTGTTGATCGCTGAGACTGCGTCCGCTGAGTTTGCCGTAATCGGGGCGGCCCATGACCGCGAAATAAACATCTCCGTCGGCGGAATAGGCGGCGCCAGAGGCTTCCAGCTCGGCGATCATGGCGCGGATGCCATCAAGGCACCGAGTGGCGCGGGGCGACCTGTCGGGAGGGAGGATATTCAGTGACTCCATGTCATCACGGAATGCCGTGATGTTGCGTTCACTCACCTCGTCCATCGAGCTGCCCTCTTCGGCGGCACGCCTGAGGATCTTGTCGTCAATGTCGGTGATGTTCTGAACGAAGGTCACTTGGAAACCCCGCCAGATCAGATACCGGCGCAGCACATCCCAGACGATGTAACTGCGGGCATGGCCGAGGTGGCAGAGGTCGTAGACCGTGACCCCGCAGCAATAGATCGAAACCTCACCGGGGACCCGAGGCTGAAATGGCTCGGTGCGCCTGGTGAGGGTGTTGGTGAGCCGCAGGGTCAAAGCTTGCCGTCAGAAGCTGCAGGCACCGTAAGGGGTCAGTGCTCTGACCCCGCGATCAGCTGATCACCAGAGGCCGCGCACGGGAACTTCCTGGAAGACGGGCTGGGGGAGGGCCACCTGGTAGGTGCAGGCGGGGTCGGAGGTCCTGAACCCCTGAGCCACCAGGGGATCCTTGATCACGCTGGCCTGGGTGATCGTGGCCGTGACCGCGCTGAGGGTGCGGGGCTTCAGGCAGCCGGGAAGGTCGGCCAGATCAGCAGCGAAGACAGGGGCGGCCAGGGTGCTGCAGACGAGAGCACCAGTTGCGAGAACTCTGACCATGACGAAGGGGTGAGCTGATTTGATGCTGAGTGTAATCGGGATGGCCTGAGGGGAACCGGGAGAGGATCCCCTCAGGCCATCCTTCGCGTGAATCAACGGGACACGTTGTTGCTGCCGCCACCACCACCACCGCCACCGTTGAAGCAGCCGGCTGCGGCGCAGATGCCCACGCCAATGCCAAGCCCGACGGGAATCACCCACCACGGGAAGGGGTTGGAGACTGAGGGTGGAATGTACCCGCAGGGGCTGGTTTTTCTGGACATGCTGGTGGCCGCCTTGGCCAACTGGAAGCAGCAGGGGGTCAACCGCTGCGGCAGGGCAAAGGGACCATCGGGCAACAGGGCGCAGAGGGTCTCACCGTCGCGAAGGCTGCGGTCGTGCTCAATCGTGAGGGTGAGACGGTCCTCGGAGATGGTGACCTTCCCGGACGTGAGGGGGATGGACTCCACTTCCTCGCCATTGGAGGCATCGCCGGCAACGGCGCTGCGCCGGCGGATCGAGATGTTGCCCGTGAGATTGAGGGGCAGGGGGCTGGCGTAGCGGATCACGAAGTCTTCATCACCGCTGAGGAGATAGGTGACATCGCTCTGCTCTTCAGGGGCGGCTCCGGCTTGGCTGAGCAGCTGCCCATCGCTTGCGAGGGATGGAGGGGGCGCTGCTGGCGATGCTGACTCAAGACCCGGAAGGGCTCGTACCCCATCCGCGTTCACCCGTACGAGGTTGACCGACGCTCCTGGAAAGGCCTGAACAGGAAGGGTGCCGACGGTGAAAGCGGAAAGAACAGCGAGAGAGAGTGCTGAGCGCATGCACGCCGTGCCAAATCATGAATCGCTCGTCATTATGCGCTCTCAAGCAGGTCAGAAACGTGATCATCAGGACACACGTTCAGGATTGATACCTGGCTCACCATTCAGGGTGAGCCGGGGGGCAGCGAGTTGGAGCTGTTGAGAATCAGCGGGATACGTTGTTGTCGCCACCGCCTCCGCCGCCACCACCACCACTGTCAAAGCAGCCGGCGAGGGCACAGATGCCGACTCCAATGCCGAGCCCCACGGGAATGATCCACCAGGGGAAGGGATTGCCGGCTGGGGCCACATAGGCTTCGGGCGCTGCTGCGGCAACGGTGAAGCAGCAGGGCGTGGTGCGGGAGGGAAGGAGGCCGGGCCCATCGGGCAGCAGGGCACAGATCACCTCGCCAGGGGTGATGTTGCCCTCCGGATTGATCGAGATGGTGCTGCGATCACTGGAGAAGCTGACGCGATCGCTATTGAGGAAGATGCGCTCCACCTCAGCGCCGGTGGCCTTGTTGCGCAGTGAGATGTATTCAGAGCCGGAGAACCTCGGCAGGGCTCCCCGATAGCGGATCTCGAGGTCTTCGCTGCCGGTGGGCAGCACCGTCACGTCCCGGTCGGTCTGGGTGTCACCGGAAGCCTGGCTGAGGAGCTCGAGGGCTCCCGGCGTCGAAGGCGGCACCCGCACCGGCGGGGGCTGGAGCCCGGGAAGCGCCGTGACCCCATCTCCGCTCACCCTCACCAGGTTCACACTGGCGCCAGGGAAGGCCCGCACTGGCAGGGCGCTGACGCTGAATGCCGTGGCGGTGGCCAGTGCCAGGGGAACAGTGAAACGCATCGGAGTCTGGCGTCAGGACATCGTTGACTCGAATGTAGATGCAGGACCAGGGGACAGTCGCATCCTGACACGATCCGGACTGGAGACTGTCCACCGGGACCGGGATTGAGCGCTAGAGAAGAGCGGGTAGTGATCCAGTGCTCTGCCAGCCAGCCAGTCAGAAGGACATCGTCAGACGGCCGTAATAACGAGCTTCACAGGGGTTGGTGGTGCAGAGTCCATCCAGGTAGCTGGGGGTGTTGCCGAGGAAGTCCGTGGCGTAGAGGGAGAAGGTGAGCGGGATGTCCTTGATGGGCCGCACGGACACACCGGCGCCGATGCCGTAGCCGAACCACTCGTAGCCGATTGACACCTGGCTGCCCAGATGAAGGCTGAGGGCGCCGATCGGTCCCCAGAAGCAGTCGGTTCCCTGGGGGTAGTTCAGGCTGCTGACGTTGTTGCCGCTCAGGCAGTTGGTGGATCCCAGGGTGCCATTGCCGGCATAGCCGTAGAAGTCGGAGCCGATGCCGGCGGTGGCCACGAACAGGATCGGGTTGGTGCCGCGGCTCAGGGGAATGGCCTGGGAGAGCACCAGATAGAAGTTCCTGCCGAGGTCGGTGCTGTCATCCAGTTGGATGATGTGTTCGCCACCGAAGGCCAGCCCGGTGGTGGGGGTGAGGTTGATGGCCGTGCGGAAGCCGATGCTCTGGCCGGCGAACTGACCGGTGCCGCGGTTGCGGCTGGTGAGGCTTTGGATCGTGTACTGGAAGCCGAGGCTGGCGTACTCCCCCTTGAAGGGGGTGATGTCGAGATAGGCCTCCGAGTCGGCGCAGTCGATCCAGTTACCCCCGGAGGGCACACGGCAGGAGCGGGTGCGGCTGGTGCCGGTGAGTGTGGTGGAAACGGTGAACTCCCTGTCCTGGGCGAAACCGTTCGGCACGTTCAGGCCGGTGTCGGGGTAGGGATCCCCGTTGACGGTGATTCCACGGGCCAGGCCCCTCACCTTGGGCCAGAACGGCGCGGGCGGCTCCGGCAGGTAGGGAGGTTCCGGCCTGGCGTCGCCGGCCAGGGCCACGGAGGGGTTGATCACCTGATCGTCGGGGACGAGATACCAGCGCAGGGTGCTGTCCCGGGCGAGCAGCTGACCGAACACGCCGGCTCCGGGGTTGGCCGAACCTTCCGGGGACGAGAAAGCCAGCCTGTCGTCCTCACCGGGCACGAGTTCCCAGGTCAGGCCGCGCTCGTGCCGCTGAGCGATCGCGGCAGCTGGAAGGCCCGGCAGCGAGGCTGGGGGCTGCAGCGGCTCTCCGGACTCCGGAACGGCTTCCCAGACCAGCGACCGTCTCACTGGTGCCGGTCGTTCCGGCCACGGCTCCGTACTCCTGGCCGTGAGCGTCGGCATGGGCGGCGGTGGTTGCTGCGGGTCGATCACCACTGGCGGCGGTGGACCCGGCAGCTCCCAGACCAGGGTCTGGGCTTCCACCGCCGTACCCGCGATCGCCCCGAGCGAAGCCACCGCCCTGAGCCATGGAGTGAGAGAGAATCCAGGCCGCCGTGCGGTCACGTCAATCACGGCTTCAATCTGCTCGGCTCAATGTATCCGCGACGGCCAGCTGACCACTGGCCCTCTGGCGCCACCTTTTCAACCGGTGCATGGCAACATTCGGCCATCTGTCCTGTTTCGCAATGACGAGCCTGCGTGTGGACCTGGTGGGCAAGCGCTGCGCTTTGTTGCCGCTGGTGGTGCTGTTCGGTCTCACCAGCTCCCCGGCTCCCGTCGTCGCGTCTGAATCTCCCCGGGGATGGCTGTCCCAGGCCGAGTTCGCGCCCCAGGCCGATGATCCGATGCTCCAGGACGATGCCTACATCCTGGGTGCGGGGGATGGTCTGAGCCTGAAATTCCTGGCGGTGGACGACCTCAGCGGATCACTGGACATCCTCAACGACGGCACCGCCTCATTGCCGTTGCTGGGCAGTGTCAGGCTCTCGGGCCTGACCATCTCCCAGGCCAGCCTCTGGCTGGAATCGCTCTATCGAAAGCAGCTGCAGCGCCCGGATCTTCAGTTGAGCGTGGTCCGTCCCCGCCCTCTGCGTATCGCGGTGATCGGCGAAGTGCAACGTCCCGGCCTCTACACCCTGACCACGTCCGAAGGCTCCAACACGCAGGTGGCGGTCTCGATCAGCGGCCTTCCCACCCTGGTGGACGCCATCCAGAAGGCCGGCGGGATCACCACCATGGCCAATCTGCGGCGGGTGGTGGTGCAGCGACGGCTGCCTGGAGCCGAGTCGCGCTACAAGCGGGCGCGGGTGGATCTGCTGGCGCTGGTGCGGGACGGTGACCAGACTCAGAACCCCTTGCTCTTCGATGGCGACACGATCCGCCTGGAGCGGGCCCCCCAGGAAGTGGCGACCGCCAGCGCCGAGATCGCGGCCACCACCCTGGCGCCCAAGGCGATCTCCGTGAACGTGATCGGCGAGGTGAAGGCTCCTGGGGCGCTGCAGGTACCGGCCAGCACCCCCTTGATGCAGGCGATCCTGGCGGCGGGCGGTGTGCAGACCTGGCGGGCCAAGACCTCAAAGATCGAACTGGTGCGCCTCAACCGGAACGGAACCGTCATGCGCCGCACCTACCCGCTCGACCTCAGCCAGGGCGTGTCGATCGCCAGGAATCCACCCCTGGTGGAAGGCGATACGGTGATCGTCAACCGCAGCCGCTATGCGGTCAGCACCGATGCGATCGGCGCCGTCAGCGAGCCCCTCAGTGGCCTGGTGAACGTGCTAACCCTGTTCCGCCTGCTCGACGACAACAACAACTGAGGCTTGATGCGGATCACCTGGCTGTTGCAGGAGGAGCTGGCTCTGGGAACGGCGCCCGGCTCCCACGCGGATCTCGATCGTCTGGAGCAGGAGGGGGTCAAAGCCGTGCTCAGTCTCTGCGCCCCTGACGAAGCTGACCTGCCCGCTGAACTGTCCGATCGTTTCGCCTGGAGCAGGCTGCCCCTGCCGAACCATTGTCACGTGCGTGCCCCGTCCCTTGATGAGCTGGCCGAGGTGGTGGCGGAGCTGGCCCGCCTGAGGCGGCATGGACCCGTGTATCTCCACTGCGTGGCCGCCGTGGAGCGTTCGCCGCTGGTGGCCATGGCCTGGCTGATCCACACCAACCGGCTGAGCTGGCAAGCCGCCCTGGAGTACGTGCAGCAAGTCCACCCCGGCACCAGTCCCTTGCCGGAGCACCTGGCGGTGCTCCGCTTCGTGTCCCGGATTCCCCAACCGCTGCAGCCGGTTCTGCCGGCAGTAGCCTGAGCCAAATGCCTTGTGGCGTGGGAATCGAGTCGTTGGAGATCCGCTCACGACCGCCCAACCCTGACGGGCTTCGTGTGTTCTTGCTTGCGTTCCCTGCCCCATGGCCTCACCGACGGCTCTGATCACCGGCATCACCGGCCAGGATGGGAGCTATCTGGCCGAGCTGCTGCTGGAGAAGGGCTACAGGGTCCACGGCCTCAAGCGCAGGGCCAGCAGCTTCAACACGGCCCGGATCGATCACCTCTATCAGGACCCGCACGAGAGGGATCCCCGCCTCACCCTCCACTACGGGGATCTCACCGACAGCACGAACCTGATCCGGATCATCGGCGAGGTGCAGCCGGATGAGATCTATAACCTCGGCGCCCAGAGCCATGTGGCGGTGAGCTTCGAGGCGCCGGAGTACACGGCCAACTGTGATGGCCTAGGCACGCTGCGCATCCTGGAGGCGGTGCGGCTGCTGGGCCTGATCCCGACAACCCGCATCTATCAGGCCAGCACCAGTGAGCTCTACGGCCTGGTGCAGGAGACTCCCCAACGGGAGAGCACACCGTTCCATCCCCGCAGCCCCTACGGCGTGGCCAAGCTCTATGCCTACTGGATCACGGTCAATTATCGCGAAGCCTATGGGATGTATGCCTGCAACGGCATCCTGTTCAACCACGAAAGCCCCCGACGCGGTGAAACCTTCGTGACCCGCAAGATCACCCGGGGCCTGGCTCGCATCGCCGCCGGACTGGAGCCCTGCCTGTTTCTGGGCAATCTCGATTCCCGCCGCGACTGGGGTCACGCCCGCGACTACGTGGAGATGCAGTGGCGGATGCTGCAACAGCCCACCCCCCAGGATTTCGTGATCGCCACGGGCCGTCAGGAGAGCGTGCGCCGCTTCATCGAGCTGGCTGCGCTGGAGCTCGGTTGGGGCGGCCTCACCTGGGATGGCCAGGGGGCGGAGGAGATGGGCCGTCGCCTTGACACCGGCGAGGTGGTGGTGAGAATCGATGCCCGCTATTTCCGCCCGGCGGAGGTGGAGACCCTGCTGGGGGATCCGAGCCTGGCCCACGCCCGCCTGGGCTGGTCGCCCACCACCACCCTGGAGCAGCTGGTGGCGGAGATGGTGGCCGCCGATGTGGAGGAGGCCGCTAAAGAGGCCACCCTGCGCCGCGAAGGCTTCCCGGTGGTGGGTAGCCGCGAATGACCCGGATCCCATGACCCTGATCACGGCCTCCGACCGCATCTTCGTGGCGGGCCATCGCGGCATGGCCGGCAGCGCCATCCTGCGTGCCCTCAAAGCCAGGGGGTACGTCAACCTGCTCAGTGCAAGCCGAGAGCAGCTGGATCTTCGCGAGGCCGCCGCGGTGGAGGACTGGTTCGCCGCCCACAGGCCGCAGGTGGTGGTGCTGGCGGCGGCGAAGGTGGGAGGAATCCTGGCGAACAGCAGCTATCCCGCCGACTTCCTGCTCGACAATCTCAAGATCCAGACCCATGTGATCGAGAACGCCTGGCGGCATGGGGCCCGGCGATTGCTGTTCCTGGGCAGCAGCTGCATCTACCCGAAGTTCGCCCAGCAGCCGATCCGTGAGGAGGCGCTGCTCACCGGTGCGCTGGAGCCCACCAATGAGTGGTACGCGATCGCCAAGATCGCCGGGCTCAAGCTCTGCGAGGCGTTGCATCGTCAGCACGGCTTCGATGCCATCAGCCTGATGCCCACCAACCTCTATGGCCCCGGCGACAATTACCACCCCAGCAACAGCCATGTGCTGCCGGCCCTGATTCGCCGCTTCCATGAGGCGAAACTGGCCGGTGCCGCTCAGGTGGTCTGCTGGGGAACGGGCTCGCCGCGACGGGAATTCCTGCATGTGGATGATCTGGCGGCGGCTGCGCTGTTCTGCCTGGAGTGGTGGCAGCCGTCCGGTGATGAGCCCGGATTCCTGAATGTGGGCACAGGTGTGGACCTGCCGATCCGCGAACTCGCTGAGCTCGTGGCCCGCAGTGTGGGGTTCGAGGGCCGCATCGCCTGGGACAGCAGCAAGCCCGACGGCACCCCCCGCAAGCTGCTGGACGTGAGCCGGCTGGCGGCGCTGGGTTGGCAAGCCCGAATTCCCCTGGCCGAAGGGCTGGCCAGCACCTATGCCGATTGGTTGGAGGGCGCCGCCGCCCAGCCTTCCGGGATGCATTGCGGCTGTGACTGAAGCTCAACAACCCGGGCATGAGAGGGCTCTTTGGCCTTTGGAAAGACCGACCCACTGATGTACTGGTGCTGCAGGAGGCGTTGCGGCAGGAGTGGAGCCATCATTCATGCTTGCTCAACACCTATTCCCCTTGGCGCTTCAGAACGTTCTTCATCCCTATGCCGTTTGACGGGTGACCAGGCACTGCTCGCGGGCCAGCTCAGCAGCTGCCGGTTCTGCCGCTGAACCCATCGAGCTTTGGCTGAGCCGAGCAAAACCAGACTGACTTCTTTTGCACCTTCATCCTTCCCTCATCCCCCGCCTGGTCCAACGACTGGGACGCCGTCTGACGCGCCCGCTGCTGGGGGCGTTCCTCGACCCGCGGCCAGCATCGCGGTTGATCCGTGACACGGCGCGGCAACAGTGGAAGCTGCTGAGTCTGCATCTGGGAACCACCCTGGTGGGAGCGCTCACCGAGGGGGTCACCCTGGCGGTGATTTTCTTGGCGGTGGAGTTGCTCTCGAAGCCCACCGCGGTGAACTGGGCCGCCAATCCGCTCACGAGCCGCTTTCCGCTTCTGGTGGAACTGATCAGTGGTCTGCCGCGCACGCCCCTTTTTCTGCTGCTCCTGACAGTGGCGGTGCTGCTGCAGGCCACCCAGGGGCTGATGGCCTATGTGAGCGGCGTGAGCCTGGGGGATTTCTCGGCCCGCTGCCGCAGCTCAATCACCGCCTTGATCCACAGCCAGATCCTCGGCTTCAGCTATGCCTGCGCCAGCCGCTACCGGGTCGGTGATCTTCTGAACTTTGCCGGCAACGGCCCCGGGGCGGTGCAGAAACAGATCGAGTTGTCGGGCCAGCTGCTGATTCAGGGTCTGCTGATTGCTCTGTATTCGCTGGTGCTGGTGAGCCTGTCGCCCTGGTTGGTACTGGTGGCGATCGGCCTGACGGCGGCGATCGTGCTGGTCCAGCGCGTGTTGTTGCCGCGCATCCGGCGGAGTTCCTATCGCCTCACCCAGATCGGAGTGGAGATCTCGAGCCGGGTCACCGAGGACATCCAGGGGCTGCGGCTGTTGCACAGCAGCGGCCAGCTGGATGCCGCCGATCAGGCCTTGCGGGCCCGCATGGGGGAGCTCGAAACCGTGCTGCGGCGGCAGAACCGGCTGGCGCAGGTGGTGGGTCCGTTCTCCGGCTTTCTGCCGATCGCAGCGATCGCCGTGATCGGTGCGGTGAGCCTGCTGGCGTTCGGCAGCCGCAGCACCGGCATCCTGCCCAGCCTGGTGACGTTCGTGGTGGCGTTGCAGCGGCTGAACGTACGGCTCGGGGGCATTGCCGGCACCTTCACCACGCTCACCGTCAACGCCGCCGAGATCGATCGGCTCAACGAGATCCTCAAGCCCGACGACAAGAAATTCCGCCGGCGCGGCGGCGTTCCCTTCCACGCGCTGCAGCACGAGATTCGCTTCGAGGCTGTGGGATTGCGCTACAGCCCAGATCTGGCCGCGGCCCTGACGGATCTGGAGCTGACGATTCCCAAGGGCCGAACCGTGGCCCTGGTGGGGGCCAGCGGCGCGGGCAAGAGTTCGATTGCCGATCTGCTGGTGGGTCTCTATGCCCCTACCCGCGGCAGGATCCTGATCGATGGCACCGATCTGGCGGACCTGGATCTGGCCAGCTGGCAACAACGGCTGGGGGTGGTGAGCCAGGACACGTTCCTGTTCAACGATTCCCTCGCCGCGAATATCTCGTTCGGGTGCTCCGAAGCCACCCCGGCGGCGATCGAGGCGGCGGCAGCCCAGGCCCAGGCGGCCGGCTTCATCGCGGCGCTGCCGGAGGGTTATGCCACCCTCGTGGGTGAACGGGGCTATCGGCTCAGTGGGGGCCAGCGGCAACGCCTCTCGCTGGCCCGGGCGATCCTGCGCCAACCGGACCTGCTGATCCTCGATGAGGCCACCAGTGCTCTCGACAGCAAGAGCGAGCGGCTGGTGCAGCAAGCGATCGAGCGGTTCGAGCGGCAATGCACGGTGCTGGTGATCGCCCACCGGCTGAGCACGATCGTGAGTGCGGATCAGATCTGCGTGCTGGATCACGGGCGGATCGTGGAACACGGCCACCACAGGCAGCTGCTCGAGCGAGGTGGGCTTTATGCGGGGTTGTGGGGGCAACAGGCCAGCCATGGCAGCCCAGGTCAGCAAGGGTCACTGATCCAGACGGTCTGACCATGCTCGGCCTGGATCCCCCAGAGGCCGCGGACGCTGCTTAAGCCTTGGTGGATCGGCATCCAACTTTTATCATCAGAAATCGACTTACAGATGACTATCATGTGTGCACTCATCTTATTGGTGAGCCAGTCATGAGTAGACGACTACGGTCTGCGATATCCAAGACCATGAATAAAGCAATGAGAGTCGCACGCATGATTCGGCTGCCCTTGCGTGGAACGAAAGACAGTTTATCCCCTGCCAACTATCTTTTGTCGGAGTCAGTGCGCCGTTCATTGGCCCTCATGCCACGTTACGAAAGCGGAGTCGTGGATGCTAATGGTGGTCTGCTGCACTATGCAGATGCCTGCACTCTGATCGGAGGTGAGGCTGAGATCTTTATTGATCGCGTCTACGACTTTATGCAGACACGCCCAGATCCTGTGGTTGTTGACTGTGGCGCCAATATTGGCCTAGCCTCACTTTGGTTTGCTAAAAAGTTCCCCACCTCGCTGATCTATGCCTATGAAGCAGATCCCAGTCTGTTTAAACTTCTACAAAAAAATGTAAGCTCACACGGGTTACATAAAAGAGTGTTTCCCTTCAACTTTGCTATTTGGCGAGATGCTTCTGGAGTGGAGTTTGACCAAGAGGGTGGCTTCTCAGGCCAGATCTCTCACTACAAGCACCAACATGTCAAAAATACGGTTCGCGTGCCATCGATCACATTGGCTCAGCTTCTGGAGCCTCTGCCTCATGTTGACCTTCTAAAAATCGACATTGAGGGAGCAGAATGCCAGATCTTCGACATTGGACTTGATCTAACCAAGCCTGACCGAGTCTTTCTCGAGTATCACTCGCATGAAAGGGATCCTCAAGTGCTCGGACAGATTCTTTCGATCTTGAGTCTGAACGGATTTCGTTATCACATTCGAGAAGCCTATCCGTCCAAACATCCTTTCCTGAAGGTTGACTCCCTTGTTGGCATGGACCTCCAGCTTAATATCTATGCCTACCGACTCAGTTGACGCCATCGCCAGCTCGTCCTGTTGCATCGTTGTTCCCGTCCATACGATCAATTGGTCTGCAGAGGAGAAGACGGCAATGGTGGTTTGCTTGCGCAAGCTAGCCGCCTATGATTTCGTGTTTGTTCACAAGGAATCCATTTCTTCGGAAACAATTCTGCACAGCTGTCTGTTCGATACACCGAAAGACGTGTCACTGAAATTCATGCCTGTATGCGACGCAGAGCTTTCTTCTATCGCCGCATACAACAGGCTATTGCTGAGCCTGTGGTTTTATCAAGCCTTCGCCGAGTGGGAATACATGCTGTTGTTTCAACTAGACGCCTGGATACTGAATGGAGATCTAAAAAGTTGGATTGAGAAATCATATTCTTATGTTGGAGCACCTTGGGCCAGCAATCTTGGTCCGGACAAGAATTGCCCACACATAGGGGTCGGAAATGGAGGCCTCTCACTTCGGTGCATCCGTGACATGATAAAAGTTCTTTGCTCTTCTGAGTTTAGTCAACGACCTGTCCTTGGGCTTGGGGAGTTGATCAACAAAAACTACCTGTTTTGTCGCTATGATCATAGGCATATTCTTCTTTGGCCTCTGATATTCAGCAAGAGGTTGAAGAATACTGTGCTGATGGCATGTGGATGGAAGAATACATTAAAGTTTTTTGTTTGCACCGGCGAGCATGAAGATATCGTTCTTAGCCTGCTTGCTTCTAAGGTGTATACATGGTTTCGCCTTCCTGTCATTGCTGAGGCGGCTCACTTTTCTATTGAAACGAATCCACGGGGCATCTTTGAGGCATTTGGCGTGGATAAACCTTTTGGATGTCATGCTTGGGAGCGGTATGATCGAGACTTCTTCCTCGATCGTTTTCCAGAAGAATTTTCACGAGATATAGTTGACAGCTAGCATATATTCATTATCAATTTCCGAGAAATAGTCATTCTGCTGATAACTCGGATGGGCCCGAGGTCCCAATTTGGCCACGATCATCGTCGTAACCATCTTTCTGTCTGTGAAGGTTGTTTCGACGGCTACACCACCGCAAACCGGCCAGCCTGCGAATCCGGTTCTGATCTCAATCGCCATACCTGAGAGCGCAAGCGCAAGTCATGGCAGCGCTCCATGCACATCGTCTGCCCCAATATCTGGATGGCAGATTGTGCTAGCAGCAGCGGCCTGATGGGCAGTTGGCCGATCGCCGTGATCCCCTATCCCATCAATCTGTGGGTCTGCTCTCCATGCGATCAGACCCGTGCCCGCACTTTGCTCTGTCTGCCGTTGGATCGAACCTTACTACTGTTTAGTGCCACCGATGGTCGTGTGATCACGATGACGCCCAATGGCGGTGAAACAGGTGTTCGTCGTGGCGAGCTGTTCCTTCAGCTCAAGATCTTCGCCAAAGCCCAGGGGCTCTGGACAGCGTTTGACAGCTCCACGGGTTTCCGCCTTGCCAACTGCTCGGTGCGCAGCCCCGATGCCTCCCTGGTGCGCGTGGATTGCTGACAGGCCCTCACTACCCGGAAGCGCCGGAGCTTCGCCTCCCCTCTGCCCCGATCTGGCGATGGCCCAGGCCAACGGTGCCCACCTCGGCTGGTTGCTGCTATCTCACGTGAGCTCGTGGAGATCTGGACTGCCAGCGGTGCGTTGTAACGCGTCGGGCAGGCCGAGGTGCTGGAGGCAGGCTCTGAATACCCTGCCAGGGCTATCTCCTTCATCACCTGCCGCAGCGCCCTGTTGCGTTCCACATAGCTGCCATACGGCACACGCAGCGGCACCTCGCTCTTCCATAAGGTTGGGCTTGGATTGCCGCCCGTCAGGGCTGGTCATCGAATCGGTTTCATGATTATCGCTCAACCCCTCAAGTGGATGGGTCAGACCGAGCGGATTTCTTTCCTGATGCAGGGGGCAGTGTTGAGCTTTGAGATCTAATTGTTTTAAGGAAGTGCTTGTTACGAGCATCCCTCCAGTCATGCGAGGACAGCCATTCTCTGGTCTGACTAACGACACAACTCAGCAAGCGGCCATCCTTTCTTGGCGACAGGCTGGCCTGAACATCATTTCGGTCCATACGCATCAAGAGCTACTTCGGTATCCAGCCCATCTTCCCAATCTTGAATCTTGCGATATTGAGGTTCTTCAAGTCTCTCAAACATTGGGATCTTTCCCGGAATGCCTTCCTAATCTGAGGCATACGTGTCAACTTGTCGCCAAGCTTAATCCAGAAGCCACATTTTGTTTCACCAATGCAGATATAATCTTTTCAAATCCCTTTCATGTGCGTTCGACTATTGACTCTCTAGATGATGATGTCTTCCTGATTGCCAACAGGCTTGATACGGCAGATCTTGGCCGACGGCCTCAGGAGGGGGTCCCCTATCGGGATGGTTTTGACTTCTTTGTGACATCAGCAAGCCTGCTGAGCCGAGCGATCAGATTTCTTCCCGACGTCTTGACCTTTGGCCTTCCATGGTGGGATCTCTATTTTCCGCTTGCGCATCTTGCAGTCGGAGCAAGTCTTATAGTCGATTCACCCCATTTTTACTGGCACGAACTTCATGACGAAAGATGGGGCAATGAGTTTTGGGGTAAGATCGGAATGGCAGCAGATGCTGAGTTTCTCCAACTCATTTCCCAGTATCAGGCCAGTATTCCAGTCAATCACTGGCCCTCGATCAGGGAGAAAGCGATAGCCTACAAATGGGTGTCAAGGACCACTCTATCTAGGGCCAAACGGCGGTTGAGATCTCTAATTATTGACCGAGCACTTTTTCCGCCTTATCTTTCCGAAATAGCTGAAGCATTGATGACTAAACTGTTGCTCGCTCCAGCCGGCCGCTGGAATAACACCTCAGCATTGCCTGGCTTCGAGGATCTTCCCTGAAGCGGTAAATGAATTCCATCTCGGAATATGTTGCTAATAGAGCAGCGCCCTGCCGGCTGCAGCGAAACACCCGCTGAGATCATCGTCTGAGTGAGTGTAGAAGCGTTCTGCTTCCGCACCCCTTTCCATGATGTCTCGAGGGTCACATGGCCTATTCTTCAAGCCCGCCGTCTGGCACAAGTGCAGGATCTGCACGTAGCCGCAGGCTTCCGCGCAATGGTACAAGTCGCTCAACGCATCGAAGCTTTCGTGGTGGAATTCACTAAGCCGGCTATGGTCAGCCCACTGGTTGGCCGTCACCACTCGGATGGCCAGATTCTTGTAGCAGACTCGTCTGCACCGGCTGCCAGAGACGGATGGACTTGGGTTTGGCAATGTACAATTAAATGTACAAGTACTATAATAAGTTCACGAATCTTGGCGAAACTAGAGGAGTCTGCGCAGGGTTCCAATGCTGATTTATGCGAGACAGATTCCGGAGCTGCGGCAGCTGGTGGTTTTCTACCAGAGCCAAACCGGGACCTGCGCAGTCACCCGATCTCGGCTTCCCGATTCACTGCAGCGGCCATCTGCACAACTGCCTCAGCCTACGTTTGAGCTATACTTTCGCTGTTGTGATGGTTGTGCCTTCCCAACAGGAAGCCTTTGGCCAAACCGCCTCAGAAGCCCAAGCCTGCGGCACCCCCGTGGTGGCCTTCCTCACCGGCGGCCCTGGCCGAGCCCTTCGATCCCGCCTCCCTGGCCGAGGTGATTGGCTGGGATCCGGCCCACATCGCTGGGATGTACAGCGCAGGTGTAACGCCAGGCCATGGAGCGATGGCCCCGACCACCAAGGCATCCACCACTTCCTTGCCTTCAGCTTTGCCTACTTGGCAGCGATACACCGAAGTTCACCATCCTTGATGTCATTGAAGTCGAACTCGGATAAAACCCTTTTGTCCGTGGTGCCGACTGAGTTCACGGCGAATATTTGAGTTTCCCTTTGAAGCTTACACATCTCTAATGACAAACGGCATAATCACTCTTGTACCATTGGCAGGGTTGTGCAACCGGCTGCAAGCAATGCAGGCCGGTGTCGAGTTGGCTGAGTCACTAGGCTGCTCGCTTAGGGTAGTTTGGATGGTAGATGGGGTTAGCCTTGGAGCACGATACAAGGACTTGTTTAAACAAAGTAGGCACTTTACTCTGTTTGAGCTTGACTACGGGCGAGCTCTCGGAGACCGCCTCAAAGGAGCTTTATTAGGATTGCGAACAGATAAGAAAGTGTGTCTTTGGTTGCGAAGCAGGAGTCACGACCTAATACTCGGCGTCGAGGAAACACGTGTTCGGCTTGGCCCCGAGGGTATCAGTTCGCTTAAGGGCAAAAAAGTATTGATAGAAACTTATTGTGATTTCTATGGACAAGTAACTGGAATGCCTATCTTCGCTGAGCCTATTAGTGATTTGCAAATAGAGATCGATAAGTATGTTTCTGATTTGCCGCACGGGCTAGTGGGATTGCATGTCAGAAGAGGGGATCACAAGCCAGCCACCTCAGAGAGTACGCTAAAGGCGTTCTGTGATGTATTGGATATGCGGCTGAATGTCAATCCTGGCGAGGCTTTTTTTCTGGCCTCTGACTCCCCAAGCGTAGTTGATGAGCTTCATTCAAGGTATCCCGGTCGGATTTTCTCAAGAGCTAAAAAGTACGGACGATCTACGGTTTTCGGGATTCGGGATGCCGTAATTGATTTATATCTGTTATCGCAATGCACCGAGATACTCGGATCGTATGGGTCTTCTTTTTCGGAAATGGCGGCTAGGATCGGTACGGTGCCTCTGCAAGTGGTGAGACAATAAATTCTAGGAGTGGAGAGGAGCAAGCGCTGATCGCTTTCGCAACTATTCCTTGGCCTGTGAGGACGATCCGCGGTAGCTCTTGGCGGCTTTGTGCCCATTCGTAACAGCAAGCCGCATGACTTGCACTCAGACCTTTCTAATTTCTCGTTCCGCAAGACATGCCCAATGATGAGCAAGCCTTGATTTCAGATTGCTCTCGGAACTTGAACTAAGGATCGTTTCGCTTCTCCTACCCTGTGGGTCAGGACGAGTCCGCGGAGTGGGCCACAGCGATACTTCTTCCAAGCGGACTGCGGCTGACCGCCCGACTCCTTTGTTGTTCTCGGCATCCTCAATTGGTCCAACCGTCAGGATCCCATCACGCTCATCGAAGGATTCCGGCTCCTGACATCCCGCTTCGGTCTCGTCGGGATGTTGCTGGTGGGCGTCGGCCCCTGCGAGCTGAGGTGGCGCAGCGCCTCTATCCCCTGGGTGATCGAGTATTCTGTATCGGCAACGCCGCCTACAGTTCGCTGCCCTTCTGGCACGGCGTCTGGGATGCGTTCGTACATCCCTCCAGCATGATCCGTAGGTCATTTCGGTGAACGAGGCTTTGGTCTGCGGGCTGCCGGTCGTCGCTTCCGACTGGGTCTTTGCCGGCGTCGAGCTGGTGCCCCCCTTCGACAGCGACATTGTCTTACCCGCGGGCGATGCGCAGGCGCTGGAGGATGGGCTGGCGTCTCTGGCTCTGGATCAAGCGCTGTGCGCAACGGGTCCTGGATACCGGCTGGGCGCACACGGCCGTAGCGACGCAGGATCAGCTGATGGCCGCACTGCAGGCGCGATAAAAATGCTGCAAGGCAGCACCTCGAGACTTCCGGCTGCAGAAGTTATGGAAGAACAGGTCTTTCCCGTCAGCTCCGTAGTAGGTGCCGATCCCGAACCGCCGCCCGTTGGCCAGCGGCCAGGACGGCTCTGCCATGTAGCACCTGACGCGCAGAGGGCTCACCGTCACACCGCGTTCACCAGCGATGCGGCTGAAGCGCTCAAACACGTCGTTCTCCCCATCCGCTGCCGCTGAGGGTGCGCCTAGCCGGCTATAAACCTCTCGCGACAGACAGGCGACGGCGGGGGAAATGTAGTCATGCGTGGCCCCCAGATGGGAAGCGCATTGTTCGGCTCCCGCCAGAGCCCCTGCCCGCGCTTGGCTCCACAGGTGATCGACCGCTTCTCGGCACAGGGGGATGGCATCCACGTCAAGGAGGAGCACGTGATCAACGAGCCGGAAGGCTTCTTTGAGCATGGCATCGAGGAACTGATCGTGGCTCACAATCAGCCTGGTGGTGAAGGGAACCCAGATCCGGTCGCTACTGTCTGCCAGCAGCGACACCATCACCTCATTCTGCCGATGCGGAATCTCCGTCGGGATGTTCTGATTGAAGAAAGTGGTGATCAGCAGCTTGTCCTTTGCCAAGCCCGGTTGCACTACTCCCAGCCGCTGGTGGATCTCCTGTTGGAGCCTGCGTCTGAGCCACCATCGCCCTGTTCGGCTCCTGGAGAGGCGGAAGGCGACAGAGTCGAGACCACGCATAAGCAAACACTCACTTCATCAGTCTAGAGAGAAGTAGCCGGTAAGCTGTAGTCCATTGAAGACCCACCTGCCGGGAATCATCCTTTTCAGATCATCCACCTCAGGTATCCCCTCCTCTTCTATGGCCAGATCAGGGCTGCTGACGCGCCTCAAGAATGGATCGCGGCCCGCGCGAGAGCGCCTGATGTCCTTGCGCTGGGATTTACGTCACACCGATCACGAGTTTGAGGTTCTGGCGATCTTCAAGAATGAGGCTCGCATTCTTGATGAATGGATCCGTCATTACCTGCACCAGGGTGCAGAGTGCATCAACCTGATCAACAACAACAGTGACGACGACTTCATACTCGTGTTGGAGCCTTGGATCCAACAAGGGTATGTCCGTCTGTGGCATGACGATCGAAAGTTTTCGCAGTCGACTGCCTATGCAGACGCGCTATCAATGCTCAGGCGGACCACAAAATGGCTGCTGGTTTGTGATCTCGATGAGTTTGCCTATGCTCGAAGGGATTTTGCTTCGATCCGCGATTACCTTCGGACCCTTTCTTCAAGGGTAAGCTGCGTGCAGATCCCCTGGAAGGTCTATGGCTCTTCGGGCCATGTATCTCAGCCTGCTGACGGTGTGATCGGAAACTTCAAGACTCGCTACAGGTACTCCACAGTCCATGACCCTTCCCGAGGCATCTATGGCGGTCATGTGCACTGTAAGTATATTGCCAGGCTTTCTCGAGTTCGTAGCCTTTGTATTCATCGGCCCTTTCTTTTCCACGGTGAGACCTGTCTGCCGAACGGTGCTATCGTGCCCTCTTCTGCTTGTCAGCCGGCCAGTGAGGAATTGCTGGCCGAAATGGTTCTTCATATGAATCACTACCAGCTTCAGTCGGAAGAGCACTTTCTTCGCAAGATCAAGCGTGGCAGTGCAGCTTCGCTTGAAGATGAGCAACGCCGTACCATGGAAGCCTTCCGAAGTCATGATCATAATGACCTAATGGATGATGAGCTGGCCCAGCTGAGCTCAAAAGAATAACTTGGCTGGCTATGAATGAGGTAGATCATCCCTCAGCGATGAACACCGATTGGCGGACATTGGCAGTACACCCCCTGAAATCCATGGCTTACCCTGGTGATCAGGTCATGATCGGCCGCGAGAAACCACTTCCATCCCCCAACGGCACGTAGGGCGTGCCTCCTGATCATGAAGTTCAGGGTGTCGACGGTTTTCAGTTCGAGGGCCTGAGTGGGCATCATGACTTTCTCGCCATACTGAATTGGACACACAACAAACCACGCGTCCGTCTCGAGGAATCCAGCGAGAAAGCTGACTAAAGCATGTTCCTTGAGTAGATTGTCGTCATCAAGATAGAAAATGAACTCCCCTCGTGACTGCAATGTCCCTGCATTCCTTTGGTGATTTCCGTAGTACCCAACTCGATTGCTTCTGAAGTATCTTACCCTGCAGTCGCCAAGCTTGTTTACGATTTCTTGAGCCTTCGGATCATGACCATCGCACACTACGATCAACTCCCAGTTGGAAATACTCTGGCCCCTCACCGACTCAATGGCTTCTTTTAACTTCTGATGCCGCTGGTGCGTCGGCGTGATGATCGACACGAGACCAGGTACTGCCTTCCTGGCCAACACCCGCGACCACCGCAGCTGCAGCGGCCAGTTCACCAGGCGGAACCTCACCTTGGCTCGGATCCTGGTATCTCCCCGCATCCAGGCCAACGCCTCGTAGACGAATCGGCCATTACGGCGTTTCAGTGATGCTGCCCAGCTGAGCCAGGAATTCACGATCAGCCTAGCCAGCACATGTTGCCGATAACACTAGCTCAACCTTTAGTCTTCTCTCAGATTGGAGCACCACGGCCAACATGGCGATGTTGCGAACGCTTCGGCAGATTGTGGGTGTCCAGCTCCTGGACAGGTCACGATACCGAAGACTCCTGTCCAGCCCGGGTTTGGGTTACCTGGCCCTCTGCAACCGGTATGAGCAGCTGAGGCCAGCACCACTGGGAGGCGGCTACGAGTGTTGCTGGAGCTACACCTCCCGTCTGCATGCTTCGCTCGTCTGCCCCGATCTCGGGCAGCGCCTGCTACGGCGCTGCCTTCAGGACTTCCCCGTGGTGCGCCTCGCCGTGCCTGCCTGGGATTCCCGCCAGAACCCCGAGCTGTCGGTGGTGATTCCTCACCGGGGCGCTGAACGGGTTGGCCACCTGCTCGCAACGCTGAAGACGATTGCCGGCCAGCGCAATGTGAGGCTGGAGTGCATCGTGGTGGAGCAGGACAACCAATCCGAGATTGCATCACTCCTGCCCCCGTGGGTGCGGCATGTGCTGTGCCCGCTGCACCAGGCCGGAGGCCGTTTCAATCGCTCCCATGCCTTCAACGCGGGGCTGAGACACTGCCGTGCTCCGGCGGCGCTTCTCCATGACAACGACATGCTGATTCCAGCCGACTACTGTCGTTCGATCCTGCACACCATCTCCCTGGGGTATCAGGCTGTGAATCTCAAGCGGTTCGTGTTCTATCTCGACGAATCCACCTCCCTGGCGATCATGAGCAGGCCCGATTGTTCCCTCGACACGGCCCCTCCGCTGGAGATTGTCCAGAATCTGGAGGCGGGTGGGAGTGTGGCCATCACCACAGAGGCCTATCGCAGCATCGGGGGAATGGACGAGGAGTTCCAGGGATGGGGCGGTGAAGACAACGAATTCTGGGATCGCGCCACCCTGCTCAGCCGCTGGACCTGGGGTCTGTTCCCGATCGTTCATCTCTGGCACCGCCCCCAGGAGCTCAAGCACACCCCCGGGAACATCAACCTCCAGCGTGCCCGCGCGCTTGCGGAAGTACCCGCCCACGAGCGAATCCAGCAGCTGATTCGCGCCAACCACTTCAACTGACTCGGCCATGACCGTTGCGGGCCTTGTCAGCACCATCATTCCTGTTCACAACCGCCCCGTTTACCTCCGCCGCGCCGTCGACAGCGTGCTGGCACAGACCTACCGACCGATCGAGATCCTCATCGTGGACGACGGTTCCACGGATGACACCCCCCTGGTGATCACCGATCTCACCGCGCGGCATCCCTCTGTGATCAGAAGCTTTCGTCAGGCCAACGCCGGCCCCGGTGCCGCCCGGGAACGCGGCCGCCGCCATGCCCGGGGCGAGTTCATCCAGTATCTGGACAGCGACGACTGGCTCTATCCCAACAAGTTCGCTGATCAGGTGAGGGCTCTGCGTGAGCACCCGGACTGTGCTGTCGCCTATGGCACCACCACCGTCTCCGACCTGGAGGGCAAGGTGTTTGACGCCTACGCACGGCTCACCGGCCAGCCGGTGCCCACCCTGTTCCCGGCCCTGCTGAACAACCGCTGGTGGTTCATCCACACCCCTCTCTACCGACGATCCATCTGTGATGCCGTCGGCCCCTGGTGCACCATGCGCCAGCGGGAGGACTGGGACTACGACGCCCGCATCGGCTCCCTGGGAGTGTCCCTGGTGCACTGCGGAAGTGTGGTGTCGAATCACTCCCACTACAACTCCTCAGCGCGTGCCTCACAGGCATCCATGACGGATTGCCTGATCTACGATGCTGTGTTCTTGCCCAGGCTGTTCAGCTGTGCCCTGCTGGCCGGTGTTCCCCTGGGCTCCGAGGCGATGACCACATTTTCCCGCTGGGCGTTCTTTCGGGGACGCCAGCTTGATCAGCAGGGCTATTCACAGGAATCCTCTCGCCTTCTCCACCTGGCCTGCCTGAGTTCCGGCGGCAACCCCTCCTCCGTGCGTCTCTACAACGTCGCTCGAATGGTCTTTCGGCCACAAGGCGCAGCCTGGCTGGCTGAGCGTCTCACAACGCTGAGAGGAGTTCGAGGCTGATGGGGCATGCTCACCCATCGCTTTCAACAGAGGGCGCGTGCGCATCTGCCCCCGAGGTGAGCGTGGTTCTCGCCACCCACGGGGATTCCGAGCGCCTGATCGACACCCTCGCCAGCGTGTTGGCCCAGGAGGGGGTGGAGCTGGAGTGCGTTCTTGTGTGCGATGGGCCCGTGCCATTGGAGCCCAGCCGGGCCCTGCGGGATCTGGCCAGTCAGGACTCGCGACTGCGGGTGTTGGAGGTGCCCTACGGCGGCCTTACCCGCGCCCTGATCGCCGGCTGCGCCGCGGCTCGTGGGGAGACCATTGCCCGCCTCGATGTGGGTGATCGCATGGAGCCGCAGCGCCTGTATCGCCAGCTGGAGGTGCTGCACCAGTGGCCCTACTGCGTGTTGGTGAGTTCGCACGTGGCGATCAACGGGCCCCGCTGGGAACCGCTTTGGGTGGCCTGCGGCGCACCGGAAGGTGAGCAGCCGGTGCGGATCGACCAGCTGCCGCCGGAGCAGGGACTCTCTGGCGATGTTCCCCACCACGGCTCGGTGCTGTTCCGCCGCGACATCTACGAGCGGGTGGGCGGCTACCGGCCCCAGTTCTATTTCGCTCAGGACTGGGATCTCTGGTATCGCCTGGCCGGCGAAGGCAGCTACTGGATCGTGCCGGAGATCCTCACCCGGGTACGACTGGCCGAGAGCGGGCTCTCCTCTCGCCACTGGCGCGAGCAGCGTCGCCTGGCCCGCTTGTGCCTGGACGCCCACGTGGCCCGCTGCCGCGGCGCCGATGAGGCGGTGGTGCTGGCCCGGGCGGAACGCATCCGTCCCGGCTACCGGCCCCTGGCGCGGCGTGGCCCGGGGGTCTGGCTTGACGCTCTCATTCGCCGCGGCGACGGTGAGCACTTCATCGGCGAGACCCTGCGCCGACGGGGCGACCCTCGCTGCCGGCCCTACCTGCGCCAGGCTGTGACCCTCGCTCCCTGGCGGCTGTTGAGCTGGCTGCGGCTGCTCCAGAGCCTCGGGTTACGGCAGACGCAGCGGACGGCCGACCCCTGCGTCCGGCCCCATCTCGTCATGGTTTGCATCGGCCTGGGAAGCGCCAGCACGGTGGGCGGGGTGGCCCTGCGGCAAGTCCAGCTGCTCTCGGCCTGGGCGCGGGTCACACTGGTCAGCGATCAGCCCCAGCCAGCCGCGTCCGGAGGCGGCTGGAGTCGGTGGATCCAGGTGCGCGCGCCTCGCTTTCGCTGTCTGCGCCGCCTCTGCCACCTGCCCGCCGAGGTGGCCTTCGATCTGGCGGCCCTGTTGGCGCTGTTGCGGCTGCAACGTCGCAACCCGGTGGATCTGGTGCTCTGCCAGAGCCACCCGGTGGCGGCCCTCACGGGTGTGCCGTTCCGGTGGCTGTGCGGTGTCCCGCTGGTGATGGTGTGCCACGGCGACATCTTCGAGCGGCCGGCCGGCACCTACGAGCCTGGCCTCACCTGGCTCTACCGACGCACCACGCCGCCGGCCTACCGGCAGGCCGATCTGGTGGTGACGCTCTCCCCCTTCATGCGAGCGTTGGCCGAGCGGGGTGGGGCGGCGCCAGAGAGGCTGGCCCTGATTCCCAACGGCATCGATCCTGCGGATATCGGCCTGACCGCCGAGCCATTGCCGCTCACGAACCCTGTCGGTCGGGGCCTGCGGGTGCTCTATGTGGGCCGCATGGAGCGGATCAAAGGTGTGGATGTGTTGCTGCAGGCCTGGCGGCAGCTGGCGGAAGCCGGCTGCCCGGGCGAACTGCGCCTGATCGGGCTGGTGGCGCCCGCCTTCCGGAGCGAGTTTGAGCAGCTCCTCTCTGCCATCCCCGAGGGCTCCTGTCGGCCGGAGGTGCGTGCGCTGGTGCCCCGGCCGGCCCTGGGCGATCACTACCGCTGGGCCGATGTGGTGGTGATTCCCTCTCGCAGCGATGCCCTGCCCACGGTGGCGCTCGAGGCGATGGCCGCTGGCCGCCCCGTCGTGGGTACCCGCGTGGGGGGGCTGCCGTTTCTGCTGGCGGAGGGGGAGGCCGGCCTTCTGATCACGCCCGAAAGCCCGAACGAGCTCGCGCAGGCTCTCCGCCACCTTGCTGAGCAGCCTGCCGAGCTGCAGCGACTCGGCACTGCTGGGCATGTCCGGCAAGCCCGCTGCTTCAGCTGGAATGTGTGCGGTGGGGCGTTGCACGCCCGGATCGATCAGATTCTCTCCACTGGACCTTCGGACTGATGATGGGGGCTTCTGGCACGTTGCGAGATCCCTGGATCCTGGCGATCCTCCGCTGCCCCGATTGTGGCTCCGAGCTCCTCGTTCAGCCCCGGGGCTATGGATGCTCGCTCTGCCCCTGGGCCTCTGAAGATCCCCGCAACCTCCAGCCGGTGTCCCCCCGGGCGCTGACGCTCACGCATCGCCGCCAGGCTCCGGCAGACCCCAGCCAGCTGCTGGAGGCCATCGCCACGGACCCGCCGCCGCTCACCTACTCAGGCCCATCGGCCCTGCGCGATTCCAGCGCCTTTCTCTCCGAATTGATGGCGCGGCTCCAGCCCGGTGCCACCGTGCTGGACCTGGGCTGCGGGCCGCGCGATCAGCAGCGGCCCATCGAGTCGCTTGGGTTTCGTTATCTGGGCGTGGATGTGGATTCTGCGGCGGCGGATCTGCTGGTGGATGCCCACTGCCTGCCGTTCAAAGACCAGTCGTTCGATGCCGTGCTGTCCTATGCGGTGCTGGAGCATCTCCGCGACCCCTTTGTCGCGCTCAGGGAGATCACGCGAGTGCTGAGGTCTGGAGGCCTCTACCTGGGAACAGTGTCACAGGGTGAGCCTTTCCATGCCTCCTATTTTCACCACACGGCGTGGGGTCTGCTGTCGCTGTTCAGCAGGCAGCCCGAGCTGGAAGCGCTACGCCTCTGGGCCGCGATTGACACGCTGGAATCCCTCTCCCGTATGAGCCGATACCCGAAGGTCATCCGCATAGCTCTCTCCTGCCTGCATCGCCTTCATGAAGCCTTTCCCCAGCTTTCGCCTCGCAAAGCCAGATGGCCTCTCAAGGCACGTCAGATCGATGCGATTTATCGTGCCGGCTCGATCGGTTTCGTGTCCCAAAAACTGTGAATCCAGCCGTATTGCTGCAGCTCGCATGAGTGTCCTCGCCAAGCTCCGTAGACTCTTGCAGGGCCACCCCGGCACCTGGTCTCGCATCAGATTCACCGTCTACAACTTCCCCATCCATCTGGTCTGGTGGAAGGTTGGGCGACGGCAGGCTTGTCGGGGCTTGGTGTCGGTGGTGATTCCCACCTACAACCGCCACCGGATGCTCCGGGAGGCGCTGGAATCGGTGCGCCAACAGACCATCGACGACTGGGAAGTGGTGGTGGTGTCCGATGGCCACGATCCAGCTGTCGAGCAGATCGTTGCGTCGTTTCACGATCTGCGACTCTCCTATCTACCTTCACCCCATGTAGGGCTCTATGGCAACCATCAGCGCAACGTGGGGATTCTGGCGGCGCGCGGCGACTACTTCCTGTTCCTCGACGACGACAATCTGTTAGAGCCCCATGCCCTGGAGATGATGCGGGCAGGATTTCGTTCGCTCGAAACTGGCTATGTGATTGCCCCGATCATATGTGGGGGAAACCAGATTCTGTTTCCTCGCCCAGGGTTTCGTGAAGGCGATATTGATACTCTGAACTACATGCTGCGGCGTGAAACTCTCTATCGTGCTGGGCCCTGGCAGTGGTCTTACTCTGCCGATTTTCACCTTATCGCTGCTGCGGAGCGGCAGTTCAAGGGTGAATGGGTGGATGGGCCACCGATCGGAGTGCATAGGAGCTAACTTTTCGAATGTCAAAATCTTGTGTACTCACCCAAGCATCGCGACGGAAGTATTACCAGTAGTGTTTAGGGATGCCATGCCCGATCAGGCTCTGGGTTAATTCTGCGGTTTCTGATAGCCAGTTCGAGAGTGGTTCTTCCCAGATTCCTCGTCTATACCTACCTGCTCGTAACTTTAACCTGGCAAGCTTCTTTATCGGCCTTGAATGTTTCGCTTTAACCCACTCGGTTGCGCTGAGCCAGAGCATGGCTGTTGAAGAGGGATTGTGCTCGGTTAGGCTTCTTCGGAGATGATGCACGGCCGAATAGCCCATTCTGTTGAAGCTTGCAGTTCCCCAAGATCTCTGATCATGTTCGATGTGCAGTACCTTGCGATAGTCAAGGTGCTGCATGCTTCCTCCAGCGGCTAGAAGTGCGACCGGCAATGCGAGGTCCCACCACGGCAGTCCAAGCGTGAGGTCAGGAGAAAGAAATCTCAATGACTTCAACAATAGATTCCGATGTGCGATAAATAAATCGAGGCCATTTCTGCATGGTTTAAAGCCTGCCCCTAGGCTTCGGTCGCTGACCGGCGTGTATCGCTTCTCAAGTTCAGAGATATCACAGCGATGTGCAACAAAGAAAGAAGTCTCGTCTGCTTTGTGAATAATGTCGAGATCGTGATTTGAAAAGTCTAGAATTATGTCTGAATTCATTATTGCTATTAAGCCAGGACAATCATGTTTGCATATGGACTGAAGGGAGCTTCGTAGATTCGGTAGATGTCCTGGTTGATGGCTGGTCGATGGGACCGATAAAATGCTTATATCCCTTGCTTCTATGAAGAGACGGAGATCTGGATTCCGTTCAAGTTCGGCGGATGTATTCATAGAGTAAATGTCTGCACCGATGTTGCGCCAGGAGTTGATCGCTTCATCTCGTATATCAGTTGTTATGCCATCTGCGGCAGACGCCCTTCGATTGAGCATGGGTGGTATCGAGGTCGCAATGGTGAGCATGGGTGATGAGAGGCTATGGTTTCAAAAACTGTATTGTATTCTGGTTGCTGTTGCTGGACTTGAATTTTCATGCATCCAGTGTTTATTTTGGAGTTTGCTGGCTATTGAAGGATCAGGGCCTATTTTGCCCTGAGGCAGCGATATTATACTTGAAACAAGTTTTGCTTTTCAATTCTTGTGATCCGCCCTGCTTTTACTTCAGCTGATATAATTACGGTCGATAATGCAACAGAACTTAGCCAGGCTCCTCTCCTGTCGCTAATGTTTCCCGCCCGACGACTGCTTCTTCTCAGCATCCAGCCACCCTGTGACTCTGGGGTGCAGCAGGGGATTCGCTGCGCCAAGATCCTCCCGCATCTGCGTGTCCTGGGCTGGGAATTGCATGTGCTCGGCTCAGATCCTGCTCTCGTCTCGGTGTTCCGCGAACCCGTGCAGGAGGCACCAGGCACCCTCCACTACATGCAGGCCGTGGCCTGGACGCGGCGCTGGTCGGTGCGTCTGCATCGCCTGCCGGCAGGACATCCCCTGCGGAGGGTATGTGCCCTGATTTGACCGTGCTCGACCAGGTCGCCGGTTGCGCTGCTCGCACAGCCACTCCTCTGCTCGCCATCTACGACGATCCCCACGGTTCCCGCACGCTGGAAGGATTCATCCCGGCCGATCCGCAATGCCAGAAGGCCATACTGGAAGCTGCAACTTTCACAATCTTCGCCTCTCCGTTCACGCGCCAGCGCTCCATCGAGGCGGAGTTGGTCACGTCGGCACGTTGCATCTGGATCAGCGAGTCCCATCCGGTCCCGCCGTCCGCCATTTTGCCGGGATCAGGGCTGCGTCCCTTCGCGTGGTGGCCGTCCACGTCATCCGGACAAACCGTTCTCGAAATTCTTCGACTATCTGAGCCATCGCCAGCCCATGCTCGTGCTGTGTCCACGCGGCAGTTGTCTCGAGGAGATTCTGGATCACTACACGGTGGGGCTGGCGGCGGACGTCACCTCTGCCACGGCCATCGAGGCCGCTCTCCGGCAGCTGACCAGCCATGCCATCTCCTTCCAGCGGGCCTATGACACCTGCGGCATCCCGGAGGCCTACGCTGGCCTCACCCTCCCGCCGGAGAGAGTTGGGCCTTGGGCCAACGACAGGGCCAACGATTTCACCCAGCAGCCGCAACGGCCCCAGACCATCCCGGCACCCCTCTCCCGGCAGCGGGCCGCAACTCTGTGACGGCACTGCAGCTTGAGCTGGTGATCGATCCAGCCCAGCCCGCCCAGCGCACGATCGCCGATCGGCTGCAGCAACAGCTGCAGCCAGCAGAAGGGCTACGGGTCGTCCTCTGGCAGGACTGGTCTCCTGGCGTCTGCCGCAGCCCTGGCTCTGGTGGCAGCGAAGCGGTGTGTGTGCTTTTGGCGGCCGCCAGGTGGCAGCAGGGGCAACAACAGCCTCAAACCCTGCCCGGCGCCGTGCTGGTGCTGTCCGAGCTCGTCGGTGGTTCTGCGCGTGAAATCGGATCGGGCACGGCCCTCACCGCTCCCCAGTGGGGCGAGCCGGCCTCCCGCTTCGTACTGTGCACACCCTCAGCCAGCCGGGGCACCACGGAGCTGTGTTCTCTGGTGCAGTTTGCGGTCCCAAGCCTGGCCCGCTGGCGCCGGCATCAGCAGCGCTGCCTGCTCGCCGCTGCTGACTACCTGCTCTGGTGGCTGCGCCTCTGCGAGCAGAGGCAGGTGCTGCTGCCGATCGCCCCGTCGGGGCGGAATCTGCCGCTCCAGCCTCCTCCTTCCGTGCACCTCAGGCAGCAGCTGGCAGCCAGTGGCCGCTGGGCCCTCTCAGGTGCCCGGCGCCGGATGAATCACTGGCTTGAGAGGGATGGGCAACCCTGGCAGGTGGGAATCGGCCAGCTCGACCCTGCCGGCCGGCGGTGGCAGCTCGTCCACCAGCTGACTCCCAGCGGAACCGATTGGTTCGCTGATCCCTTCCTTGTGGCCGATGGGGACTGCACCTGGCTGTTCTGCGAACGCTGGGATGATGCGGCCGCCAAGGGGGTGATCGAGCTTTTCGCCGTCAACGAGGGCGCCATCGAAGCCTGCGGGCCCGTGATGCGGGAGCCCTTCCACCTCTCCTTTCCCCGAGTAGTGCAACACGACGGTGCCTGGTTCGCCACCGTGGAGAGCGGCCGCAACGGCGATGTGCGCCTCTACCGGGCGGAGGCCTTTCCCTATCGCTGGCGGCTGGAGCGCCAGTTGCTCATCGGCCAGGCCTGGATCGATCCGATCCTGATCCCCACCAGCGAGGGCTGGTGGCTGCTCGTGAACAGCCACAACTGCCCAGCTCTGCCTGGCTCCACGGCGGCCGAACTGCACCTGTTCCACAGCCCCGATCTCCTGCATGGGCAGTTCACTCCGCACACCGACTCGCCCATGCTGGTGGACAGCACTTGCGGCCGCAACGGCGGGCTGCTGCACATTGATGGTGAACTTGTGCGGGTAACCCAGCGCACCGGTATCGACAACGAATACGGCGAGGGGGTGCAGCTGCGCCGGATCGAGCGGATCGATCAGGGGCGCTACACGGAAATCCCCATGGAACCGGCCTGGTTGCAGCAGCTTCCCCAGCAACTGCGGGCGAGCCATCTGCACACGCTCAACAACGCCGGTCGCTGGCTGGCGCTGGACTATCGCCCGAGGGGGGTATCGGCAGGGCGGCGCAGAAACCGATAGGGTTTGCACCAGGAATCGGAAGATGCACCACTCTGGAGAGACGGATGTGTTCAGAGGGCGGCAAGTGAACCACGCAAACGTGGCATGAGTTCTGCCAGCCCGGGAAACTGATTGGTTGTGCTTGTGTCCTGGCACTGCGAGAACAGTCTCAGCAGGTGCAGACCGTAGTGATGCGTCTGGTCTTGCCCTGCCCGCCGTACAGGAAGACTGCTACGAGCTTTTGGATGTCTGCCCCCCAGAACAGCCTTGGCCAAGACAGCCAGGAGCAAAAGGGCAGCCAATGACACACGGCATCACCGGAATGGCGGCAATCTTGCCGTCCATCTGTTTACGTTCAGGAACCCAGCAACTCAATCCAAATGCCCTCCCTACGCGAACGACTACATGGCTACACGCGCAAGCTTCTGATGCCGCTGGGATTTGACTTTTACCTGAAAAATCCAGCCAGAACCATCCTGGAGCAAACAATATTTCCTTATTATCTAAAGCGAACTGAGGTTAAAGACGTTGTTTCGATTGGTGCCGACTGGTATAACCGTGGATACCTCAAAGCATGGAGAAGCAAAAATTATCGCGTTATCGAGCTAAATCAAGATCATGCAACTCGATACGGTGGTGCCAATGCAATTTGCGCAAGTTGTACAGTATTGTCGCAGTATCTCGCTCCGAGAAGTCTTGATCTTGTCTTTTTTGTTGGAGTTTATGGCTGGGGAATTAACACGAAAGAGGATTTCAATGCCACCATTGAAGGAATCAGCGAGTGTCTTCGCGAGGGGGGCGAACTTGTTTTTGGATGGGATGCCAAAAAACCCGAACAAAACCCAATCGACCTGGCACAGTCTCGGCTCACGATGCTTTTTGAGGAGAAAATATTTCCCCCTCTGGCAACAGCCCGCTACACAACTTAAAATGCAGGAGGCCACACATTTCTCTTCCTTGTCAAACGATAGCTTGATCAGGCAGTCAGGTCCTTTACTCCTATAAACCTGTCGCCCTCACCATGTCGACTCGTTTCTGATGCCCTCTCCCCGCCGCCTGCTGCTCCTTAGCAACCAGCCTCCCGGCGGCTCCGGGGTGCAGGCCATCCGCTACGGCAAGCTTCTGCCCCACCTGCACGCCCTGGGTTGGGAGCTGCATGTGCTTGGTCCGGATCCCGCTCTCGATTCAGTGTTTCTAGTTCCGGTCGAGGCCGTTTCCGGATCCCTTCACTATGTGCGGGCAGTGGCCTGGTCGCGGCGCTGGTCGGTGCGGCGCCATCGTCTCGTCGTGGGGCATCCCATGCGCGGCGTTTACGGCGTTATTCAGGGCTTCTGCCTCCTGCTGGAGCGCCTCAGGCGGGCCCAGCCGCAGGCTGCGCTGCTGCAGGCCATGGGCCGCAGAGCGGAGACCTTGCTGCGTCAGCACACCTTTGCCGCGGTGGCCGGGGATTCACCCCACTTCGGGGTGCTTGAGCAAGCCGCTCGCTGTGCCGCCCGCACGGGCACTCCCCTGCTGGCGTTCTACGCCGATCCTCATGGATCCCGCACCCTGGAGGGCTTCTCTCCTGCCGATCCCCTCCGGCAACAGGCCGTTCTTGAGGCTGCGGCTTTCGCGATCTTTGCCTCGCCGCTCACTCGCCAGCGTTACATCGAGGCGGGGCTGGTCAAGGCGGATCGCAGCACCTGGATCAGCGACAGTTATCCGGTGCCAACCCCAGCCTTCCAGCCTGCGCCAGCTGCTCCCTCCTCCGGTTCGCCGCAGCCGTTCCGCCTGCTTCATCTGGGCAACCTCGATCTTTGGCGGCCGGTGGAGCCCCTCATGGCGGCCCTGCAGGCCCTGGCGACTGACACCACGATGTCGCCCGTGGTGGTCGATCAGTTCGGCTACATCTACCCGGAGGCCAGTCGCCTGGTGGCTGCCAGCCCAGTGCTGCGCTCGCGGTTGCGCCTCCACCCCGCCTGCCCCTATGCCGAGTCCCACCGTCAGTCCGAAGGTGCCTCGGCCCTGCTGGTGGTTGCCGGCCCCCGACACCTCGACAACGTGCCCTCGAAATTCTTCGAGTACCTGGGCCACCACAAACCGCTCCTCGTGCTTGCTCCCCGGGGCAGCTGCCTGGCGGACATTCTGGTGCGCTACCCGGTGGGACTGGCGGCGGACGTGACCTCAGCAGCAGCGATCGAGGCGGCCCTCCGCCAGCTGGTGAGCAGCGCCGCCGCCTTCGAGTCGGCTTACACCACCTGCGGCATCCTGGAGGCCTACGCCGCCCCCGCCGTGGCCGAGCGGATGGCGAACACCTTGGCAACCGCCCTGCCGCATTGATCGGCCATGCCCGCTCCACCCCTCAGCATCGTGATCCCCACCTTCAATCGCGAGCAGGTGCTGGTGGACACGGTGAACGCTCTGCTGCCCTTGATGGAGGAGCTGTACCACATCCAGGGCGGCGATTGTTGCGAGCTGCTGCTGATCGATCAGACGCCGCGCCATGAGCCAGGCACCGAATCCAGGCTCAGCGAGCTGGCAGATGCCGGCCGCCTGCGCTGGCTGCGGCTGGCCAAACCAAACCTCACCGGCGCCATGAACCGCGGTCTGCTGGAGGCCCACGGTGAGCTGGTGCTCTACATCGACGACGACATCATCCCTGCGCCGGCCCTTTTGATCGGTCATCTCCAGGCCCATGCCCAGAATCCCCAGGCCTGGGCTGTGGTGGGCCAGGTGCTGCAGCCGGATCAGCGGCCTGAGGCCCATCCCCACCGCCCGCGCGGCAGTGCCCTCTGGAGGGATCTCGATTTCGCCTTCAACGGCACCGAGCCGGCCTGGATCGAAAACGTGATGGCCGGCAACCTCAGCCTCAAGCGAGAGCGTGCCCTGGCTCTGGGTGGCTTCGATGAGAGGTTCCCGCCACCGGTGGCCTCGCGCTTTGAAACGGAGTTCGCCAAGCGACTGGTGGTGGCCGGTGGCCGCATCTACTTCGCCCCCGAGGCCTCCATCCATCATCTGGCGGCCGCCAGCGGCGGCACCCGCTCCCGTGGCTCCCACCTCACCAGCGCTTCCCCTCGCTACGGCGTGGGCGACTGCTACTACGCCCTGCGCTGTGGCCGCGGCTGGGACCGGGTCTGGTACTTGCTGCGCAAGCCGTTCCGCGAGGTGCGAACCCGTTTTCACCTGCGCCATCCCTGGTGGATCCCGGTGAAGCTGGTGGGGGAAGTGCGGGCCCTTGGAAAAGCCTTGAAGCTCAGTCAAGAGCCTCCGCAACTGATTCATGGGAACAGTGAATCGAGATTGTTGGATCCTTGACTTCTGAACTTGGATTAGTCAGATGGCAGCCCTTCGATACACCGCTGTTTGTAACTCCCGCATCTTCGATGTCCCAGTTCCATGGATTAAGAGTCAACCTTGGCTGTGGTCAAAGTCCCATTCAAGGTTGGGTCAATTTTGACAGTTCCCCTTCCGTTCGTCTGGCACGTCTGCCTTTCTCGGGAACATTATCCGCCTTTGGAAAAAAACTCGGGTTGCTTCGTGATGAGCAGGCTGAGTACATCAGGTTCTGCCGCAAGGCTGCAATTCGATATGGCAACGGCCTCCGACGGCTGCCTCTTCCCTCCAGCTCCTGCCAAGTTGTGTATTCTTCCCATGTGCTGGAGCATTTAGCCCCTGATGATGAGGCACTATCATTTCTAGGGGAAGCTTTCCGAATACTGGAGCCTGGAGCTAGAATACGCTTGGCTGTGCCCGATCTGGACATACTCATTTGTAATTACCAGGACAATGGAAATGCTGATGCGTTCATCTCCAGCCTCCATGTCCTTCACAGGGCTCGTCCCAAAGGCCTGACGTGCCTCAATCGGCTCCTGGCAGGGGATCGGTCCTTACACCGTTGGCAGTATAATAAAGATTCTCTATCGAGTTTGCTGGCGGCATGTGGTTTCATCAATGCCCATGCCTATCCGCCAGGTGAAACCGGGATTGCTGATCCCGGGACGTTGAATTTACGAGAACGCGCATGGGAGTCTCTTTATGTCGAAGCGATTAAACCGGACGCCCTTCATGATCCATAACGGAGTCCTCCACAGCTTGAAGCTGATCAGTGTTTCGCCCTGCTTGGAGCATGGACGGGGTCCGGTACATGCTCATGCTGAGACACCCTTGGTGGATCCCGGTATCCTCACCCGTAGTGCGGAGCTACTTCAATGAGCCTCACGCTTGTTGTCCTTCTCCTGGTGCCGCTGGCGGTGTGGGTCCTCAGCTCCGACTGGCGCTCTGCCCTGGCGATCACGATCGCGGTGGGCTACCTGCAGGACCCCCTGCGCAAGATCACTGAAGGCCAGCCTGGCCTGATGGTGGGGATCGTGCTGATCTTCTTCGTCATCACCGCAGCGCTGTGCTTCCAGCGCCGTGGGGGACTGCAGTTGCGCCGGATGTTCCTCGGCAGCAGCGAACTGGCGGCTCTTGTGCCAGTATTTCTGGCCATCCTTCTCTTCCAGGCCTTCAACTCCCTGGTGCGCTTCGGCCAGCCCACCCTCACGATGATCGGGGTGGGCTTCTATCTCGCTCCCCTGATCGGCCTGTGGATGGGCTATCAGCTCGGCCTCGCCCCGCCCACCCTGCGGCGCATGGTGGGCCTCTATCTGCTGCTCTCGGTGCCCTGGTCGTTCACCGTCTGGCTCTCCCACCTGGGTGTGGAGTGGGGCGGGCTTCTCAAGGAGGTGGGGGAAGGCATCCTCATCCACTTCTCCACCGACGACGGCTCCATCAGCCAACAGGGAGCGACCGGCCTGTGGCGTTCCAGTGAGCTGGCCGCCATGCACCTGGCAGCCGCCTCCTGCCTGCTGCTGGTGTATGGCTGGTCGAGCCCCAGCCGCTCCACCAACAACCTCTACGGCCTGGGCGCTCTGGCTTGCACCTTTCTCACCCTGCTCACCGGTCGGCGCAAGGCACTGGCGTTGGTGGTGGTCTTCGTGTTGATCATGCTGCTGCTTCAGATCCTGCGCGGCGACACGCGCATGCGCGATCGCATCCTCACTGGTGTGCTGGGGCCCATCGGCCTTGGTGTGGTGGGCGTGGCGGTTCTTTTCCCCAATCTGCTGGTGGACCTTGATCCCTTCCTCTGGCGAGCGTCCACGATTCCTCGAGACCTGTGGGAACGCTTCAGCCGCGTTGGCTTCAATGCCATCTGGCCCGCGATTGAGAACTCACAGATCATTGGCCTTGGTGCCGGGGCTCTGGCCCAGACTGGTCAGCTTGGCATCAATGCTGCTGGCCAGGTGGCCAACCCCTGGGTGAGCGAGTCTGGCGTGGGCAAGTTGATCACGGAACTGGGTCTGCCGGGTGTGGTTGTGTTGTTGCTGATCCTCGTGCAGTTCACCAGGCTGCTGGTGCGCAACGCCGGCCTGCTCCGGAGCTTTGATCCCTCGAGCAGCAACCTCTACCTGGGCCTCCTCTCCTTTGCCTTGGCCAACGTGCCCTTCTTCATGGCCGCCAGCGGGGTGTATGGCGATCCCTTTGTGCTGATCCTTGTGGGCCTGAGTCTGGGGTCGTTCCTGGCACTCCCCACTTTGGTGTATTCCCAGGCTGCTCAGCCGCCTGAGCAGGAGGCATTCGCCGGCGTGACTGCCCCAGCTGGGACTGTTCCCACAGCTCCATGAAATTATAGGCAGGCTGGAATTTGGCTGGCCGCCAGCCTAGGGCTTGTTTCCATTTAACTTCCCGTTTGATAGGGGGTTTACACCTCAAGATTCGCGCAAGAGCTGAAGGATGGTGATATTCATGAGAGGTAACCCCCTTCCTCCCCGATCTCTAGGATGAGATTGATTGCTGGTGATGCTTTTTCAGGTGCTGGGTATCTTGGTGGAATTGCTGGTATAGTGTCATTCATCTCTGTAGATCAACTGCGTGCAACATACAAATGAATCCATCACGATGAGCGTGTCTGAATCGTTCAGCTGGCCAATTCCAGAGATACATGCATGGGTGCATTCAAAGCCCTCTTGTGCATTGAGCTAGGTGACGCTCTGCGGCTGCAAGGATGTCACTCGTTTGCTTTTACCAGTGTTGTGATTAACCTCTGGCTAAGCGCCAGAATCTCTTCACTGCCTCCCTTGGCCCCATCGATGGTCTGCTGCCGATCCGGGTGCTTACCGCCATTGGGATACTTGCTGACAACCCTTGATCGTGAGCCCCTCCGTTACGCCGCCTAAAAGTCGCGGATCAGACTCTGCAGAACAGGTCCGTTCCGACCTCGTGATCATTCAGAACAGGGAAACCCAGTTCGATGCCCCCCTTTACAGGCTGATCCATCACACGGGCAGCTTTCCTTTGCAGGTGATCTACACCACTCCGGTTTCACCAGGCGCTGAGCTGGATGTCGAACTCGGATTTCCTCCACAGTGGGATCACCTCGCGCCCCAGGCCTATCCCTGCCGCACCCTCGAGGACACAGGCCCGCTGGCGATCCTGCGGCTGGCCTGGCAATTGCGCCGTGACCACCCGGCGCTGGTGGTGATCTGCGGCTACTTCCCCCGCTCCCAGCTTCTGCTGGCGGTTCTGCTGCGGTTGCTGGGTCAACGCATCGGGCTACGCTCCGACAACACGCTCAGCCATACCCGCTTCACCGGCATCAGGGGAAGGCTGCGCCGCCTCGGGGTGGGCTGGATCCAGCGGCTCTTCCACGTCTGGCACCCCGTGGGAGAGCAGGCCCAGACCTACCTACGCTCGCTTTCCGGCATTGAGCGCCCCTGCCACCGCTTTGCCTACGCCGTCGATAACGACTGGTTCGCCCGGCAGTCCGCTGCTGCCCGTGCCGATCGGGCCGGCTTTCTCAGGCAGAGGCAGTGGCCGGCCGAGGCCTTTGTTGTGCTGGGGATCATGAAGTGGACCCTCCGTGAGGATCCCCTCACGCTGGTGTGTGCCTTCCAGCAACTGCTGAGCCAGTGCCCCTCAGCCAGGCTGATCCTGGTCGGCGATGGGCCTTTGCGTGAGGCGGTGCAGGAGGCGATCGCGCCGCTTGGGGCAGCGGTGCACACCCCCGGCTACGTGGCTTACTCCCAACTCCCCAGTTGGTATGCCCGAGCCGATGTGTTCGTGCATCCCGCCCCCGATGAACCCTGGGGAGTGTCGGTGCTGGAAGCCCTCGCCTGCGGCCTGCCGGTGATCACCGCCACAGGTGTGGGGGCCGCCGCTGAAGTGATCACTCCCGGAGAGAATGGAGCGATGTTCACCAATGGCGAGGCCCCAGAGCTGACGGCCCTGTTGGCGGACATGGCCCGGAATCCTGAGGCCCTTGCGCAACAGAAGCCCGCCTGCCGGGCTGCCGCTGATCATTGGCATTACAGGTACACGATTGCTGCCTTCCAGCGGGCCCTGGCCGAGTGCTGAACGGATCGCGGCGCCTCAGTACAACCACGATCCTGCTGGTGGGGAACTACCTCCCGGATCGCCAGGTGAGTATGCAGCGGTATGGAGAGCTGGTGGTGCGAGCCCTTCGCCTGCTGGAGGTGCCAGCTCGCCTGGTACGGCCTGAGCCGATTCTCTCGCGCTGGTGTCCAGCCCGCTCGCGTGTGTTCCGCTGGGCCGGTTTCCTCGATAAGTTTCTATTGTTTCCTCTGCGCTTGCTCTGGATCGTGCACCGGCCAGGGGGAGCCCAGCCGCCCTTCGTTCACATTCTCGATCAGGGCAATGGGGTCTACCTTCCCTTGATCGGACACCGGCCCCATCTGCTCACCCTGCACGATCTGATTGCCCTGCGTGCCGGCACCAGGCAGATCACCACGAACCCCTCGCCTCGCTTTAGCCTCTACCAGTGGATCAATGCCTGGTGCCTGCGCCGCTGCCGGCGCCTGCTCTGCGTTTCTGCGGCCACCCGAGCGGATGCTGTGGCCCTTTGGCAACTTTCCAACGAACGTTTGCCGCTGCTGCCTAACCCAGTGGATCCGTTCTTTCTGCTGCCGGATCCCCAACGTCATCAGGCCCTGCCGGAGCGCTTCTGGCTGCATGTCGGCAACAGCGCCTGGTACAAGAATCGCTCGATGCTTCTGCGTATTCACGCCGCGTTGTTGGATCGCGGCATCCGCATCCCGCTGCTGTTGATCGGCGAACCTCTTCGACCCCAGGAAGAGGAGCTGCTGGCAGCCCTCGGTTCCGACAGGCTGGTCATGGCGCTCAGCGACGTTGACGACAGCCTGGTGCGCTCCGCCTACGCCCACGCCGAGGGCCTGATCTTCCCTTCGCTGGAGGAGGGGTTCGGCTGGCCTGTGCTGGAAGCCATGGCCCAGGGGTGTCCTGTGTACTGCAGCAATCGCGCTCCGCTCACGGAGCTGGCCGGTGATGTGGGGGTGTTCATCGATCCCCTGGATCCCGTTGCCGCCGCCGGCACGATCGAGGCTGACGGGCGTGATCCACCTGTGTGCTCCCAGCGGCTGGAGAGGGCCCGAGAGCGGGCCGCCAGCTACAACCTGAAGGCGTACGGCACGGAACTGAAAACGCTCTATGCCGACATCGCTGGGCTGACGCTTTGAAGGTCCTGCATGTAATCCCCTCGATCAGCCCCCTGCGCGGAGGGCCCAGCGTGGCCGCCCTGGAGATGACGGCCGCCCTGCGCCTGGCCAAGGTGGATGCGCGCATCCTCACCACCGACGACCACGGCCCCGGCAGCCTCAGCGATCTGCCGATCGGGCAGTGGACGAACTACGACGGGGTGCCGGTTCTGGCGCTGCGGCGCTGGGATCCACCCCTGGCGGCCGTGCGCGATTTTGCCTTCACCCCGGGCTTCGGCAGCTGGCTGCGGGCCCATGGGAGCGAGTTCGATCTGCTGCACGTGCACGCTCTGTTCTCCTACCCCTCCACCAGCGCCATGGCCTTTGCCCGCGGTGCCGGCATCCCCTATGTGGTGAGCACCATCGGCCAGCTGTGCGTGTGGAGCCTGCAGCAAGGCCGCCGGCGCAAGCGCCTCTACCTGCGCCTGCTGGAGCGCACCAATCTGGAGGGGGCGGCAGCGCTGCACTTCACCACCACCGCCGAGCAGGACGAAGCCCGCCAGCTGGGGCTCACCGCGCCGGGCCTGGTGTTGCCCCTGGGGGTGAACGCACCGCCCGGGCTGCACCGGCCTGAGGCCGCGCCACCGGTCCGCTTTCTGTTTCTCTCCCGGCTCCATCCCAAGAAGCGGCTGGAGGTGCTGCTCGAGGCCCTGGCCCTGGTGCAGGCCCGCGCGCCGGGTGCCGCCTGGCAGCTGGCCATCGCCGGCGACGGGGAGGCCGCCTACGTGGCGGCGCTGCGCCGCCGGGCTGAGGATCTCAAAGTGGGCGATCGCTGCCGCTGGCTGGGCTTTCTGGAGGGCTGGGCGAAGTGGGAGGCGCTGGCCAGGGCCCACTGGTTCGTGCTGCCCTCGGCCTCGGAGAACTTCGGCATCGCCGCTATCGAGGCCCTGGCCGCTGGCACCCCCCCTATTCTCTCGCCTGAAGTGGCCATCGCCGAGCAGATCCAGGCGGCCGGCGCCGGCTGGCTGGCGCCGGGCCAGGCCGAACCGCTGGCCGAGCGCCTGATGGCCGCCCTGGCGGGTCCACCGGCGGGGATGAGTGCAGCGGCGCGGCGCCTCGCGGCCGAGGCCTTCAGCTGGGACGTGATCGCCGCGAACCTGAAGGCGACCTATGCCCAGAGCCAGCGGCTTGAGCGGTGATGCTTCTGCAGTCCCTGGATCAGATCACCCCGCTGATCTTGACCTACAACGAGGAGCGCAACATTGGCAGGGTGCTGGAGCGGCTCACCTGGGCCCGGCGGATCGTGGTGATCGACAGCGGCAGCACCGATGGGACCCTGGAGATCCTGAGGCAGCATCCGCAGGTGGAGGCGTTCACGCGTCGCTTCGAGTCCCATGCGCGCCAATGGAATTTTGGTTTGGACCAGATCTGCGAAGGCTGGGTGCTGAGCCTGGATGCCGACTACCTGATCACCGAACGGTTGCGGCAGGCCATTGCTGAGGTCGTTGGCAATAGCTCCCCATCGCTGGCGGGCTACCGGATCCCCTTCCGCTATTGCGTGTTCGGAAAGCCCCTCTCCGGCACGGTTCTTCCTCCCCGAATCGCGTTGTTTCGGCGGGAGGCCGGCCACTACGTGGATGACGGCCACACCCAGAATCTGGTGCTACAGGGCCGCTGCGGCGATCTGAACGAGCCGATCCTGCATGACGATCGCAAGCCGCTGGCCCGCTGGCTCTGGGCACAGGAGCGTTATCTCTGGCTGGAAGTGGCCAAGCTGAACTCAACCCCCGCTGCGCAGCTCTCCCTTGCCGATCGTATCCGCCGACTGCATGTGATTGCGCCCTTCGCCATCTTGTTGCTCTGCCTGGTGGGAAAGCGGGGTTTGCTGGATGGCTGGCGCGGCTGGTTCTATGCCTTTCAGCGGATGTATGTGGAGCTGCTGCTGAGTCTGATGTTGATGGAGGAGCGGTTGAAGACGGTGGCAAAGCCTTAATCCAATGCCTATAGCATTGAATCAGATCTGTCTAAATGCCTTCATTGTTGCCCATAGGGAAGACATCTCGTTGTTGAGCGATGCGCTGAACTCTGAAGGTTTCCAGGTGCAGGTGGTTCGTGGACCCTATTCGACTGGGCAGCAATCCTATTCTGCCATCTATCGTTGCCTTGTGAATCATGCCAACGCCTGGCGACTGATTGCTGAAAGCGGAGTTCTCTCTCTCATCGTCGAAGCGGATTTTGTCCCCGTGTTGGGTTTCGGACGGCTGCCGTTGCCCGTTCCTGTCGATCGCCTCCATACCAGCCTGGCCTACCTTTATGCCTGTGGTCCTCAGTTCTGGGACCTGCCGATGTCTCCGTATTGCGCACGAGGTCATGCCGGTGGAATGGTGTCGTATGTCGTTTCGCCAGCCGTGGCAACCATGATGCTGGAGTTTTGCGAAGAGCAGTGCGTTGCTAACCCCAGCGGTGCGTATGCCCCGTGGGATGCCGGGGTCGGCTTCTGGCTCAAGGCGCGCGGTGTGGAGAGCTATCTCCCCTATCGCCAGTACGGTGAGCATGGGGGAGTAAGCAACCCCGAGCATGCCCGAGCTGGTTTGGGAAGACCCCACCAGGCTGATGCGCTTGCAGGTCCGCTCGCCTTTCTTCCCCTCTATGCCCAGGGCAGCTTGATCACCTTCTGGCGAGTTCGTTTGCGAGCTCGGGTGTGGGGCTGGGCTCGATTGCTGGCTGGGCGCTCGCTGACTTGGCAGGATCTGATCCGTACGGAGCCGTTGAGAATGTTCGGCTTCGTCGTTGGTCGGTTGATGGCAAAGCCTCATCGCCATCACATCCAATGAAAGACGAAGGCCTCATGCCTCACATGTCGATGGCGGAGCATGTTCGTGTGGATGGAAGCTATGCTGTAAAGGGTGATTCTGCTGACTTTCATTTGACAATTCTTTGCCGATTGAAGCTGTATGCGATTCATTACCAAATGGCTCCCTGATGCTTCCCTTCGCAGTCCTCCAACCCGGCGCTCGTATGCACTACGCCGTGCCGGCGTTACTGGCCCGTGCCGGTTGCCTGACCGCCTTCTACACCGACATCCACGCGGAGCACCGTCCCCTGCAAGCCCTGGCGCGATGGCTGCCCAGTGGTCTGCGCCCTCCGCCCGTCAAGCGTCTCCTTGCCCGGCGCCTTCCGCCGGGTCTACCCCGCTACCTGGTGCGCGACCAGCCGCTCGCCACGCTCTGCCGTCGCGACAGCGCCGCCCTGGTGCTGCGCCGGGCCCTGCGGGAGCGCTTCGCCGGGGCGGAGGCCGTGTACACAAATTTCGTTCATGACGACCTTGAGGCCGTCCGCCAGGCCGGTTACTGGGGCCTGAAGGTGGTGCATGAGCAGTTCCTCGATCCGGCCGCCGGCCGGCTCCTGCTCGTGGAGCAACGCCACTATCCCGGCATCGAATCCACGGGCCCTGGCGAAGCGGCCGTGGAGAGGGATCTCAGCCGACTCCGCGAGAAATGGACCTTGTGTGAGCGGGTATTGGTGCCGTCGGCCGCTTGTTACGACAGCGCCGTGGCCCTGGGCTGTGATCCGGCCCGCCTGCGGATCGTTCCCTATGGCGTGCCGGAAGAGTGGTTTGAGCTGGAGCCTGAACCCCAGCCCGGCCGGGTGCTGGTTGTGGGGCAGGTGGGGCTGCGCAAGGGCAGCCACGTGCTGGCGGCGGCCTGCCGACTGTTGCAGGCGAAGGGGCTGCCCTTCGAGTGCCGGGTGGTGGGTCCGCAGCTGGTGAACGTGAGAGATCCCCTGTTCCGGGGCCCCACCTATCTAGGTGCGGTGCCCCGCAGCCAGGTTCAGCAGGAGTTCCGCCGCGCTGATCTGTTCGTGCTGCCCACCCTCGCCGAAGGCATGGCGCTCTCTGCCCTGGAGGCGATGGCCTTCGGCGTGCCGGTGATCACCACGCACCAGTGCGGCTCCGTGGTCCGTGATGGCGTCGAGGGGTTTCTCGTGCCGGTTCATGACGCCGCTGCCCTGGCCGATCGCATTGAACAGCTCTTGGCCGACAGGGCCCTGCGGGATCGCATGGCGGCGGCGGCCCGCCAGCGGGCCCTGGAGTTCAGCTGGGCGCGCTATGGCGAGCGGCTGCTGGTGGCGCTGGGGTCGATCGGCCCATGAAGGCCCTGCTGGCCCTGCACCGCATCGGCCCCTATCACGACGCCCGCATCCAGGCCGCGTGCGCCCATCTCGATCTGGAGGTGCTCGAAACCCGGCCCCACTCGCAGGAATATCCCTGGTGCTTTGAGCCCGCCGGCACCTATCGCCGCCATGCACTTCACGGTGCCGCTGGCCCGGAGCAGGATCCCGACGCACTCTCGCTCGAGCGACAACTCAGCGCCCTGCTCGATGGCCTGCTGCCAGAGTTGGTGCTCACGGTGGGCTGGGCCGATCGGGCCTACCACCAGCTGCTCCGCCAGGCCCGGCGGCGCCGGATCCCCGCCGTGCTGATTGCTGACAGCCGCTGGCGCGATGCGCCTAGGCGGCGCCTCAGTGAGTGGGGCAAGCGCCTGCTGCTGGGCCACTACAGCGCCGCGCTCGTGGCCGGCCGAGAAAGCCGTGCCTATCTCGAGGGCCTGGGGTTTCCAGTTGCAGCCATCTTCCAGCCCTGGGACGTGGTAGATGACGACTTCTTCGCCACTGCGGCCGCCAGCGCCCGTGGGACGTCGGCATCACTGCCGCTGAACGGGCAGCTCCATCTGCTCTGTGTGGGGCGCGCCATCCCCGAGAAGAACCTCCCCGCTCTGGTGGCCGCCTATGGCGCCTACCAAAGCCAGGGCGGGGGCTGGGGTCTGCGCCTGCTTGGCGCCGGCGGCGGGGGCCCGGAGAGCCTGGCGGTGCGCGCGGCGATCGCCCGGCTGCCGAGGCCGGAGTGGGTGCGGTTGGAGCCGTTCCTCGACCAGCTGGCTGTGGCCCGTGCCTATGGCCTGGCCTCGGCCCTGGTGCTGCCCAGCCGTAAGGACACCTGGGGGCTGGTGGTGAACGAGGCGATGGCCGCCGGGCTGCCGGTGATCGTGAGCTCCGCCTGTGGCTGCGCCGCCGACCTGATCACCCCGGGGGAGACGGGCTGGCTGTTCGATCCGGCGGATCCCAGCCAGCTCATCGCCGCGCTGCACCGGGCGGAGGCTCAGGCCCCCGTCGAACGGGAGGCGATGGTGGCTGCCGCCCGCCGGCGGCTGGAGGGCTTCACGCTGGAGGCATGCGCCCGGGGGCTCGTTCAGGCCGTGCGCCACGCCCACCGTCATCCCCGTGTTCCAGGAGGGACAGCCTCCCTCACTCTGGCCCTGTCAGGCCGCTTCAGCGGCTGATCTTCCTCTCAGGGAACAAACCTCCCCAGGCTCTGACCCCAGCGCAGCTCTCGATGGCAGCGAACTGCTTCGCTACGAGCGTCCTGTTTCAGTCGTTCGGGTCGGGCGTCATCCAACTCTCCGACGCTGATGTTTGCCATCAGACTGATCGAATGGTGGTGGCTTGATGCCGGCGGTGGATCCCCAGGTGCCTCGGCCCGTCCAGGACCTTGCCCATTACCGCCTGCCGCCGGACTGGAGCCGAGGCGCTCCGCTCTGGCAGGAGGCTGTGTGGCGGCTTCTGGGCTCCCCTTTGCTCTCTTCTTCGCTGCCCGGCAGCCGCTGGCGCCAGGCGTTGCTGCGCTGCTTCGGCGCTCGCCTCGGCCGGGCCGGCCGCTGCAAGCCCCGCCTGCGTATCACCTTCCCCTGGCGGCTGGAGGTGGGTGACCACTGCTGGCTGGGGGAAGCGGTGTGGATCGACAACCTGGCGCCGGTGAGCCTCGGCGACCGGGTGTGCCTCTCCCAGGGGGCTTACCTCTGCACCGGCAACCACGATTTCCGCTCGCCCGGTTTCGACCTGCGCGTGGCGCCGATCCGGATCGAGAGCGACGTCTGGATCGCCGCCCGGGCGGTGCTGGCCCCCGGGACCGAAGTGGGTGCCGGATCGGTGGTGGGACTGGGCGCGGTGGCCTCCGGCCAGATCCAGCCAGGCGTGATCCTGGCCGGCAATCCGGCTGTGGTGCTCAGGCGCCGCTGAAGGGGTTGTCTATGCTCCGCCCGCGGATCGTTCCCTTGTCCCTGCCTCTCCAGCCGGTTTCGATCCTGCATGTCTCCCGCAGCGACGGCATCGCACCTGGGGGTGTCGACTGCTCGGTCGGGCAGCTGGTGGAAGCCCTTCAGCAACGCGGTCAGGCCGCCAGCTGGTACACCAGCTCCGCTCATCTGCCCGTGCTGGGTGACCGCCGCATCGCCGATCAGCTGCGGGCCCTGCGGCCCGATGTTGTGCATGTCCACGGTCTCTGGCAGTTCCCCACCCGCCTCGCGCGGTTGCTGGAGCAGGAGTTCCCCGTGGTGATCGCTCCCCACGGCATGCTTGATCCCTGGGCGCTGGCCAGGCACCGCTGGAAGAAAGCTCCTGCCTGGCATCTCTGGGAATGCGGAACGCTCTCCCGTGCCCGTTGCCTGCATGCGCTCAGCCCCTCTGAGGCCCGGTCGATCCGGGCGCTCGGATTTCGTGGACCTGTCGCCATCCTGCCCAACGGCACGCCAAGGCTGGATCGGTCCAAGCCACGGCCCCTGCCGCCGTGGAGCGGGCGGGTGCCGCCCGGCGAGAGGGTGCTGCTGTTCCTGGGCCGGCTTCACCACAAGAAAGGCGTGGCCCCGTTGCTGGAGGCCTGGAGCCGCCTGAGCCAGGAGGCGCGACGTCAGGGTTGGTGGCTGGTGTTGGTGGGTCCGGGAGAATCGCTGCGCCGGCCCTTCCGCCAGGGGTCTGCTGGCCTCGATCGCTGCCTGGTGTTCGGGCCTCGGTTTGACTCTGAGAAGGAGGCATGTCTGGCAGCCGCCTCGGCATTCGTGTTGCCGTCCTTGAGCGAGGGGTTGCCGATGGCCGCGCTTGAGGCCATGAGCTGGCAGTTGCCCGTTCTGCTCAGCCAGGCCTGCAATCTGCCTGAGGCCTATGCCGTGGGTGCTGCCTTGAGGGTGGAGCCGACGGCTGATGACCTCGAACGGATGATCCGCCAGCTCCTGCATCTTCCCGAGGACGAACGAACGGCGATGGGTGAACGGGGAAAGGCCCTGGTGGAGGCGCAGTTCAGCTGGCCCCGGGTGGCGGCCATGACCGCCGGTCTGTACGCCTGGCTGCTCGGAGGGGGGGAGTGTCCGGCGTTCGTGCAGCGGAGGGCGGAAGGCTCTTACTGAAGCGGCTGCTGTTGCGATCGCAGGTAGAGGGTCCGCCAGTGATGGCCGGCATAACGGTCGCGGAGGGCATTGCTGAGAACTCGCCACAGGGTTCGATCACGGGCATGGGCCAGCAGCCGGTGGCCGAGTTCCGGCTTGCCCGCCGTTGCCGTCGGTCGGATCGAGGCCAGTTCCTCACGCATCCCCCCCGCGAATCGCTCGCTCAGGCTTTCGGAGTGGCAACGCAGACCGGCCAGGAGTTCATCGATCAGCCGGGGTTGGGTGGTGTGGAAGAGAAAATCGCTGAGTTCGTATTCGAAGGCCACGTTCAGGTTGATGTTGAAGCCGCCGAATCGCTGCCAGATCTTCCTTGTGAAGAAGAGGCTGCCGGTGAAGATGTTCGCGCCGCGCCGGGAATGCTCCAGGTCCGTCGTCCAGGTGTAGGTGGTGCGAATGATCAGGCCATGCCGATCGAGCAGAGCGCTGTGCCCGATCACCACGTCGGTCTGATGACTGGCCAGGGCGCGGGACGCCCTGGATAGGGCCCTGGCGTTGAGGTACACGTCATCGGCATTCAGCCAGCACAGGATCGTGCCTCTCGCCAGCGTGAAGCCTCTGTTGAGAGCCTCGGCCGCCCCCCGATCGGGCCTGGAGCTGATCCGGATGCGGGGGTCCTCGAACCGTCGGCATCGCTCCAGCGTCCGGTCACTTGATCCCCCGTCCATCACGATCAGCTCGAGCTCCGCGTCCTGCTGGCCGAGCACCGATTCGATCGCCTCAGCGATGGTGGCCTCGGCGTTCAGGCAGGGCATCACGATCGAGATGAACGCCTCGGGGTTCATGCGAGGGTCACCGGGCCAGTGAGGAGGTCATGCTGCCGTCTCCCCCGCCCGATCCAGCGCTTCTGCTGATCGTTCCCACCCTGGAGTCGTTTCCGCTGCTCTCCCGGCTGGTGGAGTCGCTGCGGCGGCAATCGTTCAGGCGCTGGCGGGTGTTGTTCATCGACGGCCCCAGTGGACCCGACCATCGAGCCTTTCTCGATCAACTCTGTGTCCAGGATGGCCGGTTCGGCTGGCAACTCCAGGATCCTTCGGAGTGTGGGATCTTCGGCGCCATGAATCAGGGCTTTGCTGCTGCCGCCCCCCACGAGTGGCTGCTGTTCTGGGGTTCCGACGACTGGGCAGCAGCCGATGACGTGCTTGAGCGGGCCGCTGCCGCTCTGGGTCCACTGACGGATCTGCTGGTCTGCCGGGGCCGCTACTGGCAGCGCGGCCCCGGACGCCCCACGGCCTTTCGCTGGCGCGGCAGCTACCGGCGATCCTTGTTTCTGGGCTCGACCCCCCCCCACCAGGCCACGTTGATCGGCCCTGGCGCCCGCCAGCGCCAGGCCCGTTACGCGGCTGGCTTTCGCCTCTCCGCCGATCTCGACTACTTCCTGCGGCTCTCCCGGTTCGCCGATCTGCGGGTGAAGCTCCTGGACCTGGAATTGGTTCACATGGCACCGGGTGGCGTCAGCGGCGTGCAGCATCGCCGCCGCCTGCTGGAAGTGTGCCGTGCCTATCGGATGGCCTTCGGTTGGCGATGGCCGTTCCCCTTTTTGATGCGCTACGGACATAGGTTCACCAGTGCGCTGCTGTGAGCCCGCCGTTCTGGCCGTCATGGCGACGGCGGGTGTCTGGCTGACCTGGCCCTGGCTGGCTCCGCGTCTGCGGCCGGCCGCTGGCGGCGGAGCGATTGTGGTGCTCGCCGAGGATCCGCGTCGTACCACCGCAGCCCTCGATCTCTGGCAGCAGGAGCCCTCCCGGCAGCTCGTGATCCAGGGCTTTCCCTACCTGCAGGGCATCGCCCGCAGGCAACTGGCTGCCCGCCAGCCGGGGCCGGCGGCGATGGAACGGATCACGACGCTCACCTGCGGCGTCGATACGGTGGGCCAGCTCACCTGCCTGGCCGACTGGGTCCGCCGTCACCGCGAGACGCTGCCCCTTGGGCAGGTGACGGTGGTGACCGATCGGCCCCACCTGCCCAGGGCCCTGGCGATCGCCGAAACCGTTCTGGGCGGTGAAGGGATCCGGGTTCACGGAATGGGGGTTCCGATCGACGAACCCGCTGAGAATCCGCTGCGCCGGGTGCGGGATCTGATGCGCGCGCAGTTCTGGCGAGCGACGGGCTGGGATGGCAGGCTTCGCCCATGAGGCGATCCGTCAATCCGGCTCCTGCAGGAATCACCTGGGTCGTGCTTGGGGCCACCAGCCTCTGTGGCGAGGCCCTGCTCGACCAGATGCAGGGCGCAGACTCCGTGCTCTGCCTGTCGCGCCGAAGGCCCGAACTGCTCGGGCCGTGGCGGTGGCAGCCCTGCGATTTCAGCACCTGTGTGCCGGAGCAGCTGGACCGGGTGGCCTCCGCTTTGCCCACCGGTTCTCAGGTGTGGATCAGTGTTGCTCCCATCTGGCTGCTGGCACCTTTTTTCGAGGCCCTGGCGCGGCTCCACAGCCAGGGGCTGGGCGGGTTGACGGGCGTTGTGGCCTGCTCATCCTCGAGTGCGATCACCAAGCGCTTCGCGGCCAACCGCTTCGATCGGGAGTTGGCGGCGCGCCTGGCCGGATCCCAGGAGCAGTTGCTGCAAGCCTGCGAGCGGTTGGGGGTTCCTTGCCGCATCCTGGCCCCCACCCTCATCCACGGCCGCACCGAGCACCACAGTGACCGCAATGTGGAAGCTCTTCGCCGCCTGCTGCGCCGAGTGCCGCTGCTGCCCCTCCCCTCCCACACGGGTCTGCGCCAGCCGATTGCCGCGGCAGATCTGGCGGCCGTGGCGCTGGCGCAGGGACGCCTGTTGCTCACAGGCGCGGCGGACTCAGAACTGTTGCCTCTGGGGGGGGATGAAACCCTGAGCTATCGCGCTCTGCTGGAGCGTATCCAGGCGGGTGATTCCCGAGCGGCCCGCTGCCGGCTGCTGACGCTGCCCACACCGCTGTTCCAGTGGCTGGCTTCAGCGCTGCTGCTGCTGTCGCCGAAAACGTTTGCGGCCGTTCAGCGGCTGAGCGCCGATCTGGCGGGCTTCCCCTGCGCCGCCGACCTGCTGGGACGCCCGCCCCAGCCGTTTGCTGTGCGGGCTCCATGACCACGGCTCCCCTGGCTTCTCCCTGGATCACCGTGTTGCTGGCGGCCCTCACCAGCTGGCTGCTGCTGCGGCTGCTGCTTCCACTGCTGGGACGTGGTCTGCTCGATCGGCCCAATGTCCGCAGTTCCCATAACGAACCCACACCAAGAGGTGGTGGCCTGGTGTTCGTGCTGGTGAGCTGTGGCTGGGGCTGGCCGGCGGTCCCCCTGCTCAGCCTGCCGCTGGCGCTGGTGGGGCTTCTCGATGATCGGCTCAATCTGTCGGCAGCGTTGCGCTACGGCGTTCAGCTGGCCACCGCTGTGGGCATGCTGACCTTCGCCGGACTCATGCCGCAGATGGGCAGTGGGCTCGTCGGATGGCTCCTGCTTGCAGCCCTTGTCGTGGCGATCACGGCGGTGATCAACTTTTTCAACTTCATGGATGGGCTCGACGGGCTGGTGGCTGGCTGCTCGGCGGTGCTATTCGCGGTGACGGCCCTTGTGCTGCAGGCCTCATGGCTCTGGCCCTTGGTTGGGGCCCTGCTGGGTTTCCTGATCTGGAACTGGAGCCCGGCAAGGTTGTTCATGGGTGATGTGGGCAGCACCTTCCTGGGGGCGGTTTTCGCCGGCGTGGTGCTCCAGGCGCCCACCCGCGTCGATGGTCTGGGGCTGCTGCTGGTGGCGGTGCCGTTGCTGGGCGATGCGGCGGTCTGTGTGCTGCGACGGCTGGTGGCTGGGCAGCCGCTCTTCCGGGCCCATCGTCTGCATCTTTATCAGCGACTCCACAAGGCCGGCTGGACCCATCGCCGTGTCTGCCTGGCCTACCTGGGGGCAACAGCGCTGGTGGGGGCGGGACTGCTTGCAGGCGGCATGGTCGAGGCCTCTTTCGCCCTTGCAGGGGTTCTCGCTTGGGGCGTGTGGCTGGAGGGGACAGTTGCGGTGCCGTTCTAACCAGCGGGTGATGAGGGAGTGTGACGAAGCAGGAGTGGACTTGGATCGGTGCCCGCACCGGGTTTTGCAGGCTCACCAGGTCGCCCTTCAGTGTTCAGCAGATTCTGAACATCACTGGTGTTTCGGCCCTCCAGGGGAAAGTTGTCAAGACCTATAGACAAATGCCAGTAGGGCTGCTAAGTTTAAAAAAATATTGTATAGTCATTCTCGAAACTTGAGGTAAGGTACCCATTTCGCTTTCTCTTCGGGATAGCACGAACCAAGCACAGAGTGCATGATGTGCCAGTTGCCCATGTGTCCCCTGTTGTTGGTGGGTGTCTTGTGGCCTGATACATTTGATAGGACAAATGCGCAAACTGGTGAAGATGAATCCCTTCATCAGATCACTCATTCCCTTCAGTGCTGCATGCGCTGTAGTGGGCACTCAAGGCCCAGTGCATGCGATTCTTTATAATTACACGTTCACTGGCGAGGGTGGGACTGGCGATACTCTCACTTGGACAGCGCAGCCGACAAATTCCGGAGTGACTTATACAGGTAGTGTAAGTGGTTTTTTTGTATGGGATACAACCACTAATAGCGTCGTCGACTCAAGTATAAATACCACAGTTTCTGCAAATGGAACACCACTTGTTTTTACATTTACCCCTAACATTACATTGCAGGAGCAACCTGCTAATAGCTATTATTCCATTCGAATTGGCTTTTCAGGTACAGCAGACAATACTCTGATACCATCGTGTAATGCTGTGGGAAATGATTGCAATTTCCTTCAGCTGAATTTCGACGATAACCTTGACAATCCAGTTCTTGAAAACGGTTCCAATCCCGGTTATAAGGATGCAACCCTCTTTCAAAACCAGGTAGGGAGTACTAATTATCCATCTTTTTATTGTTTTAGTCCTTCTTCCGGCGCTGGTAACCAGTTTTGTGCCACATCCGGCCAAGCCCCTATCAGTGTGAGTATTTCGGGGGGCCTCAACGGAACATTAGTTCCTTCGCCCTTCTCGTTGTTTGCCATCCTGCCTCTTGGAATTGCTGCTAAAGCAAGAAAAAGATATAAATTTTTCTCTTCTAAGTACTGAGCACGTCAAGCTCTTCTAGTTAGTTTTAAATATAGCTGTAAGACTTGAGCTTGCTTAGATAATTATTTGTGATTTGAAGAAGGCATATTTCCTTTGACCATCTATGCCAACAAGAGCCCAAAAAGTAGGACGTATTGGAGCCTATTGGTTCTTGGTGGCTTAGTTTTAGGGTTAGCTTGATAGGTAATCCATGAATGCTTGCTGTGCAGTTTTGCAAGCATTCAGTGATCGCTGCACTCCCCTTTTCTAGGGAAGGTCTGGACAGCTGCCCTGCGAGAAAATGGTCGCAAGTCAGAGACATGAGTCTCACACCTTGCTCCCTGCGAATGCCTGGGTTGTCCAGACCCTACCTAGCCGTCAATCCATTGCTTTAGCCCCTTCTGCCAGCGCTTGAGGTTGCTGCGGTTGGGCACCACTGCAGCCAGTCCACCACGCTGCTGCTCACTGGGTTCTCTGCCGTTGTGGTAGTAGCTGATAGCCGTGCCTGGATCGAGGGCAGCATCAAGGGAATTGGTGGTGTAGCGGCCGCCGTAGCTTGAGCCATAGCCATAGCCTTCAGTGGCGGAGGCGGCCGAGGTCTTGGCCACGCGGGCATTGGTGACCACACCCAGCAGAGGCGCGCCGGCCACCTGGATTCTCCGGATTGCTTCGGCGGGCAGACCGCGGCCCACCTTGTTGAGGCTCACCACCAGCAGGATGCCGTCCAGGTGTTCCGCCACCAATGTGGCATCCGCGAGGCCAAGGGCCGGTGGGGTGTCGTACAGCACCAGGTCGTAGTTCCCCTGCTCAACAAGCTCCTTTGCCAGGCTGGCCATGCGATCGGAGCTCAGCAGCCGCGGCGGATCCGGTGGCCGGGGGCCGGCGGTGAGCACCTGCCAGTTGGGGTAATTGGGAACATCCTGCACCACGTCCTGCCAGTGCCGTTTGTCGTCGGTGAGCAGGTTGGAGACGCCTTCCAGGTTGTTGAGTCCAAGCCGGTGATGGATCTGCGGCAAGCGCAGGTCCATGTCCACCACCAGCACCCGTTTGCCCAGTTCGCTCAGGGTCTTCGCCAGCAGGACAAGCATCAGGCTCTTGCCCTCGGAAGGGAGCGAGCTGGTGACGGCAACTGAGCGCACCGGTTTGTCGGTGCTCAGAAAGCGAAGGCTGGTGTAGAGGTTGCGAATCGCTTCCTGATAGTAGAATCGTTGATAGCCAGCGGCGCCCTCCTGAGCTTCATCCAGCTGTGACAACATGAAGCGCTTCTGTCGTTGCACGGATTCAAACAACGGGATGAAAGGCACATGGCCCAGCAGTGGTTGCTTCAGTTCGTCACGAACTTCGCTGGGGCTGTGGAACACGTGATCCAGGCGGTCGCGTAGAAAAGCCACCCCTGTTCCTGCCACAAGACCGAGCAGAAGGCCCTGCAGCAGCCCCCGGCTGATCGTGGGTTCCACCGGCACCATGTCCACAGTGGAGGGGGCGATCACTCTCCAGGGGGCATTGTTCTGGGCGATCTCCAGCTGAAAATCTTCCCGCGACTTGAGATAGTTGTCGAGATTCTCCTGGGATACCTTCAGCTGGCGTTGCAGATCCTCATACTCCCGCAACAGCGCGGGTTGAAGCTTGAAGCGGCGGTCCAGCTGGTTGATCTGCTGCCGCGTGGAGTTGATCGATTCGTTGTATTGCTGGAGTGCGGCATCGATGGTTTCCAGCTCCTTGCGCTGCAGTTCAGGCCGGAGGCGATCCCGAGCAGCGATCAGGTTCTGCAGGATCGGGGTGCCTGGCTTGTAGATGCTCTGGGCTTCGGCGATCTGGGTCTCCAGCCGCGTCAGTTCCTCCAGCTTTGACTGGTTGGGAACACCGACGGTGACACTGGTGCCTGAACCCTCGTCACCGGAATCAGTGGAACCACTGCTGAAGCTCCTGGTGGTGAGGCGCCCACTGGCCACATCCGTGCGGACACGGAGCAGGCGGTTGCGCTCCGCCTCCTGGGTCAGCAGCTTGGTGCGGAGAGTGTCGGCCTCGCTGCGTACCCCGCTGGCCTCCTCGATCGGCTCCACCACATTGTTGGTGGTGCGAAAGCGCTCGAGTTCAGCCTGCAGCTCATTGTTCTTGGCCCGCAACACCGGCGACTGCTCATCGAGGAAACGGATCCCCTCGGTGAACTTTTCCCTGCGCCGCGTCAGGGCCCAGTCGAGATAGGCCTTCTCGGTGAGCTGCAGGGCTGAGCGCACCACATCAGCGTCGTTACCCTTCCCTTCGACACGCAGCACCCCGGACGCCAGAATGTTCTGCTGTCCAGACCCAGTCGACAACAGCGACACATTGATCGAAGGGGGGGGCGAATCTGGATAGCGTTTAGCGATTTCCAGATAGACAGGTTCAAGCACCGCTGGGCTCTGCAGCACGGTGATCAGGGTCGGCACATCCACTCGTGTGAGGTTTTGAGCCACGGACCCGATCCCCTCACCGCTGGTTTCCCGCGCTTCGTTGACCGGGTCAGAGAGCAGCAGCGTGAAGCCACCCCGAAAAACGGGAGAGGTGATCCTGCGGTGAACGGTGACCAAGGCTGAGGCCAGGGTGACGCCGACGACGGTGACCAGAAACAGCCGCCGCCTACGGCTGATCACCTTGACGAACGACTGCAGATTCAGACCACCGCTCCCTGAGTCGGCCTCCTGAGGCAGCGCCTGAATGATGGGGGCCGTGGGTGCAGGCTTAGGGCTGGAAGTACTGCTGCTGACCATCACGTGCCGATTTTTCCGGACTCTATGGGTTGGAATGTGGTCCGGCAACCTGGTGGCTTGCCTGAGCTCACAAGCTCTAAGGTCTCAGCGATTGGGGAGCTTGCTTGGAGATCGACTTCACCAGCAACCGTGCGGGAAGCCTGGCCCGCATCGCGGCCTACACCTTTCTGCTGATCTTCTTCGTCAATGTGGTGGCCATCGTACTGCCGCCCCCTTTCCTCGACCCCGAGCGCACCTTCAGGTCGTTGATCGAACTGGTGGAACGCTCCACCCTGCCGTTGGTGGCCGTGCTGTTCCTCTTCCTCGGCCTCACCGGTGAGACCTTGCCTGCTTTGTGGGAGTGTCGCATTGCCCGCTGGTTCCGGCCCCTTCTCCTCGTTGCGGCCCTGCTCTATCTATTAACTCTTCTTACCATCTTTGGCGCGGCCCACCGGATCGAGTCCACCGGCATCGCCAGCTCCAAGGAACAGATCGAGCGCTCCAAGTGGGAACTCCAGCAGTTGCGACGCTCGCTCGAGTCGGGGGCAGATGATGCCTCCTTGCAGCGTCTTCTGGGCTCCCAGCCGGCGCTGGTGAAAGCGTTGCAGCTGCAGGGTGGCCCGACGTGGTCCGAGCTCTCCATGCTGGAACGGCGCCAGAGGGTGGAGCAAGTCATCGATGCCAGCGAGGTGAACATGACGCGTCAGGCGTTGGCGGCCCGCGCCAACGCCAGCGGCAAGCTGAGGAAGCAGGCCATGCTCACCGGCCTGACGGCGCTGTTCTACAGCCTGTTCTTCCTGTCGGCTCACCTGATCTGGCCCCGCTCCCTGACGGCGACCCGGGAGCGGATCCTGAAAACCAGGGAGGAACGCCTGGCGGAAACCACTGAAGATCCTTGAAACGTCAGCCGGCCTCCCTGGCGCGGCTCACCTTGCTGGCGGGGATCGCGTCCACACAGCTCACCCTGATCATGCGGGCGGGGATGGGGTCTTTCGCGATCATGGCGGCCCTGTCCTGGATGGGGGGCGGGATCCTGCTCATTGAGCAGGAAGACGAGGGTGAGGTCCTTGATCTGGGCCGGATCCCCCGCCATCGATTGTTCCCCGCCTTCCTGTTCCTGCTCTGGGCACTGCTGGTGCTGAGCTTCGCTGCACGGCTCTACGACCCGCTGCTGCATCTGGTGCCGTTGGCTGCCTTGCTTGGGCTGGGCCTCACTCTCGGTGCGACATGGCGCTCCCGGCTCTTGATGGAGCTGGGCCTCATGGCCATGCTCCTGCCGGCTCAGGTGCTGATCAACCGCTTTCTGCCGACCCGGTTCCTGGCCGAGGCCACGGCCAGTCTCTCGGCACAGCTGCTCTGGCTGATCGGCCGGGTGGCTTTCCCTGAAGGGGATCGGATCGTTCTGCAGGATCAGGTGCTGTTGGTGGGAGCCAGTTGCACAGGGGTCAACACGCTCGCACTCTGTCTGGCATCCACGGTGCTGATGTCGCTGTTGATGCCGCCGCCCGCATGGCGGATCGGCCGTCCGGCCACGTTGGCCATCGTGGCGGCCCTGTCCCTGGCACTGGCCTTCGGTGTCAATGCCATCCGGGTGGCTTTGCTCGGCCTCACCACCCATGATCCGCCCAAGGCTTGGTACGGTTCCCTGGTGAGTTTCGACTTCTGGCACGACGGAGGCGGATCCCACCTGTTTTCCCTCTCCGCCATGGGCCTGGTCTGCGGGCTCTACGTTCTGGCCCTGGAGGTGGCGTTGCGCCAGTCGCGTGCGCGGCAGGGACGATCGTGAGGACGGAAACCCGAGAGCCTCTCTGGCGACTGATCCTGCTCGTCGCTCTTGCCGGCTGGGCGGCGCTGCTGTCCCTCGAGAGCTGGTTTCGCCCCGGCGGTTTCCTTACGAAGGCTGGCCTGCCTGAACACCTCGAGCGCGATGGACTCATCTGGCAGCGCAGATCCTCGACGACCGTTCCCAGTGGCCCGTTGCCGGAGGGGGTGGTGCTGCTGGAGCAGGCCGACTACCTGCCGGTCTCCACTGGGGCTCAGACGCTGACGAGGCCTATCCATCTGCGCCGCCTGAGCCTCACCACCAGCGGCACCGGAGTGGATCTGCCCGTAGAGGCGATCGGTCCTGCCCTGCTCGGGGCTGGAGGGAAGGGGCGCTGCGTCGTCCTCGACGCTCGTGGAGCCATCGTGACGGAGTTGCCCACGGGCGAAGCATGGGCGGCCTGGATCGCGCCACAGAGACCCACCCGTTACGAGATCCTGTCTTGGCTGGCCGGTCTGCGCCCCTTTCGCGCCAACGGGTGTCTGTGGGAAAGTCTGCCCCGATGAGCCGATCGAGCCTTCCCCCGCTACAGCCTCCCAAAGGCCTGGTGGTTCCTGAAGTCATCGCCCGCAGGATGGCGCTCCTCGGCCTCGATGCAGCCCTGCTGGCGCTGAGCTTCTGGGTCGCTTTCGCCCTGCGACTGAACGAACCGTTCTCTCCCGCGCTGAAGCACAACCTCTTTCTGATGAAGTGGGCCATCGGCATCGGCCTGACCGTCCTGCTGGTCAGTGGCTGGTACCGCGGCCTCACCCGTTATTCCGGCAGTCACTCGCTCTATGGCCTCCTGCCGCGTACCGGCCTGATGGTGCTCGTGCTGCTGCTGGTCTGCACCCTGTCCGGATACCCCGATCCTCCGTTCCGAGGCTTCTGGCTGCTGTTCTGGCTGCTCTCATCCGGCAGCCTGATCGCCAGCCGGATCGTGCTGCGTGATGTCCTGCGCTACTGGCTGGCCCATCACGCGGCCCCCCTGGCACTCGATGGACCCATCGACCACGACGAGGCGAACGCGCGCTCCAGGCTCACGACGGTTCTGTTCGGGGCCGGACAGGCCTCCAATCTGCTGCTCGCCGAAATTCGCTTTAAGCCGCGATTCCATCTCATGGCCGCTTTGGATGACGATCCAGCCCTCTGGGGACGGCAACTGCACGGGCTCACAATCCATCCGCCGAGCCAACTTCCCGAGCTGATCGCTCAGCACCAGGTTCAGCAGGTGCTGCTGGCCATCCCCTCTGCCCCAAGAGCCCGGAGGCGCCAGTTGGTCGAGTGGATGCGGTCCCTCGGACTGGATGTGCTCTCGATCCCCTCCCTCACCGCTGTGGCCTCTGGAGCCCAGCGTTTGACGGATCTGAGGCCGGTGCGGATCGAGGATCTGCTCGGGCGAGACCCAACACCGGCTGATCCGATGCTTCTGGCGGCCCCCGTCAAGGGACGATCGGTTCTGGTCACGGGCGCCGGAGGATCGATCGGCAGCGAACTCTGTCGTCAGATTCTGCAGCAGAAGCCGGCACGCCTGGTGCTGGTTGAGCAGAGCGAGCTCGCGCTCTACTCGATCGAGCAGGAGTTGAGGAAAATGCTGGCTTCTCGTCAGCCTGTGTGGTCGCTGCCGGAGGCCCCGGACACCGATCTGCTGGTGCCGGTGCTGGCGGATGTGGCCGATCAGCCACGTCTGGAATCTCTGCTCCGGCTCTACGGCGTTCAGGTGATGTTTCATGCCGCGGCCTACAAGCACGTGCCACTGGTGGAGAGCAACGCCTGTGCAGGGATCGCCAACAACCTGCTCGGAACCCGTTCCGCCCTGCAGGCTTCGATCCGTTGCGGTCTCGAGCGCTTTCTACTCATCTCCACCGACAAGGCCGTGCGTCCCACCAATGTGATGGGAGCCAGCAAGCGGGCCTGCGAAATGCTGGTGCAGGCCGCGGCCGCCGAGATCGCCGCTGTCGGCCAGGTTCCGGTCTGCGCCATGGTTCGCTTCGGCAACGTGCTCGGGTCCTCCGGCTCGGTGGTGCCGCTGTTCCGCGAGCAGATCTCTGCGGGCGGGCCGGTCACAGTGACCCACCCCGAGATCACTCGCTACTTCATGACCATCCCGGAAGCGGCCCAGCTGGTGCTGCAGGCGGCGGGGATGGCGCAGGGTGGGGAGGTCTATGTGCTCGACATGGGCGAACCGGTGCGGATCGTCGACCTGGCCCGTCAGATGATTCAGCTTTCGGGATGCAGCGTCCGCGACGCCTCGAGTCCCGATGGAGACATTCCGATCCGCTTCACCGGCTTGCGCCCTGGTGAAAAGCTGTACGAGGAGTTATTGATCAGCGACAACGACCAGCCGACGTCCCATCCGCTGATCCGCCAGGCAAGGGAATCGTTTCTGCCCACGGAGAGGCTGGAGCCCCTCTTGCATCGATTGCTGGAATCCCTGCAGTCCTGGGACGAGGCCAAGGCGCTGGCGGTTCTCAGGGAGCTTGTGCCGGAGTATCAGGCTGATGCTCCCGGCAGGCAACGAAGCTGTTCAGAAGCTCGTGCCCGGTGATCGACCCAGACCGACCGGTCATCACCGGTCGGTGAAGCGTCCGCCGTTGCTCCGCCTGCTGCGCTGCCGCCTCGCCTCCCGCCGGCTGAACTCGCTCACGCTGGGGTTGGCCACGATCGGATCCACATGCGCCACCTGCTGCCAAAGCTCACGCGGTGCCCAGCGCACGGTGTGGTTCACGCGGTCGTGGCGGATCACATGGCACCAGCGCCTGGAGCCGCAGCAAGGGCAGAACAGCTCCTCCAGCCATTCATGGCTGAGCACCAGCACCGGGTAGGCATGGATCACCAGCCGGGCCTTCTTGTCGGTCATTCCCCGCTGCTTGAGCTGCTCGACGCTGAGCAGATGCAGGAAATACTTCCTGCCGTTTCCTTCGATGCGTTGCTGCAGATGGGCAGGGCAGAACAGCTCCCGCTTCCTGGGGCGGCGGTTGCGGCGTTGAGCGCGGTCAGCGTTGATCCCGGGGCCCTGGGCCTGCATGCCGATCAGATGCTTGCCGCCCCACTCTGGCCCGGCTGCGGCGATAGGTGTGCGCTCCCGCCTACTTCGCGTCCATCCAGTTCGGTCCCCAGCCGGTGTCCACCACCAGGGGCACCCGCAGCTCCATGGCGTTCTCCATCACCCGCTTCACCGTGGCCAGCACGGTGTCGAGGGCTTCAGGAGCCGCTTCCAGCACCAGTTCGTCGTGCACCTGCAGCAGCAGCCGGGCGGGCAGGCCCGATTGCCGCAGCTCGTGGTCGAGCTGCACCATGGCCAGTTTGATGATGTCGGCGCTGGATCCCTGGATCGGGGCATTGGCCGCCGCCCGCAGCTGCTGGGCCTCCATCCCGGCCCGGCGGGCCACCTCCAGCTCGATCTCCTCCGGCGGCTTGCCCCGCAGCCGCCCCAGGCCGGACGGGTCGAAGGCGAACGGACGCCGCCGCCCCAGGATCGTCTCCACGTAGCCGCAGCTCAGGGCCAGCCGCTCCTGCAGCTCCAGAAAGGCGAACACCTTCGGGTAGCGCTGCTTGTACTTGCTCAGGAACTCCTTGGCCTGGGCCTGGCTGACGCCGGTTTCGCGGGCAAAGCGCTGGGCGCCCATGCCATAGATCACGCCGAAATTGATCGTCTTGCCCAGGCGCCGCTCTTCGGGCGTCACCTCGTCCTTGTCCAGCAGCAGCCGGGCCGTGAGGGCGTGGACATCGTCGCCGTTGGCGTAGGCCTCCACCAGCACTTCCTCACCAGAGAGGTGGGTGAGGATGCGCAGCTCGATCTGGGAGTAGTCGGCGCTGATCAGTTGCCAGCCCTCCTGGGGCAGGAAGGCCTTGCGGATGCGCCGGGAAAACTCGGTGCGGATGGGGATGTTCTGGAGGTTGGGGTTGCTGCTCGACAGCCGCCCGGTGGCGGTCACGGCCTGGTTGAAATCGGTGTGGATGCGCCCCGTTTCCGGCTCCACCAGGGCCGGCAGGGCATCGACATAGGTGCTCTTGAGCTTGCTCAAGGTGCGGTGTTCCAGCAGCAGTGGCACCACCAGGTGGTCGTCGGCGAGCTTCTCGAGCACGGCGGCATCGGTGCTCCAGCCGGTCTTGGTCTTGCGCGATTTCCTGCGCTCGAGTCCGAGTGTCTCGAACAGCAGCTCCCCCAGCTGCTTGGGGGAGGCCAGGTTGAAGTCGACTCCGGCGGCCTTGCGGGCTTCGGCCTCGAGGCTGGCGAGGGTGCCCGCCAGTTCCTCGCTCAGGATGGCCAGATAGGGCTTGTCGATACGGATGCCGGTGGCCTCCATCCGCGCCAGCACCGGCTCCAGCGGCAGTTCCACCTGATCGAGCAGTTTCGGCAGGGCCTCCCCCAGCTGCTGCAGCTGGCCGCGCAGCAGCGGCGTCAGCCGCCGGGTGACATGCACGTCCATTGCGCAGTAGCGGGCTGCGGCGTCGATCGGAACCGCCGTGAAGTTCTCTCCCTTGGCCACCAGCTCGCTGAAGCTGGTGGGCGTGAAGCCGAAATTGCGTTCCGCCAGCACCTCCAGCCCGTGCTTGGCATTGGCATCACGGAGGTAGTCCGCCAGCAGGGTGTCCATCACCACCCCCTCCAGGCCGAGGCCGTGGCGCAGCAGGATCAGCCGGTCGTACTTGGCGTTCTGCAGGGTCTTGGGGTGCCGGGCACTCTCGAGCCAGGGGGCCAGGGCCGCCAGCACCTGATCCAGAGGCAGCTGCCGGAGTGGCGCCTGTGCCGGCTCCAGCAGATCGGTGGCTTCACCCGGCTGGTGAGCGATCGGGATGTAGGCCAGCTCGTCGCTGCCCTCGCCCCAGCACAGCCCCACCCCCACCAGTTCCGCCTGGAAGGGGTTCAGCGAGGTGGTCTCGGTGTCGAGGGCGATCGGCTGGGCGGGGTCGGTGGCGGCCATCAGCCGCATCAGCAGGGCTTCGAGCTGCTCTGGGCTGTGGATGATCTCCGGCTCGAGGAGGGGCGGAGCGCCTTCCGGGGCGGAGTCAGGTTGCGGGGAGACAGATGGCGAGACTGAGGGCGAGGCCTGAGCACCAGGATCAGCCTGCGCAGACGACGAGCTGCCCGTGGCTGAGCCCGACGCACCCTGGTGGGCCAGGTGATCGGCCGAGAAGGCCCGCTCGAAGGCCGCCAGCTGCCGCACCAGGCTATGCAGTTCCAGCTCCTCCAGCCGCCGGGCCAGGGCCGCGGCGTTCACGTCACCGAGCGTCAGCCGCGGTTCGGCCGGCAGGGGGATGTCCACCAGAATCTCCGCCAGCATCCGCGAGCGGTAGGCGTTCTCCCGGTCGGTTTCCAGCTTGGTCTTCAGGGCTCCCTTCTGCTGGTCGAGCGCCGCGTAGATGCCATCCAGGCTGGTGTGGGCCTTCAGCAGAGTGATGGCCGTCTTGGGTCCCACTCCTTTGACGCCGGGGATGTTGTCGCTGGCATCACCGGTGAGGGCCTTGAGGTCCACCACCTCCTCCGGCGTCACCCCCAGCTTGCTGATCACCCCCTCGCGGCGGATCACCTGCGGACCGGCGTTCCTGGTGTAGGGGCCGCCGCCCATGTAGAGGATGGCGATGTCGCGATCGTCGTCCACCAGCTGGAACAGGTCGCGGTCGCCCGAGAGGATGCGCACCCGCCAGCCCTGGTCCGCCGCCCGGTTGGCCAGGGTGCCGAGAATGTCGTCGGCCTCGTAGCCGGGCGCCGTGCACAGGGGCAGATCCATGGCCCCGGCGAGGATCTCCTGCAGGTTGGCCAGATCGGTGAAGAACTGCTCCGGAGCCACGTCCCGGTGGGCCTTGTAACTGGCGTCGGCGTCGTGGCGGAAGGTGGGCTCGGCCGAGTCGAAGGCGATCACCACCCCCTGGGGGGTCAGTCCCTTCACGTTGTCGAGCAGGGCCTTGAGGAAGCCGTAGGTGACGCTGGTGGGAATGCCATCCTTCGTGGCGAGTCCCCCCTCCCCACCCTTGGCGAAGGCATAGAAGCTGCGAAAGGCCAGGGAGTGACCATCCACCAGCAGCAGCATTGGTGCTTCGGCCTTCCCCATCCCGTTCCCCATTCCAGCTGGGGCATTCTGGGGGGCACCGGTCGTGCCGCCATGACGCGCCAACCCCGTCGCTATGCCATCCACCTGCTCCTGGCTGGGGGTCACCGGGAGTTGGTGCACTTCGCCACCCTCGAGGCCTTTCAGCAGTGGTACGGAAGCGTGCTCAACGCCGGTCCGGCCGAGGCCTTCGTCAATGTGCCGATCAACGACCTGGAGGGGGAGTACCTGGTGCTGCGTCCCCAGAGCGTGGTCGGTATCCGTGTCGAGCCCAGGTACACCGCCCTTGACGACTGAATCCATGGTGACTGAGTCCATGGTGGTTGAGTCGAACCATGACTGATGCCCCCGAGAGGCTCCAGTTGCTCTGGGGGATCACCGTGTTCTCCGGGGCGCTGGCCCAGCTCACCTCCCTGCTGACCGGGCTGCCGTCGGTGGTGCTGCTGCTGGCCTCGGGGCTGTTGATCGGCCGCTCGGGGCTGGGGCTGGTGGATCCCCTGGCCCTGGGCAGTGGTCTGGAAACCATCGTGGGGCTGCTGGTGAGCCTGGTGCTGTTCGACGGCGGGCTCAAGCTGAGTCTGCGCGGCAGCACCGCCCGGCTGGCGGTGCTGCGGATCGTGATCGTGCGCATGCTGCTGGCTCTCCCCGCCGGTTTGCTGGCGGCCCATTGGCTGGCGGGTCTGAGCTGGCCGCTGGCGGCGGTCTATAGCGCCATCGTGCTGGGCACAGGCCCCACCGTGGTCACCCCTCTGCTCCAGCAGATGCGCCTGGCTCCCCCCCTGGGGGATGTGCTGGAAGGGGAAGGCCTGGTGCTGGAGCCGATCGGGGCCGTGCTGGCCCTGCTGCTGCTGGAACTGGTGATCAGCGACCGCTACGACTGGCAGGATCTCGCTCTGGAATTGCTGCAACGGCTGGGTTTCGGCGTAGCGGTGGGTGCCCTCAGCGGCGTCCTGCTGGCGGTGCTGCTCCGGCGTTTGCCGGTGGATCCCCAGAGCGGTCTGCGTCTGCAGCTCACCCTGGGGGTGATGTTTCTGATGTTCACCGGCTGTGAGGTGCTGCGGCCCGAATCGGGCCTGCCCGCTGCCGTGATGGCCGGGGTGCTGGTGGGCCGCTTCGCCGACACCGAGGCCGCCATGCTCGACGACCTGATCAGCCAGCTGGCCCAGTTGGCGATCAGCATCCTCTTCCCGCTGCTGGCCGCTGATGTGGCCTGGACCGACCTCAGCCCGCTGGGCTGGGGAGGGGTGGCCTGTGTGCTGGCGCTGATGCTGGTGGTGCGGCCTGTGGCCATGCAGCTGGCCACCTTCGGTCTGCCCCTCAGCGCTGGCCAGAAGGTGTTGCTGAGCTGGTTGGCCCCCCGCGGGATCGTCACCGCCGCAGTGGCCAGCCTGTTCGCCCTGCGCCTCTACGAAGCGGGAGTGGAGGGGGCGGGAGCGCTGCAGGGGCTGGTGTTCCTCACGATCCTGATGACCGTGGGTCTGCAGGGATTCACCGCGGCTCCCCTGGCGGGCCTGCTGGGCCTGCGCCTGAGTGAGCAGGAGCTGGCCGCAGCCGCGGCCTTGCCACTGGAGAAGACTCAGCCCTGAGCCAGGGCCTGCGTCAGCCGCGTCCGGTCCTCGCCTCTCGCATGCAGGAGGCTCCAGGTGGTGATCAGATCCGGCCCCTGCAGGCTGCCCAGCAGGGCGGCCCTCAGGCTCTTCATCAGCACCCCCTTCTTCACCCCCGCCGCGCTGGCCGCCTCGGCCAACAGTGCCTGGGCCTGCTCAACGCTGAGGCTGGCGTCCTGCAGGCGCTCGAGCAGGGCCGCCAGGGCGGCAGTGGCCCCATCGGCCTGGAGCTGCTGGCTGGCGCCGGCATCGAGCCCGGGGCGTTCGAAGAAGGGGCGTGCCTGCTCCAGGCCATCGCGCAGGGTGGTGAGGGAGGGGCCGAGCAGTTCGGCCAGGGCCAGTTCCCAGGCCTCGCTGGGGGCGCTCCAGCCTTCCGCATGCCAGAGGGGAACCAGGGCCAGCCGCAGGTCGCTGGGGGCCAGCGCATGCAGGACCTGGGCGTTGAGCCAGTTCAGCTTGTCCCAGTCGAAGCGGGCACCGGCCCGGTTGACCCGATCGAAGTCGAACGCCGCGGCGGCCTCCGTGAGGGTGAAGCGCTCGCCCATGCCCTCCGGAGGCGACCAGCCCAGCAGAGTCATGTAGTTCACCAGGGCCTCTGCGGTGTAGCCCATGGCCCTGAACTCACCCACGGAGGTGACCCTATCGCGCTTGGAGAGCTTGCGGCCCTCCTGATTGAGGATCAGGGGCGTGTGGGCGAAAACGGGCACGGGCAGGCCGAGGGCCTCGTAGAGCAGCAGCTGCTTGGCGGTGTTGGCGATGTGGTCCTCGCCGCGGATCACATGGCTGATGGCCATGGCGGCATCGTCGACCACCACCACCAGGTTGTAGAGCGGGTCGCCGATCCGATCGGCCGGCGCGCGCCGGGCGATCACCATGTCTCCGCCCAGGTCGCTGCCGCTCCAGGACATCTCCCCACGCACCAGGTCGCTCCAGCCGATCGTGGCCCCGTCGTCGATGCGGAAGCGCACCACCGCGTCGCGGCCTTCGGCGATGAAGTCCTGTTCCTGCTCGGGCGTCAGCTTGCGGTGCCTGTTGTCGTAACGGGGGGCGGAGCCGCTGGCCTTCTGCTGCTCGCGCATCTGCTCCAGTTCGGCCTCAGAGGCGTAGCAGCGGTAGGCCAGTCCCGCCTCCAGCAGCTGGCTGATGGCGCTGCGGTGGGCCTCGATCCGCTCGCTCTGGATCACGGGCTCCGCGTCCCAGGTCAGGCCGAGCCAGGCAAGGCCATCGAGGATGTCGGCGGTGAACTCTGGCCGGGAGCGCTCCCGGTCGGTGTCTTCGATCCGTAAAAGGAACTCGCCACCGTTGTGGCGGGCGAACAGCCAGTTGAAGACCGCCGTGCGGGCGGTGCCGATGTGCAGGGTTCCCGTGGGGCTGGGAGCCAGACGAACCCGAACGGTCACCGGCAGACGCTCATGAGAGTGAAACGGGACTGACGGGATTCGAACCCGCAACTTCCGCCGTGACAGGGCGGTGCTCTAACCGGTTGAACTACAGTCCCAGATGAGGGTTGAGAAGGGTGAAAACCCTTGCCCGACCTGGCTTCTGGTGTCGTGGTGACGACAAGGGAAGTATCCACTGCCGCTGGCCCCGCCGTCAACCGGCGGAGAGAGCGGCAGGGTAGTTAGGGGCGGAAACCAGCCGGTTCAATCAGGCGAACCTGGTTGCCCCTTGCTGTGAACTCACGGCCCTGGTCGCTCTGGACGACCACACGACCGCCGGACTTGACCCGGATGACCCGTGCCCGCACCCAGCCAAGGGCAGCGGACTCAAGCACCTTGACCACATCACCGGGTTGTAAATCCAACTCCATGTCTGGAACCAGGAAAGAGCAGGAAGGGGCATCGACGCGCCGTGGAGGACTTGAACCCCCGACATCAGGTTTTGGAGACCTGCGTTCTACCAACTGAACTAACGGCGCATGACGATGCCCCTTCAACCGGTGCGCGAGACGGCACCGGCATGGGCAGTTGAGCGATGAAGCTTCAGCGATCGAAGCGTTGCTTCACGCGGGTGGCTTTCCCCACACGATCGCGTAGGTAGAAGAGCTTTGCACGTCTCACTTTACCGCGACGCTCCACCTTGACGTTGGCGACCTGGGGGCTGTGCAGCAGGAAGACCCGCTCGACCCCCACGCCCTGGAAAATCCGGCGCACGGTGATGGTTTCGTTCAGGCCGCCATGGCGCTTGGCGATCACCACACCCTCGTAGGGCTGGATCCTTTCCTTGTTCCCCTCGCTGATGCGCACGCCCACGCGCACCGTGTCGCCCACGTAGATCTCGGGCAGATCGCTCTTGAGCTGCTCGGCTTCGAAGGCCCGGATCAGGTCCTGGGCGCTGAGCCTGCCGGTGCGAGCCGGGGATACGGCGGGCTTGTCAGCCACGGCCGTCGGGGCCGCGCTCTCGGCTGTGCCGGTCTCATCCACGCTCGTCTGATCCATGTTGATGTCGTCCTTCGGTTCCGCCATCAGTTCGGCGCTGTCGTTCAAGTCCGCGGCCATCCCAGAGGTGCGATCGCCCGGCCAAACAACCACTGTAACGGCTCATGTTCCCCCCTCCTCCGCACTCCCCTGCCGTTCCGGCCGCCCCCGCCGCCGGTTCCACCCCTGCAGAGCCAGGCCTGTGCCGGTGATCAGCATCCAGAGCAGCCCCAGTCCGTTGAGGGCCACATACCAGCTTTTGCCGACAGGCCCGAGCCACTCACCCTCATGCAGCACCATCAACCCATGCACCTGATCGCGGCTGAGACCGCCCCAGTCGCGCAGCAGGCGATAGCCCATGCCGCTGCTGACCGTGATCAGCAGCGGCAGCACCACCACCGGCGCGATCAGGGCATGCCAGCGGCGCAGCCGGGCCAGGACCTGCATGGTCGACAGCATCGATCAGGAAAGTTGATAGCTTGAACCCTGGATTGCCCGGGCCCCGTCAATGAATCTTTTTGCTGACCTGCTGGCGGCCACCCCCAACGCCGCAAGCAGGGCTGCCGCGACCACCACCAGCACCGGCCCGCGCATCCAGAAGGGACGGAGGGGGGTCGAGATCAAATCGGCCCGCGAGGTTCAGGTCATGCGTCAGGCCAGCCGCATCGTGGCCACGGTGCTGCGCGAGATCATGGAGATGGCCGCTCCGGGCATGACCACGGCCGATCTCGACCGCCACGCCGAAGAACGCATCCGTGGCATGGGAGCCACCCCCAGTTTCAAGGGCTACCACGGCTTCCCTGCCAGCATCTGCGCCAGCATCAACAACCAGGTGGTCCACGGCATCCCCAGCGCCAAGCAGGTGATCCAGGCGGGTGATCTGGTCAAGATCGACACCGGCGCTTACTACGAGGGCTACCACGGCGACAGTTGCGTGAGCATCTGTGTGGGCGAGTGCTCCGAGGACGCCACCCGCCTCAGCCGCGTGGCCCAGGAATCGCTCATGCGTGGCCTCGGCAGGATCAAGGCGGGAAACACCCTGCTCGACATCGCCGGCGCCGTTCAGGACCACGTCGAGGCCCATGGATACAGCGTGGTGGAGGACTACACCGGCCATGGCGTGGGCCGCAACCTGCACGAGGAGCCCTCGGTGTTCAACTTCCGCACCAACGACCTCCCCAATCTCAAGCTCCGCGCCGGCATGACCCTGGCAGTGGAGCCGATCCTCAATGCCGGCTCCAAGGAATGCCGCACCCTGCGCGACCGCTGGACGGTGGTGACGGTGGATGGGTCGCTCTCAGCCCAGTGGGAGCACACGATCGTGGTCACCTCCGACGGCTGCGAGATCCTCACCGACCGCGACTTCTGATGCCGGCCGCTCAGACGGCCGCCCGGCTGAACAATCGGCCGTAGAGGTGCCTCAGCCCCATCTGCAGGGGCACCAGGATCACCGTGACGGGATTGGGCGTGACGATGATCAGGCCGAAGCCCCTGCGGGCCTGGGCGATCACCTGGCCGGCCACGAAGCCCGCGCTCATCACGCCGTAGGGATTGAGGGCGGAGCGGAACGGTCCCAGCACCAGCCGCCGGATCCGGCAGGGATTTTCACCGTGACGGTCCAGGGCCCGCAGGCTCAGCAGCTGGCCCAGCAGCCGCTTGCTGATCTCGTAGAGCGGGCTGAGGGCCGGCAGCAGCTCCGCCTCCGAGGTGTTCACCCACACTTCCCGGCAGGGGGTTCCGGCGGGCCTCTCCTCCAGGCTCAGGAACAGCTCCAGCAGGCGCCAGGCGCTGAGGGCGTTCACCTCCAGGCTGCGCTCGACCGCCGCGGTGCTGCGGTCGCCGTAGACGTTCACCCCGTGGTTGATCACCAGGATGTCGACGTCGCGCAGGCTGGCCTCCAGCTTCTGCTCCTCGCCGCAGCACCAGACCACCTGGCGCAGGGGGATCACCCTGCCCTCCCCGTCCTGCAGCTCCACCGGTTCAGAGGCGGTGGTGAGGGCGATCAGCACGGCCCCTTGGCCATGGAGGGCGCGCAGCAGAGCCGAGCCCAGGGCCCCACTGGCTCCGGTCACTGCCACTGTTCTCCCCCGCAGGGGCAGAAGAGCAGGCGGGCCGGAGGGCGCCCCTGCGGGGGCTGAAGGGTCTTGGCCTGGCACGGCGAGGTCCGGGATGGGGCATTCTTTCCATGGGAATCATCCGCGAACGGCATTCGGGCTGGCCGCCTGGCCAGAATCCATCGGTTTCGCCGGTTTCCGGTTTGTTGTCCTCGGCCTCCCATGCCGCCGCTTTCCTTGGGTCGTTTTTCGATCTTCGGCGCTACCCCCAGCCATGACCCCGGGCAGGTGGCTCTCTATGCCCCCTACTGCGACGGCGTGTTGCGGGAAACCTGGCTGATCCAGGCCCTCGACCTGCTGGCCATCGGCGAGATCGAGGGGGTACGCCGGTTGCGCCCGGACGGTGAGCATCCGTACCTGCTGCGCTGGCGAGCGGGGCTCGCGCCGCAGGAAACCAGCCACTGTGAGCTCAGCTTCCCGGCAGCCCCGGAGCCGAGCTACTCCTTTGATCTGCCCACCCATCAGTTGGTGCGCTGGTTGATGGATCTGCTCGAGTCGCAGGGACCCCAGGCCTTCGGCGAACCTCAGCGCGATCTGCCCGAGGCCTTCTGGCGCTGGCTGCTGCTGGGGGAACCTCCCACCGGCGCATAGATTGACGGCCCAGAGCCCAGCCCAGAGGTCATTTCATGAGCAGCACCCTGCTGATCGGATCCTGTGATCCCTTCAGCGGCAAGTCAGCCCTGGTGCTCGGCCTGACCCGGACCCTGGCGAAACAGGGACTCCCCGTCCGCTATGGCAAGCCTCTGGCCACCAGTGTGCGCCCACCTCGGCAGGGGGAGACCCCCTCCCGGGGTTGCCTTGACGATGACGTGCGCTTTGTCGGCAGCATCCTCGGCCTGCCGGAGGAGCACCTGTTGCCCTCACTGCACCTCCTGGAGGCGTCCACAGCCCAGGAGCGGTTGATGCGCGGCGACCTGGATCCCGGTGATGGCTTCTTCCGCCTGCGGCAGCAGCTCATTGCCTACCCCGATGGCCTCACCCTTCTCGAGGGCACCGGCACCCTCAGCGAAGGCCTGCTCTACGGCCTCAGTCTGCCCCAGCTGGCCAGGGGGCTGGAGGCACCCGTGGTGCTCGTCCATCTCTGGGAGGACAGCCGCAGTGTCGATCCCCTGCTGGCGGCCCGCGACCTGCTGCAGGACCGCCTGGCCGGGGTGGTGCTCAATGCCGTCGATCCCGATGCGGTGGACCGCCTGCGTGCCGAGGTGGTGCCCGCCCTGGAGCAGCTGGGACTGCCGGTGTTCGGGGTCATGCCCCGCAGCCCGCTGCTGCGCAGCGTCACCGTCGAGGAGCTGGTGGATCGCCTGGGTGCGCGGGTGCTCTGCTGCCCAGAGCGCCTCGATCTGCTGGTGGAGACCCTCTCGATCGGAGCGATGAACGTCAACTCCGCCATGGAGTTCTTCCGCCGCCGCCGCAACATGGCCGTGGTCACCGGTGCCGACCGCACCGACATCCAGCTGGCCGCCCTGGAGGCCTCCACCCAGTGCCTGATCCTCACGGGGGCAGGAGAACCCCTGCCCCAGCTGATCAGCCGCGCCGAGGAGCTGGAGGTGCCGATCCTGAAGGTGGAGCAGGACACCCTGACCACCGTGGAGGTGATCGAGCATGCCTTCGGCCACGTGCGTCTTCACGAGACGGTCAAGGCCAGTTACGCCATTCGCCTGGTGGAGGAGCACTGCCGTTTCGAGCGCCTGTTCGAGCGCCTGGGCCTGGTGGTGAAGGCCTGAAGCGTGGGCCCCGCAAGGGCGCTGCTAGTTTCGGCCGATCGGATGCATTCATGAGGTGACCCGGTCCCTTGATCTGCCGGCCCTCGACCGGATCGACACGCTGGCCCAGGAGCTGGCCCTGCTCCAGGATCGCGGCAAGCGCCGCATCGCCATCCTCGGCAGCCGCCACGTTCCGGCCGTCTCGATCCACCTGGTGGAACTGGTGTCCCGCTCGCTGGCCCAGGAAGGGCACAACCTGATCACCTCCGGGTCCCAGGGGGTCAACGCGGCGGTGATCCGCGGTGTGCTGAGCGTCGATCCGGCACGCCTGACGGTTCTGCTGCCGCAGAGCCTTGAGCGCCAGCCCAGCGAATCCCGCGAACAGATGGAGCGGGTGCTCCACCTTGTGGAAAAGCCCGAGCACGACGAGCTTCCCCTGCCCATGGCCAGCAGCCTCTGCAATCAGGAGATCATCGGCCGCTGTGACCAGCTCATCTGTTATGCCTTCCACGACAGCGAAACCCTGCTCTCCAGCTGTCGCATCGCCGAAGACATGAACAAGGTGGTCAGCCTGATGTTCTTCGACTGAGGGCAGCGAGCACCTGCAGGCGGGTTCCCTCCCGCCGCATCACGGTCACCTCCTCCCCCGTCCTGGGCCGCGGCTCACCGTCATTCTCGAGCAGTTCGGCCGCCCAGCTCTGGCCCTGCCAGCGCACCCTCCCTCGGCCCCGCTCGTCGAAGGTCTGGATCACCTCGGCCCGCTCACTGCCGGGTTCGCTGAGGGCATCGGGTGTGGGGCGCCCCCGCAGCGACCAGCGCCTCAACCCGGCATAGCCCCCCAGAAAAAGCAGGCTGAACAATGCCAGCTGGAGGGCCGCGCCCAGGGGCAGCAGGGCGGCGACGGCCGAGAGCAGCAGGGCCGCCACCCCGCCGATCAGGAACCCATCCACGCTGGGGAAGATCAGCTCCAGCAGCAGCAACACCCCACCACCGGCCAGCCAGATCAGGGGATGCATCACGAGAGCCCGGGGGCTTCCAGTCTGCGGCGGCGGCCTTCCTAGGGTGAGCCCGGCTCTGCCCGGGCCGCTGTCCTCTCGTGCGCTCTGCGGCGCCTGTTGCCATGGAAGGTCTGTTCTCCATCCCCGCCCTGGTGCTGCTGGCCGTGCTCGGCGCCAGCGGGGTGAAGGTCACCAGTGGTGGCCGCTCCCTGCTGGTGGAGCGGCTGGGCCGCTACGACCGCGAGCTCCAGCCGGGCCTGTCCTTCGTGCTCCCGGGCCTGGAGCGGGTGGTCAGCAACCAGTCGATGAAGGAGCGGGTGCTCGACATCCCCCCCCAGCAATGCATCACCCGCGACAACGTCTCGATCACCGTGGACGCGGTGGTGTACTGGCAACTGCTGGAGCACGCCAAGGCCCATTACGCCGTGGATGATCTGCAGGCGGCGATGGTGAACCTGGTGCTAACCCAGATCCGTGCCGAGATGGGCAAGCTCGACCTCGACCAGACCTTCACCACCCGTCAGGACGTCAACGAACTGCTGCTGAAGGAGCTTGACCAGGCCACGGACCCCTGGGGCGTCAAGGTGACCCGGGTCGAGTTGCGAGACATCATGCCGTCCCAGGGGGTCCAGCAGGCGATGGAGCAGCAGATGACGGCCGAGCGGGAGAAGCGGGCGGCTGTGCTGCGCTCGGAAGGTCAACGGGAATCGGAGGTGAACGCGGCCAAGGGCCGTGCCGAGGCCCTGGTGCTCGATGCCAAGGCCCAGCAGGAGGCCATGCTGCTCGATGCCGAAGCCCAGGCCAAACAGCAGGAGATGCTGGCCCTGGCCCGGGGCCGGGCGGCTGCCGAGCTGGCCCGCCTGATCGATTCCAGCCCGTCGGGCTCGGAGGCCCTGCGCCTCCTGCTCGCCCAGGATTGGATGGCGATGGGAGAGGAGCTCAGCAAGGCCCCCGGCGGCAGCGTGCTGATGGTGGATCCCCAGAGCCCTGCGGCCCTGCTGGCGGCCCTGCGGGGTCTGCAGAAGGGTTAAGCCGCCAGCACGGCCCTGAGGCCCTCCAGGTAGAGAGCGGCCGTGCAGAGCAGGGCACCGGCCCAGCAGAGGCTGCGCAGGGGGGGCTTGTCGGCCACGTAGGCCGCGATGTAAAGCAGCCGCAGGGCCGGTTGCAGCCAGGCCGCCACCATCACCACGGAACCGGCGGCCCCGGCCTGCAGGCAGAGCAGGCAGGCGGGGGCGTGGAGGGTGAAGGCTTCGAAACTGTTCTGGTGCGCCCAGCTGGCCCGCTGCCCCCAGGCCGGCAGCCGGTCGAACATGGCCCGGGGAGCGGCCAGATCGGCCGGGGTGAAGTCGGCGCTGGCTCGCCCGGCCCCCAGGGGCACCAGGCTGAGGATCACGACGGCGCCCGACAGCAGCAGGGACCAGGCCAGGGCAGGGGCCGCGGCGGCCAGATCAGAGGGCATCGTCTTGGGGGCGCGGGACCCCTTTTCTAGGATTCGGCGAATCTCCACCGTCCGGCGCCGCCCATGGCCGATACCTACTCCTTCGATGTGGTCTCCGATTTCGACCGCCAGGAGCTGGTGAACGCCCTGGACCAGGTCCGCCGCGAGGTGGGTCAGCGCTACGACCTCAAGGACTCGAAGACCGAAATCGAGCTGGATGACGAGAGCATCACCATCACCACCGCCAGCGACATGACCCTGGAGGCGGTGGCTGACGTGCTGCGCCAGAAGGCCACCAAGCGGGAGCTCTCCCTGAAGATCTTCGACTTCCAGACCCCCGAGCCCGTGGGCGGCAACCGCATTCAGCAGGTGGTGACGCTGCGCAAGGGCCTGAGCCAGGAGCTGGCCAAGAAGCTCAGCAAGACCGTGCGCGATCAGGTGAAGAAGGTCACCGTGGCGATCCAGGGTGAGAGCCTGCGCGTCACCGGCAAGAACAAGGACGACCTCCAGCAGGTGATCCAGCTGCTGCGGGCTGAAGACCTGGACGTGCCGCTCCAGTTCGAGAACTACCGCTGAGCCCCCTGCGTGAACGCAGCGGAGAGCCCTCAACCGGGCTGGAGCTTCTGGATTGATCGGGGCGGCACCTTCACCGATCTCGTGGGCCGCTCCCCGATCGGGGAGCTCGTGGTGCGCAAGGTGCTCTCGCGGCAGCCCGAGTTGGCGGGGGATCCGGCAGTGGCGGCCATGCGCGAGCTACTGGGTCTGGCTCCCGGCCAGCCGCTCCCGACCGGCGCGGTCAGTGAGGTGCGGATCGGCACGACTGTGGCCACCAATGCCCTGCTCGAAGACCGGGGTGCCCCCACCCTGCTGCTGATCAGCAGCGGTTTTGCCGATGCCGCCTGGATCGGCGACCAGCACCGGCCTGATCTGTTTGCCCTCCACGTCCAGCGGCCGGCCCCGCGGTACCGGCGGGTTCTGGAGGTGGAGGGGCGTCTGGCGGCCGACGGCACGGAGATCACGCCTCTGGTTCTCGATGCAACCCTGGAGCGTGCCGTGGCGGATGCCCGCAGCGACGGCCTCAGCAGCTGCGCCGTGGCCTTACTGCACAGCGCCCGCCATCCACGCCATGAACACCAGCTGGCTGAGTGGCTGCTGCCGTTCGGCTTCGAGCCGGTGGTGCTCTCCCACCAGGTGGGCCGGAGGCCCCGGCTGGTGCCCAGGGCCCAGACGGCTGTGGTGGAGGCCACGGTTGCGCCCGCTCTGGCGGAGTATCTGGATCAGCTTCGCGCCGAGCTCGGACCCCACTGCCGCCTGCGGGTGATGCAGTCGAGCGGCGGGCTGGTGGCACCGGAGTTGCTCAAGGCCAAGGACACGATCCTCTCCGGTCCCGCGGGCGGCATGGTGGCAGCGGTGCGCCTGGGGGGAGGGAGCACGCCCATCGTCGGTTTCGATATGGGCGGCACCTCCACCGATGTGTTTCATGTGGAGGCCGGTGGGCCGTCTCCAGGTTGGGGGCGCCGTCAGGAGACGGAGATTGCCGGCCTCACCCTGCAGGCGGAGATGCTGCCGATCCACACCGTGGCGGCCGGCGGTGGCTCGCTGCTGCACTTCGATGGCCAGCGCCTGCAGGTGGGGCCCGCCTCAGCCGGAGCCGATCCCGGCCCGGCCTGCTACCGCCGCGATGGACCGCTGACGCTCACCGACGCCAACCTGCTGCTGGGCCGCCTCCAGCCGGAGGCGTTCCCGGCGGTCTTCGGGCCAGGCCGCGATCAGGGGCCCGATGCGGCGGTGGTGCGGCGGGGGTTCCAGCAGCTGGCGGAGCGGGTCAGCCAGGCCAGCGGAGTTCCCACCACGGCCGAGGCCCTGGCGGAAGGGGGCCTGGCGATCGCCATCGAGCGGATGGCGGAGGCGATCCGGCGCATCTCGATCCAGCGGGGCCACGATCTGCGCGGCGCCACGCTGGTCTGCTTCGGTGGGGCCGGCGGCCAGCACGCCTGTGCCCTGGCCGAGCGGCTGGGGATGGCCCGGGTGCTGCTCCATCCCCTGGCAGGGGTGTTCTCGGCCTACGGCATCGGTTTGGCCGACCAGCGCTTGCTGCTGCAGGAGGTGGTGCGTCGTCCCCTGGATCAGGACCTGGTTGAGCAGCTCCAGCGGCAGGCCCAGGTCCTGCTGGAGCGGGGCCAGCAGGACCTGGGCGCCCATGCCCGAGCCGATGTGAGTGTGGGTGTGCGGCTCGCTGCCAGTGAGCTGACGCTTCCCCTGGTGCTTCGGGAGGCCAGCGCCATGGGGCAGCAGTTCGAGCGCGACCATGAGCGCCGCTTCGGCCACCGCCCCGAGAATGCCGAGCTGCTGGTGGAGTGGCTGCTGGTGGAAGTGGTGGCCGCGGCTGAGGCTGTCGCGTTCGAGTTCGGCTCACCACCTCCCCTTGATCGAACCTCCCCGGCCGCCGGGGAACGGCTGATCCAGCTCTACTGCGATGGAGCCTGGCGATCCGTTCCCCTGCACCGTCGTGAGGCCCTGACTGCCGCTGAGTGTCTTGACGGCCCAGCGCTGGTGGTGGAGTCCACCGGCACCATCTGGCTGCCCCCGGGCTGGCGGGCCGAATGCCGCCCCGACGGCTGCCTGCTGCTCAGCCATGGGCCAGCGGCGGCTTATCCCGTGGAGCAGGGAATCGCTGTGGATCCGGTGAGCCTGGAACTGTTCAATCACCGCTTCAGTGCCATCGCCGAGCAGATGGGCGTGCGCCTTCAGCAGAGCGCCCGCTCGGTGAACATCCGCGAGCGCCTCGATTTCTCCTGCGCCCTCTTCGATCGCCAGGGGGACCTGGTGGCCAACGCCCCCCACATCCCGGTGCATCTCGGGTCGATGGGGGCCAGCGTAGACAGTCTGCTCAGGGCGGTGCGGCATGGAGAGCGCCCACCCCTGATGCCTGGCGATGCGATCGTCTCCAACCACCCCGCCAACGGCGGCACCCATCTCCCCGACCTCACGCTGATCACCCCGGTGTTCGTGCCCCGGGAAGGAGAGAGCCCGATGGCCGGGCCCGAGCCACACCCATGGCCTGTTGGGTTCGTGGCCTCACGCGGCCACCATGCCGATGTGGGAGGCATCACTCCCGGCTCGATGCCTCCCTTCAGCCGCTGCCTGGCCGAAGAAGGCCTCCTGCTCGACAACGTGCCCCTGCTGCGCGATGGAGTCCTGCTGGCCGCCGACTGGAAGCGCCTGCTCGCGGCCGGTCCCCATCCCGTACGCAATCCCGAGCAGCTGCTGGCCGATCTGCAGGCCCAGGTGGCGGCCAACCAGCTGGGCAGCCAGCTCATGGTTGACCTGGCCCGGCGAGAGGGTCTCCAGCGGGTCAGCGCCTTCATGGCCCATGTGCAGGACAACGGAGCCGAAGCGGTGCGGCGGGTGATCGATCGGCTCGAGCCCGGCTCCTTCAGCCTCCCGCTCGATGGCGGCCTGTGCATCCAGGTGGCGGTGCGTCTCGATCGTGCTTCCCGCCGGGCTGTGATCGATTTCACGGGCACCTCACCCCAGGACACGGGCAACCGCAATGCCCCCCTGGCGATTACCCGGGCGGTGGTGCTCTACGTGTTCCGCTGCCTGGTGGGAGAGGCAGTGCCCCTCAATGCCGGTTGTTTCAGGCCCCTCGAGCTGGTGGTGCCGCCGGGTTGCCTGCTGAATCCGAGCCCCACGGCTGCAGTGGTGGCCGGCAATGTGGAAACGTCGCAGGCGATCGCCAATGCCCTGTTCGCTGCACTGGGCGTGATGGCCGCCAGCCAGGGCACCATGAACAACCTCAGCTTCGGGAACGAGCGTTATCAGTACTACGAGACGATCTGCGGTGGATGCGGTGCCGGACGCGGCCTCGATGGCCGTGGATTTCCGGGGGCTTCGGCCGTGCAGAGCCACATGACCAATTCCCGCCTCACCGATCCTGAAATCCTCGAGGAGCGTTTTCCCGTGCGCCTGGAGTCCTTCAGCCTGCGCAGCGGCAGTGGTGGGGCCGGCCGCTGGCCGGGAGGCGACGGGGTGGTGCGACGCCTCCGTTTCCTGGAGCCGATGACTGCCGCGATCCTCTCGAGCTCTCGCCAGGTGCCCCCCTTCGGACTCGCTGGCGGCGGGGTTGGTGCGCTGGGCCGAAACCGGCTGATCCGCTCCGATGGCAGCGAACTGGAGCTGGACGGATCTGTGGAGCTGGCGGTCGCGGCTGGCGATGCTCTCGTGATCGAGACCCCCGGAGGTGGCGGGTATGGCGGCTTCTGAGCTCCGCTGCCGTCTCCAGGGGCTGCTGCTGACGGCGGCCGGATTGGCCCTGATGCCGCTGGTGGCGGCGGCCAACGTGCTCCAGGAGGCCAGCCAGCGCTTTCAGCCGCTCTGGTCGGCTGGGGGCATGGTGGCCAGCCAGGAGGCGGAGGCTTCCCGGGTGGGACGTGACGTGCTGCGGGAGGGAGGGAATGCCGTCGATGCGGCGGTGGCCAGCTCCTTCGCCCTGGCGGTCACCCATCCCCAGGCGGGGAATCTGGGTGGCGGCGGGTTCCTCGTGCTCTGGCGGCCGGAGCGGCTCAGCCGGGGGCGGCCGTCGCTGCCTCAGGAGGTGGTGGTGGGTAAGGGCCGGGCGGTGACGATCAACTTCCGGGAGAGGGCTCCCCGGGCGGCCGGTCCCGATCTGCTGCTCGATGCCTCCGGTGCGGTCGATCGCCGCAAGGCCACCCGCAGCCTGCTCAGCACCGGGGTGCCCGGCACGGTGGCGGGGCTGCTGCTCGCCCACCGCGACTACGGCCGCCTGCCCCTGGCGCGACTGATCACCCCAGCGATTCGTCTGGCGGAGGAGGGGGTGGTGGTGAGCAGGGCCCTGTCCGATTCCCTGGAGAGCGCGGCGCCCCTGTTGCGGGCCGATCCCGAATCGGCTCGGCTCTTCTTCCGGCCGGGGGGGAAGCCTTACCGGCCGGGTGAGCGCCTGCGTCAGCCTCAGCTGGGCGCCACCCTGCGGCGCATCGCCGCCGAGGGGGAGAGGGGCTTCTACCAGGGGCCGGTGGCTCAAGAGCTCGTGGCGCTGATGCGCCGCCGGGGAGGTCTGATCAGTGCTGAGGATCTGCAGAGTTACCGGGCCCGCCTGCAGCCCCCCCTGGTGGGTGATTGGCGGGGCCATCCCGTGATCGCCATGCCCCCGCCCAGTTCCGGTGGGGTCGCCCTGATCCAGTTGCTCAACATCCTGGAGGGCTTCGATCTGGGTGGCCTGGGGCACAACAGCGCCGCCACCCTGCATCCGATGGCGGAGGCGATGAACCTGGCCTACCGCGACCGCAACCGCTGGCTGGGCGACCCCCGCTTCGTGGCGATGCCCCTGGAGCGGTTGCTGAGCCAGAGCTATGCCGATGAGCTGCGCCGCACGATCCAGGGCAGGCGCCACCGGCCGGCGGACGACCTCGATTCGCCGACCGCTGGCCGCGCCGCTGAAAGCCCGAACACCACCCACCTCTCGGTGATCGACCGTGACGGCGCGATGGTGGCCACCACCACCACCCTCAACTTCCCCTACGGCAACGGGGTGAGCGTGCCGGGTGCCGGCTTCCTGCTCAACAACCAGATGGACGATTTCACTGCCCTACCTGGGGCCGCCAATGCCTTCGGCCTGGTCCAGGGAGAGGCCAACGCGATCGCGCCGCGCAAGCAACCGCTGAGCTCGATGGCGCCCACCCTGGTGCTCACCCCCGGGGGTGGCCCCCTGCTGGCCACCGGCAGCCCTGGCGGCAGCCGCATCATCACCACGGTGCTGCAGGTGCTGCTCAACCGTCTGGAGCACGGGCTGAACCTGGCCTCCGCTGTGGCCGCCAGCCGGATCCACAGCCAGCACCGGCCCGATGAGCTGGCCGTGGAGGAGGGCTTCAGCCCCGACACCCTCAGGCTGCTGGAGTCGATGGGCCACCGCTGGCGGCTGGCACCGGCGATGGGGGCGGCCCACTCGCTGGAGGCTCTGCCCGGCGGGGGAACGCTGGGGGCGGTCGATCAGCGCCGGGCGGAAGGGGCCCTGGCGGGCGAGTGAAACTGGGGCATCCCCGTGCCAACCGGCCGTGCCTCAGCTCTCTGCCCCTGCCCCCAGTCCAGCTCTCCTGGCCGACTTCACCGTCCAGGATTGGATGTGGAGCGGCGGTCTGATCGAGATCAGTCTGGTGCTGGCGGCCCTGCTGGGGGCCGTCTGGCTGGTCAATCGGGGGAGTTGAGCGGGGTCATCAGCAGGTTGAACGCGGAGAAGCCCAGCGCGATGCCCAGCAGGGTGCCGATGGCCCAGAGACTGTCGCTCGGCCATTCGGCGATCAGCAGGACGCCCAGGCCCGCGGTCACCAGTCCATCGGCAAGCACCAGCCCTCTGGCGGGACTGCCTGACGCGGCGGCAGAGGCCAGCTCCATCAGCCCTTCGACCGCCAGCAGCAGGCCTGCGAACAGTGTGAGGCTCACTTCGCTGACCACCGGATTGATCAGGATCCAGAGTCCCCCCGCCAGGTAGAGCAAGCCACTGAGGCCGCGGAACAGGCGGTTGCGCAGGTCGCCCGCTCCGGTGAGGCGGATCAGCTGGGAGAGGCCGCTGGCGATGGCCACCCCGCCGATAGCAACCGTGAGCAGGGTGGCCGAGACGAACGGCAGGGCCAGGGCCAGGCCTGCCGCCGCCAGCACCAAACCAGCCGCCAGCCAGCGCAGGGTTCGAGAGGCGAGGATCGACATGGAACGGGCTCAGCTGCGCTCAGGGTAGGTAGACACTCCGATCCGATCGGGATTCGCTGACTGGGCCTACACCCGTTCCTGCCGGAGCTGCATGGTGGAGGTAGCGGCAGGACGGGCAGACGCCCATGCTCGAGCTTCTTCCTCCCCTCAACGACCGCAACCTCCCCTGGATCGACACGATCCACCCGATCGTGGTCCACTTCGTGATCGCGATGGCCCTGATCGCCTTCGTCTTCGATCTGATCGGCCGCCTGGCGGGTAAGCCCGCTCTCTACGAGGTGAGCTTCTGGAACCTGCTCTTCGCCACGGTGGCGATCTTCATCGCGATCATCTTCGGGCAGGTGGAGGCGGGTCTGGCCAATCCCTATGGCGCCTCCCGCGACATCCTCAACTTGCACAGCACCCTCGGCTGGGTGCTGGCCGGAGTGCTCTCGATGCTCACCGCCTGGCGCTATGTGATCCGCAGCCGAGATCCGCTGCAGCTGCCTCTGGCTTTTCTCGGGGCGGGCAGCCTGCTCAGTGCCCTGGTGGTGGTTCAGGTGCTGCTCGGCAACCAGCTGATCTGGGTCTACGGCCTGCACACCGTCAAGGTGGTGGAGGCGATGCGCGCAGGTCTGGTGTGATGGAGTTTGGAGCCAATGATCTGCCCTACCGGCTGCCGATTCACCCCAACCTGGTGCATCTCACGATCGGCCTGTTCGTGATTGCCATCGCCTTCGATATCGCCGGGGCGCTGTTCCCTTTCGAGAAGCGCCTGTTCCGTTTCCTGGCCCTGCCGGTGACCCGAGCCGGCCTGCATGACGTGGGCTGGTACAACCTGCTGGCCTGCTGCCTGATCAGCTTCTTCACCGTGGCGGCGGGTTTCGTTGAGATGCAGCTGGCCGATCCGCTCCCCGGTGTCACCAGCAGCTTCGGCATGGGCAGCACGACCACCATGCTCTGGCATGGGGCGGTGGGCGTGGGTCTGCTGTTCGCGATCGTGCTGATGACGCTGTGGCGTGGAGTCCAGCGCTACCGCTGGCGCTGGGAGATGGGCCGCCAGGTGCAGTGGAGTTACCTGCTGGTGGGCCTGCTGGTGTTCGCGCTGATGGCCTGGCACGGCACCCTCGGGGCCCAGCTGGGGGTGGAATTCGGTGTGCATGTCACCGCCAGCCAGCTCCTGGGCGAGGGCGCCAGTCTGCGGGAAACCCTGCCATGACCAGCACCCCGCAACGCTTCTCCCTGTCCCGTGTGATCGGCCTGGTTCTCTGGCTGGTGCTCCTCACCTTCCTGAGTGTCTGGATGGGCGCTCAGGTGCCTCGCTGGCTGCCGGTGCAGGCCTCCTCGGCGGCCCCGCTGGTGGATGGCCTCTTCGGTTTCGAGACGGCCGTCGCCACCTTCGTGTTCGTCGGAGTGGTGTCGGTGATGGCCTGGGTCGTGCTCTTCAACCGGGCCGAGAAGTACGACATGAGTGATGCGCAGCCGATCGAGGGCAACACCACCCTGGAGATCATCTGGACCGTGATCCCCCTGCTGCTGGTGATGGGGATCGCTGCCTACACGATCCAGGTGAACCGCGAGATCGGTCTGATCGGCCCCATGGACCACGCCCATGGTCCTGTCCAGGCCAGCTCGGCCACTGCGGCACCACTTCCCGGCGGGGAGGTGCAGGTGATCGCCAGGCAGTGGTCGTGGGAGTTCCGCTACCCGGTGGCGGGGGTCTCCTCCACCGAGCTGCACCTGCCGCTCGGTCGCCGCCTTGGCCTCCAGCTGGAGAGTGAGGACGTCATCCACGGTTTCTACGTGCCGGCTTTTCGCCTCAAGCAGCAGGTGATCCCTGGCCGTTCGATCACGCTCTTCCTCACCCCAACCCGCGCGGGCCGCTACCGCCTCCGCGACTCCGAGTACAGCGGCACCTGGTTCGCCGCCAACCAGGCCGATGTGGTGGTGGAGAGCGAAGAGGCTTACCAGGACTGGCTGCGGCGTGCCTCCCGCCTGCCGCTTCAGCCCGGCCTCAGTGATGCCGCCCGCGAGTATGCCCAGCAGCTCACCGGCGAGCGCCCCAGCGGCTACGCCACTGTCGAGCCGGCTCCGCCGCCGCTGGTGAATGTGCCTGGCTCCAACACCCTTCCCCACGACGGCTGATCCCATGACTTCCACCGCCGGCGTTGATTCACGCATCCTCAGGGCCCCCCATCCGGTGCCCGGTGCCCCGGACAACTGGAAGCGCTTCTTCAGCTTCAACACCGATGCCAAGGTGATCGGCATCCAGTACATCGTCACCGCCCTGTTCTTCCTGCTGGTGGGCGGTCTGCTGGCGATGATCATGCGCGGTGAACTGATCACACCGGAGGCGGATCTTGTGGATCGCACCGTGTACAACGGTCTCTACACGATGCACGGGACGATCATGCTCTTCCTGTTCATCTTTCCGGTGCTCAACGGGCTCAACAACCTGCTGATCCCCTGCATGATCGGCGCCCCCGATATGGCCTTCCCCAAGCTCAATGCCACCGCCTTCTGGCTGGTGCCGGTGTTCGGGGTGATCCTGATGGCCAGCTTCCTGGTACCGGGCGGCCCGGCCTCCTCCGGCTGGTGGTCGTATCCGCCGGTGAGCCTGCAGAATCCCCTCGGCCATCTGATCAACGGAGAGGCCCTGTGGATCCTTGCGGTGGCCCTATCGGGCATCTCCTCGATCATGGGCGCGGTCAACTTCGTGACCACGATCCTGCGCATGCGCGCGCCAGGCATGACCCTCAGCAGGCTGCCGATCTTCTGCTGGACGGCTTTCTCCGCCCAGACGATTCAGCTGATCGGCCTGCCTGCCCTCACGGGTGGTGCGGTGATGCTGCTCTTTGATCTAGTGGTGGGCACCTCCTTCTATCGGCCGGAGGGGGGCGGTGATCCGGTGCTCTATCAGCACTTCTTCTGGTTCTACTCCCACCCAGCGGTATACGTCATCATCCTGCCGGTGTTCGGGGTGTTTTCGGAGCTGTTTCCGGTCTATGCGCGCAAGCCCCTGTTCGGCTATCCCTTTGTGGCCGGTGCCTCGCTGGTGATTGTGGGGCTCAGCCTGATCGTGTGGGTGCACCACATGTTCCCCAGTGGAGTGCCCCAGTGGATGCGCGATGCCTTCATGGTCACCACCATGCTGATCGCGGTGCCGACCGGCATCAAGGTGTTTGCCTGGCTGGCCACGCTTTGGGGGGGCAAGTTACGTCTGAACACGGCGATGCTGTTCGCCCTCGGGGGGCTGTTCAACTTCGTGTTCGCCGGGGTGACCGGCATCATGCTCGCCACCGTGCCGGTGGATATCCATGTGAACAACACCTATTTCGTGGTGGGACATTTTCACTACGTGATCTATGGCGCGGCCACCATGGGCGTCTATGCCGCGATCTATCACTGGTTCCCGAAGTTCACCGGACACATGTACTATGAAGGTCTTGGTAAACTCCATTTTCTGCTCACCTTCATCGGCACCAATCTCAATTTCTTCCCGATGCATCCCCTCGGCCTGATGGGCATGCCGCGCCGGGTTTCCTCCTACGACCCGGAGTTCGCCTTCTGGAATGTGATAGCCAGCCTCGGTGCCTTCCTGCTGGGGGTTTCGATCATTCCTTTCCTGCTCAACCTGGTGAGTTCGTGGGTGCGGGGTGCCAAGGCCCCGGCCAACCCCTGGAATGCGATCGGCCTGGAGTGGCTGCTGCCATCACCACCACCGGCTGAGAACTTCGAAGATCACGTGCCCACGGTGATCAGCGGTCCCTACGGCTACGGCACCGGCCGGGCGCTGGTTGAGAACCAGGCCGAGATCGAGCGCACCCTTCTGCAGGCCTGAGCCATGACCATCAGCCCTCCACTTGATGCAGCCCCGTCCCCCCAGGGCCATGACGCGCCCCACGCCAACCACAGCCTCACCGGCTTCATCATCTTCCTCTGTTCCGAGAGCGTCATCTTCCTGGCGTTCTTCAGCGGCTATGCGGTGCTGAAACTCTCAGCCCTGCAGTGGCTGCCGCCAGGGGTGGAGGGGCTGGAGTGGCGCAGCCCCCTGCTCTACACGGTGGTGCTGGTCTCCAGCAGCGGCACGGTGGCTCTTGCCGAGCACTGCCTCTCCAAAGGCCGGCTCTGGGGTTTCCGTGCCTTCTGGTTGCTGAGCATGGCCATGGGGGTGGTGTTCCTCTACGGCCAGGCGACCGAATGGCGTTCTCTGGCCTTCGGCATCACCAGCGGCAGTTTCGGCAGTTGCTTCTACCTGCTCACCGGATTCCATGGCCTGCACGTGCTCAGCGGCATCCTGCTGATGGCCCTGATGCTGCAGCGCTCCTTCCGCCCGGCCAACTACGCCGCCGGTGAGCAGGGGGTGATCGCTACATCCCTGTTCTGGCACTTCGTGGATGTGATCTGGGTGCTGCTCTTTCTTCTGCTCTACGCCTGGTCATGATCCTCGACGACCAGCACCACGATGTGATCGTGATCGGCTCCGGTGCCGCCGGCGGCACCCTGGCCGGAGCCCTCGCGGCCAGGGGGCGCTCAGTGCTGTTGCTGGAGCGCGGCGGGGCCATGGACCTGGCCGATCAGAACGTGGCCAGTGTGGATCTGTTCCGCAAGGACCGCTACCACCCGGGCGATGCCTGGTTCGGCCCAGACGGCGATCCCTTCTCCCCCCAGACCATCTATGCCCTGGGCGGGAATACCAAGATCTGGGGCGGGGTGCTTGAGCGCATGTGGCCGCGCGAGTTCGAGGGACTGCCTCTGCAGGAGGGGTTGGCTCCCGCCTGGCCCCTCAGCTACGACGAACTGGCCCCCTGGTACGAACGAGCCGAGGCGCTCTACCGCGTCCATGGCCGAGCCGGGGTCGACCCCCAGGAGCCCCCCCGCAGCAGCCCCTATCCCCACCCCCCGCTGCCGCTGGATCCGCTCTTTGAGCCCCTGCGCCAGGGCCTGCAGCGTCAGGGCAGCCACCCCTACGACCTGCCGCTGAGCTGGTCGGAGGAGCTGGAGGATCCCAGCGGCGACGCGGAGCTGTTCGGGGTGCAGCCGGCCCTTGCGCATCGCGCCACCCGCCTGATCAGCAACGCCCGCGTCACCCAGCTGCACGTGGATCCCAGTGGCCACGAGGTGAAGGGGGTGGAAGCCGAGATCGGCGGCCAGCGCTGGATGTTCCGCGGCGACCAGGTGGTGCTGGCCGCCGGTGCGGTGAACACCCCGGCGCTGCTGCTGCGCTCGCGCAGCGAGCTCCATCCCGACGGCCTGGCCAACGGCTCGGGCCAGGTGGGCCTCCACCTGATGAAACCCCAGCTCACCGCCATCCTCCAGCTGGCCCGCGAGCCCCACAGCGGCCGCTTCCCCCGCAGCCTCGGCGTCAACGACTACCTCTGGGGTGATCAGAACGTCAGCTTTCCGCTCGGCCACATCGAAACCGGCGGCGGAGTGCTGCAGGACGCCCAGTTCGCCGAGTCACCGCCTGTGCTCTCGCTGGTGACGCGGCTGCTGCCCAACGCCGCCCTTGAGCAGCTGGCGGTGCGCTCGATCTGCTGGTGGGCGATGAGTCCGGTGCTGCCCGATCCGGGGAACCGTGTCGAGCTGCGCGGGGAGCGGCTGAGCATCCAGTACATGGCCAACAACCTCGAAGCCCACGACCGCCTCGTCTACCGCTGGCTCTCCGTGCTCAAAGGCGTCGACGCCGATCCGCTCACACCCCAGGTGCGTCAGGCCCCCTTCTACCCCCGCGGCGAGGCGCCCCTGGCGGTGATCGGCCACGCCTGCGGCACCTGCCGCATGGGCGACGATCCGGCCCATTCGGTGGTCGACCGCGACGGCCGCGTCCATGGCCTGGCCAACCTGAGCATCGCCGATGCCAGCGTCTTCCCCAGCTGCCCGATGGTGTCGCCTGGTCTCACCGTGATCGCGAATGCCCTTCGGATGGCGGAGCGGTTCTAGGCTTGCCCCATCAGGGGTTTGGAGGATCGATACCCATGGACGAACGCGGATCCCCCGCCAGTCCCATCCTGGCCAGTGCCGTCGCCGGGGCTGTGATCGGTGCCGTCGGCCTGGCCTGGTGGCTGCTGGCTGAAGCCGAGCGCCGCCGCCTGGCCCAGCACCAGCGGCGCAGCCTCACCCTTTCGCGCCTGCAGGGGGGCTCCCGTGACGTCGACGACGGCATGCGGCGGCCCTTGCTGGAGCGGGAGCTGCAGCACAAGGTCAACGAGCTGAACCGGGCCATCGAAGACGTGCGCCGTCAGCTGGAGACCCTCAGCCCTGAAGCCTGAGCCCCGGCAGCACGCCTCGGTAGGTTGCTTGCGGTGCCACTGAAGGGTTCATGCTCCGTTCCGCCGCCATCACCGCAGGCGTTCAGCGTTCTCCCAACCGGGCCATGTTGCGGGCCGTCGGCTTCGGCGACGGTGACTTCAACAAGCCGATCATCGGCATAGCCAATGGCTACAGCACGATCACGCCCTGCAACATCGGCCTGAACGACCTGGCCCGCTGCGCCGAGGAGTCCGCTCGTCTGGCGGGGGCCATGCCCCAGATGTTCGGCACGATCACGGTCAGCGACGGCATCTCGATGGGCACCGAGGGGATGAAGTATTCCCTGGTGTCGAGGGAGGTGATCGCCGATTCGATCGAAACCGCCTGCAACGCCCAGAGCATGGACGGCCTGCTGGCCATCGGCGGCTGTGACAAGAACATGCCCGGGGCGATGCTCGCCATGGCGCGCATGAACATTCCAGCGATCTTCGTGTACGGAGGCACGATCAAGCCCGGCCGGCTCGGACCCTGCGACCTCACCGTGGTGAGCGCCTTCGAGGCGGTGGGTCAGTTCTCGGGCGGGCGCATCGACGAGGCGGAACTGCTGGCGATCGAGAAGAACGCCTGCCCCGGCGCCGGCAGCTGTGGCGGCATGTTCACCGCCAACACGATGAGCTCGGCGTTCGAAGCGATGGGGCTGAGCCTCCCGCGCAGCTCCACGATGGCGGCCGAGGATCCCGAGAAGGCCGAGAGCGCCTCACGCTCGGCGGAGGTGCTGGTGCGGGCCATCGAGGCCGACATCCGCCCCCGCGATCTGATCACCCGCGAGGCGATCGAGAACGCCATCAGTGTGATCATGGCGGTCGGGGGGTCCACCAATTCGGTGCTGCATCTGCTGGCGATCGCCCGCACCGCCGAAGTGCCCCTCACGATCGACGATTTCGAGACGATCCGGCAGCGGGTGCCGGTGATCTGCGACCTCAAGCCCAGCGGCCGTTACGTGACGGTTGACCTGCACCGGGCCGGGGGCATCCCCCAGGTGATGAAGCTGCTGCTCGACGCCGGCCTGCTCCACGGTGACTGCCGCACCATCGAGGGCCTCACGCTCAACGAGGTGCTCGCCGAGGTGCCCAGCGAGCCCCCCGCCGATCAGGAGGTCATCCGGCCCCTCTCCAATCCGCTCTATGCCAAGGGACACCTGGCGATCCTCAAGGGCAACCTGGCCGAGGAAGGGGCCGTCGCCAAGATCAGTGGCGTCAAGACCCCGGTGATCACCGGCCCGGCCCGGGTGTTCGAGAGCGAGGAGAGCGCCCTGGAGGCCATCCTCGCGGGCGGGGTTCGTGCCGGCGATGTGGTGGTGGTCCGCTACGAGGGCCCCGTGGGCGGACCCGGGATGCGCGAGATGCTCTCGCCCACCGCGGCCATCGTGGGCCAGGGCCTGGGAGAGTCGGTGGCGCTGATCACCGACGGTCGCTTCAGCGGCGGCTCCTACGGCCTGGTGGTGGGACATGTGGCCCCCGAAGCCGCCGTGGGCGGCACCATTGCCCTGGTGCAGGAGGGGGACAGCATCACCGTCGACGCGCACCAGCTGCTGATTCAGCTGAACGTGGAGCCCGCCGAGCTCGAGCGACGCCGCGCTGCCTGGCTGAAACCCGAGCCCCGCTACCGCACGGGTGTCCTGGGCAAGTATGCCCGCCTGGTGAGCAGCAGCAGCCTGGGGGCGGTCACCGATCAGGGCTGAGCAGGGCCCGCAGCCGCCGGGCCAGGGACTCCAGCGCCGCACCGTCGGCAGGCCGCTCGCAGCGCTGGCCACTGTCGCCATCCATCCAGACCGGGTGGTGGCCGTGCCAGAGCATGGGCTGATCCGTTTGCTCGGGCCAGCTCAGCATCAGGTGCAGATCCTCTCCACTGCGGTAGATCTCCAGCTCGATGTCACTGAGCTCCGCCCGCTCGCCATCCGCCCGGCGGCAGAGCAGCCTCAAGGTGCACTCCTCCTCACCCGGCTCGGGCTCAGGCCCCGAGCTGATCACCACCGCATGCCGGTTGGGCTTGAGGCAGAGATCAGCCGCCGCCGCCACCCGTCTCAGCAATTCGTTCATGTCAGGGAACGGCCCGGATCGCTTCCACGCCGAGGCGCAAGGCACCGGCGCGGAAGCCGGGGTTCGGACGGCCATCGTCGCCGAACCTGGAGTGCAGGATCTGCAGCCGGGTGATCCGGCTGGGATCGAAGCGCAGGAGGGGCAGCACCATGGGCTGGGCCCGCACCGAGGCCTTCAACTGCTCAAAGGGGATCTCCACGGTGGTGAGGCCTTCCGAGCTGGTGGCGAATTCGCTCACCCAGCGCAGCCCTCCTGGAATCAGTTCGGTGAGGCCGGCCACCCCATCGGCGCAAGCCACCGCCAGCTTGTAGCGCCGTCCGTCGCCGCGCAGATCGAGCTGAAGGGCCCGGTAGGCGCTCAGATCGAGGGGCGGTGAGAACAGGGGGGAGCGGCAGCTCACGAATCCGCCACCGGCTTCGATCACCTCCGCCTCCAGCACCAGCCCCGATGGCCCGCTGCGGCAGACGCCGCTGCTGCGTCCGCCCATGATGGTGTCGTTGAGCGCCAGCCAGCCGCTGAATCCATCACCGCTCACCACCAGCAGGGGTGCCACCATCAGGGTCAGCTCGATCACTCCTCCAAGCCTGCCGCAGCGGCGGCATCGGCGAGGATCAGCACCGGCTGGCGGGGACTCACCAGGCGGGCCGGCGTGCGCTCGGGTGATTCATCGGGATCGAGCAGGCGCCGCAGCGCCTGCTGTTTGCCTGCCCCGCTCACCAGGAAGAGCACCTGGCGCGCCGCGCTCAGCACCGGTGCGGTGAGGGTGACCCGGGGCAGACCCTTGCCCTCGCTCACCGTGGCCTCCCGGTCGATCACCGTGGTGGCTGGGGTGCCGGGAAACAGGGAGGCCGTGTGGCCGTCTTCCCCCAGACCCAGCAGCACCAGATCGAAGATCGGTGGGTCGCCCGGGCAGAGCCTGGCCACCATGGCGGCGTAGGCCACGGCGCTGGCTTCAGGGCTCTCCAGATCGGTGGGCACCGGCTGGAAGCGCGCCTCGGAGCCAGGGGCTACCGCCAGCAGGGTCTGATGCAGCATCAGGGCGTTGCTGGAGGGGTCGTCGGCTGCCACCCAGCGTTCATCCCCCAGCAGCACATCCACCCGCTGCCAGGGCAGCCGCTCTCTCGCCAGCAGCCGGTAGGCGGCGGCGGGGGTGCCGCCACCGGCCAGGGCGATCTGGGCCCGGTCCCGCTGGGCGAGGGCCAGATCGATGCAGGCGGCGATGGTCTCGGCGGTGCGCCGGGCCAGCTCTTCAGCATCGGCGGCGACTTCGATCCGGTATCGGGCCGGTGGCTGGCTGCGCATCACAGCCACTCGGTGTGGAAGCTGCCCTCGCGGTCCACCCGTTGGTAGGTATGGGCCCCGAAGCAGTCGCGCATGGCCTGGAGCAGGTTCTGGGGCAGCCGCGCCGAGCGGTAGCTGTCGATGTAATCGAGGGTGCTGCTGAGGCAGGGCACGGGGATGCCGGCCAGGGCTGCCCCGGCCACCACCTGGCGCAGGCCGGGCAACCGGGCGTTCACCTGCTCGGCGAACCAGGGGTCGACCATCAGGTTGGGGAGGCTGGGATTGGTGTCGTAGGCGTTCTGGATGCGCTGCAGCAGCCTGGCGCGGATGATGCACCCCCCCTTCCAGATCTGGGCGATGGCCGAGAGGTTGAGGTGGTAGTCGTGCAGGGCGGAGGCTTCCACCATCAGGGCCATGCCCTGGGCATAGCTGGCGATGCAGGCCAGGGTGATGGCATCGCGCAGGGCCGGCATGCCTTCGGAGGGTTCGCCCAGCGGCACCGCAGCCGCCTCAGGGGCGGCGATCACGGAGGCGGCTGCCTGGCGCTCGGCGTGCAGGGAGCTCATCACCCGGCCATTGAGGGCTGCATAGATGGTGGGTACAGGCACCCCCATCTCCAGGGCACTGACCACGGTCCAGAGACCTGTGCCCTTCTGGCCGGCCACATCGAGGATCTTCTCCACCAGATCGCCGCCATCCTCGGGATCGCGGGTGCGGAGGCACACCTCGGTGATTTCCACCAGGTAGGAGGAGAGCTCCTCCAACTGGTTCCAACCGTCGAACACGTCGGCCATCGCCAGGCCATTCATACCGGCGCTGCGCTTCATCAGGTCGTAGGCCTCCACCAGGATCTGCTCGATCCCGTACTCGATCCCGTTGTGGACGGTCTTGACGAAATGGCCGGCACCGCCGGGGCCGATGTAGGTGACGCAGGGGCCATCTTCGACCTGGGCGGCCATCTTGCGCACCAGCCCCTCGATCGCGTCGTAGGCGGCCTTGGTGCCGCCGGGCATCATGCTCGGCCCTTCCAGGGCCCCCTTGGCGCCGCCGGAGACCCCCATGCCGATGTAGCCGAAGCTCTGGCTCTCCAGCTCCTTCACCCGCCGCTCGGTGTCGGTGTAGAGGGAATTGCCGCCGTCGATCAGCAGATCCCCGTCCTCCAGCAGAGGGGAGATCTGGGCGATCATGGCGTCGATCGGTGCGCCCGCCTTGATCATCATCAGGATGCGTCGGGGACGCTCCAGGGCCCCGACGAACTCCTCAAGGGTGTGGGCGCCGATGATGTTCAGCCCGGCGGCCCGGCCATTCAGAAAGTCTTCGGTCTTGGCGTAGGTGCGGTTGAAGACGACGCTGGAGTACCCGTTGCGTTCAGCGTTGAGGACCAGGTTCTCGCCCATCACTCCGAGGCCGATCAGGCCGAAGTGTGCTTTGCTCATGAGAAGTTGGCGTACAGGCCGTTCGGGTTCAGTGTGGCCTTGAGCCTGCCCGAACGCCGTTGGCCTGGGCCCTGTGTCAGCAAGCGCTCAGATCGGCTGGCTCAGCCGGGGCTTCAGATCACGGTGCCGTCGGCGATGGTGGCGTTCTTCTCCACCACCACGATGCCGTTGCGGATGTAGAAGCCCAGTTCGGGTCGGTCAGCCTCTTCGATCCGGTCCTTGTTCACGATCGTGACGTTGCTGCCGATGCGCACGTTCTTGTCGAGGATCGCCCGGCGCACCGTGGTGCCTCGGCCCACCCCCACCGGGATGCCGCCCCGCTCCCGCAGCACGGCCCTCTCCTCGCTGGATTCGAAGAAGTCGGCACCCATGACCAGGGTGTCCTGCAGGACCACTTCCCCTTCGATGCGCGAGCGCACTCCGAGCACGCAATGGTGAATGCTGCAGTCCTGCAGCAGGGAGCCCTCACCAATGATCGACTGGGTGACCTGGGCATCCAGCAGTTTGCTGGGGGGCAGGTAGCGGGGCCGGGTGTAGATCGGGAACTTCTCGTCGTAGAAGGAGAAGGCCGGCTTCGGTTGGTCGGTCAGGGCCAGGTTGGCTTCGTAGAAGGCCCCGATCGTGCCGATATCCTCCCAGTAATCGTCGAAGAGGTAGGCCCTGAGATTGTCACCCTGGCCCAGAGCGGTGGGAATGATCTCCTTGCCGAAATCGGTGGACCCGGGATTCTGCGCCAGCAGATCGAAGAGTGTGTCGCGGCTGAAGACATAGATGCCCATCGAGGCCAGGTAGGGCCGGCGGGCCGCCTCGGCTTCCGCCAGCCCTAGGCGGGCGGTGTCCACCTTCATGGCCTGGAGGGCCTCGCCCTTGGGCTTTTCAGAGAACTCACGGATGCGGCCATCGAGATCGGTGCGCATCAGCCCGAAGCCTTCGGCCTGCTCGCCATCCACCGGCAGGGCTCCCACCGTGAGGTCGGCGCCGGACTGGATGTGGTGATCCACAAAACGGCTGTAATCCATCCGGTACAGCTGATCACCGGAGAGGATCAGGTACTGATCCACGTCCCATTCCTGAAACAGCCACTGGTATTTGCGCACGGCATCGGCGGTGCCTTCGAACCAGGTGGGGCTGTCGGGGGTCTGCTGGGCGGCCAGCACTTCGACGAACCCCTGCCCGAAGCCGGCGGAGAGGTTGTAACTCTGGGTGAGGTGCCGGTTCAGTGAAGCACTGTTGAACTGCGTGAGCACGTAGATCTTGTTGATCCCCGAGTTGATGCAGTTGCTGATGGGGATATCGATCAGGCGATACTTGCCGGCCAGCGGTACAGCCGGCTTGGCCCGCATCTTGGTGAGGGGATAGAGCCGGGTGCCGGCACCTCCGCCGAGAATGATCGCCAGAACCCGCTTCATCACTGCCCTCCGAGACTGCTGCCGTCAGCGTGGGTGCACCGTACCGGATCGGGTGCCTCCAGAAGCCCGTACGCCAGGGCTGAACACAAAAACGTGGCGAGCCGCTGTAGCTTCGGCGACATCAGCTGTCCTCGTCCTCTCCGTCGAGGGCAAAGAGCTGGTGCAGCACCTGCATGGCCTGATGGCGCTGCTGGCGGGGCTGGGGTGCCCGCAGGTTGGTGACCGGGCTGTGGAGGATCTTGTTGATGATGCCCTTGCTCAGGGCCTCCACCACCTTCCGCTCCCGCGCCGAGAGGTCGGGACCCATGCGGCTGAGGGCTTTCTGCAGTTCCTGCTCGCGGATCTGTTCCAGCTGCTGGCGCAGGCGGTTGAGGGTGGGCACCGCCTCCAGCCCGTCCCACCATTCCAGGAACTGACGGGCCTCCTCCTGCAGGAGCCCCTCGGCCTCCACGGCGATGTCGCGGCGGGCCTCCTGGTTGCGGCTCACCACCTCCTGGAGATCGTCGACGTCGAAGGCGTCAACACCGGCGAGCTGCTCCACGTCGGCGCTGATGTTGCGCGGCACACCGATGTCGATGAGCATCAGCGAGGAGCGACGGTTGAGGCAGATGAGCCTCCCGGCGTCGATGATCGGTTCGTCGGCAGCGGTGCTGGTGAACACCAGGGAGCAGGTGCTCAGGCAGTGATCCAGGTCGCTCAGCGGGCGGCACTGGACGGGGAATTCAGGGAAATCGGCAGCCAGGGCCTCGGCACGTTCCGGCGTGCGATTGAGCAGCACCAGGCCGCGGCAACCCTTGGCCTGCAGGTGCTGCAGCAGCAAACGGGCCATGCGCCCGGCCCCCACCACCGCCACCTGTTCCTGATCCAGAGGCACGAGCTCATCGAGGCCCCTGGCCTGGCCCACTTTGAGCTGGGCCAACTCCACGGCGGCGGAGCTGATCGAGACCGCACCGGTGCCGAGGTTGGTCTCGCTGCGAACCCGTTTGCCGGTGCTCACCGCCTGGTTGAGCAGGCGGTTGAGAATCGGTCCGATCGAGCCGTGTTCCTGGCCCAGCCGCACCATCTTCTTCACCTGGGAGAGGATCTGTCCCTCACCCAGCACAAGGCTGTCGAGGCCAGCGGCCACCCGCAACAGGTGGGCCACCGCTTCCTCGTGGTGGTAGGTGAACAGGTGGGGCGTGAGCTCCCCGAAGTCGAGTCCGGAGTGCTGGCTCAGGAAGCTGCCCACGGCGTGGATCCCCTGTTCGGGGCTGCGCAGCAGGGTGTAGATCTCGAGCCGGTTGCAGGTGCTGAGGATGGAGGCCTCGAGCACCTGGGAGTCCCCGCGCAGGTTCTGGAGGGATTCCTCCATGGTCTGCTCGGGGATGCTCAGTCGCTCCCGGATCTCGACCGGAGCCGTGCGGTGGCTGAGGCCGACGACGGCGATGTGCATGGGGGGGTGCTCAGCGCAGGGCGACGCTCTTGGCGCCGGGCTTGATGTGGATCGTGTCGGTGAAGCGGGCCGTGGTGTCGAGGGAGCTGATGATCAGGCTGCTGGTGCGGGTGCAGTCTTGCTCGAACACCACACCCTTGAACAGCAGGCCCGGGGTGATCCCGCTGCCGGCGAACACCACGTTCTCACCGGAAGCAAGCTCATCGGCCTCATAGACCTTGTCGATGTCGGTGATGCCCATCGAGTTCAGCCGTTCGATGTTGCCTTCCTTGGTGTAGTCGGCCCACTCGCTGGTCTGGGCGATGGCGGGGTCATACACCAGCTGTCCCTGGAAGTGGCCGCCCAGGCAGCGCAGCGCCGCCGCGGAGATCACCCCCTCGGGGGCGGCGCCGATGCCCATCAGGCAATGGGTGCCGGTGCCGGCGAAACCGCAGGCGATCGCGGCCTGGACGTCACCGTCGCTGATCGGCTTCACCCGGGCGCCGGTGGCGCGGATCTCGGCGATCAGATCCTTGTGGCGGGCACGGTCCATCACCACCACGACCAGATCGCTGGCGGGCATGCCCAGGCACTCGCTCAGGATGGCGATGTTCTCGGTGGCGCTCTTGCGGATGTCCACCTTGCCCTTGGCGGCCGGGGGCGCTGCCAGCTTCTTCATGTAGAAGTCGGGGGCGTTGAACAGACCGCCGCGGTCAGAGGCGGCGAGCACCGCCATCGAGCCGTCCTGGGCATTGGCGCAGAGGTTGGTGCCTTCGCAGGGATCCACGGCGAAATCGACGCCCGGGCCAGTGCCGCTGCCCACTTCCTCGCCGATGTAGAGCATCGGGGCTTCATCCCGCTCCCCCTCGCCGATCACGATCCGGCCCTGCATGGCGATGGAGCCCATGCGGGTGCGCATGGCTTCGACCGCAGCGGCATCGGCCTCATCTTTCTTGCCGAGTCCGGTGAGGTGGGCGGAGGCGATGGCGGCCTGTTCAACGACTTCGAGCAGTTCCTGAATGAGGGTGCGATCCACGACGGTCCGGCAGGGGGGAGAGAAGGCGTCAGCAGAAAGACAGGCAGAGCAGCTGCGGCAAGGTCTTTCCGACAAGAAGCGGGCGTCACTGTATCAGCGCCTCGCGAGACCCCTCGCCACGCGTTCCTACAATCCATCGGCTCCCTCGCCCCCGGTGGCCCCAACCATGAGCACGAAGCCTCTGGTGATCGCCCCGTCGATCCTTTCCGCTGATTTTGCCCGCCTCGGTGACGAGGTGAGGGCCGTAGACGAGGCTGGAGCCGATTGGATCCATGTCGACGTCATGGATGGCCGATTCGTTCCCAACATCACCATCGGCCCGCTGATCGTCGAGGCCCTGCGCCCCGTCACCAGCAAGCCCCTCGATGTCCACCTGATGATCGTGGAGCCCGAGCGCTATGTGGGCGATTTCGCCAAGGCCGGCGCCGACCACATTTACGTGCAGGTCGAAGCCTGCCCGCACCTCCACCGCAACCTGGGCCAGATCAAGGATCTCGGCAAGAAGGCCGGCGCGGTGCTCAACCCGGGCACTCCGCTGGAAACCCTCGAATACTGCCTCGAGCTCTGCGATCTGGTGCTGATCATGAGCGTCAACCCCGGCTTCGGCGGCCAGAGCTTCATCCCCTCGGCGGTGGAGAAGGTGCGCCGCCTGCGCAGGATGTGCGACGAGCGCGGACTTGATCCCTGGATCGAGGTGGACGGGGGCCTCAAGGCCAACAACACCTGGCAGGTGGTGGAAGCCGGCGCCAACGCCATCGTCGCTGGGTCTGCCGTGTTCAACGCCCCCGACTACCGCGCGGCGATCGAGGGCATCCGCCACAGCCGCCGCCCTGAGGCCGTGCTGGTCTGAGCGGGGGTGCGGAACGGCTGGTCGGCAAGTCTGTCGGGCGCTCGGCAAGGGGAACCGGACTTCGGCTCGGTTTCCTCGGCCCGGCGTCAGGCCCCCAGGAACCAGCCGTAGCTGTGCAGGCCGATGCCCAGAAGGTTGACGCCGATGTAGCAGACGACGATCACCACCAGACCGGCGGCCGCCACCATGGCGGGACGGCGACCCTGCCAGCCCCGGCTCAGCCGGCTGTGCAGGTAGGCGGCGTAGACCAGCCAGCAGATCAGGGCCCAGGTCTCCTTGGGGTCCCAGCTCCACCAGCTGCCCCAGGCTTCATTCGCCCACACGGCTCCGCTCACCAGGCCCACAGAGAGCAACAGGAAGCCCACGGTGATGGTGCGGTAGCTGAGGCTGTCGAGTTGTTCGCTCACCCCGATCGACACGCTGCTCAGTCGCAGCTCGCCTGCTTCACCGGCCAGCTTGGCCTGGCGATAGCCTCCGCTGCCGATGGAACTGCTGCGCAGTTGCAGGTCCTGGCCGCGATCGGTGAAGAGCACCGCCACTGAGAGCAGTGATCCCACCAGGAGAGCGGCGTAGCTCACCATGATCACGCTCACGTGCATCACCAGCCAGCTGGAGCGCAGGGCGGGCACAAGGGGTGAGGCCTCCTGCAGTCGGTCGGGCAGGGCGAAGCTGGCGAAGGCGAGGCATCCCAGGCCCATGGGGGTGGCCGCGGCCGGCACCAGGGGACTGGCCCAGGTTTGCTCCACCAGCAGCTGGGTGAGGGTGCAGGCCCATGCCAGGAAGCAAAGGGATTCGTAGAGATTGCTGATCGGGAAGTGACCGGAGTCCCACCAGCGCAGGGTGAGCTGGGCCGTGAGGCTCAGATTGGCGGCCGCCACCAACAGACGGACCGGACTGCTGGAGCGGCCGCCGCTGAGGCTCCAGAAGGCCAGGGGCAGCGCCACCAGCAGCAGCGCGAAGGCCAGCAGGCCGAGGGAGAGAACCGGATCGTTCACAGAAGCTCGCTCGGGGCGGTGCGGATCTGCCGTCCAGTCTGCCTGCAGGCCTGGCTCAGCGGCTGGCCTGGCGTAAGAGGAGCAGCCCGAGCATCAAGCCGATCAGCACCGGAGACCAGGCCGCCAGCAGGGGGCCGAGCGTGCCCTTCACCCCAAGGGAGCTGAAGATGAACGACATCAGGTAATAGGAGAAGATCAGCAGGACGCTGATGCCGAACCCCTGGCTGCGGCTAGTGCGGGCATTGGGCCTGACCCCGAGGCTGCTGCCGATCAGTCCGAACACCACGCAGATGGCCGGGAAGGCGAACTTCTCCTGGATGCGCACTCTCAATCGCCGGGCCTCCTTCTGATCCCCCGCTTCCCGCAGCAGAATCTCGGCGCGCAAGGCCTCCGACACCGACATGCTGGCCGCATCCTTGGGCAGGGCCGCCAACTTGAGGGGCCCCTGGTCGAGCGGGTAGAGATAGCGATCGAACTTGGCTGAGGTGGTGGTTTCGCTGTCGCCCACCAGCACGATCTGCCCGTCGTGGAATTCCCACATCCCCGCGTCATCGTTCCATGTGGCTTTTTTGGCCTTGAGGATCTGGGTTCCGCTGGGACGGCTGAAATCCAGGACCGTGACTTCCTCCATCTCTCCAGCCTTGAACTGCCTGGAGTAGAAGAGCTGGGAGAGGTAGCGTTCGCTGCCGCTCTCATCAAGTTTGCTGGGGCGACGGCTGAAGCGCGAATAGATGATGTTGCTGCCCTTCTCAGCCGCGATCGCCTTGCCCAGGGCCTGATTCAGGGTGTTGGACGCCTCCAGGTTGGCGCTGGGAACGATCAGGTCGTTGAACACGAAGGTGAGCAGGCTCATCAGCACCGCCACGATCAGGGCCGGCAGCACCATGCGCCAGGTGCTCACCCCCACGCTGCGCAGGGCGATCAGTTCGCTGTTGCTCGAGAGGGTGCTGTAGGCCAGCAGGGTGGCCATCAAAGTGGCCATCGGGAAGGACAGCACCAGGAAACCTGGCATTCGCAGGCCGAGCACCTGCAGGGCCGTGAGCAGCGGCAGACCTGATTCGGCCACACGACGCACCAGCTCGAAGACCACCCCAACCGAGAGCGATACCGCCGTGAAGGCAGCGATACCGAACAGGAGCGGACCCATCAGCTCGTTGGTTAGCCAGCGATCCATCAGGGGCAACCGCTGCCAGGAGAGCATGAACGGCTTCAACACCTGTTGAACCGCCGGCTTGGTCTGTGGCCTGGTGGACGCGCTCACAACTGAAATCCCTCGCCCAGATAATGACGTCTCACCAGGGGGTCGCCCGCCACCTCCGAGGAGGGGCCCGAGGCGAGAATGCTCCCCTCGGTGAGGATGTAGGCGCGATCAGTGATGGCCAGTGTCTCGCGTACGTTGTGGTCGGTGATCAGCAGGCCCATGCCCCGCTGACGCAGGCTGCCGATCAGAGCCTGTAGATCCGCCACCGCCAGGGGATCGACACCCGCGAAGGGTTCATCCAGCAGCAGATAACGAGGCCCCTGGCGGCCCACGGCCAGGGCCCGAGCCACCTCACAGCGACGGCGCTCACCACCCGAGAGCTGGAAGCCCCGGCGGTGCTGGAACCGGCTGAGATGAAAGTCCTCGATCAGCTCCTCCAAACGCTGCCGGCGCATCCGCAGCGGGGTACCGCTCTGCTGCAGGGCCAGTTGCAGGTTCTCGCGAACCGTGAGCTGGCGGAACACACTGGCCTCCTGGGGCAGGTAGCCGATGCCAAGCCGCGCCCGTTTGGGCATCGGCAGGCCTTCGACCCGGCGCCCATCCAGAAGCACCTGACCCTTGTCGGGCCTGAGCTGACCCGTCACCAGGTTGAAGGTGGTGGTCTTGCCTGCACCGTTGGGTCCCAGAAGACCCACCACTTCTCCGGGTTCCAGCGCCAGGCTCACTTCCTTCACCAAGGGGCGTCCGCCCAGGCTCAGGGTCACGCTCTCCAGGGAGAGACTCATCGAAGCGGCGGCGTGAGGGGCTGGGGTTGTGCTCCCGGAGGCTGAACCTGGGGTGTGGTCTGGATCAGGAGTCTGCTGAACACCTGCTGGCCTTCCAGGGGCTGGGCCAGCGCCCGCTCCTGTTCCACCATGTAGGTGACCCGGTCGGCCCGCAGCAGATTGCCATCGTCCTGGACCACATCCACATCGCCGCTGAGAATGATCATCCCCTCTCGGGTGAAGTACTGAGCCTGGCGGGAGGTGGCCACCACCCGGCGGTCGGGGTAGACGATCCGGACGTTGCCCGTGGCGGTGATGATGCCGGTGACGTTATCGGCCTGCTGGCGATCGGATTCGATCGTGACCTGGCCTGTGGCTGGAGGGGTTGCCGGTGCTGCCGGCGCCTGATCCGGAGCGGGGCCCACGTGATCACCGGACTGGATCATCTGGGCACGGCCGTTGGCCGCTGAAGCCAGCATCAGGAGCATGGCTGCCAGGGCCGGCAGCACCGGTCTCCGCCTTGGCCACCGGAGCAGTTCGGACATGTCAACGGGGCTCACCTGGACAGCGCTCACAACTCGGCGGCAAGAGTTTGGTCTTGGCCCCGACCTGACCAGGCAATCTACGGGCCGATGCCGGCAGCCCAGCGGCCGGGCGGACGATCAGGCCTGCGGCCGCAGGCCGGGGAGTGGCAATCCTGATGGATCATCGCCTGCCTGCAGGCAGCGCAAGCGCTCGGCGCTGGTCTGGCGCAGGTGGTCGAGGTCGAGACCGAGGGCCTCAGGACCGCTGCGGGCCAGACGGCCCACCCCTTCACCCATCAGCACAGTGGCGCCCCGCCGGTTGCCCCGCTCCAGATGGAGGTGGGCCACGGCGATCTGCAGCACCCCCTGGAGCACGGTTCGATCCGGGCCCATGGTTTCGTGCCACAACTCCTCGAGCCCGTCGTGGCAGGCGTACCACTGACCGGCGTTGAAGAGGTCGACCGCCTGACGGAAGCGGGGGTCGTCCTCGAGAGCCTCGCTCAACGCTTGGCGGGCTTCTTCGCCGGCAGCTTGCGCAGCCGGATCGATTCCGGGGTCACCTCCAGCATCTCGTCGGGGCCGATGTATTCCAGGGCCCTCTCCAGGGTCATCTGGATCGGTGACTGCAGGGTGTCGAGCACCTCAGCACCGGCGGAGCGGATGTTGGTGACCTGCTTGGCCTTGCAGACGTTGAGCTCAAGGTCGGGCGGCCGGTTGTGCTCGCCGACGATCATGCCCTTGTACACCTTGGTGCCGGGGGTGATGAAGAACTGGCCCCGGTCTTCAGCGCCCTTGAGGGCATAGAAGGTGGCAGTGCCTTCTTCGTAGGCAATCAGCACGCCATTGCGACGCGCGTCGAAATCGCCCTGCATCGGCCGGTACTCGAAGAAGGAGTGGCTCATGATCCCCTCGCCCCGGGTGGCCCGCACGAACTCGCCGCGGAAGCCGATCAGGCCCCGAGCTGGAACGACGAACTCCAGCTGGGTTCGGCCATCACTGCCGGTTTCCATGTTCTGCATCTCGCCCTTGCGCATGCCCAGCTTCTCGATGCAGCTGCCGACGGCGTCCTCGGGGACATCCATCACCAGGGTTTCCACCGGCTCGCAGGGGGTGCCATCGATGGTGCGGAAGATCACCTGGGGCTGGGACACCTGGAATTCGAAGCCTTCCCGCCGCATGGTCTCGATCAGGATGCCGAGATGGAGTTCACCGCGGCCGCTGACGGCGAAGCGGTCCGGGGAATCGGTGTCCTCGACCCTCAGAGCCACGTTGGTGAGCAGCTCCTTCTGCAGGCGGTCACGCAGCTGGCGGCTGGTGACGAACTTGCCTTCCTTCCCGGCGAAGGGTGAATCGTTGACCACGAAGGTCATCTGCAGGGTGGGTTCATCCACCCGGATCAGGGGGAGGGCCTCGGGATGATCCGGACAGGCGATGGTTTCGCCGATGTTCACCTCATCAAAGCCGGCCACGGCCACCAGATCACCGGCCCGGGCCTCGGCGATCTCCACCCGGGCCAGGCCTTCGAAGCCAAGCAGCTTGCTGATCCGGCCGCGCTTGATGCTGCCGTCATCGCGGATGAGAGCGGCGGGCTGCCCCGCTTTGATCGTGCCGTTGTGGACCCGCCCGATCATGATCCGCCCGAGAAAATCGGAGTAGTCGAGCGTGGTGACCTGCAGCTGCAGCGGCTTGGCGGGATCTCCCACCGGAGGTGGCACGTGGCGCAGGATGGCGTCGAAGAGCGGCTTCATGGTGTCGCTCTCGGTGGCCATGTCGGGCTTGGCGTAACCGCCCATGCCGCTGCCGAAGAGGTAGGGGAAGTCGCACTGGTCGTCGTCGGCGCCCAGCTCGAGGAACAGGTCGAGCACCTTGTCGACGGCCTGCTCAGGGTCCACCCGGGCCCGGTCGATCTTGTTGACGAACACGATCGGCCGCAGTCCCTGCTCGAGGGCCTTCTTGAGCACGAAGCGGGTCTGGGGCATCGGCCCCTCATTGGCGTCGACGATCAGCAGCGCCCCGTCCACCATGCCCAGCACCCGCTCCACTTCACCGCCGAAATCGGCGTGGCCAGGGGTGTCGACGATGTTGATGCGGGTGCCGGCGTAGGTGACCGCCGTGTTCTTGGAGAGAATCGTGATGCCGCGCTCGCGCTCCAGGTCGTTGGAATCCATGACGCAGGTGGGCACGGCCTCCCCTTCGCGGAAAATGCCCGATTGCTGAAGCAGGGCATCCACCAGGGTGGTCTTGCCGTGGTCCACGTGGGCAATGATCGCGATGTTGCGGATCGGTGCGCTCTGATTGGCGCTCATACGGGATCTCTCGCTTAATCTTGTCGGCAGCAACCGAAACGGTTGCAACAATCCATCACCTTATCCCAGCACCACCTGGAAGCCCCAGGCTCAATCGGTTAAGGGACATCCAAGCCGAGAGCTTCCCGGGCTGAATGAGGGCATCGAGGCCCCAGATCCTGACCAGTCAGCTCGATGGTTCCGTTCAAGGGGGCTGATCAACGCCCCAGTTGCCGGGCTGGTTCGAACAGGCGCAGGGCCTCCAGGGATCCTTCGTAGCGCCAGTGCCAGGGCTCGTAGCTCACCCCCTGGCTGTTGCCCCTTGGAAAGGACAGCTGGAAGTGATAGCGATTGGCATTGGCCTCGAGCCAGCGGAAGGCGGCGGTGCGGTCGAAACCTTCACTCAGATTGCTCTGGGGGCTGGCAGCGTCGCCAAGATCGACCGCATAGCCGGTGCTGTGCTCTGAAAAGCCCGGTGGTGCGCTCACCTGGGCCCGCTCCTGGGCGCTCTGGTTCCGCTCGGCCTTGACATCGAAGAAGATTCCCTTCTGCAGCTCGATCGAGCGAAAGGCGCTCAGCAGCCGCAGGTCGACGCCATCGGCTGTGGCGGCACGCTGCATGGCCAGCAGGGCATCGGCGGCCTCAGGCCGCAGTTTCAGGCCAGGGGCCACCGCCTCCAGACTGCTGGCGGCCGCTTCGGGGTAGGGGAAATGACCCAGCAGGCGGCCGTCGAGGGTCTGGCGCGCCTCAAGACCAGGCACCGGTGGTGGAGCCAGCCAGCGTCTCAGAGGCTGAAGGAAAAGCAGCACCCCGCCTGCCGCCAGCACCAGCAGGACGGCGGTCGTGGTGGCCACAGGCTTGAGCAAGCCCCTGCGGCCACGGCCCGCAGGCAGGGAGCGGCGTGCCACAGGCAGGTCCTCGCGCTGTTCACCGCGCTTCAGGCGCGGCGGCCTTCGCGGTGGCACGCAACCTCGTAACAAACTTCGTCACAATCGTAGATGTCAGCCCTGGCCTGATCAACATCGAACTGGGCGTGGGTGTTAGCTTCGCGCCCAAGGATCATTCCAGCGGAGCAGGTTTCAAGATGTTGCGAGTCGCAGTGGTGGGTGGCGGCCCGAGCGGTTCCTGCGCAGCCGAAGTGCTAGCAAAAGCAGGAATCGAAACCTGGCTCTTCGAGCGAAAGCTTGACAATGCCAAGCCCTGTGGTGGTGCCATTCCACTCTGCATGGTCGAAGAATTCGATCTGCCCGAGTCGATCATCGACCGCAAGGTTCGCAACATGCGCATGATCTCCCCCTCCAATCGTGAGGTGGACATTCATCTTGAAAACGAGAACGAATACATTGGTATGTGCCGCCGGGAGATCCTTGATGGATTCCTGCGTAATCGCGCCGCTGAGCTCGGGGCCCATCTGATCAATGGACTGGTTCAGTCGATCGACACCGGTTCAGCCCGGCAGGGTCCCTACACCCTCCACTACGCCGACTACTCCGGCGGTGGCCCTACCGGCGAGATCAAGAGCCTTGAGGTCGATCTCATCGTGGGTGCCGATGGTGCCAACAGCCGAGTGGCCAAGGCCATGGACGCCGGTGACTACAACGTGGCCATCGCCTTCCAGGAGCGCATCCGCCTGCCCAAGGAGGAGATGAGCTACTACGAGGACCTCGCCGAGATGTATGTCGGCACCGACGTCTCCCCCGACTTCTATGCCTGGGTCTTCCCCAAGTACGACCACGTGGCCGTGGGGACTGGAACGATGCAGAAGAACCAGGCGCTGATCAAGAGCCTGCAGAAAGGCATCCGTAAGCGTGCGAGTGCCAGGCTGCTGCGCGGTGAAGTGATCAAGGTGGAAGCCCACCCGATTCCCGAACATCCCAGGCCTCGTCGTGTCGTTGGACGCATGGCCCTTGTGGGTGATGCCGCTGGCTACGTCACCAAGAGCTCAGGAGAAGGAATCTACTTCGCTGCAAAGAGCGGCCGCATGTGCGCCGAACAGATCGTCGCCGCCAGTGCATCAGGAGCGAAGATTCCCACGGAAGCCGATCTCAAGGTCTACATTCGCAAGTGGGACAAGCAGTACGGCGCTACCTACAAGGTGCTGGAAATCCTCCAGAACATCTTCTATCGCAATGACGCGGCCCGCGAAGCCTTCGTCGAGATGTGCGATGACAAGGACGTGCAACGCCTCACCTTCGACAGCTATCTCTACAAGCGGGTGGTGATGATGAATCCCTGGCAGCAGATCAAGCTGACCCTGCTCACCCTCGGTGCCGTGCTCCGCGGCAATGCCCTGGCTCCTCAGTCGTACAAACCTGTGCCCAGTGTCGTTCGCAGTCCTGAGGAAATGGAAGCCTGGCTGGCCACTCTGGCCCAGGAATCGGAGCAGCGGCAGGCAGTGGACCAAGCCAGGCGAGAGCCCCAGGCCAAGCCCCCGGTCGCCGACCCTCAGGTGAGCGAGGAGCGGGAACCCGCGCTGGCGGCCAAGGGCTGAAGGGGGAGGACGGTCCCGGTCCCGCCCGGCCTCAGCCGCTGAGCTTGCTGAAGTCGGCCAGCACACCGGCCTGATTGCGCAACACCGCCAGCAGGTTCAGCCTGTTGCGGCGCACAGCTGGGTCGTCGCACATCACCATCACGCTGCTGGCGCCATCGAAGAAGGCGGAGAGGGCTTCGGCCCCCTCCGCCAGCTGGCGAGCGAGCTGCCGGTAGCGGCTTTCGCCGTCGGGCACCGACAGGATCGGCTCCAGCTCCTGCAGCACCTGCAACATCCCGGCTTCGCTGGGGGAGCTGAACAGGGCCGGGTCCACCACCTCCGCTGGACTGAGCACATCGGCCGGCAGGTCTCCCTTCACCGCCAGCCGTGCCGCCCGCTGCACCACGGCCTGAACCGGCGCCAGCTGGCCGTCACCACGGAGCTGAGCCAGCAGGGCCACCCGCTTCCGCCCGTCGATCGGATCGCCCAACAGCCGCTCGGCGGGCACCCCTTCGCCGGCCACGGACTGGACCAGGTCGGCATCGAAGCCTTCCTCATCGAGCAGGGAGATCATGCGCTGGCGCAGAGTTTCCACCAGCTCGCCGGCAAGTGAGGGGGCATCGAGCCGCAGGTCGGGCAGCAGCTGGGCCCAGTGGGCGCTGGCCTGCTGCAGCAGGCTGTTGAGATCCGGCGACCAGCCCCGTTCCCAGAGGATCTGCAACACGCCGTTGCCCGCCCGGCGCAAGGCATAGGGATCCGAGGAACCACTGGGCCGCTCCCCCTTGGCATAGATGCTCAGCAGGAGCTCCAGCCGCTCGGCCAGCGCCACCACAGCGCCGGCGTCGGAGCTAGGTGGCAGATCACCGGCTCCCCGCGGCAGATAGTGCTCGAGCACCGCCAGGGCCACGGCCCTGGATTCTCCCTCCGCCAGGGCGTACTTGGCACCCATCACGCCTTGCAGTTCCGGGAATTCCCCCACCATCTGACTGACCAGATCGTGCTTGCACAGGTGCGCGGCCCGCAGGGCCGACTTCTGGTGCTCCGGCGTCAGCGGGAGATGCTGCAGCAGCAGATCGCTCAGCCAGAGCAGGCGATCACTGCGGTCGAGCAGGCTGCCGAGCCCTTCGGCGAAGGTGACGCTGGCGAGGCGCTGCCGCCGCTGCTCGCAGCTGATGGCGCGGTCGGCCTCGAGAAAGAACTCCGCATCAGCCAGGCGGGCCTTGAGCACCCGCTCATTGCCCCGCCGCACCGTGGCGGCCGCCTCCGGCAGGCCGTTGCCGATGCAGAGGAACCGGGGCAGCAGGCTGGCCTGGGCCGAGAGGGCGAGGGGATCCTCCACCGCCTCCAGGCGGCGCAGAGGCACGTAGCGCTGGTGGCTGCGCATGACGGTGCTCAGGACCTCCGGCGGCAGGTCGAGGAAACGCTGCTCCACCGACCCCTCGATCAGGCTGGGACTCTCCACCAGATCCACCAGTTCCTCGAAAAGTTCCTCGGGGAAATCAGGCCGGGCCTGGGAGGCGCTGGCGGCGGTGAGCACCTGCTGGCGGATCCAGTCGCCCCGCTGCTGGCGCTCCACCAGCACACCGGCTTCAGCCAGCAGTTCGCTGTGGCGGCCGGCGTCGGCAATGGTCAGGGTCTGCTCCGAGAGCCGGTGACCGCGGCTGATCCGGCCGCTGCGGATCAAGGGATCACTGCCCTCCAGCACCAGGGGAATCACCTGCTGATCGAGCAGGGCCACCAGCCAGCGGACCGGGCGGCTGAAGCGCAGCTCCCCCTCGCCCCAGCGCATGAAGCGTCGTCCCTGCAGGGCGCTGATCCAAGCCGGGATGCGCTCCGCCAGCACCTCTTCGCTGCTGCGGCCCGGCTGCAGGATGCGGGCGAAGACGAACGGACCCTTGGGGGTGTCCCGCAGCTCCAGGCTGGCTGGATCGACGCCGCAGCGCTTGGCGAAACCGATGGCGGCCTGGCCCGGTTGCCCGTCCACAAAGGCCTGGCCCCCCGGGGGGCCCTTGCGCTCCTCGGCCAGATCCTCCTGGCTCAGGGGCAGATCGGCGACGCGCACCACCAGACGCCGCGGGGTGCTGGTGGCCTCCACCAGGCCATGGGGCAGGCGCTGGGCGGCCAGGTCGTGTCGCACCTGCTGCTCCAGTTGAGGCAGGGCCAGGCGCGCGAAATCGGCCGGCAGTTCTTCGGTTCCGATTTCCAGCAGGAACGTGGCCACTCGCACAGCTCAGCAGCCTGTGACTGTATTGAAAGCCCGTCAGCCTCACCCTGCTTCGCTACCTTCGAGAGACGCTCGTGCCTTTGTCGTGACCCTCACCCCCGAACGTCATCTCAAGTCGTCGGGGCCCGGCCATACCACGGTTGAAACCGACGCTGTGGATGCAGCCTCTCGACCCTCTCCCTCCGCCAACGGCGGTGCGCCTGAAGGGTCCACCGCTTCAGTCAAACCACCCAGCAAGTTCGAGCGCCTGAAGGCCGCCAGCGACTACCTCAAGGAGCCCCTGGCCACTGAACTGGAGAACGACAGACTCTCCTTCACCGATGGGGCCGTTCAGATCCTCAAGTTCCACGGCAGCTACCAGCAGGACAACCGCGACAATCGCCAGAAGGGCCAGGAGAAGGACTGGCAGATGATGCTGCGCCTGCGCAGCCCGGCTGGACGCATTCCGGTGCCCCTGTACCTGGCGATGGATGATCTCGCTGATCGCCTCGGTAACGGCACCCTGCGGCTCACCACCCGCCAGGCCTTCCAGATGCATGGCATCGCCAAGGCCGACATCCGTGAGGTGATCGGCACGATCGTGCGCTCGATGGGCTCCACCCTCGCTGCCTGCGGTGACATCAACCGCAACGTGATGGCCCCGGCCGCGCCATTCGAGAAGGGGGGGTATCCCGCCGCCAGGCGTCTGGCCGATGAGATCGCCGACCTGATCGCCCCTCTGGCGGCCGAGGGGTCGTATCTGGATCTTTGGGTGGATGGCGACCACAGCTACCGCTTCAAGCCCTCAGTGGCCGTCAGGCGAGCCCGCCAGCGGCAGTTGCAGGGGGCTGGATTCAGCGGCGACCCCAACGAACCGCTCTACGGAGGCACCTACCTCCCCCGCAAGTTCAAGGTGGCCGTCACCGTTCCGGGCGATAACTCGGTGGATCTGCTCACCCAGGACATCGGCCTGGTGGCCTTCACCGATCCCTCCGGACGCCTGCGCGGCTGCAACGTCTATGTGGGCGGCGGCATGGGCCGCACCCACAACAAGGAGGAAACCTTCGCGCGCACCGCCGATCCCCTCGGCTACGTGGCGGCCGAGCATGTGCTCGATCTGGTGCAGGCCATCGTGGCCCTTCAGCGCGACCACGGCGACCGGGAGCAGCGGCGTCATGCCCGCATGAAGTATCTGATCCACGACCGCGGGGTCGACTGGTTCCGCCAGGAGCTCGGCCGTTACCTCGAGGCACCCATCAAGCCCCTGCGGGCGGAACCCAAGCCTCGCCTGGACGACTACCTGGGTTGGCACCGCCAGAACCGTGGGCTCTGGTTCGTGGGACTGCCCCTGCTCTGCGGCCGTCTCGAAGGTGAGCGCAAGCGCGGCCTGCGGCGCCTGGTCGAGACCTACCAGCTGGAGGTGCGGCTCACTCCCAACCAGGACCTGCTGCTCTGTTCGATCGGCACCTCCCAGCGCAGCAGTGTCAAGGAGGCCCTGGCCTCCCTGGGCTTCGAGGCGCCGGAAGCGCCGTCCTTGCTGTCGCGCCATGCCATCGCCTGTCCGGCGCTGCCCACCTGCGGCCTGGCGATCACCGAGTCGGAGCGGATCCTGCCCGATGTGCTCGGGCGCCTGGAGGCCCTGCTGCAACGGCTCGGCATCGAGCGTCCGCTGCTGGTGCGCATGACGGGTTGTCCAAATGGTTGCGCCAGGCCCTACATGGCCGAAGTCGGACTGGTGGGCAGTGGCGTGGAGCAGTACCAGCTCTGGCTGGGCGGCACCCCGAACCTCACCCAGCTGGCAGCTCCTTACCTGGAGCGCATGCCCCTGGCGGACCTGGAGGCCACCCTGGAGCCGCTGCTGCTGCTCTGGAAGAGCACTGGCGGCCGTCAGAGTTTCGGCCAGTTCATCTCCGGACTCGGCGCCGAGCGGATTCAGGGGCTGCTCCCCGCCGAGAGCTGATGAAGCCTCCCCTGCGGACCGGTCCTGCTCCCCTGCTCCTGGCCGCAGTCAGCCTGGTCCTGGGGGCGATCAGTCCCTGGAGCCCTCCGCTCCGGGCTCGCACCATGGCTCCACCGCCGAAGACTCCGGTGAAGATCTATCAACCCGATGGGGACACCTGCCGGGCGGAGCACCTGCTCAAGGCGTACCAGAGCCAGCTCCTGCAATTCGCTGATCAACCTCCGGAGGTGCTGCAACGCCTGCGTCAGATGCAGCTGGAGCTGGGTGAGGCCAGCCTGAAGCGCTGCGCCAACGAGAACCGGATCAGCCGGGAGGAAGCCGACCGCATCTGGCGGGAGTTGCAGCGTCAGCCCCTGCCGGGATCCCAGCCGCCATAGATCGCGTTCGCCGCTCCCTGCCGCCAGGCCCAGAGCTGATCGCCGTGGCTGAAGTGCCACCACTCATTGGGATGCTGGGCGAATCCGGCGCCCGCCATCACCTCGCGCAGCAGACTGCGGCGACGGTGCCACTCGAGCTCGAGCACCCCTGTCCCTCCGCCGTCATCCAGACGTCCGGATCGCCTCGACGGCTCGTAGTGATCGGGCTCCGAGACAGCACCGATCGCATCGATCTCACCGCCCAGATCGAGCGGTGCGCCGTCTGAGGTCGCCAGGGTGAGATCCACAGCTCCGCCGGTGCTGTGGGGCGGCGGTGTAGCGGGATCCGGGCTGGGGGGGGCCCAGAAGCGGCCCACTTCCGTCGTCACGGCATCCAGCTCGGGCCCGCTCTGGTGACGGTCCACCCCGAGCCTGCGGCATTCGCTCGTGATCGTGTGATCCACCATGAACTGCTGCACCCGCACGGGCCTCCAGCCGTCGAAGATCGCCAGTCGCCAGTCGCTGCGTTGGCGCTGCAGCTCGCCCTGAGCCACCAGCAGGCGTTCCACCACGCCGCTGCGCAGCAGGAAAGGGCTGCAGCCATCGCCGTAGGGCGCCCCCAGCGACGCGTAGGGGTGGGGCTCGAGGCGCATCAGCTCCTTGGGTAGAGGAATCAGCGGTTCGGCCGTGTCGTGGATGGGAATCGGACTCCAGGGCCTGAGCGGGCTGGGGCTCACACGCAGGAATGGCGGGGACGGCTCAATTCAAGCTGCCGGCCTCCACCAGCCGTTGCCGCTGCTCATGCAGCGCCTGGCGCAGGCCCGGGTGACCCTCCAGATCCGGGTCGAGCTCCAGCAGCCGCTTGGCCAGTGCCCGGGCCTGCTCGAGCACGTCCCCATCGTCGCTGAGGCTGGCCAGGGCCAGGTCGGGCAGGCCCGACTGGCGGGTTCCCAGCACCTGGCCCGGCCCCCGCAGCTGCAGATCCATCTCGGCGATCTCGAAGCCATCGCTGGAGCGCACCAGCAGCTCCAGCCGCTGCTGGGCCTGGCCGGCCTTGCCATCGTTGATCAGCAGGCAGTGGGAGGCGGCCGCCCCGCGGCCCACCCGCCCCCGCAGCTGATGCAGCTGCGCCAGGCCGAAGCGCTCGGCGTGCTCGATCACCATCACGCTGGCTTCCGGCACGTCGACCCCCACCTCCACCACGGTGGTGGAGACCAGCACATCACACTGGCCGCCGGCGAAGGCGTTGATCGCCTCCTGCTTGCGGGCGCTCGGCATGCGGCCGTGCAGCAGGCCAACGCGCAGGTCAGGGAAGATCTCCTCCTGCAACTGCTGGTGGACGGCCACCGCCGAACGCAGATCCAGGTTCTCCGACTCCTCCACCAGGGGGAGCACCACATAGGCCCTCTGGCCCCGGGCCACCTCCTCGCGGATCAGCTCGTAGGCCTCCTGACGCTGACCGCCACGCAGCAGACGGGTGCGGATGGGGGTGCGGCCCGGTGGCAGGCCATCGATCTGACTCACGTCCAGGTCGCCGTGCACGGAGAGGGCCAGGGTGCGCGGGATCGGTGTTGCGGTCATGGTCAGCAGATGGGGCTGCAGGCCCTTGCCCATCAGACGGTCCCGCTGGCGCACGCCGAAGCGGTGCTGCTCATCCACCACCACCAGCCCCAGGCGGGCGAAGGCCACCGGATCCTCCAGCAGGGCATGGGTGCCCACCAGCAGCTGCAGCTGGCCGTTGGCCAGGTCCTGGAGCAGCTGGCGGCGCCGCCCCGCCGGGGTGGATCCCGTCAGCAGGGCCGTGCTCACGTGCAACTGGCTCAGCCACTCCCCCAGTTTGCGGGCATGCTGCTCGGCCAGCACTTCCGTGGGGGCCATCAGGGCCCCCTGGCAACCGGCTTCGATGGCCACCAGCAGGGCCGCAATGGCCACCACGGTCTTGCCACTGCCCACATCTCCCTGCAGCAGGCGGGCCATTGGTTGCTCCTGCTCCAGATCGGCCTGGATGTCGGCCAGCACCCGCCGCTGGGCCTCGGTGAGCTGGAACGGCAGCAGCTCCAGAAAGGAGGCCATCAGGTTGTTCTGCCCCTTCGGCAGTCGCAGGGGTCGTGCCGGCCGCCGCGCCAGTTGCCCTCGCCGTTGCAGCAGGCTGAGCTGCAGCAGCAGGAATTCATCGAAGACCAGCCGGTGTCGGCTGGCCCTGAGGTCGTCGTGATCGGCGGGATCGTGCAGCCCTCGCCAGGCGGTGGTTCGATCCAGCAGGCCCTCCTGCCGCCGCAGGGCTGCCGGCAGGGGATCGCTCCAGTGGGCTGCGGCGCTCAGCACGGTCTGGATGGCCTGGCGCAGACGTTCGGCGCCGAGACCTTCGGTGAGGGCATAGACCGGCACCAGTCGTCCGATCTGACGCGAGCGCACCGGGGTCCCGGGGGACTCGAGCACCTCCAGCAGGGGATCCTGCAGGGTGGGGCCATAGGGGGTCTGGCGCACCAGGCCACTGGCGGCCACACAACAGCCGGGCGGGAACTGCCGTTGCTGGGCCTTGAGCCAGCCCGGTGAACTGAAGTTCCTGCCCGCGAAGAACTTGCTCAGCCGCAACCGTCCGGTGATGTCGCGGAGCTGCAGCTCCAGGATCACCAGACGGGGGTTGCGCGGGCTGGCGAAGGCATGGGAGCGCTGCACCGTGGCCACGATCGTGGCCGTGCTGCCCGGCACCAGCTCCCGGATGCGAACCAGATTCGCGTAGTCGAGGTAGTCGCGGGGGTAGTGGCGCACCAGGTCGCGGGCCAGCAGCAAGCCGAGGCCCGCCAGCCGTGTAGCGGTCTTCGGCCCGATCCCCGGCACCTCGGAGAGGGGGGTGTCGGGTTGGATGGGGCCGGCCGCTTTGCGGGCTCCCGAAGTACCGCCGCTGGAGGCCGCCGTCCGGGGCTCCAGCTTCAGCCGTGGCGGCCCGGGTGGCCTGGGAGGATCCAGGTTCTGGCGCAGACTGTGGAGCCGTTCCCGGCAGCGCCGCAGCAACGACTGGCGCTGGGCCAGGGGCAACGCGTCGTAGCGGGCGAAGCACTCGGCCAGGTCGATCAGGGCTGGAGCCGCTTCCGGCAGGCGGCGGATCAGGTCGATGGGGGGGTGGCGGCACTGGCGCTCCAGGAAGAGGCTGAACCGTTCCCGGCGGCCCTGCAGGTTCTCGAACCCGCGCTCCACCTCCAGCTGCAGGGCCTGCTGCAGGGTGGTGATCCAGCTGCCATGCTCCGAGCTGGCCCCGGCGCTGGGAGCGGGCGGATCCTCCGCCGGCTTCAGGCCGGGCTCCCGGGGGTGGATTGGCTGTCCTGCATCCACTGCTGTTCCGCTTCCAGGGCCCGGGCCCGCCGCTGCCAGTGGCGGTACTGCTGAGCCATTTTGCGTACGCTGGCGCGACGCTGCTCCAGGCGCTTGCGGCAGGTGCGCAGGCGGGGCTGTTCGTATTCGAGGTCGCTGGTGCGCAGCAGCACACCCAGGGCCTCGACCTGAACAGGCGTTTCAGGGGTGCCGAAGGGCAGGTGGATCCGCAGCAGGTTGGCCGGCGCGGGCAGGGCTTCGAGGTCTCCCTGGAGCACGGCATCGAGCAGGGACAGCGGCAGCAGGGTGCGGGTGAGCCCCAGCTTGATCAGGTCGAGGTTGATCGCATGGGACAGGTTGCGCAGGCGCCTCTGCAGGGCACGGTCGAGGGCCTGCCACCACTCCAGCAGCTCAAGGGGCTGGCGAGGCACCAGGGGTTGATCCCCATCGGCGTCACCGGAGCCATGGAGTCGAGGTCCGGCAGAGGCATCGGGGACGGGGCGGCCTGTCACGCGCATCTGGGAGCGGCGTTCCTGGGGGACGGCCATCACCAGCAAGGCCCTCAGGATGTCGGTGGGATCCTCCGCTACAGCCTCGTCGTCCTCCAGGTCCTCGAGCTCATCCAGGTCGGACTCCTCATCCAGGTCGCCGTCTTCTTCGTCGTCGCCGTCAGGTTCGAAGTCGATGTCTCCATCGTCGCCCCCTTCGTCGGGTTCTTCGCTGTCCATCAGCATCGGTGTGGGGTCATCCACCAGGCCGGTGAGGCCGGCCAGGGTCGGGATGCCAGTGGAGAACAGTTCTGCGGAGAGGGGCAGGTTCAGATCCAGACGGATCGAGCCCTCAGCTTCCTCGCGCTCGTCCCCGTCATCCTCGCCGTCGTCTTCGGCAACCCCAGCGGATAACCGCGCCAGGGCCCGGGCCAGGCGACGCTGTTCCTGCTGCCCCTGGCGCCTCTGTTCGTTCTGGACCTGGCGCGCCAGCACCAACAGCTGCTCCAGGGTCAGCAGGCAGCCGCAGCGCTGGACCAGCTGTGCCAGACGCCGGGGCTGCTCCTGGCGCTGGCGATCGTTGAGTTGTTGGTAGCGCTCCGGTACCACCTGGGTGGCCACATGAAAGACGGCCTGCTGGACGGCATCCAGCAGGCCGTCGCGCAACACCTGCAGGTAGAGGGCCAGGTCGTGATAGAGATCACGGTGGCCTTCCCCCAGGCGCAGTCGGATCCGCTCCAGCTGCCCGTGGGCTTCTGACAACGCAGTGGCGCTGGTCTCCAATCGGCTGAGGCGGAGGGACGGTAGGGAAACGCCAGCGGCGCTCAGGCCGCCTTGCCGGTGATGGCGGCCACCTCGGCGGCGAAGTCGGTCTGCTCCACCTCGATGCCCTCACCGAGGGTGTAGCGGGTGAAGCGACGCACCTGGATGTTCTCGCCGATCTTGCCAGCCACCTGCTTGACCAACTCAGCCACGGTGATGGAGCTGTCCTTGATGAAGGGCTGTTCCAGCAGCGCCAGTTCCTTGAGGCGCTTGCCGATGCGGCCTTCGACGATCTTCTCCTTCATCTTGTCGGGCTTGCCGGCCAGGTCGTCACGACCCATCTCGATCTGCTTTTCGCGATCGGCGACAGCGGCGGGAATCTCCTCGGTGCTGACATATTCGACATTGGGGCAGGCGGCGATCTGCATCGCCACGTTGCGCAGCAGCTCCTGGAAGACATCGCCGCGAGCGACGAAATCGGTTTCGCAGTTCACCTCCACCAGCACACCCACCCGTGCACCGGTGTGGATGTAACTGCCGATGGCGCCCTCGGCGGCGGTGCGGCCGGCTTTCTTCTCGGCGGTGGCGATGCCCTTCTGGCGCAGCCACTCGGCGGCCTTGCCCATGTCGCCGGCGGATTCCGCCAGCGCTTTTTTGCAATCCATCATGCCGGCGCCGGTTTTCTCGCGCAGTTCCTTGACGAGCTTCGCCGAGATCTCAGCCATGGGAGGTGAAAGAAGGAAGGGAAAGGTGGATGGTCGTGATCAGGGGTCCCGAACAGTTCGGTACCCCAGGGAACCTCAGGCCTCAGACCTGAGCTCTGAGTCGAGAGGCTTCAGGCCTCGTCGTCGTCGGCGCGTTGCTCCTGACTGCCGTGGCGGCCTTCGTTGATCGCGTCGGCGAGCCGCCCGAGCACCAGCTGCACGGAGCGCACGGCGTCGTCGTTGCAGGGGATGGGCACGTCGGCAAGGTCAGGGTCGCAGTTGGTGTCGAGCATCGACACGAGGGGGATGTCGAGTTTGCGGCACTCGAGCACGGCGTTGTTCTCCCGGCGCTGGTCGACCAGCACCACCACATCGGGAAGACGTCGCATCGATTTCAGGCCGCCGAGATACTTCTGAAGACGCTCCAGTTCACGGCGCAGCACCGCTGCTTCCTTTTTCGGACGCATGGCGATGGCGCCGGAGCTCTCCATCCGCTCGAGATCCTTGAGGCGGTCGATGCGGGCCCGCATGGTGCTCCAGTTGGTGAGCATGCCGCCCAGCCAGCGCTGATTCACGTAAGCGGCACCGCAGCGGCTGGCCTCGATGGCGATCACCTCGGAGGCCTGTTTCTTGGTGCCCACGAAGAGGAAACGCTTGCCGCTGCGGGAGGCATTGCGGGTCCACTTGTAGGCATTGTTCATGCAGACGGCGGTCTGCACGAGGTCAATGATGTGAACCCCGTTGCGCGCACAGTAGATGTAGCGCGACATCTTGGGATTCCAGCGACGTGTCTGGTGCCCGAAGTGGGCACCAGCCTCCATCATCTCGGAGAGGGTGACAACAGCCATGGTTGGGAAGGGTTTCGGGTTCGCCTCCACCTGCCAGGGATCAGACGCGATGACCCGGAAAGGGGATCACCGGTGCCGACTGAGCACCCGAAACGGACAGGTGTGCGGTTTATTAAGGACAATCCAAGCTATCAAACGGTCAGCGAAGGCCCTCGGCGCGGGCTTCGCGGAACAGGGCGCGGACCCCCAGCCGGTTGAGGGGCAGGCGCAGGAGCTCCATGGCCAGAGCGTTCTGGCCATGACGGATCAGCCAGGCCAGCAGCGGCCGCAGCGTGCGCTCGTTGAGCAGTCCCCCCATGGTGAGCAGCTCCCAGAGCAGGCGGTGCCACCAGGTGAACTGAATGATGAAGCGCACCCGCCGGGTGGGGTGCTTCCGGTAGAAGACCAGACCCATGCGGGCCCTCTCCTGCTCGATCCGCACCAGATCGGGCAGCTGCTCCAGGCTCAGGGGCGGGTGCCAGTGGTATCCCACCGCCGCCGGGCAGCGCACCAGCTCCACCCCCAGGCGCCGCAGCCGCTCCCCCAGCTCCAGGTCCTCCCAGCCGTAGAGGCGGAAGCCGGTGTCGAAGAGACCGGAGCGCTCCAGCAGCTGGCGATCGATCGCCACGTTGCCGGTGGCGAAGTAGGCCCATGAGTGATCGCTCAGCTTGTGGGGTTCGCTGGTGGGATCCTCGAAATTGGCCGTGTTGATCACCGCGCCGTAGGTGAAACAGAGCCGGTTGCCGCTGCGCTGCCAGTGGGTTTGCAGAGCCCGGGCATGTTCCAGCAGGAACGTGCCGGTGACCACCAGATCGCTGTCGATGAACACGATCACGTCACCGCGGGCATGGTCGACACCTCGGTTGCGGCCCTCGGCGGGTCCGCCATGGTCCTGCTCGATCAGGCGCACATGGGGGAAACGATCCGCCTCCTGGCGCAGCCACCCGGCGGTGCCGTCGGTGGAGCCGTCATCGACCACCACCACCTCGTACCCCTCCAGGGGGGGCTCCAGCCGCTGATCCTCCAGGGCCAGGAGCGCCTTCTCCAGGATCGGCCTGCGGTTGTAGGTGGGGATGACGACGCTGGGAAACATGACTTGGCTGCCGGGGGGTGATGAAGCATGAAAAAGGGATCCCTCGGGATCCCCACGCCCGTCAGGCACCACGCCGGGGCACCTGGAGAGCGACACCAGCTCCTGGCTCAGTCGGCGGCGCCGCCGTTGTTGGCGGTGCCGGTGACGCCGTTGCCGGCTCCTTCACCACGGCCGTCGTTACGGAGCTTGCGCTTCTTGAACTTGCGGGCGTAGGCGCGGTTGCGCTCCTGTTTTTCCTTCTTCAGATTCCTGCGTTTCGCCATGTAGTGGTTCGGGCCCGTTGGAGAGAGTCTTCAGCCTACCAAGCCCGGCCCATCGGCCCTCAGGCCGCCGGTTGCGGCTCAGGGACCGGGGCCGCGATCAGGCGCCCATCCTCCATCTGCACCAGCCGGTCGGCCACATCAAGGATGCGGGGGTCATGGGTCACCATCAGCACGGCGCAGTGCTGCTCCCGGGCAAGGCGCTTGAGCAGGTCCACCACCTCCCGGCCACTCTGCTTGTCGAGGGCGGCGGTGGGTTCATCGGCCAGCAGCAGCCGTGGGTGGGCGGCCAGGGCGCGGGCGATCGCCACCCGTTGCTTCTGGCCTCCAGAGAGTCCATGGGGCAGCTTGTCGAGATGGTCACCGAGGCCCACGGCCCGCAGCCACTCGCGTGCCTGATCGCGCCGGGCCCGGTAGCCGAGGTGCGGCAGGAGATCGGAGCCCATCTGCACGTTCTGCTCGGCGCTGAGGCAGCGCAGCAGGTTGTGACCCTGAAAGATCATGCCGATGTGCTGCCGCAGTTGCTGACGCTGGTTCCTGCTGGACCCGTTCAGGTCTTGCCCCAGCACCCGGACATGGCCCTGCTGCACCTGGCGCAGGGCTCCCACGAGAGTGAGCAGGGTGGTCTTGCCGCAACCCGAGGGTCCGGTCAGGAGGACCACCTCTCCGGGCTGGATGGTCAGGCTCACCTGCTGAAGCACCTGGCGACGCATCTCGCCGGCGCCATACCAGTGGCAGAGACCGTCCACCTCGACCATCGGAGGAGGGGAAGCCCCTGGGGCGTTGCGGGAGGGAAGGGATGAGTGGGTGGCGGTCATGGCGGCAGGGCTGAGGTGGCGGTCAGAAGATCTCAGCGGGGTCGGCATCCCCCAGGCGGCGCATGGCCATGCCGGCCGAGCCCATGCACATCACCAGGATCAGGCTGAACACCAGGACGGCCCTCGGGGTGTCCATGTACACCGGCAACCGGGTGGCGGATCGCACCAGGGAGTAGAGGCCCTGGCCGGCGGCATAGGCCGGCAGATAACCGAGCAGCGCCAGCAGCAAGCCCTCCCTCGCCACCACCCCCAGCAGGCTGGAGAGGGGGTACCCCATCGCCATCAACGTGGCGTACTCCGGCAGGTGATCGCTCACATCGCTGTAGAGGATCTGGTAGACGATCACGCACCCCACGATGAAGCCCATGGCGGCACCGAGGGTGAAGATGAAGCCGATGGCCGTGCTGCTGCGCCAGTAGTCCTTCTCGAAGTCCATGAAGCCCTGCTTCGTGAACACGTTCACGTCCTTGGGCAGGGAGGCCTTGAGTCGTTGCATCACCACCTCTGGATCCGCCCCCGGCCGCAGGCGGATCAGGCCCACTTCGATGCTGCCAGGGGGTGTGTTGGGCAGCAGGTTCAGGTAAGTCTCGCTGCTGGTGAGGATGTTGCCGTCGGCCCCGAACGACACCCCGAGGGCCACCAGGCCGCCGACGCGCACGCGTTTACCACCGATCTCGCTCTCCACGGTCCGACCCTCCCGGAACCACTCCGCCACCGGACCGAACTCGGGCCTGGAGAGTTCATCGAAGAGCACTCGTCCCTTCTGGTTGAGCACCTTCGCCTTCGGCGCCAGGCTGGGGTCGGTGAACAGGGGATCCCCCGGCTCGAACCCCAGGGCCAGGATCGAGCGGGTGCTGAGGTCCTTGGGATTGCGCCAGAGCACCAGGTTCCAGTGCACCGGTGTGATGCCGGCCACGTCGGGATCGGCGAGGGTCTGCACCAGGCGCCGGCGGGGGAAACCGGCCATGCTCACCGAACTGCTGGAGCGGGGGCTGAGCAGCACCAGGTCGGCGTCGAACAGCTTGTGCACCGTGACGCTGGCGTCGAACAGTCCGTCGCGGAAGCCGAACTGCATGAACATCAGAATCCCGGCGAAGCTGATGCCCGCCAGGGCCACGGCCAGCCGGGCCGGTTGCCGGGTGAGCAGCAGCCAGGCCAGGGGAATCCGGCGCCGGTTCCAGATCGCCGCCAGCCCGGGCAGAGGGCTCATGGCTCGAAGCGGATCACGGTCTTCAGTCCGGCGCGGGTTCTGACGCGGGTGATGTCTGCCGGCTCGAGGGCGAGCCGCACTTCAACGATGCGGGCATCGGCATCGCCGGTGGGGTCTGTGGAGAGCACATCCCTCTGGCGCACCTGCGGGCTGATCCGGATCACCCGCCCGTTGAGGGTGCCGCTGAAACCTCCGTTCTCACTGGTGATGGTGGCCCGTTGGCCCAGTCGCAGGCGGTTGATGTCGCTTTCGTAGACCTCGGCGAGCACCTCCATCTGGTCGCTCGCCCCCAATTCGAGAATGCCGTCATCGCCGGGGCGCTCGCCGACCCTGGATCGCAGCTTCAGCACGGTGCCGCTGAACGGCGCCCGCAGCTCCGTGTTGACCAGATCGGCCTCGGTCTTGACCAGTTCGTCCTGAGCTTCGCGCAGATTGCCCTTGAGCTCCACCAGGGTGAGTTCGCGGCTCTCCAGGTCAGCGGCCGGGGTGGCACCCGCCTTGGCCAGCTGGCGGTAGCGGGAGATTTCACGCCCCAGAAGGGTCACCTGGTCGCTGAGGTTGGCGATGCGGCTCTGCAGCAGCCGCCGCTGGGCCTGAAGGGCCGGGCCGGTGTCGAAGGTCGCCAGCAACTGGCCCTCCTGCACCCGCTGGCCTTCCTCCACCAGCAGCTTGGTGATGCGGGGGCTGCCGCCGATGCCGGTGATCGGTGCGGCCAGCTTGCGGATGTCGCCGGCGGGCTCCAGGCGTCCGAGGGCCGATACCGCCTCGAGCCTCCTGGGCTGGGCGGCGGTCTGAAGTGCCGGTTCCGGTTTGGAGGTCTGCTGGCTGCGGCTGATCAGGGTCACGGCTCCGGCCACCAGAACCAGGGCAGCCACGCCGATCAGGATCGGACGCAGCGGCAGGCGGTTCATGCCGGCGGCGGTGGATCGTCGAACAGGAGCAGCTCGATGTAGCGATCCGCCCAGCTCGGGTTGAACGCCTTCTCCAGCACGCGGCGGGTTTTGTCGTTCCGTTTCTGCTGCTGGCAATACAAGAGCTGCCCGTGATACCTGGAAACCGTAGCGGGGTCATCGATGTCCTGCTCCGGCGTGCTGGCCACGGCCTTGCCCATCACCGTCAGCAGTGCCGCCACCTCCTCCAGGAACCAGCCGTCCTCCTGTTCGCTCACCGGCCGCACGAAGCGCACGAAGGGAGAGAAAATCGTGCCCCAGGCCGGCAGCTCCCGCGGCTGGCTGTAGGGATGCCGCGGCAGGGCGGCCAGATCGGCGGCGATCCCGGCCGCCAGCTCACCGCCCGTGGGAGAGAGATCGGCGATGGCGGCCGATACCCCGGCAGGTCCGGCCACGATGTCCGCGCCGAAAACGGGGAGGTCGTAGCGGGGATCCGGGAAGAACACACAGTGCAGGATCTGCAGTCCTGCTCCCAGCCGGGCGGTTTCCAGGTGCAGCTTGCGCAGGCCGCGGCAACGGCGCAGCTCATTGCGGATGAACAGCTTTTCGCCGTCGAGGCTGCCGCTGATCGCTTCGAGATCCGCCTCGATGGCCAGGGGAGCCAGCTCCGGCAGCGTGCTCCAGCTGCTGCGGATCGTTTCAGCCAGGGCATCCACCAGGGGGTGCAGGCCGGAGGCGGCGGGGCGCTGATCGGGGCTGGGGGCGGGGACGGTGGAGGTCACGGGGCAGCCTCGGCCAGCAGAATGTTGATCCTGCCACGCCCTTTCGGCCCAGCCGTTGCCCTTCCCCTCACGACTCCCGCTCCAGGCTGCCGACAGCTTCGAGGATCCATGCCTGCTGCACCTCGCCAATGGGGTGGATGTGGTGAGCCTGAGGCAGGAGCAGGCTCCCCTGGTCTGTCTCGACTTCTGGTGCCAGGCCGGCAGCGCTGGTGAGGGGCCCGGGCAGGAGGGGATGGCTCACTTCCTGGAGCACATGGTCTTCAAGGGCAGCGAGCGCCTGGAGGCGGGGCAATTCGATCACCGCATCGAGTCGTTGGGCGGCAGCAGCAATGCGGCCACGGGCTTCGACGACGTGCACTACCACGTGCTCGTGCCAGCGGAGGCGGTGGGCGAAGCGCTGGAGCTGCTGCTCGATCTGGTGCTCAAGCCACGGCTCGATCCCGGGGATTTCCGGATGGAGCGCCAGGTGGTGCTCGAAGAGCTGGCCCAGAGTGAGGATCAGCCCGAGGAGGTGGCTTTCCAGCGCCTGCTCGCCCTGGCCTGTCCCCAGCACCCCTACGGCCGGCCGATCCTGGGGGACCGCGGGGCCCTCAAGGCCCAGACCCCCGATGGGATGGCCTCGTTTCACAGCAATGCCTACCGGCCCGGGCGCTGCAGCCTGGCACTGGCCGGCGCCATCGATCAGCTGCCGATCGAGTCCCTTCTGGCGGACAGTGCCCTGGCCGGTCTTGAACCCCTGGCCTCGGCACCGTCGCCGGACCCAACCATGGAGCTGCACCCCGGAGTCCATGAACTGCGGCTGCCACGGCTGGAGGCGGCCCGCCTGCTGATGGCCTGGCAGTTTCCCGCCGCCGATGATCAGGAGGCGCTGGCCGGCGCCGATCTGCTCACCAGCCTTCTGGCCGAAGGTCGCCGCAGTCGTCTGGTGCAGCGGCTGCGCGAAGACCTTCGCCTGGTGGAGAGCATCGATCTGGATCTGAATGTGCTGGAGGCCGGCAGCCTGGCCCTGCTCGAAGCGGTCTGCGCCCCGGACCAGGTGGCGGCGGTGGAGGAGCAGATCGCCGTGGTCTGGCAGGAGATCTGTTGCACCCTTCCCCCGGAGAGTGAGCTGCAGCGCGCCCGGCGCCTGGTGGCGAACGGCTACCGCTTTGGCTTGGAGTCGGCGGCGTCGGTGGCGGGTCTGATCGGTCACCAGTGCCTCTGGGGGCGCCTGCAGCCCCTGCGCCATCCCCTTGAGCTTCTGGAGTGCTGGAGCGCGGAGCGCCTCGGTTCCGAGCTGCTGCCGCTGCTGGCACCCGAGAGGGCCTGCCGACTGCTGGCCCTGCCCTCATGAGTCACTCCACCCCACTTCCTCCCCTGCCCCAGCCCGAGCGCTTCGATCTGCCCGGCGGCTGTCCGGTCTCGGTGCTGCGCCGCGAGGGGCCGGCGATCCTCTCCGCCAGGCTCTGGATCCGTGGCGGCAGCGCCGCCGATCCCCCGGGCCAGCGCGGCCGGGCCCAGCTGCTGGCAGGCCTGCTCAGCCGTGGCTGCGGAGACCTCAGTGGTGACCAGCTGGCTGATCTGGTGGAGGGCCTGGGCGATGAACTGCGCTGCGAAGCGAGCGAAGACGCCCTGGTGATCAGTCTGAAGTGCGCCAGCGACGACTCCCCGGCCCTGCTGCCGCTGCTGAGGGTCATGGTGCAGCTCCCCTGGCTCGATCCCGATCAGATCAGCCTGGAGCGGCAGCTCAACCTGCAGACCCTCGGCCGCCTGCGCGAAGACCCTTTCCAGCAGGCCCACGATCAGCTGCGTTCCCACCTGTACGGCCAGGGCCCGTACGGCCATGACCCCCTGGGCGTGGAGGCGGAGCTGGCCGGGCTTGATCGTCCTCAGCTCCTCGATGCCGCCGGGGCCCTGGGGAGCCAGGGGGCTGCCCTTGTGCTGGTGGGCAGGCCCCCCCATGACCTGGAGCAGTTGCTGCAACCCCAGGGCAGCCCTGCCTGGAGCAGCCGATCACCGTCACTGCTGAGCGGTCAGGAGGCGGCGAACGTGCCTGGCCTCGTGCTCGAGGAGCAGGACACCGAGCAGCTGGTGCTGATACTCGGGGCCGCCACGGTGCCCCTGGCCGATCCCCGCTCCCTGGCCCTGCGCTTGTTGCAGTGCCACCTGGGAGTGGGCATGTCGAGCCGGCTGTTCGTGGCCCTGAGGGAAGATCTTGGCCTGGCCTACGACGTGGGTGTCCACGCCCCGGCCCGCTGCGGCGCCGCCCCATTCGTGTTCCACCTCTCCAGTTCCGCCGAGAGGGCGGCTGAGGCCACCAGGGAGCTGCTCTCCGAGTGGCAGCGGCTGCTGGATCAGCCCCTCAGCGGTGAGGAACTGGCCCTGGCGATCGCCAAGTTCCGCGGCGCCTCCGCCGCTGGCCGGCAGACCTGCGGCCAGATCGCCGATCGTCAGGCGATGGTGCTCGGCCATGGCCTGGGCTGGTCCTACGCCGATGAGTCGCTGGAGCGGGCCGGCAGCCTCGGCCCCGACAGCTTGCACGCCGTGGCCCGTGAACTGCTGAGCCGGCCGAGCCTGAGCCTCTGCGGACCGCCCCAGGCCCTCCGGGCTGCCGCGAAGGTCTGGGGTGCTCACACCCTGGGCCGCGCCTCGGGTGTGCAGGCGCTGAGCTGATCGGCGCCGATCAGGAACGTGCCGCGCCGGAAGCGAACCGCCAGTTGGTTGATCGCCCGCAGGGCCATCACCTGGCCGGCTTCGTCGCCATCGACCAGATCGGGGGGGCGCAGCATCGGCATCGGATCGGCGGTTTTGAGATAGGTGATCCGGTCCTTGATCCGGACCCAGTCCCCCACGCTGAACGCCGCTGGTCCGGGCTCACCGGCAGGACTGGACTTCGGGTCCGTTGGCTGATGCTCCGGCGGGTCGGCCATGGGCTCGGCGCAGTGATCGGTGGTCAGATCGGGGGAGCTCATGGCCACCGCTGTTCAGCTGGCATCCACTACAGCAGGATGGGAGCAGCCAGTCACCCTTCGTTTGCGGGCCTTAGCCAACTGGAGTGGAGCCCTCGTGGGGCTGCTGCTGATCATCATGGGGGGTCTGATCCAGGCCGCCGTTACCCTGCCCCTGGCAGGTGGAGGACTGCGCCTGCTCGACCTGCCCGTCACCGCCCAGGTGCCGGCTGTGTTGCTCACGGCCCTGGTTTGCGGCCCCAGACCGGCTCTGCTGGCAGCGGTCGCTTACCTCAGCCTCGGTCTGCTGGTGCTACCTGTATTCCATTCCGGGGGTGGCATGGCCTACCTGCTGGATCCCGGCTTCGGCTATCTTGCTGGATTCGTGCCAGCGGCCTGGGTGACCGGGCGGCTGGCGCGCCAGGAGGGAATGGGTGAGCTCCTGCGGTTGCTGGGAGCTGCCTTCTTCGGGCTGGTGGTCATTCAGCTCAGTGGCATCGCCAACCTCCTGCTCGGGGCTCTGGCGGGCCGATGGGCCAATGGGCTGTCCGATCTGCTGGTCGCCTACAGCCTCGGCCCGCTGCTGCCCCAGCTGCTCCTCTGCTGCGGGGTGGCGGTGCTGGCCTGGCCCCTGAGGCGCCTCCTGCTGGTGGAGCCATGAGCGGGGCGGGGAGCTCCGGTCGCCGCCTTGCCTGGACCGTGGCGGGGCTGGTGGTGGTGCTCGATCAGCTCACCAAGGCGTGGGCCACGGCCGCTTTGCCCTCGGGCCTGGACGAACCGCTGATCCCGGGGCTCCTGCGGCTGCGGCTGGTGTTCAACACCGGCGCCGCCTTCAGCCTGCTCACCGGCCACACGGTCTGGCTGGGGGTGGTGAGTCTGGTGGTGGCGCTGCTGCTGGTGGTATGGATCCAGCGCCATCCGTCTCTGCCGCGCTGGCAATGGCTGGGGCTCGGATCGTTGCTGGGGGGCGCCGTGGGCAATGGTCTCGACCGCTGGCGGATCGGTGGCGTGGTCGATTTTCTCGAGTTGGTTCCCGTCCAGTTCCCGGTGTTCAACCTCGCCGATGTGGCGATCAACCTGGCGGTGGTCTGCCTGATCCTGGACCTCTGGGAGGGACGCCCCCGTGAGCGCCGTTGAGGGCCTGAAACGGGTGCTGGTGGACCTGGAGAGCCCCCCGGCCGCTCAGGTCGAGATCCGTCTGAACGGTCAGCCCCCACGCCGGATGGCCCTCAACGGAAGGACTGTGCGCCTCGGCAGGGATCCTGGCCTGGAGCTGAGCCTTGCCCACCCTGCTGTCAGCAAACAGCACGCTCGGCTCGAAGCGGTCGGGCACCACTGGCTGATCCGGGACAGCTCATCCACCAACGGGCTGTTCTGGCGCGGCCAGCGGATCCGGGAACTGCTGCTGCGCGATGGCGATGTGGTCCGCTTCGGCCCCCCCGAGGAGCCGGGGCTGCCGGAGCTGGTGTTCTGGCGCAAGCCGTTGCCCCTGGGCCTGCGACTCGCCCGCGGCCTCACCCTGGTGCTGGCGGGCCTGGGTTCCGGGGGCGTGCTGCTGCTGGCTCTGGCCTCCCTCTGGACTCCGGTGCGGGGCAGCCTGGCGCCGGTGCGCGGCCCCCTCGCCCTCTACGACCGTCTGAACCGGCCCCTCAGTTCCGCCGACTCGAGTGAACATCGCGAGAACGATGCCCTCTCCGATTTTCCGTCGGCTCTGGTGGATGCCCTTCTCGCCAGTGAGGACAGCCGCTTCTGGTGGCATCCCGGGGTGGATCCGATCGGCACCGCCCGGGCCCTGGCCACCAACGTGCTTGGCGGCCGGGTTCTGGAGGGGGGCAGCACCCTCACCCAGCAACTGGCCCGCAGTCTCTACCCCGAGCAGGTGGGCCAGGGTGAAACGCTGATCCGCAAGTGGCGGGAGCTGCTGGTGGCCCTGCAACTCGAGGCCCGTTTCAGCAAGGGCGACCTGCTGCTGAGTTATTTGAACCGGGTGTATCTGGGGGTCGGTTGGGGCTTCGAAGATGCTGCCCGCCACTACTTCGCCAAGCCGGCGGCCCAGCTCAGCCTTGAGGAGGCGGCCCTGCTCGTGGGTCTGCTGCCCTCCCCCAACGGCCATGATCCCTGCGTCAACCCCCAGGCGGCCCTGGAGGCCAGGAACGTGGTGCTGCTGAAGATGGCCGACAGCGGCCGCCTCAGTGCCGACCAGGCCCGCCGCTCCCGCCGCAGCCCCATTCAGCTGGGAAGTCAGGCCTGCCGCAGCGGCAACAGGCGGCCTGCGCCGTACTACACCGACCAGGTGCGTCTCGACCTGGAGCGGCTGCTGGGGGCGGATGTGGCGGCGGAAGGGAATTTTCTGGTGGAGACTCACCTCGATCCGCAGGTGCAGGCGGTGGTGGAGCGGGAGCTCCGCCATCGACTGGCCGCTTCCTCCGCCCTGGGGGTGAGCGAGGGGGCCGTGGTGCTGCTGGACAGCCGCACCGGTGGTGTGATCGCCATCGCCGGCGGGCGCGACTACCGCACCAGCCAGTACAACCGGGCCAGCCAGGCCCTGCGGCAGCCCGGCAGCACCTTCAAGCTCTTCACCTACCTGGCGGCCCTGCAGCGGGGGGCCCGGCCCGGCGATGCCATCAGCTGCAGTCCCCTGAGCTGGCGCGGTCAGTCGTTCTCCAGTGGCTGCGGCGGCAGCATCAGTCTGCGCCAGGCCTTCGCCATCAGCAGCAACACCGCCGCCCTGCGCCTGGCCCGGCGGGTTGGTCTGGAGGCGGTGGTGCAGCAAGCCCAGGATCTGGGCATCAGCTCCAGCCTCAGCCCGGTGCCCGGTCTGACCCTCGGCCAGAGCGAGGTCCGGCTGATCGAGCTCACCGCCGCCTATGCGGCCGTGGCCAACGGCGGGGTGTGGCATGCCCCCAGCACCATCCGCCGCCTCACCGATGCCGAAACCTGCGCGGGCCTGGAGAGCGAGCGATGCCGCCAGCTGCGCAACAAGGGCAGTCAGCCGAACCGGGCCATCCAGCCCGGCCGCAGCGTGCTCAAGCCTGAGGTGGCCCGCAGCATGCAGGGGCTGCTGCAGGCCGTGGTGCGCTCCGGCACCGGCAGGGCGGCCTATCTCGGCGGGGATGAAGGGGGCAAGACCGGCACCACCAACGGGGCCCGTGATCTCCTGTTCATCGGCTCCGAGCCCAGTCGTCACTGGGTCATGGGCATCTGGCTGGGCAACGATGACAACAGCCCCACCCGCAGCAGCAGCGCTCTGGCCGCCGGCCTCTGGAGCGACATCATGCGTCAGGCGACACCGAGCCGTGGCACCCCCACGGCGAAGCCCTGATGCCTCGCCTGCGGCTCTGGATCTGGGTGGCGGCGGCCCTGGCCGTGATCGTGGCCCTTTCGCTGCTGCTGCAGGCCTTCAACAACCTGGTTTGGCAGCTCAGCTACCTGCTGCCACCCGCCCTTGTGGGGCCGCTGCTGCTGCTGGTGCTGGGCGGGGGTGCCGTGCTGCTGCTCCGTCTGGCCTGGCCCTGGCTGCGGGCTTGGCGTAGCCCAAGGCGAATCCCGGGTCCCGGGGACGCATCACTCCCCGCCCCCAGCAGCCGCCAGGAGGCGGCCGGTCAGCAGCTGCGTGCCATCGATCCAGTGCTGGAGCGGGTACGCGATGAGGTGGCCCGTGAAGCCCTGCGCCAGGAGCGCGACCGGGTGGAGGCGGAACTCGCCCGCGGCGATCTGGTGCTGGTGGTGTTCGGCAGTGGCTCCGCCGGCAAGACCTCCCTGATCCGCGCCCTGCTCCAGCAGGTGGTGGGGGAGGTGGGGGCCGCAATGGGCTCGACTTCCACTTGCCAGACCTACCGGTTACGCCTGAAGGGCCTGCAGCGAGGGCTGCAGCTGGTGGATACACCGGGCATTCTCGAGTCGGGCCGCGACGGCCTGGAGCGGGAGCGTGAGGCCCGCCGGCAGGCGGCCAGGGCCGACCTGCTGCTGCTGGTGGTGGATGGCGATCTGCGAGCCGCGGAGTTCCAGGTGTTCGACGCTCTCGCCAGCCTGGGCAAGCGCCTGGTGCTGGTGCTGAACAAATGTGATCTGCGCGGCGAGGAGGAGGAGCGGCGCCTTCTGGCCCTGCTGCGTCAGCGCTGTGCCGGCAGGATCGCCAGCGAGGACGTGATTCCCGCCGCCGCCGCTCCCCAGTCGATCCCCAGGCCTGGGGGTCGGCCACTGCAGCCTTCGCCTGAAGTTGAGGCCCTGCTGCGCCGTCTCTCGGAAGTGCTGCACCAGGACGGCGAGGAGCTGATCGCCGATAACATCCTGCTGCAGAGCCAGCGCCTCAGTGACGCCAGCCGCGCCTTGCTTTCGCGCCAGCGGCGACAGGACGGCGAGGCCATTGTCGATCGCTACATGTGGATCGGCGCCGGCGTGCTGGTGGTGAACCCCCTGCCGATGGTGGATCTGCTCGGTACCGCTGCTGTGAACGCCCAGATGGTGGTGGAGCTGGGCCGGGTGTATGGGGTGACCCTGACTCGGGAGGCGGGCCAGGATCTGGCCCTCTCTGTGGGGCGCACCCTGGCGGGGCTGGGGGTGATCAAGGGGGGGCTGGGACTGATCACCACAGCCCTGAGCCTGAACGTGCCGGCGTTGGTTGTCAGCAAGGCGGTGCAGGGGGTGAGTGCCGCTTGGCTGACGCGGATTGCGGGCCTCAGCTTTCTCACCTATTTCGAGCAGGACCAGGACTGGGGCGATGGCGGCCTGCAGGAGGTGGTTCGCCGCCAGTACGACCTCAACCGGCGGGAGGGGGTGTTGCGCGGCTTTCTGGAGGTGGCCCTGCGTCGGGTGGTGGAGCCGCTGCAGCGCCGGCGGGACCGGCAGCTGCCACCACGCCCAGGGCCTCGGGGGGAGGGGGCTGGAGGGGGCCCCGGGCGTCGAGCACCGTGATCAGGCCGAGATAGAGCACCCCGATCAGGATCGAGAGGGCACCGGTGACGATCGCCACCCAGCGTCCGCGGGGGTTGCTCTGCTGCTGCTGATCACTCATGGCTGCTGTGGTTTCACGTCGGCGTGTCATCCCTGAAGGCTGGTTACTCCTGTTGTCATCCTGGCGTTTGCCCGTGGCTCGGGTCTCACTCCGGCTGCCCGGGCCCCAATGACTGGAGGACCACCGAGGCGAGCTGCTCAAGATGTGCCTCCTGCGTGTGGGGATTGCCCAGTACCGCCTTGAGGTGATGTTTCCCCTGATAGCGGGGCCGGGAGAGCATCAGGTCGTGGTCCAGCAGTTGCTGGCGGCAGTGCTGCGACCAGTGCTCGCAGCCAGAGGCATCCAGCCGGCTCGGACGGAAGGCCAGCAGGTGCAGGGGGCCGCTGAGGAGGGTGAGCTCGCCGGCGTCCCGGGCCCCATGCAACAGCTGCTGCAGGCGCCGCCGCCGCTGAATCGCTCCTTCGATCACGGCCTCGATGCCATTGAGGCCCAGCTGGCGCAAGCCCAGCCACAGCTTGAGAATCTCGGCGCTGCGGCTGCCCTGCAGGCCACACTCGCCTCCATGCCCCCCTTCGCGGCTGAGCTCCATGTAGGGCAGACCCGTGGCGAAGCAGCGTTCCAGGGCGGAGGGATCAGCCAGCAGCAGCAATGAGGAGGTCTTGGTGATTCCCAGCAGCTTCTGAGGGTTGATCGTGATCGAGTCCGCCAGCCCCAGTCCCTCGACCCGCTGGCGGTGGCGCTCACTCAGGCCGAGTACCCCACCGATCGCTGCATCGACGTGCAGCCAGATGCCGTGGCGGCGGCAGAGGCTGGCGAGGTCCACCAGGGGATCCACGGCCCCGCGCACGGTTGTGCCTGCGGTGGCCACCAGGGCGATCACCGGGACACCAGCTGCGCTGAGGGACTCCAGGCGCTCAGCCACCAGCTCCGGCTCGAGGCGGCCGTCGCGATCGAGGGGCAGGCGCTGCAGGGCTGCGGCCGGAAGACCCATCACCATCGCGGCCTTCTCCAGCGAGGTGTGGCTGTCGAGGCCACAGAGCACCACGGCCTCGGGGACGCCGCGCAGGTCGCGGCACTCCCGTGCCGCCACGAGTGCCATCAGATTGCTGAGGCTGCCGCCGCTGGCGGGCACCCCACCGGAGTGCTCCCCCAGGCCCAGCTGCCGGGCCACCCAGCCGCACAGGCTCCGCTCCAGCCGGCTGAGTGAGGGGGAGAGCTCTTCGGCCAGCAGGTTGTTGTTCAGTCCCGCGCAGATCAGGTCTCCCACCAGCGAGGCGCTCAGGGGCGGGGGATCGAGATGGGCCAGGGCGCCTGGATGGTTCGGGTTGTAGGCCCCCTCCATCACCAGGTGCAGATCCGCGAGCAGCCTCTCGGCACCAAGCCCCGAGGTTTCCGGTTCCACCGCCGGCAGCAGGCTGAGACCAGGCAGAGGGGGGCGGCTCATGGCCGTGCCCAGCCAGCGGCAGAGCTGATGGGAGGCGTCCTGGAGAAAAGACTCCAGATCCGCGTCGAAGACGCCCGGTGAGGCGAAGGGCAGGGGATCGAGCGCCCGCTCCTGGTGTGGCGTGACGGCCAAGGGCAAGGCGGTCGGGGACATCATTGTCTCTGGTAACGGGTGCAGTCCGGGCTTTCAGTCTCGGGTTCTGCGCTCCGCTGCCCCCACCGCCACCGCCTCTGACCTATGCGCTCTCCCGCCCCCCTGCCGCTCGGCAGCGAGCAGCTCTGGATGGAACGGTTGCTGCGGATGGCCCAGCGGGCGGGGGAGGCTGGAGAGATTCCTGTGGCGGCCGTCGTTCTCGATGGAGCTGGCCGTGCCCTGGGCTGGGGTACGAACCGCCGTCAGGCCCGGCAGGATCCCCTGGGCCATGCCGAACTGGTGGCGCTCAGCCAGGCCGCACGCCTGATTCGCGACTGGCGTTTCAACGCCTGCAGCCTGCTGGTGACTCTGGAGCCCTGTCCGATGTGTGCCGGAGCCCTGATCCAGGCCCGCATGGGCCGCGTGGTGTTCGCCGCCGGTGATGCCAAGCGTGGAGCCCTGGGGGGCTGTCTCAACCTGGCGGAGGATCCAAGCGCCCATCACCACATGGAGGTCATGGGCGGCGTACGGGATCAGCAGGCCAGAGAGCTGCTGGAGAGCTGGTTCAGGGACCGGCGTCGGGCTCAGGCGATCGCGGCAACGGGCGCTGACTGCCGGAAGGCGGGGAGTTCAGTCTCCAGCAGGTTGAGCAGCAGGTCGACGTTCTCCGGCTGGCTGTTGTAGCCCATCAGGCCGATCCGCCAGACCTTGCCGGCGAGGGCGCCGAGGCCACCACCCACCTCGATGCCGTGGGTGTTGAGCAGATGCAGGGAGAAGGCCTTGCCATCAACGCCCTCGGGAATACGCACCGTGGTGAGGGTGGGCAGGCGCAGATGTTCCGGCACATGCAGCTCGAGGCCAAGGCGCTCCAGGCCAGCCCAGAGGCGCTCGGCATTGAGGCGGTGTCGTCTCCAGGCGTTCTCCAGGCCCTCGTCGGCCAGCAGACGCAGGGCTTCGCGCATGCCGAAATTCATGTTCACCGGGGCGGTGTGGTGATACACCCGGTTGCTGCCCCAGTACTGGTTGAGCAGTGAGACATCCAGATACCAGTTGGGCACTTTGCCGCTGCGGGAGGCCAGCTTGGCCTCGGCCCGCTCCCCCATGGTGAAGGGGCCGAGGCCCGGAGGGCAGCTCAGGCCTTTCTGGCTGCAGCTGTAGGCCAGGTCGACACCCCAGGCATCGAGGTGCAGGGGCACGGCCCCGAGGGACGTGACCGTGTCGAGCAGCAGCAGGCAGTCGTATCGGCGGCAGAGCTCACCGATTCCTTCCATCGGCTGGCAGACACCGGTGGAGGTTTCGGCGTGAACCATCGCCAGGATCGCCGGACGATGGCTGTCCAGGGCCTGCTCGATCTCCTCAAGCGTGAAGGCCTCTCCCCATGGCCGCTCGATCGTGGCCACCTCGGCCCGGTAGCGCCCGGCCATGTCGACGAGGCGGAGGCCGAAGTAGCCCTTGACCGCCACCAGCACCTTGTCCCCCGGCTCAACGGTGTTGGCCAGAGTCGCCTCCATGGCGGCGCTGCCGGTGCCGCTCATGGGAATGGTGAGACGGTTCTCCGTCTGCCAGGCGTAGCGCAGCAGATCCTGCACCTCTCCCATCAGTTCGATGTAGAGCGGATCCAGGTGGCCGATCGGGGTGCGGGCGAGGGCCTTGAGCACCGTGGGGTGCGCATTCGACGGTCCCGGACCGAGCAGAAGCCGGTCCGGGGTGGCGATGGGCCCCAGCTGCAGGCGATGGCGATCGCTTACGGCGAGCTCAGCGGCGGTGGATGGGGAGGAAGACAGGGTGACCAAAGCCTGCAGGGCAACTGAAGATCGATGAACGTCAGCCTAAGCAGCGAGCCAACGGCCCTCAGCTGGCCCTGACATTGGTGTTGGCCAGACCGCGGGCCATGTGCTCGAACGGAGCGCTGATCAGAGTCCCCGGCTCCAGCCCGGCTTCGGAGAGCCGCTCAGCCAGCACTTCGCCCAGCAGCACGATGCTGCGCACCGTGGGACCTGTGGGGACGCCCAGGCTCTTGTAGGTGTCGTCGAGGCCGTTGAGCACGCGCTCGTTGAGGATGGTGGGATCGTCGGCCACCAGTGCATAACTGGCGTAGCGCAGGAAATAGTCCATGTCCCGCAGGCAGGCGGCCAGCCGTCGGGTGGTGTAGGCATTGCCGCCGGGCAGCAGCAATTCCGGATCCTGCTCGAACAGGCGACGGCTGGCATCCCGGACGATCTCCGCCGCTTCCCGGTTGATCAGTTCCACGGCTGCCAGCCGTACTTCAGCCTGGGAGTGATAGGTGGCGATGCGATCGATCGCATCGCGATCGAGATAGCGCCCCAGCTGGTCATACCGGCCGATCAGACCGGTGATGGCATCGCGCATGACGTTGAGATCGTCTCACCTGGTGCGGAAGCTAGCACCCAAGTTTGGCCAGATCCCTGTCCAGCCATGGGATCTGGCGAATCTGACAGAAACGGTTACGCAGTGCGGGCCAGCGGCACCCCCCTGATCCAGTCCAGGGCGAGGGTTACAACGGACACCAAAGGCCCGCGTCGCCGGTCCAAGCATCAATCCCTGAGGCCGGCGAAGGTGGCCTCAGACCTTCCTTCCTTCCTCCCTCCCGCCTGTTTCTGCCCCCATGGCCAATTCAGCCCAGGACCTGCTTCGTCGGATCAGGGACGAGGGCATCGAGCTGATCGATCTCAAGTTCGCCGATCTTCATGGCAAATGGCAGCACCTCACCGTCTGCGCCGACCTGCTGAGTGAGGAGTCGTTTCTGACGGGACTGGCCTTTGATGGCTCCTCGATCCGGGGCTGGAAGGCGATCAATGAATCGGACATGGCGATGGTGCCCGATCCGGCCACCGCCTGGATCGATCCCTTCCTCCGCCACAAGACCCTCAGCTTGATCTGCTCGATTCAGGAGCCCCGCAGCGGCGGGGCCTATGGGCGTTGCCCGCGGTCGCTGGCCCAGCGGGCCCTGGTCCATCTGGCCGGCACGGGCCTCGCCGACACGGCCTACTTCGGTCCTGAGCCGGAGTTCTTTCTGTTCGAGGACGTGCGCTACGGCTCCAGCGAGGGAGGTTGTTTCTACAGCGTCGATTCAATCGAAGCCCCCTGGAACAGCGGCCGGCATGAGGAGGGCGGCAATCTGGCTTACAAGATGAATGCGAAGGAGGGTTATTCCCCCGTCCCCCCAAGTGACACCTTTCAGGACATCCGCAGTGAGATGTTGCTGACCATGGGTCAGCTGGGCGTGCCGATCGAGAAGCATCACCACGAGGTGGCGGCAGCTGGCCAGCAGGAGCTGGGCATGAGGTTCGCCGAGCTGATCAGCGCGGCCGACAACGTGATGATCTACAAGTACGTGGTGCGCAATGTGGCCCGCAGGTACGGCCGTTCCGCTACCTTCATGCCCAAGCCGGTGTTCGCCGACAACGGCAGCGGCATGCATGTGCACCAGAGCCTCTGGAGGGACGGCCAGCCGCTGTTCTTCGGACTGGGCACCTATGCGGATCTCTCCCAGACCGCCCGCTGGTACATCGGAGGACTGCTGAAGCATGCCCCCAGCTTCCTCGCCTTCACCAACCCCACCACCAACAGCTACAAACGCCTTGTGCCGGGCTTTGAGGCACCAGTGAACCTCGTCTATTCCCAGGGCAACCGCTCCGCGGCGGTGCGCATTCCCCTCAGTGGCGACAACCCCCGCGCCAAGCGCCTGGAGTTCCGCAGCGGCGATGCCATGGCCAATCCCTACCTGGCGTTCTCCGCGATGCTGATGGCCGGGCTGGATGGCATCCGTCAGCAGATCGACCCTGGCGATGCCGTGGATCGTGATCTGTTCGAGCTGCTCCCGTCAGAACTCGAGCGGATCGCCACGGTGCCCGCCTCCCTTGAGGGGGTGCTGGCGGCTCTCGAGGCCGACCACCAGTACCTGCTGGCCGGGGAGGTGTTCAGCGAAGACTTCATCAGCAACTGGATCGCCCTCAAATCCGAGGAGGTGCAGCAGCTGCGGCAACGGCCCCACCCCTACGAGTTCAGCCTCTACTACGACGGCTGAGCCTCGCAGCTGCCAGGCGGATCGGCTGAAATGAAGGGCCCCTGAACGCCGCCACTTCACCGGCACCCCATGCCCGACACCGTCAGCAAGTTCGCCTATCAGGCCCTGCAGCAGGGCAAGACGATCATGGGTCTGGCCCACAAGGAGCTGGGCGGTCGGCTGATGCGCCTGGTCGATCCGCAGGGCGCTCCCCAGACGGTGCCGGTGCCTGCGCAGATGGGCCTGGCGCTCAAGGCCTCCATGGACCGGTTGCTGGAGACCGACTGGCAGGACGCTGAGAGTGGCCTCTACCCTCCTTCCCTCCTCTTCGATGCCCCCTGGCTCGACTGGGCGGCCCGCTACCCCCTGGTCTGGCTGGACACTCCCCGTCAGTGGAACCGCCGCACCCAGCGCAAGGTCCGGGATCTGCCCCGGGATGTGCGCCCCGAGGATTACCCCGCCTATTACCTGCAGAACTTCCACCACCAGACCGATGGCTATCTGAGCGACCATTCCGCGGCGCTCTACGACCTTCAGGTCGAAATCCTCTTCAACGGCAGCGCCGATGCCATGCGCCGCCGCCTGATCGCTCCCATCCAGCGAGGGCTGCGGACCTTCGCCCAGCGCTCACCCCGGCAGCTGCGTCTTCTGGATGTGGCCACCGGCACCGGCCGCACCCTGCGTCAGCTTCGCGGTGGTCTGGGGGAGATCCAGCTGGTGGGCATCGACCTCTCGGCGTCGTATCTGCGTGAAGCCAACCGTTGCCTGAGCCAGTTGCCGGGGGAGCTGCCCCAGTTGGTGCAGGGCAATGCCGAGTCGCTGCCCTTCGCTGATGCCACCTTCCAGGCGGTGAGCTGTGTGTTCCTCTTCCATGAGCTCCCCGCCGAAGCCCGTCAGAAGGTGCTGCAGGAGTGCTTCCGGGTGATCGAGCCGGGCGGTGTGCTCGTGCTGGCCGATTCGATCCAGCTGGCTGATTCCCCCGAATTCTCCGCGGTGCTGGAGAATTTCCGGCGGTCCTTCCATGAGCCCTATTACCGGGATTACATCTCTGATGACATCGACGCCCGCCTGGCTCAGGCGGGCTTCACCGGGATCAGCGCCCGGTCCCATTTCATGACCCGGGTCTGGTCCGCCACGAAACCTGCGGCCTGAGCGGCGTCAGCGCTGCAGCACATGGATCCCCCCCCACTGGCAGGTGCTGCGGAATCTGAATAGCGTTGCGCTTATCAGTGCGCCGTGCTCCGATGACCAATCCTTTTCATCTCCGCTGGTTGCAGGGCTGGTCCTTTCAGACCGTTCTGATGGAAGGACATGTCCAGATCGAGGCCCACGGCTTTGGCATCCGCCTGCGCACTCCTCTGCTGGCGGGTGAGAGTCCCCGCTCGGGCGCCGACAGGCTCGTTCTCCAGGAAGATCGCCACCGCCGCTCGCTGTACCACTCCTGGCGGAGAGGCCAGCTGCAGCTCACGCCGCCGGCTCCCACCAAGGAACTGCTTTTCGCCAGTGGTGCTGTGTTCGCCGAGGGCAGTCCCTACCTGGTGGACGTGATCGAGGAGGCCCCCGAGCTGGTGCTGGCCGCCTAGCGCAGCAGCCACCAGGCCAGGATCAGCCCGACCCCGCCCCAGCGCAAGGCACGCCAGAGCACCTGCTCCTGCCAGCGGCCGACCCGCAGGGGCACCGGCAGGGGATCCAGCAATCGCTGACCCAGTTCGAGCCGCTGGCTCAGCCTCCTGCCTGAGCAGGAGAGTTCCATCTGGCTGGTGCGCTCCTGGGCGGCCAGCCTCTCTCCCTGGCTCGCCACGGTGAGCAGGGTGGAGAGCCCATGCAGCCAGCCGGAGCGGCGGCTGGCCGGCCGGTAGAGCGAACGGGAGGATCGACGCCGCGAAGGGTTGGCCATCGCGTCAGGATGGATCCCCACGATGTCTCCCGTCCAGTGCCGCTTCCCTCAGCGCCTGCTGCCTCCACGCGGAACGGATCTCCCCAGACCTGGCCGGCCTCCAGCCTTGAACTGGCGGTGGAGCTGCAGAGGCTCCTCGCCATTGATGGCCGCGACTGGCATGCGCAGAAAGGTCACAAGCCCAGGCGCGCCGCCGAGCAGGTGGCGGCGGCCCTTGTGCATCTGCTCGCTGAGGACAGCCCCCCCCAGCGCCTCGAGGGTGACGCCCAGGACCGGGCGATCGAACTGTTGGAACATGGTCTGGCCTGGTTGAAGGGGGATCTGCGTGATCCAGGCTGCCCCAGCCACGGCCACTGAACCAGACCTCAACCAGCCCTCAATCTCAGAGATCGGGCCAGCCGGCTCAGGCCCTGTGCCGCTGGGCAGCGAGCTGAAGCCGGTTGCCGCGCTCGCTCCAGCGCACGTCATCGAAGCAGTGGTGAATCAGGAAGAATCCCCGGCCGCAGCAGGCATCGCTGCGCTCGGGCAGGACGCTTGTGCGGGCACAGACCGGTACACCGCAGCCCTCATCCTGGATCTGCCAGATCACCCAGTTGGGCGTGAGGATGCGGCGGATGCGCAGGCATTTGTGCGGATCGCCGCCGTTGCCGTGCCGAACCGCATTCACCAGGGCCTCCTGCAGTCCCAACTGCAACTCGGCCAGGTTGGCCGCCGTTGCCATCGGCTCGAGCAGCAGTTCCAGCAGGGGAGACAGCTGAAGGGTGGAGGGAGTGATGAAGTCGGTCCACCGCAGCGGACTGATCAGGCGCCGAAGCATCCACACCAACCATGGCTCAATTTGACCCTAACGCTCCGGGCTGCCCCAGGCTCAGCCGGTGCTGATTCGTTGTTGCACAGCCGGGTGATTGAGCAGGGCATCCATCAGACGCACACCGCGCAACTGGTTGATCAGCGGCATGTGTCCCTCCGGCGCCTCCAGGTTCCACTGGAACGCGCTGGGGTAACGGGTCCAGGTGCCCTCGCTCTTCCAGCCCAACCTCGGCCAGAGCTGGTCCCAGCGGCCGTTGCAGGCTCTCAGCAGCCGCCCCTGGACTGAAAATCCGAAGCGGCCCCGGGAGTAGCAGACCCAGAGCCGATCGAGACTGGTGAGATCGAGGCCTGGTATGGGGGCCACCTCGCTGTAATAGACGTAGCCGCGCCGGATCGCTTCGGCTCCGGCCAGTTGTCGAAGCACCTCGCTGGTGATGCGATCCGCCAGCTCGTAAGAACGGAGGGACAGGGCCTCCTGCAGGGGGCCGTAGGCGATGCCGTCAGCACTGGCAGCGTTCAGCCATCCTCCTGGATGCCTCTTGAGCAAGGTCTCCCTGTGGCTGTCGTCCTCGGCCAGAAGCATCTGAACCCAGAGGCCGGCGATCCAGTCGTCACCGTCGGGATCGTGGTGGCTGAGGGCATCGAGCAGCAGGGGGCGCAGCTCCTGGGATCGGGCCTCGACCTGGGGGAGCAGGCTCCGCCGCTGGCGCGGGGAGCTGGAGCTGAAGCGCTCGAGCAGCTGTGCGGCGCTGGTGGTGGCGGAAGCGGGTGGACCGGAAAGCATGAAGTTCGGCGGGCCTGAGCCGGGCCGGCGTGGGCCCACTATGTCAGGCAAGGTCCTTCAAGGTGGGGCGCGATGGCGTCGTGGCTGGCGATAGACGCCTTCCTGGCAGGTGGAGGAGCGCTCCTGGACGTACGCAGCCCGGCGGAGTTCGCCAAGGGTCACATTCCTGGAGCCCTCAACCTGCCGCTGTTCAGTGACCTCGAGCGGGCCGAGCTGGGACTGACCTATAAGCAGCTCGGCTCCCAGCCGGCGGTTCAAGCGGGGCTGGCGCTGGTGGGCCCAAAGCTGGCGGCCCTGGGCGATGGACTGCTCGCGCACCATCAGGCCGCCGGCGATGGGCCCCTGCGCATCCACTGCTGGCGCGGTGGCATGCGCTCCGCCAGCGTCGGCTGGCTGGCCGAAACCCTCGGGCTGCCGGTGCAGCTGCTGGAGGGGGGTTACAAGGCCTACCGCCGCTGGGTGCTGGCCAGCTTCGAGCGCCCCTGGCCCTTGAGGCTGCTGGGTGGGCGCACCGGTACCGGCAAGACAGACCTGCTGCTGGAGCTGGCCCGCCGCGGGGTGGCGGTGGTCGATCTCGAAGGACTGGCCCACCACCGCGGCAGCAGCTTCGGTGGGCTGGGGCTCCCCCCCCAGCCCAGCAGTGAGCACTTCGAGAACCGTCTGGCGGCGGCTCTCGTCGCCTGCACTGATGCCGATGCGATCTGGCTGGAGGCTGAAAGTGCCCAGGTGGGTCGCTGCCGCATCCCGGCCGGTCTCTGGCGGCAGATGCAGGGCGCTCCGGTGCTGGAGATCTGCCGCCCCCTTGGCGAACGGCTGCGACGGCTTGTGGCGGTCTATGGGGTTCAGGAGCCCGATGACCTGGCGGAGGCGACCAGGAGGATCGCCCGGCGGCTGGGGCCCGTCCGCACCCAGGAGGCTCTGGCGGCGATCGAGCGACATGACTGGATCGAGGCCTGCCGCTGGATGCTCGACTATTACGATCGCTGTTACGACCACGAGCTGGATCGTCAGCGCAAGCGACAGGATCCCTGCTCCGCCCATCACTCCCTCGACCTCCATGACTGGGACGAGGAGAGCGCAGCCACCATGCTCCTGAGCCACGGAGGATCAAGTCCGTGTGAACTGTGAAGGCGTGATCGGAGAGTCTGCTTAGGATCGGACTTTGCCCCACCCTGATGACGGCCATTCAGTTCTTTCGTGGGGTGGACGAGCCCGTGATTCCCGATATCCGTCTGACCCGCTCCCGTGATGGACGAACCGGCCAGGCCATGTTCGTGTTCGAGCAACCCCAGGCGCTCGCTCCTGAAACCATGGGCGACATCACCGGGATGTTCCTGCTCGACGAGGAGGGTGAACTGGTGACACGGGAGGTGAAGGCCCGCTTCGTGAACGGCAAACCCAGTGCCCTCGAGGCCACGTACACCTGGAAGACGGAAGAGGATTTCGACCGGTTCATGCGTTTCGCCGAGCGCTATGCCGCCGGCCATGGACTCGGTTTCGCCGAAAAGGATGGCGACTCCGAGGAGGAAGGGGCCAGCCCCGACCCGGCCGCTGAGGGCGAGCCCGAGGACGCTTGAAATTCGGGCAGTGGCTGGGCCTGGCGGCGATCATCACCGCTGCTGGCCTTCTCTGGAGCCTGCGGGGTTTACTGCTGCAGCTCTTCGCTGCCGTGGTGCTGGCCATGGCGATATGCACCCTTGTGGGGGCGGTGCGGGCGCGGCTGGGCTGCTCCAGGCCCCTCGCCCTGACCATCAGCCTGGGGGCCGTGGCCCTGGTGGTGGTGGTGGGTGGTGCGGTTCTGATTCCTCCTTTCGTGAAGCAGTTCGCCGAGCTGCTGGCCAAGCTCCCCGATGCGGCGGATGTGCTGATCGGCCTGGCCAGCAGGATGCTGACCAACTTGAGCCGGATCCTCTGGGGCCGCCATGACGGCTCGTTGGAGTGGCTTCAGCAGCTCTGGCCGGCTAGCGGCCCCAGCCCCGAAGTGGTGGCCGGTGGTCTGGGCGGCGGTGCCCTGAGGCTGCTGGGCCTGGCGAGCAACCTGGGCACCGGCACCCTGCAACTGGTGTTCGTGCTGGCGGTGGCTCTGATGCTGGCGGTGCAGCCCACCGGCTACCGCGATGTGCTGGTGCTGCTGGCCCCCTCCTTCTATCGCCGGCGCCTGCGCCAGGTGCTCGACCTCTGCGGAGCTGCCCTGAGCGACTGGATGGTGGGGGTGGCGATCAGCTCGGTCTGCGTGGCTCTGCTGGCGGGCATCGGTCTGTCGCTGCTGGGGGTGAAGCTGGTGGTGGCCAATGCCCTGCTGGCTGGTCTGCTCAATGTGATCCCCAATGTGGGGCCCACCCTGAGCACGATCTTTCCGATGTCGGTGGCCCTGCTCGACGCTCCCTGGAAGGCCCTTGCCGTTCTGGGTCTCTACCTGGTTGTGCAGCATCTGGAGAGCTACGTGATCACCCCGTCGGTGATGCACGCCAAACTTCGGCTGCTGCCCGGCCTCACCCTCACCGCCCAGTTCCTGTTCACCGTGATCTTCGGACCGCTGGGACTGCTGCTGGCCTTGCCGATGGCGGTGTGCGTGCAGGTGATCGTGCGGGAGGTGGTCATCCACGACATCCTGGATCCCTGGAAGCGCCAGCGATTGTCCCCGTGAACGGCCGAGCCCTGCTGGGGACCCTCGCCCTTGTGCTGCTGGCCCTGCTGGTGTGGGAACTGCGCTGGGTGCTGCTGGTGCTCTTCGGGGCCGTGGTGCTGGCGGTGGCGCTGGATGTGCCGGTGAGCCTGCTGCGTCGCCGGCTGCCCTTGAACCGCCCCAGCGCCTTGGCCCTGGTGATCGTGACCCTGGTGGTGGTGGGCTGGAAGGTCTCGGAGCTGTTGCTGCCCGAGCTGCTGCAGCAGGCCAATCAGTTCACCCAGCTGCTGCCGGTGTTGCTGGAGCGTCTCGGGGATCTGGCCGGAGGCTCCATGGCGTTTCGCAGCTTCGAGGAGCGGTTGCTTGAGCTGGCCACCTGGGACAAGCTGCAGCCCCTGGGCACCCAGCTGCTGGGAGTCGCGGGGGGCGCTGCGAATTCCACGATCCAGATCCTGCTGATGGTGCTGCTGGCGATCCTGCTGGCCCTGGATCCAAGGCCTCACCAGCGGCTGGTGCTGGCGGCCACCCCGCTGTTCTGGCGTCCGTCGATGCAGTCGCTGCTGCGGGAGGCGCGCGAGGCCCTCGGCGGCTGGTTGGCGGGGATGACCATCTCGGCGGTGACGGTGTTCCTGCTCACCTGGGCGGGCCTGGCGCTGCTGCGGATGCCCCTGGCCCTGCTGAGCGGGCTGGTCTGCGGTCTGCTCACCTTTGTGCCCACGATCGGCCCGACGGTGGCCACGGCCCTGCCTCTGGCGGTGGCCCTGCTGATCTCCCCGGCCAAGGTGGTCCAGGTGCTGGTGCTGCGCCTGATGCTGCAGAACGCGGAAGCCTTCGTGCTCACGCCGCTGCTGCTCAGCCGCACAGTCAACTTGCTGCCCACCTTGGCCCTGATGGCCCAGCTGAGCCTCGGTGCCCTGCTAGGGCTCCCGGGGGTGCTGCTGGCCCTGCCGCTGGTGGTGGTGCTGCAGGTGGTCTTCCAGCGGGTGGTGGTGGAGCAGGTGATGGACCGCTGGACCTGATCAGCGGTAGTGCCTGATCAGGCTGGGGGTGAGCGCGAGGACCACCACCGCAAGGGGATGCTGCTGCATCGCTGATATCAGGGACGACCAGGTGAAATGGTCGGCCAGCAGCCGCAGTTCCGCCCTGAGATCGCCCAGGGCCAACAGAGCCAGCAGCACGGGGATGAGCGGCGGGAGGCGCCGCATCAAGCTGCGCCAGCAGGGGCCGCCCCATCCTCTGGAGCTGACCCCGCGAAGCCCTTGCCGCTGAGCAGGGGCAGCAGGGTGGGGGCCACACCGATGCTCGACCAGCTGCCGACACTGATGCCGACGGTGAGGGCCACGGAAAACCAGAACAGACTGCTGCCGCCGAAGAAGAGGATGCCGAGCAGAGGCAGCAAGGTGGTGAGCGAGGTGTAAAGCGAGCGGGTCAAGGTGGCATCGACGGCCACATCCACCTGATCACTGAAGGGGAAGTCCCCCAGGCTTTCTTTCTGCTCCCGGATGCGGTCGAACACCACCACGGTGTCGTTGACGGAATAGCCGGCGACGGTGATCAGGGCCACGGCGAAGAGGGAGTCCACCTCGATTCCCAGCAGCAGGCCGAGCCAGGCGAACAGCCCGGTGGTGATCAGCACGTCGTGGGCCAGGCAGAGGATCGCCAGAAAGGCGAAGATCTTGTCGTAGCGGAAGGTGATGTAGAGGGCGATGGCCGCAAAGCTGACCAGCAGCGAGAGGAGGCTGCTTCGCAGCAACTGGGCCCCAAGGGTGGGTCCGATCGTGTCTACGGAGGTGCCGCCATCCTTGAAAGGCCCTAATTTCGCGGCCAGCTGGCTGATTACTGCCTTGCCCTGCTCGGCGCTGAGGCTGGGCAGGCGCAGCTCGATTGAGCGGCCCTGATCCAGCACCTGGACCGGTGCGCCCCGCAGAACTGGCGCTGCCTCACCACCCTCGGCAGGAAGCTTCAGGCTGTCGACTTGCTCGGCCACTTGGGGCACGGTGATCGCCGAGCAACTGGGCTCGCAGGCCCGCTCCAACTGAATGCGGGTGCCACCGGTGAAATCGAGGCCCGGTTTGAGTGGGGCGCCGATGGAGGGATTGAGCCAGGAGAAGCCAATACCGATAAGACTGATCAGGCAGGCGATGGCCGAACCCCACCAGGCAAGGCGCCTGTGGCGCGTGATGCGGAAGAATTGGATCGGCGGAAATGCGCTCGATCCCGACGTGGAGGAGTTCATCGGTGCTCAGGCGGCTGGCGAAGGCAGCTTGCGGCTGGGCAGGAAGTAGCTGGGGCGCCGCAGGCTTGGATAACTCATCATCAGGCGCAGTAGAACGCGGGTGCAGGTGAGGGCGGTGAACAGGCTGAGCAGCAGACCGATGCCGAGGGTGACGGCAAATCCCTTGACCAGGCCCGTTCCGAGTGCAAAAAGGGCGATGCAGCTGATCAGGCCGGTGACGTGACCATCGAGGATCGATGAGAAGGCCAGGGAGAAGCCAGTGTCGATCGAGCGGATCAGGGTGTTGCCTGAGCGCAGTTCCTCCTTCACCCGCTCAAAGATCAGCACATTGGCATCCACCGCCATGCCGATCGAGAGGATGAAGCCCGCGATACCGGGCAAGGTGAGGGTCACGGGGATCAGGGCATAGCTCGCCAGGTTGAAGAGGGAATAGAGGCTGAGGGCCACCACGGCCACAGCCCCGGGCAGCCGGTAGACCACCACCATGAACACGGCCACCAGAGCCAGACCCGCAAGGGCGGCCACCAGGCTGGTGCGGATGTTTTCAGCCCCCAGCAGGGGGCCGACGGTGCGCACCTCGATGATCTTCACGGGCAGGGGCAGAGAGCCGCCTCGCAGTTGCACCTCGAGGTCGCGGGCTTCTTCGGCCGTGAAGTTGCCGGTGATGCTGGCGGCACCCCCGGTGATGCCGGCCGCGGCGAACTCCTGGCTTACAGAGGCCTCGCTGATCGAACGGCCATCGAGCACGATGCCGAGCAGGCGGTTGCTGCCGGCGATCGATTGGGTGAGCTTGGCGAAGGCCTCGCCGCCTTGGCGGTTGAAGTTCAGGGTCACGTCCCAGCCGGTTCCCGTCTGCTGCTGCTGCCGGCCTGCGCCGACGAGGTCCTTGCCGGTGAGCAGCGCGGGCTCGTAGAGGGCCACCACCCGTTTGTTCACTTCATCGAGCAGGGCTTCGATCTGCTCGGTTTCACCGGCCCCTGCCGGCACCGCCACCCCGAGCTCTCGCAAGGCCTTGGCCAGATCCTCGGCGGGGAAGCTGGGGGCCGGGGCCGGTGGCTGGTCTGACGCCACGGGATCAGCCGGATCCGCTGGGGTGCGCCGCCGGCTGAGGTCGAGCACGGCCTGGGCCTGGCGCTTGAGCCGCAGCAGCCCCTGCATCTCCTGCTCGCTGCCTGGCTTCTGGGCGCGGAATTCCAGCAGAGCGGTGGTGCCGAACACCTTGGCGGCCCGGGTGGGGTCTTGCTCGCCCGGAAGCTGAAGAACCAGCTGGTCCTCACCGATGGTCTGGAGGGTGGATTCGGCCACACCCAGGCCGTTGACGCGCCGGTCGAGCACCTCCTTGACAGCCTCCAGCTGCTCACGCTTCACGGTTTTGATGGCTCCGGCCGGCAGCACCTGCAGGGTGAGCTGGCTGCCGCCACGCAGATCGAGACCGAGCTGCAGGGGGAAGCTGAAGAGAACGGCCCCGGCGGCGATCGCCAGGGCCAGGATCAGGGCAAACAACCCCTGCTGGCGTGCCATCTCAGATCGTGCCTGCCTTGAGCTGACGGGCCGCCGCGACGATCTGGTGGGGCTGGATGATCGTCAGGTTCTCAAGGGCGCCGTTGTAGGGGGTGGGGATGTCCTGGCTGGAAAGGCGTATGGGTCGGGCGTCGAGATCATCGAAGCAGTGCTCGGTGATCAGGGCCAGCAATTCGGCGCCGATGCCGCCGGTTTTCATGCACTCCTCCACCACCAGAACCTTGTGGGTCTTGCGGATCGAGCGGGTGATGGTGTCCATGTCGAAGGGTTTAAGGCTGATCAGATCGATCAGTTCCACACTCACACCATCGGCCTCCAGCTGCTCCACCGCCTTGAGGCAGTGATAGCGCATCCTTGAATAAGTGAGGATCGTCACGTCCGTGCCTTCCTGCACTACCTCCGCCTGGTCGAGGGAGCAGATGTAATCCCCCTCGGGAATCTCTTCGCTGAGGTTGTACAGCAACACGTGCTCGAAGAACAGCACGGGGTTGTTGTCTCGGATGGCGGCCTTCATCAGGCCCTTGGCATTGGTGGGAGTGCTCACTGCCACGATCTTGATGCCGGGCACGGCGTGGAAATAGGCCTCCAGACGCTGGCTGTGCTCAGCTCCCAGCTGCCGCCCAACCCCGCCTGGGCCGCGCACCACCGTTGGAATGGTGTAGTTGCCGCCGCTGGTGTAGCGCAGCATCCCCATGTTGTTGGAGATCTGGTTGAAGGCCAGCAGCAGGAAGCCCATGTTCATGCCCTCCACGATCGGGCGCAGTCCCGTCATTGCTGCACCCACGGCCATCCCCGTGAAACTGTTCTCGGCAATCGGGGTGTCCAGCACCCGCAGTTCGCCGTACTTCTCGTAGAGATCCTTGGTGACTTTGTAGGACCCGCCGTACTGGCCGACGTCCTCCCCGAACACGCACACGTAGGGATCGCGGGCCATCTCCTCGTCGATGGCGTCGCGCAGGGCGTTGAAGAGCAGGGTCTCGGCCACGGACGGTGTGCGAACCCGGCGATTGCCGGTGGAGCGGCCAACTTATCTCAGGCGTCGGCTCCCAGGTGCCGGAAGCCCGTCTCAGCCCCCAGCGGCGAAGCTGGTCAGCAGCAGCACCGAGAGCAGCATGCCCGGGGAGAGCAGCAGGGCCAGGAGGCCGAGATCGTGGGGAGTCATGGCGGTAACGCGCGCCTGTTCAGCCTAGGAAGCCTCGCTCTCACCGACCGGCAGCAGGCTGCGAATGAAGACAAGGAACAGCCCCAGGGCAACGAAGGCAAAGGTGAAGGTGGCCAGGAAGCTCATGCCCACCACCAGTGTCTTCATGGCCGTGCCGATGCTCTGGGCAAAGGCCTTGCTGTAGTGGGGCGGATGCAGGCTGTACCAACCCACCACCCGCTGGCTCAGCCCCAGACAGACCCAGGCCAGCAGTCCACTGGTGAGGGCGCCGGAGAGAAAACTGAGCGGACCCTTGCGCGGGGGGCTCGGTTGGGGCTCGGTGGGCTCCGGAGTGCTCATGGGGCCTGGGCTGGTTCGATGATCCTGGCCCCCCGGCTGCTGCAGCGGCAGCACCAGGCCTCGAAACCGCCTTCGGCCAGGGCGTCCCGCAGCTGCTCCCGGGCCGACTCGGCCCGCTCCAGCCCGGCGAAGAGGGCGAACAGACTGGGCCCTGATCCGCTCATCGCCACGGCCAGAGGTTCGATCGCCTGGCGCAGCAGCCTCAGCCCCGCTCGCACGCTCTCCTGCTCCGGCTCCACCACCGTCTGCAGGTCGTTGCGCAGGGGCGGCAGGGCCCGCTCCCCATGCAGAGCCGTCAGCAGTGGGCCTTCGCGCAGACTCTGACGCCGTTGCTCGAAGTCGCTCTCGCGTTCGAGATAAAAGTCGCCACGCAGCTCACGGCAGCGGTGATAGGCCCATGGGGTGGAGACACTGGCGGCCGGGTCCTTGATCAGCAGCACCGCCAGCTCCTCGGGGCCCCGGGGGCCCAGGACGCGCGGACCTGCTTCGGGCAGCGGCACCGGCTCGAGGATTTCCCCGCGGCCGAAGCAGAGCTGGGTGCCACCGGAGAGGGTGAAGGGCACATCCGATCCCAGCTCCGCCGCCAGATGATGGAGGCTGCCAGCGTCGATCTGGAGCCCCCAGAGCCGGTTGAGGCCCAGCAGGGCCGCCGCCCCGTCGCTGGAGCCGCCGGCCAGGCCGGCGCCGATGGGAATGCGCTTGTCCAGCTGGATCGTGGCCCCCAGCTCCGGCCGGCCGGCGTGCTGCCTGAGGCGCTCGGCGGCCCGCACCACCAGATTGTCGCCGTCGGTGGGCAGTGTGCTGCCTGGGCAATGCAGCACGATCGCCCCATCGTCTCGGGGCTCGATCGCCAGACGATCGGCCAGATCGAGGCTTTGCATCACCATCGCCAACTCATGAAAGCCATCGGCCCTTAGTCCGAGCACTTCCAGATGGAGGTTGATCTTGGCCGGGGCCTCCACCAGCAGGGGGGCCGAGCGGGTGTTCGCTGAGAAGGGGTCAGCCATGGGCGGTTTGCTCGGGGATGGGTGAGCTCGACTCAGGCGGGCTCTGTGGTGTGGGACACAACTGTCGGGTCAGCTCCACCCAGCGCTGGGGCGAGAGATCCTGGGGCCGCTGCCTGAGGGAGACCCCTGCCCGCTGGGCCCGTTCGCTCAGCTCCTCCTCGGGCCACAGTCCGGCCAGCGAGTTGCGCAGCATCTTGCGGCGGGCCGCGAAGCACCGCTTGAGCAGGCTCTCGAGCCGCCCGGCCAGCTGCGGCTCCAGCCTCTCCGATGGCGGCAGGGGATCGAGCACGATCACCTCCGACATCACCTTCGGCGGCGGCTGGAAGCAGCGGGGAGGTACGGCGCAGACCGAGCGGCAATGCGCCAGCAGCTGCAGGCGCACGCTCAGGGCGCTGAAGGCGCTGCTGCCGGCCACCGCCCGGATGCGTTCGCCCACCTCCTGCTGCACGAGCAGCACCAACCGCCGGTAGGGGCTGGCCAGTGGGCGGTCGAGACGGCCGACCAGCCGCTCCAGCAGCGGGCCGGTGATGTTGTACGGGATGTTGGCGACCACCTTGTCAGCCGGAGGCAGATCCAGGCGCAAGACGTCCCCCTCCAGCAACTGGAAGCGTTCATCGCCAGCGAACTGCCGGCGCAGACCGGCCACCAGGTCGCGATCGAGTTCGATGGCATGCAGTTCCGCCAGCCCTGTGGCCAGGAGCCGTTCCGTGAGTGCTCCGCGACCCGGGCCCACTTCCAGCACCCGCTCCCCCTGCTGCAGCTCTGCCGCCGCCACGATCCGCTTCAGCACGGCGGCATCGGTGAGCCAGTGCTGGCCGAAGCGCTTGCGGGTGTGGTGGCCCCCGAAGGACATGGGCGTGACTGGGCGGGCCTTCCAGATTGCCCGGCCGGGCGGCCGATCCCTGGCTATCTCTGGTTCACCGACCTGCCAGGCCGCAATGGCCCCCACTCGCTTCAGCCCTCCGACCCCCATTGCTTCGATCGAGTCCTTCCGCTCCCCCGGGCCTTCTCTGGTCCGGCGGGCGCGGTGGGGGGCGCTCTGTGCGGCCGCTGCTTTGCCCTGCCTGGTCTGGGTGACTCCGGCCCGCTCCGGCAGCGTCAGCGCCGACTCCGTCTGGAGCAGGGACGATGCGCTGCAACGCGCCCGGCAACTGGTGCCCCGGGGTGCCATCCCCGGCCGGCACCGCTGCCAGGAGATGACGGTGGGCATGGGCAATTACCGCTACCGCTGCAACGTGGAGTTCAGCCAGCCGCCGGCCGAGCAGCAGGCGGATCAGCAGCCATCCCCCTGAGCCGCCGCTAGCGACTCAAGCCGCAGCCAGCGCACGGCACCGCCCGCCGGTGGCAGGGGCACCAGGGCACAGACCACCTCCAGGGGGTGCTGAGCCTGCTCGGGATGCTCGGCCAGCCAACAGCTCAGCGCCCTGGCCAGCCGCCGGCGTTTGGTCGTTCCGAGGGCGGCCACGCCCCAGCCATCGGCGCCGCAGCGACGGCGCCCCTTCACCTCCACCACCAGCAGCCGGCCTGGCTTGGTCACCACCAGATCCAGCTCACCCCAGCGGCATCGCCAGCGGCTGGAGAGGAGCCGCCAGCCCCGCTGGCGCAGCAGCCGCCAGGCACGCTGCTCGGCCCAGGTCCCGGGCAGAGCACTGCGATTTCGGGCGCGTTGCGTTCTGCTCTGGGTCAACGGGCTGGTCTACGGCTTTTCCTAGGGTTCCCTTGCTGTCCCCTTCCTGCCATGGCTGCCCCGCTGCGTTCGCTGGTCCATGGCCTGGTGGCCTGGTTGGGCTCCGGCCTGCTGGCGCTGCTGCTGTTGCTGCCTGCCGCTCCGGCCCCTGCCGCGATGGACTACGCCAAACAGGTGCTGATCGGCGCTGATTTCCACGACGCCGATCTGCGCGGAGTCACGTTCAACCTCACCAATCTGCGCGACGCCAATCTCTCCGGCGCCGACATGCGCAACGCCAGCCTGTTCGGCGCCAAGCTCCAGGACGCCGACATGCATGGCGTCGACCTGCGGGAAGCCACCCTGGATTCGGCGGTGCTGGAGGGCACCGATCTGCGCGACGCCGTGCTTGAAGATGCCTTTGCGTTCAACACCAAGTTCGTGAACGTGGCGATCGAGGGGGCTGATTTCACCAATGTGCCCCTGCGAGCGGATGTGCTCACCTCCCTGTGCGCCATAGCCAGCGGCACCAATCCCGTCACGGGCCGTGTCACCCGCGACACCCTCGGCTGTCCCTGACCCCAATCCCACCGCTGCCATGAGCTTCGACGCCCACAGCCTCGAGCGCCTTCGCCAGCTCGGCCGTCAGCTGCCCCAGCCGCTGCCGGTGCCCCCCGCCAGCGCTAAGCCCAGGGCTACCGAGCAACGCCACCAGGTCGAGCTGGAGTCCGACCCGGAGCAGCTCTTTCGTGACTTGATGCAGGTGAGCCCCGACGGCAGCGTTCCGCCTCACCTGATGGAGCGTCTGCGCGGCCTCGAGGCGAGCCGCTCGGCCCAGAAGGCCAGTGAGCGGCGCGCTCCGGCCGGTCCGTCCGCTGCCCCAGCCCCCCAGGCCAGCCGCCGCCCGGGTCCTGGTCGCAGCACCACTCCCCGGGCCGACCCCCGCCTGGCGGCGGAGCACCCCGACCTCTACACCGCCTTCCATTCCCTGCTTCTCGAGGACGAGGAAGACGATTGAGCGGCTGCGGAGGACCCCCCGTCGCTTCGGGTCAGGGGGCGGTCTGAGATGCCGATCATTCAGGCCCGCGGGCTCGGCAAGTGTTTCCGGGTGGCCGACAAGTCACCCGGCCTGGCTGGAACCCTGCGCCATTTTTTCGCCCGCCGCTTCAAGGACATTCCGGCTGTGCGCGACGTCAGCTTCAGCATCAAGCCCGGCGAGGTGGTGGGCTTCCTGGGGAGCAACGGAGCCGGCAAGACCACCACTCTCAAGATGCTCACCGGCCTGATCGAGCCCAGTGCCGGGGAGGTGGAGGTGGCCGGTTTCAGGCCCTTTCGCCGCCAGGCGGCGTTTCTGCGCACGATCACCCTGGTGATGGGGCAGAAGCAGCAGCTGATCTGGGATCTGCCTCCGCTCGATTCCCTGCGGGTCAATGCGGCGGTGTACGGCATCAGTGAGGCCGAAGCCCGTCGCCGCATCGATGAACTGGCCGAGATGCTGGAGCTGGGGGAGGAGTTGCGCCGACCGGTGCGCAAGCTCTCGCTCGGCCAGCGCATGAAGGCCGAGTTGCTGGCGGCGCTGCTGCATCGTCCCTCCGTGCTCTTCCTCGATGAACCCACCCTCGGGCTGGATGTGAATGCCCAGGCGAGGGTGCGTGAGTTCCTCGCCGATTACAACCTCCGCACCGGCGCCACCGTGCTGCTCACCAGCCATTACATGGGCGACATCACCGCCCTCTGCCGGCGGGTGCTGTTGATCGACCAGGGCAGCCTCTTCTATGACGGCAGCCTGCAGCAACTGGCCCAGCGGCTGGCTCCCTACCGGGAGGTCTGCTGCGACCTGGGGGAGATCTACCCGCCCGAGGCCTTCCGGGGCTACGGCGAACTCGAGTCGCTCGCCGGCCACCGGGTGCGCCTGCTGGTGTCGCGGGATCGGCTGACCGACACCGTCTCCCGCCTGCTCTCGACCTTTCCCGTGCTCGATCTGGAGGTGAACGATCCGCCGGTGGAGGAGATCATCGGCCGCCTCTTCCGTGAGGGAGTGGTGGGATGAAACGGACGCTGCGGCTGGCGCGGGTGCTGCTCTCGGTCCAGTACGCCTACATGCTCGAGTACCGCGCCGAGATCGCGCTCTGGGCCCTCTCCGGCCTCCTGCCCCTGATCATGCTGGCCCTCTGGAGCGGTGCCGGGGCGGCAGCTGATCTCAGCCTCAGCCCGGCGGCGCTGAACCGCTACTTCCTGGCGGCCTTCGTCGTGCGTCAGTTCACGGTGGTCTGGGTGATCCATGTCTTCGAGGAGGACTCCCTGCAGGGGCGCCTCTCCCCCTACCTGCTGCAACCGCTGCACCCCTTCTGGCGCTACCTGGCCGCCCACATCGCTGAGCAGGCCACGCGGGTGCCCTTCGTCCTGGCGATTGTGCTGGCGGTCTGGCTGCTGGGGGCTGGGGCAAGCGGCTGGCCGCCGCCCTCCACGTGGCTGCTGGGCCTGCTGGTGACTCACCTGGCCTTTCTGCTGCGGTTCCTGCTGCAGTCGGTCATCACCATGGCCTGCTTCTGGAGCGAGCGGGCGGCGGCCCTGGATCGCCTGCTGCTGATCCCTTATCTCTTCCTCTCGGGACTGGTGGCGCCGCTGGAGGCCTTTCCCCCCGGCCTGCGCCGTCTGGCGCAGGCCACCCCCTTCCCGTCGATGGTCGACTTCCCGGCAAGGCTGATCTCCGGCGGTGAGGTGAACCTGCCCGGGGGGCTGCTGACGATGGCCGCCTGGATGGCCCTGCTGTTGCCCCTCTATCTGCTGCTCTGGCGCGCCGGACTGCGGCGCTACGCGGCGATGGGGGCCTGATGGGGCGCTATGGGCGCACTCTGCGGGAGTTCTGGGCCTCGGCGCTGGCGATGGAGCTGGAGTATCCGGTCAACGCGTTGATCGAGCTGCTCTCGGTGCTGGGCAACCTGGCCGGCAGCGTGGTGGTGCTGGCCCTGTTCTATGGCCGAGGCCATGGCCTCGGTGGCTGGAGCTGGGACGAGGCCCTGGTGGTGCTGGGGGTCTACACCCTGCTCGATGGCTTCAGCAGCACCCTGCTCCAGCCCAATCTGGGGGCGATCGTGAACCATGTGCGCACCGGCAGCCTCGATTTCGTGCTGCTCAAGCCGATCGACAGTCAGTTCTGGCTCTCGGCCCGCAGCTTTTCCCCCTGGGGCCTGCCAGGTCTGCTGGCGGGACTGGGGGTGATCGTGCTGGCGGCGGGACGCGCGGGGGCCACCCCATCGCTTCTCACTCTGCTGGGCACCGCTCTGCTGTTGCTCTGCAGCGCCCTGATCCTGTACAGCCTCTGGTTCGCGCTGGCAGCCACCAGCATCTGGTTCGTGAAGGTGTGGAATGCCACCGAGGTGTTGCGCAGCACCCTGGTGGCCGGCCGCTTCCCCGTCAGTGCCTATCCCCCCGCTCTGCGCACCCTGCTCACCCTGGTTCTGCCCGTGGCCTTCCTCACCACCGTGCCGGCGGAAGCGATCCTGGGCCGCGCCACCCTGCCCTGGGTGCTGGCCAGCCTGGGGATGGCGGTGTTGTCCCTGGCCCTCAGTCGTGGCTTGTGGCGCCATGCCCTGCGCTACTACACCTCGGCGTCCAGTTGACCCTGAAGGCGATGCCGCGGGGATCAGAATGAGCCTCCGGCCGTGGTTCGGCCACCCCCAGGCTCGGGACCTCGACACACGTGGCACAGAAACGAGACGGTTGGTACCACGGTCACTGGATGCGCCATCAGGAGCTGCACCGCACGTCCCGGGTGGGCTGGCTGCGGGCTGCGGTGCTCGGTGCCAATGACGGCATTGTCTCAACCGCCAGCCTGCTGGTGGGGGTGGCGGCTGCCAAGGTCGACCATGGCGCGATCATGCTGGCCGGAGGCGCCGGACTTGTCGCCGGAGCGATGTCGATGGCGGCCGGTGAATACGTTTCGGTGAGCTCCCAGGCCGACACCGAGCAGGCCGACCTGGCCAGGGAGCGCCAGGAGCTCGCCGATGACGCGGCGGCGGAGCTGGCCGAGCTCACCGGCATCTACGTGCATCGGGGTCTCGAGCCCGCCCTGGCCCATGAGGTGGCGCTGCAGCTCACCCGCCATGATGCCCTCGGCGCCCATGCCCGCGATGAGCTGGGCATCACCGACTCTCTCGCCGCCCGGCCTGTTCAGGCCGCTCTGATTTCGGCGGTGATGTTCTCGATCGGGGCAGCGCTGCCTCTGGGCACGGCCGCTCTCCTGCCCGCCTCCAGAATCGCGGTGGTGGTCTCGCTCACCTCCCTGCTGTTCCTGGGGCTGCTGGGCGGGGTCTCCGCCAGGGCCGGTGGCGCCAGACTGAGCACCGCCATCCTTCGGGTCACCTTCTGGGGGGCTCTGGCGATGGGGGCCACGGCCCTGATCGGTTCCCTGCTGGGGGTCTCCCCCTGAGTGGCTCAGATCGGTGCGGACACCGATATCGTCCTGCCTGCGACTAGCCTCCGTATCCCTCCATGACCGCTTTCCACCGTCGCTGGTCTCTGGTCGCTCTGGTGGGACTGCCACTGCTGGTGATGAGCGCAGCAGCGGCCTTCGGACCGCAGCAGCGGGGCCCTCTCCTGGCGGTGCTGGAGGCACCGTCTCCGCCCGCAGCAGAGCCTGAGCCGCCCCCGGCTCCGGCCACGGTTCTGCTGCCCTCTGAGCCGGGCCTGCCCCAGGCGGCCGATGGCCGCCACTATCCGGTCGTGCCCAGTGATCCCCAGACCGTGGCCGAACTGCTGGTCTCGCTCGAGGAGGCCTTGCGTTCGCCCTCTACCCCCGCGGAGTCCTTACCGGCTCTGGGCCACCAGCACCAGGTGATCCTGCGGGTGCTGGCGGTTCGTGAGGCCCAGGCCCAGGAGGTGCGCCGGCGTCTGTCCCCCCGCTGGCAAGCGGTGCTGGACCATCACCTGGGGGCCCGCCGTGCCTTCCTCTCCATGCGTCGCCGCGGCCCGGGCAGTGCCACTCTGCCGGCCTGGAGGATCGTGGCGCCGGAGCCGGCGGAGAACCTGCTGCGCTATTACCGCAGCGCCGCGGCGGCCACCGGCATCGACTGGGAAGTGCTGGCCGCCGTCAACCTGGTGGAAACGGGAATGGGCCGCATCGATGGGGTTTCGGTGGCCGATGCCCGCGGGCCGATGCAGTTCCTGCCCACCACCTGGGCCCAGCCCGGCGTCGGCAAGGGGGATATCCGCGATCCCCACGATGCCATCCATGCCGCCGCTCGCTACCTGGTGCGCCGGGGCGGGTTGAAGGACATTCGCAAGGGCCTCTGGGGCTACAACAACAGCGACTACTACGGCAAGGCCGTTCTCCACTACGCCGAGCTGCTGCGCGAGGATCCCGCCGCTTACACGGGCCTCTATCACTGGGAAGTCCACTACGCCTCCAACGCCGGGGACCTCTGGCTGCCCGTGGGCTACGCCCAGACCAAACCCATCCCGGTGGCCCTCTACCTCAAGAGTTTCCCCGCCAGTGCCCCGCCGGCCACCAACCGTGGCGGGTGAGGCAGCCATGACCCGATCGGGTGAAGGAGCTTGTCGACTTGAGGCCTCGCCGCGGCTTCTGGATCAGGGTGGGGTGCGGGAGCGCAGGAATTCCAGTGGCCTTGGCGGTGAAGTCCTCGGTGCAGTCCTCCGTGCCGGGAGAGGCCGAGTCCGTGGCGGTCTCCTTCAGCAGCCTCATGGCGCTGGTTGTCTGCTTCCTGGTGCTGGCCCTCGGAGTCGGTCAGATCAGCGCGGTGATCCCGAGCCTGACGGGAGCTTCCGCGGACGAGGCCGGCCGGCCTTGACCATCCGTTCGGGGTGGAGCCGCCGCCGCGGTGGGGGGCTGGACTCATGAGTGCTCGATTGGTGCTCGGCCCCGTGCACGTCTGCCCGCAGGTGCGGGAATGGCTGGATCTGGAAACGCTGCAGCGCCTGGTGGCCCGCCACCGCCGCGGCGACTGGGGGGAGGTGGATGCCCATGATGCCCGGGCCAACACTCTGGCGGCCTACCACCAATGCGGCCGACTGCACAGTGTCTACAACCTGGGGCAGGGGCTGTGCATCTGGGTGATCACCGACCACCTCGGCACCGACAGCCTGCAGACCACCGTGCTCATCCCCACCGATGAGTGATCCGGCGCATCCCGTGGTCGATTCCAGCGGGGCACTCACGGCGATTGCTGAGCGCTTCGACCTCGGTGGCCCGGTCAGGGGCATCGAACCCCTGGGACAGGGCAATGTCAATGACACCTACCTGGTGCGGCTCGGGGACCCGGCCCGGCCCGCCGCCGTGCTGCAACGGGTGAACACGCGGGTGTTCTCAAGACCCGAACTGGTGATGGGCAATCTGGTGGTCTTCAGCGATCACGTGGCCAGACGGCTGCTCGAACCCCCCAGGGAGCTGGCGGGGCGCCGCTGGGTGGTGCCGCGGGTGTTCCAGGCCCGCGCCGATGGCCGCCCCTGGGTGTGGGAAGGCTCCAGCTTCTGGCGTGCTCTGGGCTATGTGGAGCGGGCTCAATCCCTGGAGCGGATCGGTCACAGCGGCCATGCCCGTGAAGTCGGTTTCGGACTGGGGATGTTCCACCGGCTGATCAGTGATCTGCCCGCGGACCACCTGGCCGACACCCTGGAGGGATTCCACATCACCCCCACCTATCTGCGTCATTTCGACCGGGTGCTTGCCCAGCTCGGATCCTCCCCCGACCCTGAGCTCAGCGACTGCCTGGCCTTCGTGGAGCAGCGCCGCTCTCTGGTTCCGGTGCTCGAGCGGGCCAAGGCGGCGGGGATTCTGCGTGAGCGCCCGATCCACGGCGATCCGAAGATCAACAACGTCATGCTCGATCTGGAGGGCGACCAGGCCGTCGCCCTCGTCGATCTCGACACCGTCAAACCCGGCCTGGTGCATTACGACATCGGCGACTGCCTGAGATCGGCCTGCAATCCCCTGGGAGAGGACACCACCGACTGGAGGGCGGTGCACTTCGAAGTGAGTCTCTGTGAAGCGTTACTCGGGGGATACGGCAGCGTGGCCAGCTCCTTTCTCACCCCCGCCGACTACGACCACATCGCTGTGGCGATTCGTTTGATCACCTTCGAGTTGGGGTTGCGCTTCCTCACGGATCACCTCGCCGGGGATCTCTACTTCAAGACCCGCTACAGAGGCCACAATCTTCTGCGGGCACGGGTTCAGTTCCAGCTCACCGAAAGCATCGAGCAGCAGGCAGCAGCGATTGAGGCCGTTGTGGCGGCGATCCGATGAAGGCATTCAACCCTGAGCACCCCGAGAACGCCTGGCAGTCGTTTGTCCTGCAACCGTTCCAATCCGGAGATGTGCCGCCAGAGCCGATCACAGCCGGTTCCGCCTCCCCTGGCGCAGGCCTGGTGCTGAACGGGCGGATCCGTTGCCGGGGTGGGGCCCTGGAGCTGTGTCTGCACCTCGGAGGCGATCTGGCGTCGGTGGTGTTGCCTGAGTCTTCATCACGGCCCGAGCGCCGTGATGACCTCTGGCGCAGCACCTGTTTCGAGCTCTTCCTGGCTGCGGAGGGGCAGCCGGTGTACCGGGAAGTGAACCTGTCACCTGCTGGCCACTGGAATGTCTACCGCTTCTGCAGCTACCGCCGTGGGATGGAGACCGAGCCCTCTCTGCGGGTGTTGCCCTTCGCGTTCAGGTCAGTGCCCGGGGCCCTGGAGCTGGAGCTGGCCTGGCCGCTGCCGGTTGACCTTCGCTCCTCCCCTTCTGCCCTTGAGGCTGGGGTCTGTGCGGTGATCGAGCAACACCAGGGACAGCTCAGCTACTGGGCCGTGACCCACCCGGGCACTGAAGCCGACTTTCACCGGCGCGATGCCCTGGTGCTGCGCCTCTGAGTCGGCGGATCGTTTCGTCGGAATGACTTGAGGGATGGAAGAGCCCAGAGTGAACCACCACCCCAGGCTCCTGCCCGAAGGCATCGTCATCGTGACATGCCGATCCAGGCTTATCTTCGCACAACAGCCAAACATGGAACTCTGGACTGACTAATCAATCTGAATCCGTATCAATCCGGATTCAGGACTTGACTGGATTCCAGCAACCCGATCAGAGGCTCAGCTGTATTCGCCGGGCATGTCCTGCTTGGTGATCGTCACCCTGCCGATGCGCTTGCCCGAGGCCCGCAGCAGTTCGTCTCCGGAGACATCGAAGCCCAGGGAGGTGGCGATTCTGGCCACGTCATCGGCAGTGGAGGAACCCAGCACCTGCTGCCTGAGCTCCACGTCGTCCTGAACCCTGGCAAGGAAGGCCCTGAGTTGCTCCTGGGACATGGCGGCGGGCCGAGCGCGATGGCCTCCCAGCATGGCTCCCCCAGGGGAGCCGGCCTCACTCCCTCCCCACCACTGACGCATCAGGTTCGTGTAGGTGGGGCTGATCAGATCGAAGATCTCGCCCTTGCCCTCACGCTTGTAGATCGCCCGCCGGACACCTACAGCACCAGCTCGCCGCCGCTGTAGGTGTCCGGATCACTCAGGAACAGGGTGAAGGAGAGGTCGGAGCGGCCCCCGGTCATGAAGGCATTGTCGACATGGTTTCCGTAGCCTTTGCCCCCTGGTGATTCGGCCGAACAGCACCCCGTGAATGCTCACAGGCAGCACGGCGGACTGCAGCAGGGTATGGGCCAGCAGAGTGGTCAGAGCCAGACCCCCAAACCCAGTTGCCCGGTGATGGGGAAGGGAAGCCGGACAGCCACCACGGCATGAACCATGACGGCTTGAAGCCCGAGGAAGGTGGGGAGGGCTGAAGTCGCGGTCCTCCTGTTCAGCCCGGCTGGGCGCCGTTTTCCCCGAGCAGCTCACGGATCCGATCCGCTCCCACGTCGTTGCGGATCTGCACCTGGCCGATGGCGGTGGGCAGCACGAAGCGCACAGTGCCGTTCCTCACTTTTTTGTCGCTCTGGAGTGTGAGCAGCACCGTCTCTGGATCGAGGGGTGGCAGATGCACTGGCAGGCCGGCCTTGGCGATCAGGGCGCACTGCCGCTGCTGCTCGGCGGGGCTCCAGAGACCCATGGCCACGGCCAGCTCACCGGCTGCCGCCATCCCCAGCGCCACAGCCTCTCCGTGGAGGTAGGTGCCGTAACCGCAGAGGGTCTCCACCACGTGGCCGAGGGTGTGGCCGTAGTTGAGGATGGCCCGCAGGCCTCCTTCCCGTTCATCGGCCGCCACCACGCGGGCCTTGGCCGCCGCGGATCGCTCCAGCAATCGTTGCAGCAGGCTGTCGCCCACTGCCTCAAGACTCGAGAGGTCGCCGGCGGCTTCCAGCTCGCTGAACAGCTGGGGATCACCGATCACGCCGTACTTGATCACTTCGGCCATCCCCGCGCGGAATTCCCGCTCCGGCAGCGTGGCCAGGGTGCTCGGATCGATCAGCACCAGCCGGGGCTGGTGGAAAGCCCCGATCAGATTCTTTCCGCCCGGGTGGTTCACCCCGGTTTTGCCGCCGATGGAGGCATCCACCATCGCCAGCAGGGTGGTGGGCACCTGCACCACCGAGATCCCGCGCAACCAGGTGGCGGCGGCGAACCCCGCCATGTCGCCCACGACCCCGCCGCCGAGGGCCACGATCAGTGAACTCCGCTCCAGATGCCGGGCCTGGGCCGCGTCATGGATCAGGGCCACGCTGGCGGGCGTTTTCTGATCTTCCCCGGCGTCCAGCACCAGCAGGCTGGGCTCCAGCTCCGCACCTCTGAGGCTCTCGAGGGCCCTCTGGCCGTAAAAGCCGTCCACCACCGGGTTGGTCACCACCAGCACCTTGGTGGCGGCCGCTATTCCCCTGGAACGGATCAGCGGACCGAGCTGATCGAGGCTGCCCTCGCCGATCAGCACGGGGTAAGGCTGGCTGCTGAGGGCCACTTCGATCGTGTGGACTGAATGGTCCACACCGGTGGGGCCGGCGGCCCCGGTGGGCTCGAGCGAAAGCGCGGGGATCATCGCTGGGACCGGTGTGATGAACACAGGAGGCAGGCTAGGCCTGGGCTTCCCAGACCTGGATCACCTCCAGCACCGCCGCGCCGTAACGCTCCAACTTGGCCGCACCGATGCCGCTCACCTGCCCCAGTTCCACAAGACGGGCCGGGCGCCTTGCCGCCAGCTCCATCAGGGTGCGGTCGTGGAACACCACATAGGGGGGCACCCCCTGCTCACGGGCCTGTCCCCGACGCCAGTCCTTGAGAGCGTTGACCAGGCCCACGTCGGCCTCAGCTTCAGCTCCGGTCGCCGCCATCAGGGTCAGCGACTGCCGGCCGCTGCGGCTCCGTTCCGCGGCCCGCTTGCGTTCCTGGCGCGCCGGGGTGGCGGGCAGCTCCAGAGTCAGCTCTCCCCGCAGCAGGGCCCGGACCCGGGCTTCCTCCCCCCAGCGCAGACCGCCGCGGCCATCTGGCACCGGCTCCAGCCATCCCTGGCCGGTGAGCTGTCGCAGCAGGGTGCGCCACTGTTCGCGGTCCAGCTCCTTGCCGATGCCGTAGACACTCAGGCTCTGGTGGCCCAGGGACCGCACCCGGGCGGTGTCGGCGCCCAGCAGTACGTCGGTGAGGTGGGCAGCCCCGAAGCACTGGCCAGTGCGGAACACCGCCGAGAGGGCCTTCTGTGCCGCCACGGTCCGGTCTTCCAGGACCTGGGGCTCAAGACAGCGGTCGCAGTTTCCGCATGGCTCAGCCAGCGTTTCGCCCAGATGGGCCAGCAGCACCTGGCGGCGGCAGGCCGGAGCCTCGGTGAAGCCCACCAGCGCGTCGAGCTTGCCGTGCTCGATCCGCTTCTGGGCGGCCCCGGCGTCAGAGTCCTCGATGAAGCGCCGCAGCTGGGGTACATCCCCCGGTCCATGCACCATCCAGGCGGTGGCCGGAAGTCCGTCGCGTCCCGCGCGGCCGGTTTCCTGGTAGTAGGCCTCCAGGCTCTTGGGCAGATCCAGATGGGCGACGAAGCGCACATCCGGTTTGTCGATGCCCATTCCGAAGGCGATCGTGGCCACCACCACCACGCCACTGTCGTTGCGGAAGCGGCTGAGGGCACGGGAGCGCTCCCCGGCGTCCATCCCGGCGTGATAGCCCACAGCCTCGTGGCCGGCGGACTGCAGCAGGGCGGCGAAGCTGTCCACGCGGCTGCGGGAGCGGGCGTAGACGATGCCGGCTTCGCCCCGGAACCCCTCCAGGAAGGCCAGCAGCTGCTCTTTGGCCTCCTGCTTGGGCCGCAGCAGGTAGCGGATGTTGGGACGATCGAAGCTGGCCAGGAACACCCGTCCCTGCTCGAGGGCCAGGCGCTCGATGATCTCGCCGCGGGTGCGTGGATCGGCGGTGGCCGTAAGGGCCAGCCGCGGCACCTGCGGGAGGCGCTGGGCGAGGGCCTCCAGCTGCAGATAGTCGGGGCGGAAGTCGTGGCCCCACTGGGAGACGCAGTGGGCCTCATCAATGGCGAACAGGGCCAGGGACCTCTCCTGAAGCCGCTCGAGCAGATCTCCGCCCAGCAGCCGCTCCGGTGAGACGTAGAGCAGATCCAGCTCCCCCCTCTGGAGGGTGCGCCAGAGGGCGCCGGCGGCTTCGCTCGTGAGGCCCGAGTGCAGGGCCGCCGCCCTCACCCCGGCCTGGCGCAGGGCCAGGACCTGATCGTCCATCAGAGCGATCAGGGGCGAGACCACCACCGTCAGGCCCTCACGGCAAAGGGCGGGAACCTGATAGCAGATCGATTTACCGCCACCGGTGGGCATCAGCACCAGACCGGAGCCGCCGGCGATCACATGCCGCACGATCGCCTCCTGGGGACCACGGAAGTCGTCGTAGCCGAACACCTCCCGCAGCACCTGCAGCGGATCGCTGCCGCCGAAGCGGCTCTGCATGACCGTGGACTTCGTCATGGTGCGTCCCACAATGGCCCCATGGAAGGTTCCCCCGCTGCCTCGCCGTCGTCCCGCCGTCGTGGAACCAGGCTGGGCCGCAGCGGCACGGCCTGGGGCTTTCTGGCTCCGGCGCTGCTGCTCTTGAGTGTTTCGGTTCTGATCCCGGCCGCGATGGCCCTGGTGATCAGCTTCACCGCTACCGGCCTCGACGTGAGCGAGCCGTTGCGCTTTGTCGGTCTGGCCAACATCCGGAGGCTCCTGGCCGACCCGGTGTTCCTGCAGGTGCTGGGCACCACCTTTCTCTATCTGATCGGCGTGGTGCCGCCGATCGTCCTGGGCTCCCTCGCCCTGGCCGTCCTGGTGAACCGCAAGCTGCCCGGCATCCACCTCTTCCGCGCCGCCTTCTACACCCCGGTGCTGGTGTCGATCGTGGTGGCGGCCATCGCCTTCCGTTGGCTGTACGCCGAAAATGGTCTGATCAACGGTTGGCTGGCAGCCTGGCTGGGCGAGGCTTTCACTCCGATCGGCTTCCTCACCACCCCCTGGCTGGCGCTGCCGGCCGTGATGCTCGTGACCCTCTGGAAGGGGCTGGGCTACTACATGGTCATCTTTCTATCGGGTCTCCAGGGCATCTCTCCGGAGCTCTACGAAGCCGCCGCCCTCGATGGCAGCGAGGGCTGGAGGCGCCATCTCGACATCACCCTGCCGTTGCTTCGGCCCTACATCACCCTGGTGGGGGTGATCTCCGCCATCGCCGCCACCAAGGTGTTCGAGGAGGTGTACCTGATGACCCAGGGGGGGCCGGCAGATTCCACCCGCACCCTCGTTTATTACGTCTACGACCAGGCTTTCTCCGAGCTGGACATCAGCTATGCCTGCACGGTGGGTCTGGCCCTGTTCCTGATCGTGCTGATCTTCAGCCTGCTGCGCTTCCTGGCGGTGGGAGAGAAGGGCTTCAGCTGAGGGAGCCCTGGCTGATGGTCAAGGGAATGGCAAGCTTCTGAATTGGCGCGCGGCCCTGGTGTCGCGAGGTCCGTGAGGTCAGGGATGGGCAGCAGCATCGGCGTGGTGGGGGGCGGCCAACTGGCCTGGATGCTGGCGGCGGCCGCCCGGGAGCAGGGCGTTGAGCTGCACGTGCAGACCCCGGAGCTCTCCGATCCCGCCGCACGGCTGGCCACCAGCGTGGTGCGGGCGCCGCTGGGCGATCTGGCGGCCTCCCGCCGTCTGGCGCAGAGGGCGTCGGCGATCAGTTTTGAGAACGAATGGCTCGACCTTGAGGCCCTCGCTCCGTTGGAGCAGGAGGGGGTGGTCTTCATTCCCCGGCTGGAGTCCCTGGCGGATCTGGTCTGCAAGCGCCGACAGCGCCAGCTGCTGGAGCGGTTGCACCTGCCCTCGCCGCGCTGGTTCCCACTGGAGCAACTGCTGACTCCACCGGCGGCGGTCGAACTGGAGGATCCGCTGGTGGCAGGGGCAGGGGCAGGGGCAGGGGCAGGGGCAGGGGTAGGGGTAGGTGCCGGCGAAGCGGTGGAGCCAGAGCCGCCTCTCCCGCCCCAGCTCCCGCCGGGGTTCGACTTCCCGTTGATGGCCAAGGCTGTGCGGGGGGGCTATGACGGCCGCGGCACCCGGGTGATCCGCAGCCAGGCGGAACTGGAGGCCCTGATCGAGACGGTGGATCCCAGCCTGTGGCTGCTGGAGGAATTCGTGGCCTTCGAGCAGGAGCTGGCCCTGGTGGCCTGCCGCGATCACCTCGGAGCGGTTCAGTGCTACCCCCTTGTGGAGACGCACCAGCATGATCAGGTCTGCGAGTGGGTGCTGGCGCCCGCTGCCGCCAGCCAGGCGGTGGAGGCCCGTGCCCGCAACGTTGCGGCTTCGCTGCTGGCTGCGCTGGATTACGTGGGCGTGCTCTCGATCGAATTCTTCTATGGACGCTCGGGCCTCCTGGTCAATGAGCTCGCCCCGCGCACTCACAACTCCGGCCACTACACGATCGAAGCGTGTCGCACCAGCCAGTTCGCCCAGCAGGTGCGCATCGTCGCGGGTGAGCCCCTCGGAGACACCTCCATGCAGCTCAACGGTGCGTTGATGGTGAACCTGCTGGGTTTCGAGACCTCCACGGCGGCCTACGCCAGGCAACGCCAGGCCCTGGAGTCCCTTGCAGCCGCCCATCTGCACTGGTATGCCAAACGTCTGGCCCTGCCCGGGCGCAAGCTGGGTCACATCACCCTGGAGCTCAAGGCCTCAGATGCGGCCGAGCGGGCCAGGGAGGCAGCCCTGCGTCTGGCTGAAGTACGGGCGATCTGGCCACTTCCACCCGCTCGTACCCCTTAGAGTTTCACCGGACTGCTGTGTTGGTGACTGCCTTTCACAGTTTCTGATCTGACTCCCTCTTCGACGTGGGTGGTCTGTCGTGACGGTGACGTACACCGGCCTCGTTGCCGGAAACGGAGCTCCACTTTGACCGCTCCTCTGGTACTACCAGGTCGAACACTGGGGCAAGACGGCACGGCGGTTCACCCTTTTCAACACTTGAGACAGAGCCGTTCCAGGCGTTCCTGGAGCTGCTCTCTTGGCCAGGTGGTCAGCACGAACACCTCCTGGGCCGTACTGCCGCGGCGTGCCAGCAGCTTGTACCCCCCGTTGATCGGAACCGACACCCTCAGGCGCAGGCGTGGGCTGTGTCCCTTGACACGGCTGATCACGGCCGGTGTGATCGTCTCGATGCCATCGTCCCGGGCCAGGGCTTTGAGCACGGGTATCAGCCCTTCCAGGTAGGTGCTGTGGGTGATCACCACCCGGCCCATGGGTATTTCTCTCAGATGACCAAACCTAGGCAGGACCGCTAGGACGATGAAGCCCTTCGCCGAACCGCGGTGGTCCTGACACGCGCATCGCTCAGTCTCGAGCTCAGCCGCCACCTCGGCGAAGCCGTTGAGGTGCTCACCCTCGCTCAGCCCCTGCGGCGCCAGGTGCGTGGCTTGGCGGTCTGCTCCGGACGGGTGTTCAGCTATGTGTTCGACGGGGGCGCCCTCACCCTGCGGGTGCGCAACCTGCTCGTGTTCAGCGTCTGCCCGCAGGATGATGCCCTGATGGGACTGGCCTGAGCCCTCGAGTCGAGCCGCTCAGCTGTCCAGGCCGCCCCCGGAAATCACTCCTTCTCCAGAGGTGCCATCGTCAGTCCTTCCTGGCTGAGTTGCTGGTGATACAGCTCGGCCTGCTCCTGGGGCCCGCTCCAGACCACGGCGGAACCCTCGGAGTCGATCTGATGGGCCAGCTCCCAGGCCCTGTCTGGTCCCATGCCAGGCAGGTAGCGCACCAGGCAATTCACCACGTGCTGAAAGGTGTTGACGTCGTCGTCGAGCACGACGACCCGGAGATGGGGGTAGAGCTGGCGTTGCCGGATCCCTGCCGGGATCGTCTGGACTCCCGGTGCTGCCATCGTTGGACTGCGTCTGGGACAGTCCCATCCTAGGTAAAGTCTGAACCACTGTTGCTTGGGCGATCCCATGCTCATCACCCTTGGCTGGGCTTCCCTGGCTGCCCTGTTCAGCTTTTCGATCGCCATGGTGGTCTGGGGCCGCAACGGCGACGGCACGATCAATTTCTGATCGCCCCAGGGCCCACGTCACACCCGGATGCCTGACTTTCCCCTCTCCAGCACCAATGTCCTGGCGCTGACCGCCTCGGTGTTGCTGGTCTTCGTCACGGGAGGGGTGATTTACCTCTCCGCGGTTGATTGGCGCGACCGCCGTCGGGCCAAGAGGCCCTCCCGACTGACCTCCGGTCGTCTGTCCTCCGGACGACGGTGATTTCATCACGGCCAGAACCCCTGGCCCCCTGGTCCTGGAGCGAGGCTGCCGCCGTCCTGATCCCTCCACCGGACGTGGTTGCGCTTCAACCATGGCGACAGACTCCGCTCGCCGATCTGCTGCAGGCGTTGGCTGCCTCCAGTTCACAGTCAGGTGCTTCCGGGGCCGACTCCCAACCCGACCTCAGCGCGATGCTGGCGCCCTCGAGGCTCTGGGCTGGGGATGCAACGACCTGGGTAGCCCGGTGCGGCGACGCACGACGCTGGATGCCATGACCTGCCCCCCACCATGACCCTTTCCCTGCCGCGCTGGAAGGGTCTGCCGCCTGCACCCCGTCTGGGCCCCCTGCCGATCACGTCAGCGTTGATCGCCCTGCTCGTGCTGGTTCCGGCCAGCCAGCTCCGCCGCTTTCCCCGCTCCAACGCCGAGGGGCTGGAGCGGGTGGTGGGCGTGGCCACCCTGGTCCAGAGCTTCCAGTCGGGTGATGCCCGGCCGGTGCCGCTGCTCTGGCAGGAGCGTCTGGGCGCCGAGCCGGCTGCCCGGCTCTGGGCCCGCCAGCGCGGAAACTGGTGGCAGTTCTGGGGGCGGGAAGGGTCGGCTCACCTGGTGGTGCCGGCCAGATTGTTTGGCCCCCAGGCCGGCGCTGTGCTGCCGGGTCGGGCCATTCGGGTCGACGATCTGGTGGTGATCGCTTCCGATCCCCTGTCTCACCAGACACTTCAACAGCACCTGCGTCGCACCACCCGGCCGCCCCGGGGGCTGGAGCAACGCTGCGTCAACCTGCTGCGCAGTCGCCAGGCGGTGGCCTGGACCAAGCTCGCTCTGGCACAGATCTCCGGTGATCTCGCTCCGTTGCTGCAGCGCTTCCAGCAGGGCTGCCTCACGGTGAACGCCGAGGCGGACGGCCTCAGCTGGCAGGGGGAAGCCAGCGCCAAGCCGGATCCGGCGGCTCCAGCCCCACCGCAGCCACCGCAGCCGGCCCCCAGCCGTGATCCCCTTCCCGCCGATCTGCTCCTGGAGGTGGCCGGGGCCCGGCTGGATCAGCTCCTCGACGCCCTGCTCAGCAACGCTGTCATCCGGCAGCCGCTGATGGACCGCTATGGCCTCGACCAGGCCGCCCTGGAGCGCCTGCAGAGCACCCCATTCCTCCTGCGCCTCAGACCCCAGCCCAAGGGCCCATTCCTGGCGTCGCTGGACTTGCAACTGGCGGTGGGTCAGGACCGCTCCGGCTGGACCCGCTGGTTGTCGGCCCTGAGCCAGGCCCTGGAGCGCCAGGGACTGCGCGACCAGCGCTCCCCCTCCAGCCCCGGGCCGGCAGCGGCGGCCACCTCAGTGCAGGCCAGGTTGCCCAGCAGCCTCTGGCTGCGCGAGGACGGCTCCCCGCTGGGGGGCTGGCGCTGGGTGGTGCCGACCGCCGGTGGAGCCCCGGAGTTGTTGTTCGTGCTCGGCGCCGCCCTGCCCAGGGCTGAACGGTTTCCGGCGGCCAGCCCCCCGGCGGGCGGTGGACTCACTCTGCGGGCCAGGCCGGACGCTCTCGCCGCCCTTGGGCTGCTGCCCCCTGATCTGCCGGCGGTGGCCCGGCGCTCCACCCAGCTGGAACTTCGCTCGGTTCCAGTGGCCACCCCCAGGTCTGGGGCCTCCCCTGGTGGTGATCTGGGACTGTCATGGCTCTGGGGCTCTCTGACGCTGAAGGCTCCCCAGGTGGATCAGTCTGGATCCAGCAGGAGTGCCGGTGTCGGGCGCTGAGCTGGCTCCTGAACCGGTCAGCCCCCCTGGGACGCGGCCGGAGGGCTCGCTTCGGGCGCCACGGTGGCTTCGGTCTGGCCAGAGACGCTGGTGGAGGCGGTCACCTTGGTCTGCTGGGTCTGACGTTCGCGGCGGCGACGTTCAGCGGCCAGGGTCTCCTCCATCAGTTCGACGGCCTGGGCCATCTTCTCGAGGGTGCTGACGTACAGGGTCAGATCCTTGTCGACCCGCTCCTTCATCAGACCCATGGATTCGCTGATCTCATGGGCGGCTTCCCGAAGGGCCTGGGGATCCACGGCATCGGCGCCGCGGGCCTGCTGCAGCAAGCTGAGCAGCCCCACAGCGAACAGGCGCGAGTAGTGAAAGTCGGGCCTGTCGATTCCGGCAAGCACCCCGGCGATCGGCTCAGGCGCACCCTTGCCCCGCTGGGCCAGCCACTGTTTCACCTCATCGAGGCTGTGCTCTCCTCCCGCCTGCACGGCAGCGTCGCGCTGCGACCGAATCTCCTGGGCATCGAAGCCCGACGAGGCGCAGAGGGCGGCGAACAGGGGTTCTCTCTGCTCCGGGGGCCGGTAGCCCTTGGAAAACCCATCAAAGACCTGGGTGAGGCCCACCGCGAACAGGCTGTCGCTGCGGAACCCGCTCTGTCGGCTGAGCAGATGCAACTCGACGAGCAGTTCATCGACCATGCGCCGGTACAGGGGACCGATCACATAGGGAAAGGCTGCGTGGAAGGCACGCTTGCTGTCAGCAACGGTGAGGCAGGCGCTCACACTCATCCGCTCGAATGCCTGGACCTTAGCGCTGCACCCCCTCGTGGCGATCGGGCGCTGGGCGCTCCGTCCTCGGTAGGATCGACCGAGTTGCTTTGCCGTTGCCGATGATCCCGATCGTGATTGAGGATTCGGGCCGGGGTGAGCGTGCCTTTGATATCTACTCCAGGCTCCTGCGCGAGAGGATCATCTTTCTGGGCGAGCCCGTGACGTCAGAATCCGCCAATCGGGTGGTGGCGCAGCTCCTGTTTCTGGAAGCGGAAGATCCTGAGAAAGATATCTTTCTCTACATCAACTCCCCCGGTGGATCCGTCTACGACGGCCTCGGCATCTTCGACACGATGCAGCACATCAAGCCCGACGTCCAGACGGTCTGTGTGGGCCTGGCCGCCAGCATGGGCGCCTTTCTGCTCACGGCAGGAGCCAAGGGAAAGCGCAGCAGCCTGCATCACTCGCGCATCATGATTCACCAGCCCCTGGGTGGAGCCCGCGGGCAAGCCAGCGATATCCGCATTCAGGCGGACGAGATTCTCTTCCTCAAGGACAAACTGAACCGGGAGCTCTCCGATCGCACCGGCCAGCCTCTGGATCGCATCCAGCTCGACACCGACCGGGACTTTTTCATGTCGCCGGCCGAGGCTGTCAGCTACGGGCTGATCGACAAAGTGATTGAAAAGCGTCCCGTTCGGCCGGTCTGAGCTGAACTCAGGGCAATGGTGAGCCCCAGCCATGCCGGCTCGGGCCACTGCTCAATCAAGGGCCGAACGGTGGAACGATTGGGGTTGATCGATTTGTGCTGATAGATCTTCACTCCTTGCCGGAGATCTCCAGGCCATTCTTGCTGCCCTTGAGTTCTTTCCAGAGTATGCGAATCTCGTCGTATGCCTGATCCTGATTGAGTTTGCCGTTGCTCTGAAGGCCAACGATCAAGCCGACCCGGTCGGCGAAGCGCTCCAGATTCTGGTGAAAGGCCAGCCGCTGTGGACTCCAGTCATCGCCGTGGTAGGCGCTGAATGATTCCATTGGGGAGCGGGTGCTGCTCAAGGCCAGTACGCGTAGGTTTACAGGCTAAACACGTGTCCGAGGCTGGCGGGAGAAGGTTCGGTTAAGAACCAGGACCCGCCCATGGCCCCGTCGACAACCCAGCTCAGGTCTCAGGGTCAGGCGGCTGGCAGAAGGGGTGAGAAGCGGTCCTTCTCTGGAATCGTTGTGAACTCGGCCACCACGGCCCGGAACTCATCTCCATCGAGGGTTTCCTTCTCGATCAGCATCTCCACCAGGCGGTCCATGCAATCGCGGTGGCTGGCCACCAGGGCCTGGGTGTCGCGATAGCAGAGGTCGACAATGCTGCGGATCTGCTCGTCGATGCGGCGTGAGATGGAATCGGAGACATCACTGCGGGTCATGAGGTCGCGCCCGAGAAACACCTCCTGATTACCGGCCTCCAGGGAGACGGGCCCGAGATCGCTCATCCCGAACCGGGTCACCATCTGGCGGGCCATGCTCGCCACCTGCTGAATGTCTCCACCAGCTCCCGTGGTGACCTCGGCGTGGCCGAAGACGACGTCTTCCGCCACCCGTCCGCCCAGAGCTCCCATGATGCGGGCCTTGAGCTGGGCACGGCTCACGAGCATCTGCTCTTCATCCGGGGCAAACCAGGTGAGTCCCTGGGCCTGGCCGCGGGGGACCAGGGTGACCTTCTGAACAGGATCGTGATCCTTCACGAGGGTACCCACCAAGGCATGGCCCACTTCGTGGTAAGCGATCAGGCGCTTGCTGCGGCCATCGGTCAGGGGTTTGCCTTCCATGCCGGCGATCACCCGGTCGACGGCGTCATCGATCTCGGCGAGCGTGGTGGCCTCCTTGCGGCGCCGGGCGGTGAGGATGGCCGCCTCGTTCAGCAGGTTGGCCAGGTCGGCGCCGGTGAACCCTGGGGTCCGGCGGGCAACGGCTTCGAGGGAGACGTCCTCGGCAAGCTTCTTGTTGCGGGAGTGAACCTTGAGGATCGAGAGCCGTCCCTTGATGTCCGGAGCGTCGACGCTGACCTGGCGATCGAAACGGCCCGGACGCATCAGAGCCGAATCGAGCACATCTGGTCGGTTGGTGGCGGCGATGATGATGATGCCGCTGTTGCCCTCGAAGCCGTCCATCTCGGTCAGCAGCTGGTTGAGGGTCTGCTCCCGCTCGTCGTTACCGCCGCCGATACCAGCTCCCCTCTGGCGTCCCACTGCATCGATCTCGTCGATGAAGATCAGGCAGGGACTGTTTTCCTTGGCCCGCTTGAACAGATCGCGCACGCGGCTGGCGCCCACGCCCACGAACATCTCCACGAACTCCGAACCGGAGAGAGAGAAGAAGGGAACCCCAGCCTCGCCGGCGATGGCCTTGGCCAGCAGAGTCTTGCCGGTTCCGGGAGGGCCCACCAGCAGCACACCCTTGGGGATCTTGGCGCCAACGGATGTGAAGCGTTCCGGCTGCTTCAGGAAGGTGACCACTTCCTCGAGGTCTTCCTTGGCCTCTTCGACGCCGGCCACGTCATCGAACATCACACCGGTTTCAGCCTCCATGGCGAAACGGGCCTTGGTCTTGCCGAACTGCATCGCCTGGCCAGGCCCACCGGGCATGGATGAGGAGCGGCGGGCCAGGAAGATCAGTGAGCCGATCAGCAGAAGGGGAAACAGCAGGTTGCCGAGGATCCCCAGAGCAGGCGGTGTGGTGCGGGGCGGGTGGATGTCGAAGCTGATGCCCTGGGACTTGAGGCTGTTGATCAGCTCGGGGGCCAGGCCGGGCAGATCGACCCGCAGGCGCTGCACGCGGTTGTCCAGGTCGGGATCTACCGCTTCGATCACCGCACTGCGGCCCCCATCGAAGATGTCCACAGCCGTGACCCGACCGGCGTCGATGTAGTCGAGGAAACGGCCGTAGCTCATCCTCGCCACCGCAGCATTGCGGGGGGCCACGGTGCCAGTGCGTCCCTCAGGGGTGAAGCGGCTGGTGCCTCCGTTCCCCAGCACCTGCCAGCCGAGGAAAAGGGCCACTCCGAGCGGGAGCAGCCAGAGAGCGAACAGACGCCAGCGCTGATTCATGGCTGAGGGGAATTTTTAACAAGTGTAAAGCGCGCAACCCGCGGCCGAGGGTTTCCGGCCGCAGCGCCAATGGTTTCAGCTTGTCATGGCCGCCCGGAGCAGAGCCCTCCAGTGACAGAGCTTCAGCGGATCGTCAGCCAGGCCGGATCGTCGCTGCCCTCGATGCTGTCGAGATCGGGGGGCTCGATCAGGAGCTCGGCACTGGGAAGAGTTTCGAGCAGTTCCGGTCCACCCAGGCCATGGGTCCAGATTTCCAGCTCCGCCCCCTTGGGAGCCTGGAAACTGAGCAGCTCGAAGGGGAAAACCACCCGCTCCAGGTAGAACTCACCGGGCCCGGAGGAGCGCAGGATCACCATACGGTCGCTGGAGTTGCGATAGCCGCAGGAGAGCATGGCCAAGGGAGGAGTCTCGTCGGGATTCAACCATCAAGCCACCATCCACACTCGGCTTTGGTCACGGTCAGCACCAATCAGCTTTCTTAAGGTTTTCTTGATATGAAGGGGGTTGGCTGACCGGTGTCCTGCGACGCCTGGTCCCTGGCCTCAGAGGCTGCGCAGGGCCACGATCGGATCCAGCCGTGAGGCCCGACGGGCCGGCACCACCCCGAAGAACAGGCCGATCGATCCCGACAGGCCCACGGTGAAGAGCACACTGCCGCTGTCGATCGCGGCAGGCAAGGGGGTGAAGCGGCTGACCGCCGCCACCGTGCCCAGGCCCACCGCGCTGCCGATCAGGCCGCCGAGGCTGGCCAGCACCAGGGATTCCACCAGGAACTGCAGCAGCACGTCGCCGCTGCGGGCCCCCACGGCCTTGCGCAGGCCGATCTCCTGGGTGCGCTCGCTCACCGACACCAGCATGATGTTCATGATGCCGATGCCGCCCACCAGCAGCGAGACGCCGCCGATCGCGCCCAGCATCAAGGTCAGACCTCCGGTGATCGTGCCGACGATCGAGAGGGCGTCCTGCTGGGAGCGCACGGCGAAATCGTCTTCTCTGAGAATGCGGTGGCGCTGGCGCAGCAGGTTGGTGATCTGAAATTTGGCAGCACTGGTGCTGGCCTCGTCGCGGGCCTCAGCGCTGATGAAGGTGAGCACCACCCCGTAGGTGGGGTCACGCCCGCTCAGTTTGCTCACCATCGTCGTGAGGGGGATGTAGGCGGCTTCGTCCTGATTGGTGCCAAAGGCGGCGCCCTTGGCGGCCATCACGCCGATCACCTCGAAGGTTTGATCGCGGATGCGCAGCGTCTGGCCGATGCCAGAGCCCGCCGGGAGCAGCTTCTGCTTGAGATCCGGGCCGATCACGGCCACGTTGCGGGCCCCTTTGATGTCGTCGTCGCTGAAGAACCTCCCCTGGGCGATCTCGAAGCGCCGCACAGGAAGGAAGTCGGGCGTGATGCCCGAAACGGAGGCGTTGGAGCTGTTCCCGCCCGACTGCACCACCTCGTTGATCGAGATCTGGGGGGCGACCCGGCGCACACTCGGCACCTGCTCGGCGATCGCCTCGGCGTCCTCCAGCACCAGGGTGCGCGGATTTTGGATGCCCTGGCGGCGTGTGTCGTTGTTGCCCGGCACGACGAAGAGCACATTGGCCCCGAGGGTGTTCAGCTGGCCCTCCGCCAGGTTCTGGGCCCCCTTGCCCACCCCCACCAGGGTGATCACCGAGGCATTGCCGATCACGATCCCCAGCATGGTCAGCAAGCTGCGCAGCCGGTTGGCCTTGAGGGTGTTGAGAGCCATCCCGACGGTTTCCGCCAGGGGCAGTTTCGAGGCCATGGCCGCCTGCAGCGTTCAGAGCCGCATCATGGCCAGCGGTGGCTGCCGCTGGCGCTGGTCTCAGAGGATGGTTTCGCTGCGGTCGGCCTGGGTGTGGTTGCGGGCGCCGCGGTGCACCACTCCCTCTCGCACTTCCAGGGTCACGAATTCCCCCAGGCGCAGGTCGGCGGTGGCGTTGGCCACGCCCACGATCACCGGCACCCCCAGCCGCTGGGCAATCACGGCGGCATGGCTGTCGCAGCCGGCCTCTTCGGCGATCACGCCCTTGGCCTTGCGGATGGCATCGAGGTAGGCGGCGGTGGTTTCGCGCACCACCAGGATCTCGCCGCTCTCCAGCCGAGCCGCCTCCTCGGCGGTGGTGGCCACGCGCACCCGTCCGCTGACCGAACCATTGCCGATGCCCAGGCCCCGTCCGAGCACGGCGGAGACAATGCCCACCTTGACCAGATCGGTGGAGCCGCTCACTCCCGAGAGGGTGCCGGCGGTCTGAACCACCAGATCACCCTCCTTGAGCAGTCCCCGTTCCTGGGCCACTCCCATGGCCAGGGTGAAGGTGCTGGTGGTCGACTCCTGATGACCGATCAGCAGGGGGTTCACCCCCCAGACCAGCTGCAACTGGCGGGCCACCTTCACCTCGCTGGTGATCGCCAGGATCGTGGTGGAGGGGCGGAACTTGCTGACGTTGCGTGCCGTGGCCCCGCTCTTGGTGAGAGGCAGGATGGCGGCAGCCTGAAGCTGCCGGGCGATCGTGCTCACCGCCTGGCTGATGGAGTTGGGGATGGTGGAGGCCATGTGGCTGTCCACGACCCGGCGGGGGTAGTCACGCTCGATCCGACGGGCGATGCGAGCCATCGTCTCGACCGCTTCCACCGGGTAGTCGCCCACGGCGGTTTCGTTGGAGAGCATCACCGCGTCGGTGCCATCGAGAATGGCGTTGGCCACGTCGCTGACCTCGGCCCGGGTGGGGCGCGGGCAGCTGGCCATGCTGTCGAGCATCTGGGTGGCCGTGATGATCGGAATGCCCAGGGTGTTGGCCTTGCGGATCAGTTCCTTCTGCAGCAGCGGCACCTCTTCGGCCGGCATCTCCACCCCCAGGTCCCCCCGGGCCACCATCACCCCGTCACAGAGAGGCAGGATCGCGTCGATCTGATCGATCGCCTCGAACTTCTCGATCTTGGCGATCACCGGGGTGCTGTAGCCCTGAGCGCTGATCAGCTCACGGATCTCCTGCATGTCGGAGGGGTTGCGCACGAAGCTCAGGGCCACCCAGTCGACTTCCTGCTGCAGGCCGAAGCTGAGGTCCTCCCTGTCCTTGGTGGTGAGCGCACGGATCGACAACTGCACATCGGGGAAGTTCACCCCCTTGTTGTTGGAGAGCACCCCGCCCACCACAACGGTGCAGTGCAGGGTCCGCTCGGGGATGTCAACCGACTTGACCACCATCTCGACGCGGCCGTCGTCGAGAAGGATGCGGCTGCCGGCGGTCACCTCATCGGCCAGGCGGTCGTAGGTGATCGTGGCGATCGACTGGTTGCAGCTCACCGGGCGGGAGGTGAGGGCGAAGGGGTCGCCGTTGGCCAGGGTGATGGGACCGCCCTCGAAGCGGCCGAGGCGGATCTTGGGACCCTGAAGATCCTGAAGGATGCCCACATGGATCCCCAGCTCGTGGGCCACCTGACGGATCGTGGCGATCCGGGCGGCATGCTCGGAGTGGTCCCCGTGGGAGAAATTGAGACGGAACGTGGTGGCCCCTGCCTGGATCAGGTCCCGCAGTCGCTGGGGGGACTCCGTGGCTGGACCGATCGTTGCCACGATCTTGGTGCGACGCGACAGATCGGGCTGGGCCATCGGAAAGGCCGAAGGTTCAGGCGGAAACTACCATCCGGTCCCGCCCTCCCCTGCCGCCGATGGTGCTGAACCCATGGATCTGAACGACTACCAGCTCCAGGCCCGCACCACGGCTCGCTACCCGGACGTGGGTGCCAATCCCATCTATCCCACTCTCGGACTCTGCGGTGAAGCCGGTGAGGTGGCCGACAAGGTCAAGAAAGTGCTGCGCGACCGTGGCGGGGTGTTCGAGCCACAGGTGGTGGAGGATCTGGCCCTCGAAATCGGCGACGTGCTCTGGTACGTCTCACAGCTGGCCAGCGAACTGGGGCTTGAGCTCGACGACGTCGCCCAGGCCAATCTGGCCAAACTGGAGGGACGGGCCCGGCGCCAGACGCTCGGCGGCAGCGGCGATCACCGTTGAGAGCCGCCCATCCTGCTGTGTGCCCCCGCAGGTCCCAGGCCAGTGCCCCCAGATGTTCCTGAGCCCCAGGTCTCCCATGTCCCATATCGGACCTCCTTGGAGGTCTCTTCCCCAGGCGCTGGCCCTGGTGCTGGCGTTGCTGCTGCTGCTGGCCCCCGCTGCGCCCGCCTGGGCTCTGGATCTGGTCGTGACGGACCTCAGTCTGGAGCCCTGTCCAGTGGATGATCCGGGCTCCCAGCCCCAGCTGAAGCGCCCGAGCGGGGCCAGTTGCTACGCCCTGCGCGGAACGGTGACCAATCCCCGCTCGCAGCCGGTGATCGACACCGATCTGTTCGCTGTGATCAGTGACCGCAGCGGTGAACCGGTGCTGCAGAACCGCACCCGGGTGGGCTCGATCGGTGATGTGCCCCCCGGAGAATCGGCCTTTGCACTCCGACTCGCAGTGCCGGCCGGCACGCCTGGGCCCCTGCGGGTCAGCCATGCCAAGGCCAGGGGATTCAACGCCCCGGTTCGGGTGCGGGCCGGGGCCGACGACGAGCTCCTGCCGCTGGAGCAAGCCCTGCTCGACCCCCTCTGACCGGCTTCAGATCATCGGTTCAATAGCCAGCTCCCCCCATCAGGGATCCGCTGAGGTTGCCCAGCAGCCCCTGAACCAGGCTCAGGGAGATGAAGGCGATGATCGCCGAGAGGTCAAGGCCACCCATGGGGGGGATGAGGCCGCGAAAGGCATTGAGGTAGGGATCGGTGATCGAGCTCACCGTGCTCAGCACCGGGTTGCTCCAGTCGAGGTTGGGGAACCAGCTCAGCAGTACCCGCACCAGCAGCACCAGGCTGTAGATGCTGAGGGTCTGCGCCAGCACAGCCAGGATCTGGCTCAGGATCATCATGGGCAAAGTCTGAAGCAACTCGACCTGACTCTATGCAGCCGAGTTGCCCTCCGCCCCCCTGGCCGGGGTGGGGGCAGGCTCCGTCACCTGGGTGACGGCGAAGGTGCGGTGGAACTTGTCGCTGAGGCTGATCCAGAAGGAGCGGCCGTCGCTCTGGCGCCGTCGCTCGATGAAGTCCTGGGCCAGCAGTTCCTTGATGTGGTCGTAGGCGCCCGATCCGCGCAGCTCCACCAGGTCCGACTGCAGGATGCGCCGCTTGAGGGCAACTGTCGCCAGGGTGCGCAGGGTGGCGGTGGAGAGGTCAACCGGCAGCAGCGTCTGCACCAGATCGGCGTGGCTGTCCCGCAGCTGCAGGCTGAAGCGCGCACCATCCTGGCGGATTTCCAGGGCCGTGTCCCGGTGGGCGTAGTCCGCCATCAGGGTGATCAGGGCCAGCTCAACGGCATCGCGCTCGATCGGTTCGCTCAGGCCGACGGAGGCGATCTCGGCTAGCTCTGCCAGGCTGAGGGGGCGGCCCTTGAGGTAGAGAATGGCCTCGAGCCGCGCCGGTAGAGAGAGGGAAGCGCTGGACATGCTCTCAGCCGGCCCATCGTTGGGCGCACCGTACCGCAGCTGATCCGGGCAGGCTCAGGCCAGCGCCGGCACAGGCTGGCTGGCCGGGCCGAGGAACAGCCGGTAAGCCGGGTTCTGGGTCTCGTCCCAGTGGCGGTAGCCCAGGCCTGAGAGAAACAGATCCCAGGCGCCGGAATCCTGCTCCTCCACCTGTACCCCAACCACGATGCGGCCCACGTCGGCCCCCTGGTTGCGGTAATGGAAGATGCTGATCGACCAGTTGGGGTGCAGGGCATTGACAAAAGCCATCAGTGCCCCCGGCCGCTCGGGAAATTCGAAGCGGTAGAGCAGCTCCCTGGGCTGCACGGCGCCGGCATGGCAGGCCGCTTCGGGCAGGCGCCCACCCACCATGTGGCGCAGGTGCAGCTTGGCCAGCTCATTGCTGCTGAGGTCGAGGCAAGGGAAGCCGCCCGCGCCCAGCTGGCTGATCAGGGCCTCCGTGTCCCGGTGCCCGTCGATCTGCACCCCCAGGAAAATGTGGGCCAGGTGGTGATCCGCCATCCGGTAGCTGAATTCGGTGAGGCTGCGGGAGCCCAGCAGCTCGCAGAGCTGGCGCAGGCTGCCCGGACGCTCGGGGATTTCCACCGCCAGCATCGCTTCGCGCTCCTCCCCCAGCTCGGCCCGCTCGGCCACGAAGCGCAGGCGATCGAAATTCATGTTGGCGCCGCAGGCCACCGCCACCAGGGTTCGCTGCTTCAGGCCTCGCCGCTGCACGTCGGCCTTCATGCCGGCCACCGCCAGAGCACCGGCTGGCTCGAGGATCGAGCGGGTGTCCTCGAAGACGTCCTTGATCGCCGCGCAGATCTCATCGGTGTCCACCGTGACCATGGCATCCACGTAGCGCTGGGCCAGGGCGAAGGTGTGCACCCCCACCTGGTGCACGGCCACCCCATCGGCGAACAGACCCACCTGCTCGAGGCTGACCCGCCGGCCCGCCGCCAGGGAGCGCGTCATGGCATCGGCATCCACCGGCTCGACACCGATCACCTCCACCTGGGGCCAGACGTTCTTGATGAAGGCAGCGATGCCGGCGATCAGCCCACCGCCGCCTACCGCCACATAGATGGCATCGGGGGGATCCGAGCACTGGCGCAGGATCTCAAGGCCCACGGTGCCCTGGCCGGCGATCACCTCAGGATCGTCGAAGGGATGGATGAAGGTGAGGCCCCGCTCCTGTTCCAGCACCCTGGCCTGCTGGCAGGCCTCGTCGTAGGTGTCGCCGTGCAGCATCACTTCGGCACCGCGGGCGGCCACGGCCCGCACCTTCATCGCGGGTGTGGTGAGCGGCATGACGATCACCGCGTGGCAGCCGAGTCTCTCGGCCGCCAGGGCCACCCCCTGGGCGTGGTTGCCGGCGCTGGCGGCGATCACCCCACGCTTCAGTTCAGCCGGCGTCAGCTGGGCCATGCGGTTGTAGGCCCCGCGCAGCTTGAAGGAGAACACGGGCTGGAGGTCCTCGCGCTTGAGCAGCACCGTGTTGCCGAGCCGCCGCGACAGGTTGGGAGCCTCATCGAGTGGCGACTCGATCGCCACGTCGTAGACCCGCGCCCGCAGGATGCGCTGCAGTGTGTCGTCCATGCCTCCAGTGTGCCGGGCAGGAGAGCGAGCGGCTTCCGAAAGGTGACCGTTGCCCCCATTCCTCCGAAGGCAGGCCCTAGATTGAATTCTCAGATCTGATCAGGGTATGCATCTCAGCGAGCTGAGCCATCCCAACCAGTTGCATGGCCTCAGCATCGGCGAGCTCGAAGCCATAGCTCGTCAGATCCGTGAGAAGCATCTGGAGGTGGTGTCCACCAGCGGAGGTCATCTCGGCCCTGGCCTGGGCGTGGTGGAACTCACCCTGGCCCTTTACCAGACTCTCGATCTGGAAACGGACCGTGTGGTGTGGGACGTGGGCCACCAGGCCTATCCCCACAAGCTGGTCACGGGGCGCTACCACCAGTTCCACACCCTGCGCCAGCAGGGCGGAGTGGCCGGCTACCTCAAGAGGAGTGAGAGCCGCTTCGACCACTTCGGCGCCGGTCACGCCTCCACCAGCATCTCGGCGGCCCTCGGCATGGCCCTGGCCCGCGACCGCCGCGGCGAAGACTACAAGTGTGTGGCCGTGATCGGTGATGGCGCCCTCACCGGAGGCATGGCGCTCGAAGCGATCAACCACGCCGGGCACCTTCCCAAGACCCCATTGCTGGTGGTGCTGAACGACAACGACATGTCGATCTCGCCACCGGTTGGGGCCCTCTCCACCTACCTCAACCGCATGCGGCTGAGTCCGCCGCTGCAATTCCTCTCCGGCAGCGCCGAGGAGGCCTTCAAGCACCTGCCCTTCATGCACGGGGAGCTGCCGCCCGAGCTGGAGCGGCTGAAGGAGAGCATGCGCCGGCTGGCGGTGCCCAAGGTGGGTGCCGTGTTCGAGGAGCTGGGCTTCACCTACATGGGGCCGATCGACGGCCACGACATCGCCGAGATGGTGCGCACGTTCACGGCCGCCCACCGCTGCGAGGGGCCCGTGCTGGTGCATGTGGCCACCACCAAGGGCAAGGGTTATCCCTATGCCGAGGCCGATCAGGTGGCCTACCACGCTCAGTCGGCCTTCGACCTCAAGACCGGCAAGGCCTTTCCCTCCAGCAAGCCGAAGCCTCCCAGCTACAGCAAGGTCTTCGGCCAGACCCTGGTGCGCATCTGCGAGCAGGACCCCACCGTGGTGGGCATCACGGCGGCCATGGCCACGGGTACCGGCCTCGATCTGCTGGAGAAGGCTCTGCCCAACCAATACTTCGATGTGGGCATCGCCGAGCAGCACGCCGTCACGATGGCGGCGGGCATGGCCACGGCTGGCCTCAAGCCGGTGGTGGCGATCTACAGCACCTTCCTGCAGCGTGCCTTCGACCAGCTCATCCACGACGTGGGCATCCAGAAGCTGCCCGTGACCTTCGTGCTCGACCGGGCCGGGATCGTGGGTGCCGATGGACCTACCCACCAGGGCCAGTACGACATCAGCTATCTGCGGGCCGTGCCGAATTTCACGGTGATGGCGCCCAAGGACGAGGCGGAGCTCCAGCGCATGCTGGTCACCTCGATCGGCCACGACGGCCCCTGTGCCATCCGCTTCCCCCGCGGCGAAGGCGAAGGGGTGCCCCTGATGGAAGAGGGCTGGGAGCCTCTGGAGATCGGCCAGGGCGAGCTGCTGGCCGATGGAGATGATCTGCTGATCGTGGCTTACGGCGCCATGGTGGCGCCGGCCATGGCCACGGCTGGTCTGCTGCAGGAGCAGGGCATCAGGGCCGCGGTGGTGAATGCCCGCTTCCTTCGCCCCCTCGATGAGAGCCTGATCCTGCCCCTGGCCCGCCGCATCGGCCGCGTGGTGACGATGGAGGAAGGTGCTCTGCCCGGAGGGTTCGGCGCAGCGGTGATCGAGTGTCTCAACGACCAGGAGGTGATGGTGCCCGTGTTCCGCATCGGCATCCCCGATCAGCTGGTGGACCACGCCAGCCCCGATCAGAGCATGAAGGCTCTCGGGCTCACTCCAGCACAGATGGCCGATCGCATCCTGCAGCGCTTTGCCCTGCTGGGAATCCAACGCCAGCCGGTGGCCGTCTGAGCGTCCCAAACCTCTCTCCGCACGTGATGGCCTGCAACCTGATCCCCTTGAGTAATGGGATCAAGCCGGCTTTGGAGGCAACAGGAACAACTGGTTCGCGAGGTGTGTGCCCCAATAGCCGCCAAGAGGAGGGCTCTTCAACCAGAATTGAATTCCTGTACTCGGGCTGTCTCTGAGGGCCTGATAATAGCCAATTCACCAAAATCAGCCAGACAACAACTCTTGGCTATGGCAGATGGGATTGGCAAGTTAGTCTCTCTGCAAACCGCTAAGGCGTAACTAAGCAGCGGGTAAACCCAGTGGTGCTGCGATAGAATAGAGTCCACTGATTGGTAGCCGAGAACCAGACCAGCTCAGCGCCATTGGACTTCGGTGAGATCATCTTTGGGCTGCCGACCTTCAGCTGTCCACCGCTGGCTGTCACCGTTAGGGTGTAAGAGCCTTGCTTGCTGGTCAGTCCTGTCTTGATGTAGTAGTGGAGCACGACTTTGCCCCTGTCCGCTTCCGTCCGGTAGTGAGAGCTGGTGCTGCTGTTCACGGTTTTGAGGAATTTCAGCGGCCCGCCGGATGGGGCCTGTGAATAGACGGAGATTCCGCCTGCGCCGTCATTCGCAAATAGGACGGTTTCGTTAGTGACAGGGTGACGAATGGCGCGGAGGTCATCAGTGCCTGGGTGTGTGGCGCCAGTGCTGGCAATCCTCATCAGTGAGCCAGGGGTGAAGCCACCACTGCCGTCAATCTCGGCTTCTTAAATGCCAGGGCCGAGGGTGGGACTTGTGGCATCCATGAAGACATAGCGATCCCGTGGGCTATGTGCGACCGTTGCTCCCGTCAGACCTGCCGATGTCATCGTGGCGACCATGTTCGTCAGGCTGCCGCCTGTGAGAGAGCCGAAGAAGGCGTTGTCTACACTGGCATTGTATTCGTAGTATGCGTACTGCTTGAAGATCATTCCCGCACCGGCGTAGTTCCCGCCAATCGTTGGGCCAAGGGCGGGAGCGCTGGTACCGACTGGAAAGCCACTGTTGCTGAACGCGAAATCGTTCCAGGCCAGCGGTGGGTTCGAGCGGAAGACACCGTGAACACCCTCAGGGCCGGCGAACAGAATGCCGAGTCTGCCGTCAGGCTTCTGCACGAACTCGGGGCCGTTGATGACGCTTTGACCCAGCCAGTTGGTGGCGACGGTGGTCAGGGAGCCAGCGATCAGATTGCCACTGGTGCCGTCGATGCGGGCCACGACGACACTGCCTGCGCCGTTGACATTGTTGGAGGTGAAGAGGATGCTACCTGAGGCATCCTGCGGGTCACCGGCCAGCTCGAAGTCGCCCTTGATGCTGCTGACGACTCCGCTGGGATCTGAGTTACTGCAGCCCGATGGGATGGCCAGTGCTGCTGGAGCGTGAAAGGCGACGCCGGTGAGGAGCGCCGTCGTGAACCTGATAATGTCCATTGCAGATACGTTTTAATTAATTTGTCTTCAGTGACGACGTGGCTTGATCATTGTGGCTGTGATTCATGAAGGCCGTTAACGTTCTATAACCTAAGGAAACTCTGGGCAACGCCCTCCGTCCGGTGACAAACAGCGGCACCATGTCCTAAATGAGCGCGTCTATGGGCCTCAAGGCTTCAATCAGGCAATTACTGCCGATTCCGATGTAGATCTGCCCAGTTTCTTGTGCTGATCAGTGCCTAATGGGCACACTGATCCCTGATTCAGCTTGTCAACAGCAGTTGGCGGCGGGCCAAGAACAGGTTCGTCAGTGCGGCCAGCACCTTGATCTTGGAGCCGTTCTTGGTCATGCCCCGCAGCCGCGTCTTCTGAAAGCCGAACTGCTGCTTGATCACGCGGAAGGGATGCTCGACCTTGGCACGGATGTGAGCCTTGGCAGCCTCCACCAAATTCTCCAGCCGGCCCTCGGGTGTATCAGTTAAGACCCGACGCCTGCCGGGGCGCATGGCGACCAGAAACCTGGCGGTCTTTCCCTCCATCTCCTCTCGTTTCTCAATCCCCTGGTAACCAGCGTCCGCGTACACCACTTCCTCCTCGCCGTGCAGTAGGTCTGCTGCTGGGGTGAGGTCATGCACATTGGCGGCTGTGGTCTCAACCGAATGGATCAGGCCTGTGTCCTTGTCCACGCCAATGTGGACCTTCATTCCAAAGTGCCACTGCTTGCCCTTGCAGGTCTGGTGCATCTCAGGATCACGCTCCCCAGCTTTGTTCTTGGTGGAACTCGGTGCGGCGATCAAGGTGGCATCGATGATCGTGCCCTGCTTCATCGCCATGCCCCGCTCCTTGAGATGGGCTTTCACCGTCTCAAAAATCTGCTCTCCCAGATTGTGCTTCTCCAGAAGGTGCCGAAACGCCAGGATCGTCGTCTCGTCAGGTATCCGTTCGCTAATCATGTCGATCCCAGCGAAACGGCGCATGGTGGGCACCTCTATCAGCGCCTCTTCCATGCCTGGATCGCTGAGGCTGTACCACTGCTGCATCAGGTGAATCCGCAGCATCGTTGCCAGCGGGTAAGGCGGACGGCCGCCTTTATTGCTGGTCCTAGGGTAGTAGGGATCGATCAGTTCGATCAGTGCCTGCCAGGGCACAACCTGGTCCATATCAGCGAGGAACTTCTCGCGTTTGGTGCGTTTCTTGGCCGTTGTCTGCTCGTAATCACCGAAGCCGAGCTGCTTGCCACCCATCAACCCAGTCCTGGCCAAAGGTCATGTGGCCATTATCCCGCGATTGGGCTCAGTTTTCCAGAGCCTTCCTAAGCGTAGTTTCGGCATGGCTATCGTCAGGTCTGCTTTTCGAGCCTGTAACATCTAGTCATGTCTTCGAATAGGTTGTAACTGCTACAGATCTGATGTGTTTTAGACGGAAAAGTAGCGGCTCGGTCGTCGTCACGCTGTCTGACCAGTTGCTGTTGGCCTCATTGGTGCAGGAGTTCTACGGCACTTGTTGGATGCCGCATGCTGGACAAGTCCCACTTCAAGTTCTTTATGGGCTGGTTGGTGGGTCTGACCCCGACGAGCGATTTGGCACCCGTGTCCGACCACATTCACCATGAACAGCGATCCCCATGCCCAAGGAGCAGGTCATGGGATGGCACCTTTCTGCTGCAGGTCAGAGTCTCCCAGCCTCTCTCCGCACGTGAGGGCCTACAACCTGATCCCCCTGAGCAATGGGATCAAGCCGGCGTTTGAGGCAAAATCAAAGGCTGGTTGCCGAAGTGGGGTTCCCCAATAGCCACCAAGAAGGCTCATCAATCAGGATAAATTCCTGTAATCAGGCTGTCTATAAGGGCCTGATAACATCTAACTTGCCATAAACAACCAGACATCAACTCTGGGCTGGGGCAAATGTGCTCGGCGGGTTAGATTCTCTGCAAGCGCCTAAGGCGTGACTAGGCAACGGGTAAGCACATTGTTGTTGCGATAGAATAGAGCCCACTGATTGGTAGTCGAGAACCACACAAGCTCAGTGCCAAAGGACTTCGGTGAGATCCTCTTTGGGCTGCCGACAATCAGCTGTCCACCGCTGGCTGTCACAGGTAGGGTGTAAGAGCCTTGCCTTCTGGTCAGTCCAGACTGGATGTAGTAGTGAAGTACGACTTTGCCCTGGTCCTCAGACGTCCGGTAGTGAGCAGCACTAGTATTGTTTACGGTCTTGAGGAGTGTCAGCGGCCCTCCCGATGGGGCCTGTGAATAAACGGAGATGCCGGCTGTGCCGTTGTCCGCAAACAGGACAGTGTCGTTAGTGACGGGGTGACGAATGGCACTGATGTCTTCACGGCCTAGGTTAGTGGCGCGAGCGCTGGTTAGCCTGATCAGTGAACCAGGTGTGAAGCCACCATTGCCGTCAATCTCGGCTTCGTAAATGCCTTGGCCGAGGGTAGGACTCGTGGCTTCCATGAAGACATGGTGATCACGTGGACTTTGGGCGGCTGTTGCTATCTTCAGTCCTGCCGAGGTCATCGTGGCGGCCAAGTTCGTCAGGCTGCCGCCTGTGAGAGAGCCGAAGAAGGCATTGTTGGCACTGGTAGGGTATTCCCAGTATGCGTTCTGCTTGAAGATCATCCCCGCACCGGGGTAGTGGCCGTCAATTGTTGGGCCAAGGGCTGGAGCGTTGGTACCGACTGGAGAGCCGCTGTTACTGAACGCGAAATCGTTCCAGGCCAGCGGCGGATTTGAGCGGAAGATACCGTGAACACCCCCAGGGCCGGCATACAGGATGCCGACTCTGCCGTCAGGCTTCTGCACGACCTCGGGGCCGTTGACGACGGATTGACCCAGCCAGTTGGTGGCGACGGTGGTCAGGGAGCCAGCGATCACATTACCGCTGGTGCCGTCGATGCGGGCCACGACGACGCTACCTGCGCCGTTGACACTGTTGGTAGTATAGATCATGCTGCCAGAGGCGTCCTGGGGGTCAGCAGCTATCTCGAAGTCGCCCTTGATGCTGGTGACGACTCCGTTTGGGTCGGAGTTACTGCAGCCCGATGGGATGGCCAGTGCTGCTGGAGCGTGAAGGGCGACGCCGGTGAAGAGCGCCGTCGTGAACCTGATGATATTCATTGCGGATCGGTTATAATCAATTGGTCTTCAGCGACGACGTGGCTTGACCATGGCGATTGTGATTCTTGAAGGTCGCAACCATGTCGTTCTCCTAGCCTAGGTTTGGCAGGGCCATTTTTAAGATGCTTCAAAGTTCGTATCGTTATGCCATGTCTGCATAACGATGCAACCGCTGCAGATCCGATGTTTGGGCAACGGGTACACAGCGATCCCCTGTTCTC
>CALRMN020000005.1:0-208837 GCA_943369245.1 Synechococcus sp. UW140 | reverse complement strand
TGCAGGTTGACTTCTGGATTCGCGATCTCGACAACGCTAGGCCAGATGAAATACCCTCCGCAAGTGGAAATGAAACTTTACCTCCGGCTTACACCAGTCTCACCATTACTGGTCGCTCAGGAAGCTGGGGGATTATTCAAGCGAACGCTAATTAAGCGGACCCGCATAAAATCATCTTCCCTCTACCATCCGCAGCATAAGAGCACTGGTCCCTGATGGCAACATTGCCGAACTCCTGTGATGGCAAGGGTTCTTAGATGGTCGCTTCCAGACCCTGGAGTCTTCTGCGGATCCGCATAAGTCTGTTCGCTACGTTACACAGCTTCAGCTGGGCTGGTGTTGCCTGGAAGGTCGCTGTTGCTGAACACCTTCTCAAGGTTCTTCACTGTCATCGCGTCGATGTCAAAGCAGGATGGTGAGATCACAGCACTCCATCCAGTACAGGGCTGAGGTGGGTGACCGACCGACTTTTCTTCCAGACCCTCAGCTTTGATGTCCCCGATGTTCTCGCCTTGGTCGATAACGCAGGCGCGACACCCAGCGAGGTGGACGCAGCACTGGGCTACGGCAATCGGCTAACCGCTGAGTTGTTCGGCGCCCTGGTTCGCCACGGCCTTCTCGACTGGGTCGGCCGCGACGGCAAACCCGGAACCATGCCGGACGCGAGGCGGTTCACTTCGACAACCTTCCAGCTCACACCGCTGGCGCGCAGCCTGAGACACGATCAGTCATTCAGCCTCAAGGCCTTCGGTGCCTCTGTTGGGGCTGTGTATGAAGAGAATGCGGGTGAGTGAATCAGGTTTTGGGTCCACGTCACAGTCCCGCTTGTCTGCCAGTTCGTAAGGCCACCAGCAAGTCGTGCTGGCAAGCGATCACGGCCCTAAGTGGAGGCTCTCAATAGCTGTAATTGGCCTTGAACAGCGGCTTGCCATCGGACGGCCCCGATCCGGCAACATCGGTCCCCCGGGCCGCCTGGCCATTGGCGCGGGCCCAGTGCTTGTGGCAGGACTGCAGCAAACCGCGCAGCGTCATCGAGGGCGTCGTAGACACTGCGCAGCACCACACGCCACCTGGCGAAATGGGCTCCACGCCCTGATCCACCTTGATGCCCACCACCAGTCCCTGCTGGCGGAAGTGCGCGAGAATCGATCCGGCCCCCGGGCCGTGGCTCACGGCAGGATCTGCCACTGCCCATCGACGCCTTTCACCAGAAACAACCGCTTGGGGAAGAGCATGTTGAAGCTGATCGCAAGACAGAATCCCTTGTCATTTGGAATGGCTTCATAGCGCTCGGCCATGCCTGGCTCACTGGGAAAGCGGAACAGGAATTCACCCGCCCCGCGGGCCACCACCACGGGGCTGCCAGTGGTGACCAGCTGCAGATCGGCCTCGGCGGGGGCAGCCACCCGCATCCCGGCGGCATACCCGGCTTCCAGGCAGGCCAGGCGGCGAACCTCCGGTACGTCGAGGGTGAGCCCCCGGTCCCTGGGCAGGCTGGCGAGGTGGCGATAGGCCGCAGCGAAGTCGGGAGCGAACAGAGCGGCCCGCCGGCGGATCAGCTCCAGGATCGCCGCACGGTCATCCGGCGCGAGCGCGGTGACGGCTGGCGCGTCGTGCCAGGGTTCCACCCGCGCGAAGGGAGCCTGGAACGCCTGCTGAACCGTCGCCGGCCCTGGGGCCTCGTGGTCCTCCCGGCCATCGGCACCGTGATTGGTGGTCAGCAGGGAGCCCTTCGCCGTGGTGCTGGTGGTGGTCTGGTCCTCGACGACCACCCAGCGGAACTGGCTGCGGTAGGGCAGGGTCCCATCCTTCGGGGTGAAGCGCAGCCGCAACAGGTTGTCGCCGCGACGGACCAATGGCTGCAGAGCAAGGGCGTCAAGCCAGAACACGGAAGACACTTCGGGTCCGGTGTCGCCGCGCTCCATCACCAGAGCCGACTCCGATTTCAGGGGCACCTCCAGCATCGGCACCCCGTTCAGCTCCAGTTCCACCACGCCCTCCAGGGTGATCACCTGGTCGGCATCCCCGGCAGCGGGCAGATAGGGCGTGAAGTGGAAATTCACGTTCACCGGCTTGGCCCCCGCCGGGGCCGGGGCGATCGTGAGGATCGACGCCAGCAGCGTGAGGGCGAACCCGGCGAGGCCTCTTCGGCACGCTCTCTTACCGGCATCCCCGTGTCGACGCGGGCCATAGGGGAGGATTGTTGTCGTGTTCTCGACAAGGCCGGCGCCGGTTCTTGCCTCCATGTGGCTGAATGGCCTGAACGGGGATGGTGTTGGAGATTCTGCCCCGATGACGACAACGCCACGCCAGTCCCTGGCGTTCCGTGCTCTGCGAGACGCCTTGCTCAAGGCAGCGCTCGTGCTGAGCTGCCTGCCGCTGGGCGCCGTTGCTTCGGGCGACAGCCCGCAGGAAGCCGAACCCACCGATGCGACGGGGTATGCCGAACGCTGCGCCCGAAACAACGGCGCCCAGGAATGGCAGGCGGCGGTGGCGGACTGCAGCGAGGCGATCCGCCGTGATCCAGCTCTGGTGGACGCCTGGCTGGATCGCTGCTGGGCACGCGTGGGTGTGGGGGACGCGGACAAGGCGATCACCGACTGCCGGGAGGGGCTGCGCCTGGATCCAGGGAATTCCCGGGGTTACATCATTCAGGGCTACATGAAGTCCGAAGGGCTGCAGGATTTCCGCGGTGCCCTCGCGGACTACAACAAAGCGATCGCCCTCAATCCCGATGTCGTGCCCTATCACGAGATGGGCAATGCCAAGGCAGGCCTGAAAGACTACAGTGGTGCCATTGACGACTTCACCAAGGCACTGAAATCAAGCCCGGAGCAGAGTGCCATGAGCCTGATCAGGCGTGGCGAAGTGAAAGTCGCCATCCAGGACTATCCGGGAGCGATCGCTGACTATGATCAAGCGATTGGACTGGAGCCAACGAATAGCCTGGCCTATTTCAATCGCGCCCTTGCCAGGAACGAGCTCAAGAACTATATAGGTGCTCTTGCTGACTACGACAAGTCGATCGAATTCGATCCAACTGATCCTGCGGCTTACTTCAACCGGGGACTTGTCAAGGCTGAACTGAAGGACATAAACGCAGCCATCGCCGACTACGACAAAGCGATCGGACTTGATCCCAGAGATTCCGATATCTATCGTGCTCGAGGTGACGCAAAGGACGAACGCAACGACTACCGGGGAGCCATCGCTGACTACGACAAAGCCATTGAATTGAATGCGACTAATGCCTATGCGTACTTCAACCGGGCCTATGTGAAGGCCAATGGCCTCAGGCACTACCCTGCCGCGATCGCTGACTACAGCAAGGCGATCGAACTCGATCCCCAGGACACCTCCGCCTACCTGAACCGGGGCCGTCTCAGAAACTTGACCGGCGATCAGCCAGGGGCGCTGGCCGATGCCAACCGAGCCCTCGCACTGGAGCCCATGGACACGTTCACCCTCATCTATTACGGAGAAATCATCTTTCTCCAGGGCCGCACCGCCGAAGGCTGCGCCAGTTTCCGAAAGGGAGTGAGCCTGAGTTCGCTTCAGGACGTGCTGCAGGAGGCCACACCGCCCCTGGATTCGGCGTACCTCAAGGCCTGCCGGTAGGCCGCGGGGAGGGGGAGGCCAGCAGGTCGGCCAGGAAGGAGGAGAGGCGGAAGCCGGGGTCACCGGGATAGCGGATGTCGACAACCGTCCATTCGCCGCTCGGGCCTGGCCGCATCTGATACCCCAGCCGCACGGGCAGATCACGGGCGCGGTTGACCAGGCCCACCTGCACGTCCACAAGGGCTTCGAGGCCCCCCTGTTCCCCTGGGACGCATCCCACCACCGTGGCTCCGAAGGTGGCCGCCTGGGTGCCGCTGAACACGTCGAAGTCCACGAAGCCGCCATCGGCAGGGCCAAGCCGGTAGGCCTTGCTCAGCTGGTCATAGAGCCCGGGCGTGAAGCGGCTGCGCTGGCTCGAGAGATCGATCGGCTCCCGCCCGTTCTGGCGCGCAACCTGCCAGCGGTAGAGGCCGGCGATCTGGGCAGTCACGGGAGCGGGACAGGCCACCGGCACGGCAACCGCCGCGATGAGGGGAGCCCCGGCCAGCCATGGCAGCGCTGTCAGTCCAGCGAGACGTGCAGGAAACCATGGGGCCATCGAGCTCCGTTCCTGCCTGATTTCCACTCGCCAGTGTATGGCCGGTAGCAACGCACGGGGTTGTGAGCCTGAGCCCGTGCCCCTACCCCTGCTCACCCGGATCCATCACCCGACCCAGGAAGAGCAGCGTGCCGGTGGGCTGATCGCGGATCATGAGCAGAAATGGGCGGTCCACACGGAAGGGCGTGATCGGATCCTCGCCCAGTCCGGTGACCGGCATCATCATGATCGTGGCCGCAGCCGCCTCGGTTCCCTTTTCGTCCACCTCCAGCGTGGCCTCCTGCAGCACGCCGGACAGGTAGAGATCGGGAACCGCACTGATGCCGGAGAGATCAGCACCGGGGCCGAAAACCGCACCCAGCCCCATCCGCTCGAGGGTTCCCATCAGATCGAGGCGGCCCCTCATCTTGAACCTTGGCAGAATCAACTCCACCCGTGCTTCCTTCATCCCCTCGATGGCCTTGTTCAGGCTCTGCGGGGTGAGCTGATGCTGCAGAGCCGCCAGGCCATCGCGTTGGTCAGGGAGCAGGATCAGCAGTGCGTGATTCGGTGTGACGGTGCTCTTCCCCGCATAGGGAATCTCCAGAATCCTGCCGCCCGGGATCGACCCCAGCCGGTACCAGCCGGTCCTCTGCATGAGCGGCACCGCCCTCGTGCCGCCCCCCTGCAGAGCGAACGGTCCGGTGCGGGTGCCGTCCGGGTCGAACTCGTCCATCCACTCACCTTGGAACCAGATGGTGCTCAGCAGCGACAGGCGCGTGTCCGGCGAGAACTGGTCGGCAGCGACAAGCTCCTTGATCCTGCCGCGGGTGCGCTCGCTGACCCAGGCATTGATGCGCTGGGCGGCTCCCTCGGGATCGCCGGCATAGTCGAGGGGGGTGATGCTGGCTCCGAAACTGGTGGCCATCTTCTGGCGGAAGGCCGGCCGCAGCGTGAAGCGCTCTGCCGGCCAGATCGACTGCCCCATGACCAGCGGTGACCCGGCCGGTTCCGCCGTCAGGCGGGCAGAGTGGCTGGCCAACGCTGGCAGATCGCTCCCAGCGGCCTCAAGGCGAAGGACCCGGCCCAAGACCGCGGCCGTGTCACCGCCGGCACCACTGGCCACCATCAATAGTGCGGCGTAGAGGCTGTAGGGAGATACCAACAGATTGCCGGGCTGTTGCCAGAGTTGATCCAGCAGATCCAGGGAGAACGTTGTCGTGCGGATGGCGATCCGCTCCCGGGCCGCTTCGGAAAGAGTCGGCACCGGCTGGGATCGAAGCGGGGGGCTCCAGGCCGCCCAGAGAAACAGACAGGTGGTCAGCAGACCGGGCCAACGTGTTCGGGGCATACGTGCGGCAGGGCTGACGACCTGGCAGGGTCTGACTAGTTTGCGACCGATCAATCCACCCATGGAGCTTGCAGCGGGATTTCTGAACAACAGACCACCGAGGTGGACGGTTCCCACCGTGCTGTTGCTGACACTCATGGGAGGCTGCAGCGCCAAGGCGGGCCCGATGCTGGAGCCCTTCCTCCTGAACTGCCGGCTGAACGACGGTTCCCGTCAAACCATGCGCATCGATCCCCGGCTCCAGCAGATCCAGGAGCTGGATCCCGCCACGGGGGAGGTGACGAGCACCATCACCACCTATGAACCGCCTGCCGAGCTTGGTGGCGGAATCATCGATGACAGCACGGTGAAGATCACCGATCAGGAAATATACTGGGACAAACGGATGTACAGGCACCAGCAAATGGCGGAACTCCATTCCATTCAGCGCCAGACTCTGGCCTATCAAGTTGAATGGAAGATTCAGCGGGACGATGGTCCTGACATCGAGGAGCAGACAGTGACAGGAACCTGCCAACGCATCGACAAGCTCCCGTAGGTCGCCTCCCGATGTCCCTGCCTGCCGGCGGCCTGCTCCGGCTCACCCCCCAGGGGCTGTACTGCCCGGCTGCCGAGGCCTGGATCGATCCCTGGCGGCCGGTGGCGCGGGCCCTGATCACCCATGCCCACGCCGATCACGCCAGGCCGGGCTGCGGCGAGTACTGGGCGGTGGGGGCCAGTGAGGCGGTCCTGCGCCAGCGCCTCGGTGCGGGCATCAACCTGCTGCCGGTGGACTACGGCCAGCTGCACCGCATCGGCGCCGCCCGGGTGTCGTTCCATTCCGCCGGCCATGTGCTCGGCAGCGCCCAGATCCGCCTGGAGGCCGGCGGCGAGAGCTGGCTGGTGAGTGGCGACTACAAGCGCTGTGCTGATCCCAGTTGCGCGCCGTTCGAGCCGGTGCGGGCCGATGTGTTCATCACCGAGGCCACCTTCGGCCTGCCGATCTACCGCTGGGCGAGCGGCGCGGCGTTGGCCAGCGCCATTCGCGACTGGTGGCAGGGGGCGCAGGAGCGGCCATCGCTGCTGTTCGCCTACGCCTTCGGCAAGGCCCAGCGGCTGCTCGCCGAACTGGCCGCCATCGGAGTGGAGGAGGAGGTGCTGCTGCACGGGGCCGTGCAGGCGTTGATGCCCGCCTACCGGCAGCAGGGGGTCGCCATGGTGCCCACCCGGCCCGTGGGCGACCTGCCGCGCAGCGAAAGCCTGGCGGGGAAGCTGGTGATCGCGCCCCCTTCGGCGCACCGGTCGGTGTGGATGAAGCGGTTCAAGGATCCCCAGACCGCCTTCGTGAGCGGCTGGATGGCCGTACGCGGTGCCAGGCGGCGGCGCGGCTTCGAGCGCGGCTTCGTGCTGAGCGATCACGCCGACTGGGACGGCCTGCTGCGCACCGTTAGGGATACCGGCGCCCGCCAGGTGTACGTCACCCACGGCAACAGCGACGGCCTGGCCCGCTACCTGCGCGACGTAGAGGGAATCGCGGCGGAACCACTGGGACGTGCTTTCGAAGCAGAACGCAGTGAGGATGGAGACGGAGTCGATCCGAAGCCAGCATGAAGCGACTGGGACGAGGACTGCTGGGCGCGCTCGTGGGGTTTGTCCTGAGCACGGTGATCAGCCTCGTGCTGGTGGCGCAGTACTCACCACGACAGGACCGGGAACTGGAGGCGGCGATGACCAGTGTCTTCTTCTATGGCCCGGTGGGAGCAGGCCTGGCGTTCTTGGTGGGGTTGCTGTGGTGATGCACGGCATGTCTGGCCACAGCGTGAAGGCTGGCCCACTCCTTCACCCTGCCTCCCAATGCCTGCCGATGACTGTTCAAGAGCAGCCAGTCCAGTCGTGTTGTGATGAGAGCCGCCGTTTCAATTCAGAACAAAGCGATCCAGGTTGATCACACTGCTCCTGGCCGGCACGATCGAGCCCACGATGATTGTCCTGGCATCGTCTTCAACAACGCCTGCGATGATGCCACCGGCGACCCAATCGCTCGTTAAACGACTGATTGCATGTACGTTCATGGTTGCCAAGCTGGTGGGCACACCGTGGCATACGATCCGAGTCAGCATCAACCTGAGCGGAGACTCACCCTTTTATGGCCACTGTTCTGATCACCGGAGCCAATCGCGGCATCGGCTTCGAGTACTGCAGACAGCTCGCCTCCCGTGGCGATTCTGTGGTGGCCGTCTGCCGCCATCCTTCTGCTGATCTGCAGAATCTTGGCGTACGGATCGAGGCGGGAGTGGATGTCACCGATGAGGCGTCGATCACTGCCCTGGTGGAGCGGCTGCAGGGTCTGCCGATTGATGTGCTGATCAACAATGCCGGGATTCTCGAGAGAACCACGCTGGAGGATCTCAATGTCGAGAGCCTCCGCCGTCAGTTCGAGGTGAACGCGATCGCTCCGTTGCGCTTCGCCCGTGCATGTCTGAGCCAGCTTCAGCCAGGCTCCAAGGTGATCCTGATGACCAGTCGCATGGGGTCGATCGAAGACAACACCTCCGGCAACTCCTATGGCTACCGGATGTCGAAGGTGGCGCTCTGCATGGCGGGTAAATCCCTCTCGATCGACCTGAAGCCCCGCGGTGTTGCCGTTGGAATCCTCCATCCCGGCATGGTGAGCACCGGGATGACAGGGTTCACGTCCCAGGGGATTGCACCGGAGGATTCCGTGCGAGGGCTGCTGAATCGGATCGATGACCTCACCCTGGAGAATTCGGGAACCTTCTGGCATGCCAACGGTGAGGTGTTGCCCTGGTAGTCCATCCTGGAGCCGGGGAACTCAGTTCTGGCTGGCAGTCAGGGCCTGAAGCGCCATGGTCACATGGGCCTGCAAAGCACCGATCGCCATCAGTTGCCGCGGGCTGCGTCCCTTGGCCAGGGCTCCATCCCTCTGCTGCAGAGCCTGCAACAGCCGTTGGCTCACCTGCCCGTAGCTACGCAGCAGTCCCTCGAGTTCATCACTCCGGTCTTCTTCGGCACCACCCTCAACCATCGAGGCGTCGGGAACGGCCGTTTGCAGCAGCGTGATCAGTTGCCGGTGGCTGATGGCCTGGGGAACAGGATTGGTGGCATCCATGAACAAGCAAAGGTTGAAGACTTGTAAATAGAGACTATCGGGATCCCCTGCAACTGGGAATCACTCGGCTTGTAGTGATCACCCGACCTGCCGCTTACGGTCTGCGCCCGATGCTTCAACCCGCCAGCATCTGCGTAGCGATTGCTCACTGTCAACCGCTGCGGTGATTCGTTCGGGCGGCACCCATGATCTGGCCCTGAAGCGGGCTCACGAGCGCGCTCCACTGATCGATCGCACCTGAGCGCACCGCTGTGAGTCAAACCACCTGCAGCTTCTGGAATGCCCTGGCACACGACCAGCAGCACTGCTGGCACTGGCTTGAGGGCCTCCAGGGGCAGGTGGAGGAGGTGATCCCGTGAAGATCCTGGTCGTGAGCGGTCGCCTCTGGGATGGGGCCTGCGCGATGTGGGCTGCCGGCTTTGGCACGTGAGCGATGAGTGAGGCTCGGAGTCCTGCTGTCCAGGCGGGGGATCGTGTCGATAAACACAGCCGTGCCGCTGGCTGGGGTGAATCAGCACAGCCGCTGGCGGCGCGCTGGTTCCACGTCGGCCGCCCGGCGGATCCCTCGCCGGCGCTGCCGGTGGGACTGGTACTGGCCTTCAACGCGGCGACCAGCGTTGAGCAGCTGCATCGGTTGTTTGGTGTGGCTATCCCGGCGGAGATCGGGCCGGACGCCGCGGCCCAGAGCCTGGCTGAGCTCCTGGCAAATACGGAAGCGGGCAGCGAGGTTCAGGCTGGTTCGTTTGGCCTCCGAGCAGGAGCTGATCAGGATCTGCTCACCGCGTGCTGCCTCGCCGATGCACCGCTCTAGTTAGGAGATCACTGAGCCGCAACAGTGCCAGAGGTTTCGTCCTGAGGCCGTCCTGGCGGTTGCATTCCCTCTGCGAGTGGGGTGCGCCGCCACTTCTAATCTGGCGATTCCTCCGGTTGCATCGCCATGGTCAGAGTTGTCCCGATCGGTGCCTGCATCACCCTTGGGCTGCTGACTGGATGCGGCAGCCCAGATCTCCCGGCCCTCAAGAAGCTGGCCTGCGAGAAGGCGGTCAACACGATTGATCTCCAATCGGTGGCTCAGCTTGATGCACTGCGCAAGGCGCTGGGCCTGGCACCAGACGTGGATCCGATCGCTGAATGCCGTGCCCTGGGGGTGATTGCAGAGCCCAAAGCGCCAACCGACAGCCAGGGCGCCGGGGACAACAACGAGGCGGGTGAGAAGGAGAACTGATCGCCTCTGAGCTGTCCCCTCTTCGGCCCAACTCGCAGCAGATCCAGCCGGCACCAAGGACGCCAGGATTGCGCCGCTGCCGGGATCACTCCCCCCAGCGGCGCAACAGGTTGGTGTAGCTGCGGCTGATCAGATCGAACACGTCGCTCTTGCCCTCCTGATGGAAGAGCGCCCGGCGGGCGGTGTCGAGCTCGAACAGCAGTTCACGCTGGTCGGCGTCGCGAACCCGGCTCTGAATCCAGCCCACGGCCACCAGACGCTCCCCCTGGGTCACGGGTTCGACGCGATGCAACAAGGTGCTGGGATACACCAACGCATGTCCGGCCGGAAGCCGCAGCTCCTCCTCCGCCGAGGGCGATTCCAGCACCAGCGCGCCTCCCTCGTACCCGGACGGATCGCTGAGGAAGAGGGTGAAGGAGAGATCACTACGGCCCCCCGCCATGAAGGCGTTGTCCACGTGGCGGCCATAGCCTTCACCGGGCCCGGAACGGCTGAACAGCAGCCCATGGACCCTCACAGGCAGGGCTGCCGACTGGACCAGGGGGTGGTGCAACAGGGGCTCCACCACCCGTGGTGTGAGCTGGCCCTGCAGAGGTGAACTCCGATCCAGCTGACGGTTGTTCTTGACCGTTCGTGCATGCCAGCCGGCGGTCTCCACGCCAGGTCTCCAGGCATCGGCCTCAGCCAGCAGTTCCATCCGGAGATCCACCACCTGCTGGGCCTCCAGAAGAGGTTCAAGCGCGAAACGCATGGACTGTGACGAATGGCACCACAGGCTGTGGCAAAAGCACGGACGGCCAGGAGCCGCGACCCGACAATGAAACACCATCCGAGTCCTGCCATGGTCCGCTCCAGCCTTGCTCTGTTCCTGGCCACCGCTGGCTTGGTGGCCGGCACTGTGGGCTGTGGACGCGCCCCCGAGCCCATGGAGGGCGGGGAAGACAGTGGCGAAAAAATGGAAAAGACCGTTCCAGGCGCTAGCCCGATCGAGAAGAATGAAGAAGGTGGTGAGGGCGGAGAAGGTGGTGAGGGCGGAGAAGGCTGAGTCGACATCAGCAGAGCCCAGAGCCTGCTGAGCTCGGCTTTTGTCTGGGCATCGTCACGAACGATGAGCCTTGGTCGGAATCGCTCTGAGGGTGACTGAAAACCATCCGAATCATCCCTGAGTTCCGTGGCGGCGGAGTTGGTGTCGTCAGGGCTGAAGCTTCATGGAGGTGCAGAACCTCAGCCGCCGTCGCTCCGGCAGGGATGTCGAACAGCGCCCGGTGAACCCGAAGCCCGGCTGAAGCCTCGGGATCCTCAAGGTTCATCACCGATGAGCGCGCCTCCTGAAGAGCTCCGCACCAGCCGCAGGGCCAGGTCAGTCGATGCGACCGGGAGGGGACTCGACACCGGCTGCCCCCTCGAGTTCAGCCTCGGTCAGTCCAGTGAGGTCCTCCTCCTCGGCATCGCCTGCCGGCGAAGGTTGACCGGTGAGTTCCTCCCTCAGGTCCTGGAGTATGCGATCGGCTGATTCGGGGGAGTCCAGGTCATCGTCGCTGGGATGTGTGGGCGTCGAGTTCATGGCAGGCACCGGGAGGGTGGGGGATCGGAGTGCTCGTCCTGAACCGTATCCACGATGGCCTTCGCAGGCCGCGGCCTCGGACGATTCCATGCAGCGCCCCCGCCACTCCCGTGGCTAGGAAAGGGGAGCCTCAGGGGCATGCTGTGAGCCGTTCCACTGTCAGCGAACGAGAGGTCATCGTCCGCTCGGCAGGGGTGGAGCTGGCAGGCAGTCTGACGCTTCCGGATCCGTCAGCCGGGCTGGTGCTGTTCGCCCACGGCAGCGGCAGCAGTCGCTTCAGCCGCCGCAACCGCTACGTGGCGAGGGTGCTGGTGGAGGGCGGGCTGGCCACTCTGCTGTTCGATCTGCTCACCAGCGCCGAGGAGCGCATCGATGACCAGGACCGGTCGTTGCGCTTCGACATCTCCCTGCTCAGCCGGCGCCTGATCGGGGCAATCGACTGGTCATGCGAGCAGCCGGAGCTGGGCGGCCTGCCGATCGGACTGTTCGGCGCCAGCACCGGCGCCGCCGCGGCCATCGCTGCGGCGGCGGCACGACCGGACCCGGTGGCTGCCGTGGTGTCCCGCGGTGGCCGTCCGGACCTCGCTGCGGAAGCCCTTCCACGGGTGGGAAGCCCCACGTTGTTCATCGTCGGTGGATGGGACCTGGAGGTGCTCCAGCTCAATGAGCAGGCCGCCGCGCAGCTGACCGCCCCCCATGCCCTCCAGGTGGTGCCGGGAGCCAGCCACCTGTTCGAGGAGCCCGGAACCCTGGAGCAGGCCGCCCACCTGGCCCGCACCTGGTTTCTCCGGCACCTGACAGGGGCCAGGCCCTGAAGGCCTCCCGATCCCTCTCGCCTCCTCACGCCATGGCTGTTCGACCTCCTCTCTGGACCAACCGCCACCAGGCGGGTCTCGCTCTGGTGGACGCCTTTGCTGATCGTCAGGGCCGCGCTCACGACACAACCCTGCTGGCGCTGCCGAGGGGGGGGGTGCCGGTGGCGGCGGCCATGGCCTCTCGCCTGGGGCTTCCGCTGGCGACCTGGTCGGTGCGCAAGGTCGCCGATCCGGCCTGGCCGGAGCTGGCGATCGGTGCGGTGGCCGCCGGTGGGGTGGTGGTCTGGCGCAACGGGGAGGGCGCACTTCTGCGGGCGACCACCGCCACCACCCACGGTTGGCTTCGGGCGCAGGAAATGGAACTGAGGCGCCGGCAAGAGCTCTTCGGAGACCCGCCGGGCGAGCAGCTGCGGGGCCGTCATCTGATCGTGGTGGACGACGGCATCGCCACCGGCATGACCATGAAGGCCGCCCTGCTCTCCCTGCGCAAGCTGGAGCCGGCCTCGCTGGATCTGGCGGTGCCGGTGGTCGATCGCGACGTCGCCACCGAGCTGAGCCAGCTGGTGGATCGCCTGGTGGCGCTGGCCCTCGTGGACGATCTCCAGGCCGTGGGTCTGTGGTACGAGCACTTCGAGCAGCTTCGGGACGAGCAGGTTCTGGCCCTGTTGAAACAGACGCCCCCTGCACGGGATCAGATCCCGCCGGGGACCTCAACCAGGGCCTGAGGCCACCCATAGACCCGGCTGGAACTGGATCCGGTCCATGGCCACGGCCATCAGGCGACGATGGCCAGAGCCCCAGCCGAAGCCTTCCGGGACGACCTGGCGACCCTCCGAGTTCCGCCCATGCCCCGACAACCGATCGTGATCCTCGGTGGCTTCCTGATCAGCCCTGAGGCCTACGCCCCGATGGTGGCCCGGCTCGGGCATCTGAGCGGACAGCCGGTGAAGCTGGTGCCGGTGGGCAAGGCCGAATGGCTGCTCACCGTGTTCGCCTTCGCCTGGGCTCGGATCCTGGATCGGGTGGCCACGACCGTGACCGAGCTGGCCGCGCGCTCTCCCACCGGCCGGGTGACCCTGATCGGCCACAGCTCCGGCGGCATCATGCTGCGGCTCTTCCTGGATGACGCGCCGTTCCAGGACCGCAGCTACGACGGCAAGGTCCTGGCCGACACCCTGGTGATGCTCGGCAGCCCGCACACGGCGCTGAAGGCCACGGTGTTGCGCCGGATGGTGCAGCGGCGGCTGCCGGGAACGCCCTTCGCCGATCGGGTGAGCTACGTGTCGGTGGCGGGCGATCTGGATCTGGAGAGCGCCTCCCCCATGGCCCGGCGCCTGGCACCCACGGCCTACCGCAACAGCACCGGTGATGCCCACGACCATGGCGATGGCCTGGTCCCGGTGGCCTCCGCCCTGCTGGAGGGCTCCACCCCGTTGGTGTTGCCGGGGGTGGCCCACGGCGGAGCCTTCGGGCCCTGCTGGTATGGCAGCCCGGAGGTGGTGGAGCGCTGGTGGGCCCTGGTTCAGGAGGCCGGGTCGGGCAGCTCCCCCTGCGGCACGAACCGGTAGCGCCGGCGCAGCTCCGAGCTCAAGCGTGACCGCTGCCACCAGGGTGCGGGCCCGCCGAACCTCTCGAAGATGGTGCTGGAGACGTGAGGCCTTGCTGAGACTGCGGAGGATCAACCAGTCGACACCGACAACCGCATTCCTTCTCACCCAAAGAGGCAGCGTTCCGCAACAGGCTGGACAGCGAAGCGCCCAGATTGCGGGATCAAAAAGCTGCTTGGCCTGCTGAATCCTGGGCAGAGGAGGAGTGAGCCATCACGCCCCTGTCAACTCAAGAATGCCAGCTTGTTGTGATACAGAATCTTATCCAATTGTCAGTAGAATTCCTTTGGGATGATTTAAGGTTTCTCGGCCTGTAGATTCGTTGAACGAATAAATTCCCGGCTCCCCCCTCCATGCTTCACGTCGACATCCCCACCCGCGCCGAGATCGAAGCACTGATGCTCAATCACGGCCCGGCACGGGTCAGCCTGGTTCTGCCGACAACACCGCTGACCCAGGAAGCCCAGGCCGACCGCATCGCCCTGAAAAACCTTGCTGGCGAGGCCATCGAGCAGCTCGCCGCCCACGACAAGCGCGAGGTGCTGGCCATTGAGGAGCTCCTCCACGACCTCATCGATGATGATGATTTCTGGGACGTCCAGGCCAACAGTCTTGCCGTCTATGTTTCGCCGGAAGGGCTGCGCAGCTTCCGCCTGCCCAACCACCTGAAGCCGGCCGTGCAGGTCAGCGACCGCTTCCACGTCCAGCCCCTTCTGCGTACGGTCACCGTTCCCCAGTCCGCCTACGTCCTGGCCCTGGCACAGAACAGTGTGCGTCTGGTGGCGGTCTCCTCCGACCTGCCGGCCGTCGAGATCAAGCTGAACGGCATGCCGAAGGATGTGGCCGGCTCGGCCAGGAAAGCTTCCATCAAGGACCGCTCGCCCAGCGGTCGCCTCCAGGGCTCCGAGGGCATGAAGGTGCGCCAGGCCCAGTACGCCCGAAAGATCGATCAGGCGCTGAGGCTGCTGCTGGTGGGCCGGGAGACCCCGCTGATCCTGGCGGCCAGCGAACCGATGCAGTCGATCTTCCGCGAAGTTCAGTCGTATCCGCACCTCGCACGGGCTGCAATCCTGCAGAATCCCGAAACCCAGAGCGATGCTGATCTGGCCGCAAGTGCCCGCACCATCCTGGATGAGCTGTTCCGTGATGAACTGGCGGAGATCCAGTCCCTTTACACGCTGCGCGCCAGTCAGGGTCGGACCACATCCGATCTGGCCCAGGCGGCCCGGGCGGCCACCTATGGCGCGATTCAACTGCTGCTGATCGACATCGATGATGTGACCCCCGGCACGATCGACGACGATGGGACAGTGACCTTCGCCGATGGTCCCAGCGCCGAAAGCTATGGCATCGTCGATGAAATCGCCAGCCGTGCCCTGGTGATGGGTGCAAAAGTGATGGGTGTTCGCAAGGCTGACATCCCTGGTGAAGCCAGCCTGGCGGCGATCATGCGCTACCAGTTCTGAGTTACGGCCATTCGTCCAGCCCTGACCCCTCTCGTGAACGGTGGGGCGGGGGACGTTCAGGCAGACCTGGTGGCCAAGGCGATCAACTCCCTCGCGCCCTGGCTGAACCGGGGCGAGCGCAGGATCGGCAGGCCATCGTTCAGCTGCCATTCATGGTCACCCTGCGGCGATGTGAAGCACAACCGCAACGGGCTCGATCCGCTGCCCAGGTGCCAGTTCTGTCGCCACGACCAAGGGCTGACTGAGGATCCGATCAGTCGTTGAGCAGATCGAAGATGGCCTTCTGCAGATCTTTCGACTGCTCCAGTTGATCGAACACCCAGGCCATCGCCGTGGCTGGTTCCTTGAATCCCAGCTCGGCGCAGAGCCGTTTGATGATGGCCGAATGCTCCTCGTAGAGAGCGAGATCACTGACCCGATGCACGCTGAGGTGCCGTGTGATCAACGATCCGGTGGAGAGTTCTGAAGCCTCCATGGCTACGGCCGCCCTGGCCTCAACGGGGCAGCAGACACTCTAGTTCCCGCAGCCGTTGCTCCAGAGCCTCGATTTTCTCCAGGTAGGTGAGGGCCAGGGCCATGCCGGGGGGGTTGAGCCCGAAGGCGTCCCGCAGCTTCACCGCCCGCCGGGCCTGGTGGACCGCCCGCGCCTGGAAGCTCCAGCCCGCGACGCCATCGCTGGTTTCAAAGACGCCGAACTCCACCAGCTCCACCAGCTCCTCCTGGGCCAGACCCGAAGCCGCCAGCAGCTCGGCCGATTCCACCGGAGCCTCGGCGTCCACGGGGATCAGAAGATCGTCAGCCACGGGTCGTCCCTCCGGTGAACTGCGGACGGGGCTGGAAGGAGGACTCCGTCGCCAGCTCACGATAGAGCTCCTGTTCGCGCTCGCTGAACTCCTTGGGCATCACGAGCTGCAGCACGCCATAAAGATCGCCGACCCCTCCGCCACGCATCGGCAGCCCCTTGCCAGCGAGCCGCAGTTTCTGACCCGCCTGCGCGCCAGGTTTCACCATCACCCGCACGCGGCCATCGAGGGTGGGCAGCTCGATCTCGGCGCCGAGAGCCGCCTCCCAGGGGGTCACCGGCAGCTCCAGGTAAAGGTCATGACCCACAGGCCGGAACAGCGGGTGCGGCAGCAGCTGGATGTGGATGTACACATCCCCGTCGGGGCCCCCACCACTGCCGGGGCCGCCGCGTCCCGGAATGCGCAGCCGCTCGCCGTCGGTCACACCCATGGGCACACGGATGCGCACGCTCCCACCCGGCCGCTCCAGGGTCACCTGGGTGCCGCGAGCGACCTCGTCGAGCGTCAGCCGGGCCACGACCTCCAAATCCTGACCGCGGATCGGGAACTCCGCGCCTCCCGCCTGGCGCCGCCGCTGCGAGGAGCGGAATCCCATCTGCTCGAACAGCTCCGAGAGGTCCACCTCCTGGTGGGCCTGGCCCTGCCAGAAGCGGGTGTCCCACTCCGGTGGTGGCCGGAACTCCTCGCCGGGGTGATGGCGGCCCAGGCCGTCGTAGGCCTGGCGCTTCTCCGGATCGGAGAGGGTCTCGTACGCCTCGCTGATCTCCTTGAAGCGATCCTCGGCGCCCGGCTCCTTGGAGATGTCGGGGTGGTACTGGCGGGCCAGGCGCCGGTAGGCCTTCTTGATCTCCTCGTCGCTTGCTCCCCGCTCGACGCCGAGGGTCTCGTAGTAGTCCTTGAACTTCATCGGGCCTTGGCACCGGAGGCTGCAGGGCGGGCGAAAGCGCCGGGTGGGTTGGCGCTTCCGCCGCAGAGCCCTGGTTGCCATCCTCCCGCGCGGCCGGCAAGGCCGGGCGATCGGCCACGGCACTCGCCAGGGTGGAGTCCGATCCGCCAGGGCCGCCATCCATGCGCGACTTCTGCGCCCTCTATGAGCAGCTCGACCGCAGCGCCGGCACCGGTGCCAGGGTGGCTGCTCTGGAGGCCTATCTGCGCGCGGTGGATCCCGCCGATGGGGCCTGGGCGGTCACCCTGCTGCTCGGCAAGAGGCGCAAGCGGCTGATCACCGGCCGGCGGCTGCGGGAGATCGCCCTGGCCGCCTCGGATCTGCCGGAATGGCTGTTCGACGACTGTCATGCCCAGGTGGGCGACAGCGCCGAGACGATCGCCCTGTTGCTGCCGCAGCTGGCCCTGGCAGGGACCGAGACGATCGAGCGTCCCCTGGCCGCGTGGATGGGGGAGCGGCTGCCGGCGATCGCGGCGCTGGAGCCGGCCGCCCAGGCCCGGGCCGTGCTGGACGCCTGGGCCTCCCTTCCCGCAGGCCAGGCGTTCCTGTTCAACAAGCTGCTCACCGGGGGACTGCGGGTGGGGGTGTCCACTGGGCTGGTCACCCGGGCTCTGGCGCGGGTGGCGGGGCTGGAGGAGGCCGAAATCGCCCAGCGCCTGATGGGGGGCTTCGAGCCCACGGCCGACGCCTTCCACGGCCTGCTCGCCCCTGCGGCGGAAGGGGCGGCGGTGCCGGCAAGCCGGCCCTTTCCCTTCTTCCTGGCCAGTCCCCTCGATACGGCCCAGCTGGAGGGCTGGGATCCCAGCCACTGGCGGGCGGAGTGGAAGTGGGATGGCATCCGCGGCCAGCTGATCCGCCGCGCCGGCACCAGCTTTCTCTGGAGCCGCGGCGAGGAGCTGGTGAACGAGAGCTTTCCCGAGCTGGTGAGCCTGGGGGAGGCCCTGCCCGACGGTACGGTGCTGGATGGGGAAGTGATCGTCTGGGATCCCGGCGAGGAGCGGCCCCACGGCTTCGCGACCCTGCAGCGGCGGCTGGGCCGCAGGAGCGTGGGAGGGAGCCTGCGCCGCCAGTGCCCGATGGCCTTCGTCGCCTACGACCTGCTCGAATCGGCCGGCGCCGACCGGCGCGACGAACCCCTGCGGCAGCGGCTGGAGCGGCTGGACGAGCTGTGCGCTGCCGTGGCCCAGGGCCATCACCCCGAGCGGCAGCGCCTGCGCGGCTCGGTGGCCGTGTCCCTGGGCAGCTGGGAGGAGCTGGAGCGGCAGCGCGGCCGCGCCCGCGATGTGGGGGCCGAGGGACTCATGCTGAAACGGCTGGAGTCTCCCTACCGGGCCGGCCGCCGCCGCGGCGACTGGTGGAAGCACAAGCTCGAACCGCTCCATCTCGATGCGGTGCTGCTCTATGCCCAGGCCGGCAGCGGCCGCCGCGCCAACCTCTACACCGATTACACCTTCGGGCTGTGGAGCCACCCGCCGGGATCTGCCGGCACGACTGGCGTCACCACCGGGGAATCGGACGCGGCCGGTGGTGCACCCCAGCTGATGACCTTTGCCAAGGCCTATTCAGGCCTCGATGATGCCGAGATCGCCGAACTCGATCGCTGGATCCGCCGCCACACCATCGAGCGCTTCGGGCCGGTGCGGGCGGTGGAGCCCCTGCAGGTGTTCGAGCTGGCCTTCGAAGGGCTGCAACCGTCGAAACGCCACAAGAGCGGCCTGGCGGTGCGCTTCCCGCGCATCGCCCGCTGGCGCCGCGACAAACCGGCGGCGGAAGCCGACAGCCTCGCCACGGCCCTCAAGCTGCTGGAGGGATTCAGCTCCCCGGGCTGAGGGGCCTGTACACCGAGCGACCATCCCCCGGCAGCAGCACCAGGGACGCCGGATCCAACAGGCGGCCAAGGGTGACCTCCGCTTCGGCCTCCGTGGGCTCGAGGTCGGAGCCAGGGGTCGGTGGGCGGGAGCCGGGACTGCCCCCATCCCAGCGCTCCAGAGACAGCACCATCCCATCGGGACCCTCGTAATCACCGAAGCGGCAACCACTCAGCCGCCGGTTCATGGTGCGGGAGGTGGAGCTCACCGCTGCCCGGCCCTGCTCCCTGAGCTGGTAGGTCACCCCCTCCCAGGTGATCGTCCCCGGGAAGGGCAGTGGCTGATGATCCAGCTGACGGGCCAGCTCAGCCGGGCCCCGCTCCAGCCAGCTCACCTCCAGCCAGTCGTCTTCACAGACGCAGAGCCAGCGGCCCTCGCTGCCGTCGCGCAGCAGATACTCCAGCCACTGAAAACCCTCCTCGTCGTAGAGCAGGCGGTCTTCGACCACCCAGTCGCGACCGTCGGCCTGGACGATGTCGCCGGTGCACAGGTCGAAGAGCGTGCGCCCCTGGGGCAGGGCCGTCGGGTGCCGGCGTCGCTTCTGCAGCTCGCGCAGGACCCACGCCGCCACCAGCAGCAGCACCAGCAGAAACCAGACGCCCATGGGCACGGCCTCGGCCCGGAGCCCGACGTCCGGAGGCGTCCAGCCTATCGATCAGGGCCGGGCGGGTATCAGTCCTGCCGCCAGAGGGACTGGCGCTGGTACCCATCCAGCACCGGCCGCGACAGACGGTTCGGCAGCACGACGGCATCCCCTGCCGGACGCAGATCCCGGGGCAGCAGGAACAGCCTGTCCAGCTGGGCTTTGTCGAACCAGCGGCCCTCGAAGGGCAGGGAGCCGGCCTGCAGGCGCTGGCCCCGGCGATGGGCCAGTACGAACCCCCAGGGCCCGAAACTGGGCACATCGACGCTGTAGGGCCGCGCCACCAGGCCCAGTTCGGCCAGGGTGGCCTGGATCGAGGCCATCACCTTCGGGGTGAAGAACGGTGTTGAGGCCTGGGTCACCAGCAGGCCTCCCGGCGCCAGCCGCCCCAGCAGGCGCCCATAGAAGGTGACGCTGTAGAGCCTCGCCAGGGCCGGGCTCTCGGGGTCGGGGAAGTCGGCGATCACCACGTCGTAGGGGCCCGGCAGACGACGCACCAGCTCGAAGGCATCACCGATGTGCGTCTGCACCCGAGGGTCGTCAAGGCTGGCCTGGTTCAGGCGCCGCAGGACGGGATGGGCCCGGGCCAGCTGCAGCATCTGCGGATCCAGCTCCACCAGATCGAGCCGGCGCACCCCCGGCCAGCGCAGGATCTCCCGTGCCGCCAGCCCATCGCCCGCCCCCAGCAAAAGCACCCGCTCAGGCCGCCCGTGCAGGGCCAGGGCCGGATGCACCAGTGCCTCGTGGTAGCGGTATTCATCCAGGCTCGAGAACTGCAGGTTCCCATCGAGGAACAGACGCAGATCGCCGCGGCGGCTGGTGAGCACGATGCGCTGATGGCGCGACTGAACCCGCCCCACCACCGGATCGTCGTAGAGGCCATCCTCGATCCGGTTGCCGAGGGGCACCAATGCCCAGGCTGCCAGCGCGGCCAGGGGAAGGGCAGCGCTCACCGGCCAGCGCCAGCGGCGGCATCCGGGGAACACCCAGCACAGCACCGCGCTGCTGATCAGGGGCATCATCGCCAGCAGGCCAGCGGTGGGCAGCAGGCCGAACCAGGGCAGCAGCAGCAGTGGAAAGAGCAGGGACCCCAGCAGGGCCCCGAGGTAATCAAGGGCCAGCACCCGGGCCAGGGCTTTGCGCAGGTGCTGCTGGCTCTCCAGCAGCCGGGTGAGCAGGGGCACCTCCATGCCCCCCAACAGCCCCACCAGGACGGTCACCACCACCAGGGCCAGCCAGAGCGGGCCATCGACGCTGAACAGAGCGAACAGCGCCAGCGGCCCCAGCAGGCAGAGTGGAGAGAGGCAGAGCTCCACCAGCAGAAAAGCGTTCAGGAGCCGCTGCTGGGGCCGCACGCCACCGCCGACGAACTGGCTCAGCCAGGCCCCCAGCCCCATGGCCGCCAGGAAGGTGCCGATCACCATCCCCGTGGCCAGGGCCGCGTCACCGAGCAGATAGCTGGCCTGGGTGACGAGCATCAGCTCCAGCACCAGCCCCACACTTGAGGAGAGCGCGGCGGTGGCCAGCAGCACCCGCACCTGCAGCGGTGAGAGGGGCTGCATGCCTACTTGGCCGTCCCGGGACCCCGCCCCTGGAAACCAGGCCAGCTGGAGCGACCGCTGCGGGGCACCCACAGGCCGCCCCGGTAGCTGCCGCGGTAGGTGACCCCACTGGATCCGGACGGCACCCCTTCCTGCCCCAGCTGGAACAGGAAGGGCCGGCTGACCCCGGTGACCGTGCCCACCGTCACCGCCGAGAGGGTGAGCACCAGGATCAGCGTGCGCTCGGGAGCCATCTCAGTCCTCCAGCGTCAGGACCGCCACCGGGTGGGGACTGAGCACGCCGTCCTCCAGCACCAGCCGCATCCACTCGATCTCCCAGGGCTCGCCGCCATCGGCGATGGTGTCGGGCAGCGTCAGCCGCAACCCCAGGCTGGCGGGCTCGCCCACCTTGAGATGGAGCACCTCCTCCACAGTCAGCCAGTGGTCACTGTCGCTGGAATGGGCCGCCACGGGCAAGACGCGCTTGAAGCCCAGGCGCGAGCGGCCGAGGGCATCGCTCACCTCCAGCTGCAGCTCCGCCTTCAGCCGGGGGGAGTGGGGACCAGCGTCGCTGGAGGGACGCTCGTAGCGGGCCCGCACCTCCACACGCACCAGGCCAGCCCCCCCCAGACGGCAGCGCAGACGCAGGCGGTTGTCCTCCAGGCGCAGCACCTTGCGCAGACGCCAGTTGCGGTAGATGGACCCCATGGCGATCCCTGCCATCAGCAGCGTCACCAGGGCGGTGAACCACAGCAGCGGGGCATCGACGCTGTGGTTGCGCACCTCCAGCCGCACCAGCAGGGGGCTCTCCAGGGGGACGCCGGCCGTGTCGAGCAGATCCTCGAGCGTGAGCCGCAGGCGGTACACCCCCGAACTCGGCGGCCGCAGCGACAGCCTCACCCCGTCGTCCCTCTCCTCCCAGCGGCCGCTCTCTCCCCCCTCCGACCAGGTGCCGGTCTCGCGCCAGCCGTCCTTCGCCAGCTCCAGCACGGTGGCCCCGCCGGCATCGAGCAGCTCCACCCCCAGGCCCATCGAGCTGTTCACGGGCAGCTCGGCCCGCAGCTTGATCAGCGGACTGCCGAACAACCCCGAGTCCAGGCGCAGGGGTTCGCTGGTGCTCGAATCCTCCGGCGCCACCGCGATCTGCTGGCGCTGGGGGGGCTCCAGCCATGAGAGGAGCAGCACCAGCAGCGGGATCAGGGGCAGCAGCCAAAGCAGCAGCGGCCAGCGCCGCACATCCGCCGGACCGGGCCCAGCACCGGACCGGTCCTTAGCCTGAAAGGCGCTTCGGGATGCCGCCATGGTCAAACCCCTGCTCCAGCTCCTGCTGACGGTCGGGTGGACCGTTGTCGGGGTCATCCTCATCTATGCGGGCCTGTTGCTGTTCGACAAGCTCTCCCCGATCGACTACCGCACCGAGATCCGCAAGGGCAACGTGGCGGCCGGCGTGGTGCTGGGGGCCGTGATCCTGGCCATTGCCGCAGTGGTGGTGGGCATCCTCACCACCTGATCCGGATCCCCCTGCCTTGGCCTCCCAGCCCGCTGCCCTCGAGCCGATCGAGGCCTGGTTCCGCCGGAAGGGCTGGCGGCCTCTTCCCTTTCAGCGCCAGTGCTGGAAGGCCTACCTGCGAGGGCGGAACGGGCTGATCCAGGTCCCCACCGGCGCCGGCAAAACCTATGCGGCGGTGATGGGACCGATCGCCGCCATGCTGACGAATCCAGGACCCGGCCTGCGCCTGCTCTACCTCACGCCCCTGCGTGCCCTCAGCCGCGATCTGGCTCTGGCGATCCAGGCACCGATCGAGGCCATGGGCTGGCCGCTGACGCTGGGCATCCGCAACGGCGATACGGCCGCAAGCGAACGCACCCGTCAGCTCTCTCAGCCTCCCCAGATCCTGATCACCACCCCGGAATCGCTCTCGGTGCTGCTGGCGAACCGGGCGGCTCCGCAGCTGTTCGCGGGCCTCGAAGCGGTGGTTCTGGATGAATGGCATGAGCTGATGGGCAGCAAGCGCGGCAGCCAGACGGAGCTGGCCCTGAGCTGGCTGCGGGGCCAGCGCCCCGGCCTGCGCACCTGGGCGATCAGCGCCACCATCGGCAATCTGGAGGAAGCCGCCCGCGCGGCGGTGGGCGTCGGCGCCGGCGAGGAGCCCCTGCTGGTGCGGGCACGGCTGCGGCGGAACACGGACATCCGCAGCCTGCTGCCGGAGTCGATCGATGGCTTTCCCTGGGGAGGCCATCTGGGCCTGCGCATGTATGAGGAGCTGGTGGCAGCCCTCGATCCAGCCATCTCGACGCTGATCTTCACCAACACGCGCAATCAGTCGGAGCGCTGGCATCAATGCCTCCGCTACGCCTGCCCGGAGATGGAGGGAGCCCTGGCTCTGCACCACGGCTCGATCGACCGGGCCGAGCGTGAGGCGATCGAGGCGGGGGTGAAGGCGGGGGACGTGCGCTGGGTGGTCTGCACCAGCGCCCTTGATCTGGGGGTCGACTTCCAGCCGGTGGAGCGGGTGGTGCAGATCGGCAGTGCCAAGAACCTGGCGAGGCTGCTGCAGCGGGCCGGCCGCTCGGCCCACACCCCCGGGGGGACGTCCCAGGTGCTGTTCATGCCCACCAATGCGCTGGAACTGCTTGAGGTGTCGGCGATGCGGCGGGGGCTGGGGGAGGGGCTGGTGGAAACCCGCCGGCCACCAACGGCGCCGCTGGATGTGCTGCTGCAGCATCTCACAACCCTGGCCTGCGGGCCTGGCTTCGATCCGGAGCTGGAGCTGGAGCGGGTGCGCAGCTGCTGGAGCTACCGCCACCTCGATGCGGCCAGTTGGCAGTGGTGCCTGCGCTTCCTGGAGCACGGCGGCGACTGCCTCGGCGCCTATCCCCGCTACCGCAAGCTGGAGCGAGAGGAGCCCCCTGATGCCGTCCCAGCCACGGGCGCGCCCGTTCTGTTCCGGGTCAAGGATCCCGTCATCGCCCGCCTGCACCGGCTGGGGATCGGCACGATCACCTCCAGCAGCTCGATCAGCGTCAAGGTGGTGCACGGCGCCACCCTCGGTCATGTGGAGGAGGGCTTCGTTTCGCGCCTGAAGCCAGGCGATGTGTTCTTTTTTGCGGGGCGGCAGCTGGAGTTCGTGCGACTGCGCGACATGACCGCCCTGGTGAAGGCCAGTACCCGCAAGAGCCGCACAGTGCCCGCCTGGGCCGGGGGCCAGTTGGCCCTCTCCGACCTGCTCAGCGTTCATCTGCGCCGGGAGGTGCACCGCTGTGCCGGCGCCATTCAGGGCGCGGATCCGGCGGCAGCCGGCGCCGAAGATCAGGGGCTCGACACCGCCGAACTGCGGGCTCTGGAGCCGCTGCTGCGCCGGCAAGCCCACCTCTCGCGCCTGCCCCGGGAGGATCAGTTCCTGGTGGAGGTGACCCGCAGTCGCGAGGGCAGCCACCTGTTCGCCTACCCCTTCGAGGGACGCTTCGTGCACGAGGGGCTGGGCTTCCTGTGGGCCGGGCGCCTAACCCGGATCCGCTCGGCGACGATCACGGTGTCGGTGAATGATTACGGCTTCGAGCTGCTGGCCCCCCGCGGCTATCCCTTCCAAGCGCTCTACGAGGAATGGAGCGAGGCCCTGCTCGATCAGACGGAACTCGAAGCTGACCTGGAGGCCTCGATCAACCTCTCCGAGCTCTGCCGCCGCCGCTTCCGGTCCATCGCCCAGATCGCCGGCCTGGTGGTGAACGGTTACCCGGGGCAGAAGAAAAGCGGCGGCCAGCTGCAGATCAGCGCCGCCCTGCTCTTCGATGTCTTCAGCCGCCACGAACCCGGCAACCGCCTGCTGGAGCAGGCCCGCCGCGAGGTGATGGATGAGCAGCTGGAACTGGGCCGCCTGCGCCAGGCCCTCGAGCGCCTCAGCCGCGCCGAGCGCCTGCTTGAGCGCACGCCCAGGCCCAGCCCCTTCGCCTTCCCCCTGCTGGTGGAACGCCTCAACAACCGCATGAGCAACGAGTCGGTCCTGGAGCGGGTGCAGCGGCTGGTGGCCGAAGCCAGAATGGCGGAAGACGACGGTTGAGCCGGGCCAGCTCGGCCCCAGCGGCGAGAGTGAGCGCCCCTGGGCTGGGACCGATGACCATGGCGATCACGCTTCAGCTGCTCCAGGCGGCTGGTTGGCTGGCGGCCTTCGGGCTGCTGGTGCTGCTGCTGGCGCTCGAGGTCACGATGGGGCGCGCTCCGCGCCTGGTGGCGAAAGAAACCACCCCCGCGGGCGCCTCAATGGGCGCAGCTGAGGCCGGCGGCGGCGACATCCTCAGCGTGATCGTGCCGACCTACAACGAGGCAGCCAGGATCAACGGCTGCGTGGCAGCGTTGCTGGCGAGCGAACTGCAGGGGCTGAGCTGGCGCTTGATCGTGGCCGACGATGATTCCAGCGACGGCACCGCCGAGGGGTTGGAGACGCTCATGGCGGCCGGAGCGTTCCCATCCCCGCCCCTGGAGGTGATGCATTGCGGGCCCCGCCCAGCCGGCGAGCGCTGGAGTGGCAAGAACTGGCCCTGCAGCGAAGCGGTACGGCTGCTTCCCCAGCACCCCACTCCAGAACCTGGCCCGCCCCCGACGGAGTGGCTGCTGTTCGTTGATGCCGATGTGACCGTGGCGCCGGCGGCCCTGGCCAGCGCCATGGCCGAGGCCCGCCGCAGCGGGGCCGATCTGCTCACCCTCGCCCCGCGGATCCGCTGCGGCTGCCTGGCCGAGTGGCTGGTGCAACCGATCGTGGTGGCGCTGCTGGGTCTGGGCTTTCCGATCGCCCGCGCCAACGATCCCGGCGACGCCACCGCCTTCGCCGCTGGCCCGTTCATGCTCTTCCGTCGCTCCAGCTATGAGGCCATCGGGGGGCACCGGGCCCTGGCGGCGGAGGTGGTGGAAGATCTGGCCCTGGCGCGGGCGATCAAGCAGCGGGGCTTCCGCCTGCGCTACCTGCTCGGCATCGATCTGCTGGAGCTGCGCATGTACCCCGATTTCAGCGCTCTCTGGGAAGGCTGGACCAAGAACTGGCATCTGGGCCTGAACCGCAACCCCCTGCTCACCCTGGCCAGTGGTGCCGTGGTGTTCGGCCTGTTCAGCGGGCCCTGGCTGCTGCTGCCGCTGGCAGGGCTGCAGGTGATGCAGCAGCCGTCGGCCTGGCCGTCGCTGCTCACGCCGGCCCTGGTGGGAGTGGCCCTGCAGCTGGCGGTCAGACTCTGGAGCCGCTGGCGCTTCGGGCTTGGGCTGCGCCACTGGTGGCTGGCCTGGCTGGGTGGCGTGGTGATCGCCGCGATCGCTCCGGTCTCGATCTGGAAAACCAGCACCGGCCGGGGCTGGACCTGGCGGGGGCGCTCGCTGGCCTGAGGCGGGATTCCCGGAGGGGTTGATGCGACCGGACTCAGGCCTTGCTCAGCTTCTTGACGATCCAGTTCATCAGCACCAGGGAGCCCACCAGGGCAATCAGCAGGGCGATGGTCATGGGGGAAAGCCTTCTGGCGTGATTATGTCGGGTCGCTGAGCAGGGAATCCGCCACCACCGTTCCATCCCGCAGCAGCCGCGCCACGGTGAGGTTGTTCACCGGTTGATCGTGGCCACCCTCCAGCAGCCACTCGGCCATTTCCATGCGCAGGGCGTAGGCCTCCTCGAATCGTTCCCGGCTCTCGAGGGTGTGCAGGCGGCACTCGAGCCAGTGGCGGGTTTCGCCCGGTAGCTGGCGCTGGAGGCGTCGTCGAGTCACCGGGGCTCTCCATCCATGGCTGAATCCTGGCCGAGCGCCTCGCCTTTGGTGTAGCAAGAGGAACACATCCGGTTGGAGACTGGGCACCGCTGGATGTCGTCGCGATGAGCCACCGCTGCCTTGGGCCTGCCCTGATGATCACCGCGCTGCTGGTCGGCCCAGGCGGTCTACGGGCGTCCGCCACCACCCATGACACCCGCCACGACTGCCGCCTGTGGCGCAGCAGCCACGGCCTGGAGCGGGTGGAGATCGCCAACCGCCTCGGTGCCGCCAACCTGCTCACAAAAGAGCACAACTTCGCGGTGGCCACCCCGGGGGACACCCGAAGCCTCTACAGCAGCTCCGACATCCGGCGCCTCTGCGCGCTGCAGTGAAGGCCGTGGGACTGGAGCCGCCGGCGGACGGCCTATCCCGCCACCTCCACCAACCAGCGCCCCCCCGCCCCCAGCGCCAGGGCGGCGGCGCTGCCCCATGCCAGGGCCGCCCGGCTGTTCAGCAGCAGGCGGCGCAGCAGCACCAGCGATCCACCGGCCCCCAGCAGCAGCACCAGGCTCTGACAGAAAGCGATCACGTGGTGATCGGCGCTCCAGCTGGGCAGCGGCTGCTGGAAGGTGACCGGCAGCAGCCTGCCCGCTTCCGCCATCCCAAGCGGCAGATGCCGCGCCAGCAGCAGGGCCCAGAGCAGGGGCAGCAGGCCATAAAGCCCGAGGCGCAGCCGCCGGGCGGCCTGCGCCGGTGGCGCCTGTGGCGTCAGCCGGCACCCGAGCCGAAGCGCGACCAGGGCCAGGGCCGAGGGCAGCGCCAGGGCCAGGGCGGCGAAGGCCAGACGCGGTAACAAGGGTCCCTCCTGCAGGCTCTCGGGGGCCAGGGGCAGCCCGCCCAGAAGCCGGTCCCAGAATTTCAGGCAGGCGCCCCCGGCCAGCACGAGGATCAGCCCTGCCTCACCGTCGGGTGGGGCCATCTCCCGCTGCAGATCGGCGGCGGGGGGCCGCAGGCTCAGTTGCACGGAGCGGTGCGGGCAGGCCTGGGCGCAGGTGAGGCAGAGCACGCAGTTGCGGTTGTCCTCGAGGTGGGCCGGGTGGGTGCCGAGCGGGCAGCCGGCTGTGGCCAGGCCTTCCCCATCGGCGGGACCGCCCTTGAAGCAGGCGTAGGTGCTGCAGCTGCCGCTGCAGGTGCCCACCTGGGCGCGCAGCTCCAGGACCGAGAGCTTGGCGAACAGGCCGTTCATCCCCCCCACCGGACAGAGGTAGCGGCACCAGAAGCGCTTCTCGAAGCGCAGGGAACCGATCACGGCCCCGGCGGTGATCAGCAGCAGCAGGCAACTGCTCAGGCGGGCGCTGTTCTCCAGATCCGCCAGTTCCTCCCACAGCAGGATCGCGGCGAAGCCGGCGGCCAGCGCCGGCGCGGCCCAGCGGTCTGTCTCCCCCCTCGGCCAGCGGGAGGGCCGCCAGCCCAGGGCTGCGGCCAGCCGCTGGCTGATCTCGCCCCAGACCATGAACGGGCAGAAGGAGCACCAGAGACGGCCCACCAGGGGATACCCCAGCAGGATCAGGGGCCACCACCAGGCCCAGAACAGGTTCAGCGCCCCGTTGTGGGCGCGGTCCTGGGGACCCAGCCACAGCCACAGGTTCACCAGCACGAACACCCAGCTCACCAGCCCGAAGAGCAGGGCGTTCCACAGCCGTGGTGAGCGCATCCGCAGGCGCAGGGACGGCTTCCAGCGCCACAGGTCGAAGCGCGGGCGGATCTGACGGGATGGGAGCCAGAAGACCTCTTCCGGAAGCTCCGGCGGCGGCTCGCCTTCGGCCGGAACCGGCAGCTGGCGCAGGGCCCGCTCCACCAGATCCTCAAGCTCGCGCACGTTGCCGGGGAAGTCACGGGTCTGCAGGCGCCGGATCAGCTCCGTGCCCACCACCGGCGCCACAGGCCAGCCCAGGGACCGGCTCTTGAGACGCAGGTCGTAGCGCAGCCAGTCGCCCAGGTCCTGGCGCCGGACCCGTAACGGCGGCACCCTGATCAGCGTGCAGACCCGCTCGAAGCCGGGCACCACCGCCTCGGTGGTGAAGAACACCCGGCCGGGAAAGTGGTGGGGGGGGTCGGCTGGATCCGCGGTCTGCCAGCGACCGCTGCTGGCCAGCTCCAGCAGGGCGGGCAGCAACTGGGGATCGACCCGATCGAGCTTGTCGATCAGCAGGGCGCCCACCTCGTGATTTTCGAGAATGGAGCCCTCACCGCCACGGCCGGCGGCACCGAAGAGCTCGGCGCCGTCGCCCCGCAGCAGCGCGCCGTCGAGCCGAACCATCAGCTGCCGCCGGGCGGGGGAGCCGAAGTGGATCAGGGCGGCGATGTTGTCCTTCTCCAGCCCCGGTTCGCCGCTGATCAGCAGCGGCCCGCCGCGCGGATCCTGGGAGGCCGTACGCACCGCCTCTCTCAGGGAGTGTGCATAGCGGCTGTCGCCGACGATGCCGCGGCGGGCACGGCCCACCAGGTGGGGCGCCAGTCGGAGCAGGCTGTCGGCCACTGGCGCTTCCTGCTGATGAGGCTCCATTCTGCGGCGAGGAATCACACCGCACCCATCCCATGACCCTGACTCTTTACGGCGGAGCCCGCTCGCGGGCCTCGATGCCCCGCTGGTATCTGGCCGAGAAGGAGATTCCCTACACCTGGCGCCTGCTCGATATGCAGGCTGGCGAGCACCGGCAGGAGGCCTTCCTGGCCCTCAATCCCTTCGGAAAGGTGCCGGCCCTGGAGGACACCAGCGCCCACGCCCCTCTGGGCGGACCCCTGCGCCTGTTCGAGAGCGGCGCGATTCTGCTCTACGTGGCCGATCGCTACGGCCAGGAGTTCACTACCCCCGAGCAGCGGGCCCTGGCCGAGCAGTGGGTGCTGTTCGCCAACGCCACCCTGGCCACGGCCCTGTTCGTGGAGTCGGCCCGGGAGCGGGAGTTTCCGCGGCTGATGGCCGCTCTCGAGCAGCTCCTGGCCACAGGCTGCCCCCTGATCGGTGAGGCCTGGGGGGTGGCCGACTGCGCTGTGAACGCCCACCTGGCGTACCTGCCGGTCTTTTTCCCCCAACTGGATCTGAGTCCCTACCCGGCGGTTCAGGCCACGATCGAGGCCACCCGCGCCCGGCCCGCTTACCAGGCGGCGATGGCCACGGCCTGAGCGGACGTGGCGATGGCGGATCAACCCCTCGATCGGGCCTCCTTCCCCTGGCGTGGGCAGCGGCTGGAGCTGCTGGCCGCCAAGGCCCTCTGGGACCCCCGGCAGGAGCTGCTGCTGCTGGCCGACCTGCATCTGGGCAAGGCCGAGACGTTCCAGAGCCATGGCATCGCCCTGCCCAGCGACGGGGATGCGGGCACGCTCAACGCTCTGCTGGCCCTGGCCCACCACTGGCGGCCCCGGGAGGTGGTGGCGCTGGGCGATCTGATCCACAGCCGGATCGGCCTCACCGCCGAGCTGCGCCAGAAACTCAGGGCCCTGCCTCAGCTGTTGGGCTGCCCCTTGAGGCTGATCGGCGGCAACCACGAACGGGGCAGCTGGATCGAGGACCTGCCCCAGGAGCCAGCCACCGCCCGGGGGGGGCTCTGGCTCAGCCATGGCCCCGAAGACCCCCCTCCGCCGGGGTCTGCCGATCTGCTGCATGTCTGCGGCCACCTTCACCCTGTGGCGCTGATCGGCGACCGCAGCGACCGACTGCGCCTGCCCTGCTTCAGCTACGACGCCCAACGCGGGCGGCTGGTGCTGCCGTCCTTCGGGCAGCTCACCGGCGGACACCCCTGCGATCGTCGCGAGCAGATCTGGCTGGTGGCTGACGGGGCGATCGTTCCCTGGCAGGACCTCAGCCCTCGGCCGCCAGCGCACGCACCACGTCGCCGCGGGTGAGCACCCCCACCACGGTCTCGCCGTCACGCACGAACAGCCGCTGGGTGGAGCGATCGTGCAGCAGCTTGGCGGCGGCCGCCAGCGACACGTCGGAGCTGCAGCTGTGGGGATGGTGGCTCATCACATCGCCCACGGTGTTGCCGAGCACCTGGTGCACCTGCTTGTCCCAGTCGAGCGGGTTGCGCAGGTAGATGACGGCATCGAGCAGCATCACGTAGGGGCCTGCATCGAAGCCGCTCTCCCTCACCATCAGATCCTGCTCACTCAGTTCAGCGATCAGCGACCCCTTCTCATCCAGCACGGGAAGGCCGCTGATGTGGTGGTCACTCATCAGCTTCACAGCCTCCTGCAGCGGCGTGGTCGGAGTCACCGACAGGACGGGTGTGGACATCACGTCGGCCACCCGTACGGTTGCTGGGGTGTCGGGGGTCATCGGTGCAGAGCGACTGCAAGGGTTCTAGGCCAGCGTGGGGGCCCGACAACGCCCCGCCGCGATGACCCCTTCCGCCCCTGAATCCGCTGGAGGGCGGCCTGCCGTTCCACAGGCTCGCCGCCTGGCCGACGCCCTCACCGTGGCCCGGGCCTTCCTGGGGCTGCCCCTGCTTCTGGCTCTCGGCGCCGGTCAGGCGGGCCTTGGCTGGGCGCTGCTGCTGCTGGCCGGCTTCAGTGACTGGGCCGACGGCTGGCTGGCCCGGCGCTCGGGCGGTGGCTCGGTCTGGGGGGCACGCCTCGACCCGCTCACCGACAAGATCCTGATCAGCGCCCCCCTGCTCTGGCTGGCGAGGGAGGGGACCCTGCCCCTCTGGGCCGTGTGGCTGCTGCTGGCACGGGAGCTGCTGATCTCCGGCTGGCGGGCCGGCCAGGCCAGCGGCGCTCCGGCCTCCGCCGCCGGCAAGGCGAAGACCGTGCTCCAGTTCACGGCCCTGCTGCTGCTGCTCTGGCCACTCACCTGGCCCCTGGCCAGCGGCCTGCGCAGCCTGGGCTGGTGGCTGTTCTGGCCCTCGCTGCTGCTGGCGCTCAGTTCGGGCGCCAGCTATCTGCGGGCGGGCCTCAGCCAGCCAGCAGGGCCTGATCGGAGCTGAAGTCAGGGGTGGTGGCCCCGCGCAGGGCGTAATCGTTGCTGTAGCTGTCGGCCAGGCCGGCTTCGAGATCGAAGGCGGGCGACCAGGCCAGCTCCCGCTGCACCCTGTGGATGTCAGTGAGGAAATGGGCCAGGCGCAGGGGGAAGGCCTTGCGGGCTTTCTTATCGAGGCCAGAGGGATCGAAACTGCGGATCTCCACGGCCTCGGGCTCGACGCCGCAGGCCTTCGCCGCCGCGGCCACCAGGCCCCGGAAGGTGACGCCCTTGGCGCCACTGCAGTTGTAGATCCGGTTGGCCGCGGCCTCCACATCCAGGCAGCGGGCCATCGCCGTGGCCAGATCACTGACATGGCCTAACTGGGTGATGGTGGTGCCATCGCCGGGCAGGGGCACCGGCTGGCCGTGGACGATCCGATCGAAGAACCAGCTCTCCACCGGGTTGTAGTTGCCGGGTCCATAGATGTACGTGGGCCGGAAGCTGGTGAAGGGAATCGCCTGCTGGCGCAGCCAGGCCTCGGTGTCGAGCTTGCCGGCATGGCGGCTGGCTGGGTCGGTGGCGGCGTCCTCATCCAGGGGCCAGAGCTCGCTGTCGGCATAGACGCCGGCGGAGCTCACGTACACGAAGCGATAGGTCGGAGCTCCGGTGCACTCCAGCACCGCTTGGCTGTCGGCGCCACTGCGGCCGCTGGAGTCGATGATCACGTCGAAGGCGCGGCCCCGCAGCGCCTCCAGGGCGGAGGGGTCGCTGCGGTCGCCCGAGAGATGCTCCACCCCCTCGGGCAGGGGCTGGCGGCCGCGGGTGAAGAGGGTGAGCTGGTGCCCGGCGGCGAGCAGCTGAGCCACCAGCGGCTTGCCGATGAAACGGGTTCCACCCATCACCAGGATCTGCACGGCCAATCAGCGGGGAGGGCGCCATTCAAGCTGCCGGGGCGGCTGCCCCTGCGATGCTGCGCGGCAAGGATCGACCGTCAGACCATGCCCCGTTGGACCGAGTTGCTGCGTTCCCTGAACAACCTCAAGCTGCTGGCGGCCATTGGCCGCAGCGGTGGAGATCTGCACTCGGTGGCCGATCTGGTCGACAACATGCTCGAGAGCCCGCAGATGGATGCCTGCGTGCGCCGCTTCCGCGCGCTGCCGGGCGGCACCGAGATGATGGACCAGCGCTACCCGCCTCTGCAGCCGGACATCGAGCGTATGATCCAGATGCCAGTAGGCAGCCTTGGCCGCGGCTACGCCCAGCTGATCCGCGAGCTCAACTACGACCCTGAATTCTTCAGGCCCCGCCCCATCGACACCGAGGCGCGCTGGCTGACCCAGCGGATCGCCACCACCCACGACATCCACCACGTGGTCACGGGTTTCGGCACAGGCCCCGTGGGAGAGAACGGTGTGCTGATGATCACCGCCAACCAGATCGGCTTCCCTGCCTACGTGCTGCTCAACAGCGCCGCCCAGTTGAACAGTTTCCGTCAGCAGAGCCCCCAAGGCGCCGTTCAGCTCGATTTCGAGCAGCTCAGCGCCGCCCTGGCCCAGGCGATGGCCATCGCACGTTCGGCCTGCTGCCTGGCGGCGGTGCGCTGGGAGGAGGGCTGGGAGCGGCCTGTTCAAAGCTGGCGCGAGGAGCTGGGAATTCGCGAGCCTGCCGATCACGAACCCTATGGGCTGGGTACAACCGTGCAGGTATAGGGACAGATATCACCCCTTGATCTCAACGGCCATACCGCCAATCCCCACACCAGTCGCTCCGCTGCGTTGCGGGGTGTCTGTAGGCCCACCTCGTGATGCTGTCGTGGCGCTCAGCCTCGCCTAGAGCAACCTTTTCTGAAGGGGGATAGCGGCGGCAGCTACCCAGGGATGGGAGAGAACTGGAGTCCCCCTGCCAGCCCTTCCAGAAGCGGCAGTTTCCACAGCACTGATTGTCTCGCCTCACGGCTCACCCCCTTTTGACTTGCCGCACTGATGAGCACTAGCCCAGGAAACCAGGCCCACTTCCTGGCATGGATACCTGACGACTCAGCGTCCGATCCTGACCCCACGAATCGAGTCCATCAATCCGAAAACGTTGAGAAGCCAGACGACTACGGCAACCACGACAACGATATTCAAGATCATCCTGATCTTGTGGTCCATTGGGATGTAGTTATTGACGAGCCACAGCAGAACTCCAACAACCACGAGCGTAACGATGAATGAAATGAGATCCATCAGGAAACCCTCAGTTTTTAATGAAATGGAAGGAGGCAGACTGCCAGCGAGCAGCAGCAGCTGCTGAAGCGATCCATTGGTCCACTCTGCTACGACATACTGTCATTCATAAGGCCATCAACAGAAAGGTCGCTCACAGGCGATTCATACGAAAACCAATCAAAGATCAGGAATTGCCTTGACCCGGGAATCCGCTGTCAAGGCCAAATCCCTTCCGCCTCCCACCGATTCAGATTCCCCTCCTCCCACTGAGAAGACGAAAGATGATGATGATCACAGCAATCACTAGCAATAAGTGAATCAACCCTCCCAAGGACGTGGAGGTAACCAAGCCAAGCAACCATAGAACGACGAGGATAACAACGATCGTTTCCAGCATGATGATTTTGCGGGTGATGTTTTTAGGCGATGGGCGTAGACGCACCCAACCAGGATGGCGGCCCCACCGCGGCCTGGATGCCGTCCAAGAATCGATCAGCTGAGATTGTCGGCAAGTCGATCCGCTGCATCAGCGACATTCTTCGCCACTGACTTGGCTCCCGCCTTAAGGTCTTCTGCCACATTCATGGCTGATCCCTGCACCTGCTTTGCCTTTCCCTGAATCTTGTGTCCGGTATCACCAGTCAGTTCGCCGTAGGCGGACTCGAGACGGCCTTCCGCTTCTTTGGCTTGTGCATCTAATCGATTGGACATGGTACTCAGTGCGATTGGACTGAAGGAACAAAGACCTGACGCTGCCATAACTGACCATGGCGGGATCACTGAGCAGAAGTTCAGCGCTTCCGCAAGAGCGACGACAAGAGTCCTGCCTCAGGAGCCCAAGTGGACATCCCAAGGGTGTTCCAGCCCAAGGTCTAGACATGCCGCCGTCCTGCAACCGCATCACCGTCCTCTCCTCCTCGACTCCACCGCTCGCAACGGCTCAGAGTCCAGGCGCAGCAAGACGTCTGGGTCGATTATCGATTTATTACACGCCTGACTGCTTGGGACTAAACCCCCGGGAACTGGCAGGGCTACTGGCCCGTTGGCCTGCCATCGCCATGGTTGACGAATGACCGAGCCAGCAGGATGGCAAAAACCTGAGACTGAACTAAAATCACAGGATCTCAGTGCAGATGCCAGCTCAACAGCAAGGATATGCGTCTCAATGCAGGCTGCAAACTTCTCTTTGAGGCATCCGCTCCTTCTTCGCTGATCGTGATGCTGCGACCTCGCAGTGGCCCTGGGCAAAGGGTTGTACGAGAGGCGAATGAAGTCAGGCCGGATACTGTTGCCACAGATTTCGTGGACATCAACGGCAATCTCTGCCAGCGCCTTCTTGTCGCTCCAGGCTGCTTTCAAATCGAAAATACAGTCACAGTCGAGACCGCTGATCGAATTGACATCGCGCCGGGAGCAGCGTTTGTTCCTGTACACGAGTTGCCTGAATACGCTCTACCATTTTTGTTGCCAAGCCGTTACTGTCAGTCCGATTTACTGAGTGACTTGGCACGGACGATTGTTGAAGGCCGTGAGTTTGCCTATGACCAAGTCGAAGCAATAAGCGGCTGGATTCATGCCAATGTTGAGTATTGCTATGGCACCAGCAACGCCTCAACATCTGCTCTTGATACCGTCAGCACACGCGTTGGTGTCTGTCGTGACTTTGTCCATTTAGGAATTGCCTTGTGCCGCAGCCTCAGCATTCCTGCTCGCATGGTGGTGGGCTATCTTCACAAGCTTGAGCCCATGGACCTCCACGCCTGGTTTGAAGTCTTCGTCGGAGGTCGATGGTTTATTTTTGATCCAACTCAGGCCCTGCCAAAGGGAAATCGGATCGCGATTGCCTATGGCAAGGATGCGGCCGATGTTGCCCTGGCCAATGAGTTTGGGCCCGTCAACCTCACAGGGATGAAGGTATGGGTTGAGGCTGCACAAAATCAGAGGTGATGGGTTGCCTTGCTGATCTCCACGCCCAGCACCAACACCGAAGCCATCAGCAGCCGGCTGATGGCTCTGAATCAGATGAAAGCGGCTGCGGCAACACGAGCGGAAACTCACAGACGGCCATCAAGTCCCCGATGCAGGAACGCTCAGGCAGTAGCCAGTAGCCCCCCGATCTGTTCCCCCGGGGTGCAGGGCTGCTGAAGCCGGCAGGCCAGCTCCAGGTCGCCCCCGATCACCCGGGTGCGCTCGGCTGCATTCGGATCGGACCGGTATCCGGTCCACCTCGCTTCGAGAGCCCCCGCCAGCACCGGCACGCCGAACATGCAGACCTGGGCGAGCCGAAAGCTGCCCGCATTGAGCGAGGCAGCGAGAGCGTCGTGAGGGCCACCCGCATCACCAGCAGCGCCTGGCAAGCCGCCAGAAATCGGTGTCCCGAAAGACCCAGCTCCCAACATTCGAACGGCACGGGGCCACGATGGACGCCACCCAGCGAGGATGAGCCACGTCCACGGCTCCAACCGCCCCGCCATGCAGATCATCCCCGCCATCGACCTGCTCGACGGCCACTGCGTGCGCTTGCATCAGGGCGACTATGACCAGGTGACCCGCTTCAGCGAGGATCCAGTGGCCCAGGCCCTCTCCTGGCAGGAGCAGGGGGCCGAACGACTGCACCTGGTCGACCTTGATGGGGCCCGCAGCGGCCTGCCCGTCAACGATTCGGTGGTGCGCGCCATCACCGCCTCCCTCACGATCCCCGTGCAACTGGGGGGTGGCGTGCGCACGGCGGAGCGGGCCGACGACCTGCTCGCCTGCGGCCTCGATCGGGTCATCCTCGGCACCGTGGCGATCGAGCAGCCGGAGCTGGTGCGGCAGCTGGCGGCCCGCCATCCCGGTCGCATCGTGGTGGGCATCGATGCGCGCAACGGCCTGGTGGCCACCAGGGGCTGGATCGAAGACAGCCGCACCGTGGCCACCGAGCTGGCCGCCAGTTTCGAGGGCAGCGGCGTGGCGGCGATCATCAGCACCGACATCGCCACCGACGGCACCCTGGCCGGTCCCAACGTGGAGGCCCTGCGGGCCATGGCCGAAGCCACTTCCCTGCCGGTGATCGCCTCCGGCGGCGTGGGCTCGGTCACCGACCTGCTGGCCCTGCTCAGCCTGGCCCCGCTGGGGGTGGAGGGAGTGATCGTGGGCCGCGCGCTCTACGACGGCAGTGTCGACCTGGGGGAAGCTCTGCAGGCGGTGGGATCCGCACGGCTGCAGGACCCCCTTGATGCCTCATTCTGCTGATCGAAAAAATCTCACCGCTGCTTGAAGCCAGCTCCTCGATCTCTCCCCTTAACATAAGGAATCGTTCCAATCGTGCCGTCGTCTCCGTGTCAGTCGCCCTCACCACCACAGCCGTGCCGGTGAGCTCCGGAGCGACCCCTTCACCCGGTGGACGTTCAGCCCAGGCTGGCGGAGAGAGCGCGCAGCCGGATCCGATCCCGTCCGACCTGCGCGCGCACGCCACTGTGGCCCTGGCGTTCCGGCGCTGCCGTGACCTGGGCATGCGTCTGAGCCGCCAGCGGCGGATGGTGCTGGAACTGCTCTGGAGTGATCAGCGTCACCTCAGCGCCCGTGACATCTTCGAGCGCCTCAATGCCCAGGGCCGCAACATCGGCCACACCTCCGTTTACCAGAACCTCGAAGCCCTGCAATCCGCTGGTGTGATCGAGTGCCTCGATCGCGCCAGCGGCCGGCTCTACGGCTACCGCAGCGATCCCCACAGCCACCTCACCTGCCTGCAAAGCGGCGAGATCGAGGACCTCGACGTGGTGCTGCCCGAGGAGCTGCTGCAGCAGATCGAGGATCTCACCGGCTACAGCATCGAGTCGTACACCCTCCAGCTCTTCGGCCGTCGCCGGGCCTGATCCGATTCCCGCCCTGGAGTTTCCAGCCTGCGCTCGTTACCTTTAGCCCATGTACCGGACCGGCGCGTGACTGAGCCTGCGGCCGCTGGGGTTGCCGGGAACCCAAGGTGCCAGGTGCTGCTGCTGGCCCCGCCCCTGCTGCGCCAGGGCCTGAGCCGCCTGCTCGCGGAAGCGAACCCGCCCTGCCGGGTGGCGGGGGAAGCTGGCGACCTCCAAGGCGCCCCACAGCTGGTGATCTGGAGCCTGGAGGCCCCGATCCATGCCGGCAACCTGCTGCTGGAGCTGGAGCGGCTGGAACAGCGCTGGCTACCGGCGCCCCTGCTCCTGCTGATTCCCTCCCAGCCCGGCTGCAGCAGCGACTGGCTCCTGCAGCTTCCGGCCGCCGGACTGCTGCAGGAGCCCGAGCCCGAAGCCTTGCTGGAGGCCGTGGGCACCCTGCTGCAGGGAGGGCGGGTGGTGGCCCTGAACGGGGAAGGCGGCACCGGCGAGACTGCCTTGTCGGCCAGCGTCTGGGGAGCTGGAACGATGGGGCTCGGCCAGTGGCTTCTGATCAGCGGCCTGCAGCAGATCGATCAGGAGCTGGAGCTCGGCCGCCGGCTGCTGAACCCTCCGCCAGCCAACCTGCTGCTGCAGTTGATCCTGGAAGGCCGGCAGCGGGAACTGCGCTCCGCTCGGACCTTGCTGATCTGGCTGTGGGGGCCGGTGTCGATGGCCTGGGGAGCCACGGGTCTGCCCCCGGAGCCGAGGAGCCCCGCGCAGGAGCCGCGCCCCCCCAGCGGCGGCAGCACCGCCATCACCCTGCGGCAGCGCACCGCCGTGGCTGTGTGGGAGGCGATCCATCAACGGCTGAGCCAGGCCAGCCAGGGCCCGCTGCTGCGCCAGGGCAGCGCCGAGCTGTTCGCCCTGGAGGGACTGAGCCAGGAGCGGCGGCGGGATCTGTTCCTGGCCCTGCTGGCCCAGCTGGATCAGCTGTTGCGGCAGCTGCGCGAGGAGCGCCTGCGCGGCGACGAGCTGCAGGGCCGCTGGCAGACGCTGCAGCCGGAACTGCGCCGCCAGGCCCTGCGCCAGATGGCTGGGCCCTACGTGCAATTACCCCAGCAGGGGAGCCTGCTGCCCGTTGCCGACACCCTCACCAGCCAGGGGAGCTTCGAGCTCGACGACCCTGATCTCCCCCCCAGCCAGCCGATGCTGGCGGCCCTGATTTCCGCCCAGCCCCTGCTGGTGGACGGACGACTGCTGGCCCCGGACGAGCCCCAGGCCCTGCTTTATCTCGAGGCCCTCGTGAGCAACTGGGTCATCCGCAGCGCCGAGAGCATCAGCGCCGATGTGCTCGCCTGTTGCGGCGACTGGCCGGAACTGCGCCGCTACCTGCTGGTGAAGGAGCTGATCGCCACCCGCAGCCTGGAGCGCCTGCGTAACCAGCTCAATGCCCAGCAGCGCTGGAGCGAGTGGTTCGAGAAGCCGATCCAGCTCTACGAGAGCCAGCGGCGGCTCTACCGCCTCGAGGAGGGAGGAACGATCCGCCCGCTGCTGCTCACCGAACCCCGCGACGAGGAACTGCGCCAGCTGGGCTGGCTGCAGCAGAGCGTCACCCTGGCGCTGGAGGCCCGTGATGCCCTGGCACCGCAGCTGCGGGCCCTGCTGCAGCGCGTCGGCGATCTGATCGTGGTGGTGCTCACCCAGGTGATCGGTCGTGCCATCGGCCTGGTGGGGCGCGGGATCCTCCAGGGGATGGGGCGAGGCATCAGCAGGCCCTGAGCGTCACAATGGCCCCAGCCCATCTGGTGTTCGGTTGCGCCTTCCTGTCCGCCTCGGCTTCCAAGCCGCTCCCCTCTCCTCCTTCAGAGCCGGTCTGCTGAGCCTGATCCTCGGCGCCTGGCTGCTGCTGGCCCCGGCCTCTCCAGTGGCGGCGGCCCTCACCACCAACAGCTACGACGGCAACATCTATTCGCTCTATGCCGGCAATGGCTCGCTGGTGCCGCCCCGGAGCACCCTGGCCAAGGCCATGGCCGATCACCGCCCGGTGGTGCTGATCTTCTATCTCGATGACAGCGCCGACAGCAAACAGTTCGCCCCCGTGGTCTCGGAGCTGCAGCGGCTCTGGGGCTCGCTGGTCGAGATCATTCCACTCACCACCGATCTGCTCCAGAACCGGCCCGAGGAAGGCGTCAGCGACCCCGCCCACTACTGGAAAGGCCTGATCCCCCAGGTCGTGGTGCTCGATCCCTCCGGCCGTGTGGTCTTCGACGGCAAGGGGCGGGTGAGCAGCGAGGCCATCAGCGCGGCCCTGAGCAAGGCCACCGGACTCAACCCGGCCGGCAGTGCCGACACCAGCGCCACCCGCAGCTTCAATGAGCTGAACAGCGAAGTTGTTCCCGCAGGCTGATGACCATCCAGCCGGAAGCCCCGACCCGCCGGGAATGCGACAGCCTCGGTGCCATCCAGGTGCCCGCGGAGCACTACTGGGGGGCCCAGACCCAGCGCTCCCTCCATTTCTTCCCCTTCGGTGAAGCGATGCCGGAGGCGATCCTGCGGGCCTTCGGGCAGCTCAAGGCCGCCTGCGCCGAGGTGAACACCAGCCTGGGCTGCCTCGATCCGGACCTGGCGGCCCTGATCGTGGCGGCGGCCGAGGACGTGGCCCGGGGTGATCTGGCGGCGGAATTTCCTCTGCGGGTCTGGCAGACCGGTTCGGGCACCCAGACCAACATGAACGTCAACGAGGTGATCGCCAACCGGGCGATCGAGGCCACTGGCGGCACGCTGGGCAGCAAGGCGCCGGTCCACCCCAACGATCACGTCAACCTGAGCCAGTCGAGCAACGACACTTTTCCCACCGCCCTGCACATTGCGGTGGTGCTGGAACTGGAGAGGGCTGTGATTCCGGCCGTGAGCGGCCTGCGTGACGCCCTCGACGCCAAGGCCCGCGCCTACGCCTCGATCATCAAGATCGGCCGCACCCACCTGCAGGATGCCGTTCCCCTCAGCCTTGGCCAGGAGTTCTCCGGCTATGTGGCCCAGCTTGATCTCTCCCTGGAGGCGATCGAGCTGGCCCTGCCCCGCCTGAGGGATCTGGCGATCGGCGCCACAGCCGTGGGCACCGGCCTCAATGCTCCCAGGGGATTCGGCGAGGCGGTGGCCCAGCGGCTGAGCGAGAGGCTCGGCACCTCTTTCCGCAGCGCCCCCAACAAATTCCAGGCCCTCGCGGGCCACGAGCCGATCGCCTGCCTCCACGGCGCCCTCACGGTCCTGGCGGGATCGCTGCTCAAGATCGCCAATGACATCCGCTGGCTGGCCAGCGGCCCCCGCTGCGGCCTCGGCGAACTGCGGCTGCCCGAGAACGAGCCGGGATCCAGCATCATGCCCGGAAAGGTCAATCCCACCCAGTGCGAGAGCGTCACCCAGGTGGCGATCCAGGTGATGGGCAACAACACCGCCGTGCAGATGGGGGCCAGCCAGGGGAACTTCGAGCTCAACGTGTTCAAGCCCCTGCTGGCCCACAACGTGCTGCAGAGCTGCAACCTGCTCAGCGGGGCCTGCCTCGCCTTCCGCGAGCACTGCGTCGAAGGTCTCGAGGCCGATCTCGGCCGCATCGCCGATCTGCTCGATCAGAGCCTGATGCTGGTGACCGCCCTCACCCCGAGGATCGGCTACGACCGGGCCTGTGCCATCGCCCGCCATGCCCACGATCACCGCCTCAGCCTGCAGGAGTCCGCCCTGGTGCTGGGGGAGATCAGCGCGGAAGACTTCGAGCGCTGGGTCCAGCCGGCCTCGATGGTCTAGAGCAGGTTCGCCGCCAGCTCGGCCAGAGGGGAGCGCTCACCCTTGAGCAGGGTGACGTGGCCTGCGAGCGGCTGGCCCTTGAAGCGTTCCACCAGCCAGGTGAGGCCGTTGCTGTCGGCGTCCACGTAGGGATTGTCGATCTGATAGGGGTCGCCGGTGAACACGATCTTGGTCCCCTCTCCCACCCGGGTGACGATCGTCTTCACCTCATGGGGCGTGAGGTTCTGGGCCTCATCCACCACCATGTACTGGCGGGGGATCGAGCGGCCGCGGATGTAGGTGATCGCCTCCACCTCCAGCAGGCCCATGCCCTTGAGATCCGACCAGTTGCTGCGGGGACCACGGCTGGAGCGCATGCTGCCGGTGGACGAGTCCTCCCCCCCACCGAGCAGGTAGTCGAGGTTATCGATGATCGGTTGCATCCAGGGACCCATCTTCTCCTGCAGATCGCCGGGCAGGAAGCCGATGTCCTTACCCAGGGGGATCACCGGCCGGGTCACCAGCAACCGGTCGTAGAGGTGATCATCGGCCACCTGGTGCAGCCCGGCGGCCAAGGCCAGCAGGGTCTTGCCGGTGCCGGCCTTGCCCACCAGGGTCACCAGGCTGATGGCCGGATCCAGCAGCAGGTCAAGGGCGAAGGTCTGCTCGCGGTTGCGGGGGCTGACCCGCCCCAGTTTGGTCCTGTTCAGCTTCTGGAGGGGCCGCAGGCCCCCGGCGGCCGAATCCGCCCGCGCCAGCAGGGTGTGCTGGGGTTGCAGGGCATCCACCAGGGTCACGCCTTCGTTGGCCAGCAGCGGCGGCTGGGGCGGCAACCGTGGCGGCAGCTGGTCCAGGGCCAGGGATCCCTGCTGGTGGAGCTGATCGATCTGCTCTGCCGTCACCACCCATTCGCTGAAGCCCGGGTAGAGGTCGGCGATCGCCACCTTGTCGGTGCTGTAGTCCTGAGCGATCAGGCCCACCGCATCGGCCTTGATGCGCAGGTTGGTGTCCTTGGTGACCAGCACCACGGGGGGCTGGTTGCCCATCACGTCCTTGAGGCGCTGCTCCAGCGCCACCGCCAGGATGTTGTTGTCGCCGTTGCCGGATTTCAGCTCCGGTGGCAGCTGGGCGAGGGTTTCGCTGCGGCAGAACACCACCTTGAGCAGGCCGTGGTGCTCGGCATTGATCTCCACCCCCTCCGAGAGGTTGCCCCTGTCGCGCAGCTCGTCGAGCAGGCGGGAGGTCTGGCGGGCATTGCGGCCGCGCTCGGAGGAATCGCGCTTGAAGCGGTCGATCTCCTCGACCACCTCGATCGGGATCACCACCGTGTTGTCTTCAAAGCGGGTGATCGCCAGAGGATCGTGCAGCAGCACGTTCGTGTCGAGAACGAAGGTCTTCTTCATCACCCGCGCCGCAATGGCCAGAAGGTGAACCTAGGCCGCAGCGGTGTCCACCCCACCAGCGCCCTGCACCAGACACGATCTACGCTCCCGCTGACCCGGCGCTCCTGCCCCTTGCCGTCCCTGCCTCCATTGCTCTTCGCGCTTCTGCTGCTGGCGCTGCTCTTCGGCCTCACCCTGCTCTGGCTGGAGCTGCGCCACCGCCTGCGGCCGGCCTCACCCCTGCGCCTGAGTTCGGGGCCCTGGACCACCCGCTGGAACAACAGGGGCGCCGTCACGCTTGAGGGCAGCTTCCGCATCGCCAACCCCCATGCCCGCATGGAGGTGATGGTGCCCGAGCTGAAGCTGAACCCCACCGTGCTCGGCCGCCAGGATCTCTCTCGTCTGCGGGTGAACACCAAGGTGGTCGCCGACCACCCCGACGAGCCGAGCCGTCCCGATGGCTACTGGGCGGCCTACATCGTCAAAGGGCACAAGAGCACCCAGCTCAGGGCCACCGTGAACATCAGCCTGCCCGGCGGCGCGAGCGGGCCAAGCCCTGAGGAGCGCCACACACTCCTGCACGAGCTGCTCGACACCCTCTGGCTGGAGGTGATCTGGGTCAATTACGGACCGTTCGGTCGTCTGGAGCGGCGCCAGGGTTTCCTGGTCCCTGTGCGCCATCCCGAGCCACTCGATCCGGCCTCTGCAGCCTGGCGCGACGGCGACGGCTGCCAGGTGCTGCCGGTGCCCACCCACCTGCTGGGGGTGCTCGATGATCCCGCCGAGGTGCTGCGCCGCTATGCCGGGCCCGTGCTGCGTCCAGGCGACATCCTCACCATCGGCGAAACGCCCCTGGCAGTGATCCAGGGCCGCTACCAGCACCCGTCCATGGTGGAGCCCTCCTGCCTGGCCCGGCTGCTCTGCCGCGTCTTTCATCCCACCAGCAGCCTGGCCACGGCCTGTGGCCTGCAGAGCCTGATCGATACTGTGGGGCCAGCCCGGGTGCTCTGTGCCTGGCTGGCCGGCAGCCTGATGAAGCTGGTGGGCAGCAAAGGCGGCTTTTACCGCCTCGCCGGTGAGCAGGCCCGGCTGATCGATGACATCACCGGCACCACCCCTCCCTACGACCAGACGATCGTGCTCGGTCCTGATCAGCCCGAACGCAGCTGTCAGGAGCTTGCACAGGCCCTTGGGGTGCCGGTGGCTGTGGTTGATGTCAACGATCTCGGGCGGGTCAAGGTGCTCGCCTCCAGCGCCGGCTGCGACGAAGACCTGCTGCGACGTGCCCTGCGTCCCAATCCGGCCGGCAACGCCAACGAACGCACACCCCTTGTGCTGGTCCGACCCGCCTGAAGCCTCAAGGTCTCTGTCTCGTCCCGATACAGTTGATCATCAGCGGTTCTTCCGTGCATCACCCCACTCCAACCCGTTCCCCGGGAGGTGATTCACTCGCCGGGCCTGGGGACGTGCAGGTCGACGCACTGCAGGGCTGGATGCTGCCGCACCTGCAGGACCCTGGCGTCATCGATCTGCAGCCTCTGCTGCAGAAAGCCCTGTTGCTGCAGACTCCGGAGCGGTTGATGAGCAGCCTGGTGCGGCGTCCGCCCCTGGCCCCGGAAGTGCTGGTGGCTCACTGCGGCAATGATCGCCTTCTCGGCCTGAGCGTTGTGCGGCGGCTCAACCGCAGTGGCAGCTGCTGGGGGGTGGAGGAGTTGCGGCTCTGCCGCGGCGCCCTCAGCGAACCGGGCTCCCCCACCGCCAGGCAGGTGGAGGGAGCCCTGCTGCGCGAGGCCCTCCACAGCTGCCCTGGGGCCTCGAGCTGGATCACCAGGGTCCCCACAGGTCAGCAGGACCGCCAGTCCCTGCTGCGGGAGCAGGGGTTCCAGCCGCTGCTTCAGGAAACCCTCTGGTACTGGGAGCCGGATCCGGCCGAGACCGGCACCAGCCTGCCGGCGGCCGTGCCGCCCGGCGACGACCTGCAGTTGCGCCATCTCAACCGCCGCAGCGCGCCCCTGCTCTGGCACCTGGAGCAGGCCACCTGCCCGGCCCAGTTGCGCCAGCTGCTGGATCGCCGCATCGAGGATGTGCTCGATCAGAGCGAAGGGCGAGGGCTGCTCTGGGTGGACACCAGCCGCCAGCAGGCGGTGGCAGCCGTGCGCCGTCTGCGCAACCATCGCCTGGGTCCGGCGGAGCTGGAAGTGACCCTGCATCCAGGCTGGTCCCATCTGCATGGCCCCGCTCTGGAGAGGCTGGTGCGGCAGCAGGCAGGTGGAGTCTCACCCCTGCGCCTGCGCAGCGACACTGACGACCACGAACGCGAGGGCTGGCTCAGCCGGCTCGGCGCGGTGGCGGAGGGGGAGGAACTGTTGATGGCCCGCAGTGTCTGGCGGCGGCAGGATTCGCGCGTGCTCAGCCGCCAGTCCTGGCGTCTCGACACCGTGCTCGACTCCTTCAAGCCCCGCCGTCGCCCCGTTCCCACCCCACTCCAGCGGGGAGTGGGCGGCCACCACGGCCCCCAGTCCCTCGGCTCCCCCCAGCCCCTGGGCAGCGGCCGTTGAGCCGACAGCCGCCGCCTCCCCGCTCCGTGCTGGCCCTCGATGTGGGCCGGCGGCGGATCGGCCTGGCCGGCTGTGACCCGCTCGGCCTGACCGTCACCCCCCTCCCCCCCCTTGCCCGGGGAGCTTTCCCCGCCGATCTCGATCGGCTGCGCCCCCTCGTGGCCCGGCGGCGTGTGCAGGCCCTGGTGGTGGGGCTGCCCCTCGATGCCAGCCAGCAGCCCACACCCCAGGCCAGGCATTGCCGCCGCTACGGCCAGCGGCTGGCCCAGGCCCTGGCACTGCCCCTGGCCTGGGTGGATGAACACGGCAGCAGCTGGGAGGCGGGCGAGCGCCGAGGGCTCCATGGAGATCGCAGCGGCCAGCTCGACAGCGCCGCCGCGGCTCTGCTGCTGGAGCAATGGCTGCGGGAAGGTCCTGAGGCCCTTCCGGTCAGCCCGGCGACACCGAGGCTCGACCGGTCGGCCGGCGCTGAGACATTCTGATGGGACTTGCTGATTCCCCATGAGTGCCGAAGGACCGTCGATCACTGGATCCGGTGACGTGCCCACGGTGCTCGTTCGTGATGGCCAGAACCGCCAGCTGCTCTGCTTTCTCGAGCAACTGATCCCCCTCGACGGCCACGACTACGCCCTGCTCACACCGGTGGACACCCCGGTGTGCCTGGTGCGCATCGCCGAGGGAGACGACGAGGAAGACGAGGTGATCGAGGAGGTCGATGCCGCCGAATCGATCCTCACCGTGGCCGACGTGGTGCTGCAGGAGCATGACCTGACCCTGGTGCGCTCGGCGGTGACCCTCACCGTGAGCGGTGAACTGGAGGAACCGGACCCCGATGACCTGGAGGACGATCTCCAGGGCGATGGCGACGGCGACGAGGAGACCGACCTGTACGAGATGTTGATCCAGTTCCGCGCCGAAGGCCAGGAATACGGCCTCTACATCCCACTCGATCCCTTCTTCGTCGTGGCCCGCATGCAGAACAACGAGGCGGTGCTGGTGGAAGGGGAGGAGTTCGAGCGAGTGCAGCCGCGCATCGAGGCCGAGCTCGAGGACCGGGAGACCATTGGGTGAAACTCCAGCAGCTGTTGCGCCCTGACTGGGTCCTGAGCACCACCCTGGCCCAGATGCCTCTGGAGAGCCTGCTGGATCGTGGTATCCGCGCCCTGGTGCTGGACGTGGACCGCACTCTGCTTCCCCGCCGCCAGGCCGAGATGCCACCGCTGATGGAGGCGTGGCTGCGGCAGGCCAAGGATCGTCTGAGGCTGCACCTGTTCAGCAACAACCCATCCCGGCGACGGATCGGCTCGGTGGCCCGGCAGCTCGATCTGCCCTTCACCACCTCGGCGGGCAAACCCCGCCGCAGCGCCCTGCGCCGCGTGCTGGCCGACCTCGACCTTCCCCCCGAGCAGGTGGCCCTGGCCGGTGACCGCCTCTTCACCGATGTGCTGGTGGGCAACCGTCTCGGTCTGTTCACCGTGCTGGTGAAGCCCCTCGGTCCGGAGGGCAGGCCCTGCCAGCAGGATCGTCTGCAGCGGCTTGAAGTGGGTCTGGCTCGGCTGGTGGGCACCGAGTGGAGCCGATGACGACACAGCGCCCCCCGACACGCCGTGTGATCAAGGTGGGCACCAGCCTGCTGCGCGGCACGGCCCAGCGGGACACCGAGGCGGTGATCGCCGGTCTGGCCGCCAGTCTCAGCCGGCGGCGCCAGCTGGGGGAGGCCATCGCCCTGGTCACCAGCGGCGCCGTGGGTCTGGGCTGCCATGCCCTCGGGTTCGGTGAGCGCCCCGAGGAGGTGGTGGCCCTGCAGGCCGCCGCCGCCGTGGGCCAGGGCCGGCTGATGCGCCTCTATGAAACGGCCTTTGCCGAGCACGGCACCTCCGTGGCCCAGGTGCTGCTCACCCGCGGCGACCTGGCCTCCCGCCGCCGCTATCAGAACGCCTGCCGCACCCTGGAGCAGCTGCTCAGCTGGGGCGTGGTGCCCGTGGTCAACGAGAACGACACCCTCGCCACCGATGAGCTGCGTTTCGGCGACAACGACACCCTCTCGGCCCTGGTGGCGGTGGCGGTCGGAGCCGATGAGCTGGTGCTGCTCACCGATGTGGATCGCCTCTATTCGGGCGATCCCCGCAACGATGCCAGTGCCCAGCCGATCGAGGAAGTGCGCGATCTGCTGGAGCTGGAGCGCCTGAGCGGCGTGGCCAAGGGCGGCGGACGCTGGGGCACCGGCGGCATGACCACCAAACTGGCCGCAGCCCGCATCGCCACCTCCAGTGGTATTGCCGTGCGCCTTGCCGATGGCCGCGATCCAGCGGTGCTCGAAGCCCTGCTGGCCGGCGAGCGCCTCGGCACCCTCTTCCGGCCCAGCCCCAGCCCCCTCCCCGACCGCAAGGGCTGGCTGGCCCACGCCCTGCTGCCCAAGGGCGAGCTCCTGATTGACCCCGGCGCCGAACGGGCCCTGATCGAGCGGGGAGCCTCCCTGCTGGCGGTGGGTATCCGCGCCGTCAACGGCGAGTTCGAACGCCGGGATGCCGTGCGGGTGCTCTCGCTGGAGGGACGGGAGATCGGCCGCGGCCTCTCTGCCCTCAGCAGCGATGAGGTGGCCCAGGTGCTGGGGCTGAGCAGCCAGGCGGCCAGGAGCACCCTGGAGCACGGCGCCGGCGATGCCGTTGTCCACCGCGACCATCTGGTGCTCACCGCGCCGGTGGCGGCCCGGGGCTGAGGGGCCGCCCTACGATTCGGCCACCGGCCGCGACCCCTGGAATGCGCTTCAGCACCTTGCTCACGCACCTGAGCGAGCTGAGCGAGACCAGCCCCAGAGATCTGGCCACTGATCCCGAGCTCATCACAGCGGCGGCCGTCGACCGGGCCGGTGGGGCGGAGCTGGCCTTTCTCGAACCCGGCCACAGCCTGGCCGCAGCTCTCGAAACCTGCTCGGCCGGCGCGCTGCTCCTGCCGCCCGATGCCGCCCTGCAGGAGCTCGCCAGCGCCAGGGGCATCGCCTGGGTGGCGCTGAAGAACCCGCGGCTGGCCTTCGCCGAGGCCCTTGAGGCCCTGCACCCCCCCCGCCGCCTGCCACCTGGCATCCACCCCAGCGCCGTGATCGCCCCGGGGGTCAGCCTGGGGCATGGTGTTCACATCGGCGCCCATGTGGTGGTGGGTGAGGGCAGTGTGATCGGCGATGACTGCACCCTCCACGCCGGTGCCGTCCTCTACGAGGACGTGCAGCTGGCGGAGGGCTGTGAGATCCACGCCAATGCGGTGCTGCACCCCGGCAGCCGTCTGGCCCGCGGCTGCGTGGTGCACTCCACGGCGGTGGTGGGTTCGGAGGGGTTCGGCTTCGTGCCCACCGCCAGCGGCTGGCGCAAGATGCCGCAGACCGGCCTGGTGGTGCTGGAGGAGGGAGTGGAAGTGGGCTGCGGCACCACCATTGATCGCCCCTCGGTGGGGGAAACCCGCATCGGCGCCGGCACCAAGATCGACAACCTGGTTCAGATCGGCCATGGGGTGGTCACCGGCCGCGGCTGTGCCCTGGCCTCCCAGGTGGGCATCGCCGGCGGCGCCACCCTCGGCGATGGGGTGGTCCTGGCCGGGCAGGTGGGTGTGGCCAACCGGGCCAGGATCGGTGATCGGGCCATTGCCTCTTCCAAGTCGGGGATCCACGGGGAGGTGGCCGCCGGCGAGGTGGTGAGCGGCTACCCGGCCATCCCCAACCGTTTGTGGCTGCGCTGTTCCGCGGCTTTCAACAAATTGCCGGAGATGGCGAAGGCCCTGCGCCAGCTGCAGAAGTAGCCTCGCGCCCAGCGCTTCCTTACCGATGACCAGCTACAGGATCACCCTGCTCGCCGGCGACGGCATCGGACCGGAGATCACGGCCGTGGCGCGGCGCCTGCTTGATGCGGTGAGCACGCGTCATGGCTTCAGCCTCGTCTACGACGAGCAACCCATCGGTGGCGACGCCATCGACCGCACGGGTGTGCCCCTGCCGGAGAGCACCCTGGCGGCCTGCCGCAGCGCCGACGCCGTGCTGCTGGCGGCGATCGGCAGCCCCCGCTTCGATGCCCTGCCCCGGGAACAGCGGCCCGAAACCGGCCTGCTGGGTCTGAGGTCGGGCCTGGGCCTGTTCGCCAACCTGCGCCCGGTGAAGATCATTCCGGCCCTGATCGGGGCCAGCAGCCTGCGGCCGGAGGTGATCACAGGCGTGGATCTGCTGGTGGTCCGCGAACTCACCGGCGGCATCTACTTCGGCACCCCCAAGGGGCGGGTGGAGACCGAAGGCCGGGTGCGGGCCTTCAACACCATGGTCTACGCCGACGACGAGATCGACCGCATCGCCCGGGTGGCCTTCCAGTTGGCAAGCGAGCGTAGTGGCAGGCTCTGCAGCGTCGACAAGGCCAACGTGCTCGATGTCAGCCAGCTCTGGCGCGACAGGGTGGAGGTGATCGCGGCCGAGTTCCCCCGGGTGGAGCTCAGCCACCTCTACGTCGACAACGCGGCGATGCAGCTGGTGCGCTCCCCACGCCAGTTCGATGTGCTGCTCACCGGCAACCTCTTCGGTGACATCCTCAGCGACGAGGCGGCGATGCTCACCGGCTCGATCGGCATGCTTCCCTCAGCTTCCCTGGGCTCTGAAGGTCCGGGGCTGTTCGAGCCGGTGCACGGCTCCGCCCCCGACATCGCCGGGGCCGACCTGGCCAATCCGATGGCGATGGTGCTCTCCGCCGCGATGATGCTGCGGGTGGGCCTGAAGCAGGATGCGGCCGCCAGCGAGCTGGAAGCGGCCGTCGACCGGGTGCTCAGCGCCGGTTACCGCACGGGCGATCTGATGGCGGAGGGCTGCACCCGGCTGGGCTGCGCGGCCATGGGCGAGCAGCTGTTGGCGGAACTCTGAACGGCTGCACCGCTGGCGGGCGGATTCTGCTGGACCGGTGACCTGCCAAACTCGATCCCTTCATCCTCCCCCCCTGCGCCGATGTCCAAGCGTCACCCGGTTGTAGCTGTCACCGGTTCCTCGGGCGCGGGGACCAGCACTGTCAAGCGTGCCTTCGAGCACATCTTCCAGCGGGAGGGGATCGTGCCGGCGGTTGTCGAAGGGGACAGCTTCCACCGCTTCGAGCGTGGCCCGATGAAGGAGCAGATGGCCCAGGCCCAGGCTTCCGGGATCAACTTCTCCCACTTCGGCCCCGAGGCCAACCTGTTCGACAAGCTGGCCGAGCAGTTCCAGGCCTACGGCGAAACCGGTGGCGGCCAGAAACGCTACTACCTTCACTCCGTGGAGGAAGCCGCCGAGCACAACGCCCGTCTCGGCACCCAGCTGGAGCCCGGCCAGTTCACCCCGTGGGAGCCGATTCCCTCAGAGACCGACCTGCTCTTCTACGAAGGCCTGCACGGCGGTGTGGTGGGCGACGGCTACGACGTGGCCTCGCTGGTGGATCTGCTGATCGGTGTGGTGCCGATCGCCAACCTGGAGTGGATCCAGAAGATCAGCCGCGACAACGCCGAGCGGGGCTATTCGGCCGAGACGATCGTGGACACGATCCTGCGCCGCATGCCTGACTACATCAACCACATCTGCCCGCAGTTCAGCCGTACGGACATCAACTTCCAGCGGGTCCCCACGGTGGACACCTCCAACCCGTTCATCTGTCGCAACATCCCCACCCCCGACGAAAGCTTCGTGATCATCCACTTCCGCAAGGGAGCACGCGAGAAATGGGGCATCGATTTCTCCTATCTGCTGCGGATGATCAACGGCTCCTTCATGTCGAGTCCCACCAGCATCGTGGTCAACGGCGGCAAGATGGGCTTCGCCATGGAGCTGATCCTCACTCCGATCATTCACCGCATGATCGAGGATAAGAACAAACTCGCCTGAGCGATTAAGCTGCTGGGGCCGATCGGAATGGTTGAGGCCGATTACCTTCGCCACACCTCCATCATTCGACCCAGCATCCCCGGCGGCTTCCACCGGTCCCAGAAAGGTGCCCATGCCGTCCTTCGAGATCCGAGGGGCATCCAATCCAGGCAACCCTTCGGTGCGCTGGGATCAGATCAACAGCGGCGTGGTCATCAAGCAGGCGCGCCGCGTCTACTTCCACTACGTCGAGCAATGCCCGGGGGGAGGCGAGCCGATCGGGATCGTGCTCGAAAACGGCGGTGGTCAGGGCCGGGTTGTCTTCGATGCACCGGTCCTCCTGCCGGATGAGCAGTTCGTGCCCCTGGAGCTGATCCGCGGCCGCAGTGCTGGCCGACCCCGCACGATGCGCAGCCCCCAGCGTGGCTGAGCAAACGCCAACAGCGCCCTAGTGCCATGCCTGTGGAGCCCGACACGGCCGCCGACCTCCTGATTCCACTGCTGGTGGCCCTGGTCGGGGGCTGTGTCGGCAGCTTTCTCAACGTGGTGGCCTGGAGGCTGCCGAGGCGGGAGTCGATCGTTCTGCCCGCCAGTCATTGCCCGCGCTGCGGAGTGCCCCTGGCCTGGCATCAGAACCTGCCGGTGCTGGGTTGGCTGCTGTTGCAGGGCCGGTGCGGGAACTGCCGGGGCCGGATCTCCCCCCGCTACCCCCTGGTGGAACTGCTCTGCGCCGGCCTGTGGGTGGCCGCCCTTCAGGCCAGCCCCACCGCCTTGGGGGAAGCGCCCGCCTGGCTGCTGGTCGGCGCCGGCTGGCTGCTGATCAGCTGGCTGCTGCCTCTGGTGCTGATCGACTGTGACCACCTCTGGCTGCCGGAGCCTCTCTGCCGCTGGGGTCTTCTGCTGGGCCTGGCGGTCACCCTCGCCGCCGGGCTCAGCCAGTCTGGGGAGGTCGCCCGGGCCCTGCTCTTCAATCACCTGCTCGCCGCCTGTCTCGGGTTGCTCGCCTTCGAGGGGCTCAGTGCACTGGCCGAGCGGCTGATGGGCAAACCGGCCCTGGGGCTGGGCGACGCCAAGTTCACCGCCCTGCTGGGGGCCTGGCTCGGGCTCACGGGCCTGGGACTGGCCGTGGCCCTGGCGGTGTGCAGCGGTGCGGCGGTGGGGGTTCTTGGCCGGCTGAGCGGAAGGCTCGGGCCGGCTCAACCCTTTCCATTCGGCCCCTTTCTCGCCCTCGGGGGCGTGGCGGTCTGGCTGGCTGGCGAGGGCTGGTGGCTGGAGCACTGGAGCCAGTGGGTCGCCACCCTTTAATGGAGTCACCGCTCCGTTGCCAGGTCCCATCCCGTGTCCCTGTTCGACTGGTTCGCCGATCGCCGCAAAGCCAATCCGGTCGTGCGCGCCACCCAGGAGATCGAAGAAGGGGACGGGCTCTGGAGCAAATGCCCGGAATGCGGACTTGTGGTGTACCGCAAGGATCTGATTGGCAACGCCAGCGTCTGCAGCGGCTGCTCCTACCACCACCGCATCGACAGTGACGCCCGCATCCGGGTGATCGCCGATGAAGGCAGCTTCTGCGCCATCGACACCGAGCTGGCACCCACCGATCCCCTCGCCTTCAAGGACCGTCGCAGCTACGCCGACCGCCTGCGGGACACCCAGCACTCCACCGGCCTGCGCGATGCGGTGGTCACCGGTCACTGCCGCCTCGAGGGCCTGCCCCTCTCCCTCGGGGTGATGGATTTCCGCTTCATGGGCGGTTCGATGGGCTCGGTTGTGGGCGAGAAGCTCACCCGTCTGATCGAGCAGGCGACCGAACTGCGCCAGCCTCTCTTGATCGTCTGCGCCTCAGGCGGCGCCCGCATGCAGGAGGGGATGCTCAGTCTGATGCAGATGGCCAAGATCTCCGGGGCCCTGCAGCGCCACCGCCAGCAGGAGCTCCTCTACATACCCCTGCTCACCCATCCCACCACCGGCGGGGTGACAGCCAGCTTCGCGATGCTGGGGGACCTGATCCTTGCCGAGCCCAAGGCCTTGATCGGCTTCGCCGGCAGGCGAGTGATCGAGCAGACCCTGCGCGAAAAACTCCCCGAAGGCTTCCAGACTGCCGAGTATCTCCAGGAGCATGGGTTCGTCGATCTGATCGTGCCGCGCACCCGCCTGCGCAGCACCCTCGCCAGTCTGCTGCGGCTGCACGGCGTCACGGCCACCACCACGGCCCCGGTGGCGGCATGAACGGTCTGCGACGGTGTCTGGGTGCAGCCGTTCTGGCGGCAGTGGTGCTGCTGATCGCCTTGGCGGCGGGTCCCGGCCCCGCCAACGCTGGACCGGTGAACTGGCAGGAGGTGCCCGAGAGTCCCGCCGGCCGCCAGTGGTGGGACAGGGGCAGCCTCCGCCTCGGCCGTGACGGCGAGCTCTCGGTGCTTACCCGGTTCCAGCCGGCCTCGGAGGATCGAGGCCAGCTCTACGTCATGGAGCTCGACTGCGGTCAGAAGCTCTACCGCGACACATCCGTCAACGGCCTGCCCCGCTTCAAGGCCGAGTGGCAGCCCACAGGCGGAGATGACCTGATCAGCGAGGTGCTGGATCAGGCCTGTGCGGCCGGCTCCGAACTGCTGGCATCCCGTTGATCCTCTGAACCCCGAGCCCGAGTGCCATGAGTCAACCCCTTCAGGTCGCCGTGGCCGGCCTCGGCTTCGGGGAGAAGGTGCACCTCAACGCCCTGCGGGCCTGCCCTGGCACCGAGCCGGTGGCGCTCTGGCACCCCAGGGCCGAACGCCTGGAGGCCGCCTGTCGAGCTGCCGAGCTGCCGGGCCACACCGACTTTGGAACGCTGCTGGCTGACCCCGCCGTGGAGGCGGTGGTGATCGCCACCCCGCCAGGCCCCCGCTTCGAGCTGGCCCGCGCTGCCCTGGAGGCCGGCAAGCACCTGTTGCTGGAGAAACCCGTCGCCCTGGAGGTGGCCCAGGTGCGGGAGTTGAGGCGGTTGGCGATTGAGCGGGGCCTGAGCGTGGCGGTGGATTTTGAGTACCGGGCGGTGCCGGTGTTTCAGCAGCTGCGGGCGCTGCTGAGCCAGGGCGTGCTGGGGGAGCCCTGGCTCGTGCGCTTCGACTGGCTGATGAGCAGCCGGGCCGATCCCAGCAGGCCGTTCAGCTGGGCGTCGCAGCGCTCTCAGGGGGGCGGTGTGCTCGGTTCCCTCGGCACCCATGCCTTCGACAGCCTGGAGTGGCTGGTGGGACCGGTGCGCCAGCTGAGCGCCAGCCTCTCCACCGCTATCACCCGGCGGCCCCTGCCTGGAAGCCCTGATCGCTTCGGAGTCGTGGACGCCGACGATGTGGCCCTGCTTCAGCTGGAGCTGGAAGCGCCCTCAGGGGTATCGGTGCCGGCCCAGCTCAGCCTCTCGTCGGTGACCCGCGCCGGCAGGGGCTGCTGGCTCGAGTTCCATGGCAGTGAGGCCAGCCTGATTCTGGGCAGCGACAACCAGGCCGACTATGTGCACGGCTTCCACCTCTGGCTGGCCCGGCCGGGGGAGCCGCCCCAACCCGTGCCGTCCGATCCGGCCCTGGCCTTTGGCCGCACCTGGGCCGACGGCCGCATCGCCCCGGTGGCGAGGCTGCAGGGCTGGTGGAGCGACAGCGTGCGCGAGGGCCGGCCGATGCTGCCGGGACTGGCCGAAGGAGAGCGAAGCCAGCTCTGCTGCGACCTGGCCCTCGAGGCCGCCGCCAGCGGCCTGCGCCAGAGCCTCGGCCGCTGAGGCCTGAATCTCAGGGGATCAACTAGACTCGCTCCCAGCCCGCGTCAAGGTCCCGACGCCGGTGATCCGGCCCTCCGGGGCCGACCCTGACGCACCACCCACTCAACCTCCAGAGGTTTTTCCCATGGCCCTCGTTCCGCTTCGGCTGCTCCTCGACCACGCCGCTGAGAACGGCTATGGCATTCCGGCGTTCAACGTCAACAACCTGGAGCAGGTCCAGTCGATCATGGAGGCGGCGCAAGAAACCGACAGCCCCGTGATCCTGCAGGCCTCCCGCGGAGCCCGTCAGTACGCCGGTGAGAACTTCCTGCGTCACCTGATCCTCGCCGCCACCGAAACCTATCCCGACATCCCGGTGGTGATGCACCAGGATCACGGCAACAGCCCCGCCACCTGCTTCGGCGCCATCACCAACGGCTTCACCTCCGTGATGATGGACGGTTCCCTTGAAGCTGACGCCAAGACCCCCGCCAGCTACGACTACAACGTGGCCGTCACCAAGGAAGTGGTGGATGTGGCACACGCGGTGGGTGTGAGCGTCGAGGGCGAACTGGGCTGCCTGGGCTCCCTGGAAACCGGCAAGGGTGAGGCCGAGGACGGCCACGGCTTCGAGGGCGCCCTCTCCCGCGATCAGCTGCTCACCGATCCTGCCGAGGCCGCCGACTTCGTCGCCAAGACCAAGGTCGATGCCCTGGCGATCGCCATCGGCACCAGCCATGGCGCCTACAAGTTCACCCGCAAGCCCACCGGTGAGGTGCTGGCCATCTCCCGGATCGCGGAGATCCACAAGGCCATCCCCAACACCCACCTGGTGATGCACGGCTCCAGCTCCGTGCCCCAGGAGTGGCTCGACATGATCAACCAGTACGGCGGCGCCATCCCCGAAACCTATGGCGTTCCCGTGGAAGAGATCCAGAACGGCATCAAGAACGGTGTGCGCAAGGTGAACATTGACACCGACAATCGTCTGGCCTTCACCGCTGCCGTCCGCGAAGCGGCCTTCAAGGATCCCGCCAACTTCGATCCCCGCCACTTCAACAAGCCGGCGAGGGCCTACATGAAGAAAGTCTGCCTCGACCGTTATCAGCAGTTCTGGTGTGCCGGCCAGGCCAGCAAGATCAAGCAGCAGAACATCAACTACTACGCCGCCCTCTACGCCAAGGGCGCCCTTGACCCCAAGACCGCAGTGGCCGTCTGAGTCGTTCTTCGGATCAACCCCAGACCGCCGTTCGCGATCTGTTCAGGGAGCCCCAGGCTCCCTTTTTTCATGCCTGCTCATGGAACCGGCGGGAACGGGGGCAGGCCAGGAAGACCAATGGGATTCGGCACACCGAGCCCGACGCCGCCTGCCTGCACACCTTCAGGGCTCCCCTCGACGGAGACCAGCTTCTCCAGTGCCGTGTTGAGATCCTGCTCCATCACAAACCGACGGCCGTCGGTGACCACCACCCTCACCAGGGTCGGCAGATCGTTGCTTTTCGACTGCAGGTAGATCGGCTCCACGTAGAGAAGCCCCTTGCCCACAGGCAGCACAAGCAGATTGCCGCGAACCAGCTGAGAGCCCGTACGGTTCCAGAGACCAAACTGAAAGCTGATCAGCGGATCCTGCTCGATCAGGGCTGAAATCTGCTGCGGACCCAGCAGCAGCCGCTGCTGCGGGAAACGCACCAGCACCAGTTCGCCGTAGTGGGGCGGATCATTGCGAGCCGCGAGCCATCCCACCAGGTTGGTGCGGCGCACGGGCGAGAACGGCAGCAGCAGCACGAATTCAGGCCGCTTCTCTCCGGGCAGCTGCAAGGTGGCGTGATACGGCGCCACAGGCACGTTGCTGGAGCCGTAGACCTCGAGTGGGATCGACCAGACGTCATCGCCGTTGTAGAAGGTGCGCACGTCGGTGACGTGGTAGCGCAGCAGCCGCTCCGACTGGATCGCGAACTGGCTGAGGGGCACGCGGATGTGGCTGAGCAGCGCGGCCGGCATCTCCTGCAGCGGGCGGAACAGCTCAGGAAACGCCCGCTGCCAGGTGCGCAGCACAGGATCGGTGGGATCGTTCACGTAGAGCCACAGGCGCCCGTCGTGGGCATCCACGACCGCCTTCACCGGGTTGCGGAAATAGCGGATGCCCGTGGCATTGGCATCGCTGTAGGGATAGCTGCGACTGGTGGTGAATCCGTCGAGCATCCAGTACTGATGCTGGGAGGGCTCGAAGCCAGGGGAGCCCTCCACCCGCGCCGTCACCAGATAGGGCTCGGTCTCGAAGTGCAGGAACGGAGCCAGGGCCTCCAGCCGTTCATTCACCTGCCTGCGGATCAGCAGGAGCGAGTCGGGCGTGAACGAACCGCTGAACAGCATCCGCGGTTCCTGCAGATAGACGGCTGCCTTGAATCGCTGCCAGGCGTTGTCGAGCCGGATTCCGAGCCGCCCCGCGAAATGGGTGTAGACGTTCAGCTCCCCGTCGGGGAAGTCGAACTCCTGCACCCGGGTGGGGGCGATCACGTAGGGAGCCCGCGCCGAGGCGTAGTAGAGGCGTGGTTGCCCCAAGGGCAGCGCCTTCACGGCCGAGCCGTCACTGATGCCGAGCTTGGGAATGCCCTGCACCCGGCCGCTACGGCCAAGATCCTTGACGAAGAACAGCGGCAGGCCGTCAGGGCCGAAGACGTTCACCGGCGAAACGGTGAAGCCGAAACCGTGGGTGAAGACGAGATGACGGTTGAGCCAGGTGCGTGAGCCTGCCGGCAGGGCGCCGCTGTCGAGTTCCCGTGCCGCGATCAACACCTGTTGCGAGCCGCTGCGGAGGGGATCCCCCAGTAATGGATAGCGATCCACCGCCGCGGAGGGGAAGGTGTAGTACAGCCTTAACTGCTGCAGCTGCCTGTTGGCGGCCAGAAGGGGGCGGCTGTCCCACAGGCGGATATTGGCCAGGGTTCCCGGTGCCGCTTCCAGATCGCCAGCGGTGAGCTTCTGCTCTGGATTGAGGACGCCCTCCTGGATCGCCCCCAGCCCGAAGGCCTCTCGCGTGCCGCGGATGCTGCGCTCGATGTAAGGCCCCTCCATCACCAGCTCCCGCGGCTGCACCACAAAGCGCTGCACCAGAGGAGCCACCAGGAACTCGCTGATCGGCACCAGCGCTACCGTGGCCAGCAGGGGAACCAGGACCAGGCTCCGCAGCCAGTGACGACGCACGGAGGCCAGCAGACCCGTGGCGGTGAGCACCAACAGGGCGGCGAGCAGAAGCCGCAACGGCAGACGCACGTGCAGATCGACGAAACCGGCGCCGGAAGCCACGCCGCTGCCCTGCACCATCAGATCGAAGGGGGCCAGGGCGGAGCTGGAGGCCGCCATCAGGCAGAGGACCGCGAGCTGGGGCTTGAGCACTGCCTGCTGGGCACGGCTCAGGCCCACGAAGCGCAGATCACTCAGACTGGATCCTTCGGTGAAGGTGAGCCAGAGGCAGGCGGCGAAGCCCACGATCCCCTGGGCCAGAAGAATGCTCAGCAGCAAATGGAGCGCCGGCAGGCGCAGCACCGTGAAGCTGATGTCGAACCCCGTGAGCGGATCCCCCTCGCCGAACGGCACCGCCAGCAGGGCTGGCAACCAGAGACTCCAACCCCGCGCCAGGGCGGTGGCTGACCCGGCCAGGGCGGCCACCAGCACCAGCTGCAGGGTCTGCAGGGGCTTGGTCAGCAGCGGCAGCAGCAGTCCGGCGGCCATGGCGAGCAGCAGCGGCAGCGGCAGGTCGGCCAGCACACGGAAGCCACTGAAGATCTCGCCACTGAAGGGGGCACTGATCAGTCCCCAAGCCTGGACGATCAGGTAGGTGAGTCCGGCAGCCAGGAGCAGCTCCAAGCCCGCCAACACCAGCACCATCGGCAGGGGCTCCAGCCGCAGCAAGGTCAGGCGCGGCATCACCTTGGTGGCACTGGCGCTGCGCAGGCGCCAGCAGCGCTGCAGCTGCTGCAACTGCAGCGGAACCCCCAGCCCCATCACCAGCAGGAACGCCCCGATTTGCAGCCACCAGCGACGCCACAGCACCGACTCGAAGCTGAACTGGGCGAACCAGTCGAGCTCGAGACTCAGCCGGGAGATCAGCACCAGCGCCAGCGGGGGGAGCACCAGCACAGCCAGGGCCGCAGGCAGCGACGACAGGCGCGGAAAACGGGAGGCCACGAGGTGAGGCTAGACAGCGGCGGGCAACCACGCCCGTCCTGCTCTTCAAGACTGCGAGCGCCGGGCGGATCAGATACCCGACCCAGCAGGTCGGCTTTAGCGGAACGGTCCCGCCGCCGCTGCTAGCTTGCCTCCACAGCTGTCGTCGGGCCGTGACTGCCACCCTCTCCCGCACCACCTTCACGGGACTGCGCTGCAAGGAATGCGGCCACCCCTACGAAGCCGGTGCCCGCCACGTCTGCGAAGATGTCTGCTTCGGCCCCCTCGAAGTCGTCTACGACTACGAGGAGATCCGGCGTCGCGTCAGTCGGGCCTCGATCGAGGCCGGCCCCACCTCGATCTGGCGTTACCGCGAGTTTCTGCCGATCGAAGGGGATCCCATCGATGTGGGAACAGGCTTCACCCCTCTGCTCAAGGCCAACCGGCTGGCTCGGCGCCTGGGCCTCAAGAACCTCTACATCAAGAACGATGGCGTCAACATGCCGACGCTCTCCTTCAAGGACCGGGTGGTGTCCGTGGCGCTAACCCGCGCCCGTGAACTGGGCTTCACCACGGTGAGCTGCGCCTCCACCGGCAACCTGGCCAACTCCACCGCCGCCATCGCGGCCCACGCCGGCATGGAGTGCTGCGTGTTCATCCCCAGCGATCTGGAGATGGGCAAGGTGCTGGGCACCCTCATCTACAACCCCACCCTGATGGCGGTGAAGGGCAACTACGACCAGGTGAACCGGCTCTGCTCCGAGGTGGCCAACACCTACGGCTGGGGCTTCGTGAACATCAACCTGCGCCCCTACTACTCCGAGGGCTCCAAGACCCTCGGCTATGAGGTGATCGAGCAGCTTGGCTGGCAACTTCCGGATCACATCGTGGCGCCCCTGGCTTCCGGCTCCCTGTTCACCAAGATCCGCAAGGGTTTCGACGAATTCATCAAGGTGGGCCTCGTCGACGAGAAGCCGGTGCGCTTCAGCGGCGCCCAGGCCGAGGGCTGCTCCCCCATCGCCCAGGCCTTTGCCGAAGGCCGCGACTTCATCACCCCGGTGAAGCCCAACACGATCGCCAAGTCGATCGCCATCGGCAACCCGGCCGACGGCCCCTATGCCATCGACCTCGCCAACCGCACCAACGGCACGATCGCGGCGGTCAGCGACCAGGAGATCATCGACGGCATCAAGCTGCTGGCGGAAACCGAGGGCGTGTTCACCGAAACCGCTGGCGGCACCACGATCGCGGTGCTCAAGAAGCTGGTGGAGCAGGGCAAGATCGACCCCGGCGAAACCACCGTGGCCTACATCACCGGCAACGGCCTGAAAACCACCGAAGCGGTGGCCTCCTCCGTGGGCGAACCGCACACGATCGAGCCCCAGCTCGCCAGCTTCAATGCAGCCTGGGAGCGGGCCCAGTCACTGCATCGCGCCAGCTGGGAGCCGATCGGCGTCTGAGCCAGCCGCTCCAGCTCCTTCCACCACCATCCTTTCGTGGCGGCTGCCGCCGCCTTCCACTTCCGTCATGGCGATTCAGGTTCTGATCCCCACCCCCCTGCAGAAATTCACCGCGGATCAATCAAGTGTCGAGCTCGAGGCCACCAGCGTCGACGGGCTGCTGCAGGCCCTCGAAGGCCGTTTCCCCGGCATCCTCTCCAGGCTCACCGACGAGAGCGGGAAGCTGCGGCGCTTCCTGAACGTCTACGTGAACAGTGAGGACATCCGCTTCCTTGACAACCAGGCCACGGCCCTCTCCGACGGCGATGAGGTGAGCATCGTGCCCGCCGTGGCCGGAGGCTGATCAGGCTCCGGCCACGGAGTCCCGCCCAGCACAGGTGTGCCCGCAAGCACTCAACAGGGCGGTTGTCGTCCATAGGCTCTGCGCACATTCCGTGCGGCTGGAACCATGACCCAAGCTCCCGAAGCCCCTGTGGCCCCGCGGCCTGAAGAGAGCGCCGCCCTCTCGATGGCTCCGGCCGGCAAGGCCCTTCTCTTCGACTACCGACAGGCGGCCAATCCGGTGCGGCGCGGACTGACCGAGCCGATTCCTGAGGGGCGCTGGGGCCCTGATCTGCACGCCAGCGGCCCCAGCGCCATCCTTCCCCTCGATCTCAGCCGCGAGCTGGGTTGCCGGGGACCGGCCACCAGCCCGGCCCTGAGCGCCAACTTCATCCGCATCCTGGCCGGTGAGTCGATCAGCGCCGGGGCCAACGCCACCAGCTTCCTGTTTTACGTCTGGCGTGGTGCCGGCCGTTGCCGGCGGCCGGCCGGTGCTCTCGGCGGTGCGGTCGATCAGGAGTGGAGCCAGGGGGATCTGTTCGTGCTGCCCTGCGGCGAGGCGGCCCAGCTGGAAGCCCGTGAGGAGAGCGTTCTCTACTGGGTCCACGATGCACCTTTGCTTGCCCACCTGGGAGTGAGCGCCGATCAGCCCCGCTTCGAGGCCACCCATTACCCGGGCGAATGGCTGCGGCGGGAGCTGGCTGCCCTGGCGGCGGATCCCAGCAGCGCCCGCAGCAACCGGCTCAGCCTGCTGCTGGCCAACACCGACCTTCCCTCCAGCCGCACCGTGACCCACACCCTCTGGGCCATGTACGGACTGGTGCCGGCGGGGGCCATTCAGCCCCCCCATCGCCACCAGTCGGTGGCCCTGGATCTGGTGATCGCCTGCGCCCCGGGCTGCGCCACCCTCTCGGGGCCCGAGCTCAATCCCGACGGCACCATCCGCAACCCCCTGAGGATGGAGTGGGAACCGGGTGCCGCCTTCGTGACCCCGCCAGGCCACTGGCACGGCCATGTGAACGAGAGTGGTGAGGACGCCCTGCTGCTGCCGATCCAGGACGCCGCCCTGCACACCTACCTGCGCAGCCTCGACATCCGCTTCACCTGATCGCTCCTGTGGCCGGAGGCTGGATCCGGCCCTGTGGCTCAGGCGGGTCCGGCCACCGGCACGGCGGCCTGAGCACCGGACCCCGCAGGAAGAGCTCCAGTGGCTTCGAAGCCATCAACGATCGCACGGAATTCCTCGCCCCCGAGGGTTTCCTGCTCGATGAGACGGTCGACCAGCTGATCCATCAGGGCACGCCGGGGGCGCAGCAGGTCCAGCGCCTGCTCCAGGGCATGCTGCGAGAGCTGACGCACCTGATGGTCGATCTGACGGCCGGTGGATTCGGCATAGCTGGGGCGGGTGTGGAGCAGATCACGGCCGAGGAACACCTCATGGCCATCCCCCTCCAGTGCCACCTGACCAAGGGGAGAGAAGCCATAGCGGGTGACCATCTCGCGGCTGATGCGGGTGGCCATCTGCAGATCACCCGAGGCGCCCTGGGTGATCTCGCTGGGTCCGAAGACCACCAGCTCGGCGGCACGGCCGCCCATGACCACCACAAGACGGGCCTGCAGGTAGGCCTTGCTGATCAGTCCTGAATCGAGGATCTCCTCATCGGGCATGGTGCGGGCGAAGCCCCCGACGCCACCGGAGCGGGGCAGCAGGGTCACCTTGTCGAGCTTGTCGGCATGGGGCACCAGAGTGCTGAGCAGGGCGTGGCCGATTTCGTGGTAAGCGATCAGACGTTTCTTGGCGCTGTCCTGCAGCGGAGCCACCGCCAGGCCCATGGTGATGCGTTCCAGGGCGTCACTGAGCGCCTGGTCGTCGATGCTGCTGCGATGGCGGCGGGCGGTGAGAATGGCCCCCTCATTGAGCAGGTTGGCCAGATCGGCGCCGGAGAAGCCTGGGGTGCGCGCCGCCCATGTGCTCAGTGACACAGCCGGATCGAGGGGGCGGCTGCGGGCATGCACCGCCAGGATCGCCTCGCGGCCACGGCGGTCAGGCAGGTCCACCTGAATCTGGCGGTCGAAACGGCCCGGCCGGGTGAGGGCCACGTCGAGGACATCCGGGCGGTTGGTGGCCGCGATCAGGATCACACCGGAGTTCTGCTCGAAGCCATCCATCTCCGTGAGCAGTTGGTTGAGGGTCTGCTCCCGCTCGTCGTTGCCGCCACCGATACCGGCGCCGCGCTGGCGACCAACCGCATCCACCTCGTCGATGAAAATGATGCAGGGGGCCTTCTCCTTGGCCCGTTTGAACAGATCGCGCACCCGGCTGGCGCCCACCCCCACGAACAGCTCGACGAACTCCGAGGCCGCCATCGAGAAGAAGGGAACCCCGGCCTCACCGGCGATCGCCTTGGCCAGCAGGGTCTTGCCTGTGCCGGGCGGTCCCACCAGCAGCACTCCCCGGGGGATTTTGGCACCAAGGGCTGTGAAGCGCTCCGGTTGCCGCAGGAAGCTGACCACCTCCTGCAGTTCAGCCTTGGCCTCATTGATGCCGGCCACATCCTCGAAGCGGACACTGACCGAGCCCTCCGGCTGCAGTCGGGGCTGGCTGCGGCCGAAACCCATCGCCTTGCTGGCCACCTGAGAGGAGCGGCGCAGCAGCAGGGTGAGCCCACCCAGCAGCAGCACCACCAGCAGCACGTTCACCAACAGCCCGGCGGTGGCGTCGTCCTGGCGGTCATCACGCACGCTGAGCGGAACGCGGCTCTGCTCGGCGGTGCGCAGCAACAGCGAATCGTTGGCGAAGACGGGCACCCGCGTGCTGCGGCCGTCCTTGAACTGCACCTGCACCTCCCGCTGCCGGGGGGACAGTTCCAGCTCCTTGATCGTGCCCCCCTCGATCAGCTTCAGCAGTTCGCTGTAGGAGGGAGAGGGGGCGGACTGGCCCACAAGTCGCCCCATCAGCCCCCTCTCCTGCGGCGGGCTGGACGGTGGGGTGGTCTCCGGCTGGGCCGGTGCCACGGCCAGAAGGGCACGGACACCCTCCGGCCAGAGAGGGAGCACCGGACGCGGGCTGCTCACAGGGTTCTGCTTCTGGAGCGAGCTTAGCGATTTGACGAAAGGCCTCACGACAACGGAAGATCGTTGTTTGGCTGATCGTGCGGGATGGCTGTTCCCAAGAAGAAAACCTCCAAAGGCAAGCGCAATCAGCGCCATGCCCATTGGAAGGCGAAGGCAGGCGTGGCCGCCCGCAAGGCGATGTCGCTCGGTAAGGCCGTTCTGAGTGGCCGTGCCCAGGGCTTCGTGTACCCGATCGACGAATCCGACGACGACACCGAGAGCTGAGCGCCGCTCAGATCAGCGCTCAGCCGGCTCCATCATGGGCATGATCACGATGCGTCCTGAGCCGGACCGCTCCAGATGCAGCGCCGCTGGCCATCAAGTCTGATCAAGGCCGTGGCGGCCGGCGATCCAGGCGATTGACCCGCCAGCCCATCCTGATAGAGCTCAGGGGGCAGCGAGGCCAGGGTGGCCCGCGCCATGGCCGCCACCTCAGAAGCCCTGAGGGCCTGGCCAGACGCCCGGCGCTGACGCGCCTCAGCCTGGAGCCGCCAGCGCAACGGCAGGCTCCAGCGCCCCGGTCTGAGCAACCAGAGCCCATCGAGCTGATTCCAGAGCGGCCAGTAGTGCTGCAATTCCCGGTCCCAGCGGGGCAGCCAGGCCAGTTCCTCAGCACTCAGCGGGTTGCTCCACTCCTTCAGGGGTTTTGCCATCGCCGTGCGCAGGGCACTCTCTCCCAGGGCCCGGCAGCCCACCAGCCAGCCCTCCAGCACCAGCACATCAACGCTTTCGAAGCGGCGCCATCCGCTTCGATCTCCCTGACCTGCGAGCAGGTGTTTGTCGAAGCGTGGCAGCTGCAGCGGCTCGCCCGACCGCCAGCGCCGCAGGCACTCCAGCAGTAACGGCACGTCGTGGCTGCCGGGCGGAACGCGGCTCACCCCGAAAGGATTTCCCGCCAGTCGTCGCAGCCTCTGCTCGAACGGCAGATAGGCGTCATCGATCGAAACCACCACCAGGCGCAGGCCGAGGCTGGGGGCCAGCCGTTCCAGCTCCCGGCCAAGGGTGGTCTTGCCTGCGCCCACAGGCCCGTTCAGCCCGATCAGCAACGGAGGCTGCCAGCCAGCGCCGCCGCTGCCCGACCTGGAGAGGCAGCTGCTGAGCAGAGGCAGGATGAGGCCCCAGAGCAGACTGGAATGGGGCGGGCCCTGCCAGGCCCCGAGCTGCTGACGCCACTCCTCCGCCCAGGCGAAGGGATCGCTGACGCCACAGCGGACCAGCAGCCGGCGGTGAGGTTCCGGAGGGAAGCTCCAGGGCCGGGGAGGGCCGCTCAAGAGCCGAGCTTGAACCCTTCCAGCACCACGGCGTAGACCACCCCGATGCGCAGGTTGTCGCAGAGCACCCAGCCCAGGGAGGGTTCACCCCGCACCCAGTGGCTGCGCAGGCGAGCCACCAGCTCCACCAGCACCACCACCAGCAGCACCATCAACGGGCGTGGCCCGATCTGATAGAGCACGAAGGATGTGACGTTGTTGCCGGCAAACAGTCCGAGCAGCAGGGCGAGCAACGCCAGGCTGCGGTGGCGCCAACTGCCGCGCCATCCGGAGAGAGCCGTGCGGCCGCTGCTCTCCAGAGCCTGCTGCAGGCGGGTGGATTGCACGGGCAAGGGGCTCATGGCACGGGTGGCAACTGCTCCAGGTAGGAGAGCGTGATCAGGCCGCCGGCACAAGCCGCTCCCCGCAACACCCTGGTGGGCGCCATGGGCTCGCCCAGTCCGTCGGTGAGGCTGGAGGCGGACCAGAACAGCGAGACCGAGGCCTGGCTGAAGGCGGCACTGAGGGTCACCAGGCAGCGCAAACCGGCCGCGGTGGCCGCTGCCAGCCCTGCCGGGGAATCCTCCAGGGCCACGGCCTGGCCGGGGGCCAGGCCCAGGCGCTGGAGAGCCAGGACGTAGGCCTCGGGATCGGGCTTCTTGGCGGCCACGTCTTCTGCGCAGATGCGCAGCGGCAGCAACCGGCTCTGGTCCCTGAGCTGGTTCTCCACCAGGGCGGCCACCGCTTCGCGTCCGCTGGTGGTCACGATCGCCTGCTGAAGACCGGCCGCCGCCGCCGCCTCGATCAGGCGTCTTACACCCGGACGCAGCTGAACTTCACCAGCCACCATCAGTTCGCGGTAGTGGACCTGCTTGGCCTGGTGCAAGGCGTCCAGCAGCGACGCCTCAGGCTCCGCTATCTGCTGACGCTGAAGGAACCAGCGCAGACGCTCACGCCCGCCGCTGATCGCCAGCAGCCCGATGTAGGTGGAGCGGTCCCACCGCCAGGGCAGGCCACGCTCCGCAAAAGCCCGGTTGAAGGCGATCCGGTGGCCGTCAAGTTCGGTTTCGGCCAGCGTGCCGTCCACGTCCCAGAGCAGGGCGCGCAGGGAACCCTGGGCGGCACGGACTTGCATCAGCCGACGCTAGGAGCTGGAGGTGAGCCGATCAGAATGGATCCACACCCCCGAGGTTCCCCTGTCCTTCACACCGCCCGAGCAGCGCTGGCAACTGCCCGCCCCCCTGCCGCCCAGCCAGGACGAGGTCCAGGCCAGGGGGATGGCGGCCCTGGACCTGCCACCGGAACTGCTGGCGGTGCTGCGCCGCCGGGGCTACGACAGCCCCGAGGCGATCAGGGATCTGCTGGAGCCCCCCGCCGTCCCGGACCCCCGGCTGCACTTCGCCGATCTGGACGTGGCGGTGCGGCGGCTGGTGCGGGCCTGCGCCGAGGCTGAGGCGGTCGCGATCTGCGGCGACTATGACGCCGACGGCATGACCAGCACGGCCCTGCTGGTCGGGGTGCTGGAGCGGCTTGGAGCACGGCCGCAGGCCGCCATACCCAGCCGCCAGGAGGAGGGCTATGGCCTCAATGCCGGCATGGTCGACCGCCTCCAGGCAGAGGGGGTGCGCCTTCTGGTCACGGTCGACAACGGCATCGCCGCCCGGGAGGCCCTGGATCGGGCCCGCGATCTGGGGGTGGAGGTGATCCTCACCGACCACCACAGCCTGCCGGCCGAGACACCGCCCTGCCTGGCACTGCTCCATCCGGCCTGCACTCCCCAGGGCTCCCCCTACCGGGGCCTGGCAGGGGTCGGGCTGGCCTACCTGCTGGGGATGGCGCTGGCCACGGAGCTGGGCCGCGCGGATGCCACCGCCATGGCTCTGGATCTGTTCTGCATCGGCACGGTGGCCGACATGGCCCCCCTGCTGGGGGTGAACCGGCGCTGGCTGCGCGATGGCCTCCGGCAGCTGCATGCGTCGCCCCTGCCCGGCCTGCAGGCACTGCAGAGGCTGGCGGGCCTGGGGGAGGGCCCCCTCGATGCCACGGCGGTGGCGTTCAAACTGGCTCCGCGCATCAACGCCGTAGGGCGGCTGGGGGATCCCTCTCTGGTGGTGGATCTGCTCACCACCGGCGACCGCGACCGCGCCATGGCCCTGGCCCAGGACTGCGAGGCCCTCAACCGTCAGCGTCGAGAGCTCTGTGAGGCCATTGAGGCGGAGGCGGTGGCCCTGGTCGAGGCCGATGGCCCCGAGCCCAGCCCCTTTGTGCTGCTCGCCCAGACCCACTGGCATCACGGAGTGATCGGCATCGTGGCTGCCAGGCTGGTGGAGCGTTATGGCTTGCCCGTGGCCTTGCTGGCCGGCGAGGGTGACGGAAAATTGCGGGCGTCGGTGCGGGCTCCCAGGGGATTTGCGGTCGATCAGGCCCTGAACCATTGCGGCGCCCTGCTGGAGCGCCATGGCGGCCATCCCGCCGCCGGAGGCTTCACCGTGAAAGCGGAGCGGCTGGCCGATCTGCATGAGCGGCTCAACGGGCTGGCGGCCTGCTGGCTGGGCGACCGGGGCAGCGGCTCGCCGGTGGAGCCGGAGGCCTGCCTGGCCCTGCACCGCATCGGCCGTGGCTTCTGGCGCGACCTGCAGCGGCTGGAGCCCCTAGGGGCGGGGCTGCCGGCGCCGGTGTTCTGGAGCAACGCCTGCCGTGTGATCAGCCAGCGGCTGCTGCGGGGCGGCCACCTTCAGCTGGAGCTCGAGCAGCAGGGCAGCCGTGTGCGGGCGATCGCCTGGCGCTGGCAGGGGGAAGGCACCGTGCCGGAGCTGGTGGATGTTGCCTTCCGCCTGCGCAGCGACAGCTGGCAGGGGGAGGAGCGCCTGCAACTGGAGCTGGTGGGGTTGCGCGGCAGTGGCGGCGGAGATGTGCTGCTCAGACGGCGCCAGCGCTCGTACTGGTGCCGGCGGCAAGGGGATGGCGTGCTGATCCGCAACGAAGAAGGCCGGGAACTCCAGGTGGAGCTCCCGGCGCTTGATCAGCCGGCCTATCTGCGCGCCCTCATTGACGAGGCAGCCCTGGCGCTAGGGCTTCTGGCCTGAGCCTGTTCAGAGGGCGCCGCGCTTGTAGAAGAGGATGAAAATCACGGCTGGGCCGGCCAGGGTGATCAGGGCCAGCGCCAGGAAATTGGCGATCAGATGGAAATCGATTCCCATGGATGCGGCGCTCGGATAAAGACGGTCCGGTAGGCAGCGTACGGGTCGCCGAGGCCCCAGCCAAGGTCGTTCCCATGCCACTGTGACGCCTTGTCACAGCTGCAGGAGCCGATTCATGGGCGCCGGAACCCACTGGAGCTGCATCAGCGGCTGCGGCGCCTGCTGCCGTCTGGACCCGGAGCAACGGGGCGAAGCCCTCGACGCCCTCAGTGAGGAGCAGCGCCGGCTCTACCTCTCGATGGTGGGGGCGGACGGCTGGTGCCGCCACTTCAACACGGGCTCGAGAACCTGCCGCATCTACGCCGATCGGCCCGAGTTCTGCCGGGTGGGCGCCCTCGCCCAGCTGTTCGCCGTGCCGCCCGAGCAGGGAGAGGCCTTCGCGATCGCCTGCTGCCGGCAGCAGATCCGTGAGGAATATGGAGGGCGTTCGCTCGTGATGCGTCGCTTCGAGCTCTCCACCCGTCAGGCTGGTGGCCAACCTGCGCGCCCAGCCCCCAGCGAGCACCGCAACGAGCACCGCAACCAGCCATGAGCGATCCCGTCGATCCGGATCTCAGCGTCAATCACGAGGCCGGCCCCATCAGCGAGTCCAGCTCGAGCTCAGGCCCTGAAGCCAGGGCGGGCTCCGAGCCGGACACCCCGGAGTCGTCGGATTTTGTGACCGTGGCCGCCACCACATTCACCACGGTTTTTCTCGCCGAGCTGGGCGACAAGACCCAGCTGGCGGCTCTGCTGCTTTCCGCTGAATCCGGACAGCCCGGCGTGGTGTTCGCCGGGGCCGCCCTGGCTTTGATCTGCTCCAGCCTGGTGGGGGTCCTGCTGGGGCGTTGGCTGGCGGCGGTTCTGCCGGCCCAGCGCCTGGAGCGGATCGCCGGCGTCCTGATGGTGTCCCTCGGCCTCTGGCTGGGGGGCCAGGCCAGCCTCGGCCTGCTCCAGCCCGTTCTCGACTTCCCCAATCCCTGAGCCCCCGGCGCCGTCATGCAGCTCCCGCTCCTGGCCTCCACCTTCCTGACCGTGTTCGTGGCCGAGCTGGGTGACAAGACCCAGCTCACGATCGTGACCATCAGCGGCACCTCCAGCAACACCCTGGCGGTGTTCCTGGGCAGTGCCGGAGCACTGGTGCTCGCCAGCCTGCTGGGGGCCCTGGCTGGCGGTTCTCTCTCCAGCCTGATTCCCACCGATGCCCTGCAGCTGGCAGCCTCCCTGGGCTTCCTGGTGATCGGCCTGAGGCTGATCCTGCGTTCCGGAGCCGACGCTCCGTAAAGTTGTCGCCGGAGACATCGATGCCCCGGGGCTTCGCTGCACGCCCCTGCCGGCATCATGCCGCGCGCCTCACCTCCAACTCCGCCTTGACGTTTCGATGAAGTTCACGGTCGCCCATCTGCTCGACCAGCTCCCAGCGTCCGACGCCCTGCCGGTGGCCAAGCTCGAGAAAGCGCTGGGCCTGAGCCTCAAGCCGGACAAGTCCCAGCTGCGCATCGCCCTGGAGGGTCTCAGCCGGCTGGGGGTGCTGGTGGAAACCGAGGACGGCATCCAGCGGCGCCAGGACGACACCCTGATCGAGGCGCGCCTGCGCTGCTCCAGCAAGGGCTTCTGCTTCGCCCTGCGCGAGGACGGCGGGGAGGACATCTACATCCGCGATCACCAGCTCAACCACGCCTGGAACGGTGACCGGGTGCTGGTGCGCATCACCCGGGAGGGGGGGCGCCGCCGCTCGCCGGAAGGAGGCGTCCAGTGCATTCTCGAGCGGGCCACCACCCACCTGCTCGCCCAGGTGGAGCAGCAGGACGACAGGCTCGTGGCCGTGCCCCTCGACGACCGGCTGCTGACCTCGGTGGAGCTGCCGGCCGCCGATGCCAGTTATCTGGACCCCGAGAAGCAGTCGGTGGTGGAGGTGCTGCTTGACCGCTATCCGGTGGCCCAGTTCCCGCCCCTGGGCCACGTGGAGCGGAGCCTGCCGATCAACGGCGGTGAGGAGGCCGATCTGGATCTGCTGCTCACCAAGCACGGTCTGCGCCAGCGGGCGGCGGCGCCGCGCTCCAGCCTGAAGACCCCCGGGGAGAAGGACCGCACTGACCTGACGGCGCTGCCGACCCTGGTTCTCAACGGCTGGAGTGGCGCCGACGCCCCGATCCTGCCGGCCATCTCCCTGGAGGACGGCGATGAGGGCCTGCGCCTGTGGGTGCACGTGCCGGCCCTGGCGGAACGCTTCACCCCCGGCGGCAGCCTCGATCTCTGGTTGCGGGAGCAGGGGGAGTCGATCTGTCTGGGCCGCCGCTGGCTGCCCCTGCTCAGCCCGGCCTTGAGCAAGGCCGCGGCCTTCAAGCCCGGCGAAACTCAGGCCGCCGTCTCGGTGGGGCTGCGCTGCAACTCGCAGGGGGAGCTGATCGACTACCGCTTTGCCCTCACCAGCATCCAGGTGGACGCGGTTGTCGATGGCAGCGCTCTGCAGGCCCTGGCGGACCGCAAGCCCAAGGCCCGCAGCATCCCGGTGGTGCTCAAACCGATCAAGGATCAGCTGCCCCTGCTGGAGCGGCTGCTGGAGATCACGGCCCTGCTGAGGCAGCTCCGGCTGGAGCGCGGCTCTCTGGAGCTGGATCTTCCCCGCCCCAGCCTCGACTCCCTCGGCGACCTCTGTGTCCCTGCTCCTGAGGAGCGCCGCCAGGGCTGGATGGTGCAGCTGCCCGAGCACCATCCCACCGCCCCGCTGCGGGAGCTGCTGATCCTCGCGAGCCGCGCCCTCGGCGCCCATCTCTCCGCCCTGGGGCTGCCGGCCCTGTTTGCGATCAACCCTCCGGCCGATGGCACCGAGATCAACGAAGTGGCCAAGGCGGCCCTGGGCCTCGACATCCCGGTGGAGCTCAGCGACGACGGCAATGCCCCCGCCCCGCGCGACCTGGCGGCCACATTTGCGGCCACCGACCGCAGCCGCGTGCTCCAGCACCAGCTCAGTGAGGTGATCCCTCCTGTTCAGCTGAGCACCAGCGCCGAGGCCCACGTGCTGGCCGCTGAACCGGCGGCTTACGCCCCCTGGTGCCTGCCCTCGCTTCACTACGCCGATCTCTGGAATCAGCAGCTGCTGGTTCTGCTGCTCACCGAGGGCAAGGACCGGCCCAGTGTTCGCCACAAGACCCGGGTCGACCTGGCGAGCGCCAGCTGTCACGGCACGATCGACTGGCCTCTGCTCACCCCCACCCAGCTCGCCGAACTGCATCAGGCGCGGAGCGATTCGATGCTGCTGCGGCTGAGCGGCCGGTCACGCTTCGCCGCCGAGGTGGAGGCCGACCTGCTGGCCATGGCCCAGGCCCGGGCAGCCGAACCCCTGGTGGGTCAGACCCTCACCGGTGTGATCAGCGGCGTGCAGAGCTACGGATTCTTCGTGGAGATCCCCCCCTCCCAGGTGGAGGGTCTGGTGCACGTGAGTTCCCTCAAGGACGACTGGTACGAGTACCGCTCACGCCAGAACCGCCTGGTGGGCCGTAAGAACCGCCGCACCTACATGCTCGGGGATCAGGTGGAGGTGCAGATCCAGAACGTCGATGCCCTGCGCCATCAGATCGATCTGGCCGTGTTGCTGCCCGAGGGCGACGAGGAGAGCGGCGAAGACGGGGAGGACTGAGCGGTGGATCCGGTGGTTCTGGCGGTGACGGGTGCCTCCGCCATGCCGCTGGCGGAGCGGGGCCTGCAGTTGTTGCTGGAGGCCGGTGAAACAGTCGAGCTGGTGGCCAGCCGTGGTGCCCTGGGGGTCTGGCTGGCGGAGCAGGGGGTGCGCATTCCCGCCGAACCCGACCTCCAGGCCCGGTTCTGGCGTGAGCGAACGGGCGTGACGACGGGCCAGTTGCGCTGTCACCGCTGGAACGATCAGGCGGCGGCCATCGCCAGTGGCAGCTTCCGAACCCGTGGCATGGTGATCCTGCCGGCGAGCATGGGAACGGTGGGGCGGATCGCCAGTGGGGTCGCCCTCGATCTGGTGGAGCGCGTGGCCGATGTGCACCTCAAGGAAGGACGGCCGCTGGTGATCGCTCCCCGGGAAATGCCCTGGAGCCTCGTTCACCTGCGTAACCTCACGACTCTGGCGGAGGCGGGTGCGCGCATCGCCCCACCGATTCCGGCCTGGTATCACCGCCCCACCAGCCTGGAGGAGATGGTCGACTTTCTGGTGATCCGGGTGTTCGATGGCCTGGGCTACGACCTCGGCACCCTGCGCCGCTGGAATGGCCCGGTGGCCACCGCGGCCAGCCTCTGAGCCCCGCCCGCCGGTCTGACTCCCGGACTGATCCCCTCCGTGCTGCAACGCCTCCTGCTCCTGCCTCTGCTGGCCCCGCTGCTGGCCATGCTGCTGGTGGCGGCTCTGAACCCCACCCCCGCCAGCCGTCTGCGGCTGCTGATCTGGACCTCCCCGACCCTGCCGATCGGGGTCTGGATGGCTCTGGCGGCCAGCGGCGGGGCCGCTCTGAGCGCCGGCCTCACGGCCCTGGCCCTGCAGCAACCGGGCGATCAGCCTCTGCGGCGGCGTTCGGTCCAGGCGACCGGCGGCGACCGGCGCGAGCCTGAGCCCTGGGATGACAGGCCCGAGCCAAGGTCCAGACCTGCGCGGCAGCAACCGACCTCGTGGTACGCCGGACCCGAGCGGTCCCCCCAGGAGCCACCTCCCACCCTCTCGGTGCCCTTTCGGATCCTGCGCACGGGCAGTGGCGGAGCACCGGCCACAGCCACCGCAACGGCCACCCCCGTCCACGGCGACGCCGAGGGCTGGGACACACCCCCCAGCGACGACTGGTGAAGCGGAGCCCCTCGGCAGCCCAGCGGCCCGGGATGCCTAAAGTCGAGCGCAGTGTTTCGAGCTGAGGCTCCAGCCCGTGAGCGACTCCGCCAGCCCCACGCCGAATCCCGCCAAGGTCAAGCCGCCTGCTCCGGAGGACAAGCCCTTCGCCGAATTCATCCCTCAGCTGTTTCTGCCGGCCCTGCTCCAGGGAATCGAGGCCTTCGGCGGAGCAGCCCCGCAGCTGAGCTTCGAGCAGGGGCCGATGCCGGTGGTGGCCAGCCCCTGCTGGCAGGTCATCGGAACCTTCCCCGGCGGCCGACGCTTCTGGCTCTGCTTCACCGAGGCGAACATCAGCTCCGCCAAGACCATCACGCTGGCGGAGGCGGGCGGTGAACCCAGCCTGCTGGAGTCGTTCCTGATCGACGAGAAAAAAACGACCCTGGCCCTGCTGATCTCGAGGGTGGTCTCCAGGCTCAACAGCCAGAAGTGGCTGGGCCCCAACTGAGCGGCCTGCCCCAGCCGGGCAGGCTTCCCAACCGCAACGACCTGTCCCCGGGCGCTTCACATCCAGGCCGGGTACGCGGAAAGCCCACCTACGATGCACGGAACACCCCATTGTTCTGCTCGCATGGTGCCCCCCGTCGCTGCGCCCACCGCCACCCGTGGCACCCATGCCGCGGAGGCCAAGGCCTTCAAGGAGCCGGTGAAGGACACGATCCTCACACCGCGCTTCTACACCACGGATTTCGAGGCGATGGCCGCCATGGATCTGCGGCCCAACGAGCAGGAGCTCGAAGCGATCTGCGAGGAGTTCCGCAAGGACTACAACCGCCACCACTTCGTGCGCAACGAGGAGTTCGAGGGTGCCGCCGACAAGCTTGATCCTGAAACCCGCAAGGTGTTCGTGGAGTTTCTTGAGCAGAGCTGCACCTCGGAGTTTTCGGGTTTCCTCCTTTACAAGGAACTGAGCCGCCGCATCAAGGAGAAGAATCCGCTTCTGGCCGAGTGCTTTGCCCACATGGCCCGGGATGAAGCCCGCCATGCCGGCTTCCTGAACAAGGCGATGGGTGATTTCGGCCTCCAGTTGGATCTGGGCTTCCTCACTGCCAACAAGGCTTACACCTTCTTCAAGCCGAAGTTCATTTTCTACGCCACCTATCTCTCGGAGAAAATCGGCTACTGGCGTTACATCGCCATCTACCGTCACCTGGAGAAGCATCCAGAGAGCAAGATCTTCCCGATCTTCAACTTCTTCGAGAACTGGTGCCAGGACGAGAACCGCCACGGCGACTTCTTCGATGCCCTCATGAAGGCCCAGCCCGATACCGTCCGGGGTCTGCAGGCCCGGCTGTGGTGCCGCTTCTTCCTGCTGGCGGTGTTCGCCACCATGTACGTGCGCGATGTGGCCCGCAAGGAGTTCTACGAGGCCCTCGGTCTGGATGCCCGCGAGTACGACAAGATGGTGATCGCCAAGACCAACGAAACCTCGGCCCGCGTGTTCCCCGTGGTGCTCAATGTGGAGCATCCCAAGTTCTATACGCGTCTGGAGCGCATCGTCACCAACAATGCCTCCCTCAGTGACGCCGAGGCGAGCGGCGGCCCAGCCCCGATCAGGGCCCTGCGCAAGCTTCCCTACTGGATGGCCAATGGCCTGGAGATGGCCAAGCTGTTCCTGATGGCGCCGATCCGCAGCGAGGAGTTCCAACCGGCCGTGCGTTGAGGATCTGCCTGGTTAGCCTGGCGGTCCTCTCTGAATCGTCTTGCTCGCCACTCCCACACCTTCACTCACGGCCGACAGCCTTGACCAACGCTGGCGTGCGCGGCTTGAAGCCGTGCTGGCTGCAGGAACCGCAGCCGGCGCCAGCCTGGTGGAGCTCTTCCTGGAGAGCACCGACCACATCGGTCTGCTGGCGGAGCAGGAGAGGATCACCAATGTCAGTCCGGCCTTCGGCCGTGGGGCTGGCCTGCGGGTCTTCCTGGGGGAGCGTGATGGCTTCGTGTCCACCAACGACCTGAGCGAGGCCGGCCTGCTGCAGGCCCTGGATCAGGCTCTTGGGATGCTGGGCCTCACGCGCAGCCACCTCGGCGCCCACGGCTTCGCCGGCCTGGCTTCCCTGAACGACCACGGGGCCAGTAAGGAGACCTGGTTGCAGTGCTGCCCTGGCCTGGATGAATCCACGGCCAGGCTGCTGGAGGCCACGGCCCTGCTCAATCGCCACGGGGATCATCTCCAGGCCCGCCGCGGCAGCTACGCCCGCGACTGGCAGGAGGTGCTGGTGGCCGCCAGCGACGGCACCTTCGCCCGCGACATCCGGTTGCACCAGTCGGTGGGCATCAACGCCCTGGCGGCCGATGGCGACCACCGCGCCAGCCTGGGGCGCCGCTACGGCAGCTCCGGCCGCCCGGATGATCTGCGCCACTGGGATGCGGAGGCCTCGGCGATCGATCTCTGCGGCAGCGCCCGCGCGATGCTCTACGCCAACTACGTGGAGGCGGGCAACTATCCCGTGGTGCTGGCCAACCGCTTCGGCGGGGTGATTTTCCACGAAGCCTGCGGGCACCTGCTGGAAACCACCCAGGTGGAGCGCGGCACAACCCCCTTCGCCGACCAGGTGGGTGAAATGATCGCCCATGAGGCCGTCACGGCCGTGGATGAAGGCCTCAGCGATGGTGCCTTCGGCAGTCTGTCCATGGACGACGAGGGGATGGAGCCCCAGCGCACGGTGCTGATCGAGAACGGTGTGCTGCAGCGCTTCATTTCCGACCGCGCCGGGGAACTGCGCACCGGCCACGCCCGCACGGGAAGCGGCCGCCGCCAGAGCCATGCCTTCGCCGCGGCCAGCCGCATGCGCAACACCTTCATCGCCGCAGGTCCCCACACCCCCGAGCAGCTGATCGGCTCGGTGGACCGGGGCCTGTACTGCAAGTCGATGGGGGGCGGCAGCGTGGGACCCACCGGACAGTTCAACTTCGCCGTGGAGGAGGGCTATCTGATCGAGGACGGCCAGCTCACCAAACCCGTCAAGGGGGCCACGCTGATCGGCGAGGCCAAGGAGGTGATGCCGCGCATCTCGATGTGCGCCAATGATCTGGAGCTGGCCGCCGGCTTCTGCGGCTCGGTGAGCGGCAGCATCTTCGTGACCGTGGGCCAGCCCCACATCAAGGTCGACACCATCACCGTGGGGGGCCGCTGATCATGGCCAGCTCCACCAGCCTTCACGCCAGCGATCTGGCCGAACAGTTGCAGTCCCTGGCCACGGAGCTGGGTGTGACCCGCTGGGACCTGGGCGCCTCCTGCAGCACCGACACTTCGGTGCAGGTGGACCGGGGGGAAGCCAAGCAGCTCAAGGGCGCCCAGCGCAGCTCGATCACGGTGCGGGCCTGGAACGCCGATGGGCTGGTGGGCATCACCAGCACCTCCGATCTCTCTCCTCCTGGGCTGGCGCGGGCTTTGGCCGGTGCCCGGGATGCCAGTGCCTACGGCAACCCCGATGACACCCCCGGCTTCTCACCCCTGGCCACCGCGCCCCTGGCCCAGCTGGAGCAGCCCTTGAGTGAACCCAGGGGCATCCTTGAGCTGCTGGAGACCCTCAAGCAGGCCGAAGCGGAGTTGATGAGCCGCCATCCGGCGATCAGCACCGTTCCTTACAACGGGTTGGCCCAGCGCAGCAGCCAGCGGATCTACCTCAACAGCGAGGGGGCCTGCCGCGAGCAGCAACTGAGCACCGCCAGCCTGTACCTCTACGCCCGCGCCGAGGAAACCGGCCGCAAGCCCCGCAGCAGCGGGGCCGTGCGCCTGGCCTATGGCGCTGGACAGCTGGATGTGGCCGGTTGCATCGAGGAGGCGGCCGAGCGCACGATCCAGCATCTCGACTACGCCCCGATTGCCACCGGTCGCTACACCTGCGTGTTCAGCCCGGAGGCCTTCCTTGATCTGATCGGCGCCTTCAGCAGCCTGTTCAATGCCCGCGCCGTGCTCGATGGAGTGAGCCTCAGCCAGCGCGAGTCGCTGGGCAGCCAGCTGGCGGTGCCGTTCCTCTCGATCCACGACAACGGTCTGCACCCGGGCAACATCGGTGCCGCCAGCTTCGACGGCGAGGGCACGCCCGTGGCGCGTCTGCCGCTCGTGGAGGGCGGCGTCCTGCGCCACTTCCTGCACTCGGAAGCCACGGCCCGCGCCTTCGGCGTGGCCCCCACCGGCCACGCCGGCCTGGGGGCCAAGGTGTCGGTGGGTCCCCACTGGTTCGAGATCGGTCCGGCCGGCAGCTCCGATGAGCAGACCGGGGCCCGGGGGCTCGATCGCTTCAGCCAGGACGGCATCGTCTGGATCGATTCGCTCTCGGCCCTGCACGCCGGCGTCAAGGCCAGTCAGGGCTCGTTCTCCCTCCCCTTCGACGGCTGGTTGATCCAGGGCGGTGAAGCTCGCTCGATCGAAGCCGCCACCGTGGCCGGCGACATCCGCCAGGTGCTGCAGGGCCTGGTGGGCTTTGAGGGCGAAGCCAAGGTCACCCCCGATGGCGTCTGCCCGCTGGTGTGGGTCGATGGGCTCTCGATCACCGGCGACGCCTGAGGCGGACACGGAACGGAGCCGGCGATGAAGATCCTGTTCTGGGGCACCCCGGCCTACGCGGTGCCGAGCCTCGAGGCACTGGTGGAGGCGGGCCATGAGCTGGTTGGGGTGGTGAGCCAGCCCGACCGCCGCCGGGGGCGTGGTGCGGCACTGATGCCTTCGGCGGTGAAGGCCAGGGCTCTGGAGCTGGGTCTGCCGGTGATCACCCCCACCCGCATCCGGCGTGAGCCGGAGCTACAGGCCCATCTGGCCGAGCTGGGGGCCGAGGCGTCGGTGGTGGTGGCCTTCGGGCAGCTGCTGCCGAGGGAGGTGCTGGCCCAGCCGCCCCTGGGCTGCTGGAACGGCCATGGCTCGCTGCTGCCCCGCTGGCGCGGCGCCGCCCCGATCCAGTGGTGCCTGATCGAAGGCGACGCCGAGACCGGCGTGGGGATCATGGCGATGGAGGAAGGCCTCGACACGGGGCCTGTGCTGCTGGAGCGGCGTCTCCCGATCGGGTTGCTGGAGAACGCCAGCCAGCTGGCCGTCCGTCTCAGCGATCTCACCGCCGGGTTGCTGGTGGAGGCGATACCGCGGATCGGCGCCGCCGGCCCCGGTCCAGAACCGGAGCGTCTGGCGTGCCTTGGTGTGCGGCCTCAGGACGAGGCGGACATCACCCATGCACGGCTGCTGGGCAAGGCGGATTACGCTCTCGACTGGAACACTCCCGCTCTTGGGATCCACCGCCGTGTGATGGGCCTCCATCCCGATGCCCATACGCAGTGGCGGGGCCAGCGGCTGAAGCTGCTAGCCACCGAACCGCTGGTAAGCCGCCTGGAGACGCAGCTCAGCCCCGAGGGGGCCCGGCTGGCACATCGCTGGGGGCTGCAGGATCCTGTTTCAGGCCACACAGGGAAGGCCCCCGGTACGGTGCTGGCCATCGCCGAGGGCACAGGGCTGGTGGTGGCCACGGCCGGCTGCCCGGTGCTCATCCGCCAGGCGCAGCTGGAGGGCAAGCGCGCCGTGTCCGGAGAAGCCCTGATTCAGCAACTGGGTGCCCGGGCTGGGGAAAAACTGGGCTGTTGATGGGGTCCACCACGGCCAGTTGCTCAGCAAGGGCGTGACTCGTGCAGCGGCTCGCGCTGAGCCTGAGAGTTCTGATGCCCCCTTTCAATGGCCATCGAGCGGCAAAGTCGTGGTTGTTCAATCCGGCTCGTTCAGCAAGTCCTGCTTGGCCTGCTCCAGCCGGAGTCGCGATTCATCGCTCACTTCTGGGTAGTTGAGATCAAGGGAGTCAAGGGTCTCGATGATGGCGGCTGCCACCACGATTCGGCTGAACCACTTGTTGTCTGCGGGCACCACATACCAGGGGCAAACCTTGGTTGCGGTATTTTGAATTGTGCCCTCATAGGTTTTCAAGTAGTTGTCCCAGAATGCACGTTCGTGGATGTCATTCGCAGAGAATTTCCAGTTCTTCCCGGGGTTTTCAAGGCGCTCCAGGAAACGTTTCTTCTGCTCCTTCCTGGACACATGCAGAAAAACTTTCGTATCACCACGCCATTGTTGGTGAGGTATTGATCGTAGTGGCGAACGTCACGGAAGCGGTCTTTCCAGATTCCCTTGTCAATCAGTTTCTCGGGCAGGGTCTGTTTGTCCAGAAACTCGGGATGCACCCTCACAACGAGGGTCTCCTCGTAGTAGCTGCGGTTGAAGATACCGATCCGACCGCGCTCTGGCAGGGCGATGTTGCAGCACCAGAGGAAGTCGTGATCCAGCTTCAAGGCCGATGGTGCCTTGAAGCTGGTGACCTGGCAGCCCTGGGGGTTGACCCCGCTCATCACATGTTTGATGGTGCCATCCTTGCCGGCGGCATCCATGGCCTGGAAGATCAGCAACAGTGCCCAGCGCTCCTGGGCATAGAGAAGATTCTGAATCTCAGCCAGCAGTTCCACTCCCACGGTCAGGGCTTCCTTGGCTCGTGGTTTGTGCTCTTAGTAAAGATCGAGCGTGTTGTCAGGATCAATATCCTTGAGCAGGAAGGACACTCCGTCTTCGATCCGAAAGGGTTTGGCGAAATCTTTGGCATGCTTGATCAGTTCTTTTTGGCTATTATCCATGAGCCATGAATGCCAGCTTTCTCTCTTTTGAATGTATTGGAGATGTGACATGGCCTCGATGAACCGGTCATAATAGTCTGTTCACTCTCTGTCCTGATCTCCGTCGCCAGATGTCTCTGGCTCTGCTGCTGTCACCAGCGTCATTCCACAGCCTTCCCCTCGGTGACTGGCGTGTTGATCCGAAATTCTCAGACTGCTGCTGCGTGAGCTCCTCAGGGCCTGAGGCACGCTCCCGAAGGTGCCCATGCTCAGCTTGTCTGTATCCAGACCGAAGCGCCGCAGTTCATCGACCATCGCCCGGGAGTTCGTCACCAGCGCGAGACGGATGCCGCGCGCCGACCGAGCCGCTGGGGCAGGGCCTTGGCCGCCGAATCGTCCACATCATCAATCCTGGAGGCATCCAGCATTAGGTCCTGGATCCCCGCATCCGGTTGGCTGGCCAGGGCGATCAAGACTTCGTTGCGCAGCAGGCGGCACAACTGCCCGAGGCCCTCCCATTCGATCAGCTTCACTCCCCGATCAGGAAGACGATCGTCACGTGCCTGCGACTGTCCGGCGGCCAGCAGCAGGCCGCCGTCAGCCCCGTCCGCGGGGCCGGCTTTCGCGCGAGAGCGGCTGGCTGCGGGGCGAGCCGCTGCGGGGGCCATTGCGGCGGGGCGCTGAGGCACCGCCAGGGCCACCACGCTGACTGCCGCCACGGCGGCCGCCCTTGCCGCGGCCGCCGCTGAGGTCGAGGGGCGGCGCCGAGTGGATTGTGGGCTCAAAGCCGGGGATCTCCGCCCGGGGCAGAGGGTTGCCGATCACCTTCTCGATCGCCCGCAGCAGTTCATGCTCTTCGGCGGCCACCAGGGAGATGGCGTGTCCACTCTGGCCGGCGCGGCCCGTGCGCCCGATGCGGTGCACATAGTCCTCGGCCACGTTGGGCAGGTCCAGATTCACCACATGGGGCAACTGCTCGATGTCGAGGCCACGGGCGGCCAGGTCGGTGGCCACCAGCACGCGAAGTTCACCGCTCTTGAAGGTGGCCAGCGCACGGGTGCGGGCGCCCTGGCTCTTGTTGCCGTGGATGGCCATGGCAGCCACGCCCTCCTGGCTCAGGCGGTCCGCCAGCCGGTTGGCGCCGTGCTTGGTGCGCGAGAACACCAGCACTTGCTGCCAGTCGTTGCTACGGATCAGGTGGGAGAGCAGGTCGCCTTTGCGCGCCATGTCGCAGGGATGCATCACCTGCTCCACCAGCGGGGCCGCACGGTTCTCGGGTGTGGCCTGCAGCTGCAGGGGCTGATGCAGCAGCCCGTGGGCAAGTTTGCGGATCGAGGGGTTGAAGGTGGCGGAGAACAGCAGGTTCTGACGCTTCGGCGGCAGCAGGGCCAGGATCTTCTGGATGTCGCGGATGAAGCCCATGTCGAGCATGCGGTCGGCCTCATCCAGCACCAGGATCTCCAGCCGGTCGAAGCGGATCGCGTTCTGCTGGTAGAGATCCATCAGGCGGCCGGGGGTAGCCACCAGCACGTCGGCACCGCGGCGCAGGCGCTGCATCTGCGGGTTGACCTTGACGCCGCCGAAGACCACATCACCACGCAGGTCGAGGAAACGGCCATAGGCCTGGACGCTCTCCGCCACCTGGGCCGCCAGCTCGCGGGTGGGGGTGAGCACCAGGGCGCGCACCTGGTTGTTGCGGGCGTGGGGCCCATGCCGCAGTCGCTCCAGCATCGGCAGGGTGAAGCCGGCGGTCTTGCCGGTTCCCGTCTGGGCGGCGGCCATCACATCCCGGCCACTGAGCACGGCCGGTATCGCCTGCACCTGAATCGGCGACGGGCAGGAGTAGCCCTTCAGCGCGATCGCCTTGAGGAGGGGCTCGGACAACCCGAAGGAGGCGAAATCCTGGACCGGGCTTCCGGAAGTGGAGGGAAAGGCCCCTGAAACCAGCGGGCTGATCTGCTCCTCTCCCGGAGCTGGGTGGGTCAGACGGGAAATCGGAGCAGGCCTCGCAAGACGCCTACCCTAAGAGAACGGGGCTGTGACGATGGGAACAGCGGCCAGGCCCTGGGATCCATGTCTTGATGCGGCGATGATTCCCACCCTCTCCAGCCGTGGTCGTCCGGGCTCTGCAGAGGCTGCCTACTGGCGGCGGCATCCACCCACCTCCTGGATGGCCACCCAGGCCCTGCTGCTTGAGGCTGCTGATCCCGTCATGGCCATGGTTGTGTCTGATCCGGTCACGGAGAGTCCGGCGGTTCCCGCTCCGCTCAAGGCCCCACCGGCACCAGCCATGAAGCGAGAGTCAGCTCAACCTGCCAGCAGAGACTGGCTGCCTCTGCTGGTGTTGACCCTGGTGGTGCTGATCGATGCGGCCATGGCCCTCTGGGAGCTGGCCTCGCCATGGGCCGGCATCTTGCACGAGAAAGCCCCCTGGATCCGCCGAGACGGGCGGAGCCAGGGAGCCGTCACAGGGTCTTGGCCGGCACCGGTGGCCGGCCTGCCCTGAAAGGAGGAGTCGCCGGGCCGTTCGCTCAGCGGGAGGCTCCAGCTCCCGCCGGCACCTTGCCCACGCCGAGGGACCGCAGCTCCTGCAGGAGGCTCTGCAGCACCTGCTTGGCATCACCGAACACCATTGAAGTCTGGGGGAGTTCGAACAGGTCGTTACGGATGCCGGCGTAGCCCGAACCGAGGCTGCGCTTGACCACGAAAACGGTGCGGGCCTGATCAACCTCCAGCACAGGCATGCCGTAGAGGGGGCTGGCGGGATCGTTCTTGGCGCGGGGATTGACCACGTCATTGGCCCCCAGAACGATCACCACATCGGTGCGAGGGAAGTCGGGGTTGATCGCATCCATCTCCACCAGCTGGTCGTAGGGCACATCGGCCTCCGCCAGCAGCACGTTCATGTGGCCGGGCATCCGGCCGGCCACCGGGTGGATGGCGTAGCGCACCTCGATGCCGTGCTGCTCCAGCAGGCGGGCGAGCTCCTTGAGGCTGTGCTGGGCCTGGGCCACGGCCAGTCCGTAGCCAGGAACGAAGATCACCCGCTCGGCCGCCTCCAGGGTGAGGGCACATTCCTCAGGGCTGCAGGAGGTGACATTGGTGTACTCATCTCGACCGCCGGCATCACCGGCCTCGCTCGTTGCGACACCCAGGGCGCCGCCGAACAGCACCGAGGTGAGCGAGCGGTTCATGGCCGTGCACATCACCTGGGTGAGAATCAGGCCGGCTGCTCCCACCATGGCGCCCGCCACGATCAGCAGCTCGCTGCCCACCACGAAGCCGGCGGCGGCCGCGGCCACCCCCGAATAGGAGTTCAGCAGCGAGATCACCACCGGCATGTCTGCGCCACCCACGGGCAGGGTGAGGCCCACGCCCAGCAGCAGAGACAGCACGGTGAGGGGAAGCAGCGCCAGGACCAGGCCCTTGATCACCAGCGCGCAGCAGGCCAGGCAGGCCAGAGCCAGAACGATGTTCACGGCATGGCGCTGGGGCCGCAGGGTCCAGCCGGGGGTTCCCAGCCACTCCTGCAGCTTGCCCATCGCCACCAGCGAGCCGCTGAAGGTGATGGCACCCACCAGCACCGACACCAACACCGACACCTGCCCCACAAGGTTCAGCGGCGTGGGCAGCTGCACCGCACCGATCGCCACCAGCAGCGACGACATGCCGCCGCAGCCGTTGAAGAGTGCCACTGTTTCGGGCATCGACGTCATCGCCACCCGCAGGGCGAGCACAGCCCCGAGGCCGCCGCCGATGCCCAGGCCCAGCAGCATCCAGGGCCAGCCGCCCAGGCCCTGCTGCAGCAGCAGACCCACCACCGCCAGGACGAGTGCCAGGGCGGCGAGGCCATTGGCACTGCGGGCGGTGCGGATCTTGGCCAGGCCCTTGAGCCCGAAGGCCAGCAGCAGCACCGAGGCCAGTTCGATCGAGAGTTCAATCATCAGTTCGCCTCCCTGCGGCGGAACATCGCCAACATCCGGTCGGTCACGAGAAATCCGCCCACCACGTTGAAAAGGGCAAAGCCAAGGGCCACCGCACCGATCAGCTTCAGGGCTGGGGTGGGGGCCTCACCGATCAGGGCCAGGGCCGCCAGCAGGGTGATGCCGCTGATGGCATTCGCTCCCGACATCAACGGGGTGTGCAGGGTGGGGGGCACCTTGCCGATCAGTTCGAGCCCCAGAAGGCTTCCGAGCACCAGCACCCAGAGGGCGGCGGTACCACTGAGATGACTGCTCATGCCGTCACCTCCTCGAGGCTGGGCCACAGTTCGGGGCGGCGGCAGGCGCCCTGGTGGGAAATCAGGCAGGGGTCGAGCAAAGGATCCTCGGGGTTGAGTTGCAGGCCGTCCTCGGAGAACAGGGGCTCGAGAAAGGCCGCGAGGTTGCGCGCGTAGAGGGCGCTGGCGTGGTGGGGCACGGAAGCCGGCAGGTTGGAGGAGCCGATGATGCGCACTCCGCCGATCTCCACGGTGCGATCGGGCTGGCTGCCTGCGCAGTTGCCGCCGGTCGACACCGCCAGATCCACCACCACGGAGCCAGGCCGCAGCGCCTTGAGCATCTCCTCGGTGATCAGCAGTGGTGCGGGTCGTCCGGGCACCTGGGCGGTGGTGATCACCGCGTCGGCTTCCGCCAGGTGGATGGTGAGCTGCTGGCGCTGGGCCTCCAGGAAGGCGGCTCCGGCCTCACGGGCATAACCACCGGTCTCACCAGGTGCCTCACGGTTGGGGGGATCGATGAAGCGCGCGCCCAGGGATTCCACCTGTTCCTTGGCGGCCGGCCGGACATCACTCACCTTCACCACCGCCCCGAGGCGGCGGGCGGTGGCCACCGCCTGCAGACCGGCCACCCCGGCTCCGAGCACCAGCACCTTGGCGGGCTGCACCGTGCCAGCGGCGGTCATCAGCATCGGGAAGAAGCGGTCGAGTTCACTCGCCGCCAGCAGCACCGCCTTGTAGCCGGCGATGTTGGCCTGGGAGGAGAGCACATCCATCGACTGGGCCCGGCTGATGCGCGGCAGTAGCTCCAGGGCCAGAGTCGAGAGGCCGCGGTTGCTGAGACGCTCGATCAGGGTCCGGTTCAGATAGGGATCGAGCAGACCCACCAACAGGGAGCCGGACGGGAGCCGCTCGAGCCCGCCGCTGCCTCCATCACTGTCCTGGACGGGAGGTTGCACGCAGAGCACGAGCTCAGCTGCGCTCCAGGTGTCTGGGCAGCCCCTGACCACGATCGAGGCTCCGGCTTCGATGAAGGCCTGATCGCTGAATCCTGCCTCCAGGCCGGCGCCCGATTCGATGAACACCTCCGAGTTCTTCGCCACGAGGCGGCGCACCGTCTCTGGTGTGGCGGCAACACGCCGCTCTCCCTCCCGGCTTTCCGCGGGAACCAAGACCCTGACCACAGACGACTCCAGCGGAACTCACTGTCTCCATTGATGGTCAGAGCGCCGGAGGGGCGCAAGTCAGCTTCGAACGTTGTGTTCAAGCCACCACACAGCCTGGGCTTCCACCCCGTCTGCCATGGGGATGGCGGCCCACTGTCACGAGGGCTACCCCAAAGCGGTCATGTGTTGCCTAGCAAGTGTGAGCACTCCTGCGCTGATCTCCAGCCATGGCCTCCTTCACGATCACCCTTGAAGACGGCAAGTCGTTCAGTTGCCCGGACGACCAGTACATCCTCGATGCCGCCGAAGAGCAGTCGATCGATCTGCCCTACTCCTGCCGCGCAGGGGCCTGCAGCACCTGCGCCGGCAAGATCCTCTCCGGCAGCGTCGACCAGTCGGATCAGAGCTTTCTCGATGACGAGCAGATCGCCGAGGGCTTCGCTCTGCTCTGCGTCAGCTATCCCCTCTCCGACTGCACGATCAAGCCCAATGTCGAAGACGACCTCTGAAGCCGTGACCGAGGCAGGGGCCCCAGGCCTTCAGATCGCCTCCAGCTCCCTGTAGGCCGCCGTCCAGGTGGCCTGATCGAGCCGCTCGATCGCCTCCTCGGCGCTGGCGGCACGGCTGGCGAGGCCTTCGCGCACCGCCGCCAGTGCCACGGCTTCCGCCACCGCCCGCGACACCGGCTGCACCTGGGTGAGCTCGGGCATCAAGGGGGCATCCGGATCCCGGAAGGCCGGAATGCGGTCGGCCAGGGCATCGAGACCGGCATCGATCATGCCCTCACTCACCTGGGTGGCGCCGACCGCAACGCTGGCGAATCCCAGGCCGGGAAAGAGAAAACAGTTGTTGCACTGCCCGATCCGGCGAAGACGGCCCTGCCAGCTCACCGGCTCGAACGGGCTGCCACTGGCCACCAGGGCCCGTCCGCCCGTCCAGGCGTAGAGATCGGCGGGGGTGGCCTCCGCCAGGCGTGTGGGATTCGAAAGCGGCAGGATGATCGGCCGCTCCACCTCCGCGGCCATCGTGTCCACCACCTCGCGGCTGAAAGCGCCGGCCACGGTGGAGGTACCGATCAGCACGCTGGGTCGGATCGCCCGCACCACCTCGAGCAGGCCGATCCTGCCCTGTGCGTCGGGCTCGAAGGCCGAACGCTCGGAGGGATTCCTGGCCAGGGCCAGGGCCATGGGGGAAAGGCCTGGCTGATCGGCCAGCACCAGACCCTCCCGATCGATGGCCCAGATGCGGCGGCGCGCCTCGGGCTCACTCAAGCCTGCCCTGGTGAGCAGGCGCACCAGACCCTCGGCGATGCCACACCCCGCCGTGCCCGCTCCGAACACCACGATGCGATGGTCCTCCAGGGGCAGGCCAGCGCCGTGGGAGGCCGCCTTCACAACCGCGCAGGCCACCCCGCGGGTGCCCTGGATGTCGTCATTGAAGCTGGGCAGCCGCTCGCGGTACTGAGCCAGCAGCTGGTGGGCATGGCCGGTGCCGAAGTCTTCCCAGTGCAGCAGCGCCCCCGGGAACTGGCGCTGAACGGCCTCCACGGTGCGGGCCAGGAAGCGGTCGTAGTCGGGGCCATCCAGGCGTGGGTGACGCCAGCCGGGATAAAGGGGGTTCTCCAGCAGCTCCGGGCGGTCGGTGCCCACATCCAGAACCATCGGCAGCACCCGGGCGGGATCCAGCCCGGCGCAGAGCGTGTAGACCGCCAGCTTGCCCAGACAGATCTCGATGCCGCCGACACCCTGATCACCGATGCCGAGAATTCCCTGCGAATCAGTGATCAGGATCAGATCCACCGGGCCGGGCACCGCCTGGTCCAGCACCGTCTCGATCCGCTCCAGATCGGGCGCCGCCAGAAACACTCCGCCGGAGGGTGTGCGGTAATCGAGGCTGAAGCGCTGGATCGCCGCCCCCACGGTCGGGGTGTAGACGATCGGCATCACCGCCTCGATGTGATCCGCCAGGAAGCGATGGAAGAGGGTGAGGTTCGCCTGGCGCAGGGCCACCGCGAAGCGGAATTTCTCCAGGTCGCTCCCCAGGGTGAGGAAGGCCTGCCAGTGCCTCTCCACCTGGATCTCCAGGCTCTCCACGGCGTGGGGCAGCAGGCCATCGAGCCCGAACGCCCGGCGTTCCCGGCGGCTGAAGGCCGTCCCCTTGTTAAGGCAGGGATCGGCGAGAAGATCGCGGCCCCGCAGGCGGGTGCTCAGGGGGGGGGGATGGCGGGCCAGGAGGATTCAGCAACCTGGCAGCGGAGCGTAGGTCAGGGGCTCAGAGCAGGCGCATCAGGCAGCCCACCAGGGCCATCACCAGCAGCACTGTTGAAGCGAGGAAGCTGATGGCGAAACCAGGAGCGCGCTGTTCAGGTGCCCGCAGGTAGCCCACGGCATAGAGCACACGACCCAGCACCCAGAACGCCCCCAGCACCGAAGCCGCGGTGGCATTGGAAACCAGGACCGCCAGCCAGAAGGCTGGCAGGAACACCACCAGCTGCTCCAGGGTGTTCTGCTGCACCCGCACGGCTCGCTCGAAGGCCGGCGGTCCGGTCATCAGCGGTGGCTTCACCCCGTCACGCTGGCGCGCACGGCCCACCTGCATGGCCGTGGCCTGAAAGGTGATCACAGCCAGCAGGGTGATGAGGCCTGGCAGGGGGGCGATGGTCATGGAGGCTTCAGCCCAGTGGCCCACCATGACCCATGGCGGCCACTCCAGCCAGGCCAGCCACCATCACCACCATGGCGATGACGGCCCAGGACACATGGATGCGGGCTTCCTTCGCAGGTTCACTGCCCTGGATCGGCATTTCCTCGGCATAGAGATTGTCGTGGTTTTCAAGATCGTGGGTATGCATGAGGGGTCCATCAGCTGCCTCCAGCGTGGCCGCTGCTGCCGGGTCATGCCTCTGAAAGCCGACACTTGTGACAGAGCTTTGCCGATCGTGGTCGCCTCTGTGGGCGTGGACTCAGCGCAGGGTGCTGATCAGCCCGCGACGCCGCAGTTCCCGGGCGAATTCACTGGACAGGCGGTCCCTCGCCAGAACGGCCCGCCAGCGTCCGTACCAGTCGAGGCAACGGAACAGCACCCAGGTGAGGAACAGAACCTGCAGGAAGGGTTTCAGGGTCGAAGAGGACGGGCTCTGATTCGACTTTAGGCAGACCCAAGAGCCCTGTCATCACCGGGATCGAGGGTCCAGAGCGCCAGACCGCCGCCACGGCCACGGGCCGCCAACCAGCCCAGATTCACCCCGCCGCCGATCAGGGCGAAGAAGGGCAGCACCCCGGCCCGTTGTCGATCAAAAGGAAGAGGCTGGGGCAGAGCGCGATCGAGGGGCCGCCAGGGGCCCAGCGCCAGCCGTAGACGCTCGAAGCGGAACAGCAGCAGGGGCCGCTTGCCCTCCAGCCGAGCCTGTCCCTCAAAGGTGAGCTGAAGGGCCCCCAGCTGAACGCAGTTGCGGATCACCAGCCCATCGCCAGGGCCGGGGGCTTCGATCACCAGCCGTGCCCCGAAGGCCCGCAGCAGCCCGCTGGCCAGGTCCGCCGGCCGCTGGGATCCCCGCGGCCAGGTGCGCTGCAGGCGCCAGCTGCCGATCAGCTGGGGGGCCTCGACGGCCCCTCCCTGTCTGCGGCTGATCGCCTCCATCCTCAGCAGATCCACCGAGTCAGGAATACCAGCGAGTGTCGGGTCCATGCGTTGGTGGCGTGCGGGGGCTGGGGCAGAGCCCAGCCTGGCGGAGATCCCCACCGACCCCCGAAGGAGCTGGGGTCAGCTCCACCCAGGCCCCATTGCCAGCTCCGGCAAGCCCGCTATGACCAGGCCCCTGTGTGAAAACGATGGGGAGGCGAATCCAAGCTGAAACAGGCCGCTGTCCCCCGGGCCCCATGGCCCGGGTTTGTGCCCGTACCTTCGCGGCGGCGATCACCTTGATGGCTCTGGAGGGCGCCATCGCCGAGACCGGCACCGTCCTGAGCCTCAGTCGCAGCCCACGCACCCTGCCCGCCACCGGTGATCCGGTCTGGCAGCTGAAGCTGACGGTTCCCGGCCAGAAGGCCCGCAGCTTCGAGGCCTTGGTGGGTCGGGCCTCGCGTCAGGAGGCCAACCGTCACCGACTGGGCAGCCAGGCGCCCCTGCCGGCGGGGCGTTACCGGATCACCGACATCAGTGAGATCAGACCGGAGGATCCCGTGGAACTGGGCCGGGTGCTCTGGATCGGGCTGGAGCCCCAGTTCCCAACGGCGCGCCGCGCCCTGGGCATCCACCACGATCCCAGTGCCGGCATGGGCCTCGAGAGTGGCACCGATGGCTGCATCGGCCTGATCCACAGCAGCGACCTGCTCACCCTCGCGGCGCTGCTGGAGCACAGCGGCGCTCGCGATCTGGAGGTGCTCCAGTGAGGGCCGCGCTCCACTGGGAGGCATAAGCCCCGCGGGCATCAAGGGCGGCGGTGCCGCAGCGGCAGGCCAGCGCCAAGGCGCCTGAGCGGTCCCAGCCGGCAGCCAGGGCTGCCGTGAGACCGGCGGCGAAACTGTCGCCGGCACCATAGGCATCCACCGGGGGATGGCTGCGCTCGATCGCACTGAAGCGACCTCCGGGGACAGTGAAGCCCCCTTGCTCGGCTTCGGTGGCCACATAAAGGTGAGGAGCCGGACAGAGATCGCCGGCCCGGTAGCGCTCACCGGGATCCCGGGCACTGCCGATCAGCGCGTCGAGTTCCACGGCAGCCGCCTGCAGCACGGGCAGGCGCACCCTGGGGGTGGCCGCCAGCAGCCTCGCCCGGCGAGCCAGCCGGAGGGCGGCCGCATCGGCGGCGGTCACGAACACACCATCGCAGGCAGCCAGCTCCGCCCAGGGCAGAGGATCGCTGGCGGCGGGCGCGAGCCGCTCGCCGATAACCGTGATCGTGCGCTCCCCGCTGGCCTCCACGAAGGTGATCGCCCGGCGGGTTGGGGCCTCCCGCCAGGCCACATGGAGCTCCAGCCCCATGGCCCGCAGCTCAGCGGCAGCCCGCTCGCCGAGAGCATCACGGCCCAGGGCCGTGAAGAAGGCCACCGGTTGGTTCGTGAGACGGGCGAACTGGGCGGCCACGACAGCGCCGCCGCCTGCAGGTTGCTCCAGCATGTCGAGTGCGTGCTGGATCTGACCGGCCGACGGCAGGCGCTCCACCACCACGAAGCTGACCCACTCGACGTGGCCCACCACCGCCAGCCGCTGCGGCGGCAAAGACGGCAGGGCCGGATGCTCGGCCGGGGCGGGAACGGACATCCAGGCTCAGCGGGTGCTCCAGGATGGCTGCTCACACCGGCTTCGCCGCAGCCATGGCCCCCAAGGAACGGTCCGCCACCACCGTGAAACTCCAGATCGCCGGTGCGGTGTTTCTGCCACTGCTGCTGCTGGGGTTATGGCTGAATTCGCTCGGTTTCTTCAGCGCGCCGTTGCAGGGAGGCTGAGGACCCCGGGCTGGGGTCGCTCAGCTCGCTTGATCAGCGGCATCCAGGGAGGCGAGATATCGCTTGCGTTGACCCGACGCCCCCGGCTCCTCACGGCGGAGGGGCCTTGTGCTGCCCGGTTGGCTGCGGTCCTGAGGGAGATGGGTGAACTCGGGATGGGGCTGAGAGTTGGACATTGCCGAAGCGTAGGGGGGACTGGCCGAACAGACCGAGCCAGATGTTCCCCGTAGGTTCTGCTTCTTCCCGTTGCCCTCAGATCGTGCGAACCTCCCACCAGGGTTCCCTCAAGCGCTTGGAGCGGCGGTTCGAGCGGCTGCTCTGGAAGCTTCGACTGGTGGCGATCCTGCCGGTGATCATGAGCCTGGTGAGCACGGTGGTCACCTTCACTCTTGGGACGATGGAGATCGCTGGTTCCATCCTGCAGCTGCTGGCGGGCAGCAACAGCAAGGGTTTCATCGCCCACCTGCTTGGGGGAGTCGTCTCCGGAATCGACCTGTACCTGATCGGCATCGCCCTGCTGATCTTTGGCTACGGGGTTTATGAGTTGCTGATCTCCCCGATCGATGCAGCCCGGCAGGACGACCGGGCCGGCAATGGCCTGCTGGACATCCGCGATCTGGATCAGCTCAAGGAGAAGCTGGTGAAGGTGCTGGTGGTGGCTCTGATCGTGGCCGCCTTCAAAGCCATGCTCACCCTGCCGATCACGGACGGAGCCTCGCTGGCCTTCTTCTGCCTCAGTGTGCTGTTGCTGGCCCTCAGCGGTTACCTGGTGGCGGGGCACGGAGGAAAAGACCCCCTCTGAACTGAATGCCGGAGATCGGCAGAGGACTGCAGCTGCCGAGGCCCCGTGCCAATGATCGCAATTTTTCATGAAGATGCGTAGGAATTCCATGGGGCCTGCTGGATAACCCGCTGGTACCTTGAATAAAGAAGGCAGTTCCGCTCCATGTCATTACGTCACCATCTGCTGCGCGGCCTGTTGCGCGGCGGCCTCGCCATGGCGGCGGCCACCACCACGGTGATTCTGAGTGCCGGCGAGGGGAAAAGCGAAGTTCTGTACACCCTCACCACCCAGTGCAGCCTCAGGGGCGAGCCCGCCAAAGCCTGCATCGTGCAAGCGATCAATGAAGGCGCGTCCACCCTCTACCGCCACAAGATCGGTGGTGAAGTTCTGACGGTTCGGGTGCGGGATCAACCCGTACGCATGGATCTCTGGTCGAAAGACTCGAAGTCATGGAACAGCCTGAAGCGTGCCGAAGCCCGCTTCTCCACCAACACGGTCTGCTTCAACGGCAGGGATCTGTGTGTGGTCAACCCCAACTATCTCAACAGTGTCCTGCAGGAACGCGCCGATGTGATGAAGGGCCGGGATCTCGTGATGGTCCACTTCGGCAAAGACGGACGTGTTGATGCCAGCTGCTACGACGACGGCTGCGATGTGGTGCGCAAATGAAAGGAATCGCTGGTTTAAGTCTGTTGCTCTCTGGCGTGCTCACCTTCCCCATCAGTGCGGCGCTGGCGCTGGACAGGCCCCTTGGGGGCAGCCAGGGACCCCTCACTCCTGAGTTGCTGGCCCGTGGAGGTGGAGGGGGCCGTGGAGGGGGCGGAAGCCGTGGAGGGGGTGGTAGCCGAGGAGGGGAAAGCCGTGCCCGCACAGGCCTGAGCGGAGGCGGTGCCAGCCTGAACCGCGGCAACAGCCTCCCCAGCGGTGGCTGGAGCAACAGGGTGTCGTCACCCTCGGCTCGACCATCGATCCAGCGGCCATCCGGCTCCAACACCATCGGCCGTGGTGACATCAATCGCGGCGGCACCCGCGACCTCAGCCTGGACAGCAACAGATCCATCAACCGAGATATCAATCGGAACGTCAATCGCGATGTCAACAGGACCGTGAATCGCGATGTCAACCGGAACGTCAACCGGAACGTGAACTGGGACACGAATCGACGCGTCAACATCAACAATGTGAATGTGAACGCCGGCTGGGCTCGCCCGGGCTGGGGCGTGGCCCGGCCTTGGAATGCCGGCTGGTACGGCGGTTGGTCCTCTCCCACCTGGGGATGGTGGGGGGCAAGAGCCGCGACATGGGGTGTGGCCTCCCTGGCCACGGCAGCCGTCATCAACACGGCTGTCGACAATGCCCTGAGCAGCAACGCCACCTACATCGTGGTTCCCAACACCGACTACCAGCTGCTCTACGGCTCGGTTCAGCCCTCCGGCCCCCAGGGAGTCAGCTTCGCCGTCACCGCCGATGGCAGCACGTACCAGCTCTCGGCCGATTGCGACCGGGGCCTGCTGGATGGTCGTGAACCGAGCAGCGCAGCCGAAGCGGAGCTGCTCAATGCAGCCTGTCAGGTGGCCTTCGGCTCCGTCTGAGCGTCCACAGCGTCGGTCAGGGCCTGGGCCGGGGAGTCGGCCTTGGTGGTGAGGGTGGCCAGAACGACCGTGAACGCCACCGTCATCGGGCCGTCGTCGGCCGTGATCAGGCCGATGATCACAGCTGACCACAGCCCGTCGCGGCAACGGCGCCGCAGGGGACACCGAAGGCCAGAGTCATTGGCAAGGCGATCACGGCGGCGGTGAGGCCACTGAAGAAATAACCACGGATGTTATGGCGACCAATGCAATTGAACATACGCCCACCTCTGACGGGCGGTTCAAACTGAGCCAGAGAAGTCATGTATTAGTAATCAAAGAAGCTCAGAAAATGATATCTAATTGGAGGAGCCACGAGGAGTCGCCATAGGTGACACCGAGGATGCGGGCTCTTCCGTCATGACGATCCGGAGGGCTGAATGATGACTCAATCCCATGTTCAGGGGTCACAGGAATCACTGCCATGACCAAGACATTTCGAAGATCGCTACAGCTTGGCTCAAGCCATGGCCAACACCGACTCTCATCATTGGATGAAATCACATGATCTAAATTCTGAAGATTATGTCTGGTCACCGCCAGCCCACAGCGGGCAACCAGCTCCAGGCAACACTTCCAGGTGGCAGGGAATCTCCCCCATCGAGGTGATCAGAGTTCTGGATCTGGCAGGGAGGCGCCGATCCGCTCCGCCAGCAGCAGGCAGGCGTCCATCTCGGCCCAGAGCAGTTCCCGCCGCTGGGCATCGACGGCGTAGGACCGCCGGTGCAGATCCCTCCCCAGATAGCGCAGGGCATCAAGGATCCGTCGCCAATCCTCGTGGCTGCAGGCGGGCGGTTGCAGCGCGGTGTCACCCATCGAGGCCGAATGAGCGAAGGGTTCAGCCATGCGCCATGGGTTGGATCCAACCACCGACTGTACCGTTGAGTTTCAAGCGTGCACTCAGACATGGGGAGCTCAGCAATGGCGCGGCAAGGGTTCCGCTGGATCGCTGCTTCGTCGCTGGGACTGGCAGGGCTTCTGCTGGGGGTGCGGGCCATGGCCGCGCCCTTCAGCTACGACCCCGTGTCCTTCACCAGCTTTGCCAACAGCCGCATGAAAGCCCTGGGCAAGGATGTGGTCTTCCGCAACCTGGCTCTGTGTCGGCGTGATGGTGCGAGTGGCTATCGATGCCTGGAGGGAGACGTGCTCCGGCGAGAAGCCGGCCAGCCAGGACGCGAACTCTGCAGACTACGCTCAGTTGGCTATCACCCAGTAACACGCAGCATCAACTACCTGACTAAGGATTGCGTCAGGAAAACAGATCAGCAACGGCTGCGTGAGCAGTCTGAAAAGCTCCTGCGCAAGGGGCTCGACGCGCTGGAGAACCTCAATCCATGAGCAGCTCATCAATCCGTCATGAGCAGACCAGCGACAACGGCCGAATGGATCAGTGAGGTATGGGTCGCCTGAGATTCGAACTCAGGACCAATCGGTTAAAAGCCGAGTGCTCTACCGCTGAGCTAGCGACCCGCCCTGGTGGGCTGCCCTCGCGGGCACCCTTGGAACGTATCACCCAGGGGGCACCTCCTCCAAGGGAGCATGGACGGGTCATCAGGGGGCGCTGATCCCCCGGTTTCCCCCTACGCCGCCATGTCCTCCTTCGCCTGGCCCGAACCCAGCGTTCACCCTGATGCCTGGGTGGCCCCCTCAGCGGTGTTGATCGGGGACGTGAGCCTCGGCGCCGGGGCGAGCCTCTGGCCGATGGCCGTGGCCCGGGGGGACCTCTGCAGCATTCAGATCGGAGCCAACAGCAACGTTCAGGACGGGGCCGTGCTGCATGGGGATCCAGGGCAACCGGTGCTGATCGGGGCGGGGGTGACCATCGGCCACCGGGCCGTTGTCCATGGCGCCACCCTGGGAGATGGCTGTCTGATCGGCATCGGCGCGATCGTTCTCAATGGGGTGCGGGTGGGAGAGGGCGCCCTGGTGGCCGCAGGGGCGGTGGTGACCAGAGACGTTCCCCCCCGCACCCTGGTGGCGGGCATCCCGGCGCAGGCCAAGCGCAGCCTGAGCGAGCTCGAGGCCGCCGAGCAGCTCCAGCACGCCCTGCGTTACAGCCAGCTGGCCGCAGCCCATGCCGGCCGTGGGTCCTGAATGCTGCGATTTGGATCAACCGCTCAGGAGCGCTTCTGGGGCGGCAGCGGATGTCCGTAAGATCGCACCACGATGATTTGCCCTCGATGGACGCTCGGCTGCTGCTGGTTACCGCCCCGATCCTGCTCGCCGTGGCCTGGGCCGTCTTCAACATCGGCCGTGCGGCCGTCGGTCAGCTCCAACTGATGCTCAAGCGTTCCCGCGCCTGATGGTTCTGGTGATCGGTGCCGGGCTCGCCGGCACCGAAGCGGCCTGGCAGATCGCCCAGGCAGGCCTGCCGGTGCGGCTGGTGGAGATGCGGCCCGTGCGGCGCTCTCCCGCTCACCACAGCGCCGAATTCGCTGAACTTGTCTGCAGCAACAGCTTCGGCGCCCTCTCCAGTGATCGGGCCGCCGGGCTGCTGCAGGAGGAACTCCGTCGACTGGGTTCACTGGTGATCAGCACAGCCGATGGCCACGCGGTCCCGGCCGGCGGTGCGCTGGCGGTGGATCGCGGCCGGTTCAGCGCTGATCTCACCCGCATCCTTGAAACCCATCCCCTGATCCAGGTGGAACGGGGCGAGCAGCTGCGGCTACCCGAACCGGGGGAGATCACCGTGCTGGCCACCGGCCCCCTCACCAGTGACCACCTGGCCGAGGATCTGCGTCGTTTCACCGGCCGCGACGACTGCCATTTCTTCGACGCGGCCAGCCCGATCGTGGCGGGCGAGAGCATCGACATGGAGGTGGCCTTCCGCGCCAGCCGCTACGACAAGGGCGACGCCGACTACATCAACTGCCCCCTGAACCGGGAGCAGTACGACCGTTTCCGGCAGGCCCTGCTGACAGCCGAGCAGGCCGAACTCAAGGATTTCGAGCAGGAGAGCGCCAGCTTCTTCGAGGGCTGCCTGCCGATCGAGGAGCTGGCCCGTCGCGGCGACGACACCATGCGCTACGGCCCGCTCAAGCCCATTGGCCTCTGGGATCCGCGCTGGGGGGACCTCCACGACCGCGACGTGCGCCGCGCCAAACGGGCCCATGCCGTGGTGCAGCTGCGCCAGGAAGACCGCGACGGTCGCCTGTGGAACCTGGTGGGCTTCCAGACCAACCTGAAATGGGGGGAGCAAAAACGCGTGCTGCGCCTGATCCCAGGCCTGGAGAACGCCGAGTTCGTGCGCTTCGGGGTGATGCACCGCAACACCTTCCTCGAGGCCCCGCAGCTGCTGGATCCCACCCTGCAGTTCAGGCAGCGGCCGAGCCTGCTGGCAGCAGGGCAGATCACCGGCACCGAGGGTTATGCCGCCGCCGTGGCCGGCGGCTGGCTGGCGGGCACCAATGCCGCCCGGCTCGCCTATGGCCAGAGCACGATCGTCCTGCCGCCCACCACCATGATCGGAGCCCTCACCCACTTCATCGCGGAAGCTCCCAGCGCAAAGTTCCAGCCGATGCCCCCCAACTTCGGCCTGATGCCCGAGCTGAATGTGCGGGTGCGGGAGAAGCGCGCACGCTACGGCGCCTACCGCGATCGCTCCCTGGCCGATCTGGAACCGTTCAGGCCCGCAGGCCGCAGTGCTGCGCTGACCTTTGCCTAGGGTCGAGCCTGCCAGTCGGCCCACCCCCGTGAGCGTCCTCTCCAGCCCCGACAGCTCGGCCACCACCAGCGGAGCCGATCCCCAGGGCTGGGACGCGCTGGTGATCGGCTCCGGCATCGGCGGCCTGGTGACGGCCACCCAGCTGGCCGCCAAGGGGGCGAAGGTGCTGGTGCTGGAGCGCTACTTGATCCCCGGCGGCAGCGGCGGCAGTTTCGAGCGCCAGGGCTACACCTTCGACGTGGGCGCCTCGATGATCTTCGGCTTCGGCGAGAAGGGTCACACCAACCTGCTCACCCGCGCCCTGGCCGACGTGGGCGAACAGCAGGAGACCATCCCCGATCCGGCCCAGCTCGAGTACCACCTTCCCGGCGGTCTGACCGTGGCGGTTGATCGCGACTACGACACCTTCATCGACCGGCTTTCGGCCTGCTTCCCCCATGAGGCTGCCGGCATCCGCCGTTTCTACGACACCTGCTGGAGCGTTTTCCGCTGTCTCGACGCGATGCCGCTCCTCTCTCTTGAGGATCCGGCTTATCTGGCCAAGGTGTTTGTGCGCGCACCGCTGGCCTGCCTTGGCCTGGCCCGCTGGCTGCCGGTGAATGTGGGCGATGTGGCCCGCCGGCACATCAAGGATCCGGCCCTGCTGAAGTTCATCGACATGGAGTGCTTCTGCTGGTCGGTGATGCCAGCGGACCGCACGCCGATGATCAACGCCGGCATGGTCTTCTCCGATCGTCATGCCGGCGGGATCAACTATCCCCGCGGCGGGGTGGGCTCGATTGCGCGCCATCTGGTGAAGGGTCTGGAGCGACACGGCGGCGCGATCCGTTACCGCTCCAGGGTCACCCGGGTGCTGATTGAGGGCGGCAAAGCCGTGGGGGTGGAGCTGGCGGGCGGTGAAACGATCCGGGCCCGACGGGTGATCTCCAACGCCACCCGCTGGGACACCTTCGGCGGGCTGGTGGAGGAGGCCAAGGTGCCGGCCGCCGAGCAGACCTGGCGGCGGCGCTACAAGGCCTCGCCCTCATTCCTGTCCCTGCATCTGGGAGTGAACGCCGAAGTGATTCCTGAGGGAAGCCACTGCCACCATCTGCTGCTGGAGGAGTGGAGCGCGATGGAGGCGGAGCAGGGCACGATCTTCGTCTCGATTCCCACCCTGCTCGATCCGGCGCTGGCACCGGAGGGGAGACACATCGTCCATGCCTTCACCCCCTCGAACCTGGAAGTCTGGAAGGGGCTCTCCCCCAGCGACTACCGGGCGCAGAAACAAGCGGCAGCCGATCGCCTGATCCACCGGCTGGAGCAGATCCTGCCAGGCCTCGGCGCGGCGATCAGCCACCGGGAGGTTGGCACTCCCCGGAGCCACCGGCGTTTCCTCGGGCGTCACCAGGGCAGCTATGGACCGGTGCCGGCCGTGCGCCTGCCGGGGCTGCTGCCGATGCCCTTCAACCGCAGCGGAATCCCCGGGCTGTATCTGGTGGGTGATTCCTGCTTCCCCGGCCAGGGGCTGAACGCGGTGGCGTTCAGCGGCTTCGCCTGCGCCCACCGGGTGGGTGCCGATCTGGGCCTCAACGCCTGGGCCCTGCCGGCGTGAGCCGCCCTGAGGGGCCCATGAAGGGCGCCGAGCCGGAAACCCGACCCCGCCACGCTCGCGCCCCGTCACGCACGCTCCATAGGGTGAGCGCCATTGATGCCGATGTCTTCATGGGCCCCGTCCCCACCCCCAGCCACGAGGATCTCGCCCGCTATCTGGAGCAGAACGATGCACTCAGCAAGCCCTGGATGCTGCTGCAATTGCGCCTGAGCCGGCTCAGGGAAGAGAAGGATTCCCTCGGTGCCGATGAATACCTGCGCCGGGTGCAGGACGCCCACAACGACCTGATGCGTCTGGGCACCTTCTGGCGGGGCCGCGAAGCCGAACTCTTCGGTCACAGCTGATCCCCATGGCCTCCAACCTGGCAGGAGAGCCCCCGGATCAGCCCCAGACATACCCGGTGGCCCCGCTGATTCGCTTCACACTGCTGGGGCTTTATCTCGCCCTCGTGGTTCCCTTGCCGCTGCTGGCCACACCACCACTGCGGCCGTTGCTCACTGCCGCCCTGCCGCTGGGCTTCGTGCTGATGGCCGCTCTGCTCAGCGAGCGGGTCAGGCTGGATTGTGACGGCATCACGGTGGGCCATCCCCCCTGGTGCTCCTGGCTGCTGCGCCGGGGCTGGCAGCTGCCCTGGAGTCAGCTGGAGTCGTTCACCAGCCTGGCCACGAGCCAGGGAGGACGGGTCCATTACCTGCGTTGCCACGATGGCCGCCGCCTGCTGCTGCCCCAGCGGGTGGCCCGCTTCCCCGCCTTCCTGCTGCAGGTGCAACGCACCAGCGGTCTGGATCTCTCAGCTGTGGGCAGGATCTCCCCAGCCTGGACCTACTGGGCTCTGGCTGGTCTCTCACTGGCCATGCTGATGGGGGAACTGGTGGTGATCACCACCCTGACCATGACCTCCGTCCCCCGCCTGGGTTGAACCGAGCAGGCCCTCAGCTGGCGCCGGCGGCCTGGGGTCGTACCCCCCCGGCCGGGCTGAGGGAGGCTTCAGGGGCTTCCGGGAGGGTTTCGAGGCTGAAGCGATAGCCCTGCTGGCGCACGGTTTCGATGCCACCTCCTTCGCCAAGACCGGCCAGCTCGAGCTTGCGGCGCAGGGTGAGCACCTGGGTATCCACGGAGCGGGGACCGCCACTGAACGGAGGCCAGGCCATGCGCAGCAGCTCCTGGCGGCTGCGCACCATGCCGGGGGGCATCAGCAGGGCACAGAGCAGGGCGAATTCCCTTGGGCTGAGCTCCACGGGTTGATCGCGCAGGGTCACCTGGCGCAGCAGCAGATGCACCTCCAGCGGACCGACGCAGACGCGCTCCTGCAGCCCGGTGCCGCTGCGACGCAGCAGGCTGCGGCACCGGGCCGCCAGCTCCTCCAGGCCGAAGGGCTTCCGCAGCACATCGTCAGCACCGGCATCGAGAAGTGCCACCACAGGATCAGCGCCGCTGCGGGCTGTGAGCACCATCACCGGGCAGCGCAGATGGGCCGCCAGGCGCAGGGCGGTGCTCTCTTCAAGCAGTTCGGCGCTCACCAGCAGATCGGGGGTCTGGTCGTCGCAGAGCTGAAGGGCTTCAGAAGCGGTGGCCACGGCGGCGGCCAGGTAGCCATCCTGGCGCAATCTCTGGGCCAGAACCGTGCGCAGGGTTGGATGGGGGTCGACAACCAGGACACGCTTCAGCATCGCTGCCCCACCGGAACGTGGCTCCAACGTCAGCTTGACGGGAGTGGGATCACTGGAATCCGGCTTTGGTGTGAGCTCCACACGCGGCCACGGGTGAGTCCCTAGGCTACCTGATACACCCCGGGAGCAGTCGGTATCTATCGATGCCACCCCCGCCCAGACAGCCTGTGCCCCCATGACCGCGCTGCAGAATCCAGACGCCATCCGTCACTTTCAGTCGATCTGTGACGCCTGCCAGGACTTGGCGAGCCGTTACTACAGCCCGTCCGAACTCAGGCTCTATGCCGACGGTTATCTGCACGCCCTGCGCCGCAGTTCCGTGCTGCAACCTCTGGATCAGCGCCGCCTCGAAGACCTGATCGACCGCTGGATCATGGACCCCTCCAGCTTCATCGGCCCCGACGGCAATCTCAGCACGCTGTTCGAGAACAGCCGCAACTGATCGGTCTCAGCAGTTGGTGCCCTGGAAACCGGCATCATGCCGGTTTCCAGGGAGGGATAGGGATCCCTAGCTGGCCAGTGCCACGGTGAGAGTTTCGCGAAGCTCGCCGGAGTTGTACATCTCGATCAGGATGTCGGAGCCGCCGATGAACTCACCGTTCACATACACCTGGGGAATGGTGGGCCAGTCCGAATACTCCTTGATGCCCTGGCGGATCTCCTGATCGGAGAGCACATCGAAGGTTTCGAACGGCAGGCCCAGGGAGTTGAGGATCTGAACCACGTTGTTGGAGAACCCACACTGGGGCATCAGCTTCGAGCCCTTCATGAACACCACGATCGGGCTGCTGCTCAGGAGGCTGTCGATGCGTTGCTTGACGGAGCTGTCCATGGATGCCAGGGATGAAAAGATCGGAGGAGTGAGGGGGAGCGGAAGGATCAGCCCACGCCGACGGGCGTTGTGGTCTGCAGGGCAAGGGCATGGATGGCCTCGCTGGCCAGCTCACGGCGCAGGGCCGCGTAAACGAGCTGGTGCTGCTTGATCCTCGAAAGGCCGGCGAAGGCGGAGGACACCACTTTCACCTGGAGATGGTCTCCACCGCCGGTGAGATCCTCCACCTCCACCTCGGCATCAGGGAGGCTGGCGCAGATCGCTTCTTTCACCTGCTCCGATTGCACCATGACCGGGAATCCATCCACTCGAAGTGGAATCTAGAAGCCGGAGCGACCAGCTGCCTTACGGAGTTGCCGGGGCGTCGCTCACGGCGGTGTAGGGAATGGTGGCGAAGCCGAGTTCCACCAGGGTCTGGTAGGCACGTCGCCCTTCCTCACGGGTAGGGGTCATCACCTTCACCACCTCCACCAGAAGGGGCACGGCCACCTCCGGCTGGTTCTGGCGGCGCAGCAGGGCCGCCAGACGCAGGTTGGACTGGGCCAGCAGCTCGAGCGACTCACGGCCTTTCTGGTCCATCTCCCGGGGAATGCGCGCATCGAGACCGCGGAAAGAGCCGCTCAGATCGCGGTAGAAGCCGAGCAGCCGCAGGCTGGCATCCCTGGCCTGGTCGTAGTCCTTGCGGGCGGAAGCCAGATCTCCACGGGCCACGGCTGCATCACCGCGCCTGAGGAGATCCTTGACGGCCTGGAGGTTGAAGGTGCCAGCCGAACCCTCGAGCACCTTCGGGGGCTCACCCTGGGCCTGAAGAGGCAGGATCGGGGCTAGGGGGAACAGGGTTGCCGCCAGGGCAAGCCCGAGGGCAACGGAGGGCCGGCGCACGGAGACAACACCGAAAGTTCGTCGGACTCTACGGGGAAGCGAAGGGACGCCCCACAGCGCTGCGGGCCGCTTCTTCAGCTGATTGCATCGCCGCCGCCAGCCGGTCGTTGAGGGCGCGGACCGCGGCGCGCCCGCCATCCCCCTCCACCGCCAGGGCAGGGGCAAAGGCCAGGGCGGCACGGCCACGGCAGCGCGGGGGGGCCTGGCTGTAGCCGATCCCAACTGGAATCACCCGCACATCGACCCCCTGGCTGGCCGCCAGGACTGCCAGTCGACCCAGACCCTGGTGCACCCGGATCGGTTCATCCTGCCGGCGGATCCGGCCCTCGGGAAACACCACCAGCTGTTCCGAAGCGGCCAGCAGGTCGACGGCGTACCGAAGAGAGCTGGTACCTGGCCGTCCCTGGTCGATCGGGAAGCAACCCAGGCGGTCGAGAAACCAGCCCTGGATCCCCCTCATCTCCGTGACGGTGACCATGAAGCGGCAATCGCGGCCACTGATCCGGCGGCCGGCGGCGTAAGGCAGGAGCAGGGCGTCCCAGCGGGCCCGGTGGGTGGGGGCCAGCAGCACCGGACCCTCCAGGGGCAGGTGCTCGGATCCCAGCACCTCGATCGAACTGAAGAAACCGGGCAGGGCCAGGTCCTGGGTCACCAGCATCGCCAGCGGGGACAGCATGGGACTGATGCCGCGACAGACGCTGCTCTCCCGGGCCGCCAGGCTGGAGCGGAGTTTTGGCCCGGTCCTCGGTGGTCCCTCGATCACTTCCGTCGTCTCGGCCGTCACCAGAAGCCGTATCCGCCAATCGCTGCAAACTAGAGGGCGCCGCCGAGCTTCGTTTCAGAGCACGGGCAGTTGCCTCTGCGGTTGAGCGCGTCTCCACGACGGCCCCTGGAGGACCGGGCCTGATCCATAGGATCAGGCTCCATCGAGCTCATCCGCCAACATGGCCAGCCTTGGCGTGAACATCGATCACATCGCCAACGTGCGTCAGGCTCGCCGGGCCCTGGAACCCGATCCGGTCACCCTGGCGCTGCTGGCGGAGCTGGGAGGTGCCGATGGAATCACGGTGCATCTGCGCGAGGACAGGCGCCACATCCAGGAGCGCGACGTCGAGTTGCTGCGGGCCACGGTGCGCAGCCGACTCAACCTGGAGATGGCTGCCACACCTGAGATGGAGGCGATCGCCCTGCGGATGCGCCCGGACATGGTGACCCTGGTACCGGAACATCGCCGGGAGGTCACCACCGAAGGAGGACTCGACGTGGACAGCCAGCTCGGCACGCTCCAGGCACTGGTGGGTCGGCTGCAGGGCTCCGGCATCCCCGTGAGCCTGTTCGTGGATCCGGAGGTCTCCCAGCTGGAGGCCAGCCGTGCCAGCGGCGCCCGCTGGGTGGAGCTGCACACCGGCGCCTACGCCGAGGCCGACTGGGCTGAACAGCCGCGGGAACTGGCGCGGCTCGAAGAGGGCTGCTTCGTGGCCCGCTCCCTCGGGCTGCGGGTCAATGCCGGCCACGGGCTCACCTATCAGAACGTGGAGCCGATCGCCGCGATCGAGGGGATGGAGGAGCTGAACATCGGCCACACGATCGTGGCCAGGGCCCTGGCGGTGGGATTGCAGAGCGCGGTCAGGGAGATGCGCGCCCTGATTCAGAATCCACGCCGCGACCCCCTGTTCAGCAGCAGCACCCCATGAGCGCCTCCCCGACCACCACCTATCACTTCATCGCCGCCAGTGAGCGATTCCTGACGGTGGAGGAACCCCTGGAGGAGGTGCTGCGTGAGCGGGTGCGCAACTACGGCGAAGTGGGCAAGCCGATCGATTTCTGGCTGCTCAAGCGCCCGGTCTTTCTGAGCGCTCCTGAACTTTCGGCCGTGGCCACCACGGTTCCCAGCCCCGCGGCCGCCGTGGTCTCCACCGACTCCAAATTCATCGATTTCCTCAAGCTGCGTCTGGAATTCGTGGCCAAAGGCAGCTTTGAGGCCCCCAGCGCCACGATTGCGGACCCCCTGGCCCAGCAGGCCGACTGAGCAGCTCAGGCCGGCTGCTTCTGCTTGGTGATCATCCAGCCATCCAGCAGCTGAAGCTGGACCGGGTTGAGGGCGACATCAGCGAGCAGCCGCTCCCTCAGACGTGCAACATCATCGGGATGCAGCTCTCCATTCGTTTGCCAGTGGAGATCCGTGGTGATCAAGGTGTTGACGTGCTGACGCCGGGATCAATTCATGCTCTCAGCTTGAAGGTGGCCTGAGCGGCATCAAATCCAAGGATTTTCTTGAGAGATCCCTTGGGTGTCCCAGATCGCGCAACCCTGTCGCGCAGATCATCGGCCGATCAGAACAGACCGAGGAAACGGCGCCGCGTTTCCGGCTCCCCCTCGCCTGCCCTGGACGTGCGCCCCTGCCCCCCGTCCTGCTGGTAACGGGGAAGGTTGTCGCCGATGGTGAGCAGCGCTTCCTTGTTCTTCCACCAGATCCAGTCGCGAATCGGTGGCGTCGCCAGCAGATCCTCGCGGCTGAGCCCCAGACCGAGCTTGCGCGAGGCGTCCACCAGCACCTCGATCATCGCCTCACCGTCACGGCAGCGAGCCAGAGCTTCATTGGTGCGTTTCGCCCCGTTCAGGGCCTTCACCAGGGCCTGCACTCTCTGGGAGACCGACAAGGAAGCAGGATTCATCGGACCCCAGCGGCATGATCCGGACCGTACCAGCTTCAGACGGCAGACGAAGGCTCGTTGCCGGCGCCGATCACCATCTGGCTGACAGAAGTGAAGATCAGAGGCCACACTGGTCACAGCGCAGTTCCCCTTCGGCGCACCTGTTGCATGGCGTCCCCACCGCAGTCTCTCCATCACTGGGTGATCGGTGACGTCCATGGCTGCGCCCCCGCTCTCCAGGATCTGATCAGCCGCCTGCCTGTCAGCGCCCGTCTGATCTTCTGCGGTGATCTCATCAATCGAGGGCCCCAGATCGAGCGCACCATGCTCCTGGCCTGGGATCTGGTGGAGCAGGGTCGGGCGGTCTGGTTGCGGGGCAACCACGAGCAGAGCCTGCTCAAGGCCCTCGGCAGGCAGCGGGGGACCAGCGATCCGGCCCTGGCGGGCTCCGACACCTACCGGCAGCTGGGCAGTCGTCAGTGCCGCCTCTGGCGGGAGCGGCTGGAGAGCCTTCCGTTGGCCTACTGGGGCAAGGGCTGGGTGGCCACCCATGCCGGCTTCGATCCCAGCAGCTGGGTGCCCGACCTCTCCATCCGTCATCCCTTCTGGAGCCGATACGACGGCCGCTTCGGGGACGTGATCATTGGCCACACCCCCGTGGCCAGGGTGGAGCGCAGTGCCAACGGCATCGTCAAGATCGACACCGGCGCCTGCTATGGGGGTCGGCTCAGCGCCTACTGCCCGGAAACCGGCGAACTGATCAGCGTGCCCGGCCTGCGCAGCATCGAGGCACAGCTGCCGGCCCAGGGCCACCACCGTTCGTCCACGGCGGTGGCCGGCTCCCGCTGACGGCGACCTCGTCCTGCTCATGGCGATCCGATGCTGACGGTGTATCGCAGCAACCGGGCCGACCTGCTTGCCCAGTTGCTGGCTCAAGATCTGCTTCTTGCCCCCCCCGACCCCTTCGAGACCGTGTCGGTGGTGGTGAACACCTGGCCCACCAGCCGCTGGCTGGGGGAGCAGCTGGCTCTGGAGCTGGGGGGCATCGCCGCCAACATCCGCTTCCCCTTTCCCGGCAGCCAGCTGCGCGCCATCGTCGAGCAGCTCCTGGGTGAGAGCGCCGAGGGGAGCGACCCCTGGCGGGCGGCCGATCTGGTCTGGCCCGTTCTGGAGCTGCTGCCGCAGCTGGTGGAGACCCCGGAAGCCGCGCCGCTGCGGCGCTGGCTGGAGCACCGCGACGACGGGGGCGAGCTGGAGGTCCCCCTCTGGCAACTGGCCCGCGCCATCGCCGATGGCCTCGATGACCTCAGCCTCTACAGGCCTGCCCTGACCCTGGCGTGGTGGCAGGGCGGCAGTGGCGACAGCCGCGGGACTCCCCTGCCTGAGTCGCTGGCCTGGCAGCCCCTGCTGGTTCAGCACCTGCGGGACCGGCTGGGTCAGAAGCCCTTCGGGCTCAGGGCCCTGGAACTGATCGAGCGCTTGCGTCAGGGCCGGATCAGCAGCGAAGGGATCCCCTCCCCCCTGCGCCTGTTCGGCCTCAGCAGTGCCCCGCCCGTGCAGGTGCAGCTGCTCCAGGCCCTGGCCCTGACGGTGCCGGTGGACCTCTACCTGCTCACCCCCTGCGCCGACCTCTGGCAGCGCTGCGTCGAGCGCCGCCGCGACCTCCAGGATGCGCTGGCCCTGGAGCAGCCCTTCGGCCTCGACTGGATGCTGCAGACCCCGGGTCTCGAGGCCCGCTTCGGCCGATTGGGCGGTGAATTCCAGCAGTTGCTGGAGGGCACAGGCGAGTCAGAGCTGGGCAGCGCACGGGACAGGGATCTGTTCCTGCTGCCGGCCACGGCGGCGGCCGCCGCCCAGCGCAGCCCCAGCCTGCTGGAGCAGCTCCAGGAGCAACTCGCCCAGCCGGAGGCTGCCTCTCCCCTGAAGCGCTCTGGGGAGGACCACTCCCTGGAGTTCCACCCCTGTCCGGGGAGGCTGCGGCAGGTGCAGATCGTGCGTGACCGCCTGCTGCAACTGCTGGCCGCTGACCCCAGCCTCGAGCCACGCCACATCCTGGTGATGACTCCCCAGGTGGACCAGCTGGCGCCCCTGCTGGCCTCGGTGTTCTCGGACAACGATGCCACTGGTGTTGAGCTGCCCTGGCGGCTCACCGACCGCAGCCAGCTCGATGACACCGGCATCGCCCAGTCGCTGCTGCAGGTGCTGCGGCTGGCTGGAGAGCGCCTGACGGCCTCGGGCCTGGAGAGCCTGCTCGAGAGCGCGGCCCTGCAGGAGCACCATCAGCTGGAGCCCCGGGAAGCTGCCGCCATCACCAGGGCGCTGCAGGCCAGTGGCTTTCGCTGGGGACTGGACGGGAGCGAGCGGGGCGGAGCCGAGCAGCACAGCCTGAGCTGGGCGATCGATCGACTGTTGCTGGGCCTTGTCCTCCCCGACCAGCCCGGGCTGGCCATCGGCGACTGCGCACCCCACCCCCTGGCCGGCACCCCCGAGAGCCAGGGACGCTGGATCCTGCTGCTCAGCCACCTCAGGCGGGCGTTGGCAGAGCTGCGCCACAGCCGCCGCGCCGAGGAGTGGGGCCCCTGTCTCAAGGCCCTGCTCGAGGACCTCTTCGGCGACGGTGGCGAGAGGGCCTGGGAGCTGACAACGATCCACCAGGCCATCGCTGAGTGGACAGCCGGAGCCGCCGGCTGCACCCTGACGATCCCGGCCACGGTGGTGGCGGCGGTGCTGCAGGAGAGGCTGGCCGCCGACAGCGGCCGCTTCGGCCACCGCAGCGGCGCGCTGACGATCAGCGCCCTCGAGCCGATGCGGGCCATCCCCTACCGGGTGATCGTGCTGATGGGCCTGGATGCGGAGGTGTTCCCGCGCCGGCGCCACCGGCCCAGTTTCCATCCCATGGAGCATCAGCGCCTGCTGGGGGACCCGGATCCGGCCGACCAGGACCGCTATGTGCTTCTGGAGGCGCTGCTCTCGGCCCGCGATCACCTGCTGGTCAGCTGGAGCAGCCGGGACGAACGCAAGGGGGATCCACTGCCACCGCCGGCCCCGGTGCGCCAGTGGCTGGATCAGCTGCAGGTGGAGCTCGGCGCCGAAGGCTTTGAGGGGCTGGTGGTGGACCACGCCGTCAACCCGCTCGATCGCCGCAATTTCCTGCCGGCAGGTCATCGGCCGCCACCGAGCTGTGACCAGCGCCTGCGCCAGGCCCGCCAGCTCCTCGAGGATCCGGCCATGGCGGCACAACCGCTGCAGCCCCTGGCCCGGCGGCGGCCAACCGAGCGAGCGGCGGCCAACGGGCCAACCGGGCCGGAGGGGGGTCCCACCACTGATCCCTTCGAGGACCTGCGCCGCTGGCTGATGGCTCCCCAGGACAGCTGGCTTCAGCAGCTGGGCCTGCGGCCGCGGGAGTGGGCCGACCCGGTGGAGGACCTCGAAGCTCTCAGCCTCGATGAGCTGCACCGCTCTCGCCTGCTGCGCGATCAGCTGGCCCGCAGCGGCCATGACCCTGACCCGCCCGACTGGCTGCGGCTGTGGCGCGGCCGCGGCCTGGCGCCACCCCTCACGGCGGGGGAGCTGGAGGGCAACGCCCTCAGCCAGCGCTGGTCCTCGCTGAAGCGACTCCTGGATTCGCTGGGGGAACCCCGCCGCCGCCGGCAGCGGTGGCCGGAGCTGCAGGAAGCAGGTCTGTGCCAGGTCCTTGAGGCTGAGCTTGACTGGCGCGACGATCTGCTGGTGGTGGTGCACACCGCCCGGGCCCGCACTCCCCACCGACTCGATCTCTGGCTGCGGCTGCTGCTGGCGGGTGCCAGCGGCCAGGCCCCGCGGCAGGCTCTCCTGATCGCCCGCGACAGGGATCGTTTCGTGGTGGTGCAGCGGTTGCGGGGGGTCGGAGCCGAGGCCTCCGCCGAACAGTTGCAGCAGTTGCTCAGCTGGCGCCAGAGCCATCGCCACCACTGCTGGCCGGTGCCTCCGGAAACCGGCTGGGCCTATGCCCAGGCCGAGCACAACCGCCCTGGAGATGGCTCCGCCAAGGCGATGCAGAGCTGGGAGGGGTCTCCCCCCTGGACCGACGGCGAGCGGGAACAGGAGGCGATGGCCCTCTGCTTCGGCCGGGACTGCCCGGCTGACTCCCTCCTGAAGGGCGATTTCGGAGCGTTCTGCTCCCTGGCCACAGCCCTGCATGAACCTCTGCTGGAGCAGCAGCTGAAGCCATGAGCAGCACCGGAACCGAAGCGGCCGTGTCGGCCACGGAGCTGGCGGCCAATGACTTGTCCCTGGATCCAGGGGTACACCTGATCGAGGCCAGTGCCGGCACCGGCAAGACCTTCACCCTCGCCCATCTGGTGCTGCGTCTGGTGGGTGAACGGGAGCTGTCGCTGCGGGCACTGCTGGTGGTCACCTTCACCAAGGCCGCCGCCGCCGAGCTCAGGGACCGGATCGGCCGGCGGCTGCAGCAGGCCCAGCAGCTGCTGCAGACCCCGGATCCTGCTGGACACGAGGGGCTTGATCAGGAGCTGAAGGACTGGCTGGGGAGCATCTCCCCCCAGAATCGCGAGCGGCTGCGTGCCCAGCTGCTTCTGGCCCTCGAGGAACTCGACGCCGCTGACATCACCACTATCCACGGGTTCTGCCACCGCAGCCTGCAGCGTCAGGCCCTGGAGGCGGGCCTGACCCCTGAGGTGGAGCTGGAGAACGACGGGGCGCTGCTGCAGGAGCAGGTGGTGCACGACTACTGGCAGCAGCAGGTGCTGCCCCTGCCGGCCCACGCCCTGCGGGGACTGCTCAGCAAGGGGGTCCAGATCGAGGCACTGCAAAGCCTGCTGGCCACCCTGGAGGGGGATCCGACCCTGGCCAGCCCGGAGCTGCCGCCGGGCTGGGACCCCGAGCGCCCCCTTCCCGGCCAGTGGCTCGCCCAGTGGAAGGCCGACTGGCAGCGGTTTCAGGCCCTCTGGGACCAGCAGGGGGAGGCGCTGGAGCAGGCTCTCTGCGCGGCGGCGGCGGCGCGCAAGCAGGCCGGCCTCAGGAGCAAGGGGCCCTACAGCGCCAAGCCCCGGCAGAAACGCGCCCAGCTGCTGGCCGCCTGGCTGGGGGGCCAACCGTGTCCAGGCTCCTACGCCGAGCTGCTGGAGGAGAAAACCAGCTGGATTCCCGACTACTTCCACCCGGGGCCGATCAGCCAGGCGGCGGCAGCGCTGGAAGGTCCGCGGCCGAACCTGCCCCATCCGCGGTTGCTGGAAGCAGCGGCGGCCCTGGTGGACGGACCTGCCGAGGCGGTGCTCGGCCATTTCTGTCACTGGGCCCGGGCGGAGCTGGCGCGGCGGCGGCAACGGGGAGGGCGCATGAGCTACGGCGACCTGCTCGTTGGCCTCGATCCCGGTGGCGACGGCAGCCGGCGACCTGGCCTGATCGAGTCCCTCTCCCAGCGCTATGGGGCAGCGCTGATCGATGAGTTCCAGGACACCGATCCCCTGCAGTGGCGGATTCTGCACCGGGTCTTCGCCGCCGCAGGTGCCCACCCCCGGCACCTGCTGGTGCTGGTGGGAGATCCCAAGCAAGCGATCTACCGTTTCCGGGGAGGCGATCTCGACACCTACCGGACGGCCAGCAGGACCGCCGCGGCCCGTCACCGGCTCGCGCGCAACTTCCGCTCCTCTGCTCCCCTGCTGGATGCCCTCAACCAGCTGATGGCCCCGGGCCTGCCCCGCTCGGTGCTGGCTGTGCCGCCCATGCGGGCCGCTCGCCCGCATGGGGAAGAATCCTTGATCCTGCCTGTGGAGCAAACGCCCCTGCAGCTGCTCTGGCTTGGGAGCGATCGCGCCGCCGCCGAAGCGCCCCCCAGCCGCAGCGAGCTGGAGAACCGGGTGAGTGATCGGGTGGCGGCCCTGGTGCTGGATCTGCTGCTGCGGGGATGGCGGATGGGTGCAGGCGAGGGAACCCGGACCCTGCAACCCTCCGACCTCTGTCTGCTGGTGGACCGGCACCAGCAGGCCGAAGACCTGCGGGTGGCCCTGGAGCGCCGTGGGCTCCCCAGCCGCCTGATCAGCCAGGGGGATGTGTTCGCCGGTGAGGGGGCCGCCCTGTTGCAGAGGTTGCTCGATGCCCTGGCGGAGCCCGGCAGCGGCCCACGTCTGCGGCTCCTGGCCGCCTCGCCCCTGCTGGGCTGGAGTCCACAGCAGCTGGCGGCCGCCGGCAGCCAGGAGTGGGATCGCCTCTCCAGCCAGCTGGCCCGCCTGGCTGAGCGCCTGCCCGACGACGGACTGCTGGCCACCCTGGGGCAACTGCTGCGCAGTGAGGCGCTGGCCCGGCTCTCCCTGCAGGGTCGCTGGCTGGCCGACCTGCAGCAGTGCGCGGAGCTGGTGCAGGAGCGGCTGCACCAGCAGCGGCTCGGGGCGGCCGCCAGCGCCGACTGGTTGCGGCGGCGACGGCTGCACCCCCCCGAGACCGTGCCGGAGAACCAGCAGCCCCACAGCGATGCGGTCACCTCCGCAGTGGGGGTGGTGACAGTGCACCGCAGCAAGGGACTGGAGTTTCCCGTGGTGATCTGTCCCTACTTCTGGCAGGGGGTGGGGAGCGGAAACCGCCGGGGGAGCCGGGGCGTCGGACGCCGCTGGACCCCGCAGCACGCCGGCGGCCCCCAGCTCGATGTGCATCTCGATCGGCGCTGGGGGCCTGGCCAGCAGGCAGCCGAGCAGGAGCAGGCTGCCCTGGCGGCGGAGCGGGAACGGCTGGCCTATGTGGCCCTCACCCGCGCCAGGGACCTGCTGGTGCTCGGCTTCGGACCGGCCCTGGGCCAGGCCAGCAATCCGCTGATGCCGTGGCTCTTCAACGACCTTCCCCTGCAGCCCCTGGAACCCGAAAGCGACATCTATACCGACCGCTCCGATCAGCAGTGGCTCGAGCATCTCGAGGGGGAGATCCAGCGGAGCGCCCTGCCGATCACCCTGATCAGCGGCGATCCCGAGCTACCGGCCTCGGCGCGCTGGCGCGCGCCGGCGGAGGCCGGAGATCTGCGCACCGGCCCAGTGCCCCGCTGGTCGCTGCTCACGGGCTGGGGGCGCAGCAGCTACTCCAGCTGGACCCAGGGGGCCCATGGAGGTCCACTGGCACCGGAGGCCATCGAGGAGGGCCGCGAAACCGACGGCTTCGATCGCACTGCCAGCGATGCGGATGACCCAGGCTCCCAGGCCGAGGACCCCGTCAGCCCGGAGTGGGAGCCGGTGAGTGGGGGGAGCCGTAATGGCCCTCTGGCGATGTTTCCCCGCGGTGCCGCCGCCGGTGATTGTCTGCACCGCATCCTGGAGCGGGTCGATCACCGCCTGCCTGGTGACGAACCGATCCACCGGGAGCTGGTGGATCGGGAGCTGGAGCGGGCTGGACTGGATCTGGAGCACGCTCCGGCCACGCTGCAGTTCCTCGAACAGCTGCGTCGCACGCCGATGGGAGGGGCGCTGGGGGAGGTGTGCCTGGCCCAGCTGGATCCTCGGCGGCAACTGCGCGAGATGCCCTTCGATCTGCCCCTGGCCTCTGGCGCAGAGGCCTCAGCGGGGCGTTCCCTGGTGCGGGCCCGGGGGTTGGCCGAGGTGTTCAGCCGGCACCCCGAGGGGACCTTCACCGCGGCCTACGCCCAGCGGCTGGCGAAGCTGACCGTGGCCAGCCGCGGCTTCCTCACCGGCTCGATCGATCTGGTCTTCACCGCCCCGGGGGCTGACGGGCAGGAGCGCTGGTGGGTGGCCGACTGGAAAAGCAACTGGCTGGGAGAGCGCGACCCCCAGGGCCTGCCCGTCGCCTGCGGACCCCTCGACTACGGACGGGCCGGGATGGCCGCCGTGATGGAGAGCCACCATTACCCGCTGCAGGCTCACCTCTATCTGGTGGCCCTGCACCGCTACCTGGGCTGGCGCCTGTCGGGCTACAACCCCCAGCGCGATCTCGGCGGCTTTGTGTACATCTTTCTGCGGGGGGTCCCCGGGGCCATCAGCCCGCCACCGGGCCTGACGATGGCGGAGCTGTCGGTGCCGGGGATGTTCGTGGAACCGGCCCCTCTGGGCCGGCTCGAAGCCCTCGATGCCCTGCTGCGGGAGGGCCAGCAATGACACGACAGTCCCCCATCACTCCCCTGGGACCCGCCCTGGCCGAAGCCCTGCCCAGGCTTTACGGGATCAGGAACGATCCGTTGCTGACCGAGCTGATCGGGGCCCTGAGTGCGGCCCTGGTGCGCGGGGAGTTGCACCTCCCCCTGGACGGGCCAGCTCCCGAGGGCATCGTCAGCGTGGAGCACTGGCCTGAGGGTCACCGCCAGGCCCTGGTGCGCTGCGGCTGGATCCAGGTCCCGGACCAGCCTGTGCGGCCTGACAACGACTCACCGCCCCCACTGATGCTCGGCGACCGGGGCGTGGGCTGGCGTCGCTGGCTGCTGCTGCTGGAGGGCACGATGGCCGAACTGGAGCGGCGGGCCACAGCCAGCGTGCAGCCGCCCCTGAGCCCCGCCTGCTTGCAGATCGCTGCGCAGCGGGCCCAGCGACGAGGTGGGCTCGATCCCCGTCAGCAGTCGGCTGTGGCAGCCCTGCTCAGCCAGGGCCTGGTGTTGCTCGGGGGCGGCCCCGGCACCGGCAAGACCAGCACGATCGTGCAGATGCTGGCTGCTGTTCTGGAGGAACGCCCCGGCTGGCGGCTGCACCTGGCCGCACCCACCGGCAAGGCCGCCGCCCGGCTGCGCCAGGCCATCGCCGCCGGAGGAGGCACCCTGCCGCCGCCCCTGGCCGCACAGCTGTCGGCCAGCCCCTGCACCACCCTGCATCGCCTGCTGGAGAGCCGCGGAGAGGGATTCGGGCGCAACCGTGATCACCCCCTGTCCCTGGATCTGCTGGTGGTGGATGAAGTGTCGATGCTGGATCTTCCCCTGATGGCCGCCCTGCTGGAGGCCATGCCCGCCCAGGCGCAGCTGGTGCTGGTGGGGGACCCTGATCAGCTGGCCCCGGTGGGACCCGGGGCGGTGCTGCAGGAACTGCAGGCCCCGGCCAGACGCCAGGCCATGGGCGATTCAGCGATCGAGCTGACCACCACCTACCGCAATGACGGAGCCCTGGCCCTGGCGGCCGGACGGTTGCGGCGGGGTGACGTCCCTGGGTTTCTGCAGGACCTGAGCCGGCTCAGGTCCTCGGACAACCTCAGCTGGTGGCGCTGCGCAGCCGGCAGTCTGCCCGCCGGGTTGCTGGAGCGGCTCAGGGTCCATCAGGCACAGCTGGCTCGGCTGGCAGCCCGCTGGAGTGAGGATCCTGAGGCGGTGACCCGGGAGCTGCTGGACGAGGTGGAGCGCTGCGTGGTGCTGGCCCCCACCCGGCGCGGGAGCTGGGGGGTGGACGCGCTGAACCAGCGGCTGCTGGGTGCCGACTGGAGCCGGGGACCGGCGGGCTGGCCGGCCGGCACTCCGGTGCTCTGTCAGCGCAACCTGCCGGAACAGGGTCTCGCCAATGGCGATGTGGGGGTGGTGGTGGACGTGGAGGGCCAGCGCCAGCTGCTGTTCTGGGGAAGCCAGGAAGCAGGCGAGGCCTGGAACGAGGGCACCAGCGCCACGTCTGCGCCTGCCATCCGGCTGGTTCATCCCAGCCGGATGGCAGGCGCAGACGTGGCCTTCGCGATCACGATCCACAAGTCGCAGGGCAGTCAGTACCAGCAGGTGCTGGTACTGATGCCGGAGGGGGAGGGCCGCTGGGACCGGCGCCTCCTCTACACGGCGCTGACGCGGGCCCGTCAGCAGGCGGTGCTGATCACCCCCGAAGGCCAGGGGTGGCTGCCCGCCTGAGGGCAGCCGGACAGTTTCAGCGCACGAAGAGCATCTCCTGGTAGGTGGGCAGCGGCCAGGCGTTGTCATCCACCAGGATCTCCAGGCCGTCGACGGCCTCGCGGATCTTGTGCATCAGCGGCAGCAGGGTGTCCGCACAGTGACGCATGTGGGCGGTTGCGCCGTGGGGCGGGGCCGAAAGAGCGGACTCGAGGGCCACGCAGTTCGCCAGCAGTTCCTGATTGAGGGTGGCGATCCGCCCGGCCATGGCGCGATCGGGAGGAAGTCCGAGGTCCTCCTGGTAGCGCAGGGAATTGGCCAGATTGCCGAGGTACTCCATAACGGCGGGGTACACCTGGGTACGGGCGATCTTCAAGGCCACCTTCGCCTCCACTTCGACGGCGAGCACATATTGCTCGGCATACACCTCAAAGCGGCTCTGCAGCTCCACGGGAGTGAGGACACCCGTGCGGCAGAAGAGGTCCTTGACATTGTCACGCTGGAGCACGAGCAGGGCATCAGCTGTGGTGGGCAGGTTCTCCAGCCCTCGCTCGTTGACAGCCATCTGGTGCCACTCGCTGGAGTAACCGTCACCGCCAAAGATGACGTTGCCGTGCTTCTCCATGATCGTCTTGAGCACAGCGGTGGCGGCAGATTCAAGTGATTCTCCAGCCCCCATCTTCGCCTCCATTTCGTCGCAGATGTACTGGAGCGAATCCGCCAGGATCGTGTTCATCGCCACGAGCGGACCAGCCACCGACTGGTTGGAGCCCACGGCCCTGAATTCGAAACGGTTGCCGGTGAAGGCGAAGGGGGACGTGCGGTTCCGGTCCCCAGGATCCTTGGGAAATTCGGGGAGGGTATCGACACCGAGTTGCATCAGCCCACCGTGATCGGTGCTACCGAGATTGCCATTCTTGATCATCGTGTAGACCTCCTCCAGCTGACTGCCGAGGTACATCGAGATGATTGCCGGAGGAGCTTCATTGGCCCCGAGGCGGTGATCATTGCCGGCCGTGGCCACCACAGCACGCAGCAGTGGGCCATAGAGGTGGACGCCGCGAATCACGGCTCCGCAGAACAGCAGGAACTGCATGTTCTCCTCCGGGCTGCTGCCGGGGTCCAGCAGATTGCCCTGGGTGGCATTGCCCACCGACCAGTTGACGTGCTTGCCGGAACCGTTGATGCCCTCGAACGGCTTCTCATGCAGCAGGCAGTTCATGCCATGCTTCCGCGCCGTGTTCTTCAGCAGCGTCATGGTGAGCTGCTGGTGATCGGTGGCCACGTTGGCCGCCTCGAAGAAGGGAGCGATCTCGAACTGACCGGGCGCCACCTCGTTATGGCGAGTCTTGGCGGGGATGCCCAGCTTGTACATCTGGTGCTCCACGTCCTGCATGAACACCTGAACCCGCCGGGGGATCGCTCCGAAGTAGTGGTCGTCGAACTGCTGGCCTTTGGGAGAGGGGGCGCCGAAGAGGGTCCGACCGGCCAGCAGCAGGTCGGAGCGCAGAGTCACGAAGGCACTGTCGACCAGGAAGTATTCCTGCTCGGCACCACAGCTGGAGTTCACCGGAGCCACGTCGGTGTTGCCGAGCAGCTTGAGCAGACGCTGGGCCTGCTTGTTCATGGCCGCGTTGGAGCGCAGCAGCGGCGTTTTCTTGTCGAGAGCTTCTCCGGTCCACGACACGAAGACCGTCGGGATGCAGAGAGTGACGCCATTGGGTGTGCCCATCAGGAACGCCGGGCTGGTGATGTCCCAGGCGGTGTAGCCACGAGCCTCGAAGGTGGAGCGGATGCCACCGTTGGGGAAAGAGGAGCCGTCCGGTTCCCCCTGCACCAGCACCTTGCCGGTGAATTCGCAGATGGCGGAGCCATCGCTCTGGGTGGAGATGAAGCCGTCGTGCTTCTCGGCGGTGGAATTGGTGAGGGGATAGAAAACGTGGGCGTAGTAGAGGGCACCGCGACTGACTGCCCAGTCCTTCATCGCCTGGGCCACCACATTGGCCACGGAGACATCAAGCTTGCCTCCCTCCTTGATGGTGGACTGAACGGATCTGAAGATGTCCTTGGGGAGGCACGACTTCATCTTGGAGAGGTTGAAGACATCGCTGGCCCACATCTCCTCCAGTGATCCAGGGGTGGACGTGATCGCTTCAGGACGATCCTGGGTGCGCTGTATGGCGGCGAGGCGCTGGGGGCTGGGCATGTCAGACCATCTGTCTGAGAGTCATCCAAATAGGCGATGTGCCCTCAGGATGAAGCGGTTGCTACAGATGGGCAGCGCGGAACCGGCTGCGCGGAACCGGCATCGGAACCACCGCTGCGCCGATCCTTCCGACCCTCGCAGGCGCTGACGGCTTCGCCCCCATGGGACAGACTGTGACGGTCCCCAGCCCGGTCCCCATGATCCGCTATTACCTCCTGCTGCCGGGACCCCAGGGAGGGGAGCCGACTCTGGGCCGGATGCTGGATGATCGAAGCGAAGCCTGCTTCGACGCGAGCACCACGCCCCCGACCTGGCAGGGTTGCACCAACCAGATCCAGCGCCGTCTCCACGCCCACGACAAGATCGCCGAAATCAGCCAGGTCAGAGCCCAGGCCTGGAAGCCTGCAGCCTTCGATTGATCAGCGATGGCGGAATCCGGCGGGGAAGGCGAGCGACGCAGCGAACGCCCCTGGGGCTGGTTCGAAACCCTCGCCAGTGCCAGGGGGTATTTGATCAAGCGGCTGTGGCTTCTCCCCTCCAGCCGCATCAGCCTTCAACGCCATCACCACCGCTGCGAACACTGGGTGGTCGTCGAGGGCGATGGCGTCCTGGAGTGCGGGGGAGGGCGGTTGATCGCAGCTCCAGGCGTCACCCTGACGATTCCCACCCGGGCCGTACACCGTGCCAGCGCAGGAGACCGGGGGCTGGTGATCGTGGAAATCCAGCGGGGCGACGACCTCAACGACGACGACATCGAGCGCTTCGCCGACGACTACGGACGAGTGAGTTGACCCACCGGTGGCTCTCCTGCTTTGTGGGCCAGGGCAGGGCTGGGTGTTATGGTGAAAGCTCACCCTTTGATTAAGGGCAAGGCAGTCTTTTTTCAGGCCCTGCGGCCGCGAGATACGGGTACCTGCCGGCCTGCGTTGAAGGAACTCCCAGGCCAAGGCCCCATCAACTCATCGTGACCCAGTTCAACGCAAGCGAGAGCTTTGCGTGCTCCATCGACCTGAGCGCCCATCCCGCCCAAGCCCCCATCCAACCCCTCGCGAGCGATCCCATCACTTCCATTCAACCCAGCACCCTCTCCAGCTGTGTCGACCTGAGTGCCCTCGAAGGGCAGCCGTCGGCCGAGACCACGGCAGTCGAGTCGACCCTGATCGGCCCGCTCGACCAGCCCGGCGAAGCCGCTCAGGAGCCCCCCGCGGGAGCCTTCGCCGGGTTTGGCCTGGGGGCTGAGATCCTCGCCGCCGTGGCTGCCTGCGGCTACAGCGATCCCTCGCCCATTCAGAGGGCCGCCATTCCCGAGCTGATGCTCGGCCGCGATCTGGTGGGCCAGGCCCAGACCGGCACCGGCAAGACGGCCGCTTTCGCTCTGCCCCTGCTGGCGCGCCTCGATCCCCAGCAGCGCACACCCCAGGTGCTGGTGCTCACCCCCACCCGTGAACTGGCCCTTCAGGTGGCAGAAGCCTTCAACGGCTACGCCGCCAAGCTCCCCCAGGTGCGTGTGCTGCCGATCTACGGCGGCGCTGACTTCCGTGACCAGATCGTGCGCCTCAAGCGCGGCGTGCAGATCGTGGTGGGGACCCCGGGAAGGGTGATGGACCACATGCGCCAGGGCACTCTCGACCTCTCCGGGCTGCGCTGCCTGGTGCTGGATGAGGCCGACGAGATGCTGCGCATGGGCTTCATTGATGACGTCGAGTGGGTGCTTGAGCAACTCCCCGAGCAGCGGCAGGTGGTGCTCTTCTCCGCCACCATGCCCTCGGAGATCCGCCGGCTCTCGCGCAAGTACCTGAAGGACCCGGCTGAGGTCACCATCCAGCAGAAGGGTGCTGAGAACAGCACCATCCGCCAGCGTCACCTGGTGGTGCATGGCGCCCAGAAACTCGAGGCCCTCACCCGTGTGCTCGAAGCCGAGAGCAGCGAGGGAGTGATCATCTTCGCCCGCACCAAGGCGATCACCCTCACCGTCTCTGAAGCCCTGGAACAACAGGGTTACGACGTGGCCGTGCTCAACGGTGACGTCCCCCAGAACCAGCGGGAGCGCACGGTTGAGCGGCTGCGCAGCGGACAGGTGAACGTGCTCGTGGCCACCGACGTGGCCGCCCGGGGGCTGGATGTGGACCGGATCACCCTGGTGATCAACTACGACATCCCCTTCGACAGCGAGGCGTATGTGCACCGCATCGGCCGTACCGGCCGGGCGGGTCGCCAGGGCGACGCGATCCTCTTCCTCACCCCCCGGGAGCGCCGTTTCCTGGGAGGACTGGAGCGGGCCGTCGGCAAGGCCATCACACCGATGGAGGTGCCCACCAATGCCGACATCAATCAAAGCCGGCTGGATCGCCTGCGCGAGCGCCTCACCGCCCTGGTGGCAACCCCCCGCTCTGACGAGCAGGAACTGGCCCTGCTCAGCGAAATCCTGCAGCGGGTGGGCAACGAGATCAGCGCCACCCCCGAGCAACTGGCCCTGGCAGCTCTGCAACTGGCTGTGGGGGATCGCCCCTTGCTGGTTCAAGGGGCTGAAACCTGGCGCCAGCAGCCCACCGCAGGCAGGGAACGCCAGCGCAGCGGCGACGACGACCGCCGCGGTGATCGTCGCTCACCCTCCCGCACTGGCGGCAGCCGCCTGGAAGCCACCGCTCCTCCGGATGCCGACATGGAGCGTTTCCGGATCGAGGTGGGCTGGCAGGACCGGGTCAAGCCAGGAAACATTGTCGGAGCTATCGCCAACGAAGCCGGCCTGAACGGCCGCAGCATCGGCCGCATCCAGATCTTCGACACGCACAGCACCGTGGATCTTCCCAGTGGGATGCCCGAAGATGTCTTCAACGCCCTGCGGCGCCTGCGGGTGATGAACAAAGAGCTTCAGATCACCCGCCACCACTCCTGAGTCTGACCAATAACCAATACGTCGATCCGGCGTTCTCGTTGTCCCTCCATGTCACTGCTCTCCACTACCGAGGCCAAAGGCCAGCGCACTCCCTCCACTCCCATGGGAGTGATGTTGCGTCTGGCCGTTGTCACCCTGGCAGGCCTCGCTGATCTGTCCCTTGCTGGAGCCGTGGAAGCCGAGACTCTGCTCAAAGCTTCCGCCAGCACCGGCCAGAAGGATGAGCAGGTCAGCAAATTCTGTCTGGCCACCGTGAATGCGGCCTTCCAGGCTGCGCGCAAGGTACTCCCGCCAGGTCTTGGCACCTTCGCCTGCTCCTGTTTCGTGGATCAGGTCAATCAGGGCGCTGGGCTGGATGTGGCCCAGAGCACCTGCCGCCAGCGCACCATGGCCCGCTACAGCCTCTGAGCGCTGGCCTGTGTCGTCGTTCAGGCACACACACCGGTGACATCATCGGTGTGCAGCACACTGACCTGCCGAAAGGACAGGCTCTCGATGGCGCTGATCAGGCCGAGTTGAGCCTCCGATGTCTCGCAGAGCACCAGAGTCTGCAGGAGATCGAATCGATCCTGAGGGGCGAGCTCGCCGTCCTCACACCAATCGAGGCTCCAGGGAACAGGGGCAACCATTGCTTCGGGATCAATACGTCTTGGTTTCATGACATTGGGCCATCCCGCCAAGGCGGGCTCCGTTCCTTGGATTTGCTTCCAATCCGCTTCACGCTTCGCCATGCAGCACTGAACACGCAGGCTGTCCGGCCAAAGAAGCTGCACCAGAAGCATGGAACCGTGTCTCAGAACACAGCGAAGCCAGGCCAGCACCGACGTCCCGCAGCACACCCTGTATCGTGGGCAGCGATTCAAGGATCCAAGGCTCCCATCGATCCGCTCCAAAGGACCCGCTCCAGACGGGCAGTCCTTGAGGACCCCAAAGCATTCACGAATCAGTTCCAGGTTCCCTTCAAGGAATGACCATTTACGTAGGCAATCTCTCCTTCCAGGCCGAACGGGAGGATTTGCTCGACCTTTTCGGCCAGTACGGTGAAGTCCGTCAGTGCAGTTTGCCGCTTGATCGCGAAACCGGCCGCAAACGCGGCTTCGCCTTCGTTGAACTGGCCGACGACGCCTCGGAGCAGAAAGCGATCGACGATCTCCAGGATGTGGAGTGGATGGGTCGCATGATCCGGGTCAACAAGGCCAGCCCCCGCGAACGTGGCGGCGGCGGTCCACGGGGCGGTGGTGGCGGCGCCGGTGGTGGCGGCTACGGCGGTGGTGGTGGCCGCTGGTGATTCCTCATCGCCACAACGCCTGAACAAGCCCCGCATCGGAGCACCCTTGGTTCCTGACCGGCCCCGCCCGACAGGGGCGGGGCCCCTTTAATGGCTTCCGGCCCCTGGGGCCGATGCCCAGCAGCCTGAAGTCATGGCCCATCCGCGCGCGCGCACCCCGATCAGCCGCCTGCTGGAGGCCCTGAGACCCCATCGCCGGCTCGTCTGGCTGGCCTCGGTCTGCTCGGTTCTCAACAAACTGTTCGATCTGGCCCCACCGGTACTGATCGGCCTGGCCGTGGATGTGGTGGTGCGTCAGCAGACTTCCTGGCTGGCGGAGCTGGGGCTCAGGACCGTCCCTGCCCAGCTCACGGCCCTGGCGGTGGCCTCGTTTGTGATCTGGAGTGCCGAATCCCTGTTCGAATACCTCTACGGGGTGCTCTGGCGCAACCTGGCCCAGACCATGCAGCACGAGCTCAGGCTTGAGGCCTATGACCATCTGCAGAAGTTGGAGATGGCGTTCTTCGAGGCCGGAAGCAGCGGCCGGTTGATGGCCATCCTCAACGACGACATCAATCAACTCGAGCGTTTTCTCGACCACGGCGCCAACGAACTGCTCCAGCTGACCACCACCGTGCTGGCCGTCGGTGGTGTGATGGCAGCCATCTCTCCCAGAGTGGCCGGTGCGGCCTTTCTGCCCATTCCAGTGATTCTCTGGGGCTCGATCCTGTTCCAGAAGCGGCTGGCTCCTCGCTACCGCGACGTGCGTGAGCGAGCTGGTGATCTCAACAGCAGTCTTTCGAACAATCTCGGCGGGATGCTCACGATCAAGAGTTATACCGCCGAGGCCTGGGAACTGGAGCGAATCCGCCATCAGAGCGAGGCCTACAGAACCACCAACCAGCGCGCCATTCGTCTGTCAGCAGCTTTCATTCCCCTGATCCGATTTGCCATCCTCTTCGCCTTCCTGGCGATTCTGGTGATCGGCGGACTCCAGGCCTGGCGAGGAACGATCGCCGTGGGCTCTTACAGCTTTCTCGTGTTCATCACTCAGCGCCTGCTCTGGCCCCTCACCACCCTTGGGCGCACCCTCGATGACTACCAGCGGGCCATGGCCTCGAGCAACCGGGTCCTGGATCTGCTGGATACACCCATCGCGATCCCTGGGGGCGAAAGGTCCCTGCCCCTCGCCACAGTGCGAGGCGCCATCGAGTTCCGCTCGGTGAGTTTTGGCTACGCCGGCCGGGAGCCCCTGCTGGTCGACTTCTCTCTGTCGGTTCCAGCCGGACATACGCTGGGCATCGTGGGGGCCACCGGCTCCGGCAAAAGCACCCTGGTGAAATTGCTGCTGCGGCTCTATGCCGTCCAGGAAGGCGAGATCCTGCTGGATGACCAGCCGATCCAGGAGCTGCGGCTGGGCGACCTCCGGCATGCCATCGGCCTGGTGAGCCAGGACGTGTTCCTCTTTCACGGGAGTGTGGGAGAGAACATCGCCTACGGGAGTTTTGACGCCAGCCCGGACGCGATTGCGCGCGCTGCGGCCCTGGCCGAAGCCAGCGGCTTCATCGAAGCGCTACCCCAGGGATACGACACCGTGGTGGGGGAGCGGGGGCAGCGGCTCTCAGGGGGCCAACGCCAACGCATTGCCCTGGCCAGGGCGATTCTCAAGAATCCGCCAGTGCTCATCCTTGATGAGGCCACTGCCGCTGTCGACAACGAGACGGAGGCAGCGATCCAGCGGTCACTGGAGCTGATCACCGCCGAGCGCACCACCCTGGTGATCGCCCACCGCCTCAGCACCGTGCGTCATGCCGATCGGATCGTGGTGATGGAACACGGCCGGATCGTCGAGCAGGGGTGCCATGACGAGCTTTTGCGCCGCGGCGGTGCCTACTCCCGGCTCTGGCGGGTTCAGGCCGGCTTGCGCGAAGACGAGGCGCTCCTGGCCTGAATGCACCAGCATGGGGTGATCTGATTCCAGGTCCCCAGCGGCGGCGGGCCCTCGCCCATGGCCCAGACATCCGGTCCCTTTGAGCTGCCTCCCTTGGCCCGGCAGGAGCTGGTGGAGCTGCCCGTCATCACGCTGCAGCCCACCCAGCTCTGCCTGGGACTGGCGGAGGTGCGCTCCAGGGCCATTGATTTCGCCAGGGAAACGGCGGCGGAGCGTCGCCGCTACCTGCGTACCCGGCCGGTGCCGGTGGCGGTGAGCAGTGCCGGGGAGCACTGGATGATCGACCGTCACCACCGACTGCGGGCCCTCATGGAGGTCGACTCCAGCGCCACCGCCTTCTGCTCGGTGGTGCTGGAACTGGTGGGAGCCAGCCGCGCCCACTGCCTGGAGGAACTCAACCGCCGTGGTTGGCTCTACCTGCGTGATGGCGAAGGCCGGGGCCCCCTTCCGCCCGAGCGGCTGCCGACGGACCTGGGCAGCCTGGAGGACGACCCTTTTCGCAGCCTGGTCTGGAAGCTGAAGCAGGAGGGCCTGATCCGCGCTCAGCCGCAGGTGCCGTTCCTGGAATTCCATTGGGGCAGCTGGTTGCGTCGCCAGAATCTGCCCAGCTTCGGCTCCATGGATCTCGAACCCGCTCTTCCCGAGGCTCGCCGGTTGGTGCGCGCCCAGGGGGGCCTTGGGGGACCACCCGCCAGCTGAGCGGGTCCAGCCAGAGAAGTGGTACAAACCGCCCTGGCGGGGAGAAGATGCGTTCGGCCCGGATGAAATAAGGTTTCATGAAGGTGACAAAGGGCCTCGACCTTCCCCCTGTCACACAAGCTCATGCCCAGCTCTTTTGGCCACTCTCCCGCCCCCTGTCCCGTCATCTTCACGACAGTCGCGGCGCTGTGGTCTTGAAGCGCCAGCGTTCCCAGGTTCCAATGACGTCCAGCCAAGGATCACGCCCCCTGCCCATCGTCCTGGCGATGCTGATGGGTCTGGGAGGAGGTCTGGCGCTCTCCGGTCCCCTGGCATCAATGCTGCCCCAGGACTGGGCCTCCCAGGCCGCCAGGCTCACAGGTCAACTCAGCAATCCCTTCGCTGCCTGGGGGGGCAATGGCCGTGATGTGCTGGTGCTTGGCACCGACGTAGGTGGCGGCAACACCGATGTGATGTTCTCGATCCGCATCGAGAACGGAGTCACCCATGTCACCCAGGTTCCCAGAGACACCTACATCGACTCAGCCCGTTTCGGCGGCATCAAGGCCAACGCCCTCTACGCCTATGGAGGAGCCGAGGCGGTCAAACAGGAGCTCTCGGAGCGGCTTGGCCGTCCGATCGATCACCACCTGCTCGTGAATCTCGGGGCGATACGCCGCATGGGCGATGTGCTCGGCGGTGTCGAGGTGAACGTGCCCAAGCGCATGTACTACGTCGACAACAGCCAGGGCCTCTACATCGACCTTCAGCCCGGCCTGCAGACCCTCAAGGGACGCGATCTGGAGGGGTTCCTGCGCTGGCGCCACGATGAGGAAGGCGACATTGGCCGGATCGACCGTCAGAAGCTGGTCCTCACCGCGCTGTTCAGCAAACTGACGCGCCCCGAGAATCTGGTGCGGCTGCCCAGCCTGATCGGAGCGGCCGGCCAGGACCTGAAGACGGACCTGGGGCCGATGGAAATCGGTGGCCTGATCACGGCCATGGCCACCACCCGCTTCGATGCGGAGCGCCTGAGCGGCCGGCCCTTCGATCTCAACGGCATCAGCTACTGGGAGGCCGACTGGCCGCCCAGTGATGTGGAAGCCATCAACGCCACGACGGTCGATGGCGACAACCGCCAGCGCTTCCTCTTCTGAGTCTCAACCCCAGCCTGGAGCGCTCTCCGTTGTGGCCCCAGGCAGCCGCTCCAGGGCTGATCGCTCACCGCTCAGGGCTCCCGCCAGCAGCTCGGCCAGGGCGGGCACCAGGGCGAAGGGGCTGCTGAGCCCGGCGAACAACCACAGGCCATCGGCCCCAGCCACTGGCCCCACCAGCGGCGGTCCACTGCTGCAGAAGCTCACCGGCACCTGCGCGAAGCTGGCCGGCACCTGCCCAAGGCGGGGATCAATCCGCCCCAGGGCCCGCCGCAGCACCAGCTCCTGAGCAGCAGCCTGGGGGGGGGCACCGCAGGCAGTGCCTGGCCTGATCAAGCTGCTCTGACCCAGCAGCAGGCCCTCACCCCAGGGCGCCAGGCCCGCATCGACGATCCACTCTGGCCGCTTCAACCGATCCGCCCGTTGCTCGAGACCCTGGCGGCGGGCGACGAGCGGCATGAGGATGTCATTGGGCTGGGTGAGAGCGGAACTGTTCAGCAGCTCGCGGCTCAGCGAACCATCATTGAGCCGCAGCACTCCGGCCCAGCTCACCCGCAGGCGATCGGGCAAAGCCGGCCAGAGGGCCCGGCAGCCGGCCCCGGCGGCCAGCACCACCTGTCGGGCTGGCAGGGCTCCGGCCCGCAGGGGGCGGCAACGGCCCCTTCTCCGTCGCACCCCGGCCCGTTCCAGGGCTTTTGGCAGGGCCAGCGACAGCTGGCGACTGTCGATGCGGCCGTAACCCAGTCGCAGCACCCGCCGCCCTCCCGAGGCAGACGAGGGATCCAGCAGTTCCACCTGATCAGCCCCCAGATGGCGTGAGGCCAGAGCCTTGACCCCGGCCAGGATGCGGTCCAGCTGCCTGCTTCCGCGGCTGGCCTCATCAACGGCAGCTTCGGCGGCCACTTCAGCTTCGCTCCAGTGCAGCCGCAGGGAGCAAGGGCTCCAGCCCAGGGGACCGTGGCGCTGCTCCAGCTGCCGCCAGACCGCCGGGGCTGTGGCCATGAGCGCGTCGAGGGGCCCGGGGGCTCCGGCCCACCAGGGCACACCGCCATAGCTCAGTCCAGTGGCCGAACATCCATGGTCTGGATCCACCAGCTCCACGGCTGCACCACGCTCGGCCAGGGCCAGGGCCACGAGGGAGCCGGCCAGGCCTGCTCCGATGACCAGCACATCAGCCAAGCCTCAGATCTGCAGGGTGAATGAGGTGATCACATTGCGGAACAGGTCCTTCACCTTCGGCCAGCGCAATTCATTGGTGCTGGCCGCCAGGGTGTAGAGGCGGCCGCGGTCGACCACCACAGTGGCCAGCTCGTGGCGGTCACGGTCGGCGAGGTGCACCGCGTACTCCAGGTCGTAGAAGGTGTGGCCGCCGTCTTGCCGCTCGCGCGCCTCCACCAGTTCCGCCTCACGGCCGCTGCCCTGCGGGGCGATCACGATGCGGCCCAGCTTCTCGCCCACCGCCACGGCACTGCCCAGCGATTCCAGATCGTTGGTGGCGTTCACCTCCGAAATCACCAGGCTGAGGGTCTCATCGCTGTTGATCAGATCGTGAAACACGACCTGGGGGCCGTTGCTCACCGCCACCCGGGTCCAGCCGGTGGGATAAAGGAAGGCATAGCGCCCATCCGGGCTCTGAAACGAATTCAGCCCGGCCGCCGCCGCGCTGCAACCGCTCAGGCCGCCCAGCAGCAACAGACTCCCCAGCAGCAGACCGAGCAGGCCCCGGCGCGCCGAGAGAAGCCAGGGGAACGAGGGGCGCTGCGCCATGGGGAACCGTGCAAGCGGGAGGGGTGGGAGATCACACCAGCACCATTGTTGCCGTTGGCCTCGCTCCTAGATTGGCTTCACTTGCGGCGGATTCCTGAGCGGCTTCACCAGGCCCCTGGCGCGGCTGATCGATCAGTTCGAGCGCCTGCCTGGGATCGGTCCGCGCACCGCCCAGCGCCTGGCCCTCCACCTGCTGCGCCAGCCCGAGGAACAGGTGCAGGCCTTCGCGGATGCCCTGATCGCTGCCCGCCTCCAGGTGGGTCAGTGCAGCCGCTGCTTCCACCTTTCGGCCGATCCGCTCTGTGACATCTGCCGGAATGAAGAACGGCGCAATGGCCAGCTCTGTGTGGTGGCCGACTCCCGTGACCTCCTGGCCCTGGAGCGCACCCGTGAATACAAGGGGAGTTACCACGTACTGGGCGGACTGATTTCACCGATGGATGGCATCGGGCCTGAACTGCTGCAGATCCAGCCCCTGGTGAACCGGGTGGATCGGGAGGCGATGACGGAGGTGATCCTCGCCCTGCCGCCGAGCGTGGAAGGGGACACCACCAGCCTCTACCTGGCCCGGTTGCTGCGGCCGTTCTGCCTGGTGAGCCGCATCGCCTATGGGCTGCCGGTGGGCAGTGAGCTGGAGTACGCCGATGAAGTCACCCTGGCACGGGCTCTCGAGGGCCGGCGCCGGATGGAATGAGCGCCATGGTTCGCCCGATCAGCCGCTACAGCGCCATCCCCCCCGCCGAGCGGTTGCCGGCCTGGTTGCGCCGGCCGATCGGCAGCGCCTCGGCCCTGGAAACGGTTCAGGCCGTGGTCAAGGGGCAGCGGCTGCACACCATTTGCGAGGAGGGACGCTGCCCCAACCGAGGGGAGTGCTACTCCGCCGGCACCGCCACCTTTCTGCTCGGTGGACCGGTCTGCACCCGCAGCTGCGCCTTCTGTCAGGTGGAGAAGGGCCGCCCGCCCCAACCCTTCGATGCCCAGGAAGCTGAGCGGGTGGCGGAGGCCGTGGAGCAGCTGGCCCTGCGCTATGTGGTGCTCACCGCCGTAGCCCGCGACGATCTGGCGGACCACGGCGCCACGCTGTTCACAGGCACCATGGCCGCCATCCGGCGCCGCAACCCCCTGATCGCCATTGAGGTGCTCACCCCTGACTTCTGGGGGGGGCATGCCCTCCGGAGTGAGGGCGAAGCCGCCCAGCGCCGGCGGCTCGCCGCCGTGCTTGCCGCAGGTCCGGTCTGCTTCAACCACAACCTGGAGACCGTGCAACGGCTGCAGGGCGAAGTGCGGCGGGGCGCCACCTATGAACGTTCGCTGGCCTTGCTGGCGGCTGCCCGGGAACTGGCTCCCCAGATCCCGACGAAGTCAGGGCTGATGCTTGGGCTGGGCGAAACACCACAGGAGGTGGTGGCCGCTATGAAAGACCTGCGGAGGGCCGACTGCCAGCGCCTCACCCTGGGCCAGTACATGCGCCCTTCCCTCGCCCATCTGCCGGTGGCCCGATACTGGACACCCGAGGAGTTCGAGCAGCTCGGTGCGATCGCCCGCGAGCTCGGATTCCAGCAGGTGCGCAGTGGCCCCCTGGTGCGCAGCAGCTATCACGCCGCAGACGAGTGATCACCAGACAGGCAGGCCCTGCCCCTCACCAGGCGACGGAATCAAGCACCGTGGAGCAGAGGCGGTAGAGGCGCTCCCCGCCCACGGATTCCTTGCCATCGGCTTTGAATCCGGGCAGGACCGCCTGAATCGAGCGGATGACGACCCTGGGACTTTCACCGGAGGCATAGAGAAGGCAACTCCAGCGCAACCTGTGTTCCGCCATACGAGTCCAGAGCTGAGCGACACCGGTCAGGGCTATCACCACAAGACTTGACATCACGGTGACCTGGAATGACCTGGAGTGCATCGGCAGCGAAAAACGGCGTGATCACAATGCCATGGGCCATCCTGGGTTCATCCTTGCGACAATGTTCGTGGGCGTTGATGGCCCATCAACCGCCCAACTGAAGGATTCAATCAAACCGGTTCGGTGGAGTTTCTTTCCTCAAGGGACCGGGCCCGGGATATCCCCCAATGACGTGAAGAGATCTTGCGTTGGTTGAAGGCTTGTGGAGAAATGCGCGGAAACGCTCACTCAGCCTAAAGTCTTGCTGGCACCAAGAGCTATGGGCTCGTCATCAGGCCTCGATTCTCAGTATCCCGACTGGCTTCGATCTCTTTTGGTCGCCCCTTTTCTTCCTCCCGTCCCACTTGAATTCCTACCCATGGCACTGGTCCAGGCGCCCGCCCTCGGCATCGATCGCTTCGCTAATGATCGCAATAAGGAAAGCTGGTCAAACGGCTCCGAACAGGACACCAAGAGGATCATTCGGGCTGTCTATCAGCAGGTGCTCGGTCAGCAGTATGTGATGGCCAGCGAGCGGCTCAATGGGGCTGAGTCCCTGTTCCGCAACGGCGCTCTGAACGTGCGGGAACTGGTGCGGACTGTGGCCAAGAGTGGTCTCTATCGCTCCAGATTCTTCGAGAACTGCAATCCCTATCGCTTCATCGAACTGAACCACAAGCATCTTCTGGGAAGGGCACCTCAGAACAAGGCGGAGATGCTGCATCACTTCACGATCCTGCAAGACCAGGGTTATGACGCAGAGATCGATTCCTACATCGACAGCGACGAATACCAGGAGCGCTTCGGTCTTGACACTGTGCCCTACCTGCACGGCTGGGATTACTCCAAGGGCCATGAGGGACGTCAGTTCTCCTGGCTGATGCAACTCGCCCGCGGGGCCGCGGCCTCGGTGAAAGGAGATTCCAGCGGCACCCAGTTCCGTCTCGGCAAGGCCCTGCACCAGGACAAAGCGGTGCCGGTGCGCGGCGCCGCTGGTCGGGTGGTGATCGTCTCAACCGAAGGTCCGTTCAAGGCACTGGTGAGCACCCAGTCGGGGATTTCCTCCGACTTCACCCCTGAGGTTCCCCTGAGGGCGCCCTCCCAGGAACACCGGGTCGAAGCCCTGAGGGTGTCATCCGGTGAGAGCAGCAGCGGCAGTGGCCGTGTGGTCACCATCTCCGCCACGGGCCTGGCCAGCAACAACTACGTCCGCAGTGGCGCCTACGTGATCCGCGTGCCCTTCAGCCGCATGAACGAGGCCCTGCAACGGGTGAACCGTCTCGGTGGGCGGGTCACGAACGTGGTGGTGAGCTGAGAGTTGCCACAGGGTTCCCCAGGCCATCAATCTTCAGAAAGATGGAAATCCTGGGGAACCTAAGTGATCTCATCCGATAGTTTGGAGCCGGCAATCTGGATTGCCGGATTGGCGTGGTGCCTACCAGAAGAATGTTGCCTGCTGGAAAACGAAGTCCATGGCTGTGAGGATCGACCGCGAAACCTTCCTGAAGCGGGCCTTGGAACGGTTTGGCCACCACTACAGCTACGACGAGATCGATTACCGCAGTTATCGCACTCCGGTGAAGATCCGCTGCCTGGATCATCCCGTTCGCCTGATTGTGATCACGCCTGAGCGTCACCTGCAGACCACAGGTGGCTGCAAATACTGCCTGCGGCGCTATCGCCAGCAGGCCATGGAAGCTTCGGTGACCGTGACCGCTGTCCAGATCACCCAGCAGCCCAGTTCCGCTCAACAGTCAGCTCAACACGAGGTCTCGGCTGCGGCTGCGGCCACCGGCGAGCGGAAATAAAAACCGCCGCCTGAGCCCTCCTGGCTCACCACGGCACAGCCGCTGGCTGTCCGCCACAGCGCCAGATGGATGGGGGTGGGATCGAAGCGCACGAGCTCGGGATAGTGGCGGCGAAGCAGGGCATTGCCCCTCCAGGCGTTGTAGTGGGGAATCCTGGGGTTCACGTGATGGCAGACATGGGTGGAGCCGATGCCGTGGTGCAGCAGGTTGAGCACGGGTCCGTAGGGCCGATCGACGGTCTGCAGGGCACCTTTGGCAAAGGTCCACTCGTCCGTGGCGAAGTGGGGAACCGTGGTGTCGGTGTGCTGCAGCCAGGTGTACCCCACCAGCCAGGCGTTGATCACCAGATGGGGCAACCCGTAGACAGCGAGCACCCGGGCCGGGGAGGTCTGGGTTGCGGCCAGGGCCAGGGCCAGCAGCATCAGCACCAGGCCGATATTGGAGCGCAGCATCCAGCGGCGGCTGGAGGCAGGGAACAGGGGACGACGACCGTTGCGGAACGGGACTCCGTTCCAGAAGTGGGAGGTGGGAGCGCCGTGGTCTTCACCACCGCCCACGCCGAAGAGGAGATAGAGCGGCCAGCCCAGCAGCAGATGGATGACCAGGGAGATCAGCCCGTAGACCACGGGACCGAGGCCGGTGGCCAGCCGCTCCAGCACCTGCCCGGAGGCTGAGCCCGCCCGGACCGGCACATGGGTTTCACCGCCCTCAAGGTGGTTGCAGTTGGCATGGTGCACCGCATGGCTGCGCTGCCAGCTGAAGTAAGGCACCAGCAGCAGGCTGTGCAGCACGAATCCCACGGCGGCCTCCACTCGCCGGTTGGGGTGGAAGGCCTGGTGACCGCACTCATGGGCGATCACCCAGCAGCCACCGGCCACGGTGCCGGTGACCACGGCGTAGAGCAGCCAGAGCGGGGCCGCGCTCGGCTGCAGGGGGATCCGTGTGCCCACTCCGTAGGCCAACAGAGAGAGGCCGAGGGAGAAGGCGAGGCTGCCCCAGGCCTTGGTGGTGTCGATCGTGAGCAGATCAGGCGGCAGGCAGGCCAGCAGCTGGGCTTTGGAGGGATAAGCCGGCTCTGACGGGGAAGCCGTCTCCAGGGAAGGGGCGGGACTCGGGACGGGGGGGCTGGACCGGAGGGGGAGGAGACGGATCAAGGACGCTGACGCATGACGGAAGAGAACGGGCTGGGATCGCCAGAAACCGCCAGACACTAACCAGATCGGCCTGTCCACCCAGCCGGCCGACGGGCGCAGGAGAATGCCATGAGTGTTCCGCTGCGCTGCGATGACCGGCAACCTTCAGGCCATCGGCTTCATGGTCAGCTGGGTGCTGGGTTGGGGGATCGGCGGTTCCCTGATCGATGCCGGTTTCATCCAGGCCGGGGTGTATTCGATCGAGACGAACCAGGTGGGCACTCTGGCCACCTTCACGGTCTGGACGCTGCTGTGGGGCGGACTGGGCTTTCGCCTTTACCAGAGGTTCACAGGTTCAGGTCAGGACAGCTGAGCGCCGGCCGCCGGATCACGCTCAGAGCTTCAGCTCAGCCAGCGAACGGAGACAGCGCACCTCCCGGGGGTAATGCTCCCGCCCGAGGCCGTCGGGCAGGAGCACATGCACCAGGGCTCCCGCGGCCAGGGCCGCCTGGGCGCCGGCAAGGGAATCCTCGAAGGCCCAACAGGAGGTAGCGGCAACCCCCAGCCGCCGGGCCGCCAGCAGAAAGATGTCAGGGGCTGGCTTGCCTTGCGTCAGCTCGGGATCATCGCCGCAGACGATCAGCTCGATCTTCTCCAGCCAGGGATGGGGAGCACACTTGATCCCCACCGAGTCGCGGCTGCTGCTGGTGGCCAGGGCCATCGGAATCGCCAGCTGCTGGCAGCGCCGCAACAGCTCGGGGGCGCCGGGGATCGGCCGCGCACCGGGCAGGAGCTCCCGGGCGATCGGTTGCTGCACCGCCAGCAGCTGCTCGGAGGTGGGAGGCTGGTGGCCCGCCGCTTCAATCCAGGCAATCACGCTGCCGGCATTGTCCAGGCGCCGGCGTCCGCGCAGCTCCAGCAGCTGCTGATCGCTGAGGTCGAGGCCAAACTCCAGGGCCGCCTGTCGCCAGGCCCGACCGTGCAGAGGCTCGGTGTCGAGCAGCAGACCATCGAGGTCGAACAGACAGGCCGCGGGGCTGTTCATCGCCGCATCCTCTCAGTCCACAATGACCAGGTGTCGCCCCCGACCCGATGAGCCAGGTCACGATCGAATCGGTGCTGCAGGAAGTCCGGGTCTTCGAGCCGCCGGCGGAGCTGGCGGCCGGGGCCCGAATCGGCAGCATGGCCGCCTACCGGGAGCTGGTGGCGCGCGTCGAGGCCGACCCCGACGCCTTCTGGGGGGAGCAGGCCCGGGAGCAGCTGCACTGGTTCGAGCCTTTCCACACGGTGCTCGACTGGAGCAACCCGCCCTTCGCCCGCTGGTTCGAGGGGGGGACCACCAACCTCTCCTACAACTGCCTCGACCGCCATCTCGAAGGGCCCCATGCCGAGAAGACGGCCCTGATCTGGGAAGGGGAGCCCGGGGACAGCCGCCGCTTCACCTACCGCGAGCTGCACGCTGAGGTCTGCAAGGCCGCCAATGCCCTCAAGACCCTCGGGATCGGCAAGGGCGACCTGGTGGCCCTCTACATGCCGATGGTGCCGGAAGCAGCCATCGCCATGCTCGCCTGCGCCCGCATCGGGGCCCCCCACTCGGTGGTGTTCGGAGGCTTCTCCGCCGAGGCCCTGCGTGACCGGCTGATCGATGGCGGCGTCAAGGCCGTGATCACCGCCGACGGGGGCTTTCGCAAGGACAAGGCCGTGGCGCTCAAGCCCGCGGTGGATCAGGCCCTCGCCGATGGCGCCTGCCCCACCGTGGAGCAGGTGCTTGTGGTGCGGCGCACCGGCGAGCCCACAGCGATGGAGGAGGGCCGCGACCGCTGGTGGCATGAGCTGGTGGACGTCCAGAGCGCCGACTGTCCGGCCGAGCCGATGGCCAGCGAAGACCGCCTGTTCGTGCTCTATACCTCAGGCTCCACCGGCAAACCCAAGGGGGTGGTGCACACCACGGCCGGCTACAACCTCTGGGCGCACCTGACCTTCCAGTGGATCTTCGACATCCGCGACGACGACATCCACTGGTGCACCGCCGATGTGGGCTGGATCACCGGTCACAGCTACATCGTCTACGGGCCCCTCTCCAATGGCGCCACCACGGTGATGTACGAAGGAGCCCCAAGGCCCTCGAAACCGGGAGCGTTCTGGGAGGTGATCCAGAAGCTCAAGGTGAGCATCTTCTACACCGCTCCCACGGCGATACGGGCCTTCATGAAGAGCGGCCGCGAGGTGCCCGATCAATACGACATGAGCAGTCTGCGCATCCTGGGCACGGTGGGCGAGCCGATCAACCCCGAGGCCTGGATGTGGTACCGGGAGGTGATCGGGCATGAGCGCTGCCCGGTGATCGACACCTGGTGGCAGACCGAAACCGGCGGCGTGATGATCAGCCCATTGCCGGGCGCCACCCCCACCAAGCCCGGATCGGCCACCCTGCCTCTGCCCGGCATCGCCGCCGATGTGGTCGACAGCGAAGGCCACAGCGTGGGCGTGGATGAAGGTGGTTACCTGGCGGTGCGCCGCCCCTGGCCGGGAATGATGCGCACGGTGCATGGCGACCCCGAGCGCTTCCGCAAGAGCTACTGGGAGCACATCACCGGCGACGATGGCCGCCCCCTCTACTTCGCCGGCGATGGCGCCCGCCGCGATGCCGACGGTTACTACTGGGTGATGGGCCGGGTCGATGACGTGATCAGCGTCTCCGGCCACCGGCTGGGCTCGATGGAGATCGAATCGGCCCTGGTGAGCCATCCGGCCGTGGCCGAAGCCGCCGTGGTGGGCCGCCCCGACGACCTCAAGGGTGAGGGCATCGTGGCGTTCGTGACCCTGCAGGCGGGCCTCAGCGGTGACGAAGCCCTTGGCGCCGAACTGCGTCGGCATGTGGGCACCGAGATCGGCCCGATCGCCAGGCCCGATGAGATCCGCTTCAGCGACGCCCTGCCCAAGACCCGCAGCGGCAAGATCATGCGCCGCATCCTGCGGGCCCTCGCGGCCGGGGAGGAGGTGAGCGGTGACACCAGCACCCTGGAGGACCGGTCCGTGCTTGATGCGCTGCGGGTCTGAAGTCGCCGGTTGCCCTGGTTCAACCAGGCACCGACGGCATCACCAGAAGCACGATCAACCAGATCGTGCCGATGATCGGCACCAGGCCTATAAAGATCCAGGGCCAGGCCTTGCCGGCGTCGCGCAGCCGGCGCACGCAGAGAGGGAGGCCTGGCACGATTGCCGCAATGGCGTAGACGTTCTGCAGGGCACTCAACTGGCTGATCGCCTTCGCCGCCAGTCCCAGGACGATGGCCACGATGATGTTGGCGAGAAAGAACCACCAGTAGTCGCCTCGCTTGGATCGACCGGTGTAATCGAACGCGCGTGACCATCCTGAGATGTAGGCATCGAGCATGATTTGGCCGTCCTGATTGAGTTTCCGATCTCACAAAGAGTGTCCGTACTTTCACGCGCTGTCAATCAATCGGGAGGAAGCGTTGCCTATCCCGCATCGCGTTTTCCGGGTTCGCCTCGCCGCCACCAGGTGTCGATGCTGGCCGCCAGGCGGTCGATCTGGCGCTGGCGCAGGGGGTCATCGGCCCAGGTCCCCAGCAGGTTCTGGCGCAGGCCGGCGCTGGCGGGGGTGAGATGGTCTCCGCCCAGCTGCAGCAGGGAACTGGCGTCCCCGGGGCGCTGCTGCAGCACCTCCAGCAGCGGGGGGCTCTGGTCGAGGGGATCACTGCCGAAGCGGATCAGCAGGTTGCGGGGCAGGCCGTAGAGCTGGCCCACCAGGCGCAGGGTTTCCTGCGGCGACGGGCTGAATTCAGTGCGCACACCCAGCCGGGGCGCCAGGTCGGCCAGCAGGGGGATCGAGCGGTCGGCGGAGAAATTGTTGAAGCTCATGGCCGCCAGGGCACTGCTGCCCCGGCCCCCATCCGGGGCCAGCAGGTGCAGCTTGCAGCCCAGGCTGTGGCCGAGGCGCAGGACCGGCAGCGCCGGCGTTCCCGCCGATGGGACCTGCCGCGCCCCCCGAAAGGCCCGCCAGGCCTCGGTGGCCTGGGCCTGATGATCGAACCCCGGCACGTAACTCCAGGCCCGCAGGCTGAGCCCGCGCCGGCAGAGAGCCTCCAGCAGACGCCGATAGCTGATCTGGGGGGTGGCCGCCAGATAACTGCCACCGATGAACTCGATCATGCCCGTCGAGCCGGGCGGCTCCAGACACCAGAGACTCCCCTGCTGACGCCAGCGACTCACCGCGCTCAGGCCTGAGGAACCAGCCGCTTGAGGGCGGCCATGGCCTCACGGGCATGCGCCGGCCCATCCAGCAGGTTGTTGAACACGTGCCGCACCACGCCCTCACCATCGATCACATAGGTGACGCGGCCCGGCAGCAGGTTGAGCAGGGCGCCGGGCACGCCAAAGGCCTGGCGCAGGCTGTTGCCCTGATCAACCAGCAGGGGATAGGGGAGCTGGTGCCGCTGGGAGAAGCGCCCATGGCTGGCGCCGTCATCGCCGCTCACACCCCAGACCTCGACACCCAGGGCCTGCAGCTCGGCGTGATTGTCGCGGAAGGCGCAGGCCTCCATCGTGCAGCCGGGGGTGTCGTCCTTGGGGTAAAAAAAGAGCACCAGGGGCCGTCCTTCGAGTTGATCGCTGCGGCGCTCAGTGCCGTTCTGATCCTTCAGGACGATCAGCGGAGCCCTGTCACCGACCTGGATGGCCTTGCCCACGGGTGTCACGAACACAGTGAGGGTCACCCTAGGCAGCGGGGCAGCAGCACCGGACCCGGCTGACTGGCCGCGCCCCATGCCCCCATCCGCGCCCCGGAGCTGGGATCATGGACCGCAACCACGCTGGGGGGAGCCGGCCATGGCAGCACCGTCGGGATCCCCGCAGCCCCTGGACCCAGCAGGCCAGCAGGCCAACCGCTGGCAGCAGACCAGCCTGCTCAGCCTTGTGCCTGAGGCGGCTGAAGCGAGGCCGGCCGAAGCGATCGGAGCTGAGCCGGCTGCCGCCGCCCCCACCGCTGTGCAGACGCCGCCGGCCAAGGCCACCGGCTCCGAGCTGACCTGCCCCCAGCGGCTGCTGATCCTCGACACCGAGACCACCGGCCTGGACCCGGAGCGCGACCACTGCATCGAAGTGGGAGCGGTGCTGTTTCATGTGTCCAGCCGCGCCGTTCTAAGCCAGCTTTCCCTGCTGCTGCCTTGCCAGAGCAACGCGGCCGAGGGCATCAACGGCATCGATGCCGCTGTGAGCCGGCTGGCTCAGCCCTGGCAGGCAGGGTTGATCTATTTCCAGGAGTTGGTGGGCAGCGCCGATGTGATCGTGGCCCACAATGCCGCCTTCGACCGCGCCTGGTTCGGCCGGGGGCATTTGCCGGTGATCGACAAGCCCTGGCTCTGCAGCATGGATGACCTGCGCTGGCCGAGCGAGCGACGGCTGAAGGCCACTCCTTCGGTGCGTGATCTGGCCCTCGCCTATGGCATTCCGGTCTGGGCCGCCCACAGGGCCCTCACCGATTGCATCTACCTGGCCCAGGTCTTCGAGCGCTGCGAAGGCCTGGAATCCCTGTTGCTGGCTGGGCTGGAGCCGCGGCGGCTCTACCGGGCCGAGCTGCCCTACGACCAGCGCCATCGGGCACGGGAGGCGGGATTCCGCTGGAACGAACCGGTGGCCAAGGCCTGGAGCCGGCGTCTGAGCGAACGGGAGGCGCGCGAGCTTGATTTCTCCGTCAGACCGGTGGAGCCGGATGCAGCCGGGCGCCACGCCGCCTGAAGCCAGCAGCTCGATTGCATCCGATCACGACTCCATCCCTGCCAAGAGCTGTCAACTGCAGCCGCCGAGCGCAAGCTGTGGGCATCAGCACACGTCCTGAGGGCAGCCATGGCGATGGAGCAGCGGGCAGGACCGGCCCTGCCGGAGAAGCACCGACATCAGCAGCAGTTGCGGCGCTGGCAGAAAGCACGGACCTGGGCCCGGCTGATCCGTGAAGCAGAGGCCCTCTGGAGGGTGAACGTGCGTGATCTGCGCCGTCTGGGAGCCCTTGAGCTCGACCAGCTGCTGCAGGAAGTGCCGCCCTCAATCCGGCCTCGGGTGAACCGCTGGCTGGCGGGCTACGGAGCCCTCACCAGGCTGGCCTGAGCATGGGTGGCGGTGCCGCCACCTCCTCGGCGCTGCAGTCGTTGTTGGCTACCACCGTGACCACGGTGGGATTCGTTCAGGCCGGAACCGGCGGGTGTAGTCCCGAAGCAGGAGGTGATGGCAGAGGTGGCCCGGGGCTCCTGTGATCTCCCATGCCCCACGATGTCGCCCGGATAGCAGCGCGGTGGGGGCATGTCGTCTCAACTGCAGGCCTCCTTCCGCTGATGCCATGACGGGCCTGCTCTGGGAACGCCGCGCACAGATCGGCTGCTGTCTGCTGCTGCAGGGAAGCCTGCTGGCAACGGGCCTGGTGCTTGAGCACCTTCTCCAGCGCACCATCCCCTCCCCTGGGGGAGCACGGATCGGCTTAATGCGTGGATGACGCGCTTCGATCCGGGCACCCTGCGCTCCATGCGCCTCGCGGGGCGGCCGGGTGATCTCCCCAGCCAGCTCTTCATCCATGGCGGCCGGGCGCCCACGAGGCTCTCGATGCTCTGCTTTCAGCCTGCGGGGATCGAGGAGTGTGAGCTGAAGGGAGCCCAGGAGCTCGAACCCCTGCTGAGCCGCGGGGTACCGCTCTGGCTCCGCATCCAGGGACTGGCCAACACGACCTTGATCCGCACGGTGCTCGACACCCTCGGGGTGCCGGCCCACGTCCATGCTCCTTTGCTGGAGCATCCCCAGCGTCCCAGGGTCGATTCGATCGGTGATGTGGTGCTGACGGTGCTGCACCGTCTCAGCTTCTCCGAGACGCCCGACCGCCTGATCGCTGAGCAGGTGGGATTCCTGCTGCTGCCCGACCTGCTGATCAGCATCGAGGAGGTACCCAGCACCGGATCGTTTCCGCAGCTCACCCAGTGGCTCTCGTGCCTGGAGCCGGCCCCGACGCGGGACGATCTGGATGACATCCTCCACTTCCTGATCGACGAGCTGCTCGACGGTCTCTTTCCATTGCTGGAACATCTGGCGGAGCTGCTGGAGCAGTTGGAGGAGGCGGCCCTGCTACGGCCCAAACCACGACTGCTCAGCCGCACGTACCAGATCCGCAGCAGCCTGAGGGACATCCGGGGCCAGGTGTGGCCGCTGCGCCATCAGCTGCTGGTGTTGCTGCGCCAGAACCAACGGCTGCTGGGTCCCGAGGCCCTGCATGGCTTCCAGGACATGGAGCAGCGGGTGATCCTGATCTTTGAGGCCTGTGAACTCATCCGCCATCAGTGTGATTCGGTGACCGAGGCCTACATGGCCAGCATCAGCAACCGCATGAACCAAGTGATGAAGACGCTTACGATCGTCTCTACCATCTTTGCGCCACTCACATTCATCGCCGGCATCTATGGCATGAATTTCGTGAACATGCCGGAACTGCATTTGAAGTATGGCTATGGCATTGTTCTGGTGTTCATGGCGCTGGTCGCCCTTGTTCAGAGTTACTGGCTGTGGCGCCGCGGCTGGTTCCAGGACTGGACGGCACCCCGGCACTGAGAATTGCAAGGGTCGCCCAGGTCAGTCTGCGAAGCGCTGGTGTGATCGACTTGCCTGAGGGGGAAGTGGGCCAACAAATGAGTTAAACTGAGGAGTTATTAACTGAGAACTCAGGAGCCATGGCGGCAGACGATGCGATCGATCGATTCGTGGAATCCCTGTGCAGCGATGAGGATCTGCAACACAGCGTCAAAATGGCCACCAGCGCAGATGACGTGGTCGCAGCCGCTGCCTCCAGGGGCATGGAGTTCTCGAGCGCCTCTCTGGTGAGGTGTTTCGCCCGGACTCTGATGGAGGGCTCCGATGAGGTGGTGGTGAAGAAGTTCGACGAACTGGGCTGGGATGCAGGCGAAATCCTCTGGTTCCTCAAATCACTCGGATCAGGATCCTGACCTAGTCGTCGTCCTCAGCGCCGGCGTCAGTGTGCTCGGGCTGGAACCCCAGGCTCGCTGACGCCGTCCCGCTGGTTGCTCAGGCGGATCCTTCGCGCCAACTCACGAATGACCCCTCTGACGATCTCCGGTTGATCCGTCATCAGATCCAACAGGGTTTCCTGCTCGATGCGGAACAGGCGACTGGGCACCAGCGCGCTCACCGAAGCCGAGCGGGGCTCAGGATCCAGAGCCGCCAACTCGCCGACGATCTCTCGTTCGCCCAGCTCCACGATGGTCTGGTCGTCGATGTGAACGCGCATGCGTCCCTCCACGATCACGTACATCGCCGTGCCGATGTCGCCAAGGCTGAACAGGGTGTCCCCCGCCTCCAGTTACACCTCATCGATGGCCTGGGCCAGCTGCACGAGCACATCACTGGGCGTTGACGAGAAGATTCCTACCGACGTGAGCAACAGCACCTTCTCGATCGTCAGAGATGTCCTGGTCATGACGGCAGAGCCTGAATTCGGTAGAAGGGATCGGGCGGTGAAGCGAGCGGTCTCCGCTACCACCAGGTTGGCCGAGGATTGAGCCACCGCAATGGCCTCCAGAATCCGACCATCCGACCTGAGCGACTCCGCGTGAAACGCCAGGCTGTAGAGAGCACAGGTCAGCAACCAACCGTCGCCGGGGGAGCCCATGGCCACCCCCATGATCGCCAGCAACCAGCCGCACGACGCGGATGGCACAGCAGGATGGTATTTCTCATGCAGCAGGGCCAGGGCCTCGGCGGGTGAGTGCCGATCCAGCAACGGCATGGTGGGGTCCAGATGCTGGGGAGGGATCGTGGACTCGAGCAGTTCCAGAGCCAGGGCCTGCTCCCGCGCCGAGCCGGTCCAGTAGCGCAGCCTCACTTGCCGGAGGGGGCGACCAGGATGCAGGAAGATCAGCAGCAGGAGCAGCCTCTGGCGAACACGATCCAGCTCCTGGCCGAAGGCCGAGGAGAGCACTGGATGCAGCGGTCGCTCCTCGAGATCGGCCATGGCCGCCAGCAACCAGGCGCCGAAGCGCACCTCCTCCTGCAGGCGACCCTCCACCAGTCGGCGCTCCTGCTGAGCGACCTGATAGCCCGAGGAGGCCAGGGCAGTCAGTGCCGCATGACGCAGCGCCGGATCCCGCTCCGCCATCCGTTGCACCAGCACCGACCAGGCGCCGGGGTGGCGGAACCGCCCCAGCACCCCCAGGATCAGCTTCTCCATCCCGCTTCCGGGGGGAAGGGTCTGGAGTTCCTCGAGCAGCCGCGCCAACCCTTCATCCCCGGCCGCCAGCAGGGCCCGGGTCGCGGCTCCACGGCATCCCGGATCGTCAAGCCGATCGATCACGTGGGGCAGCAGACGGCGGTTGATCAGCGTTGCCGCTGCATCGAGCGCCACCGTGCGCACCCTGCGGTCCGGATCATTCAGCAGGGTCACCAGAGGGCGGTAGAGATTTCCGCCGCCCACGTCCGCCAGCACCCGTGCGGCCTGGATACGGCAGAGGGGATCGACGCTCTGCAGAAGGTCGTTGAGGGCTCGGGCCGCGAGCAGGAGCCCCTCCAGGCTGCCGTGTCGGAGCAGACCGACGATCATCCCCGTGCGATCCGGAGCGGAACGGCCGGCCAGAACCGATCCATAGACCTCGAGCATCCGCTCCTCGTCGTGGGCTGCCAGCACCCGCAGCGCCGCTCCTCGCACCTCGCCATCGGGATCCGAGTCGGCCAGACGCTCGATCAGCTCGATGGGGGCGTCATTGGTGGCGTCCTCCAGCCGCACAAGGACCGCATGGCGCACCGCCGCCGCCGGATGAAGCAGCAGGCTCTCGGCGCGCTCGACGATGAACTCCGGGTCCGAATGGCCCAGCTGCTCGATGGCCTAGGGCACCGAAGGGGCTGAGGGCCACTGCAGGGCCTGGAGCAGCACACGCCGGGTTTCTGGCTCCTGGGCCGACACCAAGCCACCAACCAGGCTTCGCCCCTGCAGCGCCCTGGCCAGAACCAGTGGATATTGCTGTCGCAGCAGTTGAGCCAGCAACAACCAGAGAAGCAGCAGGCCCAGCATCAGAGTGGGCAGAATCCCCAGCTGATTGGGCCAGATCCGGCCGATGGCCAGCAGCAGCAAACCGGCCAGCCCAGCCCCCAGGGGACTGACGACCCCCTCCGCCAGGGTCTGGACACGCACCCGTTGCAGTGCCCCGAGGGGTTGAAACAGCAGCAGGACTGCAGAGCGATCGATCGACAGGCGCAGGGAGCGATCGAAGAATTTCGTCCCTGCGATGGCCGGGAACAGCAAGGCGCCGGGTAGGGCCCCGAGGGCGGATCCGACAGCCAGCAGCACGCTCGAGGCAAGGCTTGCCGGCAGGATCGTCAGGCCACCCCCCCAGGCCGAAGCGGGCGAGCCATGGAGCCGTGACTCCGCCGCGAAGCACCAGGGTGGCCACGCCCGCGCAGGCGTAGAACACCCCGAGAAAGGCGGTGAGCTCATTGGCGCTGGTGAAGCGTGCGTGGGCCACCACGAGAAAGCTCTGATCCACGAGGTAGCGCATCAGCACCGAGGCCAGAAAGAGGCCGAACAGCAGTGGAACGAAGGGGCCCGGGGCTCCGGTCGCGATGGGTGGCAGGGGCGAATCCACCGAGGGGGTGGCGGCGATGACCTCGGGCTCCGCCGATCGGGCCTGCCGCTGGATCCAGCCGAGAAGGGGGAGACAGAGGGCGCTGGCACCAGCAGCCAGCAGGATGATGTTGTCACTGCCGACCCAGGACACCAGCAGCGGCAAGGTGAAGCCACCGACAACCAGTGCCACCACTTCCCCTGAGCCGATCAGGCCGTACAACCGCTTGGCCTGACGCACGTGGAGCAGGGTGGCCGCCAGGCCCCAGAACTCCAGATTGAGCAGGATCTCGGCCAGCCGGTACCAGACCAGCAGGGCAAAGGCTGCCGTGGCCTCATCCCCCAGGCCAGTAGCCAGCGCAGCGCCAGCGGCACCAGGGTCACCACCAGAAGCTACAGGCGCCAGGTTCGGCGCTGAGAGAGCCGCCTTCCCAGACTCAGAACGGCGGCGCTGCTGAGCGGCCCGACCGCCGCCACCGCCAAGTAGACGTAGGCAAGGCCGGATGGTCCGACCGTGGAGACGAACAGAGCATTCGCCGCGGTGAGAGTGAAGATCAGCACCGCCCCCACCAGCAGGGAGTGAAGCAGGAGCCCAGCCACCAGGGCTCGCTCTCCCGGCCGCAGATCAAGCCTGGGCTGACCGTGATCCCGCGTCCCCACAGCAGCCGCAGCCGCCGAACCCTACGACCGTCGCCGCTCCCGGCTAGCCCGCGCGCGGCAACGATTGGAGCAGTACCGGGCATCCCTTCGCCTGGCCAGGAAGGACTGACCGCAGCAGGCGCAGGCCTGGGCCGACCGGCCCAATCCAGGCAGCCGCTGCAGCGATCGCACACCCTCAGGGCCGATCACGAGTTCCAGGCCGTAGCCCTGACACAGGAGAGCATCTGGACTGGCGTAGCCCAGGGCCTCGGCCAGTTCCGGCGCCTCGAGCAGAAAGCGGTGCAACATCTGCACCATCGGATAACCCTCATTCCAGAACCAGCACCGCCGCTGGCGCACCAGCTCGGCCCAGTGCTCCAGTGGTTGATCGCCGAGCCGGTCATCAAAGGCGGGCTCGTCACTCCAGCCAGGATCCATCCGCCTTGAATGTCCGAACACCCGGAGCCGAGCCTATGGGGTTGCGGCAATCACAACCCAGCCCTAACCCCTTATTAACGGAGAAGCTGTCCTGCAGCCCCCAGAGTGGATTTGAAGGTCATCCATTCCGTGGGCTTGACGGTGAAGTTGCTTCGGTTGCCTGGTGGGCTGTGGATCTGCCTTCTGGCCGCTCTGGCTCTGCTCCCGCCGCTCGGCACATCCGGCCCAGCCCTGGGCCAGAGCAGCAAGGGGGTGATCCGCATCAGCGGATCGAGCACCGTGTTCCCGATCACCGCCGAAGCCATCCGCCGCTTCCGCCAGAGCCCTCCCGGTCGCGATGTGCGCTTCGAGCTGAATGAAACGGGAACCACCGGAGGCTTCTGCGCGTTCTGCTCCGGGTCGATGGCGATCAGCAACGCTTCCAGGCCGATCAACAGTCAGGAACTGAAGGCCTGTGCAGCCAAGGGCATTCGCTTCATCGAACTGCCGATCGCCTTCGATGCCCTGACCGTGGCGGTCAACCCCCGCAACAGCTGGGCCAGGACGATCACCACCAAGGAGTTGGGGCATCTCTGGAACCGCAGTGCCCAGGGCCGCATCAAGCGCTGGAGTCAGGTGAACAGCGCCTGGCCGGCCCGGCCGATCACGCTCTGTGGCCCCGATAAGGTTTCAGGCACATTCGATTATTTCAACAAAGCCGTGAACGGTAATGCCGCCAACTCCCGCAGTGATTACAGCAGCAGTGAAGATGACAACGTTCTGGTGAACTGTGTGGCCAATGACCTGCAGTCGCTCGGATACTTCGGCTACAGCTACTACGCCGCCAACCGCAACCGCCTGAGGGCACTCGCGGTGGAGGGGCCGATGGGAGCCGTGCACCCTTCGCTCGGGACCGTGCAGAAGGAGCGCTACCTCCCCTTCTCCCGTCCTCTGTTCCTCTACATCAACAACGAGCAACTGCTGGAACGCCCTGAGCTGCAGAGGTTCATCACGGCCTTTGTGCGCCAGGGCCCCCTGATCGTCGAGGCCGCCGGCGCCATTCCCCTGCCTGAGAGCACCTACCGGCTCGTGGAAACCAAGCTCTACCGCCACGTGCTGGGCAGCTCCTTCTCCGGCGATCTGCCGGTGGGCCTCACGGTCGGCCAGGCCCTGGGCCGCAGCTTCCAGCAGTTGAAGCGGCCGCTGCCCCGCTGAGAATCGGCCCAGGGCACGGGTCGGGCTGAGAATGGAGTCATCGCCACCCGCGAGCATGGAACCACCCAGGGACCAAGGCCTCGATCAGCCCGGTGCACCTCCAGTGCCGCCCCCTGAAGCCCTCAGCAACGGGGGCCACGCTGCCCAGCTGATCCAGAAGCAGACCAGGCGTCTGGGCCGTTTGCAACCTGAGGTGCTGGCCGATGCCGATCCCGAACCCCTGCATCAGCTGCGGGTGAGCCTGCGGCGGTTGCGCACAGCCCTGGTGCAGTTCCAGCCGGCCCTCAACCTGCCCGATGGCATCAGCGAGCGCCGCATCGCCCGCGTGGCACGTCGCACCGGACTCTGCCGTGATCTCGATGTGCTGCGCGAGCGCCTGGAATCCAGATTGCTGCCTTCGCTGCCCGATTGTGAATCCAAGGCGCTGCGGCCCGCCATGAAGCAGCTGGCCCGTGATCGGCACCGGGCGTTCGAAGGGCTGGCGGAATCCCTGCGCGGCCACCGCTACCTGAAACTGCTGGAACGTCTGCACCGCTGGCAGGATCACCCCCGCTTCACCAGTCTGGGGGCTTTGCCCCTGGAGACCTGGCTCGGGGAATGGCGTGCCCAGGCAGCTGCGGGGCTGTTTCTCGAACCGGGCTGGTTCAGCGATGACCCTGGCGATCCGGCGCTGCATGGGCTGCGCAAGCGGATCAAGGGGGTGCGCTACGGCCTCGAGAACCTCGAGCCTTATCTCGATCCTGCCCTCAGCCGCTGGCTCACCGACCTCAGGCACGCCCAGGACATCCTCGGGAATCTGCACGACCTGCAGGTGCTGGCCGAGGTGCTCGAGGACGTGCTCGGCTCCACCCCCAGCCCATCCTTCCCCCAGCTCAGCCACTGGATCGAGCGTCAGCGGAGCGAAGGCTGGCAAGACTGGCTCGAGCTGGGAGGCCGGCTGAGCCAGGACAGCAGCCGCTGGTCGCTGCAGGCCCTGCTGGCGGCTGAGAGCACAAAAAAACCGGCTGGGGAAGCCGGTGAAGATGTGATGAACGATTGAAGAATCGGAGCGGCGGGATTTGAACCCACGACCCCCACTACCCCAAAGTGGTGCGCTACCAAGCTGCGCTACGCCCCGGCGGAATGGAAGCTATCACAGCCCCCGCGGCAGCAACGACTCCCAGGTGCGCACCCGTTTCAGCCGCCTGAGAATCCGCATGGTGAGCCGCTCGCGGCTCTGGCTGGCGTAGCCCCAGAGGCGCAGGCGGCGCGCCAGCTGCCGCAACTGGGCCAGGTTCATGGCGGCCAGGCGCAGTTCCGGCAGACGGCGCCAGGCACTGGCCGTGACCGGCAGGGGGTTGCCCTGGTGCAGGCCCGGAATCGAGCTCATGGCGCCGCCGGCCATCCACTCGGGCACAAGCACGAACAGCACCGCCAGCAGGCCATAGAGCTCCACCAGTCCCTTGGGCAAGGGGTGGAGCTGTCGCTTGCCCTCGGGGCCGTCGTCGGGGGATGCCAAAGGATTCAGAGCAGGGTGCCTTTCGGCTGGGCCGCCGGTGAGGCTGGGCTGCTGCGGCCGGGGGTCTCCTTCCAGAGCAGTGGGGTTTCCGGGGCCGGCTGGAGCCGCACACTCCAGAACACCAGGGCCGCCACCGCTCCCAGGGTGATGGCCATCAGCAGCAGCACGGTTCGGTCGGGGAGGGGGTTCATGCCCATCAGACCTGATCCGTGCGCAGGCAGAGCATCCGCTGCGGCAGCCGCTCCAGGGTGAGTTCATCCCCGCGCAGGATCAGGCGCAGACGATCGGTGCCATAGCGCAGGCCCGGCAGCGGAGAGTCTTCGCGGAAGAGGGTGGTGCGGTAACGGCCAGCCAGCAGAGAAGCCTGTGCATCGTTGCGCTCCACCACCACCTGGTTGGTGTCGTTGCAGAGAAAGGTTTCACGCACCTCGTAGTTCTCCCACCAGGGCGAGGACATCGCCAGAGCGGTGCCACAGAGGGGAAGACCCAGCATGGGAGCCCAGGCCAGAAGCCCAAACCAGCGTGGCCCGCGGTGGTGCTTGGTCGACGACATCCCCATGCCCTGCCTGGTGTGAGTTTGCCCCAGCCTCACGGGGAACGCCAGGAGCCGTGAGGCTGGGTGAGGCCCCGCTCACGGGGAGGGAGCCGGCAGCACCTGGTGGAATCCGCCGGCGCTGCACACCTGCAGGGGCGTGCCGAACAGATCGGTGAGGGGGCCATCGGCCAGCAGCTCCGCCGCCGGGCCATCAGCCACCAGCGCCCCTTGGCGCAGCAGCAGACAACGGCTGATCTCGGGGATGATGGCCTCGATCTGGTGCGTGACCAGCAGCAGGGTGGTGCCGGCCTGAGCCAGCTCGCGCAGGACCAGCAGCAACTGATGTTTGGCGCGCAGGTCAAGGCCGGTGGTGGGTTCATCCAGCACCAGCACCTGGGGATCGTGCACCAGGGCGCGGGCCAGCAACAGGCGCATGCGCTCGCCATCGGAGAGCTGGCGGTAGGGGCGATCGGCCAGATTCTCCAGCCGCAGCCGGGCCATCAGCTCCCGCACCCGCTGGTGCTGCTCCGGGCTGGGATGCTGGCTGGGGCCGATCCCCACCGAACCGAAGAAGCCCGAGAGCACCACATCCCGGGCCAGAACCCTGCCGACATAGCCAGCCTGGAGGTCGCGGGACACCAGCCCGATCCGTGCGCGCAGATCCCAGAGGTTGACCGTTTCACGACCGAACAGGCGCAGGTGTGAGCCCGGCTTGACCACAGGGTAGATCTCACGGCTGAGCAGCTTGATCAGGGCGCTCTTGCCGGCCCCGTTCGGCCCCAGGATCACGCTGTTCTCCCGCAGGTAGAGACGCAGGCTGAGGTTGTCGAACACCCGGCGGGTCCCCAGGTAGGCCTCCACGGCCTGCAGCTCGAGGTAAGGATCAGCCGTGGTCATGGGATCCGGCGCAGGGCCTCCAGCGCCAGCTGCAGGGAGGGGGCGAGGGGGCGGGCCTGCTGCAGCCTCGGGCTCCAGACCTGGCCAGTGGCCAGCTCCTCAGGGCCAGCCAGGACCATGTCCTGACCCTCCAGCAACTGAAGGTCCTCCAGGGGCAGCGGCAGGCTGGAGCGAAAGAAGTGGGCGATCCGGTGCGTGGTGCTGTGGCGGAACCAGAAGGGAAGTTCGCCGGAACACCAGTTGATTTCCTCCTGCAGCTCCCGCCTGAGGGCCTGATCCGGGCTCTCGCCAGGGTCGAGGTGGCCGCCGAACAGGCCCCAGGTGCCCGGTGAGACGATGCCGGGAATGTCGTCCCGCAGCTGCACCAACCAGCAGCCGTCGCGCTCCAGCATCGCCAGGGCCACCTCCAGCATCAAGTGACCTCAGCGGCTTGGCGTCAACGTAACCCAGGCTTCAGGGACGGCGCTCGAGCAGGAACAGGTAGGGGCGGGGGTCACCCTTGGCCTGCATCAGGCCGAGCACGGTGTCATCGTCGACGCGGCGGAAGGCGTCATGCACCGGCAGATGGTCGTAGAGCATGGTGGCGCTGACCACGCCACGCACCTCCATGCTCCGCAGGCGGGCCTGGGAACGCCTGGTGCGCAACAGCAGCAGCGACCGGCGCAGCAACGGCCCAGGCAGGGGGAACGCCTGGGGGGAGACGCAGCGGGCCAACTCCAGCGCCCCGGGCAGCGGCCGGATCGGGAACGGATCGCCCGAGCCGATGCGCATCAGCAGCGGATGCACGGTCTCGGCATCGAGAAACTCCTTGCCGTACCAGCCGCAGACCTCCAGCCAGCCCTCCATCGGATGACCGCTGCGGATCTCGCTGCCCTGCCAGCGGCCCCAGAGCATGGCCGGATCCACCGGCGGCAACGCATCGAAGACAGCCAGGGCCTCCTCGAGGCCGGAACGGCGCTCCCGCAGCAGGCGCTGGAGAGTGATGGCGCTGGCCATGGGCAAGACCTTCCCGGGGTAGGGATTGATGACGGCACAGGAGCATCAGCGGCCGTGGTGCCCCATCCCCGATCAGCCTGGAGAGCCATGCACGGACCGGCGATGGTGGCAGCCCTGGTGATCCTGGCGGGGATCGTGGCGGTAGGAGCCCTGCTCAATCCCTCGCGGGACGATTTCCGCTGGTTTCTGCAGCTGCGCCGCCCTCGCTGGCTGACCTTCGAGCGCTGGATTCCGGCCATCTGGCTGGCGATTTACGTCTGTTTCTATGCCTCGGCCGTGCTGGTGTGGCAGGCCAGTGCGAGCCTGGCGCTGATGGGCGGCTACCTGGGGCTGGTGCTGCTGGTGCAGAGCTACACCTGGTTGATCTGCCGCAGCCGGACCCTGCGCAACGGCACGCTGATCGGCCTGGCCGGCTGGGCCTGGGGAGTGGCTCTGGCAGTGGTGGTGGTGCCGTGGTCGCGTCCGGCGGCGTTGCTGCTGATCCCCTTCCTTCTCTGGAGCCCGGTGGGCAGCTTCGTGACCTGGCGGATGGAAGGCCTCAACCGCTGAGGCAATCGCCTGGGTGCTCGATCTTCTGCTCCACGGCCTCCCAGACCACCCGATAGGCCAGGCTCTGAGATTCACTCCAGGCCTGGACGGCCGGTTGATGCCAGGCCACCTGCCGGGAAAGCTCGCTGAAATCCTCGGGTACCTCCTCCAGGTCGAGCAGGGTCAGCGCGGCGGGCAGCTCCAGTGAATGAACAGGCATGGGGACACCTCCTCCTCCTTGTGAAGCCAGTGGCTGGGCAGCCCATGGTGGGCTCCCGACTCCAAGCTGGCACAGCTGTCCACACCATGCTCAGGGCCTCTTGATCAGCCGCAACACCAGCACCGCCAGCCCGGCGCCGATCGCCGCCCTGATGACGCTGTCAAGGAGCGGAGCGCCCAGGGAGGGGCCCAGGCCCACCAACCCCAGGCCACCGATGAGGGCCCCGATGATCCCGGCCAGCAGATGCATCAGCAGTCCGCCCGCCAGCCATCCGGCGATCACACCCACGAGCAGGAACACCAGAACGTTCATGGGCTGACAAAGGCGGTGGAAGGGAAGCGACGAGCCCCGAGCGATTGACCCTCCGGAGCAGGCCAGCGGGCGCTGCAGGGGGACATCAGAGTTCAGACCCCATGATCCCGGATCGAGAGACATCCCTGGCGCCCCTTCCATGGCCAAGGCATCTCAGCTGGCATCCCGACCAGGATCGTCAGGGTCCATTGGACTGCATCACGTCGAGGTTGCGCTCACAGGTGGCTTTATCGGCGTAGATCATGAGTTCACTGCGCGGACCAATCCGGCAGACATAGGCCGGATCCTTGAGGCCGAAGGTGCCGTCCGGTTGATGGGCGCAGGAACGGAACGTCCTGATGGTGTCTGTTTGAACCTGGCTGCAGGTGGCTGAGTTGGGCTGCAGCCAGTCGAACCCGAAGGATCCGGCCGCTGGACCCTTCGCCCGGGAAAGGCATGGGGCTGCCATCACGGCCGGAGCAACAATGGTCACGCCAAGAGCGGCTGCACCAAGCCAGGCAGCCCCAACTCTGGACAGGACGTGTCGAGCCATCATCACGACCCCAGATCAGGTCGTCACATCCTGCCTGAGTTGAGGTGTGCGGAGTGCCAACGCTCTCCTGACGGGTCCATCCCCTCCGCTCGCGGTGTGGACTGATGTGCCGGTGCGAGCCTCACACGCGACTGGACGGCTCGGATCAGGGTGCCTGGACGGGCTCCTTGATCTGGTTGCAGAACTTGAGGTAAGCGGAGTCGAAATCAGGCGTTGTCAAGGTGAAGTCAGGCTTCAGGTCATGGCCCTGGCGAAAGCTGGAGCAACCCAGTTCCCGTTGCCCCTTGAGAAAGAGTGTCTCGCCGCGATTGAAGTAGTACAGCGAATTGCCGGGGTCCAGCTCGATGGCCTTATTGTAGTCGTCCAGAGCTCCCATGTAATTCTTGAGGGAGTTTCTGGTGACACCACGATTGTTGTAAGCCGTTGCATTCCTGGGGTCCAGAATGATGGACTTGTCATAATCCTCAAGCACGCTGCGATCATCCAAGGGATTGGAAGCAGCTTTCACGTCGGCAAGGCGAAGATAGGCTTCTGAATTGCGAGGATCCAACTGGACGGCTCGCCGGCAATCCGCCATTGCCTCACCCAGTCTGGCGAGTTCAAGCTGAGCTTGACATCGGTCGATCCAGGCCGTCGTGAGCTTCGGGTCCTTCTCGATCGCCCGGCTGCACGCCAGCACGGCACCCTGCCAATCAGAGACTTTGATCCGTTCACGGCACTGCCCCGCCGCATCATCCATTGCCTCAGAGGCTGCTGCCACACCTCCCCATGGCAGCACCAAGGGAAGCATTCCGAACATCAACCTGAGAAGCAGCCCGCGGGATCGTGTCGCCATGGTGGTGGATCCTGGTGTGAATCCAGAGTAGACACATGGCCACCCTCTGGATTGTGGCCACCTCTGCACTGGTGGGTTCCAGAGGATCTTTCCTGCGTCATTCATCGACCCATCCGATCCCCTCACTGACATCGGTTGGCGCCAAGAGGGTGACCGCATAAGGCATAGGCCGAGGTGAAGATCAGCTGCTCAGCAGCTCATCCAACAGGGCTGGGCTGGCGATGGCTGGACCTCCAGAGGCAGGGGTGCCGATGAGATCAGGATGACGGCAGACAGAGCCCATCAAGGATCACAGCCAGCACGTCTTCGCAACAGATCCCGCCGAGGTCCTTCACGTTGAGCGACAGCTGTCCACAGCGGCCTCATCTCAGGTTCCATGGACCGGACTGGCGGCCTCAGCCAGAGACTTGAAACTACGCAAGACCTCAGGGCACGAGGGCCAAAGGGTGCCGCCTGGTCGAGCCCCCGGATTCGCTCAGCGAGCACATCGATGGCCTCGCAGAGCTCGTTGGACTGCTCCATGAGCAGAGCATGCAGGGACGTGACTATGGAGACGGTCACAGTCCAGTGAAACCCATGGGTCTAGCCGTAAAGCACATCGGTGTCAGCCAGGATGTTGCTCAGAGCTGTTCTGACCACGTCAGAATCCTTCCACGGGAAACGAAAAGCATCAATCCTGTTGATCAGAGCAGGCTGATGCTCACATCCAGGCCAGGAATGCGGCATAGAAAAATTTTGATCATGCCTCAGAACACAAGGGATATGCAGCTCCCTGGCTTGCCATCCTGGCATTGATGTGCTGCGACCCCAAGTAGAAGCAAAATGATGGAGTGATCTGGTCCAGGAGTCGGAGCAGGCCTTTGATCGCCTCTCTGATCAGTCTCAGGCCTTTGCTGCCGGCCTCGAAAGTTCCGCCGAGGAGGCTCAGTCATCCCGGCAACTCGAGGAGAACCGCGCCTGATCCAGGCGAAGAACACCATCAGGGGCCAGTTCAGAGGCCATGGGCGAGGGTGATGGGAAGGTGGCCGGTCTTCACCCAGATGGTGCAGCCCGCTTCACTCCAGGGAGAGTGGGCACTGCCTTCGGGGTTGCGGATCCAGCTGCCGGCGGGATATCGGCCCAGCTCATCCTGGAAGACCCCCTCCAGCACCAGGATTTCCTCGCCACCTGGATGCCCGTGAAGCTGGAAATGCGTGCCGGGCGCCCAGCGCACCAGAGCCACATGCTCGGATCCGAACGTCTGCAAAGGCAACACCTGCAAGCCAGCCACCAGCCCCGGCAACCAGTCCCCGCTGCGGGTGTCGATCACCACGGTCTGCTGATCGAGCGGGTGCATCTGATGCAGCTTCACCAGAAGGATGCAGCCCTGCTCACTGAAGGGCGCATGGGCGGAGCCGGCCGGGTTGCGCAGATAGGTGCCGGCTGGGTAGTCGCCCTTCCCGTCGGAGAACATGCCCTCCAGCACCAGGATCTCCTCGCCGCCCCCATGGCTGTGGCGCTCGAATCGGCTACCGGGCGCATAACGCACGATCGAGGTGGCGCGGGCCACCTCCCCGCCGAGGCGATCCAGCATCCGCCGCTCCACACCGGCCATCGGCGAGGGGCTCCAGGGCAGAGCCGTGGTGTCGAGCACCACCCGCTGGGCGAGATCGGCATGGAGTTCCATGGGTCTGATTCTGCTGCTTGGCCCTGAGCCTGAGGCCAGGGACGATGGGTCGCCAGCAGCGGACCACTGGTCTCAAGCTCGTCCGTGAAGCCGAAGGCCTTCGGGTCATCCAGTCGATCCGGGATGAGTACGCCCTCGTGATTCAGCATGAGTGTGACCATCTCGAGGCCTTAGACCCATTCATGAATTGCGCGATCGGGTGACCCACAGCATCGAACCCTCGCTTCAAAACCTGAGGCAGCCCTCCCAGTTTGAATCTCGTGCCTTGTCGATCGGGGTGCTCTGGATTGATCAGCACCGCTCCCGGGACCGGGGGTACATCGTCTCAGCGGGGGTTGTGGGTGATTCCAAAGATCCCGACTCACAGCGCTGCGGTGATCTGCGGAACGGCCAGGCCTGCTCCATTCCGAGCTGCCAGGGTCTGCTGGAGAGGCGAAGCGGCTGAACTGATCTGAGTCCTTGGTCTGGTCACCGTCGCTGATCGAGCGCTCTACCCGTTCACTTCGGCGGAAGCTGATGTCCTCTCCGAGGCCGCCCCGCGCCTGGCGGAGCTCCTTGCGGAGATGGATGCGCTCCAGGGAGAGGAGTACAAGGGTCTTGATCGGATCGCCCCGCCCTATGCATCAGCGGTCAGGAACCTGCTCGACTACCTGGCCCTGCGCCGTCGGGACATCCGCGATCTCCAGGCGGAGCTGGCTGAACTCGGGCTGTCCTCGCTGGGCCGTTGTGAGGCCAGTGTGCGGCAGACACTGTCGAGGGTACTGACGATCCTGCGCCGGGCGAGACGTCTGCCGGAACCCCCGCCCCTCCGCAGAGCGGCACTGGCCACGGATCATCGCGACGGTGCTGAAGCCGTGGCGCGCAACGCCGCCCGCCTGCTCGGTGTGCCTTCTGATCCCGCTGACGCCTCGATCCTCGTGACCCTGCCCTCCACGGCCGCTGCGGATCCAGTTCTGGTACGGGAACTGCTCGAAGCGGCAATGACGATCGCGCGGATCAACTGCGCCCACGACGACGAGCCGACGTGGGAGTGCATGATTCGGATCGTGGAGAAGCCCCATCTTCTGCTGAAAGTCGCGGAGCTGCCCGCCCTGGAGGGAAGCCTGCTGCTGCGGCTGGCCGACCGCCTGCGGATCACGAACAGCTCAGAGCTGGGCCGGTCGGCCGATACCGATGCCACCGGTCGTGTCCTGCGCTCGGCGCAGATCGGCTGCCCTCTCCCCGGAGTGTTTGGCCAGGTGAAGCCGGGCGAGAGGATCGCTTTCGATGACGGTCGCATCGGTGGGGTGATCGTTGCGGTGGAGCCACAGTCCTTGCTGGTGGAGATCACCGAAGCCTGCAGCCGAGGCAGCCACCTGCGGAGGGATCAGGGCATCAACCTCCCCGACACGGCACTGGTGCTGCCGGCCCTCACGGAGCGCGACTGAGCCGTGCTGCCATTCATCGCCCGCCACGCCGACATCGTGAACCTGTCGTTCGTGCAAGCTCCGCCGGATGTGGAGGGGCTTTACGCCCTGCTCCGACAAGTCAACCGGGCAGATCTTGGCGTGATCCTCAAGATCGAGACGCGCCAGGCCTTCGACGAACTGCCCGCCCTGCTGCTGACAGCCATGGCTTTCCCGTGCCCCGTTAGGGGTGATGATCGCCCGCGGGGACCTCGCGATCGAGTGCGGCTGGGAACGGCTGGCGGAGCTCCAGGAGGAAATCCTGCGGATCTGCTAAGCCGCCCATCTACCCTGCATCTGGGCCACCCAGGTGCTCGAGGAACTGGCCCATCACGGCCTGCCCACCCGGGCCGAGATCAGCGATGCGGTGAGGGGGCACGGGCCGAGGCAGTGATGCTCAGCAAAGGACCCCACATCGCCGGCACCGTGCGAACACCGCACGACATTCTGCAGCGCATGCACGGCCACCAGCGCAAGACGCGCTCCTTGTTCAGACGGCTGGAACTGGCGACCCACCACCGCCCCGGAGGGCGATGAAGTCAGAGGTGGATGCAACACTCAGCTGCCGGTCGGCGTCACCCAGAGCGATCGCATTGCCGTAGCGGCGATGCTGCGGTTCGACCAGTGCTCCCACCCCAAAGCAATCTCCAGGGCCGAGCGTCTCTTGCATCCGCCCCTCGTCCCAGTCCACCGTCACGGATCCCGAGACGATGCCGTAGAGGCAGTCTCCTGATTCGCCGCTGCGGAAGATCAGCTCCCCTGCGGTGAAGTGCCGCATGTTGCCCTCGTGAGAGAGGGCCCGGATGGTGGAGAGGGCGCCGTCTGGAGTCGGTGTCATGGTCGGCTCGGGTCGGAGGACGTAAGAGGGGGAGATTCCCGTAGCTGGCTGGTTCCGGTGGCTGCCGCTGCTCCAGGGGTTGCGGGGTGGCCATGGGCGGCCCGTGATGTTCCTCCACCGTCGCCAACGGGAGTTAAGGGACCGTCAAGCCCGCCAGCGCCTCTCGAATTTCGTTACGAACTCGGCGTAGATGCGCCCTGAAGCTGACGTGGAACCCAGACAACTGATGCTCCGCGCTGGGTGAGGATTGAAGGCTGCCCGTTCCTCAGGGTTCGCCGATGTCCCAAGCCCCCTCCCGTGAAATTGTCTTCACACCGCCGGGAGATGGGTTCTGGGAGCTCGACCCCGTGCACTTCCCCCGACCGGTGAGCCGCTACTGGAGGGAGATCCATCCGGCCGCCTTTCGCCGGGGCACCGCCGATTTCGCCAGCGCCTACGGCCTGCTGTTCGAGGCCCTGGAGATGGCCTACCTGCATGGCTTCGCCTACCGGCGGGTGACACCCCTGGCCGAGGCCGAGTTGCCCGGACGCTTCCGGCGCGCCGAGGAGGTGTTCAGCCAGAAGTTCTGGCGGCAGCAGCTGCAGGAGTGGAACGGGACCGTGAAGCCGGCGGCGATCGCGGCCCACCGGCAGATCCAGGCGGTGGACCCGGACGCCCTCAGCGACGACGACCTGACCGGGTATCTGCAGCACTGCCGCGACCACCACGCCGCGATGCTGGCCCAGCACATGCGCTACACGGCAGCCGCCATTGTTCCCACCGGCGACTTCCTGGCCCATGCCGGAGCCTGGACAGGACTGCCTGCCGGCGAGCTGCTTGGACTGATGCGAGGTACCTCGCCAGTGTCGGCCGGGGCGTCCCATGAGCTGGCCGAGCTGATCTCCGCGCTGCAACAGGATCCACCGGCCCGCGAATCCCTCGAGTCCACGGATGATCCCGCCGCCACCATGGCGGCCCTGCAGACGCGCGATGGCCGCACGGGACTTGCAATGGCGGCCTATCTGGATCTGGTGGGCAACCGCCTGCTCGATGGCTTCGACATCACCAACCCCCGTGCCCTGGAGTTGCCTGACGTGCTGCTGCGGGCCATCCGTGCCGCCCTGACGGACGCCGCCGCCCCGTCCCCCCGCAGCGATCGCAGCGCCGAGGTGCGCGCCCGGGTCCCTGAAGCCCACCGCGACGCGTTCGATGCGCTGCTGGCCGAGGCTCGCCTCACCTATCCGATCCGGGATGAACGGGGCGTGTTCAGCGACATCTGGGCGGCGGGACTGATGCGTCGGGCTGCCCTGGCGGCCGGACGCCGCCTGGCGCAGAGGGGGCTGCTGCACGATCCGGGCCACATCGTGGACGCCGGCTTCACCGAGATGATCGCCCTGCTGGGAGCGTCCACCCCCTCGGGTGAAGGCGCTCCGTCGGCCGATGACCTGGCGGAGCGCGCCGCCTACCGCGGGGCCCACGATGCGCATGAGGCTCCTCCCAGCCTTGGACCCACGCCGCCACCCCCGCCGGATCCCTCCACCCTGCCGCCGGCCGCCGCGCGGATGATGCAGGCCAGCGGACTGGCGCTGCAGGCCCTGTTCGTCAGTTCCGAGGCGAGCCACGAGCAGCACATGTTGCGGGGCCTGCCCGCCAGTCCCGGCGTCTACGAGGGCCCGGTCCGGCGGGTGTCGCACCCCTCGGAGTTCGATCGGATCCAGAAGGGCGACGTGCTCGTGACCCAATCCACCACGGAGGCCTTCAACATCCTGCTGCCCCTGCTCGGCGGGATCGTGACCGACCGGGGCGGCCTGCTGTCCCACTCGGCGATCGTGGCGCGGGAGTACGGAATCCCTGGGGTGGTGGGAACCCGCGAGGCCAGCCGGCGCCTCAACGACGGCCAGCGGGTGCGGGTCGACGGCACGGCCGGTGAGGTCACGGTGCTGCCGTGAACGGGGTCGTCCCGCTCGAGCAGGCCAGCGAGCTGGCGGCCTTCGGCGCCAAGGCCGTGAGCCTGGGCCAGGCCCTGCGGGATGGCCTGCCGGTGCCCCCGGGATTCGCCCTCTCCGGAGCGTTCGTGGATACGGTGGCCGCCGCCGATGACACCGCCATCGCCGAGCTGGTGCGGGTGATGGCGCCCCTGGCGGGGCCACTGGCGGTGCGTTCCTCCGCCATCGACGAGGACGGAGCCGCCGCCAGTTTTGCCGGCCAGCACCAGACCCTGCTCAATGTGCCCTCAGTGAGCGACCTGGCGGAGGCCCTGCGCGAGATCTGGTGGTCGGCGAATTCCGACGCCGCCATTACCTACCGCAAGAAGGTGGGGCTGTTCTCCCGCCCTAGCGTGGGGGTGGTAGTGCAGAAGCTGCTGGCCCCCGACACGGCCGGCGTGCTGTTCACACGCAATCCCATCAGCGGTGTCGATGAACGGGTGATCGAGGCGAGCTGGGGTCTGGGGGAAGCGGTGGTGGCCGGCCTGGTGATCCCCGACCACGTCTGCCTGAGCCGTCAGGGCCAGGTGCGTGAGCGCCAGGCGGGATACAAGACGGTGGCGATCCGCCCGGTCGGCGGCGGTGGCACCGTGGAGGAAGAGCTTCCTCCCGAGCTGGTGGAGCGCTTCTGCCTCGACGACAGCCAACTGGAGGCCCTGAACCGCCTGGCTGGCCGCTGCGAGGAGGTGTTCGGGCCCGGACGGGATCTGGAGTGGGCCTTCGAGCGCGGCACGCTCCATCTGCTTCAGTGCCGGGCGATCACCACGGTCGGATCCTGAATGCGCGGTGCCCCGATCGATGTGCTCGAGCGCGTCCCCCTGTTCCACGACCTCGACGGCGACGAGATCGGCCAGATCGCCCTCCTCTTCAAGGAGCGGGATTTCGAGGCCGGTGAAACGATCATCCAGGAGGGCTCCGGCGGCGCGGCCTTCTACGTGATCGAAGCGGGCGAGGCCAGCGTCACGATTCAGGGCAAACCCCATTCGGTCCTGCGGCAGGGGGATTACTTCGGCGAGATCGCCCTGATCGACGAGGGCCCGCGCATGGCGACCATCACCGCCGCCAGTCGCCTCGATTGCTGGGGGCTCACCTACTGGGACTTCAGGCCACTCGTGGAAGCCAACGGCGTGATCGGCTGGAAGCTGCTGCAGCGGATGGCGATGATGCTGCGCGACGCCAGGGCCGGCGGCAGGTGAAGACCTTTGTCATGAGATGAAGACCCATTGCGCCCGGAGCATGAACCCATTGCGCGGGGAGGACGTTCGTCCGATTGTGTGCACATCGGGATTCGGAGGTTCCAGGACATGGACGACACCCCCCCTGAGCAGCCAAGAGGAGCGAACTGACGTTCGGACCCTGCTCCAACAATCTTCAGGGATCACTGGTTTCCCTGGCCGTGCACATTGACACCGTCCATTGGACAGCTGTTGATTGCACCGCCGTCCATTGCGCCGTCTGAGGTGCCCCGGACCCATCGGGAGACCCCGCTAGAGCCATGGCCCCAGGTGCCATCGCCAGGCAGCTCCGCCACACAATTGAAGACACCAGAACGGACGCAACCGTCCGCTTGACCAGCTGCGATCCTTCACGGGCAACACAGCTGACCAGACAAAGCCCGGGGCCAACGCTCCGGGCTTTGTTGTGGGCACTTTCGACCGCTCAGAGCCTGATCGGCTCGTTGGAACTGCGCAGGACGCAGTGCTGCACCGTCCAGTCGTACTGCTGCCAGACCACCTCGGGCAGCAGGAAGCTGGCTCCGGGGAACGGGGTCAGACGCACACCAGTGGGGCGCGCCGAGCAGTACGGCCGGCTGCCGGGCCTGGCCAGGTACTGCTGCCGATCTCCCCCCGTGCCCCCAGGTCTCAGCCCCTGAGCAACTCCCGCAGAAACCGATCGCTCAACGCCACCGCCCCGGCCCGGTTCTCCGCCTCGCTCAGTCCAGAGCTGTGCGTGGGCTTGAAACTGTGGTCCCCGCTGGGGATCCAGCGCAGCTGCACCTGCGGCGAGAGGCTGTAGGTATCCACCTCCCCCCGCCGCCCGAAGCTGTCCCGCTCCCCCTGCAGGATCAGGGTGGGCGTCCGCAAGCCGGCCAGGTGCTCGGTGCGTAGCTGCAGCGGCTTGCCGGGCGGGTGGAAGGGATAGCCCAGGCACAGGCAGCCGCGCACCCCATCGCTGGCGGCCAGCTCATCGATCAGCAGGCTGGCCACCCGGCCGCCCATCGACTTGCCACCGATGAACACCGGCCGGTCCGGTGGCTGCTCCGTCTGCTCCAGCCGCACCTGCTGGCGGAACGCCTCCTGCAGCACCGGCATCCGGTCGGGCCCCTGGCGGCGGCCCAGGATTCTCTGCCTGGCCATGTAGGGAAACTCAAAGCGCACCACCCGCCAGCCCGAGTCGGCCAGTCCACCGGCGATGGCCGCCATGAACGGGCTGTCCATCGGTGCACCGGCCCCATGGGCCAGCAGCACGGTCGCCGGCGCACCGTCGAGACCATCGATCAACCGTGGCGCGGATGTGGGGGACTCATCTGTCATGGGCTGATCTACTCCGGCGCGTCTCCGGCCGCTCCAGGTAGCCCGCCGCCCACACCGCGGGGGCAATCCCGTGGGGCACGATCCGCCGGTAGGCCTCACTGGCGAGGATCTCCTTCACGGCGTCCCCGAGCAGCTCGGTGGAGCGACTGGCGGGTAGCCGGTGGCTGAGGGTCTGGTGGATCCGCAGCAAGTACCAGGCGGTGCCATCGAGGCCGGCGGTGAAACGATCCCAGCCTTGGGGGTCGCGGCGGGCATCGAGCACCATGTCGCGGGCGTTGTGGGCCTTGTCAGCCGCCGTCACCAGCAGCGAGGTCTTGCTCTTGTGCTCCAGCGAGGCCACATAACGGGTCTTGCGCACCAGCCAAGGTTCCTTGCCTGCGCCGGTCAGGCCCTCGGCGGTGTCGGTGCAGTCCACCACGATGCTGGCCACGCCCTCACCAAAGCGCTCGGCGATCGAGGCGTGGCTCTGGCCGGCATCCTCGATGGAGTCGTGCAGAAGACCGGCGATCGCCTGATCTTCCGTGCCCCCGTCCTCCCACACCAGGCCGCTCACGGCGATCAGGTGGGAGATGTAGGGCACGAGCTTGCCCTTGCGGCGCTGGTATCGGTGCAGCTGGGCGGCCCAGCTCAGTGCATCGACATAGAGCGGGCTATGGAGATGGGGCTGGGTGGTCATCAGCGATTGGCAGCCGGTGCTGGCATCCGCTCCAGCAGAAGCTCAAGCTTGCGGTCCTGCTCGCGCAGCACTCCCAGGAAGCTGGCAGCGGTCAGAGCCAGCACGGCCAGCCAGGCCAGGGACGTCCATAAAACGGCCTTCAGGACAATGGAAGCACCCACCGCTCCAGTAGGAGCATCGGCTTGGTGGACCGTCGCGGCGGGTGTCGTCTCTCCGGCGTCCAGATTGAGGACCAGCCGCAGCACCGCTTCCGGCGTCACTGGGACGAGGGCGGAGCTCAGTGCTGTCGATTGCGCGGTCTCCAGCAGTTCCTGCCGGCAGCGATGCAGGCCACCACCTGCCCAGAACATCCCCCAGGCTCTGTTGTTTCGCTGCAGTACCACCCACCGCTCCGGTCTGGCGTCAAGCCGCGCCAACTGTGCGGCCTTGGCCAGCGACCAGCTCCTGCCAGCCGCAACAGAGGGATGGGCCTCCAAAAGCAACTTTCCCTGTGGATCACGGGTGTAACCCGTCACCACCTGCAGCGCAAAGACATCCACGATCTGGCATGGCACCGCTCGCTTGGTTTCGCTCCAATCAGGTGCCATGAACAGCAGTGCACCGCCGTTGCGGCGCAGGCAGTCGTTGACGAGCTGGTTTTCGTGCACCGTTCCCCTGTGCCAGGGGGAGTCACGCTAGGGAAAGTTGTGCCTCAAGCCAACAGCGTCTGAGGCCTTGACGCCACCCGTAATAGGAGCGAACGCTTCCCTCAATCCTCCTCGTCGCTGGCGCCAGCAGGGATCAGCCGGATCTGCTTCTTACCCAACTTGATCTCAAATTCATCGCCTGGCTTGAGGCCAAGCAGTCCGGTGTAGGCCACCCCCACCAGCAGGTTGCCGTTGAACTGCACCTTGGCCACGTAGCTCAAGCTGCGGCCGGCTTTCCCTTTGCCGTTGCCACCACCCTCTCCGAGGCTGACGCCCTTGGCCTCCAGCAGCACCTGCTAGCGGCTGTGGGGACGGCCAGTTTCCTGGCCTTGCAGGGCAGCGCGAAGGGCCGCCGAATTGAGGATCGGCGTGTTGTGGTCGAGGTCGGGCACCAGAATCAGCTCCGCCACGCCGGGCTGGAAGGCGCGGTGCAGGGCTTCAGCGTGGCGCGTAGGCACCACCCGATCGAAGGCCGCCGCCACGATCGTGGTGGGGGCACGTACCCGGGGCGCTTCGGCGGCCGCATCCCAGCGATCGAGCAGCAGCAGATCCACCGGCAGCCAGGGCATGGCGCCGCGGGCCACCGCCAGCAGGCTGTCGAAGGGCACCAGCAGCACCAGCCGCTGCACCGGGCGGGTGGCGGCGAGATGCACCGCCGGGCCTGTACCCAGGCTGCGGCCCACCACCGTTACCGCGCTGTGGCGCTCAGCCACGTAGGCATAGAGGGCCCGGGCGTCGGCGCGCAGCGCCGCTTCGCTGGGTCTGCCCTCGCTTCCGCCGTAGCCGCGGTAGTGGAGCAGGTAGAGGGCTGTGTCGGGCAGCAGGGCGGCCAGCTCGGCGCGGGTGAGGGACACGTCCTCGGCGTTGCCCCCGAAGTAGATCAGCGCCTTGGGCCCCGGATGGGGGCGATGGGCCACCAGCACGGGCTTGCCCTCCACCTGCAGCTCCAACCGGGCGGATGGATCGGCGGCGGGCTGGGGGAAATAGATGAACGAGCGCTGGGTCAGGAACAGCAGCAGGGAGACACCGCCGTAGCCCAGCGCCAGCCAGCCGGCCCAGCCCAGCCACCTATCCACATTCATCAGTGTTAAGCCCATCGGCCTCAGCAGCCCACCAGGCTGGGCGGTACCACCCACAGATCGACGATCACCTTCATGCTCAGACAGCCCGAACGGGCTCCATCGTGGAAGCAACCGCGGCCTCGTTGAGATGGCTGTGTTTTCGCTGCTGGTGATCGTGCATGCCCTTGCCGCCACGGTCTGGACCGGCGGCCATCTGGTGCTGGATCTGGGCGTGCTGCCCCGCGCCCTGCGCGAGGGTCGCGCGGCGCCGATCCGCGCCTTCGAGGAGACGTTCGAGCCGCTGGGCCTCACCGCTCTCGCCATCCAGGTGGTCACTGGCCTGTGGATGGGCTGGATCTACCTTCCCCACTTCCAGGGGCTCTTCAACCCACAGAACCCGATCGGCATGCTGGTGGGCACCAAGCTGCTGCTGCTGGCCGGTACCGCGGCACTGGCCGTGCATGCCCGCCTGCAGCTGATCCCCAACCTCACAGACGCCAACCTCAGTGGCCTGGCCGGGCACATCCGTGGCATCACCGCCCTGGCGATCGCATTTGTGGTGGTGGGCGCGCTCATCCGCCTGGGCGGGCTGGGTTGAGAAGCCCGCTCCCCATCGGCCAGGCCTGCACAAGCAACAGCAGGCGGTTGCTCTCGGTATCTAGCAGCTGAACCCCTTGACGGTGCTCGCCGGCCCGCAGGCAGCAGCGGCACCTTGATCGTGCAGCCCTTCTCCACTGGATAGCTCTCCATCACCCGATGCATGTCGCTGCAGAACACCGACAGCGGCGGATCCAGATCGATCGCCTCCAGCAGGGCCAGCACAATCTGGCCAGCGCTGTCGTTCGAATGCCTCTTCAAATTCACGTGGAGGCGGATGGAGGTGAAGCGCTTGAGATCCGGCCGTGCCAAGAGCACGTTGGTGCGCTGAAACTGACCGCCTCCCCATAATCGCCCTTGTTCACGAACATCACGTAGGGCCCATTGACGACTGGTGAGGAGGCTGGTTGACCTGGCCACATCGACAACGACCAGGCGACAATCACCTCACAGGCGATACCAACCGGAATCGTCCTACGCACCCCTCAGGTGGGCACCGTGGAGTCCCCGGATTTCTCCAATCGGCAGAGGCAACGAAATCGCAGCGCGACCAACTGGTCGTAAAGGGGGTTGATCTTGCACATCGGCGGGATGTGAACCACTTTCCAGCCGAACAGCTTCACGTCGCGCTCGAAGGGGCACTGGGCGGGGATCAGCCGTACCAGGAAACGGGCCACCACCGGATCCGAGGGCTCGATGCCATCCAGCCAGCGCCGCACTCCATCCAGAGCTGCTGGATGGAGGTCGGTGTCGCATCGAACATCGATGGTTCCGACGCGGCCGGCCGGGGCCCGCAGCAGTTCATCGATGATCGCCTGTCCCACCTGAAGCACCTCACTCCAGTTACGTAGCAATTCGAGCTCTGTCGCACTGACATGGCCATCGGTGAGTGCCACCAGCACAGCCGACTGCAGGAACTCCTCCGCCAGGGGCGTCCCGACCCCGAAGCGGTGCACAAGGGCCGCTGCTCCGGGATGGTGCAGGTCGTCGAGGCTCAGGCCGGGGAGTTCCCTGGTCAGCTCCTCCTCCAGCAGTCGTTTCTCGGCAGGGGAGAAGTCGCCGTCGGCAAGTGCAAGCTGGTGCAGGGCCGCAAGCCAAAGCCGCCGTCGCGCCGCCGTGACATCCAGTCCGTCGATCGAAGCAGGGGGTTCCATGGATAGTGCGATGCCGCTCGAGAGGGTCCAGCGGTAGGTGGGCTGTGAGGATCGTCACGGCCGAACAGCCTCCTCACATTCTCTGGTGCTCACTGCCTTCGCGCTGCCTTCGGCAGAAGCCAGTTTCCGTGCTCGCGGGCGGGTCTCATCCCCGTCAGGCTGCTGCGCAGCGGTTGCAGGCCAGGCACACAGTGATCGGTTTGCGCCTTCCATCCCGCGGATGGTGTCGCCGTCACCGATCGAGAGCACCGTGGCGCGAACCTCGGGGTCCGCCACCGCCACCGCCACCGCCGCCACCGCCAGCAACAGCGCGGCACGTGGAGGCGAGTTCAGGGGCATCACCTCAGTCTGTTGGGCGACGGCCTTCCCTTCTGGCCTGCTCAGGGGCGCGGCTCCAGCCACTCCAGCGCCGTACGCAGCTCACCGATGAACTCCTCATCCACCTCGGTCGCGGTGAGTTCCTCGCCCACCAGGTCCTGGATCAGTGGGTAGAAGCGCACCTCGAACCATTTGCGGAACACCGGGTAGGTGCGCTCCGCCGGCCAGGTGCCGGTGTCGCGATGCCAGTAGTCGAGCTCGACCTCAAAGATCGCCTCGTAGACCTCCTCGAGGATCTCCTCGGCCTCCTCTTGCGTGTCGTAGTCAGGGATCAAATACAGGCAGGGCTCACTGGCTCCGGCAACATCCACATCCAGGTCAAGTTCCCGTGCCCACTCGAGCAGTTGCCCGCTGGGGTAGATCCCCACCGCGCAGCGGTTCACCACGCCCATGGCCAACTGCGCGGGCATGGCCCCACGAGGGAACACCGAAAACTTCTCGGACTCGATGCGCTGGAACAGGAGGGTTCCTGGACGCCTCCAATGAGAAGGGCGCCCCGTTTCGGGCGCCCTTGGGCCGGTTGCAGGGCTTGGGCTCGCGCGCTGCCCTGGTCAAGGCCTGTGATTCATTGATAGATCCGATTGGCCGTGGCGTCAGTACGGCAAGCCGATCAAGGCTTTGGGGGCATCAACTTCCAAGAGGGCCAGCTCACCATTGAGGGCTGCAGGGCGCCCAGCCTGCCTTGCGTTTCTCACCCCAGAACTTCAGGGCTTCCGTTCGTCTCAACTCCTGCCTGCGCTTCAGCAAAGGGATCTCCTGATCGGGCAGTAGCTCACAGGTGATGACCTCGGCCTTTGGTTCTGTCAAGCGACATCCGGAATTAGTGCTGGACCAGTTTTCGCTGTCGCCTGACATCCTGAATGAAGACTACGGACACTTCTGCCCTGACACTTGAGGACATGGAATCAGAGGACTATGAGTCAAACCAAGGAAGTGTCAGGCCAAAGGCATCGATTTGATCCATTACGATTTTGTTGAGAACACGGCCTAGAACTACTTGTGGTTCATCAGCACGAATTGGGACGACCGAATGTTGGATGGTCTTCGATTGATTAGACCCTTTGACGATTTTGCGCCTGATCAGGGAGTTTCCTGCTTCCAGCCCACAAACATAGGCTCTCTCCTGACAAAGACCTTTGGCACCATGCTCTTTGACGCCCATCCGCACCCAGTCACCAGCGCAGACGATCGTCTCTACTGAGGTTTCCAAGGGTGGGCGCTTCCTAAAACTGCCGGGTGAGAAGTGAGACACAGAATCTGGATAACGCCGTACCTCGTAATCAACTGCCTTCGCGTTCCTAAATTCAGGGTGAGCAATTGGAAGCAAGTCATTCATGAGTCGATCAATAATCTCTTGATCATTCATCACTGCGATTACAGATGCGTTGTAAAAGTCGCTTGCAATCACGGAACCCTGCGGCTGGTCGTGACCCCATAGCGCCCGCTCCGATTCTTTTTGCAGTTGGTCCAGCATGAAAAAGGTGCCTCCAGCGCCCTTCAGCGATTCGAAGCGAGAGAAAACATTGGCTGGGTAAGCGATTGGAACATAGCGATCCAGCCACAGACGTGTTGAAACGACATCAATCGAACCGAGAGAAGCAGCGGCAACAAGCTCTGGCGCTGCTTTGCTGCATTCTGGAGATTCAGACATCAGGGATTTAAGTCCTTTAGCACCCACCGCTAAAACCACAGCATCGACGTCATCAATCACCCTGACTTCTTTTGTTGTTACACTTTGAATTTCAACCGAGCTTATGCGTTGCGTCTCAGATGAAACATTCAACCGTGTCACGAAGGTTCCCCCAAGGACGCGCAGATGATGGCGAGACATCAGCCTTCGACCGAGAGGTTCAAACAGCTGTTCGGCAATGCTTTTTGAATTAATCCAACGAACATCAAACGAGTCTTGATGTGCCAGGGCATAGTAATAGAGGAGCTCCATGGTGACAGCGGCCGAAACTTCTTCGGGAGGCTTGAACAACCCAACCAGCAAGATCGGTCGCAGAAAATCATTAATTAGTCGATCGCTGATGCCAAGCTTTATAAACAGTGATTGTGCACTAAGGTTGTCGTATTTCTGGAAAACCTTGTCGCTGCGATAGAGGTCCAGCATGGCATAGAGAAGTCCTGCGATGCTGAGTCGATCTTGAATGGGAAGTCGCTTGAAGTTTTTGATTGTTGCAATCACTTGGCCTAGGGGGCTTGGCCATTGGGGTGATTCTCCAAAAACAGGAGCTGTCGCTTCCAATCCATCGGGTGACCAAAAAGCACTGGTTGTAAAGTCAGTGAAAATATTGCCAAGTTCGAGCTCTTCTGTGAGGGCATTGATGTTGGGATAGTCCTTCCAAAAGCCCCTGGTTCCAGCCTCAAAGGGTTTACCGCTTTTGGTTGTGATTGGTTGACTGCCGGTTGGATCGAGCATCCCATCGATCAAGGTCACGTCAACGCCGGCTTCGCAGAGTGACTTTGCGGCACCCCAGCCAGCCCATCCGCCTCCGATGACGACCACATGAGATTGTTTTCTGTCGGGCATGGTGTCGTCTGGCATGGCTCGTTCTAGCTGGCAGCGGCGGTGTGAGCGGTTTTGGCGGTCGCAACGCCCGCCAGGGTCGATAGTGTGCAGCCAGCGAGGGTGCTCGGATGGCTGAATCAGCACGGGACGAGGGCCAGACCCCGCCGGCGGGCTGGAGCCAACTCAGGGCGATCAACACCGCCAAAATGCTCACGATCGTGCTGCTGCTGGTGCTGGCGGCCGTGGTCGGGGTGCAGGACATGCGCCAGGTGGTCTATCTCAGCCTGCACATCAGCTACTGCCTCTGGTGGCTGCTGGAGCAGTGGCTGTTTCCCGAGCGGGCTCGCCAGCTGTTCGGCGAGCGTGTAGGGGTGGTGGGATTTGGCTTCGCCCTGCTGTTCATCGGGGTGCTCTACAGCCTGCCGGGGCTGCTGGCTTTTCTCAATCCCGTACCGATCTCCCAGGGCGCCGTGGCCGTGGCGCTGGGGCTGTTCAGCTTCGGCAGCCTGATCAACGCCAGCGCCGATGCACAGAAAACCACCGCCAAAGCGATGGGTGCTGGCCTGGTGAGCGACGGCATCTGGCGCCGCGTGCGCCATGTGAACTACCTCGGCGATCTGCTGCGCTACCTGAGCTTCGCGGTGGTGGCCGGCAACGGCTGGGCCTACCTGGTGCCGGGGCTGGTGCTGCTGATCTATCTGCAGCGTATTGGCCAGAAGGAAGTGCAGATGGCGGCGAAGTACCCGGAGTTCAGCGCCTGGCAGCAGCGCAGCGCGCGGCTACTGCCAGGCCTCTGGTGAGGCCCACGCAGCCGGCATCAACCGCGGCAAGCAGCTGGTGATGCCGATGTACACCAGATAGCGCTGCAGCAAGGGTTAACAAAGGGATCACCTCGGCGGGGTATTCGCTGCCCTGGCTCTTGTGGCTCGTGCAGGCATTGGCCGGCACGAGGGTGCCGAGTTCGCCCCTGGGTTCTGGGCCACGAAAGATACCCCCACCCTGTCGCCTGATCAGGCGGCGCCCTTCGTTGGCCCGCTCCACACTGAATGGTGGGCCACCGGCCCATGTCGTACGCCTGAGCTCGATGCCAGCACCGATGGTTGCCGCCAGCACCCCCATCAGCGTGGAACTGGAGCAGGGGAAGGAGTACTTCTATTGCGCCTGCGGAAGGTCGGCTGACCAGCCCTTCTGCGACGGTTCCCACCAGGGCACCGGGTTCAGTCCCCTGGCCTTCGTGGCCGAAACGAGCGGCAGTGCCGTGCTGTGCCGCTGCAAGCAGACCGCCACTCCGCCTAACTGCGAAGCCACAGTCAGGTGCCGGCCGATCGGGTCGGATCGCTCTACAGCGTCCACGCGGATGAGCCCAAGCCGGAGCCGGTTGATGCGATGCCGACGCCCAAGCCCACGCCGGAAGAGCCCAACGTGGCGCTGATCCACGAGCTGGCCGAACATGGCCTCGATCGGGTGGGCCTCGAGGGGCCGCTGGCGGCCATGGGCGTGCCGCGCTCCCAGCTGCCCCTCTGGGACGACATCCAGATCCTGGTAGCCCAGCTGGCCCGCCAGCCCCTGCCGAGCGAGGCGGCGGTGGGCACCGAGCTGGTGATCGGCCCCCAGGCGCGGCGACCCCTGCGGCTTGAGATTCCCCTGCTGGTCTCCGACATGAGTTTCGGGGCCCTCTCCGAGGAGGCCAAGCTGGCCCTGGCCACCGGGGCCGAGCGGGCCGGGACGGGCATCTGCTCCGGGGAAGGCGGGATGCTTCCGGAGGAGCAGGCCGCCAACAGCCGCTATCTCTTTGAACTGGGTCCGGCCCGGTTCGGCTACCGGGATGAGCTGCTGCCTCGCGTGCAGGCCTTCCACTTCAAGGCCGGCCAGGCCGCCAAGACCGGCAGCGGCGGTTACCTGCCGGCCAGCAAGGTCACCGCCCGTATCGCCGCCATCCGTGGCCTACCCGAAGGCCAGCCGATCCACTCACCCCCCACCTTCCCCGATCTGCACACGCCGGGCGATTTCCGCGCATGCGCCGATCGGGTGCGGGAGCTGACCGGTGGCATCCCGGTGGGCTTCAAGCTCAGTGCCCAGCACATCGAGGCCGGCCTGGACTTCGCCCTCGAGGCCAGCGCCGACTACCTGATCCTCGATGGCCGCGGCGGCGGCACCGGCGCCGCGCCCCTGCTGCTGCGCGATCACATCAGCGTGCCCACCATCCCTGCCCTGGCGCGGGCCCGGGCCCACCTCGACCGCCGGGGTGCCAGCGGCCGCGTCACCCTGATCGCCACCGGCGGACTGCGCACTCCGGCCGACTGCGTCAAGGCCCTGGCCCTGGGGGCCGATGGGATCGCCCTTGCCAATGCTGCGATCCAGGCGATCGGCTGTGTCGGCGCCCGGATCTGCCACACCAACCGCTGCCCTGCGGGCATCGCCACCCAGGATCCACAGCTGCGCCGCCGGCTGGAGGTGGAGCATGCCGCCCAGCGGCTGGCCAGGTTCCTGCAGGCGGCGGTGGCGCTGATGCAGGTGCTGGCACGGGCCTGTTGCCATGACCATCTGCGCGGCTTCTCCAGGAACGACCTGTCCAGCTGGCACCGGGATGTGGCGGATCTGGCCGGGATCGCCTGGAGCGGCTCGGCTCAGGACGCTCCGGAGGGGTAGGAGTTTGCTGAAAAAATCGACCAGCCCTCGCGCTATGGCCCAAGACAGCAGCAAGGCGGAGGGTTGCGGCTGTGGAGCCGAGCAGGCGGCTGAACTGCAGCGCCGCACCCTCTGGGTGGTGCTGGTGATCAACGCCGCCATGTTTGTGGTGGAAATGGCTGTAGGCCTGCGTGCAGGCTCCACCGGCCTGATTGCTGACTCCCTCGACATGCTGGCCGACGCGGGCGTCTATGGCCTCAGCCTTGGAGCCGTGGGCCGCAGCATGACGCAGCAGCGCCGGACCGCCGTGCTCAGCGGCCGGCTGCAGATCATCCTGGCGATCTGGGTGCTGCTGGATGTGCTGAGGCGCACCGTGCTGGGCAGTGAACCGATCAGCGCCCTGATGGTGGGCATCGGTTCCCTGGCCCTGCTGGCCAACCTGCTCTGTCTGGTGCTGGTGCGCCGGCACCGCGAGGGCGGCGTGCACATGCGGGCCTCGGTGATCTTCTCCACCAACGACAGCCTGGCCAACCTGGGCGTGATCGTGGCCGGCCTGCTTGTGGCCTGGAGTGGCAGCCGCATCCCTGATCTGCTGATCGGCAGCGCCATCAGCCTGCTGGTCCTGAACGGAGGCCGGCGGATCCTTCGGGAGGCTCGGGCCTCACGCGTCTGAGCCATCGGGCCCCTGGGTGGTCGGCAGGTGACCGGTCTTCACCCAGATCGTGCAACCGGCCTCACTCCAGGGCCGGTGCACGCTCCCGGGCGGGTTGCGCAGCCAGCTGCCGGCAGGATATGTGCCCTGGTTGTCCTGGAACACGCCAGCGAGTACCACGATCTCCTCGCCGCCGGGATGGCAGTGGGGCTGAAACACCGTGCCCGGAGCCCAGCGCACCAGGGCCACGTGCTCGGAGCCGAAGGCATGCAGGGGCATCACCTCCAACCCCGGCACCAGCCCGGGGAGCCAGGTCTCTCGGGTGGTGTCGATCACCAGGCGCTGCTGATCGGCCGGGTGCATCTGCTGCAGCTTCACCAGGAGAGTGCAGCCTTCGTCACTGAAGGGCGCATGGCTGGAGCCGACCGGGTTGCGCAGGTACGTGCCGACTGGATAGTCGCCCTGCTCGTCGGAGAAGGTGCCCTCCAGGACCAGGATCTCCTCGCCGCCACCGTGACTGTGGCGTTCAAACCGGCTCCTGGGCACGTAGCGCACGATCGAGGTCGCACGAGCCACTTCTTCGCCACACCGATCAAGCATGCGCCGCTCCACTCCCGCCATCGGCGAGGCGGTCCAGGGCAGGGTGCTGCTGTCCAGCACGGCGCGCTGACTGAGATCGGCATGGAGTTCCATGGGCCCGATTCTCGTCAACGGGGGGAGAGGGAGGCGTGCTGCACCCATTGGGGCGGGCAGACCTGCCAGCCCTGACAAAGCATCTACCGCCACAGCCTGAGGGCCTCCTCGCGAGACAGTTCCCGGCGCCGTTTGAGGAGTGGTGCCGGCTGGCCGGGCATCAGCTCGCCGCTCGTCACCGCCAGCGTCTGGCTCCAGCAGTCGTAGCTGACGGGTCTGAAGTGCAGCACCTGGTGGCCACACAGGATCAGCCCACCTCCGGGCACCAGCCCAGCTGGCGCGTCATGTCATCGGTCCAACCCTGGCAGCGGCGGGTGAGGTGCTCCCCATGGGCCAGCAGTCCCTGGTGCAGCTGGCAGGTGAGCAGTGGGATGCAGTTCACCCCGCCGTGGTACTGAGAAGAGTGATCCATGTCGGGCGCCCTACTGCTTCTCTTCGAGGAGGCTTCTCCTACGCAGAAGCCAAGGGCTGGGGTGCCCTGTGCGTCGCGCGGTCATCGGTTGGCTGCCAGGGTGGGCACCACTCCGGCTCCGATTGCTTGCCGCTCGATTACGCCACCCTTCGTCCAATGCCGTGCACGACAGCAATGAGCGGTGTGCTCGAGACCCTCGCCTTCCTGCGGGATCCTGATTTCGCTCGCTCACGTTTCGAGCGCTATGGCGATGTCTACGAAACCAGCCTTCTGGGGCAACGGACCGTGTTCATTCGCGGCGGGCAGGCGATCGGCGACCTGTTCGCCCAAGGTGATGCGGTCCAGGGTTGGTGGCCCGACAGCGTGCGGGAGCTGCTGGGGCCGCTGTCGCTGGCCAACCGCAACGGTGCCGATCACAAGGCCCGCCGACGGGTGGTGGGCCAGCTGTTCGCCTCCGCTGCCCTGAAGCGGTACAGCCCAGCGATTGTGACGCTGGTTGAGGCGCTCAACCAGGAGCTGCTGAACACTGAAGCGCCGGTGGCCCTGGTGCCAAGGCTGCGGCGCTTTGCCTTCAGCGTGATCGCCAGCACGGTGCTGGGGCTCGATGGCGTCGATCGCGATGCACTGTTCGTGGATTTCGAAACCTGGTGCCAGGGCCTTTTCTCCCTGCCGTTCGCCCTGCCCGGCAGTCCCTTCGCCCGAGCCCGTCAGGCCCGCAAGCGCCTGTTGCTGCGCCTGGGCTCTGTGCTCCAGAAGGCCCAGGCCGCCGCTGCCTCCGGAGCGCCAATCGCTGCCGGCGGCCTCGATCTGCTGGCCGGAGGCCTGGATGAAGCCGGCCTCCCCCTTGGCGACGACGACATGGCGGAGCAGCTGCTGCTCCTGCTGTTCGCCGGCTACGAAACCACCGCCTCCTCGCTGAGTTGCCTGCTTCTGACCCTGCTTCAGCATCCAGCTGAAATGGCCTGGTTGCAGGAAGAACTCGACACCTTGCCTTGGCCAGCTGCAGAGGGGGAAGCGGTGACCGCCTACGACGCCTTGCGGGCCCCACGGCTTGATGCGGTGGTGAAGGAGGTGATGCGGCTGACCCCGCCGGTGGGGGGCTTCTTTCGCCGCACCCGGGAGCCCATCGCCCTGGCGGGTGTTCTGGTGCCGGCGGATCGGGTGGTGCAGGTGAGCATCAGCGCCAGCCAGCGCCACGGCGTCGATCCGGAGGATCTGGCGGCCTTTCGGCCCCAGCGGCATCTGGACGGAGACGAAACAGTGACCCTGCTGCCTTTTGGAGGCGGTGAGCGGGTCTGCCTGGGCAAGGCGCTGGCGGAGCTGGAAATCCGGCTGCTGGCGGTGGGGCTGCTCCAACAGGTGACCCTGGAGTTGGAGCCGGATCAGGACCTGACGCTCAGGGTCATTCCCAGCCCCTCACCCAAGGATGGCTTGCTGGTGCGCCCACGCCGCAAAGCCAATGCTGCTGGTCCCGTTGGGGGCGGTCGTGCTGGATCTGATGAGCAGCTGGGCTAGCCATCTGCCAGAAAAACTCCCCACAAGTGATCGGCGCTGAGCTCAACGCTCTGGAGCTGGAAACCAAGCCAAGCCAAGCCAATGCTGGACTGCCATTGGCTGCAACCTCAACCTTGATCAGCAGCTGCCCTTGGAATCAGGAAGCGTTGATGCGGCGCTGATCGGGGCGTTCTCAAACGGGATGCTGTTCCCGATGGTCTCCCGGATCTGGACCGATGGCGCCGATGGGGATCGCCTCCACCTTGTGTCCCAGCACGATCCCGCGGAACCGATCACCACGTTTAACAGTTCTTCATACTAGAGTGGTGAAAAGAGCGTGCACCTTTGAACGACCTCCTGGCTGTTGTCTATCTGATCTGCTTTGCGGTCATCGCCGGAGGAGCCTTTGCCCTGATGAACCAGAACCTGCGCGGCTCCGCTCAGCTGGCTTCTTCTCAGAGAAGTGGCTCTAGGCCCAAGCGCCATCTCGAAGCCCCCGAGCCCGGCGAGGAGGTGCTGTACGTCGACCTCAGCCGGGAGCGGCTGGAAGAGCTGTATCAGCAGGCATCGTAAGTCACCTGCAAGACGGCTCATTGATCAACCAGCCTCCACCAACTTCATCACTGTAGAGAGCAGATAGATAAGGCCTGCACAGCATTGACTGTGCGGGCCTTTTTGCTCGCATTAATTAAGATTTAGCCTAAGCCATCCTTAAATCGATTCTCCAGCAGGGAGGGGGCAGTCAGTGCTGATTTCAATCGCAAGGCCAACCATGGCCTGTCGGCCATTTCGCCCTCAAGCAAAGGCAATGAAACCAATACGGGGGGGGGGATAGTCAGCGAAAGGTCGAGCAGGATGACGTTGCTCAGTTTCTTGTGGAGAGCCGGCAGCCCAGCTGGATTTCACCCTGATCGAGCAGTCGTCCCAGCCTCAGCGCTGTGGCCTCCTCCACTCGGGAGAACCTGTCTTGCTGATGGGTGAGCCAGGAGAGCTCCCGGGGAGTGATGACCCCGCTGGAGAGAGATTCGAGAAAGAGCTGTCCGACCGTCATGGCTTTTGTAACGGAACGTAAAGAGTCTGCCTGACCCGTGGCCCCACCCGTGGCCCTGAAGCCAAAGGCCCTTTCCTCGTTGGCCACCTAACCAGGCTCCGCTTGCAGCTGGGGTCATCCAAGGTTGGCGCTAGGGCCTGAACCGCCCTGCTGGGGCCTAGAAGTTACATGCATCTACATACCGCAACAATCTGTTACAGTTCTCTCATCACCTGCGAGCGCCCCATGGCCCAAGCCACCGCCACAGCCCCCAGCGCCCTTGATCGCGCCACCATCCGCGGAGCCACTGTCACCACTGAGGAAGGCGGTCGCCTCAATGCCTTCGCCACGGAGCCCCGCATGGAAGTGGTGAGTGCCGAGCGTGGTTGGGGCTTCCATGAGCGCGCCGAGAAGCTGAACGGCCGCATGGCCATGCTGGGTTTCATCGCACTGCTGGCCACCGAATTCGCCCTGGGTGGTGAGGCCTTCACCCGCGGGCTGCTGGGCATCGGTTGAATCAACTGCCGAGATTTGTTCGACACAATCCAACGGAAATTCCCATGGAAAATTCCCTCTCGATCAGCAGAGAGTTCTTTGTCGAAGCCCATTCAAGGGCAATTGACAGCTGCACGGAACTAGAAGACCTCCGCAAAGTTTCCAAATCACTTCTGAGAGCATGGCAGATGCAGGCCATGTTCAGCGAGCATTACGGTGCTCAAGCCCTAGGAATCAAGAGGCCGTGAACGTTCAGACTTCGGGGAGCCATGACTTCCCGATCTGGCATTCGGTGACCATCTCAGCTTAGGGATGCACATAGCACTGAGATCCCAAACACTGGGCCCATTGAATCGACCTTCTGAGCCCTAATCCATTTGGATTGCCTGGAGAGGAAATCACGGCCTCAGGCAGCGACAAAACATGCAATCCCAGTTCCAATGTAAGTAGTGGGCAACTACACGGGATTGATCCAGACATGGCCGTTCCTGATCTTCTTAGTCCCCAAACTTTTTATCTAGCCACTGGGTCACCACATAGACTCCGACAAACATTGGTAGATAGGCGATCCACATGTTGGGGAGGTTCAGCTCTGAATTGTTGATCAGAACAAGCCCGCCATAGCTAATCAGGCCATAGATCAATGCTCTACGCAATGGTCCAACAAGCTTCTTCAAGTGAGATCCAGCAATGGCATCTCTCCATAATATCTGCGGTTGAACTGCTGAGCGCCTAATCATTGGGGGGGGAGTGGCCTCTGGGCTCACCTATGCGGGGTTCAGCCTTGCGGGTGGCGAAGGGTGGATGCGCCAGCTGCCGCTCTCGGTGCTCACCTCCAAACCCAGGCCAACCTGGGTGGCCGGTTCGCCAGCGGGCTGTTGCTGCTGCCACCAGCGGATCGCGAACGACCAGGCCTCCTCGATCGTGTCGAAGTGCTCATCGAGCTCAAGGTGGGGTTGGCCGCCCCTGGGAGCGGCAAGTGAGGTGCTCATAATGAGCAATCAGGCCCTGGTGCAATTGGCAGGTGATCACCGGGATGCAGTTCTCTGCTGAGACCGCCTTGATCGAGACCGGGGCGGAAGTGGTGAGGGAAATGAACACCCGAACGGCTTCTGGGCCGCCACCACCAACATCAGGGCCCGAATCATGGAGGCACCGCTGTGGTGCCTGTCACCAGCGCTGGGCAATGCCTTTCGCCGCACACCAAGATCGGTCGATAGATAGACGGTTGGCGCGGCGGGCCGGGGACAGGGATTTTCTCCACATCCCCTATACGAGCCGCTCCAGGGAGGCACCTCAAGTTGAAGTCGGTGGCCTTGAGGGCGTCGAAAATCAACCAACCGATGAACTGCTGCTTCTCCAGGATCAGTTATAGGTAAAGAGAAAGATTCGTGTGAGCTTAGGAATAGCGCAACCGCCCCCACTGTTTGCGCCGGAACCACAGAAGCCATTCATCAGCAGGCGCTTCAGGCACCTGCAGTCGGCTAGTTGTGTAGTGCCACCAGGTTGTTCCGGCTGACAAAGGGGTGTGAGGCCAACAGGGTTGTGGTGCGACCCAACAGCCCCAGACCTCACACCCCATGCATACACACCCCAATGCCCGCCTGACACCGATCGGTCGGGAACGCCTGATCCGGCAGCATCTTGACCAAGGCCGCTGCCTTGCTGAGCTGGCTGCCGAGAACGGCATCAGTGAGCGCACGGCCCGTAAGTGGCTGGCACGATTCCGTTCAGGCGGTTTGGCGGCCCTGGCGGATCGACGGAGTGTTCGCCGCAGCCAGCGGCGGACGCTCGATCCGCAGCAACTGCAGCAGGCCGCGGACCTCAGGCACCAGCGCTGCACCCTCCGGAGGATCGCCCGGCTGCTGCTGGTGCCGATCAGCACCCTGGCCAGAGCGATGCGACGCCTGGGGCTGAACCGGCTGCGGAACCTCGACCCCAAACCGCCGGTGCAGCGATACCAGTGGGAGCAGCCCGGCGACATGATCCATGTCGACATCAAACAGCTGGCACGGTTCCAGCGGGTAGGCCATCGCATCACCGGTGACCCGCGCAAGGGGAGCTCCCCCGGAGCCGGCTACGAAAAGGTCCATGTGGCGGTGGATGACGCCACCCGTCTGTCGTATGTCGAGGTTCTGCCCGACGAGAAGGGGCCGACCACGGTGGGCTTCCTGAGCCGTGCTGTGGCCTGGTTCAACGGCCAAGGGATCGAGTGCCGCCGGGTGCTCAGCGACAACGGCTCGGCCTACAAGTCTCATGGCTGGCGAAAAGCCTGCCATGCCATGGGATTGAAGGTGAAGAAGACCAGGCCTTACACCCCAAGGACCAACGGCAAGGCCGAGCGGTTCATCAAGACGTTGCTGGAGGAGTGGTCCTACGTGATGCCCTACAGCACCTCAGCGGCTCGCAATGAGCTGCTGCCGGCCTACCTGCGGATCTATAACGGCCGTAGGTGCCACATGGCTCGGGGTGGCCTCACCCCCCAGCAGCGTCTTGCTCAGCTGCAGGCATGAACAACCTGGTGGGAAAGCACAGCTAGAGGCCGGTCATCAAGAACGTAACGGCGTTTCTCGCCGCGACCTTCGATGAGTAGTCCGAGAGGTGGCCGGCGGGTCTTAGGGCGACCCTCAGCAGTGGCATGCGCATAGGCGCGACGGACGCGGGTGCCGATCTTGCGTGACTCCATCTCTGAATCAAAGGCGGCGCGTTGACGAAGTTCCTCAGCGCCGGGTGCATCGCTATCGAGCCAGGGCTCTGCGAAGAACTTCCAGCCGGTCCCGGTGCGGCTACAGAGGGCATAGAAGGTACGGGTTTCGTAGAGATCGCGGGCCAATCGGTCAGAACGATCGGCCAGAACGGTGGAGACCTTCTCCTCCCGGACCAGATCCAGCAGCTGCTGCCACTGAGGGCGATCAGCAGAGCGTCCTGATTCCTGCTCGATCAGCAGGTCATCGAGGGCAACACCAAAGCTGAGCGCGGTAGCCCGCTGCCGCTGGAGACTGGATTCCTGATCCCGTTCCTAAGTACTGACCCTCAAGTAGGCAACGAGTCGCCTATGTGGTTTAGAGCGTGATGGGGCCGCCTGGGCTGCGTAGGACGCAATGGGGCTGGCTCCAGTCGTAGTGCTCCCAGACGGAAGCCGGAAGCTTGAAGTCAGAACCGGGGAAGGCACTCAGTCGAACGCCGGTGGGTCGAGCCGAACAATAGGGCCGGCTGCCTGGCCGTTCCAGGTACTGCTGGTGGTGAGCTTCGGCGAAGTAGAAGGGCTTGCCGGAGAGCAGGTCGGTGGTGATCGCCGGAAAACCGGCGGCAGCGAGTTGCTGCTGGTAGTGGTCACGGCTGGCGGCGGCCAGCGCGGCCTGGGCCTCGGTGGTGGTCACGATCGCTGAGCGGTACTGGCTGCCGCGATCGTTGCCCTGGGCCATCCCCTGGGTGGGATCGTGGCATTCCCAGAACAGCTTGAGCAGGTCGGAGAAGCTCGCCCGGGAGGTGTCCCACACCACCCGGACCGCCTCGGTGTGACCGGTGCGGCCGGAGCAGACCTCCTCGTAGGTGGGATTGGGGGTGTGGCCGCCGCTGTAGCCCACGGCCGTGGTGATCACACCCGGCAGGCGCCAGAACCCTTTCTCGGCCCCCCAGAAACAGCCGCAACCGAAGAAGGCCTCCTCCTGGCCAGGCTGGAGAGGCGCCTGGAGAGGGGTGCCGAGCACCACATGGGTGCTGGCCGTGGGAATCGGCGTGTTGCGCCCCGGCAGTGCGTCTTCGGCACTCACGAGGCGGCCTTTGGCCGCACCGGTCGCCTGGTTGAAGAGTCCGAACACGGCAGGGTCGCTGAGACCTCGAGCCTAGGCAACGCGATCCGGGGCCGGAGCGGGATCCAGGGCGATGTGGTTCAGCAGGGTGGTGGTGAACGCAAAGAGCAGGAACGGCAGCGAGAGCACCAGGATCACCCCCACGCCCACCAGGGCGAAGATCGGCTTGCTGGACCCCATCAGCGCCAGCCCCGCCGCCAGGCTCACGAAGATCACGAGCATCCACACCAGCACCTGGCCGTAGATGTCTCCGAAGGTGAGGGTGCAGCGCAGGTTGTAGCCCTTGGGGTTCTCCATCGTCCTCGCGTGTTCTGCCTCAGCTAAGCCCCTCCACGCGGGCTTGTCTGTGCTGTTCAACAACTCGTGCGATTCAGGCCACCTGCTGCAGCCGTTCCTCCGCCTGCTCCCGCTCCCAGAGGCGCCTGTAGGTACCGGGGATGGCCACCAGCTCCTGGTGATGGCCCTGCTGCACCAGACGGCCGTCCTCCATCACCAGCACCCGGTCGCAGGCGGCGGCGGCGGAGAGCTGGTGGCTGATCATCAGGATCGTGCGCCCCTTCTCGGCGCGGATCGAATCAAGGATCTCCGCCGCCGTGTTGTTGTCAACGCTGGCCAGGGCGTCATCGAGCACCAGCAGGGGAGCTGATACCAGCAGGGCCCTCCCGAGGGACGCCCGCTGGCGCTGGCCTCCGCTGAGGGTGATGCCCCGCTCCCCCACCAGGGTCTGGTAGCCATCGGGAAACCCGCGGATGTCACCGGCGAGACGGGCCTGCTGGGCGGCCGCCTCCACCCGGGCGTCGTCGGCCTCCGGGTCGCCGTAACGAAGGTTGTCCGCCAGGGTGGCTGTGAACAGATATCCCTCCTGGGGCACCAGGGCCACCTGAGCGCGCAGGTCATCGAGCGAGAGGGCCGTGACATCGACCCCGTCGAGGTACAGCTGCCCCTCGGGCACCTCAACCATGCGCCCCAGCGCCCTGGCCAGGGTGGTCTTGCCACACCCCACCGGGCCCACCAGCGCCACCAGTTCCCCTGGCCGCAGCTGGAAGCTCACGTCGTGGAGAGCCTCCCGCTGGGCGCCGTCATAGCGCACGCTCAGCCCACGGGCCTCCACAGCCCCGCGCCCGACCCTGGCCGGCGCCTGGGGCACGGGTGGTGACACCACCCGCGGCTGACGCGCCAGCAGCTCCTCCACCCGCTCCAGGCTCACCTGGCCGGTCTGGAAGGTGTTGAGGGTGAAGCCCAGCAGGGCGGTGGGGAACACCAGCCGCTCCACGAACAGGATCAGGGCCACCAGATCGCCGATGCTGAGGCGGCCGCTCTCGAGCTGGCCACTGCCCAGGGCCAGCAACAGCAACAAGCTGATCGAGGAAATGCCCTCGAGCAGGGGGAAGAGCGTGCTGCGGGTTCGTGCCAGGGAAAGCGCCGCATCGCGGTAGCGGCCGTTGCGGCGGGAGAAAGCCACCTGCTCGTGGTCCTCCTGCCCGTAGATCTTGATGGCGCTGATGCCGGAGAGGTCTTCCTGGATGAGGTCGCTGAGGCTGCCGAGGGCCTCCTGCTGGCGCCGCTGCTGGCGCATCATCCGCCCGCCGAACAGGCGTACCACCACCAGCATCAGCGGGTAGAGCCCCACCGCCGCCAGGCTGAGGGCGGGGTCGATCGCCAGCATCGCCGGCATGGTGAGGGCATAGGCTAGAGCCGTGTTGGAGAGGCTGAGCACGGCGAAGCCCAGCAGCCGCCGCACGTTCTCCACATCACTGGTGGCGCGGCTGATCACCTCACCGCTGCCAGTGGCCTGCACCCAGCCCGGCTCCTGACGCAGCATGTGATCGAACAGGCGCTGGCGCAGGTTGGCCTCCACCTGCCGGCCGACGCCGAACACGAGCATGCGCGACAGCTGGCGGGCGCCCGCCATCACGGTGGCGAGCAGCACGATCACCCCGGCATGACGCAGCAGCATCGAGCCGGAAAAACCATCCTGGAGGTCGTCGATGACGCCTCTCACCAGCAGCGGAATACTGACGCTCAGCAGGTTCACCACCACGAGGGCCGTGACACCGAGGTACACCTCGCGCCTGTGGGGGCGGAGGTAGCGCCAGATCAGGCCCAGACGAATGGCGGCCATGATGCGGTGCAGATGGACCCAACCTAAGGATTCGCCCCATGGCATCGTCCGACGGCTCCGCCTCCTCCTCCCAGGCCCATCCCCTGTATGCCACCGACCGGGAGCTGGTGGACGGCCTGCTGGCGGCCCGGCAGCCGAGTGACGGTCAGCTGGTGGACCTGGCCCGGCTGCTCAACCGCTACGACGGCTTTCCCGGCGCTGAGGACCTTCAGGATGACCTCCGCAAGACCCTGCGGCTCTGGGGCCTGAGCCTGGAGGAGCTGCAGCGCCGCACCCGCGCCATCTGGGCGCAGGGCTACAGGCCTGGAGCGGTGGTGGGCGCCGAGGCGGTGGGCAGCGGCTTCGACACCTCCTCGACAGAGGGGTAACGAACCGTGAGCAAGGGCCCGATCAGCGCCGGGGGGAGCAGCGGCGGAGCGCCGTTGGAGGAGATAGTGGACCCATCCTCATCACCCGGCCCGGCGTGCCTCGCACCCGGTTTTTTTTCTGATCGGGCCTCCTCCAACGTTCGTCTCGCACCGATGGCTGCCCCCTCCCCCTGGCCGACTCTGCTGGAGCAGCTGCTGCAGGGTCAGGCGCTCTCGGAGCCCCAGGCCACGGCCTTGATGCAGGGCTGGCTGGCGGGGAGCCTGGAGCCCGAACTCACCGGGGCCCTGCTGGCGGCCCTGCGCAGCAAGGGGGTGAGCGGCGAGGAGCTGTCGGCGATGGCGCGGGTGCTGCGCGAGGCGTCATGCCTGCCCGGCGAGCGCCCGCCCCTGAAGCTGGTCGACACCTGCGGCACCGGCGGCGACGGGGCCGACACCTTCAACATCTCCACCGCCGTGGCCTTCGTGGCCGCGGCCTGCGGCGCCACGGTGGCCAAACACGGCAACCGCAGTGCCAGCGGCAAGGTGGGCTCCGCCGATGTGCTCGAGGCGATCGGCCTCAACCTCAGGGCCGATCCCCGGACGGTGGTGGCCGCCCTGCCCGGCAGCGGGGTCACCTTCCTGTTCGCCCCGGGCTGGCATCCGGCGCTGGTGGAGCTCGCCCCCGTGCGTCGGCGCCTGGGGGTGCGCACCGTCTTCAACCTGCTCGGACCGCTGGTGAACCCCCTCCGGCCGGAAGCGCAGGTGCTGGGGGTGGCCAAAGCGGACCTGCTGGAGCCGATGGCCGATGCCCTCGCCCGGCTGGGACTGGAGCGAGCGGTGGTGGTGCACGGCCACGGCGGCCTGGATGAGGCCTCCCTGGCGGGGGTCAATCAGCTGCGGCTGGTGGAGGGGGGCTCGGTGCGGGCCATGGAGGTCGACCCCCAGGAGCTGGGCCTGGGGCTGGCCCCCCTCTCCGCGCTGGCGGGCGGGGATCTCGAGACCAATCGGCGCATTCTCGAAGCGGTGCTGCGCGGGCAGGCCACCACCCCCCAGCGGGAGGTGGTGGCCCTGAATACGGCCCTGGTGCTCTGGGCCGCCGGACTGGCCGACTCGGTGGCGGCCGGACTGGAGCAGGCCCTCGTGGCCCTCAGCGGGGAGGCCCCCTGGCAGCGACTGGAGCAGCTCAGGGCCGCCCTGCAGGCGCCGCCGCCGACCAGCTGAGCGCCGCCTGCGGGATGATCGGGTCACTCGACACTCTCTCCTTGAGCGCTGCAGCCCCGGCTTCGGCCAGCATCACCGAGCCCGCCTGCGGCAGCCCGGCCGCCAACGAGGCCGTGCTGGTGCTGGCGGATGGGACCCTGTTGCGGGGCACGGCCTTCGGAGCGCGGGGCACCGCCGTCGGTGAAGTGGTGTTCAACACCGGCATGACGGGGTACCAGGAGGTGATGACCGATCCCAGCTACTCTGATCAGCTGGTGACCTTCACCTATCCGGAACTGGGGAACACCGGTGTCAACCCGGAGGATCAGGAGGCCGCTGCCCCCCATGTGCGCGGCGTGATCGCCCGCCAGCTGGCGCCCATCCCCAGCAGCTGGCGCAGCCGGGGCGAACTGCCCAGCTGGCTGGCCTCCTATGGGGTGGTGGGCATCGCAGGAGTGGACACCCGCGCCCTGGTGCGCCACCTGCGCGAGCGGGGAGCCATGAACGGCGTGATCAGCAGCGATGGCACCGCCCCCAGCGAGCTGCTGGAGCTGGTGCGCCGGAGCCCTTCGATGGAGGGACTCAACCTGGCCATGCGGGTGACCACCCCCAGCGCCTACCCCTGGCAACAACTCAGCGCCACCGGCTTCGATCAGCGCCTGCAGCCGTCGCCCGAGCGGCCCTATCGGGTGGTGGCCATCGATTTCGGCATCAAACGGGCGATCCTCGAGCGGCTCACGGCCCATGGCTGCACCGTCACGGTGCTTCCCGCCAGCAGCACCCTCGCTGAGGTGCTGGCGCTGGAGCCGGAGGGGGTGTTCCTCTCCAACGGCCCTGGCGATCCGGCGGCGGTGACGGAAGGCATCGCCCTGGCCAGGGATCTGCTCAGACACGCCGATCTGCCGGTGTTCGGCATCTGTCTGGGCCACCAGATCCTGGGGCTGGCCCTCGGCGGCAGAACCTTCAAGCTGGGATACGGCCACCGGGGTCTGAACCATCCCTGCGGCGGCGACGGACTGGTGGAGATCACCAGCCAGAACCACGGCTTCGCGCTCGAGGCCAGCTCCCTGCCCGAGGAGCTGGTGGAGATCACCCACCACAACCTCAACGACCGCACCGTGGCGGCCCTGCGCCATCGCCATCAGCCGGTGTTCGGCGTTCAATACCACCCCGAGGCGAGCCCCGGCCCCCACGACGCGGATCACCACTTCGGACGGTTCGTGCGCCTGATGGCCGAGCGGCGCCCCTGAATCTGAGGGTCAGAGAGGATCACGCACCGATACCTGCTTACACTTCATGGTCTTCATTCCCCGTGAGGGCTGGAACGATTCCTGAACTGCACCGGTTGACCGTATCTCTGCGGGGCGGCTTCGAGCGACGGGAGGATTGTCTGCTGTTCAGCTTCACCGGCCAGCTCGACGCCTACTCGGACAAGCAGTTCCGCGATTTCATCACCGAGCACCGCGGTACCGACAAGAGGGCGGTGCTGCTGGATCTCACCCACATCGATTTCATCGATTCCTCCGGACTGGGGGTGCTGGTGCAGCTGGCCAAGCAGTGTGCCGATGCCAAGGTCAGCTTTGTGATGGTGGGCAATGCCCGCGTGATCCAGACGGTGAAACTGGTGCGGCTGGAGCAGTTCCTGCACCTCCAGCCCGATCTGAACACGGCCCTGGCCGCCCTTGCCAAACCCTGATCACGACGGCCGGGCCTGGTTGCGACAGATCCAGCCCGATCCCCGGCATCGTCTCCAGCCCGAGAACCTCGGTGCCCTCCAGCTCGCCTGGCTGGGGGATGCGGTCTGGGAGCTCCACCAGCGCCTGCGCCACTGCCACCAGGCGGGCCGCCCCGAGGAGCTGCACCACGCGGTGGTGGCCCGGGTGCGGGCCCAGGCCCAGGCCCGGGCGTTGCAACACCTGGAGCCGCTGCTGGATGACCGGGAGCGCGAACTGGTGCGCCGCGGCCGCAACCGGGCCGGCCGGGGCCCTCGCGGCGGTGATCCGGCCAGCTATGGCCGGGCCACGGGATTTGAGACAATGGTGGGCTGGCTCTTTTTGCGGAATCCCGAGCGGCTTGCCCAGCTTCTGGATCATCTGGACGAGACCGACCTTTCTGACCCTTTGCCGAGCGACCCATGAGCCAACATTTTGAGCGCCGCAGGCCCAAGGGTGCCGGTTCCGGTGATCGCCCCAGCGGAGGGGCCAGGGGAGGCAAACCCTCACGCTTCGGCGGGCCCCGCCCCGAATGGCGCGGGAGTGGCGGGTCCGGTGGTGGCTCCGGCGGCAGCTCCGAGCGCGACAGCCGTGACGGCCGCGAAGGGCGGCCCCAGGACAGCCGTGGCGGCTACCGGCCGGACTCCCCCCGGCGTGAGAGTTTCCAGCGCCCCCAGGGGGAGGGCCGCCCCGCCGGCCGCCCCACCCGCGTGATCGGCACCCGCCCTGCGGCGCGGCGCTTCGACGACCAGCGCCCGGGAGCTGGGCGCCGGCCTGAAGGCCGCTTCGAGGGCAGGCCCGAGCGCCGCCCGGAGGGCCGCTCCGAAGGGCGCCCGGAGGGCCGTGATCAGGGCCGTCGCCCCAGCTTCGGGGCACCCCGCTTCAGCCGACCCGATGGCGACAGGCCCCGCTTCCAGCCTGGGCGCGCCGCCGCCCGCACCCCCCGTTTCAGCGAGCCGGAGGCGCCAGGACCCGAGAGCAGCGGCAGTTCCGAGCGTTTCGGCGCCGAGCCCGCCGACGACCTCGTCTGGGGCCGTCACCCGGCCCAGGCCGCCCTGGAGGGCGATCGTCCGATCCACCGGATCTGGTGTACCCCGGAGCTGCGCTTCGCTCCCCGCTTCCTGCAACTGCTGCGCGATGCCAAGGCCAATGGCGTCCTGGTGGAGGAAGTCACCTGGGCGCGCCTGGGACAGATCAGCGGCGGCGCCGTGCACCAGGGGATCGTGCTGCAGGCCGCAGCAGCAGAAACCCTGGATCTGGCCAGCCTGATCGACGGCTGCAGCACGATCGGTGAAGCACCGCTGCTGATGGCGGTGGACGGACTCACCGATCCTCACAATCTGGGGGCGATCGTGCGCAGCGCCGAGGCCCTCGGCGCCCATGGCCTGGTGCTGCCCCAACGCCGCAACGCGGGCCTCACCGGCTCGGTTGCCAAGGTGGCGGCCGGGGCCCTGGAGCACCTGCCCGTGGCCCGGGTGGTGAATCTCAATCGCTCGATCGAGCAGCTCAAGGACGCGGGGTACCGCGTCGTGGGCCTGGCCGAGGAAGGCAACGTGAGCCTCATGGAGGCCGATCTCGATGGCCCCCTGGTGGTGGTCACCGGCTCGGAGGCCCAGGGCCTCTCGATGCTCACCCGCAAGCACTGCGACCAGTTGATCCGCATCCCCCTGCGCGGTGCCACCCCCAGCCTGAACGCCTCCGTGGCCACTGCCCTGCTGCTCTACGAAATCGCTCGGCGGGGCTGGATGAAGAACATCAGCGGCAACGCACCGGCACCGCGGCTGGTGCGGCCCCAGGTGCCCACCACTGCTGCCGCCAGCAGCAGCCCAGCCGTGGCCCCCGATCAGGAGCCCGTCCAGGAGGAGCCCGTCCAGGAGGAGCCGGTCCAGGCGGCCAGCCCAGGCGACGACACCACGCCGACCGTCGCCCCCGCCGAACCAGCAGCGGAGACGACAGCCGCGGAGACCGATGACTCCGGCGATCCAGCCCCTGAAGCGACCGGCGAGATCCAGGAGCTGATGGAGGCGATCGACAAGGAGGACAGTCAGGACGGGATCCAGGACGAGACTCCGAAGTTGGCACCAGAGGACCCGGCTCCCGAGCTGGAACTGCAGGTGGCCCTCCCCGAAGCCATCGAGCTGAGCTTCACGCCCCCCACCGGCTCGCCCTTCCAGGGGGACATCCGCCTGTGATTCAACGGCTTCGGCCAGTGGCGAATTCCTCAAAAAGCCTGGGCCCTTCGATCGGCACAATGGTGCGATTCGCCAAGGTTCGATGAACCCCTTGATTCGGCTGCTCAGAGGCATGGCCAACGGTCTTGGGGTGGCCTGGTGGGCCCGGGTGGAAACCCATTCGCCTCACGTCATCTACTGGTTCGGCCCCTTCGTGCGCCGGGAGGATCTCGAGGCGAAACTTCCGGTTTTTCTCGGCGATGTCAACAGCGAGCAGCCGGGCTCGATCGAGCACGAACTGCTGCAGGTCCGCCGCGGTGAACCCCTCACCGAAGACCTGGAGCCTGGCTGATAGCGTCGCTCGATGCAAGGCAGGGGCTGATGGGGATCGCCGAGTGGCGTGGGCAACTGGAGCGCGGCGACGTATCGGCCCGGGAGCTCACCGACCAGCATCTGGCCCGGATCGAGGCTGTCGATGGCACGCTCCATTCCTTCCTGGAGGTCACAGCGGAGCGGGCCCGCGCCGATGCCGACCACATCGATGCCGCTCGTGCCGCAGGTGAACCACTGCCGCCCCTGGCGGGGATCCCCCTGGCGATCAAGGACAACCTCTGCACCAAAGGCATCCGCACCACCTGCTCCAGCCGCATGCTGGAGCACTTCGTGCCGCCCTATGAGTCCACCGTCACCGAGCGGTTGTGGCAGGCCGGCGGAATCCTGATCGGCAAGACCAACCTCGATGAGTTCGCCATGGGCAGCTCCACCGAGACCTCCGCCTTCGGGCCCAGCCGCAACCCCTGGAACCCCGAGCGGGTACCTGGCGGCAGCTCCGGCGGCAGTGCCGCCGCCGTGGCCGCCGGCGAATGCATCGCCTCTCTCGGATCCGACACCGGCGGCTCGATCCGCCAGCCGGCCGCCTTCTGCGGGGTGGTGGGCCTCAAGCCCACCTACGGGCGAGTGAGCCGCTGGGGCCTGGTGGCCTTCGCCAGCTCCCTCGATCAGGTGGGACCCTTCAGCACCAGCGTGGCCGATGCCGCCGAGCTGCTCCAGGTGATCGCCGGTGAGGACCGCCGCGATGGTACCTGTCTCAAGGCTCCCGTTCCCGACTACAGCGCCGCTCTGCAGGCACCCGTCAAGGGCCTGCGGGTGGGTCTGGTGAAGGAATGCTTCGAGGCCGACGGTCTCGATCCCCAGGTGAAGTCCTCGGTGCTGGCGGCCGCCGCCCAGCTCGAGGCCCTTGGCTGCGAGCTGGTGGAGGTGAGCTGCCCCCGCTTCAACGACGGCATCGCCACCTACTACGTGATCGCCCCCTCGGAGGCCTCAGCCAACCTGGCCCGCTACGACGGCGTCAAATACGGCTACCGCTCCGAGCAGGCCGGCAGCCTGACGGAGATGACGGCCCGCAGCCGCGCCGAGGGCTTCGGAGATGAGGTGCAGCGCCGCATCCTGATCGGCACCTATGCCCTTTCGGCCGGCTACGTGGATGCCTACTACAAGAAGGCCCAGCAGGTGCGCACGTTGATCCGCCGCGATTTCGACGCCGCCTTCAAGGCTGTGGATGTGCTGCTCACGCCCACCTCCCCCACCACCGCCTTCCGCTTCGGCGCCCACGCCGAGGATCCCCTGGCGATGTATCTGGCCGATCTGCTCACCATCCCGGCGAACATGGCCGGTCTGCCGGCGATCAGCGTGCCCTGCGGCTTCGACGACGGCGGCCTGCCGATCGGCCTGCAGCTGATCACCGGGGTGCTCGAAGAGCCCCGTCTGCTGCAGGTGGCCCACCACTACGAGCAGGCCGCCCGGGTGATGGACACCAGGCCCACCGCCGCCCTGGTGCCCTGAGTCAGCGGCCACCACACCACATCTGGTGTGGTGGCCGGTAATCTGGCCTCACCCCGTGGTGGCGTCCGACGCCTGAGCCCTTGGCCTTCGTCCCCCTCCACAACCACAGCGACTACAGCCTGCTGGATGGCGCCAGCCAGCTGCCGCAGATGGTGGAGCGGGCGGTGGAGCTGGGCATGCCGGCCCTGGCGCTGACCGATCACGGGGTGATGTACGGCGCGATCGAGCTGCTGAAGCTCTGCAAGGCGGCCGGCATCAAGCCGATCATCGGCAACGAGATGTATGTGATCAACGGCTCGATCGACGACCCGTGGGTCAAGGGCGAACGGCGTTATCACCTGGTGGTGCTCGCCAGGAACGACACCGGCTACCGCAACCTGGTGAAGCTCACGAGCCTCAGCCACCTGCGCGGCATGCGCGGCCGCGGCATCTTCTCGCGAGCCTGCATCGACAAGCAGCTGCTGGAGCAGCACAGCGAGGGGCTGATCCTGGCCACCGCCTGCCTGGGTGGAGAGATTCCCCAGGCGATCCTGCGCGGCCGCCCCGATGTGGCCCGCGATGTGGCGCGCTGGTACCAGCAGCGCTTCGGCGCCGACTTCTATCTGGAGATCCAGGACCACGGCTCGCCCGAAGACCGGATCGTGAACGTGGAGCTGGTGCGGATCGCCCGGGAGCTGGGCATCGAGCTGATCGCCACCAACGATGCCCACTACCTCAGCAGCGCCGATGTGGAGGCCCATGACGCCCTGCTCTGCGTGCTCACCGGCAAGCTCGTGACCGACGAGAAGCGGCTGCGCTACACCGGCACCGAATACATCAAGAGCGAAGAGGAGATGGGACGCCTCTTCGCCGATCACCTCGAGCCCGAGGTGGTGGCCGAAGCGATCGCCAACACCGCGGCGGTGGCCGAGAAGGTGGAGGCCTACGACATCCTCGGCCGCCAGCAGATGCCCCGCTTCCCGATCCCCGACGGGCACACGGCGGTGAGCTATCTGGCGGAGGTGTCAGAGGCGGGGCTGCGCCAACGGCTGCGCCTCGGCAGCCGTGATCCGGTCGAGCCGCTCTATGGCGAGCGGCTGGCCTTCGAGCTGCAGGTGATGGAGCAGATGGGCTTCCCCACCTACTTCCTGGTGGTGTGGGACTACATCCGCTTCGCACGGGAGCAGGGCATCCCGGTGGGGCCGGGCCGGGGGTCGGCCGCCGGCTCCCTGGTGGCCTATGCCCTAGGGATCACCAACATCGATCCGGTGAGCAACGGACTGCTGTTCGAGCGTTTCCTCAACCCCGAGCGCAAGTCGATGCCTGACATCGATACCGACTTCTGCATCGAGCGCCGCGGGGAGGTGATCGACTACGTCACCCGGCGCTACGGCGAGGACAAGGTGGCGCAGATCATCACCTTCAACCGGATGACCTCGAAGGCGGTGCTCAAGGACGTGGCCCGCGTGCTGGACATCCCCTACGGCGATGCCGACCGCCTGGCCAAGCTGATTCCCGTGGTGAGGGGCAAGCCCGCCAAGCTGGCGGAGATGATCGGCCCCGATTCGCCGGCACCGGAATTCCGCGACAAGTATGAGAACGATGCCCAGGTGCGCCGCTGGGTCGACATGGCCCGGCGCATCGAGGGCACCAACAAGACCTTCGGCGTTCATGCCGCCGGTGTGGTGATCGCGGCTGAACCGCTGGATTCGCTGGTGCCATTGCAGCGCAACAACGACGGCCAGGTGATCACCCAGTACTTCATGGAAGACGTGGAGGCGATGGGGCTGCTGAAGATGGACTTCCTCGGCCTCAAGAACCTCACGATGATCGACAAGACCCTCGATCTCGTGGAGCAGTGCAGCGGTGAGCGCGTTGACCCCGACGACCTTCCGCCCTGCGATGACGACACCTTCGCCCTGCTGGCCCGCGGCGACCTGGAGGGCATCTTCCAGCTCGAATCCAGCGGCATGCGCCAGATCGTGCGCGACCTCAAGCCCTCATCGCTGGAGGACATCTCCTCGATCCTGGCCCTCTACCGGCCAGGTCCGCTTGATGCCGGCCTGATCCCGAAATTCATCAACCGCAAGCATGGCCGCGAAGCGATCGATTTCGCCTGCCCGGCCCTGGAGCCGATCCTGAAGGAGACCTACGGGATCATGGTCTACCAGGAGCAGATCATGCGCATTGCTCAGGATCTGGCCGGCTATTCCCTCGGAGAAGCCGATCTGCTGCGGCGGGCGATGGGCAAGAAGAAGGTGTCGGAGATGCAGAAACACCGCAGCCAGTTCGTGGAGGGAGCCACGGTGCGTGGCGTGAACGCCGCGGTGGCCGAAGCACTGTTCGAGCAGATGGTGCTGTTCGCCGAATACTGCTTCAACAAGAGCCACTCCACCGCCTACGGCGCCGTGACCTATCAGACGGCCTACCTCAAGGCCCATTACCCCGTGGCCTACATGGCCGCCCTGCTGACGGTGAATGCCAGCAGCACGGACAAGGTGCAGCGCTACATCGCCAATTGCCAGGCGATGGGCATCGAAGTGATGCCACCCGATCTCAATGCCTCCGGCATCGATTTCACCCCGAAAGGAGAGAAGATCCTCTTCGGACTCTCGGCGGTGCGCAACCTCGGTGAGGGCGCCATTCGCCAGCTGCTGGAGGCCCGAGTCCAGGACGGTCCCTTCGCCTCCCTGGCCGATCTCTGCGACCGGATCCCCACCACGCTGATGAACCGGCGGGCGCTGGAGTCACTGATCCACTGCGGTGCCCTCGATGGGCTGGAGCCCAGTGCCAACCGCGCCCAGCTGATGGCCGACCTCGATCTGGTGCTCGACTGGGCCAGCTCCCGCGCCAGGGACCGCGCCAGCGGCCAGGGCAACCTGTTCGATCTCTTCGCCACCTCTGGATCAGCAGCCGGACCAGTCACCGCCGAATCGGCCCCTGCCCTTCAGAGCACCGCCCCGAAGGCGGCCCCGGTGGCCGACTATCCCCCCAAGGAGAAATTGCGACTGGAGAAGGAACTGGTGGGCTTCTACCTCTCCGATCACCCGCTGCGCCAGCTGGCACGGCCGATCCGGATGCTCTCGCCGATCAGCCTCGGGCGGCTGGAAGAGCAGGCCGACAAGGCTCGCGTCAGTGTGGTGGCGATGCTGCCGGAGGTGCGCCAGGTGACCACCCGCAAGGGCGATCGCATGGCCGTGCTGCAGCTCGAGGACCTCAGCGGCAGCGCCGAGTGCGTGGTGTTCCCCAAGGCCTACGCCCGCCTGAGCGATCACCTGATGGTGGATGCGCGGCTGATGATCTGGGGATCGGTGGACCGGCGCGACGACCGGGTGCAGCTGATCCTGGATGATTGCCGCGCCATCGACGACCTCGATGTGCTGCTGGTGGAGCTGATGGCTGATCAGGCCAGCGACATCACGGTGCAGCACCGCCTGCGCGAATGCCTGGTGCGGCACCGGCCGGAGCAGGAGGAGGCCGGTGTGCGGGTGCCGGTGGTGGCGAAGGTGCAGCTTCATGACGAAGCCCGTTACGTGCGCCTCGGCCACCAGTTCTGCGTGCGCGACGGCGCCGCGGCCCTGAACACCCTCACTGAAGCTGCCTTCACCGCCAGGCTGCACTCGGCGCTGCAGACCGCCTGAAGGGCTCAGGCGCCGCTGCCCTGGCGGATGGCCTTGATCGATGCCTTCATGCGGGCGATGTTGGTGCCGATCTGCTCGGTGCCCAGGAGGGTACCTGGCTCCTGCTCCCAGCTGGCGGAGAGCACGCCATAGCTCAGGCCGAGCACTCCCAGCAGGAACAGGCCCCCTGAGCCCGCCAGGGTGACCACGGGCGGCACGTCGAGGATGTCACGGCTCACCAGCAGGTAGCTGCCGATGAACACGCCCATGCCCAGCACGGAGGGGACACCGGTGGCCACACCGATGCGGCGGGCCATGCGGTTGGCCACGGCCGTGGGAATCACCTGGGACCCCCTGGGCTGAGGCCTGGCGCCGGGCTTGGCTTTAGCGCCGGCCCTGGGCTGACGCTCCGGTTCGAACGGCAGGGGCTTGCGCTTGGCCGCCATGGCTGAGCTCAGCCCCGGATGCCGAGTTTGGCGATCAGCTGGCTGTAACGCTCCTCGCTTTCGGCGCGCAGATAACCGAGGAGGCGCTTGCGGCGACCGATCATCTTCAGCAGCCCCTGGCGGGAGGAGAAGTCGTGCTTGTTCTTCTGCAGGTGTCCGGTGAGCTGGGTGACCCGCTTGCTCAGCATCGCCACCTGAACCTCGACCGAACCGGTGTCGGTGCCGTGGGTCTGGTGGGAGTTGATCAGTTCCTGCTTCTTGGTGGTATCGAGCGGCATGCCGGCGTCGGGCCCTGACGGTGCAAACAATCAACCTAACGCCTCGAGGTGCTGGCCACCAAGCGATTCACTCAGGCGGCCTCGCGGGCGAGCCAGCGCAGGCAGGCGCTCAGCCAGGCCTCGGCGTCGTGGGCAGGATCGAGGCCCTCCCGGCCGAGGGCACGCAGGGCACGGCTGATCTCCAGGGGCTCGTAGCCCAGGGCCGTGAGGGTCAGCTGCAACTCTTCGCGGGTGGAGGCTGCCGGCCCCGGATCCCCGCCTGAGCCGCCGGTCACGTCATCGAGCAGGTCGTCATCGTCAGCGGCGGTAGCCGCCCCGAAGCTCTCCGCCAACTTGCCGCGCAGCTCCACCGCCAGCCGCTCGGCCGTGCGCTTGCCCACCCCCGGCGCCCGGCAGAGACGGCGCAGGTCGGCCTGAACGATGGCCTGCACCAGCTCCTCGCAGGGCATGGTGCCCAGCAGAGCCAGGGCCATCTGGGGTCCGACGCCGCTCACGGCCACCAGCAGACGGAACAGATCGCGCTCGTGGCGGGCCCCGAAACCGAAGAGCGTCCAGCCGTCGTCACGAACCGACTGGTGTGTGTAGAGGCTCAGCGGGCTGCCAGCCGGGGGCAGCAGCTCCCAGTGGCGGCGGGTGATCTGAACTTCGTAGCCCACGCCGGCGCAGGCCAGCAGGAGCCCGCAACGGTTGCCCTGCTGCCACGGCTCTGCCACATGGCCTTGCAGCCAGCCGATCATGGAGATCACTACCGATCCGACCCATGCTGCCCGGTCCGCCAACCCCCGCCAGCCGGTCTGCGGCCATCACCCTGCCGCAACCCCCCTGGCAGCGACCCATGCTCTCCATCCTGCTGGTGGTGTGGATCGGGCTGGGCCTGCTGGGCCTGGGCGGCTGCCAGGCGGCGGGCCAGCCGCCCCGGGCCGTGCTGTTGCAGGCTCTGGGCTTGCAGATCGAGCTCACCCAGCAGGCGATCGCCGAGGCCCTCGATCTGGAGAGCAGCGCGGGACGGCCCCAGGTGAGCCGGGTGCGTGTCGATCGGCAGGAGGTGATTCCGATCGGCCTGGGCAAGGGTCTGCACCTCACCGGCCAGTTCGACTGGCGGCTGGCGGAGGACCCCTTCCGGGTGGACAGCCCCTTCGAGCTGTACCTGCTGCGGGGGGAGAGGGGCGAGAGCTGGCGGCTGGCCCGCCCGATCGGCGCCTCCGACGACAGCCTCAGCCAGCAGTGGCTGGTGGATCCCCTGCCGCTGACGGGCGACCGCTCCAGCTGAACCCAGGGTCAACCAACGGTCATCTCAATGTTCGGCTGATTGCCACTGAGTGGGTCTGGGGCCTGCAGCGGCCGGAGCCACACCCGCCCGCAGGCTCAACAGGGTGGCCAGCAGCACCAGCAGCGCCGACAGCCCGGCCTTGGCCGGCACGGCCTCCCCGAACCACCACACGCCCCACAGGGCCGCCAGCGGCACCTGCACGTAGCTGATGGCCGTGGCCCGGGCGGCCGCCATGCCCATCAAGCCGTAGGTGAGGGTGATCTGCCCCAGCTGGGTGAAGACTCCCACCCCCAGCAGCCAGCCGAACTCGGTGGCCGTGGGGGCCACCGGCCGTAGCAGCACCAGTGGCAGGCTGAGCGGCAGGGCCATCAGCGGGAAATAGAACACCACCACCAGGGGATGCTCACTGCTGCGCAGGGCGCGCACACTCACGTAGGCCAGGGCCGAGAGCAGGGCACCGGCCAGGGCGAACAGCAGCGGCAGGGCCGGCAGGCCAGCGCCAGCGCCAGCCGCCGCCCCGAGGCCGCCCGGGGCGGCCAGCACCGCCACCCCCAGAAAGCCCAGCAGCACAGCGCCCCAGACCCGCCAGCCCGGCCTCTCGGCCAGCAGCGGCCAGGCCAGCAGGGCCGTGAAAGTGGGGTGGAGGTACTGAAGCACCGTGGCCACCGCCAGCGGCAGTCCGATCAGGGCCAGATAGACGCAGTAGAGACCGGCGGTACCGAGGATGCCGCGCCCCACCAGCAATCCCCGCCGTTGACCCCAGGGGTTGAGACCGGCACGCCGCAGCATCCACCAGCTGATCAGCAGGCTCACCACCGACCGGGCCAGCACGACCTCCGCCACCGGCAGGCGGCCGCCCAGGGCCTTGACGCACACCCCCATCAGGCTGAACGCCAGGGCGCTGGCGACCATCCACAGGCCCGCCCGCCAGACCGGTGGCTGCACCTGATCGGAGTTGCACCACGTCTGGTGTGGTGCGCCAGAATGGTGGCCATAGCGACCCCAGAGGTAGCGCCAGCCCTTGAGCCAGTCCCAGCCCCACGCCCGCCTCCATCCCCGCACGATCGAAGCGGTGAAGGAGCGCGCTGACATCGTTGATGTGGTGGGCGAGCACGTGGTGCTCAAGAAGAAGGGGCGGGAGTTCGTGGGGATCTGCCCCTTCCACGACGACAAATCGCCGTCGATGACGGTGTCGCCCGCCAAGCAGTTCTACTACTGCTTCTCCTGCGGAGCCGGCGGCAACGCCATCAAGTTCCTGATGGAGCTTCAGCGCACCAGCTTCAGCGAGGTGGTGCTGGATTTGGCGCGGAAATACCAGCTGCCGGTGGAAACGGTGGATGGGCCCCAGCAGGAGCGGCTGCGCAAGCAGCTCTCCCGCCGCGAGGCGCTGCTGCGCGCCCTGGGCCTGGCGGCGGGTTGGTTCCGCAGCCAGCTGCGCAGCCCGGAAGGCGCCGGCGCCCTGGCCTACCTCACGGCTGAGAGGGGCTTGAGCGAAGGAACGATCGACGCCTTCGACCTGGGCTATGCGCCCGAGCGCTGGGATGGACTGCTCAACCACCTCGGCCAGGTGGAGAACCTCGCGCCGGAACTGCTGGAGGCGGCCGGGCTGGTGGTGCCGCGCAAGGGCGGAGATGGCTTCTACGACCGCTTTCGCCACCGGGTGATGGTGCCGATCCGCGACCGCCAGGGCCGTGTGATCGGCTTCGGCGGCCGCAGCCTCGATGGCGGCGAGCCGAAATACCTCAACTCCCCGGAAACGGAGGTGTTCGAGAAGGGCAAGCATCTGTTCGGCCTGGATCGGGCCAGCAACGCCATCCGCAAGGACGACCGGGCGGTGGTGGTGGAGGGCTACTTCGATGTGATCGCCCTCCATGCCGCCGGCATCACCAATACGGTGGCGTCGCTGGGCACGGCCCTGAGCAGCCAGCAGATCACCCAGCTCTGCCGCTGCTGCGACAGCCGCCGCCTGGTGCTCAATTTCGACACCGACGGTGCCGGCGTGCGCGCCGCCCAGCGGGCGATCGGCGAGGTGGAGCAGCTGGCGCTGCAGGGCCAGCTGGAGCTGCGGGTGCTGCACCTGCCCGCCGGCAAGGACCCCGATGAGTTCCTCCGGCAACACGGCGCCGGCGAATACCGGGCCCTGCTGGATCAGGCACCCCTCTGGCTCGACTGGCAGATCGAGCAGGCTCTGGACGGCAAGGATCTGGCCCGCTCCGACCAGTTCCAGCAGGCGGTGGCCTCGCTGGTGGCACTGCTGGGCAAGCTGCCCCAGAGCGCCGTGCGCAGCCACTATCTGCAGCAGGTCGCCGAGCGGCTCAGCGGCGGCCAGGCACGGCTGGCCCAGAAGCTGGAGGAGGACCTGCGCCAGCAGGTGAAGGGGGAGCGCTGGCATGGCAGGGCCAGCCGCTGGGAGCAACCCGGGGAGATCGGCCTGCGCGAACGCGCCGAAGCGGAGCTGCTGCGGCTCTACCTGCATGCGGGCCGTCACCGCGGCGCGATCCGCAGAGAACTGCGCCAGCGGGAGCTCGAGGATTTCGCCATCGCCCACCACCGTCTGCTCTGGGCCAGCATCAGCGAACTGGAGGAAGACAACCTCGGCGTGGGCCGGCTGGAGGCGATCAACCGCGGCAGTGATCCGGGCGACGATCTGGCCGACCTGGATTTGCCGCGTCTCCTGAGCGACCGGCTGCTGGTGGAGGAAAGCGAGCTGCTGAACAGGCTCACCCCCCTGCTGGAGCCGAGTGAACTGCAGCGGATGGCCCTGGCTGAACCCCTGCTGCAGCTGCGCGGCACCACCGCGGTGCTGGAGCGTCAGCGCAGCCTCAAGCGCTGCCGCCATCTGCTCGATGCCTGGGGTTCCCAGCGGCTGGAAACGCTGGAGCGCTGCATCGCCCGGTTGCTGGAGGAGAGCGAGGCAGAGGCCAGTGCCGCCGCCGCCCTGAGCATGGACAGCCGGATCGATTCGATGTTTGCCGAACTGAACGGCGATGCCCTGCGCTTCCAGGAGCTGTACTACAACGAACGTCGGCACATCAATCACCTTGACCAGCAACGCTGCGCCGATCCCCTGGCGGCGGCGCGGCTGGCCAGCTGAGACGCACCCGCCTTCCTCCCGTACCCCCATGGCCCCAGGCAATCCGCGCTTCCACATCAGCCCGGTGGCCCTGGCCAGCGCCGCAGTGCTGCTGGCGCTGGCGGGGCTCCTGGGGACCGCGTCCGCACCGCCGAGCGGTCCGGCCCCCCGGATCCGGCAGACCGTGGCTCCGATCGCCACGCCGAACCGCGTCCTGGAGGAAGCACTGCGACAGGAGCTGTTCCCCGTATCGGTGGTGGACGACCAGGGCCATGGTCCCGACCCGGGCACGGCGGAATGGCGACAGGCCGAGATCCATCAACGCCGCAACACCTGCCGCGCGGCAGGCCCCCTGAGCTACGCCTACAACCGCATCGACCTGAGCGGAGACCGGCAGGACGAGCTGGTGGCCACCGTGATCGGCCCCTACACCTGCGGCACCGGTGGCTGCAACGCCTATGTCTTCCAGAACGTCACCCAGGTCAGGGGTCTGCGCCTGGTGTCACAGATGTCGTTGTTCAAGCCGCCCCTGGTGGTGAGCGACCAGCGCCACAACGGCTGGAGAGACCTCATCAGCCGGGTGCGGATCGATGCGGGCCACGGCTACTACGCCCGTCTGCCCTTCAACGGCCGCAGCTACCCAAGCAACCCTTCGACGCCCCCGGCCGAACCCCTCAGCCGGGCCCTTCCGGGCGTGGCCCTGCTCGACACCAACGACGACGCCAGCCCCACCCATCCCCTGCCCTGCGACAGGACCGCCGTCCCCGCGCCGCCACGCGGCCTGTGATCCATGCAACTCCTGGCTGAACTCCTGGTCGGACAACTCGGACACATCCTGATCGTGGCCCTGTCCTCCTGGCGGGCTGATCTCCGGCAAACCCATCACAACGATTGAGTCGACCCGGGAGGGCGCTCCGGTCTCCGATCTGCAATCCCTGCCATGGCTGGCCACCACGATGTGGCCCAGCACGCCGCCTCCGACGGCCTCACCCAGGCCGCCGAAGAGCAAGCCACCGGATCATGCGGCACCGAGGAGCGTGGGCCTGTGCAAGCAGCGGTTAAAACCCCTCCAGCACGATCTTGCCGTGCACCCCGCCTGAAGCGATCTGGGCATGGGCCTGCTCCAGGTTGGCGGCATTGATCGGACGGAGAATCCCCGTGAGGGTGGTGCGCAGCTGGCCGGCATCGATCTCATCGGCAACCTGATTGAGCAGGTGATGCTGCTCGATCATGTCGGGCGTCTGATGCAGCGACCGGGCGAACATGTATTCCCAGTGCAGACTGGCGGCCTTCGTTTTCATCACGGCCATCGGCATCGGCTGATCGGTCGCCTCGATGCAGACGATGCCGCCCTGGGGACGGATCAGCTCCACGGCCTCCAGCCAGTGGCCCATGTCCTTGAAGATGGCGATGTGATCCACGAACCGGGGCACGAGGGCATGCACCTGCTCCACCAGCGGGCGGTGATGGTTGACCACATGCCTGGCGCCGAGCTCCTGCACCCAGGCGATCGAGCTGGCTCTTGAAGCCGTGGCGATCACCGTGAGCCCGGCGCGTCTGGCGAGCTGAATGGCGATCGAGCCCACACCACCGGCGGCGCCGATCAGCAGGATCGTCTGCCCTCTGGCACTGCCATCACGGGGGATCCGCAACCGGTGAAAGAGGGATTCGAACGCGGTGATCGTGGTGAGCGGCAGCGCGGCCGCTTCAGCGAAGGACAACGATCGGGGCTTGCGTCCCGCCAGGCGCTCATCCACCAGCTGGAACTCGGCATTGCAGCCAGGCCGCGTGATCTCCCCGGCGTACGCCACCGCATCCCCCACCTGAAACAGACTCACCTCGGGGCCCACCGCCCGCACCACACCGCTGGCATCCCAGCCGAGCACCCGTGGGGCCGGGGAATCGGCGCCGGTGGCGTCTCGGACCTTGAGGTCCACCGGATTGACGGCCACGGCGGCCACCGCCACCAGCAGATCGCGGCCGCTGGGGGTGGGTATGGGCAGCTCACGGTCCTGAAAGCGACGCGGATCGGACTCCAGCAGGGAGGCGCCGACGGTGACAGCCTTCATGGGCATGAGGACAGGTCAGGATTCCGGGAGATCAAGCCTGGCAAAGAGGCCGGCCGGCAGTCCGCAGCGGCACTCACCCGGGGTTCGGCCGGGCCACCGGTCAGGGAGCTGGATCGAGCACCGTGATCGGCTTCTCCTTCACCCCCGCATAAACCACCACGATCTCGGCCGGTTCCGTGCCGTTGTTGGTGCCGTAGTGGGGCTGATTCACCATTTCGATCAGCCCGTCCCCCGCCTTCAACTGCAAACTGGTGCCCGCAGCGCTGATCACCATCAGTTGCCCGCGGATCAGCATGCCGGCGTTGATCACCGGGTGGATGTGCATCGGCAGCTTCATCCCCGGGGGAATCGTGACGTGCAGCACGGTGACTTCCGGCTCGCCGCTGGGATAGGCGGGCAGCCGGGTGCCGTTCCATGCTGTGCCGGATCGGACCAGTGTCTGCACCTTGATTCCGGCCGGTTCCCCATCCGCCAGCGCCCTCGGGCCTGACAGCAGCAGGCAGCCGCCGAGCAGCAACATGGCCAGCCAGCGCTGCCGGACCTGGAGCCTCAACAGGGGCCCTATCGCAGGACGGACGGGCATGGGAAGCGGGCAATCAAGGGGAAGTCTGGGGGGGGTCGACGCCGGAGTGTCTGCCCGTCGCTGAGTGTCCGCAACCAGGCACAACGATCGGTGGACCCAGGACATTCGTAGCCTGGCTCAGGCCGGTGTGACCCCCAGATAGTCAAAGGCGGCGTCCAGGGCAACCTCCTGGCTGCTGTCCGACTCGAATCCCCAGATCGTCACCAGGGCGGCGATGTCGGTTGGGGAGTAGGTGGTGTCGTAACCGCCGCTGCTATTGGGGTTGTAGGACATCACGGTGTCCGAAGTGTCATAAAGAGAACTTGAAGGACGCTCATTCGGATGCCTGAGGCCAAGCGTATGACCAACTTCGTGAACAAAGGTATTGGCATCGTACTGATTATCGCCGGTTTCCTTGACGAAGATCTCCCAGTCGTCGCCAGTCTGATGGGCCAGGCCCACAACTCCAGGCAGCAAAACAGGAACTTCCTCGACATAGTAGATCGAGATGTAGGCGTCGTCTGGGTTGTCGACGAAGACGAAGTCGGCATCAATGATCGGATCGATATCAGTGAAGACCTCCTGGCCGTAGCTTTCCTCGGCGGGGGTGAGACCGACACTGTCGACCCTGCCACGATCCGTGGTGACCACACCTGAATCAGTTTCAAAGTAGATTTCCAGGGTTTCATCACTTCCCAGGTTGGATTCGTTGTAGGACGTGAATCCTGGGCTGATCACCACCTCCGGGTCTGGATAGAGATTGAAATCGGAGGCCTCGATACTGAATCCCGGCGTGGAGATCGATGCACTCGACAGAAACGCGCTGCAGACATCCCAGGCCTGCCCGGTGAGTGAATCGACGATGGTCGCAGAGAAGGAATCATCCATGAAGGAAAACTTCATGTGCTCGTGGGCAAAATCTTTCCGAAAGGTTACCAATGCCCCCGCTTTGTTGTTCCAACGCAGTTGCATCCCTCTAGAACTGTTGCATTTCTTTGCTATGGGCAGGCCGGGAAGTCAGTCGAGCCCACCCGCCGGCGTCTATCCACCGCCATGGACGCTGTTCCTTCTTGTCTGCAGGGAAAAGAGCCGAAACTAGCGGCACAGTGCTTCAATCCCTTGTCGAGCGATAGAGGGCAGCAGCTGATTCCGGCCCGAATGATTCAAGGCTTCCCTGCCATGCAAGCCGATGGCATATCTCAAGAAGTTCTGCCACGAAAGAGCTGACTCAAAACCAACAATCATCAGGGACGGTATTCCGCGCGCGCGCGTTGCGATGCAGTCCTGCCAAAATATCACGGAGCATCGGCAGAGATCGATGGTTTTGAGGGAGACCATGATCTTCGGATGTTACCTGACGAACGCAACGAACACCTCTTGATCGTTCATGTTTTGATCTTGCGGAGGGAATGCGGCTGATGCCGACGAAAGTGAGTGCGGCTCCAAGCAGCAGCCAGGTGCCATGCTTCATGGAATGACGACCGGAAGCTTCCTTGTGATGGCGAGGCCTGAGGCAGCCCCTGAGTGGCAGGCGATGAGCCTGAAGCATCGGGAAGGAATCAGTGTCTGAGAGTTGCAGGTGAATGGCTTGAGCTGGTCCGTCACCGTCGTGGAATCTGATCGCACGCATGGACACTCCGAGAGTGACGAACTTTGCCAACGCCGATATTCTTGCCATTCCGTGTGGAGCTGCTACGCGCTCTCAAGATAGAGATGAGTTCCAGACAAGCCAACAGCCCATTCCTCAGGCAAGCGAACAGAACACTGCGGAGTGTCCTCTTGCTACCCCTGGTGAGCGCCCTCAAGCCAAAGAACACTCTTGTTCCCACGCGCAGTTGATTCGAGATGATGCAGCTGGCAAGGAATCACCGCGCAGAGCAGCTTGAGCTGGAAGTCCTGATGGACCCGTTAACCAGCGTTTCGGGCATTCGTTCATCCCCATCAGAATGGAACCCATCACCCCCTGACGAGGCCTTGCATGACCAAGCCGATCGTGGCGGCCAACGAACCCATTGCCGTCGATCTGAACAAGGGGAACAGCTACCTGTTCTGCACCTGTGGACGGTCGAATCATCAACCGTTCTGCGACGGCTCCCACAAGGGCAGCGGGTTGTCACCCCTGCCGTTCACGGCCGACGTCGAGGGAGAAGCGTGGCTCTGCCGCTGCAAGCAGACGGAACATGCACCCTATTGCGACGGCAGCCATTCCCATATTCCCGACGATCAGGTGGGGCAAAGCTTCTCCCTGACGAGTACAGCCGACTCACCAACGGAGCCAGAGACAGCGGATCCGAATCGCCCCGACGGGGATCTGATGCCTGAACCCCATCCCACCCTGGAGGAACCCACTGTCAGCCTCATCCATGAACTTGCCGAGCATGGGCTCAAGCACGTGGGGCACCAGGGGCCGATCGCGGCGATGGGGGTTCCCCGCACCGAGCTACCCAGCTGGGATCACCTCCAGATTCTGGTGGCCCAGCTGGCCAGGCAGCCCCTGCAAGAGGACGTACCGGTCGCCACGGAGCTGGTGCTCGGTCCGCAGGCGGCCAAGCCCCTGCACCTGCGGATTCCGCTCTTTGTCTCCGACATGAGTTTCGGCGCCCTCTCGGAGGAAGCGAAGGTTTCCCTGGCGCGCGGGGCCGAACAGGCTGGAACAGGCATCTGTTCCGGGGAGGGAGGCATGCTTCCGGAGGAGAAGGCGGCCAGCAGCCGCTATCTCTATGAGCTGGCCCCGGGACGCTTCGGCTACCGACCGGAGTTGCTCGAACAGGTCCAGGCGTTCCACTTCAAGTGCGGGCAGGCGGCGAAGACCGGAGCCGGAGGCCACCTGCCGGGCATCAAGACCACCGCCCGCATCGCTGCGTTGCGTGGCGTCCCCGTGGGCGAGCCGGTGATCTCTCCTCCAGCATTCACGGATCTGACCACGGTGGATGATTTTCGGCGATTCGCCGACGGGGTGCGGGAGATCAGCGGGGGGATCCCCGTGGGCTTCAAGATGAGTGCCCAGCACATCGAAGCCGATCTGGATTTCGCCCTCGATGCCGGAGCCGACTACATCATTCTGGATGGACGAGGCGGTGGCACGGGGGCGGCACCCCTGCTGTTCCGTGATCACATCTCGGTACCCACGATCCCGGCCCTGACACGAGCACGCCGCCATCTGGATCGCCGTGAGGCCAGCGGCCGCGTGACCCTGATCATCACGGGCGGACTACGGACCCACGCGGACTTCATCAAGGCCATGGCCCTGGGAGCCGATGGGATCGCCCTGGCGAATGCCGCGATCCAGGCGATCGGCTGCGTCGGGGCCCGCATCTGTCACACGAACAACTGTCCGGCCGGCATCGCGACCCAGGATGCGGCCCTGCGGCAGAGACTGAACATCGATCATGCCGCCGATCGTCTGGCCCGTTTTCTCGAGGCCACCGTGCAGCTGATGCAGGTGATGGCCCGTGCCTGCGGTCACGCGGATCTCCACGGCTTCAACAGAAACGATCTGACCAGCTGGCATCAGGACGTGGCGACCCTGGCCGGCATCGCCTGGTGTGGGGCAGAACACCAATGAAACTGGTCAGCGTGAAACCCGTTGCGCCATCACGTCTGCGCTTCCAGATCGCCCGCATGCTGCACAGGTCATGGGCGACGTTCCTACCGCAGCCGATCACCGTTGCGCCCTCCCTGCGCAGGCGATCATGGCCTCAAAGCGGTGGGAAGGCATCGATCCAGTCCTTCTGGTGAGCGGCCCGCAAGGGAGCCCGTGAGGGAAGCGATTAGACGGTTGATCCGCGCAAGACTCCCCCCATCCTGACGCGACTCGCTCTACCCCGGAGTCCTGCGCTGAGAGTCTTATCGTCGGCCAGGCGCAGAGGCTCAGCCACGCGGCTTGCCCGCTTTGGCTGCAGCATCTTGCCTGGCTTCGGATTTTCGGATTGCAGCTTCTATTTCAGCTCGCCAAAGGGAATACGCGGCATCGGTGAAATGCACACCGTCAACAGTGTATTGGGTCAGAAGCGTTCCCTGCGGTGCAATGGTCGGATTCAAGTCGATGATGGAAATCCCTCTTGAATGAGCCAGCTTCAGAATGATTTGATTCGCTTGTGGGATGATTTCATTTGCATCTGCACGCGATGTGAGCGGGATCAACGTGATGATTACCTCGGCACCCGTTTGCTGTGCACGACCAAGCAAACTTGAGTAATCCGATTCAAACTGCTTCAGGTCAACCGTCCTGCGTGCAAGAATGTCATTGGTTCCTGCAAGCATGATGATTCTCTTTGGGGAGTATTCCTTTGCTTGCCCTAGCTGAGTTTCAATTTGTCGAACCGTGTATCCATCTTTGGCAAGATTGATAGTGCCCAGTATTGCTCCCCAGTTTCGCCCGCCTGACGTGATTGAGTCGCCGATATATACAGATTGAATTCCGTTCAGCTTTCCTTGCCAGCTCGTGATCATCGGGAGCGCCACGTAGCGGACATCGTTACTGCTAAGGGATACCAAGACAAGCGCTAACGCAAAGATGCATCCAGCGGCAACAGCAGTGTGGATGATGCGTCTATGTTGAGTCATGATTACCTTGCTGACGCCCTGCTCACCTGCCGCAGAGATCCTCAAGATCAAGCGGGCCCTTGTGGAGGCGATCGGGTGCAGCAGGATGCTGGACGAAACTGCTCCATGGCAGAATCAAATTCCAGCATAGTCAACACAACAAGCTGAGGCCATCCCGATCTTCCTCAAAAGCCTGAGTACTCCCTCTCTGAGGAGAGGCTGCTGGGCCCGTTGTTGGCGGCAGCACTGAAGGAATGCACACCCTGCTGTGTGCTGATATCTGTCATGCCCCTTTGAAGAAGGGGTTGTGCCATGAGTAGAGAAGAACAGAGGCCCTTCGATCGGCTCCAAGCTGAACACCTGCAGGGCACCTCGAAGAATCTTCGTCGTGCCCTGACAGCCTGTTGTGGATGCAACTGAATTTGTTCAGTTCAACACAGCTGAATGGGACAACGTGGATTCTGGGATGAGAAGAAGCGCAACCACATGCTTCAGCAGAAGAAGCCCACGTTAGCGACCCTGTCTGAGGCGATTCCCTGGGAGACATTCAGGCCACTCCTGGAGCAGGGTTACAGCCATGAACTCAGGAGCAATGCCGGCAGAAAGCGGATTGCTCCGCTCCTCCTCTTCAAGATCCTGGTACTACAGCAGCTGTTCAACCTCAACGATGAGGAGCTGGAATTCCAGGTCAATGACGGGCGCTCATTTGAGGAGTTTGCCGGTCTGGGAGTGATGAAGTCCATTCCCGATGCCAGCACCATTGCCTTTTTCCGCAAACGGCTCCGCAAGGCGGATGTCATCGATGAGCTTGTTGAATGGTTTGAGGAGCACCTGCGCTCCCAGGGACTGGAGGCCAGTGGCGGGCAGATCATCAATGCCACACTGGTCTCTGTTCCCAAACAGCGAAACTCGCTGCCTGAGAACGAAGCAATCAAGCGAGGCCAGCTGCCAGATGGATGGGCTGATATGCCAGAACGGTTGCGGCAGAAGGACCTTGATGCTCACTGGGTCAAGAAATCCGGTATCACCCCCTATGGATACAAGAACAGCATCTGCATTGATGCTGAACATCGCTTCATCTGCAGATATGTGATTACGCCAGCTAACATTCACGACAGCCAGATGATCCCGCAGCTGCTGGATCCTGAGAACAGGAACGACTTCGTCTGGGCTGATTCCGGCCACGCAGGCGCGCGGTCTGAGGATCTACTGGAAGCGGCTGGTTTTGAGAGCCGAATCCATGAAAAGGGTGCACGCTGCCATCCCTTGACCGAGGAGATCAAGGAACGGAACAAGGTCCGATCAACTGTACGGTTAAGGACTGACCATGTCTTTGGTGCAATCACAACCGACATGAGCGGCAAGCTGACAAGGCGGATTGGACTGTTCAGAACGGAAGCATGGTGGGGACTGCGTAATCTGACATACAACTTACTTCACTACATGCATGACTCCTCAAGGTCATTGCTGGCTGCCTGATCATTCGGTACCGGGACAATCATCCTGCTTTGAAGACATGGATGCCAGTCATCAAGCGGATCTGCACGTACAGAGGATGAGATTTTGCCTTCTCAAGGCTGCCTCGGTTATGACAATATTTCGAGGTGCCCTGTATATGTAATATTTGCTACATGCGTGAAGAGGTGTTTCAGCCTGAACTTCTGGCCTCCAGTGCTCTATGACTAGGAGGGCCTCAATCCCTATGATTTTTTCTAAATTATTCTAATCATGACTTCAGATCAACATGGTTTCCAGTCTGACGCTGGATCTTTGCAATTCTCGTCTTGCCTGTCGCTAGTAGACGGCTTTTTTGCCAGCTGTCATCTTGTGTATCAGCATAACAAAGAGATTGGTGCGCCTGAAGATGAGTTCTTGCGTGTTCCAAATGAGCTGTCTAATGAATTTCAAAAGCTTTCGCCTGCCATAAGAAACCTTGGCAGAGCATTCGAGCTTGGTCTCGTTCACGATTAATTCTTTTTCCGGTTCACTCGATTTCGCATTCTCCCTTGCATAGCCCCTTTTCAAAGCTTGATATTGATGCTGTAAGCCTCGGCCACACTATTTGACGCTATTCTTTAGGGTGATATGAGCTAAGCTATCCGCTTAGTCTCTATGTTTGCTCTTGGCTTTCCTTGGCGATGGCTTAGTGAATGTTTTCGATCCCAATAAAGTTGGCCCCTTGGTATCGCCCCTCGCTTGGTGTAAAGGTGACGTCCCGATAGCTCTGATCCGAGTGTGAAAAGGCTGGAATGATAGGGTGTCAGTGCTCAGGTGCGTTACGCCTCAATTCTTCACCAAGAATCCAGGCGTATGACTTGTCAAGTCTTTCGCCTGCAGCATGGCTGTTCTTTTGGCGCTCGCCGCGTGGCAGGGTGTTGTTGCGGCTTTGTCGGCCCCCGGGCAGTGATCGAGGTCGCTGCGCCCTCCAGGGGCTAACTCCGCTGGAGGCAGTTCAACAGGGAGCTGCCGCGTGACCACGACCACGCACTCTCATAAGGCCTGGACCGACAGAGCGGGTCACGTCACTCAGCCTGACACGATTTCTTTGGCGATTGTGGGGACAGCAGGTGATCAGGCCTGCAGGGATTCGCGATCCGGCTGTGTGAAGCAAGGAGCGCGTCACATTCTGTCCGGGTATTGCCTTGACCACACTGGAAGGCAAGAGCATCCGTGCAAGCAGCCATGACCATCCAGGAACAGATCCCGAACGATGAGCAACCGCTCGGGCAGGAGGAGTCCCTCGAGCGTGAGGTCCGTGCCGTGCTGAGCGACGACCCGGCTGCGATCACCCAGGAGGTCCGCAGCCTTACCCTCCGCGCTCTGGGCGAAGGAACACTGGATCAAGGCGCTGTCCAGCAGGTGGTTCGTGCGGTGGTTGCCGGCGCCACCGAAGGCGCTCAGGGGGTCAGTGACGGGCAACGGGCGCTCAGGCAGGCCTTGCAAGGCCTGGATGAGGCTCTGGCTGCCGCAGCCCAGGCCACCCGTCTGACCCTTGATGAGGCCATCGGGAATGCCGGCGCCTTCTCCCGGCAGACGCTGCGGCAGCGTCTGGATGATCTCTCCACCCTGGAATCCCTCTTCATCGAGACCGTCAGCCAGACGGCATCCAGCGCGGCTGGCTTCACGCGCACGACGCTCATCGATGTGGCGGACCATGCGCGAGTGTCGGGATCGGCCGTCGGCTCAGCCGTGAAGGAGGGGGTGATGAGCCTGGGCCGGGCCCTCGCCGAAACCGTGAGCGATCAGGTGGAGGTCACCACGTCCGTGCTGCAGAAGGAAGCGGTCCTGCTGGCCAGCCTTATCAGTGGTGTGCTGCAGGGGATCGCCGATCGTCTGAGCGGCTCTCACCCGCCGGTGGCGGCTGAGGAGCATGGAGCGGGGCCGGCCGGTGCTGCAGCCCAGGAGCCTCCGCTGCGCAGCTGATCTCCGCAGGTGCAACGTGCATGGCGGCGACAGAGATGCGCCAGGTGGCGACTGGTCATGGGTCCTGTGCCGGTTCGATCAGAGCCCGGAGTTTCCGCCCTCCGCTGACCGCGAAGTCCTCTCGCTCATGGAAGTCGAGAGTGCGCGCGACGGCAGGCAGCGGCGGTGTCATCACCTCAAGGCGACTCCAGCTCTGCCGGCGGCCATGGTCCCGGGCCACAGCCAGCAGAGCACTGCCTCGCCCAGTGCCAGGAAGCCCAGAGGCTCGTTGCCGGTGCCAGGGCCGTGGGCGAGGAAGACGACGCATCGACCGTTCTCAAGGGCTGCCTCGAGCCGCGTCTGGCTGGCCCCTGCATCGAAATGGAAGACTTTCTCGCTGATGCAGGTCTGGATTTCATCCAGTAGCTCTCCGGTGAGGGTGATGATCGCTGCGGCATCCCACACCTCAGCCAGCTTGATGCGTGGTGTCATCAGCGGCTGCTGCTGCGGTGCACAGGTGCCGATCGATCAGCGGAGCGATCTCCACGGCTCTCTCCATCCTCATCACCTGAAGGGATGCAGACCCCCCGGAAACAGCAGTGATGACCACCCGGTCTGATCCTGCGAGCGGTGTGGCAGACCGACGGCCATGACCCCAATCGCTGACCAGGGCGATCGGGACCATCACAAACAGTCCACGGGAATCGCCTCCCAGCCGGCGGGATCCCACGGGGCCATCAGCGCCTCCAGCCCCCGCAGCTCAGCGGCTTCTTCCGGCAGCAACCAGGGCTCTTCCCATCCATCCATGATCACCACCGGCATGCGGTCGTGGATCGGATGCAGCAGGGCATTGGGGGTGGTGGTGAGGATGCAGCAGGTCTGGAGTTCGCTGCCATCTGGACCGATCCAGTGGTCCCACAGCCCGCCCAGCCAGAAGGGAGCGCCGTCGTGACGGCGGACCCAGTAGGGCTGCTTCTGCCCTTTTGTGCCATGGCCTTCCCCTTCCGGCGGCGGCCGCCATTCGTAGAAGCCATCGGCCGGCATCAGGCAGCGGTGATGGCGCCAGGGACCACGAAAGAACGGCTTCTGGCTCACCGTCTCACTGCGGGCATTGATTGGCCGACTCTTGCCGCGAGTGTCCTTCAGCCAGCTGGGGAGCAACCCCCAGAGTGCGTAACCCACCTCCAGCCGGCCCTGCTGCTGCCGCTGGATCAGCAGCGGTTCGCCGGGCCGCACCTGCTGCCGTGGCTGGTAGTGCTCCAGGAAACCCTCCGGCAGAGGACCCTTGAGCATTGGCAGCAACTGATCGATCGTGGTGGTGAGCGAGTAGCGGCCACACATCAGCGATGCCTGCGGATCGAGTTGGGGGTGCTCCCAATCTGGGTGGCCTGACTCCTGACTACTGGCCGTGCAACCGCAATGCCGACCGACATCCAGGAGGAGCAAGTCTGATGGGACTGTGCCATGCCCACGTTGCCTTGGATCGTTTGGACCTGCGACTGCTGGCAGCCCTGCTCGCAGGTCTCTCGATCGGATGGGTCGGCCTGCTGCAAGCCGCCACGGTGCTCTCGATCGGCGATGGCGACACCATCCGCGTGATGGAAGGCGGCAAGCCGATCACGGTGCGGCCGGCCTGCATTGATCCCCTTGCACAGCAGGTTGAAGCTCGGCTCAAGCGTGACGCTGAGGCCGAAAACGGTGGACCGTTAAGGCTGCGCCGTGGCGGAGGTGATCGAGGAGGTGAATCTCAACCTGGCGCTGGTGGACGACGGCATGGCCTTTGCCTACCGGAAGTACCTGGGTCAGTGCGACGCCAGAGAGTATCTGGATGCACAGCTGAGGGCATCTCGCAGCCGCCACGGAGTGTGGCAGGTGCCGGGTGGCTTCACCCGCCCGTGGGACTTCCGCCGCGGCAGATCGGCGGGGCGATCAGTCAAGACCTGGTGATGTTTGACAGCAAAGGAATGCACTGGGGAAGAGCTCTCAGCAGCGGCCCCTGCTAAGCAGGAGGTCTTCTCCCACGCCCCTGCCATGAAAAGGATCTATGAACGCGCTTTCCTGGCCGTCTCTGGTGTGGCCTTCTCCCTGGCCGCCGGCAGTGTCTGTCTGGCTCGGCCGAACCCCGGGGGGATCGGGGGCCCGGCATCCGGGGCAGGTGTGGCTCCTGGAGCAGGGTTCGGAGCGGCAGGGCCTGGCCTCGATCGAGAACCAGGGGTAGGAGCGGGCGGTGTCGGTGGACCTGCCTCCGGCGCAGGGGTCTTGCCAGGGGCCGGTGTGGGTGAACCTGGCCTCGGCGTGGAATCACGGCCCGTGGAAAATCCTGGCGGTGTCGGTGGGCCTGCCTCCGGAGCCGGGGTTCGCCCTGGAGCTGGCTTCGGGGCACCCGGTGCAGGAATTTACCGACACTGATGGTACCGGGCGTAGAGATCTGGACCGCAACGGTGACAGGAAAGCCTGCATAAGCCTGCGCTGAAGGGACGAACACCCGCACCTTCTTGCTCTTGCAGCCTACAGACTGATCGTTATGGTCCAGCTGATTGATGCATCACACCATGGCCCTCACCGGATCTGATCTGCTCGCCAAAGTCAGGGAGCTTGGTGATGCCTCCAAGTCCGATCTGGTGCGAGCTGCCGGCTACGTGAGCACCAAGAAGGCCGGCACTTAGCGGTTGAATATTACGGCCTTCTACGAGGCTTTGCTCGCGGCCAAAGGCATCAGCCTTGGAGTGAGGTGAGTGACTTTCATTGGACAGTTTTGGCCCCTGTCATCGTTAACTCCGGGCGGGAGGAACAGGGTTCAATCTCAGTGCAGACCTCATGGGGAGTTCCGCCTCCTAGTGCGCTGTGAGGTCTTACATGGCAATACCTCCATAGGAACCGGGCCAGGCTGATCTCAGCCTCCCATCCATCGCTGTAGGCACGCAGGTACACCTCTACTCGCCTTCGGCGAGAAGCCTGCGGCTACGTACTTGACGGTGCGCCACAGCCACTCCACCAGGATGTTGTCGTAGCAGCGCTTCCTTCCAGACCAGTTGATCCTGATCTCCTCAGCCTGCAGCCTGGCAACGAAGTCAGCGGAGGTGAATTGGCAGCCCTGATCGGAGAGGAAAACCTCGGGCCTGCGGCCACCAGCTAGGGCCATCTCCA
>CALRMN020000004.1:0-233759 GCA_943369245.1 Synechococcus sp. UW140 | reverse complement strand
TGCAGGTTGACTTCTGGATTCGCGATCTCGACAACGCTAGGCCAGATGAAATACCCTCCGCAAGTGGAAATGAAACTTTACCTCCGGCTTACACCAGTCTCACCATTACTGGTCGCTCAGGAAGCTGGGGGATTATTCAAGCGAACGCTGCCTCTGAGTGGCAGGCCCAGATTTCCTGGTTCAGCTAGGAATGTACGGAGGCCTGTCCACTCGAGGGGCGTGTTCGAAGGGCCCGCTCAACAGATATCGTTCGCGGACTTATGCCACAAGACTGAGGATCAGGCCACTTCAGCTTCATCACGCACACCGGCGCTCAGCTTCAAACCAAGAGCTGAGATCACTTTGAGGACGGTATCAAAACTAGGGCTGCGTACACCTGAAAGCGCCTTGTAGAGGCTCTCGCCAGACAAGCCTGCTTGGCGTGCGATCTCTGTCATGCCTTGAGCGCGAGCAATATCTCCGAGGGCCTTAGCAATGAAAGCTGCATCCCCATTCGCTTCTTCCATGCAGGCTTCTAGATAAGCCGCCATCTCGTCGGGAGTTCTGAGCGTCTCAGCGACGTCGTAAGGCCTGGTATGGATCTCAATCATTCATCCTCCTTGATCTGGCGGGACAGCATCAGGGCCTCCTCGATATCTTTGACCTGGGACGACTTATCGCCACCAGCCAGGAGAATGATCAATCTGGAGCCCTTCTGCTGGTAATAGACCCTGTAGCCAGGGCCGTAGTCGATCCGTAATTCAGAAACGCCAGATCCAATAGGCCTGACATCGCCGGGGATTGCCGCCAATGAGACGCTCAATCCTGACCTGAACCTTGGCCCTTGCCCTTGCCCTTGCCCTTGCCCTTGCCCTCAGATCACGAAGATCGTGGAGCCACTGAGCAAACCGCTCTGTCTGACGGACTTCAACCACGACCCCACTGTAGCCACCTGGCTACGGATGGGCAAGCCGCAAAGGTGCGCCAGCCTGCTTTTTCCGGCTCCTTCGAACAGTATTTCGGCGGGTCCGGTATCCACCCCAATTGTGGGTCCTCATGCCGCATAAGACACCTGTCACCCTTGCAGGATGAACCAAGATACCCTTCCTGGCAATGGATCTCAAGACCAGCGTTTGCCAATCAGGGAACTTAGGCGGACCCGGTATCCAATTGTTCAAAATGCTACAAAGCCCTTCAGCGCGTTCCGTTGACCGTTTTCGCCAAACCACCCCGTTTTCAGTTGGTGATCTACATCTTCTTGCCTTAGTGGAGTGGATTCTATTTCTCAACCCCTGCCCACCCAAGGCCGCTGCCTGATCCAACGAACACCTGAGGGTCAGCATGCGCTCGGCGTTCAGTGAAGGGGCCCAGTGGTGACAACCAGCGCCATTGCGCAGCAACTGCCATCCCCACTGATGCCGAGGGCTCAAGGGCGCCTGACCGGGGAACATTTCAGCAGTTACCCAGGCTGATGACCCTAACCCTTGCCGACAACTCCACCGAGCTCCTGATGGACACCACCACCGCCCTCCAGGAGATCGAGTGCCGCATGAATGCCCGCGACGTCACCGCCGTACACCACCCCGAGCAGGGGCCAGCGGTTCGCCAGGTGTTGGAGCTGCTGCTGGAGGTACTGCGCTCACATGTGAATGTGACAAGGAGTCAATAGAGCCCTTGTCACGTCACTTCTGTTCGGGTTCTACCTGCAGCTGTCTGAGAGTTGGTGACAATGGCGACGATGTCCTCCTTCGCCAAGCCTGTAATCGTCAGAAGGTGTCAGCAGTGCTCGTCCGCATAGCCTGAATCCGACTGGCTCAATGGCAAGATTCGGCCCCGAAGCACTTTGAATCAGCACTGAGCAGATGAGGGGCAACTGCCATAGCAATCAGTGTCAGATCCCCCGGCTACTCCTTCCAGTTCGGCATCCGAGAGTTCGCCGGCAGTACTGGCCCGATGAGCAAGCAGTTCTTCGATCGAAACCTCAAACCCAGCTTGACTGACAATTTCTGCAGCCTCTTCAGCGCAGTTGACTGCTTGAAGACGCTCCTGAAGAGTGTTGTCCTCTTTCAGCTTGGCGAGGAGAGCGTCAAGTTGTTCCTGTGACATGGTCAGGGATGAAGGTGAGAGCAGGGGGATGAAAACCAGTTCAAGTCCAATCGCTAGACACGAGAGACAAGAATTTTGCATCCGCTCAATCTTACAGTGGTTTTTTTTGCTGTGGCTACCGGCCATGGGCAACGGGTCTGCCACTCGTTGCAGCACTCCTCTCCTTGATCTCGGTTTCCGCCTTGGACCTCACCAACCAATTCAAAGCGAATCCATGGCACCGCTTGACTCATGGCAACGAGGAACCCTCCCCTGCCCTGCGGAAACTCTGGGAAACGGCCCTGGGATCCGAGGCACCTGAACGACTGGAACGACGTCTTAGCTGGAAAGACCTCCATGGCATGACAGCCTTGGAGGTTGACTCTCACGTTGACAGCTCCCCATTTTGGCTCGAGCCCCTGGGAGATATCAGGGCCGCCCTGCGACAGCATGACGGCTTGTTGGATCTCATCAATACTGACAGCTTAGAGCTGGCATTCAGTGATCTCTGGGTTCCTGCGGTCGCCCTGGAGTTGAGGATGCTTCGCCATGCCGTCAAAACAGCATTCAGACTGGAACTGACAGCAGGAGCATGGCAAGATCTCGCCTCGAGTCTGCTTGAGCGTTTATGCAAGCTTACTGATCCCGTTCTCTGGGAATGCTTCAACCGTGAGCGGGGACCCGGAACCCTCCTGATGGCACAACTCAGCATCAGTGGATCAGATGCTGGATCGTGGCCTCGGGATCACTACAACTCCTTCATCAGTCGACAACAGCGCGACGGACTTGGAACGCTGCTGGATGAGTTCCCTGTTCTCGGTCGACTTCTGGGAACGGCCGTTGCCCTCTGGCGTGACAGTTCCCGTGAGCTTCTGAATCGCCTGGAGAACGACCGGCAATCCCTTTCAGAGCACTTCGGTATCCCACTGGACGCCCCCCTCTCCGCCATCCAGCAGGGGGTCGGCGATCTCCATCAAGGCGGCCGCTCCGTAGCGATCCTTCGATTCGAATCAGCGCCTGGGCAGGCACAGCCCCGGTTGGTCTACAAGCCCAAGGACATGCGTCTGGATGCGGCGTATCAGAAGCTTCTGGAGGACCTCAACGACCACACAGATCTGCCGCTCCTACGAACCGTACAGGTGCTCGTTCGAGCCGGATACGGATACATGGAGTTCATCCCCCATCGTCTGAGTCAAGACACCGATGAATTAAAGGCCTTCTATCGCTACGCAGGTCGACTCACGGCGATACTCTACACCCTGGGATGCACTGATTGCCATCACGAAAATCTGATCGCCTGTGGAGATCAGTTGGTCTTAATCGATACGGAAACTCTGCTCGAACCGGACATCCCCGATCATGTGGCAGCGGCGGATATGACAGTCGGTGATGTCGGAACAGCATCCGTTCTGCAACGCACCATGGCAGCGTCTGTACTGCGTTCCGGGATGATTCCGCGCTGGAAATTCGTAGGGGCGCGGCGACAGGCCTTGGACATCAGTGCCCTCGGAATCACGCCTCCAGCGAGTGCAACGGAGACGCAACAGGGGTGGATCGCACTCAACAGCGACGGGATGATGGCAGGCCAGGTTCAAGTCCCATGTGCAGTTCCCACCAGTCTTCCCGTCGGGTTTGGACGGCCCAACCCTCTCGCAGACCACCTTCAGAATCTCCTCGACGGCTTTCGCGAACAGTCCGAAGCTCTGCTGCTGCATCGTGAGGCCTGGCTGGCGTCAGGAGGCCCGCTGCAGGCCTTCACTGGCCTGACCCGTCGCATCGTGCTACGGAACACCCACGTCTATGGCGCCCTGCAGCAGCAACAGTTGCAACCCCTGGCCCTGCGCAGTGCCCAGAGCCAGGGGCTAGTCCTGGAGCAGCTGGCTCGAGGATTCCTGCTGTCGGAACGATGCCCGAAGCACTGGCCGGTTTTCGCATCAGAAGTACGCCAGATGGAACAGTTGGACATTCCTTTTTTTGTGCATCCCGTCGACGGTCTTGACTTGCCTCTGGAGGACGGGATCGGGTCGATCCAGGGTTTCTGCGAGCGGAGTGGACTCCAGTCAGCCCGAGACCGGCTTGAAGGTTTCAATCAAGCTGACATTGACCTCCAATGCCGCCTGATCGCTGGGGCGGTCATGGCAAGACAAACTTCCCGGCATCCGATCGAGAACTCCAAGCAAGACGGGGATGAGGCTGGAGAGCATCCGGCCGTCTCCGATCCACTGGATCCCATTAAGCGCCTGGCTCTGGCCAAGCAGCTGCTCGACGACCTCGAAGAGCGCGCAATTCCTCATCCGGATGGATCACTGGAATGGCTTGGCATCGACATGGGCATCGATGGAGAGTCCTTTGCCTTTGGTCCTGCAGGCCTGTCGCTCTGGGGAGGTTCTGCTGGGGTGGCCCTGCTGCGTGCAGCGATCGCTCATGCCTCTCATCTCTCCCTGCCACACGACCAAGTGATGGATGGCATTCTGCGGCCTGTTCTCGAGCTGGCGAATAGGACCGATTCCGTGGGCCTTGCCCGCTGGTGGCGAGACCGTCCTCTCGGCCTGTCTGGGGGGGGTGGAGTCCTGCTTACCCTCTTGCTCCTTGATCGCCTCGAAGCAGAACCGCCTCCTGGATGGGAGAGTCATCGTCAGCTCGCTCTGAGGCTTCTCGAAGGACTCAAAGGCAGCCAGCTCCAGGCTGATCATCAGCTCGACATCATCGGCGGCGGAGCCGGTCTCATTGGCCCCTTGCTTCGGCTGGGTCGACCTGCGGGGCTGGAACTGGCCCTGGAACTGGGTGATCGTCTCCTGCAGCGGCAGGAGATCTCGGGAGGATGGAACTCCGCCAGGAGCCCTCTGCGATCGAAGCATCCTCCCCTCACCGGCTTTTCCCACGGTGCATCGGGAATCGCCGCGGCCTTGGCGGCCCTGCATGGCTACACCGGGGATGACCGATTTCTGGAAGGATGTCGTCGGGCTCTTGACTACGAGCGATCCTGTTTTGATCCCATCCGCGGCAACTGGCCTGACTATCGCCGCGACTCAAGCGGGTCTGACGTCATGGTGGCGTGGTGTCATGGTGCTCCAGGCATCGCCCTCTCCCGCCTCTGCCTGCGGTGGACACCCCTATGGGGTCCAGAGGTTGCTGCCGAGCTCGATGCTGCACTGCAAACAACGGCTCAACAGCCACCCCTGCTGGATCACCTCTGTTGTGGAGCCTTGGGTTTAGTGGCAATCCTCCGGGTTGCCAATCAATACGGCGCCGGTGAGGGCTGTCGGGACGATGCCATTGCTCTTGAGACCAAGGTGATGAACCGGAGTGGGCTCGCCTCAGGTGCTCTCCGCTTCCGGTCGTTCGGCTCCACCAACTGCACCTTCACACTCCCTGGACTCCTGAGCGGCCAGAGCGGAATTGCATTGGCGCTCCTGGCCACCGTCCAGGGTGATGAAGTACTTGGCGAGGTCCTGACAGGAGGTCTGCTGACTGCCCTGTCTGGTCCTGACGCCAGTCCTTGGGTAGGGGCTAGATGAACACTCCCAGTCACCTCCAATCCGGCCACCAGAGATTGCTGAGTTGGGCTATGGAGGCTGTTGTCCCTGATGTACCGGAGCCCACCAGAGAAGGGATTCTGAAGTTAGTGAACGGGTGGCGTCAACATCCTTCACTGCGTAGCCACGTATGCGGGCTGGAACTGCACCACGATGAAGGCGAGCGTCTGGATGTGCAGGTGTTGTGCAAATCCAGGTTCACATCACTTGGCGACCTGGAGCTTCCGACCTGGTGGCCCGCGCTGATGAGTGCAGCCAACCCCCTCCCCGTTGGCCAGATCATGGGGCAAATAGTCGATGCTGGTGATGATGAACTAAAACGCTCACGCCAATCGTCAGATTTGGCTTCATTATCCGGGCTGCACTGGCTAGAGTTTGATGTATCAACAGGATCCATACCTAAGCTCGCGGGGATCTTTCAGGAAGTTAATTGTCACCAGCCTCGCTCGCTGGAGGCATGGAATGGCCTGCTCAGATGCTTGGATTCAATTGGCTGCTGCCAGCCTGCCGAACTGTCGGCAAGCACCTGCCTGCTTCATCTGTTTCAGAGTTTCGGTATTCCGTGGTACTGGGGATTCATGGTCGGACGTGGTGGTCGACTGAAAGTCGTGAATTCATTGGAAGATCATTCATCTCGTCATTTGGAATCATTTCTTCAGGAGGGTGGATGGGCAGATCGTCTGAACATGCCAAGTCCAGCCATTGGGCGGCTGAGTCAGCTCTTGGCCGAGCCACCGGAGGATCTGTCAGTAAGGCTCAATCTCGATTGGCGTGGAAGCGAAGATCTATGGGAGCCCAGGTTCGCCGTTGAGCTGGCGCCACATCCGGGGAAGCCTGTCACCAATCGGATGATGGAGTCATTAGCCAGCTTCTGCACAAAGCTGGATGTTTCATCGCGAGCAGTGTATCAGATGCGCCGTACTCTTTCGAGGCTGCCGAAGGGGATAAAGGATGCTCAGCTTCTGGAAAGCGGCGGCATTGCTCAGTCCGATACTCTGGTGAATCACTATAAAATCGCCATTCTCAGCCACATCAAGGTAACACTGAGGAATGCAAAACCACCATTACTTAAGAGCTACGTGCTGATTCGTATGAGTCAGAAAGATGACAGTTACTCTACTTCTCTTCATGCTTGGTCAGCATCCTGCTGATATAACCTCCAGAGTCAAGCAACTGATGCCAACTCCCTTGTTCGCTCACTTGCCCCTTTTCAATCACCACGATCTGGTCGGCAGTACGAATTGTAGACAGTCGGTGGGCGATCGTCAGCCTAGTGATCGATAGAGCTGAAATCGTCTCGGTGATGATCGCCTGAGAGCGAGCATCGAGAGCACTTGTGGCTTCATCCAGCAATAGAATCCTCGGCTTGTTGATTAAAGCTCTCGCAATTGCGATGCGTTGCCGTTGTCCACCAGATATATTGCCAGCCCCTTCGCTGAGAATGGTCTCCAACTGCATCGGCATGGCGCGAACCTCATTCGCCAAGGCTGCCAACTCCAGGGCTTCCCATACTGCCTCATCCGTCCGTGGCAATCCTCCGCAGACGACCTCGTAAATGCTTCCTGCCCTTACTCGGGCATTCTGAAGCACGACCCCCAGCTGGCGACGATACATTCGGATGGCGAGATGGCTTAATGGAATGCCATCGACAAGAATTTCTCCATCGTTGGGCTCGTAAAAGCCCAGAATCAAACGCACCAAAGTCGTTTTCCCGCAGCCACTAGGACCTGTGATGGCCGTCTGCTGGCCTGCAGGGATCGAGAAAGTCAGACCCTGAAAGATTGGCGCTGTGGAATCGGGGTATTGAAAGACTACATCACTGAGCGTGATGGCACCCGTGAGCGTATGTCGGAGCGCCTCAGGACCGTAGCCACGTTCAACTGGCTGGTACAGCACTGGTTCACATCTTTGCCACAGAACGGAGACCTGCCCAAAAACATTTGCCACCAATGCAATGGCACCATTAATTGATGAAATAAATGCTGAGAAGGCTGCGCTGAACGCGACAAAGCTGGCAACGACTACCCATTCAGATTCAGTTGAAGCCTGATGCAGTAGGCGCCATGTGACAACACTGAACATCACAAGATACGCCACTGGAAGCATCAATGTGCTGAGCATGTCCAGAGTGTCGCTACAGATATTGGCTCTAAGCTGCAAGAGGGCGTAGCGATCAACTTCCCCCAGCCAGCGCAGAAGTACCGCAGGCTCTGCACCTGCAGTACGAATCTGGGTCACACCTGCAAGGGCTTGAAGCATGAAATTTGTGATTTCAGCTCCGGTCTCCTGGAGCGGCTGCTGTTGGCGGATGGATTGATGTGCCAGCCACAACATAGACAAACAGGCGATTGCGGCAAATCCAGTCGCCCACCAGGCCAGCCCAGGATCATAGATAAACATCAATACGAAATAACTCACAGCAAAGCATGCTGTGATCAGCGTGCTGAGCACTCCAGAGCCCAGCATTTGACGGATTCGACTGATTCCAGTTGCCCTCGAGGACAGATCACCCGCCGTGTAGCGTGTCAGGAATGGCAATGGTAATCGCAGGAGTCGGTCCCAGACGGCTGTCTGTAGGCGCAGATCTGTGACTGTTTCCAAGCGAAGCATCATCAGATTCTGAAGGTACTGAACAGCCACAGAGCCAATACTGATGAGCAGAACAATCGCCAGACTCTCCATGAGCAACCTGACCTGCGATTGTGGAAGAATGGTGTTGACTAGATAGCTGGTCAACATCGGTATCGAAACGTTGAAAGCCATCACGACCGCTGACGTCAGCAGTAACGCTGTCCAAGCAGGCCACTCAGCGGCGAAGGCGAAGCGGAGCACAGCCATCGGTCCGCCAATCCGCACCGGCAAGCTGGCATGGACTTCGAACGCTTCCGCATGCAGTCCAACGGAGCTACTGGGCGCTAGCCAATGCCGATCCTGACGGGCGGAATAGAGAATGTTCCGACGGCCCTGTCGTGTCAGGGCCAAAGGTTCATCCGTCGTCCGGTCGATAACAATCAAGAGCGGATACTCGGTTGCAGCAGGGTTGCTGGGTACGCGAATACGCCGATATGGGATGTCGTTGTGATCCAGGACTACTTCAATGTCACCAGGGACCGAGGACAGTTCCTGTGTTGGCAATCCGAGCTTACGGATGCAGTAGCGGATCAGCTGCAGATCAGGATTCCCCCCGATGTTGCCGCGTAGTGAGAAGTGCAGGCCCCCCTGCAATCGACGAATTCTGGCAAAGACATTCGAAGAGCTCACAGGGCTTCCATCCAGCGCTCGGACTCCTCTCGTTCCGCCTTCACCAAAGCTCCGAAATGGCTCTCTACTTTCAAAAGGGAGGTCGGTGAGCCCCGCTCGACCTCATGTCCAGCATCGAGCACGATCACCAGATCACTCTGCAGGGCAGCAGTCATGCGATGGGCCACGCTAACTGTTGTTATGCCAGCATCACGAATATTGCGTAATACCGAGGCTTCCGTTGCGTCGTCAAGAGCACTCGTGGCTTCATCAAGCAGCAGAATACTTGGATTTCTGAGAAGAGCACGGCAGAGTTCAAGTCTCTGGCGCTGACCACCACTCAGGTCAGCACCATTGTCGCGAAGGCATCTCCTATAGGCTTCTGGATGGCCGATAACTGTATCATGGATGCAGGCCATACTTGCTGCTCTCTCCACCTCCTTGCGGCTGTAGCCCTCCTGCCAAAGTGTAAGATTGTCCCAGATGCTTCCATTGAAGACAGCCACTTCCTGGGGAACATAGGCCAGGCACGAACGCAGTATCATGTCAGGCAGCTCTTGCCAAGTCTGGTCGTCGTAGAAGATACGTCCGGAGTTGGGATGATAAAGACCGGCAATCAAACGGATGAGAGTGCTCTTACCTGATCCACTGCTCCCAACAATTGCCAAGTGCTGACCCGAATTTAGATGAAAATCAATATCCTGTATAAATACAGGATTCCGGGAGTTGAAGCCAAAGCTCACCTTTTCTAAGCGGAGTCTACCCTCTAGTCGCTTGCTCGATGGAAGAATCTCTGCTGAGGGCTCGGACGAGAGTTCATCCTGATGGAGAGGAGCAAGGCTGCGCACATAAGGATCATGGTCAGCAGTGTTGAGGTCTTCAATCCGGCCCATCGTGCCTATCAGTTGCTGAAGCAAACTATTCAGCTGAGGCAGCAGGGTTAAAGGCGTCGTGACATGTCCTCTTAAAAATTGAAACGCCACCAACGTGCCAAGGGTGAGGTCCCCCTTCATGATCAACAGGCCACCAACTCCAATGATCAATGCCGAGAGAAGGAATGAAGACCCATTCGCAACAATCGTGCTGACAGCGATCTGCCGGCCTAGACGTTGATTCTGTTCAACCACGGCAGAGAAGTGTTCTTGCCAGCTGGAAAGGAAGTCGATCTCCAACCCTGAAGCCTTGAGAGTTTCAACATTGCTGATACCCTGAAGCCCTACTCCGAGTGTTTTACCAATTTCAAGAGCAAGCTTGCGATTGTCGTCGAAGCGCAATCGTGTAAGCGTCGTAGATAATGCCACATTCGCAACGATAACGGTCAGTAGCATCAGTGCAAGGCTGCGAGAAATTAACAGGCAAACAATAAGGATCAAGCCGGCCTGCCAGAGGCTCAGAACATATCGCAACAGTCGAGATACTATGGTCTTGGAGAGTTCGAGAGAAAGTGTAAGTCGGGTGGCAACTTCCCCGAGGAGTCGCTGCTGATAATAGTTATAAGGTGCCGAGAAAAGCTTCTCAAACAGATGGCCCGCTAATCCCTTGCTAAGCAGATACTCGCATCTACGCAGGATCATGCTCGTACCTGATTGCAGTAAGAGGCTACAGATAATTGCGAGAAGAGTGATCCAGAGGATGGGGATGCCGAAGTATGTGCGCCCATCTGTCAGCATCGAGTCAATAAACTCGGCAGAGAGACCCGCCAGCATGACGGCGGGAACACAATTAGCGGATGCGATTAAAACGAGCAGAGCGACGCTTTGCTTGAACGGGCTCAGGTAACCGGGAAGAAGCTGCAGGGGTGACGCTACTGAACCACCAGGCTTGAAGGCAGGCCCCGGTTCAAACTCAAGGACAATCCCCGTAAATCGGTCCAGAAACTCATTGATCCCTACCCGGATCCGACCTTGAGCCGGATCGCTGATGTAAACAACATCACCCGCGAAGCCCTCCAACACCAGGAAATGGGAAAAACCCCAGAAAATTACACAGGGGAACCGTCCCTTGAGACGCAGCTCTTCACCTGAACAGCGGTAAGCTCTTGCCTCAAGCCCCAGTGAACGTGCACCCTCGAGAAGACGTCGGGCGTTGGATCCATCGCGATCGACTCCGCAGCGCTCTCGGAGCTCCTTGAGCGGAACTTCTCGGCCAAAGTAATTCAAGATCGTGGAGAGGGATGCAGCTCCACATTCAGTTGATTCGTATTGAAGGGTGCAACGAGTGCGCACCCGATGGTGGTTCAGTCGACGAGGTGAGCGTTGACGCAATCGACGCCGATTAGAACTTGCCATCAGGACGAGCAGTCGAGGGTGGGGTGATTCCAAACAGGCGGCGGAAGAATGGAATTACCAACTCAATGGGGCGTACATAGCCGGTGGTGATCTGAACATCGAGCTGGTCACCCAGGCGTACGGGAAACGGGGGCTCACTATTGGCCGTCCAGAGATAGCCAGCTCTGTTGTCACCCTGAGGCTGGCCTGGATCCAAGGCAAGTTCGATGGATATCTCTGTCGGGTTGGGTGTGCTACTTAGGATCAGCTCTGCGAGTCCATCGATCCCTGTTCTTGCAACAATATCTTCCTTTGAGGCTGGTAATTCTGCTACATGCATGACTCTGCCTTTGATCCCTCCATATTTAGAGCGATCTATACCAATGGGAGTGGCGATAACAGCCATCCCTTCAGATGTCTGGGCTGCATCCTTGCTCACTAGAAATGCTGGAACGCGTTGAGGGCTGCGAAGATCTTTGTTGGCGACAATCATGAGAGGCTGGCCGCTGGTCACTTGGGTGCGCTGTTTTGCCGAAAGCTGATGAATGAAGAGCTGGGCGTTGGCAAAATGCATTGTATTGTCGATGTAAGATGCCAGGGTAGAGGTCAACTTGTTGACTGCCTCTTCAAGCTGGCCTTCATTGCGCTCTATTGAGGATTTGTTCTGATATATTGTTGCTTGCAAACTGTCGACTTCGTCCTTTTCCTGGAGCAGTTGTTCCTTGGAAGTACCCCCCTCAGTTTCTAGCTTGGCCATGGCTTGATAAAGTGCTGTGCGAGATCTCAGCTGTTGCTCAAGAAGACGGATCTGATTTTCTTCCTGCCTGTTCAGCAGGCTCGTCTGCCGTTCTGCATATTCCAACTCACGCAGACTATTGGCAAGTTCTTCCCGCTCAAACCTCGAATCAATCTGGAACAATAGTGTTCCAGATGCAACCTTGCCACGGTAGGCATGTGCTTCAGCAGGTAAGCCTGTGAAGTCGACTGGTTGTACGAGCTGGCGGGCCAGACCAATGAGTTCAGAGCGATCAAATGTCTGTTGATTCTGTGAAAAGCTCCAGGCCTGAGCTGCCCATGGCTGGCTCACCATGCCATCCCGGTCAAATTGAAATGCAGCATGACCTGAAGCGCTGGCCAGCACCCTTCGAAGTGTTCCGACCGGAACAATGATTCCCGTGCCATTAACCAAAAGGGGGATCTGAGCCAAGCATGCCCAAGTGGTGCCTGCCACAGCCAACACTAAGCCCAGGACGATAGTTCGCTGAAGCGGTGGGCTTAGCAGTTGAACTGATCGAATATGATTATGAAGAGAGTGCCTCTTTTCAAGAGCTCGATTTTCAAAGAGATTGCTCATCTCTATGTTCAGGGGTGTTGGAATGCTGGGGACATACACCAAAGATCTCAAGCCAGGATGGCGAGGTCTTTGACGTAGGTTGACTTGGGTACGAAGGTCCCATCACATTTCGGCGAGACTAAGAGATTTGACAGTGGCCAGAGTTCTCAGTTCGGGGATGCTGCATCCTCCGATGTGATTCGAATCATTGACGGGGGCAAGCTGTTCCAACTTGGCTGACTCCATTATTCGATCATGGTAAGTGTCTTGTGAAAACATGCTGTGTGAATGTGCCTGATCGGGAACTTTTCCATTGTGTGGCAGTCGGGCTTGGCTCATTCACCTAGCTAGAGACGTCATTGACACTTGTGACCCAGACAGGGTAAGGAGCAGTCACCCCAGACCGTTGACCCTGACCATTGCCGACATGTCCAACGAACTCGTGAAGGACGCCACCACCCCTTCCAACAAATCGAGTGCCACATGACCGCTCGCGGCTTCACCGCCCTTCACCATCCCGAGCAGGGCCAGCTGTGAGTCAAACGAAAGAGGTGGGTCAACCTCTGCGGGTACCACGTCTGACCAGGCCTGCGCTGGCCTCAGCCCGCACCACCACCGCAGCGGGCTCGGCGTAGGCACGGTCGGTGATGATTGGGGTAGCCAAATCGCTATCGCTGCCCAGCAGACCCGAGACGATGCCGGAATCGATGGAGTATTGGCCGGGACCATTCAGCAGGATCGCCAGGCTGCCGCCCAGATAGAGCACCACCAGCTCGAGCAGATAGATGTTGAAGCCACTGGTGAGGATGTGGTGGTAACCCGCCACACTCATCGTGCCCACCAGGGCCATGGCGCCGATCGGGGTGAGGAACCCGAGGATCACGAACCAGGAACCGAGGATCTCGGAGAGACCGGCCACATGGGCCATGAAGAGTGGGGCTGGCATGTGCAGCGGCACCAGGTAGGCCGCAGCGAAGCTTTCCGGATCAGCCAGCTTCTCCTGGCCGTGGTGGATCATCATCGTGCCAATCGCCAGGCGCAGAACAAAAAGGCCGGTGTTGGCAAGAACGTCGTCTTTGAAGAAGTAACGGCTCAGGAAGCTGGACATCGGATCAGGGGTGGAGTCAGTGCGTGCGGGAGAGAGCAAGGCGGGGAGAAGGGTGTACGAGCGGAGCCGGCTGCGGCTGCTCAGTTCTGGGGCTTGAAGGGGTTGGAGAGCCTGTAGGCCCAGAGAGCAACGCTGGCGGTCATGAAGCCCAGAAACACTTCGAGCAGGGTGAGGGTGGTCATCGCATCGGGATCAAGCTTTTTCCAGCATGGCTCGCTGGATTAAGAAATGTGAGGAGCCCTTTCCAGCTGGTGGCGCGCTTCTGCTCGCGGCTCGCCCTGCGGCAGGGCAGAGTGTTTACATTCCGCAACGTCCCTCCATGACCGTCGGAGAGCTGTTCATCGAGTCCCTGTCCAGCGGGGTGATCACCCCCCATGAGCTCGATTGGGTGGTGGAGCAACAGCACGGTTTTTCACGCGTGGAAGAGGCCACAGCGCTGAGGCTCGGCCGCCTGATCTATCAAGGAGACATCCAGCTCGGCTGCCGCCTGCCAGCCGCCAAGCTCCACAACGATTCGGTCCGTGAGCACTGGATCGAGCCCCTCGGCCGGAGACGTCACAACCACAGCCCCGGCAGCCAGCAGTGAGGAGAGCTGGAGGTCTCATCAGCTCGCTGGGGACTGGTGCCCTCCTGGCTCAAGGACACCTCCAGCCACTCCAGGCCCATCAATGCCCGCAGTGACACTGTGGCCAACAAAACCATCTTCCGGAGACCCTGGCGACATCGTCGCTGCCTCATCCCAGCCGATGGCTTCTGTGAGTGCCCCCCCCCCCCCCGCTCAGGCCCATCCGACGAGATCCGCCCGCAAGTAGCCCTACTGGATCCGCGGGCAGGACCATGGCCTGTTCTGGCTGGGGGGGCTCTGGAACCGCTGGTTCGCCCCAGACGGCAGCATCCTGCAGACCTGCTGCATCCTGACCACCACCCCGAACGTCCTGCTCCGCCCGATCCATGACCGCATGCCGGTGGTGATTCCAGACGGGCAGGAAGACACCTGGTTGCTCGCCAGCGGGGCCGACCAACACCGATCGCTTGAGCCCCCTCCTCCTGCCATGGCAGACCGCAGGCTGGGAAGCCGCTCCGGTGGACTTGTCCTGAACTCTGAGCCAGTTTGGAAGGACCAGACTATTGAGCACCGTGCTGACGACCTTCGCGCCCAAGGCCGCAGGTTCACATCGCAACAGCTAATTGTGATGGTGGAGAAATACCATCAAGCCCTTTGGCCACGGAAATACTTATATCTTGGGGTAAGGATTTCAGCTCAATAGCTTTAGGTGAGTGTTTGTGCGATTTTCGTGAAACCAAGGATCCGTCATATTGCATTCTGAAAACATACCTATGAGTATGAAGTCTCAATCAGGCTCTCAATTGCAATGCCCCCTAATACTGGCCTCGCTAGCGCGTCGTTGCCAAGGGAAGTGCACCATCGGATTTATCCACATATGTCCATCCGGGGCCGTTTCCCAGCTCTCACCAGCTCTCATGCGCTGGTCATGTTGTCCAAAGTCACTGCAGTGCAATGGTTCTGCTTGTCTTTCCGAGCGCTCCCAAAGCACCCGCGCTACCAAGCTGCGCCACGCCCCGTCGGAGAGGAATCTAGCTGTCGATCTCCCAGTGATCGCGACATTTTGAGAAGGCCGGTCATCCCGGGTCAGAGCAGGGCGTTCGTTCCCACCTGGACCCACGAGCCCTGATCACTGGAGAGCACCTCGATGCCATAGCGGATGCGCTCCTTGAGGGCTCCCACGTGGCTGATGATGCCGACCATGCGCCCACCCGCCCGCAGCCGGTCGAGCTCGTCCATCGCCAGCTGGAGGTTGTCGGGATCGAGGGTGCCGAAGCCCTCGTCGATGAACAGAGCCTCGAGGTGCACACCTCCCGAGTGGGCCTCGACCGTGTCGGCCACACCAAGGGCCAGGGCCAGGGAAGCCTGGAACGTTTCACCGCCCGAGAGGCTGCTCACTTCCCTCTCTTCACCGGTGTAGGCGTCAAGTACCCGCAGACCCAATCCCGCCTGGCGGCCACCTCGCCCACCTTCATCGGTGAGCCGCAGCTGGTAGCGGCCTGATGTCATCAGCTCCAGCCGCTGGTTGGCGTAGCGGCAGATGTCAGCCAGATAGGCCGATAGCACCCAGCGCTGGAGGGAGATGAAGGGCGCCGCCTTGCCCGAGCAGCGATCGGCCACTGCACTGAACACCTGCGCTAGCTCCCGCCGGGCCGCCAGCTCGCCGGCCCCGTTCCTGTGCTCGGACGTGAGTCGCGCGATCTCCACCTGTGCTCCGCAGGCTTCGCTGTTGCGCTCCACGGCTGATGTGCGGGCGGCGTCGGCGGCGAGCACCGCCTCCAGGGCAGCCTTGGTGTCGGGCCGTTCCTGAGGCAGGTCAGCCAGGTCCGCTGATCCCAGGAGTCCTCTCAGCTCGATCATCTCCGTCTCGAAGGCCTTGATCCGCTGCGCCCAGAGCTGGCGGACGGTCTCCGGCTTGAGAGCGCCCATCACGGCCTGCCCATCGGCAAACTCCGATCCGGCCAGGTCCCTCACCAGGCGGCTTGAGGCCTGTTCCAGCCTGGTCGTGGCACTGGCGCTGGCTTGGCAGCGACCCGCCAGGGCTTCGAGCGCCGCCTCCAGGGGCTCGAAGGTCTTCAGCGCCTGTTGTGGATCGACGCCCTCCCCCAGTTCCCTGGCGATGGCGGTGGCAAGTGTGTGCGCCCGTCGGGTCTCGTCTGCGGCCACCCTGGTCTGCAGCGCCAGCTCCGTGCTGGCCGACTGAATCCTGGACTGGAGTACCTCGAGCTCCCGCTCATGATGGCTGATCTCCTGCTCCAGGCTGGCCACTGTCTGTGCCAGGGCCTGGCCCTTGGCCAGGGCTTCGCCAGTCTGCCGGGCAGCTGTTTCCGCCGCCGCCGGATCGCTGGCGGCGGCGCCCGCTTTCTCGAGCACCGCCTTGCGCTCTCCCTGAGCTTTTTCCACGGCCACCGCAGCCTGTTTGGCCGCCGTAGTGGCCGCGGTCAGCTCTCCTTCCGCTGTTGTGATCGCCTCATCGCTGACAGCGTCGGCCGAGGGCTGGGCAGGTGCCGGATGGTGCGGCGAACCGCAGACCGGACAAGGGACGTCGGCCTTCAAGCTACCGGCCAGGCGGGCAGCCATGCCGGCGATCTGCCGTCGCCGGAGATCGTTCAGGGCCGCCTGCACCTGTTTGAGCCGTCCATCGGCCCTCGCCTTTGCCGTTATGGCGTCGTTTTCCTGCTTCAGAGCAGGGGTGACGGCGGCCACGGCCCGTGCGCGATCGCGGGCGTCCTGCGCCGCCCGCTGCAGCCCGTCGAGCTGGTCACGGGCCGAGCAGGCTTTGCTGAAGGCAGCGGTGGCTGCCTTCTGTGCCTGTTGAAGGCTCTCCCTGGCTGAGCTGCTCTGGCTCAGCCACACTTCTGCAGCACTGGCCAGTGCTGCGGCGGCGGCCGCCCTGGCTCTCGCCTGTTGCGCCTCCACGGCTTGACTGGCCAGGGCTGTGAGTTCCGCTCGTCGGGCTGCCAGATCGGTGCGTGCCCTGCCCAGCTCTTCAAGGCTGGGGAGGGCCATCAGATCAAGGAGGACCACCGACAACGGCAGAGCCTGGGCAGCGTCCCTGGCTCGGATCGCGCCCAGCAGCTCGGCCTTGATCCCGGCCTCAAGGGTGGCCAGCGCGCCACGGGCCGCCTGCTCGGCGTCCACGCTGGGGCGTAGGGTCTCGGCCCGCTCCGCCCTGCACAGCCGTTGGCGGAATTCCGCCACCGCCTCCTGTTTCGCCTCCAGTTCCGTGAGCCGTGAGAGAGCCGCCCTGCGCCGATCCCAGCGGTCGGCCAGTTTCTCGACAGCCGCCTTGGCCGTCTGAGCGGATTCAAGGGTTGCGACGGCCTGCTTCAGGTTGCTCTGGGTACCCGCCACCACCGCAGCGATCTGCTCCACCAGCCGGTCGAGCCCTTCCTGATCGTCGGGCGCTTCCACGGGTTCCGGGGCATAGGGGCTCCACTCATGGGCGGCCTGGCGGCGAAGCACCTCCAGGGCCCGGTTCTGCTCTGCCACCTGGATGCGGGCGGCCTTGGCGCGCTCCTCCAGCCAGCTGCCCGCCCGCTCGTAGATCAGGGTGTCGAAGAGGGTTTTCAGGAGTGCCTCCCGCTCCTCGGCCCTGGCCCGCAGCACCTCGGCGAACTTGCCCTGGGGCAGCAGGATCACCTGACGGAACTGGGCGGCATCGAGGCCCACGAGTCCCTGCACCTCGCGGGTGACCTCCGTGGTGCGGCTCGCGATCGGCACCCACTCAGCTCCTACCAGCCGGAACAGGACCGCCTGAGGGGCCTTCTCGGTGGTTCCCTCTCCCCGGGACTTGGGGGCGGTATGCGCGGGGGATCGCTCCACCCGGTAGCGGGCCCCGTCATTGGAGAATTCCAGGCTCACCCGCGGCACGGCCGAGGGATCGGCGTGATCGGATTTCAACGCCTTCACGCTGCGGTCTCCCGACACCTCGCCGTACAGCGCGAAGCAGAGGGCATCCAGCAGGAAGGTCTTGCCGGCTCCGGTGCTGCCGTGGATCAGGAACAGTCCCTCCTGGCTGAGCGCGTCGAAGCCGATCTCAACCGGCGCGGCATAGGGCCCGAAGGCCTCGATCCTGAGCTTGTGGGGTTTCACCCCTCTCCTCCCCTGGCGGCCGCCTCGAGCGCCTGCTGCAGGATCTCGGCCTCGGCCCGGGTGGTGCTGCGTCCCTGCTGATCGGCGAAGAAGGCCGACGTGAGCTCGAACGGCGAGACGGCGCGGTGCACCTGCACGTTGCGTTCGCTGGCCCGGGAGCGCTGCACCTCCGGAGGACGATGGCGCAGTTCGGCCACATGGGGGAAGCGCTGGCGCAGGCGGGCCATGGCCTGGAGAGGCAGCACCTCGTCGGTGAGGATCACCCGCACCCTTGCCTGAACGGCCGCCTCGAAGTGGGGATCAGTGCAGAGCTCCTCGATGCTGCCCTCGATCGTGGCCAGCGATCGCCCCACATCCAATGGCTCGATCTCCACCGTCGGCTGGCCCGCGGCGTTGAGCTCCACGATTCGCACCGACTTGGTGTGGTGCTGCTCGGAAAACGAATAGGGCAGGGGGGTGCCGGAGTAGGCCACCCGAGGCCCATCAAGCTGCTGAGAGCCGTGCAGGTGGCCCAGGGCCACGTAGTCGAAGCCGGCGAAGGTCTCCACGCTCACCCGCTCGACGTTGCCGACCGTGAGCTCTCGCTCCGACTCGGAGCTCTCCCCACCCGCGACGAAGGTGTGGGCCACCAGCACCGAGCGGTGATGGGGCCGTTCCTGCCAATCCCGCCGGATCCGGTCCAGTGCCAGTCGGGTCACCTCATCATGGCGCAGGCGGGCCGGCGGCACCACGGCCGTCTCCTGCTCCAGGGCCCTGGCCAGGCCGGGGCCATCCACGGCCGGCTCCAGGTAGGGGAGGGGGTAGATCGCCACCGGCCCACCCCCCAGCCGCGGACTCACCAGCACAGGCTCATGGCTCCGGCGCACGTCCCCCCGGATCGTCACTCCGAAGGAGGCCAGCAGCGGGTCGTACACCGACACCCGCACATGGGAATCGTGGTTGCCGGCGATCGCCACCACCGCGGCACCGCCCTCGCGCAGCTGGGCCAGGGTGTCGTTGAACAGCTGCACCGCCTCTGCCGGCGGGATCGCCCGGTCGTAGAGGTCACCGGCGATCAGAACCGCATCGACGGCCCCGTCCCTGGCCAGCTCGATGATCCGCGACAGCGCCGCCGCCTGCTCCTCAAGTAGCGAGGCCCCGTGGAAACTGCGGCCCAGGTGCCAGTCGGAGGTGTGAAGCAGGCGCATCGGCGGCAGCTCGCGCTCAGGGCCTTCCTGGCCTGACGCTAGGAGGGCAGCGGCCCCCCTCTGCCAGGACGGCAGCGCCTGCCCGTGGGCTAAGCAAGCCCTGCCCACTGCCTGGTGCATCCGGCCCGGCCATCGCTCCCTTGTTCCGTGATCTGCAGGCCGGCGATGACCGGAGATCAGCCGCCACCGGCGTTGTGCTCGGCGATGCCCGCGATGGCCTGAGCTATGGGGCCCTCAATGCCGCCTTGCGCCCGGTTCGCAAGGGCTGACCCCCTGCTGGCCATCGACATGAAACGCTGCTTTCGGGAGGGGGCGAGTGGTTCCTTGATGAGGGGCCTTTCGTTCAGGTGATCGCCAGGGCCGCGCGCGTGGAGCCGATCGTGATGGGCAAGCCGTCGCAGGCCTTCTTTCTGGAGCTGCTGCAGCCTCTGGGCCTGAAGCCAGCCGAGTGCCTGATGGTGGGCGATGACATGGAGGCTGATGTGGACCCGGGGCCATGGCCGTGAGCATCGCCGGCTGCCTGGTGCCGACCGGGCTGATCAAGTCGATCGCCGAGCTGCCAGGCCTGCTCAGGTCATGGGACCGCTGGAGAGGATCGGGATCAGGGCCTCATGCCGCAGTGGTTGCCGGGGTAGCGCAGGGTCCGCCAGTCTCCACCGGGGGTGCTCACTTCCACGCCGATGCCGATCGGGTCTTCGCGGCCGTTGCTGTGCTGCTGCCACCACTCCTGGGCAGCATCCCAGGCCGCATCCATCGAATCGAAGTGGTCATCGAGAACGGGATGGGGGCAGCAACGCTGATCAACCAGCCGGTACAGCCGCGCCCCGTTGGCCTGTTTGCCGGCAGAGACGGTACGGAAGGAAGAGAACGCCATGGTCCGCACATCGACAACCTCACCATGTTGGTGGCTGTGACAGCTGTTGACTGTCACCTTCATCACAAGTCACGGATCTCAAAGGATGCGCGCTCACGTCCCAGGGGCAAGGGGGACGGCTGGGCCGCTGGCCACTACCCCTCAGCCCGCCAGGGCGATGCAGTCGATCTCGACGAGCGCCCCCTTCGGCAGCGCCGCCACCTGGACGCAGGCCCGGGCCGGCGAGACTCCCGAGGAGAAGACCTCCGCGTAGAGGGCGTTGACCCGGGTGAAGTCGGCCAGGTCGGTGAGGAAGACCGTGGTGCGCACCACGTGCTCGGCTGTGCAGCCCGCCGCCGCCAGCACCGCCTGCAGATTCGTGAGCACCTGCCTGGTTTCGGCCTCCACATCCCCAGCCCCCACCAGAGCGCCAGTGGCTGGATCCAGGGCGATCTGACCGGAGCAGAAGAGCAGACCCCCTGCCTTGACCGCCTGGTTGTAGGGCCCCACTGGTGCCGGTGCGGCAGCCGTGGTGATCGCCTCGGCGGGAGTGCCCATGCCCATGCCAGGTGAAAATGGAGCAACGAGTGTACGAATCAGGCTCCATCGCCCCACCTACCCCAGCCCCGCTGCCTGTGACCATCGCGCCACGGCTGGATGAGCGGCCCGATCCGGTTTGTCTGGAGAACGTCTGGCACCGCTATCCCAGTGCACGCGGGGCCGGCGACCGCGACGATTCACGGAACTGGACCCTGCAGGGGGTGAACCTGGAGCTTCATCAGGGAGAACTGATGGGGCTGCTGGGCCCCTCAGGCTGCGGCAAGACCACCCTGCTGCGCCTGATCGCCGGTTTCGAGCGTCCGGCCCGCGGCCGGGTGCTGATCCATGGCCAGGAAGTGGCTGGTCCCCATGGCTGGCTGGCGCCGGAGCGCCGTGGCGTGGGCATGGTCTTCCAGGACTACGCCCTCTTCCCCCATCTCGATGCCTGGAGCAATGTCTGCTTCGGGCTCAAGCCACGCCAGGACCGCAGCCGGGCCACCTGGCTGCTGGACCTGCTGGGGCTCAGAGGGCTCGAACGCCGCTACCCCCATGAACTCTCCGGCGGCCAGCGTCAACGCCTGGCCCTGGCGCGTGCCCTCGCCCCCGGGCCGACGCTGCTCCTCCTGGATGAACCCTTCTCCAACCTGGATGTGGAGGTGCGGCTGAGGCTTCGGGCCGAGCTGCCTGGGGTGCTCAGTCGCTGCCAGGCCAGTGGCCTGATCGTCACCCACGACCCGGAGGAGGCCCTGGCCATCTGCGACCGGGTGGCGGTGCTCCAGGGGGGGCACCTGCACCAGTGCAGCAGTCCGCGCGAGATGGTGCGGGCACCCGCCACTGCCTTCGTGGGCCGCTTCGTGCTGCAGGGAAACCTGCTCGAGGCCCACTGGAGCGGCGACCAGTTGCTCACCCCTCTCGGTGCCCTGCGCCCGGAGCCGGGTGGATCGGTGGTCCCCGGTGGCGATCACGAGGGCCCCTGGCAGGTGCTGCTGAGTCCGTCGGCCTTTGATCTGAGCGTCGACCCCAGCGGCCCAGCTGAGGTGGTGGCACGGGAGTTCCTCGGCCGTGAGTGGCTCTACCAGGTGCGGCTCGATGCCCAGGGCTCCTCCGCCCCGGTTGATCTCCGCTTTCGCCTGCCCCTGGAGCGCGACTATCCCCTGGGCCTTCGCTGCCGTCCCTGGCTGCGCTCCGGCGAGACCGCCAGGCTCTTCCCCACAGGCCAGAGCCTCAGGCCGTCGGAGGCCCACCGCACCGGAGCGGCCTGATCAGCCCTGCCAGTGGTCCTTGCTGCGGCGACGGCTGGCGAACTCTTCCGCATCCCTGGCCCTGAGCATCAGATTCGTGGACCACTCCGAAGCGATGGTGCTGGGGATGGTGGGCTGATGCAGGCGCCGCAGCTCTTCCACCTCCGCCAGGCGCTCCTGGATCGCCTGCCGCTCCACCCCCGCCTCCGGGCAGGAAGCCGCAGCCCAGCGCAGGTTCGAGAGGGTGTACTCATGGGCACACCACACGCGGGTGTCTCCCGGCAAGGCTCCCAGCCGTTGCAGCGACTGATGCATCTCCATGGGGCTGCCTTCGAACAGGCGGCCGCAGCCGGCGGCGAACAGGGTGTCGCCGCAGAACAGCTCTCCCCGGCCGCCGGCTGCCGGCGGCAGATAGAAGGCCAGGTGCCAGCGGGTGTGCCCCGGCACTGCCAGCACATGCACACTGCGCCCCAGCAGCTCCAGCCGGTCGCCGTCCTGCAGGGCCACGGTCTGGAAGGGGATCCGTGCCCTGTCGGCGCCTGCAGCCATCACCGCTGCATCAGGCCATCGCCTCAGGAGCCCCGGGGTGCCATCGATGTGGTCCCAGTGATGATGGGTTTGCAGAACCGCCGTCAGCTCCAGTCCGCGCTGCTCCAGCCAGGTGATCACCGGCTCTGTCACGCCCGGATCCACCACCACGGCCCGCGCCCCGTCTTGGAGCACGAACACGTAGTTGTCGCGCAGCACAGGGATCAGGTCCACCTCGCTGTGGCTCGCTCCCATCGGTAAAGTCCAGGTTGCGGTGCAAGTCCATGATCACCGTCGCTCTGGCCAAAGGGGCCCTGCTCAAGGATTCGGTGCGCTGCTTCGCTGCCGCCGGTCTTGATTTCAGCGCCCTGCTCGATGCCGACAATCGCCAGCTGATGGTGCCCAGCCCTTGCGGCAGGGCCCGGGCTCTGCTTGTGCGCAATGGCGATGTGCCCGTCTATGTGGCCTACGGCCAGGCCCAGCTGGGGGTGGTTGGCGACGACGTGCTGCGTGAGCATCAGTTGCCGGTGGCGCCGCTGCTGGATCTGGGCTTCGGCGGCTGCCGCATGGCCGTGGCCGTGAAGGAGAACAGTGGCTACAGCCGAGCGGCGGAGCTTCCGGCCCATTGCCGGGTGGCCAGCAAGTTCGTGCGCTGCGCCGAAACATTCTTCGCCGGGCTCGATCTGCCTGTGGAGCTGATCCATCTCACGGGCTCTGTGGAGCTGGGACCGATCACCGGCATGTCGGAGGCGATCGTGGACCTGGTGGCCACCGGCCGCACCCTGCGGGACAACGGCCTTGTGGCCCTGGATGAGTTGTTTCACAGCACCGCCCGCCTGATCGGCAACCCCCTGGCCCTGCGCTTCGATCTCGGCGAGTTGCAGGGAATCATCGACCGGGTCGCCACCGCCACCACGTCCCCCACGGCCTTCCCCCAGCGCTGATGGCCGCCCTCGACCGCCAGCGGCTCAGTCGGCTGCTGCCCTACCTCCGCCATGACCGCCGCCGCCTGATCCTGGTGGTGGTGTTGTTGATCCCCGTGGCCCTGGCCGCCGCGATCCAGCCGTTGTTGATCGGCCAGGCGATCGCCGTACTGCGCGGTGAACCCACCGCCGCCTGGCTGGCAGGGCAGAGCGTGTCGCAGGCGATGCGCACCCTGGTGCTGATCCTCTTCGGCGCGGTGCTGTTTCGGCTGGCCCTTCAGGGGGCTCAGTCCTACAGCGTTCAGGCGGTTGGCCAGCGGCTCACGGCCCGCATCCGTGACGACCTCTTCCGCCACGCCCTGGCCCTGTCGCTGCGCTTCCACGACCGCACTCCGGTGGGCAAGCTGCTTACCCGTCTCACCAGCGACGTGGACGCCCTGGCCGAAGTGTTCGGCAGCGGGGCCGTGGGTGTGCTGGCCGATCTGGTCACCCTGCTGGTGATCGGCGTGACGATGGTCAGCATCGAACCCCGCCTCGGAACCCTGCTGCTGATGAGCCAGGTGCCTGCCACCCTGGCGATCCTCTGGCTCCAGGCTCGCTACCGCAGGGCCAACTACCGGGTGCGGGAGGAACTCAGCCAGCTCAACGCCGATCTGCAGGAGAACCTGCAGGGTCTGGAGGTGGTCCAGATGTTCCGCCGCGAGGCCACCAACAGTGCCCGCTTCGCCGTCACCACCAGCGCTTACCGACGAGCCGTGACCGGCACGATCTTCTATGAAAGCGCCGTCTCGGCGTTCATCGAATGGGTGGCCCTCACCGCCGTGGCCGTGGTGCTGGCCCTCGGGGGCTGGATGGTGATCGCCGGCAGCATCGGCCTCGGCACCCTCACCACCTTCATCCTCTTCTCCCAGCGCCTGTTCGATCCCCTGCGCCAGCTGGCGGAGCGCTTCACCCAGATCCAGGGCGGGCTCACGGCAGTGGAGCGCATCGGTGAGCTGATGGAGCAGCCGATCGAGATCTCCGACCTCGAGCTCGGACTGCGCAGCAGCGCCGCCCAGCGCTCAGGACTGCTGCGTGCCAGTGCCGGCGAGGTGATCTTCGAGAGCGTGAGCTTTGCTTACCGTCCCGATGACCCGATCCTCACCGACCTGAGCTTCCGCATCGCCCCGGGGGAGAAGGTGGCCCTGGTCGGTCCCACCGGCTCGGGCAAGACCACGATCATCCGCCTGCTCTGCCGTCTGTACGAACCCCAGAGCGGCAGGATCCTGCTCGATGGCATCGACATCCGCGAGCTGCCCAGCGCCATTCTGCGCCAGCGCCTGGGGGTGGTCCTTCAGGACACGTTCCTGTTCAGCGGCAACGTGGCTGACAACCTGCGCCTGGATGCTCCGATCACCCAGGACGATCTGGAGCGGATCTGCTCCGAGCTGGGTCTCGACCCTCTGCTGCGTCGCCTGCCCGACGGACTGGCCACGGAGCTGCGTGAACGGGGTGGAAACCTCTCCTCTGGTGAGCGCCAACTTCTGTCGGTGGCTCGGGTGGCGATGCGGGATCCCTCGGTGCTGGTGATGGATGAGGCCACCGCGTTCATGGACCCCTCCACTGAGGCCACCCTTCAGCGTGATCTGGAGCGGCTGCTCACAGGCCGGACCGCCATCGTGATTGCCCACCGCCTGGCCACGGTGGAAGCGGCCGATCGCATCCTGGTGCTGCGCCGGGGCCGGCTGATCGAGCAGGGCACCCACCGGGAGCTGCGGGCGGCCGGCGGCCTCTACGCCGAACTGGCTGACCTGCAGGAGCGGGGTCTGGCCCGCCTCTAGGGATCAGAACAGCCTCTCCAGCCAGGCGTCGATCAGGGCGGCCAGCTGGCGGGGACACTCCCTCATCGGCAGGTGACCGCAGTCGGGGATCAACGCCAGCTCATGGTCTGTTGCATAGCCGGCCAGATGCCGCACATAGCGTGGAGCCATCACCTGATCCTGGCTGCCCACGATCCAGAGGCTCGGCACCCGCAGGGCGGCGGTGAGTGAAGGCAGCTGGCTGATGGCGCCGCGGTTCGTGCTGCAGGCCAGCAGGCCCCGTGCCGCACGCGCTTCCGCCACCAGTGGGCTGCGGATCGCCCCGGTGCCCGGAAGCCCCGCCAGCCAGCCCGGGCGGAAGCGCAGGAACAGGGAGCCTCCCCGCCGCACCCGGGCAAAGGCCCTGGGTTGATACACACCGCCGCCGGCGGCGATCTGGATCACCCCCCGCAGCCGTGGCCCCAGGGAGCCTGCCGCATGCAGAGCGATGCTTCCCCCCAGGGAATGGCCTATCAGCACAACGGGCGAGTCGGGATCGATCCGGCGGCAGGCCTCGCTCACCCAGCGTCCATAGCTGGCCAGGCTTGGCTGCAGGCCCGCCGGGCGCGGTTCCGCTCCGAAGCCCGGCAGATCAGGGCACCACAGACGCCAGCGGTTCTGCAGCTCAGCGCTCAGCGGGTCCCACAGCCGGCCGGAGAGCATCCAGCCGTGCAGACAGACCAGCAGCACCCCTGGCTGGTCGGGTTCCAAGGCCTGGGGGCGTGCAGCCAATCCCTTCAGGGGGGTCTGTCTCCAGCCTGGCCTGGAACGCCCTCGATCGGGCAGGATCGTGCCAATGCGTTGCCTCGGCCGTCTGGTTTGGACACAGACCCGCTCCTCACCAGCGTCTACGGCCCCGGCTGCCGCCGTTGCCCCAGTCCGAACCCCCAGCTGGAACTGGTGCTGAGCCTGGAGCGGGAGATCGATCTTGTGGAACTTGAGCAGCTCTGTGATGCCGTCGGCTGGAGCCGCCGTCCCATCCGCAGGGTGCGCAAGGCCCTGCAGCACAGCCTGCTGAGGGTGGGCCTCTGGCGCCATGATCCGCGGGTGCCCCGCCTGGTCGGCTTTGCCCGCTGCACCGGCGATGGGGTGATGGAGGCCACGGTCTGGGATGTGGCTGTGCATCCCCTCTATCAAGGGGCCGGTCTGGGTAAGCAACTGATGGACTACGTGCTCGAGCAGCTGAGGCTGATGGAAGTGGACAGGGTCAGCCTGTTCGCCGATCCAGACGTCGTGGGTTTCTATCAGTCGCAGGGGTGGGAGCTGGAACCCCACGAGCGGCGCTGTGCCTTCTGGTACTCGCCCTGACCCCCTCAGGGGCGGTCCGATTGCTCAGAGCTGGTAGTAGCGCGCGGCCAGCACAGCCGGATCTGTGCCTCGGCGCCAGGCGCTCCTCAGCTGGGCATTGCGCCAGACCGTGCCCCAGACTCCCAGGCGCCGCCAGCGCCGTCCATCCACCCGCACCGGCAGCCCCAGGTCACGTATCGGTCCCAGCCGCCGCAGGCGCAGCACCAGATCGAGGTCCTCCATCAGGGGCAGGGCCCGCAGCCCGCCGGCCCGCTCCAGCAGACGCCTTGGCAGCAGCAGCCCCTGGTCGCCGTAAGGCAGCTGACCGGGGCCACTGCGCAGCCTCACCCCCCACTCCACCAGGCGCAGGGCAGGGTCTGCTCCCTCGATTCCCAGGCGGAAACACCAGGGAGCCTCAGGGGCGGCCATGGCTCGCTGCACCGCCGCCCACCATCCCCCCGCCAGGCGCAGATCGGCATGGAGCAACAGCAGCCAGCGGGAACCGCTGGCTGCAATTCCCGCGGCCAGCTGGCAGCCCCTTCCCCCCGGCACCTGAAGCACCCGCGCCCCCGCCAGGGCCGAGAGGCTGGGGCTGCCGTCGAGGCTGCCCCCATCCACCACCAGGCAGCTCTCGATCAGTCCGGCGGGAGCCGTGGCCAGATCCGCCAGCAGGGCAGGCAGGTGCACCGCCTCGTCCAGCGCCGGGATCACCACCGCCAGGGGGGCGCCGGCGGCAGATGGCGCAGCCGTTGCCTTCACCCAAGCCAGGGCATCAGGTCCCCGGCGCGGTCGAGATCGTCGCGCTGCGTCAGCAGGGCCGGCTCCAGGCCCTCCGCGGCGGCACGCTCCAGGGTGCGGTGGAGCACATCAGCGCTGCCCCAGGGGATGCCGCTGAGCAGGCTGGGCCGGTGCCCTTTCAGCCCGATCAGCCAGTAACCTCCATCGCTGGCTGGACCGAGTACCAGGGAGCTGCCGGTCAGGGCCGTAAACCCTGCCTCCAGATCCGCGCTGTCCAGCAGGGGCAGGTCGGTGCCGATCAGCAGCACCTGCCGCGCTCCCTCGCCGAAGGCCCGTGCCAGCTGCCTGGCCATCCGACTGCCCAGACCGCCTTCCCCCTGAAGCACGGCCCGGTGGGCACCGAGGCTGTGGCCCCAGCGCCGGGCGCCCCGGGGCCCAAGGCCGCTGACGGCCAGCACCAGCTCAGGGCCGCCCAGCCGCCGGGCTGTCGCCAGGGTGTGCTCGCTCAGCCTGCTCTGGATCCGGGCGGCGCCCGCCAGGCCGATGCCGGCTCCCAGGCGGCTCTTGCAACGACCGGCCGCCGGCCAGCGGGCCATCACCACCAGCTGTCGCCTGGGACGGGTCGGCGTCAACGGACTCACTCGCCGGACCTCAGCTCCGCAGGCTCGAGGGTGACGGTGCGGCGGCTGCTGCCTCGCTTGATGCTGATCGCCAGAGGCTGGCCGACCTTGCCCTGATCAACGGCCACCTGCACCTCGGAGGGGTTCTTCACCGTCTTGCCTCCAACGGTCTCGATCAGGTCGCAGGGTTGCAGGCCCGCCTTGGCCGCCGGGCTGCCCTTGAGCACCTCCACCACCACGACTCCATCGATTTCAGGCAGGCGGCATTCGCTGGAGGTGGCATTGATCTCCCTTGCCAGCTGGGGCGTGAGCGCCTGCAGGCGCACACCGATGTAGGGATGGGAGGCACGTCCCTTCTCCAGGATCTGGGCGGCGATCTGCCTGGCCAGGTTGACCGGGATCGCGAAGCTCAGGCCTGCTCCCGGCGCCTGGCGGATGGCGGTGTTCACGCCGATGACCTGACCGCGGTCGTTGATCAGCGGGCCGCCGCTGTTGCCAGGGTTCACCGCCGCATCTGTCTGGATGTAGGGAACACGCTGGCCTTCGCCGATGGCGTTGGTGCGCTGGATGGCACTGATGATGCCCGCGGTCACCGTGTTGTCGAGGCCGAGGGGATTGCCGATGGCGATCGCCCACTCACCGGGCCGCACCTTGCCCGAATCGCCCAGGGGCGCCACCGGCAGCTTCTGGGCCACCACCCGGACCACGGCGATGTCGGTGAGGGGATCGGCGCCAAGCACCTTGCCGTTGAAGCTGCGTCCGTCCGGCAGGGTCACCGTCACCTCGGCGGTGCCCTCCACCACGTGCGCGTTGGTGAGGATCACCCCGTCGGAGCGGGTGATGAAGCCCGACCCCTGGCCCTGCTGCTGCTGGATCGAAGGCCCTCCGCCGAACAGGCCCCCGAGGGGATTGATCACCCGCTTGACCGTGTCGATACGCACGACGGCTGGGCCGACCTTGTCAACCGCGTTGACGATGAAGTTGTTGCCCGGCTGAATCGGTGCGGCGGGTGGGGCGTCACTGACCCGGGGACCAGGGGCGGTGATGCCTCGATTGGGAAACCCCGGCAGGTTCGGCAGGTCGATCGCGCAACCGCCCAACAGGAGTCCACAGAGGCCGGCGGCGGCCAGGGCCTGGCGGCGGGTCGACGGAAGGCCAGGGGCACTGTGGGAGGTCATGGCTGGGGAGCGGAGCGGAGCCGCGAAGCGCTTCATTAAAGACCGTGCGGGTCATGGAAGCTGCCTATATTCGGCCACTTGCCGAGCGAGGGGTGGACGGTGCAGCAGGGTCAGGAGCTGTGGCACCGGGTCCAGGAGGCACTGCAGGCCAACCTCAGCAAGCCCACGTTCGAGACCTGGATCCGGCCCGCCCGCTGCACGGGTTATGCCGACGGCCAGCTGCAGCTGGAGGCCCCCAACAGTTTCGCCAGTGGCTGGCTGCGCAAGAACTACCTGGTGATGATCGCCGCGGTGGCCACCGACCTCGCCGGCCACGCCATTCAGGTGGAGGTGGGCACCGCGGCCGTGCAGGAGCTGGATGGGTCGCTTAATGGTTCCACCCCCGCCGAGCGCCCGGGTGCTGCCCAGCAGACCGCTGCGGGGGCCTCACCGGGGGCGGTGCTGCGGGCCGCAGCGGGCCCCGGCGCCCTCACCGCCAGCGGCGAGACGCCACGCCGGCCGGCTCCGGGGCTCAACCCCCGTTACGTCTTCAACCGCTTCGTGGTGGGGCCTAACAGCCGCATGGCCCACGCGGCGGCCCTGGCCGTGGCCGAGGCGCCCGGACGGGAATTCAATCCGCTCTTCCTCTGCGGCGGCGTCGGTCTGGGCAAGACCCACCTGATGCAGGCGATCGGTCATTACCGCCTGGAGATCGACCCGGAGGCCAGGGTCTTCTATGTGTCGACCGAAACCTTCACCAACGACCTGATCCAGGCCATCCGCAAGGACGGTATGCAGAAGTTCCGAGACCGGTACCGCGCCGCCGATCTGATTCTGGTGGACGACATTCAGTTCATCGAGGGTAAGGAATACACCCAGGAGGAGTTCTTCCACACCTTCAATGCCCTGCATGAGGCTGGCCGCCAGATCGTGATCGCCAGTGACCGCCCCCCCAGCCAGATTCCTCGGCTGCAGGAGCGGCTCATCTCCCGCTTCTCCATGGGCCTGATCGCCGACATCCAGGCGCCTGATCTCGAAACACGCATGGCGATTCTGCACAAGAAAGCTGAGCAGGAACGCATGGCCCTCCCCCGTGATCTGATCCAGTACCTGGCCGGCCGCTTCACATCAAACATCCGGGAACTGGAGGGTGCCCTGACGCGGGCGGTGGCTTTTGCCTCGATCACCGGTCTGCCGATGACGGTGGAATCGGTGGCGCCGATGCTTGATCCGGTGGGCAACGAGGTGCAGGTCACCCCCCAGCAGGTGGTGGAGAAGGTGGCGGAGGTGTTCGGGGTGAGCGGGGAGGAGATGCGCAGCAGCAGCCGCAAACGGGCGGTGAGCCAGGCACGTCAGGTGGGCATGTACCTGCTGAGACAGAGCACCGACCTGAGCCTCCCCCGCATCGGGGATGTCTTCGGCGGCAAGGACCACAGCACCGTGATGTACGCAGTCGAGCAGATTGAGAAGAAGCTGGCGATTGATCCCTCCCTGGCCCGCCAGTTGCAGCAGGTGCGGGATCTGCTCCAGATCGACAGCCGGCGCCGGCGCTGATGCCTCCCTGGCAGTGTTATCGGAGGTGGTTCAGTTCAGATGAGCGGAAGCTCAGGTGAGCGGCAGGCCGGGGTCGAGACCTTCCACTTCCCCCTTGAACACGCGACTGGCGGTGATGTCTTCGGCCTGGATCGTGATCAGATCCAGCTTGGTGAGGCCGCGCCCCATGTGGTTGAACAGCCGGTTGGCCTGACGCATGCGTGCCCGGTCGATGGCATTGCGGATCGAACGGGCATTGGCGAAGAAGGGCAACTGCATGCGCCGCTGGATGTAGTCGTAGAAGGCGGCCTTGGCCTCATCGCCGAAGCGGTAGCTCTCGGCTGCAAGGATCAGCTGGGCAATGGCCAGCAGCTCCATGGCCGTGTAATCAGGAAAATCGATGTGATTGGCAACCCGTGAGGAGAGGCCGGGATTCGATTGGTAAAAAACATCCATTTTATCCTTATAGCCTGCGAAGATAACCACCAGATCATCGCGATTGTTCTCCATGACCTGCAGCAGGATCTCGATGGCTTCGGCGCCATAATCCCGTTCATTTTCGGGCTTGTAGAGGTAGTAGGCCTCATCGATGAACAGCACACCGCCCATCGCTTTCTTGAGCATTTCGCGGGTTTTGGGCGCCGTGTGGCCGATGTACTGACCCACCAGATCATCCCGGGTGGCAGTCACGAGATGTCCCTTGCGCACGTATCCCAGCCGGTGCAGGATCTCGGACATGCGCTCGGCCACCGTGGTCTTGCCGGTGCCCGGCCGGCCGGTGAACGACATGTGCAGGCTCGGGGCCGCCGTGGTGAGGCCCACCTGCTTGCGGGCCCGCTCCACCACCAGCAGCGCGGCGATCTCACGGATTCTGGTCTTCACCGGGCGCAGACCGATCAGCTCGGTATCGAGCTGGTTGAGCACCTCCTGAACATTGGCGGCTTCATAGGCCGCCTCCAGGTTCACTGGGGCATCGAGGTTCTCCGTTACGGAGCCTTCGGCTTCCGCATCGGTGGCGATGGAATCAGGCGAGGAGGTCATCGATGCCCGCGGCGAAGTCGTGATCGGCGGCGGCGATCGGGGTGTCGTCGTCGGTGGGCCGAACAGTGATGTTCACGTAGGTGCTCCCGAAACTCAGATCGGGGAAGCGCCCCTGCTGTTCACAGAAGTCGTTGAGGCGATCGAGGAAGGCGCGGTTGCTGGCGTAATCCTTGAACTCGATGCGCCGCTCAAGCCGGTCGGCCTGCTCGGGTTTGGGGCGCGGCGTCCAGGGCTGGTCCATGGTGTTGAGGCTAGGTCAGACGATGGGTACGGCCCCTGGCTCAGCTGCTGGGATCGAGGCAATCGGTGCGGGCCACCGCCAGCCTGCCGGACCAGGCGGCGGCGTAGGCCCGGTTGGCCGCCTGCTCGGCCGGATCGGTGCTGCTGAGCGGATGGGGGAAGGTGCCGCGGATGGCGGCATTGGTCACACAGAACATCGACTTCTGGAAGCTCATGCAGATCTTCACGCGTACATCGCCTTCCCCCCGGGTGCGCTGGTGGTACCAGTTGTGCAGCCGCTCCGGCAGGTGGCGATACATGTCCTGCATGAGCAGGCTGGGCGGAATGCCCGCCCCCATGCTCGGCAGCGGGTCGGCGTAGAGGGCGCCGTAGGCGAACTGGGCCTGGTCCGGGGAGATCTGGTGGGCCTGGGCGTTGAAGCTCACCGTGCCCAGGAACGGCATGCCCCGCAGGAACACCGCTTCCACATAGGGCACGGCCACATCTACCAGGAAGGTGAGCCCCGCCTCCGGCGGCAGCACCCAGAGATGCTCGCCGGCCACCACCTCCACCCCGTAGGTGATTGGGTTGGCGGCGGCGGCCACCAGGCCATCCTTGATGAACTCCACCACGGCATCGATCGAGCCCACGCGTCCATCGGTTTCGGCGCGGGCCAGATCGAGGAACAGATCGCTCATCACCCGCCAGAACTGACCAAGGGCGTGGGTGGTGGCCGCCGAGCGGATCAACTCGATCAGGAAGCCCGGAAACAGGGGATGGAGCAACGCCAGCAGTGGGTCGCGGCGGGTCTTGCGGCGGATGATCGCGGCGCAGTTCTCGGCAAAGGCCTCCGAATCCAGATAGGCATCGAGGCCGCCGGTGCCATGCCAGAGCATCGCCTTCATGCAGTACTCGGCGTACTCGAAGTTGATCCTGTCGTGGTTCAGGTGGCGCCAGATTCTGGCTAGGCTGTTGTCGCCATCGAGGTACTTGAACAGCGGGAAGGGCAGCAGGAACTGTTTCTCGGCCTGGTAGATCAGGTTGGTGCTGTAGGCATCGAGCACCTCGCCGTAGCTCTTGAGAACATCGACCACCTCGATCAGGTGGTCGGGCGTGTTCGCCAGCAGGGTCTCGCCGGCGAGAAGCTTCGCGTCCAGTTCGGCGGCGCTGGGCATGCCGCCGCTGTAAACAAGCTCGGCTGGAATGATCGGCATCAGCCCAGCCCCCCACTCGGCAGTGCCGTCAGCTGCAGCGCCGAGGCCTGCAGGGCCGAGACCAGGGCAGGCAGCTGGGCGATTGCCGTGCTGGTGCTCTCACTCAACCGGCCCAAGCCGGCCGGCAGCAGACCGATCGCCACCACCGCCACTGCCAGCCCCATGGCCGGAATCGTTTCCCGCGGCGCCACCCCCGCCAGGCGCACATCGAGGCGCTGGTGCAGCACCGGATCGACGGGCGGCGTGATCGCCAGCCGCCCGAAGAAGGCCCGGTTCACCAGGAGCAGAAAGTACACCGCTGTCAGGCCCGAGCCCACCATGCCCAGCAGGGTGGCGAGCGGGTAGGCGGTGATGCTGCCTCGGAACACCATGAACTCGGAGATGAACCCCGACATGCCGGGCATGCCGGCGCTGGCCATCACAGCCAGGATCATCAGTGTGCCGGTGAACGGCAGCCCCCGCTCCGGATTCAGCAGGCCGTGCAGAACCGTCAGGTCGCGGGTGCCGGTCTTGCGGTACACGACCCCCACCAGCAGGAACAGCAGCGCCGAGATCAGGCCGTGGCTGACCATCTGGAACACCGCTCCGAGGATCGCCACAGGGGTGGCCGCCGCCCCGGCCAGCAGGATGTAGCCCATGTGGCCCACCGAGCTGTAGGCCACCATCCGTTTCATGTCCTTCTGGGCGATCGCCGCCAGCGATCCGAACAGCACAGACACCGCCGCCCAGATCGCCAGCCCCGGCGCCAGCACCGCCCAGGCTTCAGGGAAGAGCCCCAGGCAGAAGCGCAGCATGCCGTAGGTGCCCAGCTTCAGCAGCACCCCAGCCAGCAGCACCGACACCGGTGTGGAGGCCTGGGTGTGGGCATCGGGCAGCCAGTTGTGGAAGGGAAAGAGCGGTACCTTGATGCCGAATCCCACCAGCAGCGCCCCCAGCAGCACCAGCTGGTTGCCGAGCGCCAGCCGTTCGCTGCTGATCGGGGTGAGACTGAAGTCCACACTGCCCGTGAACAGGGCCAGACCCAGGAAGGCGCCAAGGATCAGCATCCCGGACACTGCAGTGAAGATCAGGAATTTGGTGGCCGCGTAGGCCCGGTTGGCACCGCCCCAGATGCCGATCAGCAACCAGAGCGGGATCAGTTCAAGCTCATAGAAGAGGAAGAAGAGCAGCAGGTTCTCGGCCAGGAAGGCGCCGTTGACCGCGCCGCTGATGAGCAGCAGCAGGGCGAAGTAGACACGCGGCCGCTGGCTGATGTCGCGCGTGCAGATCGCCGACACCAGCGTCAGGGCGCCATTGATGAGCACCAGGGGCAACGATAGGCCGTCGACGCCGAGCTTGTAATCGAGACCGATGCTGGCCACCCAGTGGTGCGATTCCCGCAGCTGCATGCCGCTGCTGGCTGGATCGAAGTGGGCCAGTACCACCAGGCTCCAGGCAAGTTGCAGGGCCAGCATCACGATCGTGATTGTCCGCAACCGCCCCGGTGGGGGCTGGCCGGGCCAGAGCACCAGCACCAGGGCCCCGGCGAAGGGGATCAGCAGCAGCAGGCTCAGCATGGTGGGTTCCTCATCGCTGCAGCCACTGCAGGGACGTAAGCAGCAGCACGATCGCCATCACCGCCGTGAGCACGTAGGTCTGAAGCTGGCCGGAAACGCTCAGCCTCAGGCCCTCGGCGCTGGCCAGCGAAAGCCGGCCGATGCCGTTGACCAGTCCATTCACCAGGGTGCGGTCGATCCAGTCGCTGAGCCGCGCCAGGGCTGCCACCGCTGCCACGATCGTGACGCGGTAGATGCGCTCGGTGTAGAAGTCGAAGGCGAGCAGGTCCTGAAGCATCCGCAGCGGCTGGATCATCGAGCGTGACCACAACTTGTTCAGTTGAACGACGGCGCCAGCGGCCACGCCGACCAGGCCGCTGGCAGCCACGGCGAGGGACGCGGTCGCCGAGAAGGAACTCAGACCCAGCAGGGGATCGAGCCGGTTCATCAGCGCCGGCATCAGAAGCACCAGCACCGTGAGGCTCACCATCGGCAGTGCCATCAGCCAGTTCACCTCCGGTGCACGCTTGGTTTTGGGCATCGGCGGGCCGAGGAACACCTGGCGGTACACACGGGTGAGGTTGAAGGCCGTCAGGCCGTTGGTGAGCAGACAGACGGCGGCGAAGAACGGCCCCTGGCGGGCGAGGGTGTCGACCATCAGCCCGAAGCACCAGAAACAACCCAGGGGCAGCAGGCCCACCAGGCCGGCGCTGCCCACCAGGTAAGCGGTGGTGGTAGCCGGCATGCGTGAGCCGAGGCCGCCCAGTTCGGTGAGGTCCTGGCAGTTGGTGGTGGCGATGATGCTGCCCACGCTCATGAACAGCAGCGCCTTGGCCAGGCCGTGGGCGAACAGCAGCAGCAGGGCGATCGCCGGTTGCTGCAGGGCGATGGCGATGAACACCAGGCCCAGGTAGGAGGTGGTGGAGTAGGAGAAGGCGCGCTTGATGTCCACCTGGGCGATCGCCACCAGGGCGCCGGCCACGGCGCTGATCGTGCCCACGACCAGCAGTACGGTCACCGCCAAGGGCGAGAAGCGCAGCAGCGGCATCACCTTCAGCAGCACCAGGGCACCGGCGGTGACCACCACCGAATTGCGCAGGATCGAGGCCGGGTTCGGACCCTCCATAGCCTCATCGAGCCAGAGGTGCATCGGGAACTGGGCGCACTTGCCCATCGGCCCGGCGATCAGCCCCAGTCCCAGCAACGTGCCGGCCAGGGGTGTGAGGGCCCCGCTGGCCTGGGCCTTGTCGGCCCAGGCATAGAGGTCGTCGAATTCCATCGACCCCGCCCAAGCCGAGAGGGCCACCATGCCCATCAGCAGCAGCACGTCGCCCACCCGTTTGGTGAGGAAGGCATCGCGGGCGGCGGTGACCACCAGGGGCTGGGCGTACCAGAAGCCAACCAGCAGGTAGGTGGAGAGGGTGAGCATCTCCAGCAGGAAATAGCTCATGAACAGGCTGCTGCTGAGCACCACCCCCGCCAGGGCCCCTTCGAAGAAGCCCACCAGGGCGTAGAAGCGGGCCAGCGACCATTCCTTGTCGAGGTAGCCGAGCGCGTACACCTGACCGAGCAGGCTCAGGCCGGTGACGAGTTCGAGCGCCGCCAGGTTGGTGAGCGAGAGGTCGAAGCCGATGCGCAGGTTCAGATCGGCGGCGCGGAACCAGGCGAATTCCAGGTGCTGGGGGCCGAGATGCCACACCTGCTGGAGGATCCAGCTGCCGTGGGCCACTGCCACCAGCGTGACGAGCAAGTTCAGGTAGGCCGCCGGTCGCGGCCCATTGCGTTTGATCCAGCCCGCCGCCCACGGCAGCGACAGCACCATGCCGCTGAACCCATAGAGCGGGATCAACCAGACCAGCTGGATCGGCAGGGGCAGGGGAGGGGGCGACAAAGGGAGGGGAAGGGGGCGCCAGGTCGGCGCCGGGAAGGTGGCCTAAAAGGTGGCGCGTTCGAGATCTCGGCGGCTGCCGGCGCCGAGGTCAGCCAGCCACTGGTGGAGCTCCTCGCCGTGCTGCCACTCCTCGTTCCAGAGATCCTGGAAGAAGCCGGCGTTGGCTTGGTCGCCGATCATCAAGCAGAAGCGGTTGGCCTCGGCGTAATGCTGAATCAGGTCGTTTTCCAGATACCCGTTGTGACGCAGCAGCCCAATGAGGTCGCCTGCGGTCGTGACGGGTCGCAGCTGGGAGGCTGCCGGCGAGACCCCCAGACGCAGCATCTGCTGAACGAGCCGCTCGGCATGTTGCATCTCCGCAACGGCTTCCTGGCGGAATCGGTCGGAGGAATCCGCATCACCCCAGAGGGCCACCAGGGAGGCCTGGGTCATGTACTGCTGAACCGCTGAGAGTTCGAGGCTGAGGGCCCTGCCCAGATAGCCCAGCACCCGAGGGTGAACGCTCTCCATCCTGATCAGCTCCGGCGTTCAGCGCCACTGAAAGCAAGGATCGGTTCCAGCTCGCTGTGGGGGCGGGCAATGATGTGGGCAGCCACCAGTCCGTCTCCGACGCGCTCGCAGGCATCGGCTCCGGCGCGCACAGCAGCGTTGACGGCGCCGGTTTCTCCCCTCACCATCACGGTCACGTAGCCGCCACCAACGAATTCACGGGAGATCATCGTGACTTCAGCGGCCTTGGTCATGGCGTCAGCCGCCTCAATGGCGGGGACGAGGCCGCGGGTTTCGATCATGCCGAGAGCAATGCCGTGCGGAGTCGAAGCCATGGCTTTGGAGGAGGAAGAGGGTTTGGAGGGAGGGGTGATGCCACCGGAGCGGCCACGGGTGGCTGCTGCTGAGTTGGTGCTGCTGGCCTTGGCCGGAGGACCGGCGGCCGCTGGCGCGGTGGTGGTGGCAGGGTTGCCGCCGCTGGATGCGGATGGACCTGAGGCGGGAGGCGGGTCCACGGGTTTGTCCGCAGGGGAGGGGGTCGGGGTGGTGGCCGAGGCGGGAAGGGCCTTGGCGCTGGCAGCTCGGCTCACACCAATGCTGGCGCTGCTGCGCCGGGAGGAGGGTTGGCGGGAGGAGGGTGTGGCCATGGATCGAGCTGGGCGGACGGCGGAGAGGAGGGGGAGGGGGAAGGGATCAACCGTCTGGATCCCAGAGATCAATGATCCCAGCAATCGTCAGGTCGGTCTGGGTGTCGGGGATGCCGGTCGCGAAGCGGGCGGCGGAGCCGCTGGCGGTGAATACCCAGTTACCGGGCGAGGCACCCACTGGGTCGACGGCCACCATCAACTTGCCTTTGGTGGAGCGCAGGATGCGCAGCTGCCAGTGGAGCAGGCCTTCCACCCGTTGGCTGCAGACCAGAGAGCCGGTGACTTGCATGATTTCCATCAGGCTGCACCAGCACTCGGCGGCGGATCGGGTTTGCCGGCATCTGGATCCCAGTGGTCGATGATCCCCACGATCGTGAGGTCGCTTGGGTAGGACTTGCTGCCGGCGGCTTCGCGGGCGGCTGAGCTACCCACACAGATCACCCAGTCGCCGGGAATGCAGCCCACGGCATCGACGGCCACTTTCTGGGAACTGCCATCCAGCACCACCTGCAGGTGCTTGTGCTCGAATTCGGGGATCCGGTTGGTGGACACCAGGGGCTTGAGAACTTTGCAGATCAGCATCTCAATGGCCTCCAGCTGATTCCAGCTTGATCGACGACCCGACCGTTTCAGCGGGAACGTGGCGGTCTCGATCGCGCACGCTCAGCAACGTGTGCAACAGGCCACTGTCCACCAGATCGGGATAGCGGCTGTGGATGGCGTCCTCTGTCCGCCGGCAATAGAGCACAGCCCGTTCCCGGGCCCCGGGCACACTGCCGTGGTAATCGAAACGGATCACCACCGGAATGGGAAGTCCGCGGGAGACGTTGAGCCCTTTGAAGATCTTGACGCCCACATCAAGATCAGCGGCCCCTTCCTCGACCGTGTCCATGTGAGCGAAGTAAGTGAGATTGCGCAGGTGAATCTCCTTGAAGCCGATGCCGACACCGATGAAACGCTCGGCGTGGCCCGCATCGGTATAGGCACCATCGTGATAAGCACGCACGAAATCGATCTGGGAGATGTTGTGCTCGATCAGGCGGGCGATCAGCCGTGCCATTCCCGGATCCACGGCTCTGTCGGCGACCGACTCCCCGTCGCCTGAGCGCGCGTCCAGCACAAGGGCAAGCACCCGGTCCCTGGCGGCCTCGGCGGCCAGATCACGGGTGGCGCCGTAGATGTCCAGGGCATCGAGCCAGCGCTCCAGATCGGTGTGGCCGTTGACATCAGGGACGTGAACACGGATGGCGTCGGTGTCGGTGTCAAGCCCGAGCAGCAGCAGGTCGACCGAGGCCCCGCAACAAAAACTGTTCTCAACCGCCTGCTGGAACTCCTGCAGACGGCGCAGTCCCCCGGCGGCGGCGGCGGCATCGTTGGAACCATGGGCTGCACATCCCTCGTGCCCGGGGTCCCGTGAGCTGAAGTGATACACCACCACCTTCAGGTAGCGGGTGGGCTCATGGGCGCCGTTGGGACGGGATTCTCTGTAGCGCAGATGTTCGGTGCGCACCCAGCGGTCAACGGTGTTCTCCACATCGAACATCGCGCCGGCATGGGGCCTGCGGCGCACGGATCCGAAGGGGAGGCGCAGGGCGTAAGCAATCGCGTGGGCCAGACGGCCATCCGCGCAGGGACTCACATCCAGGAGATGAAAACCACAGGAGAGCAGGAAGGCATTGAAGGCCTCGGCGCTCTCGCTTCCCTCCTGACCCTGGAGCGGATCGTCGCGAAAGAAGCGGGCGCTGACCTGCTCATAGGCCTCGAACAGGCACCAGGCAAACAGGCTGCGCATGTCCAGCTGGCTGACCCAGGCCGATTCCAGGATCGTGGGGGGCAAGCCATGACCGAGCTCCCTGACGGCATGGCGCTGGGCCTGCTCCACGAAGTCGTCGTCGTGTTGCAGGGCCGAGAGCCGCTTGAGCACAGGCACGATCCGGTCGAACGAACTTTTCACCTGGCTGTCGTAGGCCTGGAGGCGTTCGTTGGTCGCTGCATCGCTGAGCGGATGCTGTTGCACCAGGGCCGTGTTGACGCGGCCAGCTCTTCCAGGGGCTGTGCCGGAGAGAGGGGAGCAGGACGATGACGGACGGCGTGCTGGGGCCGTTGGAGCCAGGGGCCTCTCGGCGGAGCCGTAGCGGCGGGGGCGGGGCAAGGTTCAGTGCTGCAACAGGTCGGTACGGATGGACAAAATCAGCCTCGGGCGCCGCCGGAGACGGTGATCAATGAGCCCTTGTCGGTGTTGCCGCTCGAGCCTGTCACGCGGCTGACCGGTTGCATCACCTCTTCGTTGCGCTTGAGGGGGATGGTCGCCATTGCCGACATCGGACCCGTTCGGGTGGGATTACGTCGGCGGGCCGAGGCACCCTCGGTGCCGGTGACACGCTTGCCCCGGTCCCAGTCGTCGCCAGTGATGTTCAGACCGGCGGAGATGCCTTCACCGGTGACGCGGCTGGTGGGCCGCACCTCTTCATCGACGCTGACTGGTGCACTGGCCATTGGTGGTGCCACGGCCTGGGGACGGGGGGGCAGCACGGAGGTCTGACGCCTCACAGGGGGGAGCGGTTGGGGCTCAGGGCTGCGATGGTCGAAACGTGCATGCTCGGTGCCGGTGACCTTGCCACCGGCCAGATCAAAAGGGCCGGTGATCCTCGCGCTGGTTTCGTATCGGGTGCCGGTGACGCCGGAGCTGCGCTCGCGCTGCTGATGGGCAGCCCGTGCGGGGGATTGCACGCTGAACTCCTGCCAGGGCTGGGTTTCCAGCGGCTGGGGGAAATCGGCTTCGTGGCCCTGGGCTGCGCTGCAGGCTTCGTTGTACTGATCGACGCCCACATAGGGGGTGCCGGAAATCGGCTCACAGGCACCCTTGGAGGCACCGGTCATCACCCCGCCGATTCCCGGTTGCAGACCGCTCATGCGCGGCCCTGGGGTACCGGTGCGGGCCGGGGTCCGCTGACGGATGCTGCGCACCGCCGAGGAATCGCACCAGGCGCTGGCCTGTTCCAGGCCGGCGTAGGGCGTGCCCGTGACGGCCTTGCAGGTTCCGGGCTCATCACCGGTGACCTTGGAGGAGCGTCCGGTGTTGGTGCCCGAGACGATCAGCTGCTTGTTGGTGAGGCTGAAGCCGACCTTCGGGGCTTCGGGCTCAGGGCGTCCGCCGCAGAAATTCTGGTACTGCTGGCTGCCGATGTACTCATCGCCGGTGACCCGGCGGCAGGAGCCCGGCTCATCCCCGGTGACCTTGTCGCTGCGACCCACCAGGGTGCCGGTGATGCCGGTGCCCCTAAGGGTCTGGACGCTGGCCACCTTGGGGGGCGCCTGACCAGGCGTGCTGATCGAATCGGAACCCACGTACTGAGTGCCGGTGGGCTGGATCCCGGCGCCGTGCTCGTCACCGGTGACCCGCTCGGAGCGCCCCACCATCACACCCGACACCGGCCGTCCGGCCACGGTCTGGCTGAGGCCCACCTTGCGGGGGCTGACGGAGGTGGTGCCGCAGTAGGCCGCCGCCTGGTTGGCGGAGATGTACTCGGTGCCGGTGACGGACTTGCAGGTGCCGGGTTCATCCCCCGTGACTTTTTCAGAGCGGCCCACTTCATTGCCGGTGACGCGGTTGCCGTGGCTGGTGGCCGTGACGCGGACCTTGGCAGGCTGGAGCGCTTCGGGTTCGTTCTGACAGAAGGTGCGGAAGATTTCCGCACCCATGTATTCGGTGCCGGTGATGGGGCGGCAGGTGCTCGCCTCGTTTCCGGTTGTCTTCTCGGAGCGGTTGGCCTGGGTGCCCGTGACCACCTGACCGCGCAGGGTTTCACTGGCGCCTACCTTCCAGATGGCGTCCTGGGCCGCAGCCACCTTGTTGGCTCCGCGCCGGGGACCTGTGGGGCGGGTGACACCGGTGCCGCGGCTGAGGGCACCGGCACCGTTCTTGCTCTTGAGATCGCGGATACGGTGGGCCAGTTCCCGGCTGCTGATGTCGGGGTTCGACTGGCGCACCACGGCGGCAGTGCCGCTGGAGCTGTTGGTGGACGCCGACTTGCCGCGCTTGGAGAGGGCTTCCCGGCGGGCCATGACGATGGCGCGGCTGGGGTTGAACTGGGCAGAGCGCTTCGCGGTCGGCCGGCTGCCGTTGCTTCGGCGATCGCTGAGGGAACTGGAGGGGGTGGCACTCAGGGACAGGGTTGGCCGACTGGCAGCGGGAGGCGCGGAGCTCACGGGGGCGGGGGTTGGGGTGGCGACGGCACGCGCGGAGCTGCCATCACGGCTGCGGTCCTTGCTGGTGTCGGCCCGCTTGCCGCGCTTGCTCAAGGCTTCACGCCGTGCCAGGACCAGATCCCTGCTGGGGTTGCTGATGGCGGCACGGTTGAGCTGGCGGGGGGGGCTTGTGGGCCCATGGCTGCTGCTGCTGCTGAACAGCGGCCGGGTGGGTGCATCAGCTTCGCGGCTGACCGCAGGGGCCACCGGTACGACCGAGCGGGTGGGGCGGGCCTCCGCGGCGCTGCGGGTGCGGTTGGCACTGTTGGCATACCTCTTCTCCGCCGTTTTCCCGGCCGTGGAGAGCGCCATCCGGCGCGCAAGGGCCGCTTCGCGACTGGATTGAGATGCCATGTCCGCCCTGTGAAGAAACAACCTTGAAGGAGACGGCTGGAGAGGACTGGTGATGGGAAGGCCTTGGGCCTGCCGAATCACGAATCCTTCCTGCGCCGTCGGAAAAATGAAGATGAAAGACGGCAGGTTCCGGGCTGGGCCGGAACCTGCTGCTGTGATCAGCGTGCTTCGAAAACCACGAAGCAGGAACCCTGGCTCTGGGTGTAGGCGTCGTAGCCGACCAGACGAACGTGGTGGTCGGGGTAGGCGCGGTGGCAGGCCTCGAGTTCACTGACGATCACACCCAGATCCTTCTCACCGAAGAAGGGCAGTTTCCAGTACGACCAGTAGGTCGCCATCGAACGGCTGGGGTGGACGTGCTCGACCAGGGGGCTCCATCCCTGGGCAATGATGTAAGCAATCTGGTCGTAGATCTCGTCCTGCGACATCGGCGGGAGGAAGCCGAAGGTCTCCAGGGTGGCGACTGTTTGGTAGTCACCCACGGTGCTCTTGAAGGGCATGGGGATCCTTGTGGGGAATCAGGTGAATGCAGGCAAACCGGATGTGACCGCAGGGAGGGAGAGGCTCCTTCCCCACAGGTCATCAGCCCCGATCAGTTGACGTCGAGTTTGTCGACGGTGTCGAACTCGAACTTGATCTCCTTCCAGGTCTCGAGCGCGATGGCGAGCTCGGGGCTGTGCTTTGCGGCTTCCATGAGGATGTCGCGGCTTTCCTTCTCGATCTCGCGGCCGGCGTTGCGGGCCTTCACGCAGGCTTCGAGGGCCACCCGGTTGGCGGCGGCACCAGCGGCGGAGCCCCAGGGGTGGCCATGGGTGCCACCACCGAACTGCAGCACCGAATCGTCGCCGAAGATCGCCACCAGTGCGGGCATGTGCCACACGTGGATGCCGCCGGAGGCCACAGCGAAGACGCCAGGCATTGAACCCCAGTCCTGATCGAAGAAGTTACCGCGGCTGCGGTCTTCGGGGACGAAGGATTCGCGCAGCTGGTCGATGAAGCCGAGGGTGGTCTGGCGATCACCTTCGAGCTTGCCGACGACTGTGCCGGTGTGCAGCTGGTCACCACCGGAGAGGCGCAGGCACTTGGCGAGAACGCGGAAGTGGATGCCGTGCTTGGGGTGACGGTCGATCACTGCGTGCATGGCGCGGTGAATGTGCAGCAGCATGCCGTTCTTGCGGCACCACTTCGACAGACCGGTGTTGGCCGTGAAGCCGCCGGTGATGTAGTCGTGCATGATGATCGGCTGACCCAGTTCTTTGGCGAACTCGGCCCGCTCGTACATCTCTTCGGGAGTGGCGGCTGTGCAGTTGAGGTAGTGCCCCTTCTTCTCGCCGGTTTCCTCCTGGGCCAGCTGAACAGCTTCGGCGACGAATTCGAAGCGGTTCTGCCAGCGCTGGAAGGGCTGGGAGTTGATGTTCTCGTCGTCCTTGGTGAAGTCGAGGCCACCGCGGAGGCATTCATACACGACCCGGCCGTAGTTCTTGCCGGAGAGGCCGAGCTTCGGCTTGATCGTGCAGCCCAGCAGAGGACGGCCGTACTTGTTCATCCGGTCGCGCTCGACACAGATGCCGTTCGGCGGGCCAGGACAGGTCTTGATGAAGGCCATCGGGAAGCGGATGTCTTCCAGACGGAGGTGACGCAGGGCCTTGAAGCCGAACACGTTGCCCACCAGGGAGGTGAGCACGTTGGTGATGGAACCCTCTTCGAACAGATCGAGCGGGTAGGCGATGAAGGCGTAGAACGATTCCTTGTCACCGGGAACGTCTTCGATCCGGTAGCAGCGGCCTTTGTAGAAGTCGAGGTCGGTGAGGAGCTCGGACCAGACGGTGGACCAGGTGCCGGTCGAGGATTCGGCGGCCACGGCAGCGGCTACTTCCTCTTTGGGAACGCCTTCCTGGCCGGTGACCTTGAAGCAGGCCAGCAGGTCTGTGTCGAGGGGAACGTAGTCGGGAGTCCAGTACGTGTCCCTGTACTCCTTGACCCCAGCGTCGTACTTCTTGCTCATGGGGAAAATCTCCTTGTTGGTCGGGTGGGAAAGATGAGAGTGCTGCGCTCCCTCGGGGGCGCGTCAGACATCAGTCCTTGGAACCCAGACCGAAGCTGCTGTTCAGGGCCGGCTCCACTTCACGGTGGGGGCGGGCGATGATGTGGGCGGCCACGAGGCCGTCGCCAACGCGCTCACAGGCATCAGCACCGGCACGCACTGCAGCGTTCACGGCACCGGTTTCGCCGCGTACCAGAACGGTCACGTAGCCGCCCCCCACGAACTCACGGCCGATCAGACGCACTTCGGCGGCCTTGGTCATGGCGTCGGCTGCTTCGATGGCCGGCACGAGGCCGCGCGTCTCGATCATGCCGAGGGCGATGCCCATGGTTTCATTCGCCATTGCCTGCTCCGGAAAAGGGTAGGGAGGTTCGCTAAGGACCATGCTCGGCGGCATACCCCCCCGTCAAGCGATTCGGGTGGTTTGACCGATCACGGTGTGTAGGGAGCCCCATAAGCCCTGCTCATCGGTGCTGACATGTGTTAAGCGGCGTAACGACTTGGTTCCTGGGCTCCCTTCCGGTCCCTGGCGGCTCTGATCCCGAAGACTTGTCAACAGCCGCGGGTTTCGGCGTCCCGGGTGGCTAGGCCGTAATGGATCACCGGTTCCTGCCCATGGCCCTGACGTCCACCCTGCCGCCCGTGCTGCGCGAAAGCGGACAGCGGGAGGTGTTCTGCGGCCTCACTTCGATCGTCTGGCTGCATCGGCGGATGCCTGATGCCTTCTTTCTGGTGGTGGGCTCACGCACCTGCGCCCATCTCATCCAGTCGGCGGCCGGGGTGATGATCTTCGCCGAACCCCGCTTCGGCACAGCCATCCTTGGCGAGCGCGACCTCGCGGGCCTGGCGGATGCCAACGAGGAGCTCGACCGGGTGGTGGGCGATCTGCTGGCGCGGCGGCCCGAGATCCGCACCCTGTTTCTCGTGGGCTCCTGCCCGTCCGAGGTGATCAAGCTCGATCTGGCCAAGGCCGCCGAGCGCATCAACACCCGCATGCAGGGCCGGGTGAGGGTTGTGAACTATTCCGGCAGTGGCATCGAAACCACCTTCACCCAGGGGGAGGACGGCGCCCTGACCTCCCTGGTTCCCCTGTTGCCCGCCAGTCCTGAACCCCAGCTGCTGATCGTGGGCACCCTGGCCGATGGGGTGGAGGAGCGCTTCCTGTCCCTGTTTGCTCGGATGGGCCTCGAGACGGTGCGCACCCTGCCGCCCCGTCAGTCGACCGACCTGCCACCCGTGGGACCCGGCACCCGCCTGCTGCTGGCCCAGCCCTTCGTGGCCGACACGGTGCGGGCTCTGGAGCGCCGCGGTGCCCAGCGCATCTCCGCCCCCTATCCCCTGGGGGTGGAGGGCAGCTGTGCCTGGATGGCGGCGGCGGCGGCGGCCTTCGGCATTGACCCCAGACGCGTGGCCGAGGTGCTTGACCCTCTGGCGGAGCGGGGCCGGCGCGCCCTGGAGCCCCTCCGCCGCAAACTCGAAGGCAAGCGCCTGTTCCTGTTGCCCGATTCCCAGCTGGAGATTCCCCTGGCCCGTTTTCTCCACCGCGAGTGCGGCATGGAGCTGGTGGAGGTGGGCACCCCTTACCTCGACCGCCAGCTGATGGCCGAGGAACTGCCCCTGCTGCCGGAGGGCACCCAGCTCAGCGAAGGGCAGGATGTGGAGAAACAGCTGGAGCGGGTTCGTGCCAGCCGCCCCGATCTGGTGGTCTGCGGCATGGGTCTGGCTAATCCGCTTGAAGCGGAAGGCTTCGCAACCAAGTGGTCGATCGAGCTGGTCTTCAGCCCGATTCATGGCTGTGATCAGGCCGCTGACCTGGCTGAACTGTTCGCCCGTCCTCTCAACCGCCGGGAACTGCTGCAATGGAACTGACCCTCTGGACCTACGAAGGCCCCCCCCATGTGGGCGCCATGCGCATCGCTGCATCGATGGAGGGCGTTCACTACGTGCTGCATGCTCCCCAGGGCGACACCTACGCCGATCTGCTGTTCACGATGATCGAGCGACGGGACCGCCGACCTCCTGTCACCTACACCACATTTCAGGCCCGCGATCTGGGGGGTGACACGGCAGAGCTGGTGAAGCGCTCGATCCAGCAGGCCGTGGATCGCTTCCAGCCGGAGGCCCTGCTGGTGGGCGAGAGCTGCACCGCCGAGCTGATCCAGGATCAACCGGGATCCCTCGCCGGTGGCATGGGACTTGGGCTGCCGGTGGTGAGCCTGGAATTGCCCGCTTACTCCAAAAAGGAAAACTGGGGGGCGGCTGAAACCCTCTACCAGCTCTGCCGCGGTCTGCTCAAGACCCAGATGCCTGCCCCGGGAGCGGCCAAACCGGAGCCCGAGCGCTGGCGCTCCGAGGGTCGTCGTCCGCGTGTCAATCTGCTGGGTCCGAGCCTGCTGGGATTCCGCTGCCGCGACGACGTGCGCGAATTGCGCGGCCTCCTCGCCGATCACGGCATCGACGTGAATGTGGTGGCCCCCCTGGGTGCCAGGCCGGCCGATCTGATGCGACTGCCCCAGGCGGACGCCAACCTCTGCCTCTATCCGGAGGTGGCCGGCCCGCTCTGCAGCTGGCTGGAGCGCAGCTTCGGTACGCCGGTGGTGCGCACCGTACCGATCGGTATCGGAGCCACGGCCCAGTTTCTGCGCGAGCTCTGCGCCCTGCTTGGCCTGGAGCCGCCGGAACTGCGTGAGGCCGATCAGCGCTCCAGACTGCCCTGGTACTCGAAATCGGTGGATTCCACCTACCTCACCGGCAAACGGGTGTTCATTTTCGCCGATGCCACCCATGCGATCGCGGCGGCCCGGATCGCCTCGCGTGAACTGGGATTCACGGTGGTGGGGCTGGGCACCTACAGCCGTGAGCAGGCCCGTGAGGTGCGTGCCGCCGCCAAGGAACTCGACCTTGAGGCCCTGATCTCCGACGATTATCTGGAGGTGGAGCAGGCCATGGCCCAGGCGGCTCCTGAACTGGTGCTCGGTACACAGATGGAGCGCCACAGTGCCAAGCGGCTGGGTATTCCCTGTGCTGTGATCAGCGCCCCGCTGCACGTGCAGGATGTACCCGCTCGCTATGCCCCCCAGATGGGTTGGGAGGGCGCCAATGTGATCTTCGATTGCTGGGTGCACCCCCTGATGATGGGCCTGGAGGAACACCTGATCGGCATGTTCCGTCATGATTTCGAATTCGTGGACGGTCATCTCAGCCATCTCGAAGGTGCTTCGGCCCCGGCGTCCCAGCCGGTCGCCGGCCCTGCTGATGGGGCACCCGATGTCACACCGCTCTCGGCCACTCCTGAAGGGGGAGCCCTGCGCTGGACGGCTTCCGGTGAAGCCGAACTTTCCCGCATTCCCTTCTTCGTGCGGGGGAAAGTGCGTCGCAATACCGAGGCCTATGCCAACGAGCGTGGGGTGGCGGAGATCACGGAGGAAACGCTCTATGAAGCCAAGGCCCACTTCAGTCGTTGAAGGTTGGGGGTCTGAGTCGCAGAACCACTGGCCTGGCCGAGGTCAGCTGGAGCGTTAACCGATCACCGTAGCCACTGGTATCACTCCATGAAGCCTGCAGCAGGGCCATGGGTCAAGGATCTAAGTCTTTGTACTCATCCAGGTCGGCATGCTGCTGGGTTTCGCGAGTCATTGCCCAGGGCCCAGTCGTAGCCAATCGATCGACCTGGGTGTGCATTCCAAGATCCAGACTGTTGTGATGTTTCGGTTTGAGCCAGACCCAGCATTTGCCAGCTCGGCTGTACTTTGATGTAGCCACTGCCGATGTCGACTCGGCCAAGGACATGACATGACCACCACTCTGCCGCCCAAGCAGACAACAGCTCCGGCCAAGGGCGCTACCAGCAGCCATGAAGACGGCGAAGGCAGCCTCCAGGTCCATCAGGACGCCTCGATGGCCATCGAGGAAGGCGCGCTGGTGATCGCCGTCTATGGAAAGGGCGGCATCGGCAAGAGCACCACTTCCTCCAACCTCTCGGCCGCTTTCTCGAAGCTGGGTAAGCGGGTGCTGCAGATCGGCTGCGATCCCAAGCACGATTCCACCTTCACCCTCACCAAGAAGATGGTGCCCACGGTGATCGATATCCTCGAAACCGTGGACTTCCACACCGAAGAGCTCCGCCCCGAAGATTTCGTGTTCGAAGGCTTCAACGGTGTGATGTGCGTGGAATCGGGTGGCCCGCCAGCCGGCACCGGCTGCGGTGGCTATGTGACGGGCCAGACGGTGAAACTGCTCAAGGAGCACCACCTGCTCGAAGATACCGACGTGGTGATCTTCGATGTGCTGGGTGATGTGGTCTGCGGTGGCTTCGCCGCTCCCCTGCAGCACGCCCACTACTGCCTGATCGTGACCGCCAACGATTTCGATTCCATCTTTGCGATGAATCGCATCATGCAGGCGATCAACGCAAAGTCCAAGAACTACAAGGTGCGTCTCGGCGGCGTGATCGCCAACCGCTCTGAAGACACCGACCAGATCGACAAGTTCAACGAGCGCACCGGCCTGCGCACCATGGCCCACTTCAAGACCGTGGACGCCATCCGCCGCTCGCGCCTCAAGAAGTGCACCATTTTCGAAATGGAGCCCAGCCCTGAGGTGGAGGAAGTGCAGCAGGAGTACCTCAACCTCGCCCAGAAGATGCTCACCGATGTGGAGCCGCTCCCGGCGGAGCCCCTCAAGGATCGGGACATTTTCGACCTGCTGGGCTTCGACTGAAGCCGGTCGGCTCGGGCCAGCTCACCCCCGAGCTCAGAGCTGCCGAGCGCTGAAGGTGTTGCAGCTGTTCATGTTGCCGCTGCGGAAGCCAGTGGCAACATGAACGCTGTCGCTGGGCAGCCGTGCCGTGGGTGAAGCTGTCGGGGTGCACCCGCCCGCTGCTCTCACGTTGAAGGGTTTCGTCGCCAATGCGGCTGGCGGTATTGAGCGCCTCCTCCAGATCGCCCGCCTACAGGGTCCGCAGTTGTTGTTCGGTCTGATCTGCCCAAACGCCGGCAAGACAGTCGACCTGGAGCTCCATGCGCACCGAGAGCTGGTTGGACTGAGCAGGGGCATGCCCCTGCTGGGCCTTCCTCAGCTGGCGTTCAAGTCCCAGCTGCTTCTGAACGTGGTGGCCCACCTCATGGGCGATCACATAGGCCTGGGCGAAATCGCCGGGTGCTCCGATCTGCTGCCGCAACTGGCGGTAGAAGGCGAGGTCGATGTACGCCTTCTCATCGTTGGGGCAATGGAAGGGTCCCATGGCGGCCTGGGCATTGCCGCAGGCTGAGCTCACTCCACCACTGAACAACACCAGCTTCGGAGGTCTGTAGGCCGCCCCGATGCGCTGGAGCTGCTCGCTCCAGCTGTCCTAGGTGTCGGCGAGCACCACTGAGACGAAATCTGCGAGCTCACGCTCCTCGGGCGAAGACCTTTGCCGACCGGCCTGGGTGCTGCTCGCTGCAGGCACTCCGCCACCCATCTGCTGCAGCACCACGGTGGGGTCCCCTGCCAGCATCGCCACCACCACAAGGAGCAGCCCGGCCACTCGAACACCCCCGACCACGGCCACTGGAGGACCGCCTCTGCGGTCCTCCACATTGTCGCTGCGGCGTCCCTCCGCCTCGCGCATCAGATTTCGGCGGCAGCGCGCTCCACCAGCCGTCGTGCCACGGCCTGCACGCCGGTGTGGGCGTAGGTGTCGGTGAAGGCATCCAGAAACGCGGCCAGCTGATCCATCCGCCCCTGCCAGGGGCCGAGCGTGGATTCAAGCGCCTGGACGGCCCTCTGGCCGGTGAGGCCCAGCTGACTGACGAATCCGCCGGCCCATCCGAGCCACTGGTCGACACCGCGGCGCAGAAAACTCATGTGTTCCGAGTCGCTGCGGCCTGGAATCAGCGCGGCCATCCGTCCGTAGGCCGGCAACTTGCGCAGATCGCCGCTGCCGGCCGCACCGAGTAGCCCATCGAGGCGGGAGAGGGCCTGATCCCCGAGCGGCAGCAGCCCGTCGAAGCAGACGAGGGCCGCCATCCGCACCCTGGCTTCGCCGGCGTAGTCCGCCAGGGCGGCGCCGAAGTCGGCGAAGCTGTCGCCGGGGAGTCCGTTCACCTGGGTGAAGGCCAGCAGCTCGGCCCCCACCTTCAGGCTCAGATCCACCGCCTGCAAGGTGTCACCTGGTGGGGTGACGCTGGCGATCCGCTTGAGGAGCGGCACTCCTGCTGTGACGTTGGCCAGCACCCGCAGCCCGCCGGTGGCGTGCTGGGAGCGATTCACGGCGTCGTAGAGGCTCAGGGCCCGCTCGTAACCCTCATGACGGGCGCGGCTGAGCTGATCGGCGCGTGCCCGCACCTGGCGCACCAGTTCGGGATCATCGCTGCCGATCACCTCGCGGATCAGGGCGTCAGCGCTGGTGAGGTTGCTCCAGCCGCCGGGCACGAGGGTGCTGATGCCCTTGAGGGACAGCACGGTGAGATCCCGGCGGGGCAGGCGCTCGAGGCGCTCGAGGACGGTGCGGCTCATGAGGCGGGCTGGGGAGCGGCGGACTTGAGTTCGAGCTGGGGCAGCCGTTCACCGCTGGCGGGGGGCAGGCGGCGGGGCTCAGCGGCCTTGGTGAGCCGCCCGCGGGAGGAGGCGGGCTGAAGCGCCGCCAGGGCCTGGAGATCAAAAGCGCTCAGCAACTCATGCCGGCGCTCGGGTTCGAGCCCCGATCCCTGCCCGATCACCTTGACCTGGAAGCGGTCGGCCACGAGAAGGGCGCTGGCCTGGGCCCCCTGATCCACCAGAGGCCACCCCTTCAGCCGGGTCTGGACGGCTTCGAACTTGGTGCGGGCCTCCGGTGCCGTGACCGTGTCGGAGATGGCCAGCAGGGCCATCACCTGACCGCCCCGCTTGAGCTTGGCCTCACTGAATCCCCGCTTCTCCTGGGTGAAGACCAGCGACTCTCCAGGCGCTGCACTGGGGAACAGCGCATTGAACTCCGTGCCGTTGACCACCTCACGGGTGGAGATCTCGGCAACGGTGCCCCCAGGCAGCCAGGGAGAGAATGGCAGGAGCAGGATCGCCCCACCAATCAGTGACACAGCCAGGGTGATGCCGATCACCCAGCGCAGAAGGCGCGACATGCGATCTCCTTCAATCGTCTGAATCAGCCCATCACTAGCAAGGCTGGAGCGCCGGACTCAGCCCAGCCCAACAAGCTTCATGGAGAGATCCCACATCCGGCTTGCGGTGGCCTGATCGCTGGCCTTCTCCGAGAGTTCCTGGATGAACTGCTGACCATTGGCCTTCTGGCGATTGCCCCAGCTCCAGTGCGCTCCCGACACGGCGAAGGCTGGATCGGCCACCACCTGCGCCACCCGTTCGCCGGCCAGCTCCTGGCTCACATAACCGCCGGTGATGTTCTTCTGGAACCAGGGAAAGATGGTCTGGAAGGCCTTCGGGGTATTGCGGAACAGGGGCGTATCCGCGACACAGCCGGGATAGAGCGAGCTGAAGATGATGCCGGTGGAGGCGTGCATTCGGCGATGCAGCTCCTGGGTTGTGATCATGTTGCAGAGCTTGCTGTCCTTGTAGGCCTTGCCAGGCTTGAACACCTTGCCATTGGCCATGCTGATGGGAGCCTTGAAACCTGCCTCGAAGCCCGAAAGGTCACCCAGGTCGGCAGGAGCAGGGATTGGGATCTTGCCCCCCAGCTCCTTGGAGTTGGCTGTGACCGTTCCCAGAATCACCAGCCGCCGCGAGGGATGGCTTGACCTCCTGAGGTCGTCGAGCAGGGCATGGATCAGTAGGAAATGGCCGAAATGGTTGGTGGCCATTGAGATCTCGTAGCCCTGGGGCGATCGCTCCGGCTGCTTCAGCCGGGGCTTGTACACAGCGGCGTTGCAGACCAGAGCGTCCAGGCTCCGACCAGTGGCATGGAACGCCTCCACCAGCCGGCGCACACTCTCGAGATCACCCAGGTCCACCTGCAGGTGGGTTACCGAGCCTTCGGGGATCGCCAGGGAACGGGCCGCCGCCCTCGCCTTGGCCAGATCGCGGCTGGCCATCACCACGTGCCAGCCACGTTGAGTCAGGGCTTTGGCGGAGTAGAGGCCCACCCCGGAGGAGGCTCCTGTGATCATCACAGTGCCGCTCTGGCTCTGGCCACCGCTGCCCGTGGCGGGGCTGGAGGTGGTTGACGGGTTGGGTGTGCTGAAAGCTGACGCCATCGGGGCGCTGCGGTTCGGGAGGGCTCAACCTAAGGACAAGGCCAGCTTCCAGTGCCGGGTCCGCCGCGAAGTTCAACACAAGGTCATGTTGAGCCGAAACAGCTCAAACTCCGCCCATTGTGTTGATTGAACTGAACGGGCGTCCAGCGATCGGCCTTGAACGCATGCAGGATGCTGGCAGCAGAGTTCAGCGCTGGACCTGGGCCGGCAGGGGTTGGGTGCTGATCAACGGCCGACCATCTGGGGTCTTGGACGAGTTGGCCTCGGCTGGTTCGTTCCAGACCACCCGCAGACGGTTGGGGGCGATCCACTGATCCTGTTCGCGGATCAGCCGTTGTTCACCGGTGGTGATGAAGAGCTGATCAAAGCGCTTCTGCGCCTTCTGCAATTTGGCTTGTTCGATCTGAAGAATGGCACTCAGTTCGTCGTGCTGGTTCAGTCGTTGCTGGTAGGCACCAGCCAGATGGACCAGGCTGAGGCCAGCCAGCAGAGTCATGCCCAGCTTGACGCTCAGTCCGATCAAGCTGCAGAGCAACTCCTGCCGGTCGGATGATCCCTGGTGGATGGCCACCGCCTCAGCTGCGCTGACGGGTGGAGCGGCGGCTGTGGGCGACGCTGGCCGTCGCCTGGATGCCCCCTGCCGCCTTGGGGCGGATACGGACCTGAGCTGCTGCGCGGCGGACAAGGGGGAGAAGGAGAAGTGATGGCCCGCTTCTAGCAGTTCAGGTGCGAACTGCCAAGGGCGAGCCCCTGATTCAAGCCCGGTAGAGGCTGACGCTGAGACGAATCGCCAGAATGCCGGCGTGGGCGGCGACCACCAGGGCGATCAGAACCTCTGCCTGGCTGAGTGTTGTGACCATGGCCAACGATGGGAAACAGATGTCGCCACCATTGTTCGGCTCTATTCCGCCCGAAGCCACGTGATGGCATCGGGCTGTCACAGCTCTTGATGGCCCAACCCCCCTCCAGCCTCTCTGTGCCCGCCGAGAGTGTCCGCACTCTTGACCTCTCGCCGCTGAAGCCATGGAGCACATGCGCTCCGGCTGATCTGTTCGCCGCCGCCGGAGCCCTTGGTCTCGATTTCGACTGGCCCCGTCAGCCGGACGATCCCCGCGAGCTCTCTGAACTGCCTGAACTGCGTCTCTGGAGCCTCCGGGCCGATGCGCTTCACCCCTGGCTTCCCCTGGTGCTCGACCGCAGCAGTGGCCAGCTCTGCCGTCACGTGGCGATGCTTCTGCCCCATGGCTTCAGCCGCCATGAGGGGATCCGCTTCGCGCCGGAGAGCCTCGAGCTCTGGATCACCCAGCGTTGCTTCCTGTTGGACCACTGGAGCCACGAGCGGGGTCTGAACTGCCGCCAGGGGCTCGCTCAGATGGCCGCGGTGCTGGGTTTCGAGCTCGATCCAGGCTTCTGGGAGCCGATCAGCCCAGCAGGAGGCTGAGGGCTCGCCGTCCGCTGTCGAGGGCCAACAGGCCCGTGAGCGCGCGCAGGAGTTGCACCAGCAGGGTCTCCGGAACCCGCTCCAGCCGCGCGGCAGACCAGCGGGCGGCCACGGAGGCCGTTCCCCCAAGGGTGAGGGCGATGGCTCCCTGGGCCTTTGCTCCGATCAGGAAAGTCACCGACGCTGCCGACGCGGAGCAGAGCACCGCCAGGGTGCTGAGGCGGATGGCTTGGCGCACCGGCAGCCGCAGGCCCCCCATCATCAGGGGGACCATCAACAGGCCCCCACCCACCCCCAGCAGCCCTGCAGCCAGGCCGGCCACGCTGCCAACCAGGGCCAGGCCCATCAACGCTGGCGGCTTTGGCGACCCTTCCGCCTCATGGTCTCGGCGAGGCGAGATCGTCAGGGTCAGGGTCACGTACATCAGGGACTGAAGGCCCAGCAGATGCCAGCCGCTGAGCAGCCCCCCCAGCCGGCTGAACAGCAGCCCACTCAGGGCGGCACTGAGGCCTATGGCCAGACCCGCCGCAGGCAGCACCCGACCCTGACGCAGGTGCACCCAGGTTCCCCCCAGGGTGGTGGGCACGATCGCCAGGGTGCTGGTGGCCAGGGCCTGATGGGGGGGAAGGCCCACCATCAGCAGCATCGGAGAGAACACCAGGCCGCCACCGATCCCCAGCAGCCCCGAGAGCAGCCCGGCCCCCACACCGAGGGGCACCAGCACCAGCAGATCGACCAGCATGATCAGGTTTGAACGGTGGCCGCAAGGTGGCACCAGCATCCCCTGCTGAACCCCCATTTCCGCCGAGCTGGCGCTGGATCCCCCACCTCTGCCTGCGCGGTGACTGGCAGATGGCCATCGATGACTGGCTGCTGGATCAGCTAGTGCTCAAGCCAGGCCAGGGAGTGGTGCGCCTGTACACCTGGAGCATGCCGACCCTATCGCTTGGCCACCACCAGCGTGCCATCACCCCGGCCTGGCGTCGCGCGGCCAGGCAAGGCCGGGTGGCCCTGGTGCGCCGGCCCAGCGGTGGTGGTGCCGTTCTCCATGCCGGCAGCCTCACCTACGCCCTGCTCTGGCCCGATCCTCCCCGACATCGCCACCAGGCCTACGGCCTGGTGGCGACCTGGCTGGCGCAGGCCATGGCCCCCCTGGGCCTGTCCCTCAGCCCAGGCCAGGAGGGAGTCTCGGTTCCTTCCGTCAACTGCTTCGCCAGCAGCACCGTGGCTGATCTGGTGAGCAGCGATCACCGGAAGCTGGTGGGCAGTGCCCAGCTCTGGCGCCGGCGCCAGCTGCTGCAGCACGGAAGCGTGCTGCTCGACCCCCCACCCGCGTTGTGGCAGGAGCTGTTCGGATCGCCCCCAGCGGCTCCACCCGCCGCTCCAGGGCTCTCCGCGGATGCGCTGGAGCGCCAGCTGCGCTGCACGGTGATCAGCAGTCTGGGGGGAGGGCCGCTGCTGGTTGAGCCACTTGGGCGTCAGGAGTGGGAGGCGATTGATCGCCGCCGCCACCGGTTTCGCCTGTCCTGAGGAACGGCCTTCGCCTTGGGAGGATCAGCCCTCGCCACTCTCGGCGATCCCGCGGGCCACCTGGGCCAGGGACAGCCCGAGGGGGTAGGTACCCTGGCGACGGGCCGCCTCCAGCAACGGTGCCGGTAGCCGCAGCCCCAGGCGGGCCAGCACCACTTCCGAGAGTTCCGGCCGCTCCAGGGTGCCGCTCGGCAGGCCCGCCGAACCCAGCACCAGCAGGCGATCGACGCCGGGCTCATCCAGCTGAAGGGCGGCCTGCCAGAGCGGTGCATCGTGCTGGATGCTGGGAAGGGTGCTCAGGGGCTCGATGTGGTCCAGCACCCGCTCCTGATCCCAACGCTGAACCGGCAGGGTCTGCAGGGGGTCATCGCCGATAACCCCTTTCCAGCGCCCCCGCTCGCAGACGAGAACCCAGTCCGGACTGCCGTCGCTGTCGTCACGTCGCATCCGAGAGAGCTCGCGCAGGGGCGCATCGCCCTCCAGCACCCGGAACCGGCGGCGGGCGGCCTCACTGACCTTGAGGTCCTTGAGGGCCTTCTGCAGCGCCAGCAGCTGGATCTGGTTTCTGGAGGCCCCGAGCCCGAACCACCCGAGCATGATCAGCCAGAAGGCCCCCAGCCCACCGCCCCGCAGCAGCAGCAGGGTGCCCATTCCCACGGCCATCAGAGAGAGGAAGCGGCCCATGGCTGCGGCCACCTGGACCCCGCGACGCTGACTGCCGGTCCACTGCCACACCAATGCCTTGACGATCAGGCCCCCATCGAGGGGCAGGCCAGGCAGCAGGTTGAACAGGGCCAGCACCAGGTTGAGGACGCCCAGCTGGCTGACCATTTCACCCAGCAGGGGCGAGAGATGGGCGACCGAATGGCTGCTGCCCAGCAACAGACCTGCCAGCAGCAGGCTGACCAGGGGGCCGGCGGCGGCCACCTGCAGGGCTGCCATGGCCGTGGTGCATTCCTTCTCGACACTGGCCACCCCCCCCAGCAGGAACAGGGTGATGCTGCGCACCTTCACCCCATGGGCGATGGCCACTAGGGAGTGGCCCAGCTCATGCAGCAGAACCGAAACGAACAGCAGCAGGGCCGTTCCCAGCGCCAGCAGCCAGAGGCTGGCAACGGAGGCCTGCCCCGCCAGCTGAATGCCGTACTGCTGCTCGAAGCCCACGGTGGCCAGCAGCAGGATCACGAACCAGCTGGGGTGGATGCGCAGCGGGATGCCGCCGATCTTGAAGAGCTGCCAACCTTCACCCACGCGGTCCCGTCCTGCCGATGCCCAGGCAGGTCCCGGGCGGTCTTTCACCGATCCTAGAAAGGGTGCCCATGTCCCTCCTGTGGTGCTCCCCCCCCTGCTGAAGATCTGCGGCCTGCGTCAGCCGGGCCAGGCCCAGGCCGTGGCCGAGCTTGGTGTGGATGCCGTGGGGGTGATCGCCGTGCCTTCGTCCCCACGCTGGCTGGCACCCGATCAGCGGCTGGAGCTGTTCCAGGCGATGTCCGACGGACGCCGTGGCTGCCGGGGGGTGCTGGTGCTGGCGGATCCAGGCGACGAGCTGGGCGCGCAACTGGACCCCGCCCTGGGCCACCAGGTGCTGCAGCTGCATGGGCTGGAAACCCCCGCCCGTTGCCGGGAGCTTGCCGACAGGACAGGCTGCGCGATCTGGAAATCGCTGCGGATTTCCCGCCCCGAGGATCTCGAGCGGGTCAACGACTATCGCGACGTGGTGGAGGCCGTGCTGCTGGACGCCTGGGTTCCTGACCAGCTGGGAGGCAGTGGTCAGCAGATTCCACCCGGCTGGCTGGAGGGGTTCAGGCCAGGCCTGCCCTGGTGGCTGGCCGGTGGCGTGGGACCAGCCAACGCCGCTGAGCTGGTGTCGGCTTTTCATCCCGATGGACTCGATGTGTCCAGTGCCGTTGAGCGTTCCCCAGGCGAGAAGAACCTCGATCTGGTGCGCGCTCTGTTGGAGGTTGTGAAAGGCTCAGCCGCAGGTGGGACGTGAGTTCACGTGCTGAGCATCTCTTGCTGCTGCTTCACCAGTTCGAAGAACTCTTGCTTGAGGCTGGGGTCGTGGCGGAAATCTCCCCGCACCACCGAATTCACCATGCTGGTCTGAGGTTCTTTGACCCCACGCCACTTCATGCAGTAATGCTGGGCTTTGACCAGGATCGCCAGGCCCTGGGGCTTGCACAGACGCTCGATCTCATCTGCGAGGATCATCACAGCTTCCTCCTGGATATGGGGACGTGAGAAGACCCAATCTGCCACCCTGGCGAACTTGGAGAGGCCAATCACCCGATCACCAGGCTTGATTCCGATCCAGCAGTTGCCCAGAATCGGCACAAGGTGATGGGAACAGGCCGAACGGATACTGATCGGTCCCACCGTGTAGATCTCATCGAGCTGTTTGACGTTGGGGAAGCTGGCGATCTTCGGTTGCTTGTGGTAGCGACCCTTGAAGACCTCGTGTAGATACATCCGGGCAACGCGTTCTGCGGTTTCCTCGGTGTTGTGATCGTTGTCGATATCGATAACGAGGCTGCGCAACATCTCACGCACCTTCCCTGCCACTTCGATCTCCAGCTGGTCGAGTTCTCCCTCGAGCAGGTGATCTGCAATGTTGTCGTTGGCGAAGTAGGGGACATCGGCCTGAATCAGGCGCTCGCGGATGCGCGCACTGACAGGTGCCGGTGCCGACTCGGGTGTGATCGACCTGGAGAGAGGGTTGGAGGGGATGGTGGATGTCATGAAAGACTCAGAAAGCGCCAGAGGCGGGCATGAGGGTCAGGTCCTCCACCACCTGGGACGGAGGCTGCTGGGCAAGGAACAGCAAGGCTTCCGCGGCTTGATCAGCGTCAAGCATGGCACGGCGATCGAAGGAGCTGTGGACGGTTTCCGTCACCCAAAGGGGTGTGTCAACCGCGCCGAGGGTGAGGGTGGAGACGCGAATGCCATGGCTGCGTTCCTCGGCTGCAAGGCAGCGGCTGAATGCTTCCAGCGCCGCTTTGGTGGTGCAGTAGGCCCCCCATTCGGGGAATGCATTCCTGGCTGCATGGCTGCTCACGTTGATGATCAGGCTCGATCTCTGTTGGCGTAATCCGGGCAGGACGGCCTGACAGACCTGGAAGACACTGGTGAGGTTGAGTTGAAGCAACCACTGCCATGAACCCAGCTCCATGGTGGCCAGCTCCCCGGTGTAAGCCGCTCCGGCATTGTTGATCACCACCGTGGGCTGCAGTCCGCGGCCCAGCAGATCACTGAGGTGGCCGGGAAGGGTGTTGGCGTCTGTGAGATCCGCCGTCACCCATTCCACTCGCCTGCCGTCGGCCCGCAGGGGAGCAGCAACACGTTCGAGATCACTGCCGGAGCGTGCCAGGAGCAGAAGATCCCAGCCAGCAGCCGCGAATCGGCTTGCAGCAGCGGCTCCGATGCCCCTGGAGGCACCGGTGATCAATACAGAAGCCAAGCAGAATGCGTCTCGACTTGAACCTTAAGTGTTTGCCACAGTTTCTGTGGCCTCTGGGTCCAGGATCCGCCCCATGCGCCGGAACTTGGCATAACGCTGCTCAAGCAGGTCGGCCTCGCTGAGCCGGCCCAGCTCCTGCAGGTGATGCATCAAGGCGGCGCGCAGGGTCTCGGCCGCCTGGAGAGGGGCCCAGTGGTTACCACCGGAGGGTTCACTCAGCACCGTGTCGATCACCCCCAGCTGCAGCAGATCGTTGGCCGTGATGCGCAGGGCGGCTGCGGCCGCCGGGGCCTTGGCCGCATCCCGCCAGAGGATGGAGGCGCAGGCTTCCGGACTGGCCACGGTGTAGACGCTGTGCTCGAACATCAGCAGGCGGTCGGCGACACCGATGCCGAGGGCACCGCCGGAGCCCCCTTCACCGATCACCGTGGCGATCACCGGAACCCGGAGGCGGAACATTTCGCGCAGGTTCACGGCGATCGCTTCACCTTGCCCTTGCTCTTCGGCGAGCACGCCGGCATAGGCCCCAGGCGTGTCGATGAAGCTGAGGATCGGCAGGCGGAAGCTATCGGCATGCTCCATCAGCCGCAGAGCCTTGCGGTAACCGCCCGGGGAGGCCATACCGAAATTCCTGGCCACGTTCTCTTTGGTGTCGCGGCCTTTCTGATGTCCGATCAGGACGACCCCCTGGTCACCGATCCGACCGATGCCTCCCACCAGGGCCTGGTCATCGGAGCCGCGGCGATCTCCGTGTAGCTCGAACCAGTCATCGGTGATCACCTGGATGTAGTCCAGGGTGCTCGGCCGCTGGGGGTGGCGGGCCACCTGGATTTTCTGAGCGGGGCTCAGAGACTGAAAAATCTCTTCCCGTCGTCGGGCCGCCAGGGTTTCCAGTTGCAGCAGCTGCTGACTGACATCCACTTCAGAGTCCCTGGCCAGCTGGCGGATCTGATCGATCTGATCCTCCAGTTCAACCAGGGGTTTTTCGAAATCGAGCAATGGGCGGCGGGCCATGGTGTGGGAGGGGGATGGCTCTGGAGGGATCAGGGCTGGGGACGTGGAGATCGTCGACGGCCGATGGGAGAGTCGATCAGACGGCCGCCAGCTGAGGCCGCTGAACGTGATTGAGGCCGATCGAGCGGAACCCGTGGCGCAGGGACGCCGCACCGATCAGCTCCATGTTGGCCAGAGTGATGTTGTTGCGGCCCCAGCTGAAGTTGGTGTGCAGGCCCTCGAACTCCAGCAGCATGGCTTCGGCGAAACAGGCGAAGAGCTGGCGCCTGGGATTCTCCATCTCCGCCACCTCCATCATCTGCCAGCCGATGTCCTGCCAGAACTCGACGATGCCTCCCTTGATGACGTGCACGCCTGCACCGGCCACCTTGCTGTCGAGATTCTTGGGGTAGCCGCCATCGATCATCAGGCAGGGTGACTTGAGGCTGGCCGGATCGATGCTGAGGCCCTGGGGCAGACTGGCCACCCAGACCACCACGTCGGCTTCAGGCAGCGCCTCATCGAGGCTGAGAATGCGGCCGCCGCCCAACTCGGCCTGCAGATCGAGCAGGGGTTGGGGCTGGCGGGCCACCAGCAGCAGCTCTGCGACCCCGGTTTTCTGGCTGAGCCAGCGGCAGACGGCACTGCCGATGTCGCCTGTGGCACCGACCACGGCCACCTTCGCCCGGCTAAGGTCGTTGCCGAGGGCCTGTGCATTGGTTTCCACCTGCTGGGCGATGACCCAGGCGGTATGGGTGTTGCCGGTGGTGAACCGCTCCCAGTCCAGAGCGGTGCTGCGGATCTGCTGGGTCTTGAGCAGGTTGAAGTTCTCGAAGATGATCGAGGTGAATCCACCCAGAGCGGTGATGTCGATCCCGCTCTTCTGGGCCAGATCCATGGCGCTGAGCACTTTGCGCCGGGCTGTCTTGAAGCGGCTGAGCATCTCGGGCACGAACACCGAATCGATGTAGGCGCCCTCGATGGTTTTGCCCGTCGGGCTTGTGATGCTGACAGTCTCCACCAGCTGAGGTGGAGCCACGCACCACAGATCCAGGTCACCGTCGGCGTATTCGGGAAACCCCAGCTCAAGGGCCTTGCTTCGAGCCTGCTCGAGGCTGGTTGAGTGACCAATCAGACCGAACATGCAGCTGTGGCGGGGCGAAATGGAGGCGGCTGTGGCCGACGACACATCCTGCCACGGCTGAAGGGCTCAGCCCAGAAGAGCGGCAGTGGCCATCCTGGCGATCTCTCGGGTGGTGAAGCCGATGTCGGTGAGGGCCTCCTGGTAGGAGGTCATGAAGTCAGCCATCAGATCTTCCTGGTCCATGTGCAGGACAGCGGCGTCGCCGGCCACCTGCTCCAGCATCTTGCGCACCAGCGGCAGGTTCACCCGATTGGCTTGCTCCAGTTCCTCACGGGAGGACTCCAGATTGGCCTTCAACCATTCCTGCCCGTAGTTGAGGTGTGTGTATTCATCCTTCACCACGCCCTCAGTTATTTTGCGGGCGAATGGATCAGCCACGGGAATATAGATATGGTAGGCCGAGATGGCGAAGGCCTCGATCAGGATTGCCTGAATCAGCAGGCAGGTCACCACTTTGCCTTCGGCCAGTGCCGCCTGGAAGTTGCCATGGAGGGGTGAGAAGAACTCCCTGGCGAAGTCCATGTCGGCGGTCACCGAAAGATTATTGGCACAGGCCGTGAATCCCTTCTTGTGCTTGAGTTCCATGCGTGCCAGCCTCTCCAGTTCTTCTGCCTGGTCGGGGATCAGGCTGCCCAGGGAGATGTAGTTGTCGTGTGCTTCCTGCTCCCCTTCGATCACGATCGCGTTGATGCGGCTGTAGGCGTCCTTGTAGGTGCTGCTGCTGAAATCGGGTAACCCGAGATCCTGCTCATCGCTGCCGCCAACAGCCGTGGTGGCAGAGGCAGAGCCGGTAGCTGATGCGGTGATGGTGGTCTCAAGGCTGGGCATGGCGTTGCCGGCTAATCGATCAGTGCTGGCGACTGTAACCACGCCTGCGGGAAATGGTTCAGGGGCGTGGTGGCCACGTGCTGGTGAGCAGATCCCCCAGCAGCGTGACCCAGCCGTCCACCAGGGCTGCACAGAGGGCTTTCCCCAGGGCTGCGCTGGCCCCACGGGCATCTCCCACCACACCACTGGCGGAGAGATCGGCGGTCAACCAGGCGGTGGGGACGGCTCCCTCCAGGCTCCAGCCCGCTGGCGGCGCCGGATCAGGGTGCCCTTCCAGCGGCCGCTGCGGTCCCACCAGTTCCGGGGCCAGATGCAGCATCAGGCTCGTTTCGGCCAGGGCCGCATGCAGTCCTTCGCTGCGTTCCGGTTCGGGCACCAGCTCCGCCACCCCCGGCGGACCGCTCCAGAGGAAGCAGGGCATCACCGCCAGGCGGGGATGGGCAGCCCTCAATTGCCGCGCCGCCACCTGCAGCAGAGCGATCTGCCCGCCGTGGGCGTTGAAGAGCACCAGGCGCTGGAAGCCGGCCCGGGCCAGGTCGGCCCCCACGGCCATCACCACCTGGAGCAGCACGTCCGCCGGCAGGCTGAGGGTGCCCGGGAAGGCGCCGTGCTCGGGGGAAAAACCCAGCTGGAACAAGGGCAGCCGCCAGATGGGCAGCTCCGCGGGCAACCGTTCCAGCACGGCCTGGAGCACTCGTTCCGCAAAGATGGCATCCGTGCCCAGGGGCAGGTGCGGACCGTGCTGCTCCACGGCACCGAACGGCCAGATCACGGTGCTGCCCGGCCGGGACGCGGCCTCCTGGGCCGCCATCCAGCTGAGCCCTTCGAGGGCGTGCTTGGCAGGTGCTCCCATCCGCTCCACGGGCTGATCCTTACAGTGTGCTGCTGTCAGATCAACCTGGGCCATGGCTGGATCGCAGCGTCCCGTTCCTCCTGCAGGTCCCCGCTCCAAGCCGGTGGCTCCAACCCGGGCGGAGCCTCCGCTGCGCAAGCCTCCACAGCTGATGTATCTCAGCCGCAAGGAGGAGGAGGAGCAGAGTCAGCAGGCACCCACTGAAGATCAGGCCGCAGTCACTGCCCCCGAGGCTGACGCGTCCCCGGCAGCTCCCCGGCCGGCCTCCCCTCCCCAGGCCCTGGGAGCGAGCATCAATGATGACGACCGCTTCGAGACGGCAAGCCTGGAAGGCATGACCATGGCCGATCTGATGGGGGCCGCCGATGGTGCCTCCCGTCAGGGCCGCACCAGCCGCTCCGCTGGTGGCGCTCCCTCAGGGACCACCACCTCCCGGCCGGTCCGCACCGTCGATGACTTCGACTTCGATGAGGATGCCTTTCTCGCCGCGCTTGATGAAAACGAGCCAGTGGGCGCCACCGGGGACGTGGTCACCGGCACGGTGATCAGCGCCGAGAGCGACGGGGTGTACATCGACATCGGGGGCAAGGCTCCGGGTTTCATGCCCAAGGCCGAAGCCGGCCTCGGTGTGATCGGCAACCTCAAGGAACGCTTCCCCAAGGGTCAGCCCGTGGAGGTGCTGGTCACCCGTGAGCAGAACGCCGATGGCATGGTCACGATCAGTGCCCGGGCCCTGGCCCTGCGCCAGAGCTGGGAAAAGGTGAAACAGCTTGAGGCCGCTGGCAAGGTGGTGCAGGTGAAGGTGAGCGGTTTCAACCGCGGTGGCGTCACCTGTGAGCTGGAGGGACTGAGGGGGTTCATTCCCCGCTCCCAGCTCCAGAACGGCGAGAACCACGAGCAGCTGGTCGGCACCACCTTTGCCGTGGCATTCCTGGAGGTCAATGCCGACACCCGCAAGCTGGTGCTCTCCGAGAAGCGGGCCGCCAGCGCGTCCCTGTTGGCGGAGCTGGAGGTCGGTCAGCTGGTCGACGGTCAGGTGGTGTCGGTCAAGCCCTATGGCTTCTTTGTCGACCTCGGCGGGGTGAGCGGTCTGCTGCACCAGTCGTCCATCACGGGGGTTCACCTGCGCGACATCCGTGCAGTCTTCAGCCAGGGAGAGCGGCTCAAGGCCCTGGTCACCCAGATCGATCCCTCCCGGGGCAGGATCGCCCTCAACACCGCCCTGCTCGAGACCCAGCCCGGCGAGCTGCTCACGGCCAAGGAGACGGTGATGGCCGAGGCTGAGGACCGGGCCAACCGGGCCCGCCTGCTGCTGCGCCAACAGGAGCAGGAGGCGGGATGAGTCAGGCCGCCACCGCAGCCCCCGGTGCCCAGCTCTCCCTCGACTGGGAACTGGATTTCTTCTCCCGTCCGGTGCTCGATCCCGGCGGTAAGAAGCGCTGGGATCTGCTGATCACCGCCACCCCCGCCAGTGAGGGCAGCCAGCCCCGCTTCCGCTGGGTGAAGAACTGTCCAGCCAGCACGGTCAACTCGGTGTGGCTCCAGGGCGCCCTCAACGAGGCCCTGGTGGCGGCGGCTGAGCATGGCCTGGGGCCTCCGCGGCGGCTGCGTTGCTGGCGGGCCACGATGCGCACCATGGTGCAGCGGGCCGCCGAGGCCGTCGGCCTCGAGGTCATCCCCAGTCGGCGCTGTTATGCCCTGGCCGAATGGCTGAGCGAACGGGAACGCGACGTCTACCCCGCCGAAGAGGGGTACATGGCCGGCCCCCTGGCACCGCCGCCCCAGCCGATTCGCTCGCTCCCCCTGCCCCTGCCGGAAGCGGCCCGGGGAGATTCCTGGGCCTGGGCCTCGCTGCCTCTCAGCGCCCTGCGCGAAGCCTCCGAGTGGGAGATCGGCTTCGAAGGGCTGTTTCCTCTTCCTGAGGAGCTTCCCGGCGACCTGGTGGTGCCTGGTCTGCGTTTGTTCAGTCGCACCCGCTCCCTGGCGATCGCCGGCTGGATCGCAGGCCTCGAGCCGGCCCGGCTGGAGATGGAGGGCACCAACCTGGTGCTCGAGGCTGGCCTGGAAGACCGCTGGCGGTTGGCGACCCTGGCAGAGAAAGAAGCCAGTGAGGTGGCTGAAGCCTTCGCGGCGGCGCGCGAGGCTGCCGCTGGTCTGCAGTTCATTGCCGTGCAGAGCGAGTCGCGATCCGAGCGCTTCGATGGCTTCTGGCTTCTGCGTGACATGCCCGATTGCTGAGGCCGCTGTCCCGTGGCTGAAGCCGTTGATCCTCCCTTCGATCGCCCCGACGGGGGCTTCAATGACCTGGATGGCTGGACCTGGGTCGGTACCTATGGCGGCTATGTCCTCCAGTGCGACCTGTTGGGGGAGTTCGAGCACGGGTTCTTCTCACGCCAGTGGAGTGGGCGCGGTCCCCAGGAACTCGCAGCCGCCATCAGTGCCGGTGTCTCGGTGCACCGCACCCGTCAGATCCACGGTGCCCGGGTGCTGACCGCCAGTGAGGCAGGTGCAGAACCCTGGCCGGAGGGTGATGGGCTGGTCAGCGATGGCGGTGGCCAGTCGCTGTGGGTCTGCGGCGCCGACTGCACCCCGGTGCTGATCGCCGATCGGGTACGGGGTTCGGTGGCCGCGTGCCATGCCGGCTGGCGCGGGGTCGCCAGCGGCATTCTTCCGGAGGCGATCAAACTGCTGGAGCGCTCAGGCAGCCAACGCACCGATCTGCTGGTGGCCCTTGGTCCTGCCGTGCGTGGTGAGGCCTACCAGGTGGAGCTGGATGTGGCCCTGCAGGTCGGCACCGCCTGTTGCGCCCCTGGTGAGGATCCAGCTGCCACCCTGGCGGCGGCCGGAGCCCTGGTGCCCGATGCCTCGCCCGGCTCCGCTGGGGATCGCTATCGCCTTGACATCCGCCTGGCCGCCCGTTCGCAGCTGCTCAACGCCGGGCTGGTGGCTGAACAGCTGAGCCTCTGCCCCCTGTGCACGGTGGCGGAACAGCTGCTGTTTCACTCCTGGCGCCGCGACCAGGTCAAAGCGGTGCAGTGGAGCGGCATTGTGGCCCAGGCCTGAGCAGGCTGCAGGCCACAGCCTCGGCCACCCGGATGCCATCGATGCCGGCGGAGAGGATGCCGCCGGCATAGCCGGCGCCTTCACCGGCCGGGTAGAGGCCGCGGGTGTTCAGGCTCTGCAGGTCAGACCCCCTCGGGATCCGCACGGGGGAGGAGGTGCGCGTTTCCACTCCGGTGAGCAGGGCTTCGCCCATGGCGTAGCCGGGAATGCTGCGCTCGAAGGCCGGGATCGCTTCCCGCAGGGCGTCCACCACGAAATCCGGCAGGCAGGCGCTCAGATCGGCGGGAGTTGTTCCGGGGGCGTAGGAGGGTTGGATCGAGCCTGGCGGCCGGCTCCACCCCCGGCCCGTCAGGAAATCATCGAGCCGCTGGACGGGGGCCCGGTAGTTGCCGCCGCCGAGCGCAAAGGCCTTCGCCTCCCAGTGGCGCTGAAAGGCCACTCCAGCGAGGGGGTCGCCCTGGCCCCGGCCATAGGGGAGCAGATCCTCCAGCTCCAGCCCCACCACGATGCCGCTGTTGGCATTGCGCTCGTTGCGTGAGTGCTGGCTCATGCCGTTGGTGACCAGGTGGCCGGGCTCGGAGGCCGCCGCCACCACCAGCCCGCCGGGACACATGCAGAAGCTGTAGACGCTGCGGCCATCGCCCAGGTGATGCACGAGCTTGTACTCAGCCGCCCCCAGCCGAGGGTGCCCGGCGCAGGGACCCCAGCGGGCCGCATCGATCAACATCTGAGGGTGCTCCAGGCGCACCCCGATCGAAAAGGGCTTGGGCTCCAGGAGCACCCCATCGCGGTGCAGGCTCGCAAAGGTGTCGCGGGCGCTGTGGCCCACGGCCAGCACCACATGGCGGGCCGGGAGGCAGGAGCCATCGGCGAGCTCGACGCCACAGACCTGTCGTCCCCCCGGTGCTGCTTCGATCTCCAGGCGAACCACCTCGCTGCGGAAGCGGATCTCGCCGCCGAGGGCTTCGATGCGGCTGCGCAGTCCCCGCACCACCGTGGCCAGCTTGAAGGTGCCGATGTGGGGGTGGTGCAGAGTCAGGATCTCGGGGTTGGCCCCGCAGGCCACCAGTTCCTCCAGCACTTTCCGCCCCAGGTGACGGGGGTCCCGCACCTGGCTGTAGAGCTTGCCGTCGGAGAAGGTGCCGGCCCCACCCTCTCCAAATTGCACGTTCGATTCGGGATCGAAGGGCCGCTGGCCCCGCCAGAAGCCGAAGGTGTCGGCCGTGCGCTCCTTGATGGGTTTGCCCCGCTCCAGCAACAGGGGCCGCAGGCCCATCTGGGCAAGAACGAGTGCCGCGAAATAGCCACAGGGGCCGGCCCCGATCACGATCGGGCGTTCAGGCCGCTGCTGTGCCCCAGGCTCCAGCTTGGCCACGAATCTGTAGGTGGTGTCGGGGGCCGGTCGCAGATGGGGGTCCTTTCGCCAGCGCTGCAGCAGGGCCTCTGGATCGGCCACCTGCAGATCGAGGCTGTAGCTGAAGCGGATGGCGTCCTTGTTGCGGGCATCGACGCTGCGCCTGACCAGCTTCAGTCCCTGCAGACTCCGGGCCGGCAGCCCAAGCCGCTTCAGCACCGCCAGGCGCAGCTCGTCGTCGGTGTGATCAAGGGGGAGCTTGAGTTCGCTCAGCCGCAGCACGATGCCTGCCTGGTCCCTGGTGGGAGTGTCGCTTGGTGGTGTATTCCAGCAGGTAACCCCCAGGGACTCCTCAGGGCTGTCAGGCTGTGGTATCGACTCCGTTGTCTCAACGACCGTCTTCCATGGGTCCTGCCCACTGCCCGCTCTGCGTGGGCCTTGCCATTGTCAGCCTGGTGCGTGGCGGCGCCATGGGGTTGCTGCTCTGGCGTCTGTGCACCGGCGAAAGCCAGCCACGTCTGGGTCTGAACGCTGCCTAAGGTCGAAGCACACAGCGGATTCCGGGCTCTGGCGTCATGGCACTGCGGGCCACCTATTTTGGTGCCAACGGCTGGTTGCTTGATTTCGGTGGCTGCAGGGTCCTACTGGATCCCTGGCTGACGGGCCCCCTGGAGTTTCCTCCCGGTCCCTGGTTCTTCCGCGCCGAGCTTCAACAGGCCTGGCCGGTGCCCGAAGGTCTCGATCTGCTCCTGCTCACCCAGGGGCTTCCTGACCACTGCCATCCGGAGACCCTGGCGCTGCTGGATCCGACCCTGACGGTGGTGGGTTCGGCAGCTGCCGCCACCAAGGCCCGCCAACTGGGTTTTCAGGTGGTGAACAGCCTTGCCCCAGGCGAGCGGTTTCATCACGGCGAGCTGACACTCACGGCCAGCGCCGGCGCTCCGGTGCCCCGGGTGGAGAACGGTTATCTGCTGCAGCATCCCGCCGGCAGCCTCTACGTGGAACCCCATGGGTTCCTCTCGGCTGACCTTCCCTCCCAGGCGGTTGATGCCGTGATCACGCCGGTGCTTGATCTGGGCTTGCCCCTTGTGGGGGCTTTCGTCAAGGGGATGCAGGTGCTGCCTCAACTGCTGGAGCGTTTCCAGCCAAGGGTTGTCCTGGCCAGCACCAGCGGTGGTGATGTGCGCTACGAGGGAGCTCTGACCCGAATCCTCTGGCAGAAGGGGAGCATGGAGGAGGCGGCCAGGGTCGTGCCGGGAGGCTCTCGCCTGATCGATCCGGTTCCGGGGGTGAGCTACGACCTGATGGCGGCCTGAGGCGCTTCGGGGAGCATCCATTGGGTGGTTGCGTGCCTCAGGGACTCTCCAGCAGGTCATGCTCCACCATGAAGATGTTGCCATAGAGATTGGCAAGAATGTCCTTGCCGGCCTGGGTCAGCTCCAGGTAGGGAATTGCATTTTTGATGTAGGGAAACACCTGACCCCAGTAGAAGGTGGGATAGGCCTTCAGCAACTGTCCGGGGTTCTCACAGCCCAGCACTCTGTTCACTCCGGTTTCCTCGAACTCCCAGAACAGGGCCGGAATCTTGTTGAGGTAGCGGGGATCACTCAGCTGGCCGATCAGGTCGGAGGCCCGGACCAGGCCGGGCATGTGGGTGGTGCACTGGTGATCGGTGGAGGCAGGTACAGGGAACCGGGTGAGTTCGATGTTGCGTTTGATCGTCTCGGCATCGATCAGCCCGTGGCCGCCGAAGCGCTCTTCGATGAACAGCTTGCCGCGGTCGATGTGGTAAGGCGTGAGGGCGGCGCAGGTGGCACCTTCCTTGAGCCTGACCGAGTCCCCGTTGACCCCGGTGGCGTAATGACCATCTTTGTCGTCACGGCAAACCCCCTTGATGTAGCCGATGTCGTGGCAGAGGTGTGAAATCGTGAAATGCAGCCAGTCATCCGGCGTGATGCCGCCCTCGCGCAGATGCTTGCCGTAGAGAATGTGCTGGCCCACCAGGGTGACCAGGATGGTGTGCTCGACATCGTGGTAGAGCGCGTCACCTGTGGCGATGTTTTCCAGGGCCATGGAAGCGGCCCAGGAGATGATCTCCTCGTAGTCCCGCTTGAGCGTGCCGTAGGAGGATCGGTAGGTGGTGATCAGACGTTGCTGCACGTCGGCGATCATCAACCGTGTGGCGTTGAACATCGCGGTTGGTGACGGACTCCCCGCCTGAATCTTCGACCCAAGTTTGCCATCACCCGAGCGGCTGCTACGACTGCGTGGCAACCGATCGAGCATCCTGACAGCAGTGCACCAGCTCTGACCGTGACCACCATCGCTGATCCAGCAGCCAGCCCTCACGTCCTCTCCGTCGCTGATCAGGACCGTTTCGACCTGGTGGTGATCGGGGCTGGATCCGGGGGCCTGGCTGCCGCCAAGCGCGCCGCCAGCCATGGGGCCCGGGTCGCCGTGATCGAGGGAGATCGGGTCGGCGGCACCTGTGTGATCCGGGGTTGCGTCCCCAAGAAGCTCCTGGTGTACGGATCGGCCTACAGGCACCTGCTGGCCGATGCGGCCAGTTACGGCTGGAGCGTGGGCCGGACTCACTGCGATCCATCCCAGCTGCTGACGGCGGTGCGCGCTGAAGTGGATCGTCTCAATGCGCTGCACCTCGGGTTCCTCGAGCGGGCCGGGGTGGAGCTGTTGTCAGGCTGGGGCCGCTTTCTCGATGACCATCACATCGAAGTGGGCGGTGCCAAGGGCAAGGGCAGCCCGGAGCAGAGCAGGCGTGTTCTGCGCGGCGAGCGTGTGCTGATCGCCGTGGGCGGCCGGCCTCACCGCCCCTCGATTCCCGGGGCGGAGCTGGGCTGGGTGAGTGATGACATGTTTCTGCTCGAGGGTCTGCCCCAGCGGGTGCTGATCGTTGGCGGCGGCTTCATTGCCTGTGAATTCGCCTGCATCCTGCGCGGTCTGGGCGTGGAGGTGGATCAGTTCGTGCGCGGGGATCACCTGTTGCGGGGCTTCGACCGGGAATTGAGTGCGGCGGTGCACGAGGGCATGGAAGCCGATGGCATCACCATCCACTTGGCCCAGACCCTGACCGCCATCTCCGGCGATCCCGGTGATCTGATCGCCACCACCTGCCAGGGCCGCCAGGAAAGCTGCGGCGGCGTGCTGCTGGCCACGGGCCGCCAGCCCTTCCTGGCCGGACTTGATCCGGAGGCGGCAGGAGTGGCGGTGAAGGGCGGCCGCATTCCGGTGGATGCCGATCAGCGCACCAACGTGCCTCACATCTTCGCAGTGGGCGATGTCACCGACCGCATCAATCTCACCCCGGTCGCGGTGGACCAAGGCCGTGCTTTTGCCGACAGCGTGTACGGCGGACGACCCCGCCAGGTGAACCACGATCTGGTGGCCAGTGCCGTGTTCAGCCAACCGGAGCTGGCTACGGTGGGACTGAGTGAGGAGGAGGCCGTTGACCGCTTCGGTGCGGAGGGGATTCGCCTCCACCGGGCCCGCTTCCGCTCCATGGCCCAGGCTCTGCCCCAGCGTGGCCCCCGCTGCCTGCTGAAGCTGGTGGTGGAGGTGGCGTCAGACCGGGTGCTGGGGTGCCACATGGTGGGCGAGCATGCCGCCGAGATCATTCAGATGGCGGCGATCGCGATCGGCATGGGAGCCACCAAGGCCGACTTCGATCGCACCATGGCGCTCCATCCAACCGTGGCGGAGGAGTTCGTGACGATGCCCGAGTGACGCGGCCCAGGTGGGCCGGAGCTCGAAGCTGTCAGCGGATGGAGACATCGGCAAAATTGACTACGTTCTGGGAGTTCTCCAGGTCAGCCAGCCGCTCTCAGCCGCGATGTCAGCTCTTGTTCTGCTCATCGATCATGAACGCATCGGCCGTGATCGTCTGGCCAGCCAGTTGCAGGAGGCTGGCTTTCTGATAGCTCAGGCCGAGGATGGTCACCGGGGCCAGGCCATGGCCCTGCAGGTCAGTCCCCAGTTGATCGTGATGGATCTGTTGCTGCCGGGGATCGATGGCCTCACCGTTCTGCAGCGGCTGCGGCGTGATCAGCGCACCAGCCGGACCCCCATCCTGGTGCTTACAGCCCTGAGCAGCCTCGATGACAAGGTCCGGGGTTTCACCTCCGGTGCCGACGACTACCTGACCAAGCCCTATGCCCCTGAGGAATTGCTGGCCCGCGTCAAGGCGCTCCTGCGGGGACGTGCCACCACACCCCAGCTGGTGCGTGCTCCGGAAGTCCTCAGCTATGGCCCTCTCACGCTGGTCCCGGAACGCTACGAAGCCCTCTGGCATGGTCTGCCGGTGCGACTCACCCGTACGGAATTCGAACTCCTCCATTGCCTGTTGCAACGCCACGGCCAGGTGGTGCCATGGGGGGTACTCCTGCGGGAGATCTGGGGCTACGGACCCGACAGCGACGTGGAATGCATCCGCACCCACATCCGACACCTGCGCGGAAAGCTGGAACGCGATCGCCACCGGCCGGCCTACATCAAAACGATCTACGGCACGGGCTACTGCCTGGACCTACCTGTGGATACAGCCACTGAGCCTGCTGCCGGCAAAGAACGTCTCGGCCTGGTGGGGGAGGCCCTCAATCCGGCTGGCTCGGTCAGAGCGACACCTCCCCTGCGCTGGGACCAGAGGAGCCGCCGCAGGGAGGCCTGAGTAACATTGGTCACACGGTCTGGTCACCCCTGCACGCGGGGCCATGGCCGGAGACGCTTGGATGGTTTCAGGATTCTTCTCTTCCCCCGTAATCCTGTGAACGACAGTTGCCCCTGGATCGATCCCTGCCTTGAGCGCGTGGTTTGTCCGGTGATGACCATGGCCAAGGCGAAAGGGAAAGGCTGTAAGGGCAAGAAATGCTCCAACTGGAAAGGGGGCCGATGCCGCTGCGGCCGAGACTGATCCCACACCTCTAGCTGCCTGTTGCTGATCGGCTCGGGGCGGGCTTGTCCGGTGCTCAGGCTGGAGCTGCAGCAACCGTGAGGGCTTGATCCAGGATCATCAGAGCGCCGAAGTCGGTGCCGCAGTGACGCACCTGGGCCAGCAGATGGGCCACTTCATTCTCAGCATCCACCTGGCTCTTGATCATCGGGTCAAGAAAGATGGAACTGCGGTAGTCACCACAGCGTTCGGCCAGGCTGTAAAGCTGTTGCAATGACGTCGTGACTTCCGCCTCCATCTCGAAGACGGACATCAGCACATCCTCGACATTCGTCCACGTTTGCCTGGGCTGGGAGAGGGCGGAGAGCTCCACCGGCTGAGACCGTGCGACCAGGTAATCGACAAACAGGCCGGCATGGGCCCGCTCTCCATCGGATTCAGCCTTGGCAAAGGTGGCAAATCCATTCAGTTCCCGCTGGGTGAACCACACGGCGAGTGAGAAATAGGTGTAGCTGGCCATCAGCTCCATCTGCAGATGGTTGCAGAGGCCCTGGTGCAATTCAGCCTCCATCTCCTGGGCCATAGGCCGCCGCGGCAGCAGAGGAGCAGCATTCAGGCTGGTGGCACTGGCCGGATTGCTGATCACCATGGGTCCAATCTCGTTGGGTTCAGCCTACAAAGGAACCTGATTCCGCGGGTAGGGCACCAGAGGTTGATCACCCGCTTTAAGTGCCGGCCCCCCAGACCCTTAGGCTCGAGGTCTTCAAGCCGTGATCCCGTCCGATCGCATGTCTGAGGACTGCCGCACGCCTGGCAGCATGCCAACGGATCTCGCCTCCCTGACCCGGCTCTGCTGGTGCCTCGGGGTGCGAAGCCGCCACGTCCTCGAGGCTCTGAGGAGCTGTTCAAACCCGCAGCTGCGCACCCGGCTGGAGCACGACCTGCTCCGTCTTCGGCTACAGGCCAATGCCATCGCCCGTCATGCCGAGTCGATGGCGGAGTCGTTGGGTCCGCTGCACTGGGAGGTGGCGCTGCTGCTTGAGGTGATGCGCCGCAATCAACGTCATTTCGGTGTTTCCACCCTCAGCTGAGCTGATGTTCAGAGCGGCCGTGGGAGGACGCCCACAGCCGTTGTCGGGAGACCCCGGCGGGCCCTAGACAGGAGAGGTGTGATCAGACGTCATGAGTCCAACGAGCCCGTCGCAGCAGCACCACCAGATCCTGATCGTCGGCGGCGGAGCGGCGGGGATCACGGTGGCCAGCCAGTTGCTTCTGGCCCGCAGCGGCCTCGACGTCGCCATCCTCGAGCCCAGCAGCGACCACTACTACCAGCCCGGCTGGACCCTGGTGGGGGGCGGGGTGATGACCCGGGAGCAGACACGCCGAGATGAGGCCGATCTGATTCCCGCCGGATGCAGCTGGATCCGTGCCGCTGCCGCCAGCTTCGAGCCGGAGGCCAACCGGGTGATCACCACCACCGGTGACACCATCAGCTACGACGCCCTGGTGGTGGCCACCGGCCTGCAACTGCGTTGGGAGCGGATCAAGGGGCTGGAAGAGGCGCTCGGTCGCCAGGGGGTCACCAGCAACTATTCCCGCGAGCATCTCCCCTACACCTGGGAGACCATCCGCCACTTTCCCGGTGGCACCGCGATCTTCACCTTTCCAGACACCCCGATCAAATGCGCCGGGGCTCCCCAGAAGATCATGTACATGGCCGACGACATCTTCAAGGCCACAAGCGGGGTGGGTGTGAACACCAAAGTGGTGTTCGCCACCGCCGGGCCCGGCCTGTTCGGTGTACCCGTCTATGCCCGGGTGCTGAAGAAGGTGGTGGAGGAGCGGGGGATCCAGGTGCTGGTCCGCCACAACCTCAAGGAGATCAGGGCCGATGAGCAGGTAGCGGTCTTCGAGGTCAGCGACGCGGACGGGAACATCTCCAGCAAGGAGATCCCGTTCTCGATGATCCATGCGGTGCCGCCGATGTCGGCCCCTGACGTCATTGCCCAGAGTCCGCTGGCCACCAGCGGTCCCGGTGGCTGGGTGGAGGTCGACAAGTTCAGCACCCAGCATCTCCGCTACCCCAACGTCTTCTCCCTCGGGGATGTGTCATCACTACCCACCTCCAAGACTGCGGGCGCGGTGAGGGGCGAGGCACCGGTGCTGGTGGCCAATCTGCTCGCCCATCTCGCCGGCAGGCCTCTTCAGGCTCGCTACGACGGGTACAGCGTCTGCCCGCTGATCACCGGCTACAACAAGGTGGTGATGGCCGAGTTCGACTACGACCTGCAGCCCGTGAGCTCCTTTCAGATCGACCCGACACGCGAGCGCTGGAGCATGTGGCTGATGAAGACCAAGGGCCTTCCCTGGATCTACTGGAACCGGATGCTCAAGGGTCAACCCCACGAGAGCCGCTACCTCAAACCCCTCAAGCCCCTGGTTCAGGCTCTCGGGCTGGCCTACAAGGGCGAACCTGCCGCCCGCTGAGATGGCTTACCTAGGGTGCCGGCCGCCAGCTCGTCGAGCTGCTCCTGCATCTCCGCCACCACCCGCGTGTAGCAGGCCTGTACATAGGCCCGATCGCGGCTGGCGGCATGGCCGCTGCGCTCGAACTGGATCGGTCGGCAGACACGGGTGTGAATCTTCGCCGGCAGGGGCAGGTTCGGCAGGGGACCCACGGCCAGGCCCCAGGGCAGGCCGAGGTAGAGGGGAAACACCTCGGGGTCGATGCCGAACAGCCAGGGAAGGCCGCGCTCATGCCAGCGCTGCATCGGTTCGTAGCAGTCCTCGAGAACAATCAGGGTGTCGTGGCTGCCCCAGGAGATCAGCGGCACGATCGGCACGTCGTGCCACAGGGCCAGACGGATGAAGCCGGTGCGCCCCCTGAACTGGATGCTCTGGCGGAGCCGGTGCGGGCGGAAGGCATCCTGTCCGCCGCCAGGGAACACCAGCAGGCTGTCTCCCCGCTCCAGCACGGCCATGGCCCCCCGCGGGTAGTAGGGGATCGCCCCGGTGCGGGCGGCCAGTTGCGCCGCCTGGGGGAACACCTGCCACACCTTGGGGTGGGCCAGGCCGTAGACCCTTCGCTCGAGGCCGATGCGCCTGAACCAGTCCAGCATCAGCATCGGCAGGTCGGGGCTGGCCAGACCGCCGTTGTGGGATCCCACCAGCAGCATCTGGCCTTCGCTGGGAATCTGTTCCCAGCCGCTGGTGCTGACCCGGAAGTAGTGGCGGTAGAGCCACTCCCAGAGCGGCATCAGGCGCTGGATCACCCGTGGATCGCGCTCGGCCCCGGGTTCAGGACCCGCGCTTGGTCCTTCAGGCATGGGTGTGGGGTCTGAGCGTCACCAGACCATAGGGGCTGGGGGCTGTGGTGCCAGGAGCATCCATGGCGTGCCCGCCTGTTCCTGATCAGACTTCCTTCAGAGCTGGTCTGAAAGCCCTCAGGCCTGAGGCTCCCTCACCCTTCGGAGTCGTTGTTCGCCATGACAGCGTCCATTGATCGAGCCCTGCGCCTGCGGTCCCTGTGGATGGCCTGGTTGCTGTGCATGCTCTTTCACGTGGACCTGGGCCTGATGCCTCTGTTCCACGGCCTTTCGCCTGAGATCGAAAGCCAGGTGGCCATAGAGAAGCTGCCCTTGCTCTTCGGTGGGATGATGGTCTACTTCCTGATGCCGGTAGCGGCCGTGGTCCTGCTGGCCTACTGCGCCAGTGACCAGCAGCGTCCACAGCGCTGGCAAGGCTGGCGGCGGCTGCATTTCTGGCTGAGCGTGATCTACACGGTCACCAATCTGCCCCACCTGGTGGCCGACATCCTGGTGCCCGACTCGCGGTTGGATCAGGTGGCCTTGATGGTGGTGCTGGTGCTGATCGGGCTGCTGATCAACTGGGAGGGCTGGTTCTGGTGGCGCGATCACCGCTCGACCGGCGCCAGGCCAGCCGCATCGAACACCCCTTCGAAGAGCACCGAGCTCAGGTAACGCTCGCCGGAGTCCGGCAGGACCACCACGATCGTCTTGCCGGCGAACTGTTCTTCGGCGGCCAGCCGCAGGGCGGCCACGGTGGCGGCCCCGCAGGAGATGCCAGCCAGGATTCCCTCCTCGCGCATCAGGCGTCTGGCCATGGCCACGGCCTCCTGGTCGCTGACGGCTTCGACCCGGTCCACCAGATCCAGATCGAGGTTGTCGGGCACAAAACCGGCACCGATCCCCTGGATCTTGTGGGGCCCGGGCTGGGGCGGCTCACCTGCCCTGGCCTGGGCGATGACGGGGCTGTTCATTGGCTCCACCGCCACCGAAAGCAGCTCCTGGCCCCGGGTGTTCTTGAAATAGCGGCTGACGCCGGTGATGGTGCCGCCTGTGCCCACACCCGCCACCAGCACATCCATCCTGCCATCGGTGTCGTTCCAGATTTCCGGACCGGTGGTGTCGTGGTGGATCTGGGGATTGGCCGGGTTGGAGAACTGCTGGAGCAGCACATAGCGCTCGGGATCGGAGGCGGCGATCTCATGGGCCCGTCCCACCGCTCCGGTCATTCCGAGCCTGCCCTCGGTGAGCTCGAGCCGGGCCCCGTAGGCGGTGAGCAGCTTGCGCCGCTCCAGACTCATCGATTCCGGCATCGTCAGGGTGAGAGGAATCCCCCTGGAGGCGGCCACGAAGGCCAGGGCGATGCCGGTGTTGCCACTGGTGGGCTCGATCAGCTCCTTGCCCGGGCCCAGCCGGCCATCCTTCTCGGCCTGCCAGATCATCGCGGCGCCGATGCGGCACTTGACCGAATAGGCGGGATTGCGGCCCTCGATCTTGGCGAGAACGGTGGCCCGGCTGTCACCGACGACCCGGTTCAGCTTCACCAGGGGCGTGCGGCCGATGCTCAGGCTGCTGTCAGCAAAAATCGACGCCATCAATGACACAGAAACTGCGGGCACCCTCGCACCCCTGGGCGGAGAAGATCAATTTCCGGCTCTGACCTGAACGGCGGTCTCTCGCGAGTGCCTCCAGACCTGAACCGCCAGCAGCAACACCAGCACCGGAATGACCGCCACCAGGGTGAAGGTACGCAGGGGGGAGGCCAGCGCCGGAATGGTGAGGGGAAGAATCTGCTCAACCAGGTAGAGCCCGTAAAGGCCCACCAGCAGCACCCCTTCTCGGCGGGAAATCACCCCGCCGGTCCAGAAGATCGGAAGCAGGGCCAGGGTGGTGGCCACCATGATCGGCAGATCTAGGTGGATCATGGACGGATCGACGCTCAGCCCTCGTGTGCCGGAGATGAAGGCACAGCCACCAAGAATCACCAACTGGTTGAGCAGATTGCTGCCCACCACGTTGCCGATGGCGAGATCGGCTTTGCCCTTGAAGGCGGCCATCACAGAGGTCACCAGTTCAGGCATCGAGGTGCCTGCCGCCACGATCGTGAGGCCGATCAGGGTTTCACTGACTCCAAGGCTGAGCGCAATGGCCGTGGCTCCTTTCACCAGAATCTGGGAACCCCAGACCAGCAGGCCGAGCCCGGCAGCCAGCTTCACCAACGCTGGCAGGTAGCCGCCCTCCGCTTCCGAGGAATCGATGTCACCGTCACCGCCGCCGGGACCTTCTTCCCGGGCCGTGCGCATCTCCCAGATGGTGTTGATCACGACCCCGGTCAGTAGGGCCAGGCCCGCCTGCCAGGTGACCCTGCCTGTGGAGGCCATACCCCACACCGCCATCGACACCGCCAGCAGCACCGGCACGTCGCGGCGGATCAGGCGACTGTGCACCCTCAGCGGCAGGATCACGGCACTGATGCCCAGCACCACCAGCACATTGAAGATGTTGCTGCCCACCACGTTGCCCACCGCAATATCGTCAGCCCCCTGCAGCGTGGAGAGCAGGCTCACGAACAGCTCAGGGGCACTGGTGCCCATCGCCACCACGGTGAGGCCGATCACCAGCTGGGGAATGCCGAGCAGCAGGGCCAGGGCCACCGAGCCCTGGACAAACAGCTCACCGCCGCCGAAGAGCAAGAGGATGCCCACCACGATCTCAATGACGCTCAACAAGGGGGTGCTCCAGACGGAACCAGATTCTGCCTCTTACCGGTCATGACGTACTGCAGCCCAAGGCCGACCTGATCACGAGGCCTGCGTGGAGGGGATCACAGCCCTGGAGATGTAGGCACAACGCGGCTGGATGGTCACAGGCTGAGCTGATCGGCACAGTTGCCGGGACCTGGACCCATCCAGACCAGTAGGTTCGCCCCATTCATTCGAAACGACGAGATGGCCGCGGCCCGCCCACTGAGCTGATTGAACCAGGTCAGTTCGCAGCACATCAAAGGCGACGTCTGCGGTGGCCTCACTCCGGCGGCGTTGGCTCTGCCCATATGGCCCTCACCTTCGGGGTGGCCTCCGGCGCCGGCGCGGTATCAGGCCTTTGGGGAGAGGTGCTGGTGGGTTTGTTCGCTGCCCTCTTCGGCTGAAACCCCACCTGATCCCTGAGCCCACTGCCCGATGGTGGTGGTGGTGATGACCGAGGCCCTCCAGATTCTGTTCGGCGTCCTGAAGCAGGGCCGCTACATCACGATGAAGCCCTACATGGTGATCTCGGGCTGCATGTCCGGCAGCGGCTTCATTCTGATCATTCTCCAGACCGGCCCTTTCCCGGGCCAGGCCATCCCCAAGGGCGGGGTGATGGGCAAGCTCACGGCCCTGCCCCAGCTCTTCGCTGCCGCGAGGCTGCCTGAAGTGATCCTGGCGGTGGTCACCATGGCGATCATCTGGTTCACCCCGGCCCAGGTGACCAGGGAGTGGGCAACATCGTTTCAGGTCTCTTCGGCGGCATCGCAGGCGCCGAAGCCACCATGGGCGTGGTGGTGAATATTCAGGCGGGAGCAAGATCCGCTCTCTCCGGCATCACCCGCACCCTCAAGTGCCTCAGGAGGCTGAAGGTGTAGGCCTGTTATCTGCCGATCACGTGGAGCTCAGTCGGCAGGAAGCCATGGCGGATGCAGTGAACTCCCTGCTTCGGATCAGGATGGCCTGAAGCCCAGGCTCAACCCGCACGGGAATGGGAGGCCCATGGCTGCATCACGGCGGCCTGAGTGATGCCCCCCGCCTCCGGGCTATGGGGAAGCAGAAGATCACCATGGGCCATCAGGATGGCCTGACCCAGTGACTTGTACTTATTCAGGCCTTTGGTGACGGTCACCCGGGTCAGTCCGGTGAGTTCTGCGATCACCTGATGGGTCAGGTTCATGTCCTCAAGGGAAAGACTGTGGCCCAGGCTGTTCACCCGCCCGAACTGGGCGGCCAGCCAGCGCAACATGGTCAGCAGGCGGACATCGGCCTTGCGGATCCGACTGATCCGAATGATCTCCATCGAGCGGCTGATCTGGCGTTTGAGGGCTTCGAGGAGTTCGGTGTCCGTGGGCGCATGACCATCGAGCGAGGCAGGAGAGATCGTGCTGGTTTCATTGCGGCATTCAAATGTCGCCTGGCTTCCGAGGATGAGATCGCCGGGGCCCCAGAGCATCAGGGTGATCAGTTCGGCGTCTTCATTCCAGGTCACCTGCCGGACATAGCCATCGCTGATCAACCAGGTCATTCCAGTCGGTATCACCGAGTTGGACTTGAGCTGCAGAAATGGACATGGTCCAGGCATGAGTGGAGGCAGGCATCACTGGACATCTGCAAGGCAGCGAGGGCTCATCCGACCAGTCAGTGGACCGGCTGACGAGTGGAGAACCGGTCTGAATGGGCCTCTCGTGTCGTTGGGCAAACGTAGAACCGCCCCAATCCCTCTGGGACGTTGGTTCAGACAGGATCGGCAATTCCCGGGATCAGCCGCGTTAATCAATCCAGGTCAGCTGAAACCCCGGATGCAGGAAACCACCGCTGCCTCTGGGCACCGGTGGTTCGAGGGTTGTGACGCTGACTGGAGCCCGAGGTCGGGGCGCTGGAGTCTCTGAGGCTCAGCGGCCGCTGGATCGGGAGACACGAACCGGCACGAGCACAGGTTGCATCATGCCGCCACCTCCGTTGTCGTCATCAGAATCGGTGGTGAGCCAGAAGGCGAGGCCGAAGAGCGCGAGAACGCTGGAGACAAGCAGCAGTTCAGCCATCGTTCAGGCGCGGGGTGGCCACAAGCTAGCCAGATTCCCTGGTCGTGCTGTGGCCAATGCTGCGATCGGGCGGCTTTCACCACTCCATGGGCTGGTGTGGACGCGGCTATTTCCATCCGTTGCGGACCATCAGGTCCACAGCACTGCGACTCTTCAGGCCCAGTTGTTCAGCTGAGACCCCATCATCGCGAAAGGTGCCCAGGCGCCTGAGTGTGGCGTTGTTGCCATAACCCCTGAGCGGATACTCGAAGTTGGCTTCGGCATAGCCGCGCCCGCCGGTGGGCGAAGCGAGAAATTCCAGCAGTTTCAACGCGGCTGCTGGATTCTTCGAGGCTGCGGTGACCCCACCGCCAGTGATGTTGACGTGGGAGGGGTTGGGAAAGACAATCCTGAGTCTCTGGGCCAGGGCCTTGTCGGCCGGGCCACTCTCGCCCGAGAGCATCCGTCCCACGTAGTAGGTGTTGACCACCCCCACTCCGCAGGAGCCGTCGGCAACGGCACGTGCCAGGGGGGTGTCTGAGCTGAAGAACGGTTGGGTCACGTTGCTGGCCATGCCCCGGATCCAACGTCGTGTGGCGTCTGTTCCGCGCAGGATCATCTGATCGGCCACCAGAGACTGGTTGTAGGGGCTCTGACGGTCGCGCAGGCAGAGCTTGCCCTTCAGGGCCGGCTTGGCCAGGTCGGCATAGGTGCGGATGGTGGCTGGATCCACCTTGTTCGGATTCACCACCACCATGCGCACGCGTCGGGTCAGTCCGTACCAGCGACCCTTCGAGTCCCGCAGGTTGGCAGGCACATCGCGGTTGAGGGCAGCCGAGCTGCTGGGCCGGAAGAGTCCGAGATCGGTGGCTCGATCGAGCCGGGCGGCATCGACCAGAACAAGAACGTCAGCAGGGCTGTTGCGGCCTTCGCTGCGCAGTCGCTCGATCAGGGCATCGTCCTTGCCTTCCAGCAGTTTCACCTTGATGCCGGTTCTGGCGGTGAACTGCTCGTAGAGCTTTTTGTCCGTGTTGTAGTGCCGGCCTGAATAGACCCCAATCTCGACACCCTTGGGTGTCTGGGCGAAGACCCGAGATCCTGAGGCAGTGGTGGCAAGGGTGGTGGAGACGGTGAGCAGGCCGGAGGCGATCAGACGGACCGGGCGGAATCGGATGGGCTTGATCAAGAGTTGCGGCGGTGTGAAGCGCCAGGATGACCCTTGAAAAGTAGGAATGATTCTCTGAGGCCTTTACTCGGATTGAACGAAGTCGTGTGATGGATGTGACCTGATCATTGTGCAATTCAGGCAAACCCTCGGCCAGCATCCTTGGCCACGCAGGCCTGAAGCTGACGGCGCAGACGGTTATGATCCAGATCCTTGCCGATCAACACCAGCTGGTTCTTGCGTTCACCCGTCCAGTCACTGTCGTCGATCGAGAAACGCTTGCCGGCCAGATGGAAGACGTGACGTCGTTCGCTTTCGTTGAACCAGAGAATGCCCTTGGCCCTGAAGACTTCCGTGGGCAGCTGATTGTCGAGAAAATTCTGAAACTTGCGTAAGGCGAAGGGCCCCTCGCTGGAGAAGGAGAGCGAGGTGAAGCCCTCGATGGCGAGATGGTCGGCCGGATGCTCGGCGAAGTCGTCATGGTGGGCGTGGTCGTGCCCGTGGTGGCTGTGGTCGTTCTGACTGTGGCCGTGGCCGTGGTCATGGCCGTGGTCATGGCTGCAGTGGCCATGGTCGTGGTCACAGTCGCCATGGTCGAGAGCCATGGTCTCTGTTGCACTCTCCCCATCAGCTGTGGTTGCCTCGCCAGCGGCCACCACCCGGTCGGATTCGAACAGCCCCACGCTCAGCAGCAGGGGCAGAGCCACGTCGCCCTTCACTGATCGCAGGATGCGGGCATCCGGTTTGAGGTTGCGTAGGAGGCTTTCCAGCTTCTTCAGCCTGGGCTCCGGCACCAGATCGCACTTGTTGAGCATCAGGATGTCGCCGTAGATCACCTGGGCGCGTCCCACTTCGCTCTCGAAGCTGCTCTCTTCGAAGTTCTCGGCATCGATCAGGGTGATGATCGAATCGAGGCGGGTGGTGTCACGCAGTTCGCTGCCCAGGAAGGTCATCGCCACCGGCAGGGGGTCGGCCAGGCCGGTGGTTTCCACCACCAGATAATCCACGGGCTCCGGGCGCTCCAGGATCCGCTCCACCGCTTCCAGCAACTCACCGTTGATCGAGCAGCAGATGCAGCCGTTGCTGAGCTCCACCATGTCTTCGCCGGTGGCGATGATCAGCTCGTTGTCGATGCCGATCTCACCGAACTCATTGACCAGAACAGCGGTTTTCAGTCCACTCTGGTTGCTGAGGATGTGGTTGAGAAGGGTGGTTTTGCCGGCACCGAGGAAACCCGTCAGGATCGTCACCGGCAGACTGGTGGGGCTTGGATCCTCGATCCCCTCCTTGGTGGGAGAGGACGCGGGACGAGCAGGGGCAGTGCGGGTCATCACGGGCAAGAGGGGGCGACATTCGCCTGGTACGGGCAGTCTGGCGCCAGAGGCGTCGAAGGGCAGGGAGTCCCAGGAGACCGAGCACGAAGGAGCCTCCGTACAGGGTGATCACCTCCCCACCGGACTGGCCTCATCGCTGTTTGGGGGACCCTTGTCGGCTTGGTTCCGAAAACCGTTGCTCGCGATTGTGACCGCCCCACAACCCTGGCCTCCGCCAGAGCCCTGCCGGATGAACCAATCAACCTGTCCCAGCCGGTGACAACACCATCTCCACGGTGCCTTGCCCGTCAATCCTGGCCCAGCGGTTGGTCTCAGAACGAGAAGCTGGTCTTGACCAACCCGCCCAGTTGGCGGAACGAGCTGTCGCTGGGGGTGTCCTGGCCGAGGGGACGGCTCAGATAGAACAACGCCGGGGTGATCGAGATGTTGTCGGTGACCTGGAGCTTGTACCACCACTCCCAGACAAAATTGCCGTCATCGGGGCTTTCGCCTCCGCTCAGTGCTGTGGCGAATACCGGTTGGCCGACTGCCATACCCAAGGTGTTTCCTTTGATCAGCACATCGGCCCACTCCAGACCCACCATCCACGACTGACTGACACTCAGTGCCCCGCTTCCGGGATCCGAGCCATAGGAGGTGGTGCCATATCCCCAACCGGCGCTGATCGAGGGGATCCAGCCCGGTTGTTCAGGCTGCCAGTAGCCGCTGAGCCCGAGTGCATTTGTGCGGCTGGAGGAGGGATCTTCGAATGCAGCTGTGGCGAACGGTGTGGCCCCTGGGATCGCCACGCCGTTCTGGATGTAGTTGTAGATGGCTGCCACGGCCCAGCGATCGCCGGCGTAGGCCAGTTGGGCGGTGCCGGTGCTCTGACTGTTGCCGTTGCCGAGTCCGCCACGGCTGGAGTCACCCAGGAATCCGGTGGCGGCCACATAGGCGGCGCTGAGACTCCAGCCGTTGCTTTGCCACCACAGGCCAGCGCCGGGTCCGGCGTTCTTGCTGTAGTTGAGCGTACTTCCGTTGAGGAAAAAGAGATTCAGAATTGGTTCAGTCACATAGGTGCTTGGCCAGATCGCCAGCATGTCTTCTTGCCCGAGCCGTCCGCCGATGGTGGCGGTGAAATTAGTTCCGATCGGGAACTGGTAATAGAGTTTGTCGATCCCGAGGGAGTCGGGGCCCGATGCTTCCTCGAAGGCAATCTCCAGGGTGGAGAGATTGCCGGTTGGCCCCGCGCCACCGAAGGCGCTGGTGCCGAAATTACCGGCCCGGAGTACCGTCCGCAGCAGATCTTTACCGGTGAAGCTGGTGTCGAGTACCAGCTGCAGGTCGTAGTTGAAGGTGGTGCCGCCCACTTCCCGGCCGGCCGCATCCCGCAGATCAGTGGCACTGCCGCTGAAGGCATTAGCACCCAGCACGAACGTGGCATACCCCGAAAGCTTGGTGGTGGTGGAGAACTGGTTGGCCTCCAGCTCACCCACCTTGGCCTCGAGGTTGTCGACGCGGCCGCGCATGATGGCGAGTTCCTTCTCGAACTCCTTGAGCAGGCGGCGCAGCTCGTCGGTCACCTCGGTGATCCGATCAAGGCAGGCGTTGAGCAGAGCGGCGGCTTCCCAGCGGCTCAGCGGCTTCTTGCCGCGGAAGGTGCCATCGGGATAGCCAGCGACGCAGCCGTAGCGCTCGATCAGGTTCGAGAGCGCCTGGTAAGCCCACTCGGTGGGCTGCACGTCGGAGAACTGAGTGATGCTGGTGACCTGATCGTGGCTGGTCTCGCTGGAGCCGCCGGCATAGCGCCGGATGCCATCGAGATCGAGCTCGGTGGCCGCAGATGGATTCAGCAGGAGTAAAGGCCAGAGCACTGCGGCGGCAGGGACAGCGGCCCACTGCAAGAACCCTGGGGTCAGGTGGGGGATGGACATGCGGGCCAGAGAACAAGAAGCAGAATGATAACCATTATCAGTGTTGGTGTCACCGGCGGTTCCGGCTGGCGCGTGGCCCCCTCCCGGGTCGTGAGCTTGCCGCTCAGATCGACTGGATCAGGGCCTGCACCTGAGCGGGTGTCTTGATCGGCCGGGGAGGGGGCATCGGAGAGGGCCACACCGGCAGCAACGCGTCCAGGGTGCTCTTCACCCTGGCGTTCAGCTCGGGATTCCTGGTCTGCAGTGTCGTTGCCATCTCCTGGTAGAGCTGGTCGGCATAGCGAACGAAACCGCGGGAATCCTGGTACTCCACGGTTTCGGCGAAGCGTCCATCGGTGATGGCCGACGCATATTCACTGCCAGCGGCCTCGAGCAACTGCCGGATCACAGCGACAACGAACCCGGAATCAAGCCGCTCCTGCTCAGGGATTGCCTGTAGGGCCCTGTCGATGTGCTGTTGCGACTTCTTGAAGGCTGCTTCGGTCTGGGGAGATGTCGGAGCTGACTGAACCAGGTCCAGAAGTGTGGTGAGCGGCTGCTTGAAAGGAGGAACACCTCTGGCCATCAATGCCGGCTCGAGATCTCCATAGAGCTCGTCCACAGGATGACCGATGTGCTGTTCAGCCGCCTTGTAATCGTGGAGTTGCATCAGTTCACTGGCGGCCAGGAGATGCCCCTTCATCATGCCGAGCACGGCGGCATAACTGACGGCATCGTCGATGCCCTGAACACCTTCCCCGCCTTCTCCGGCCTCATGGTGTGTGGCGCTGTCCCTGGCGGTTCCACCACTGCCACCGCCGGACGGGAGGGGGGAATTCCCGCAGGCCACGGTCAGTGAGGCCGTCGTGGCGATCGCAAGGAAGAGTGGAAGAGTGCGGCGCCTGTCAATCACGATGGTCTCGGCTTGCTCGCCTTCATCGTGAGGGTGCTCCGGCTTGTCAGCCGATCAGAAGAGACGGAACACCGTGACCAAAGTTACCGGCCGCTGGGCACAACGCGGAAGTGACCCATGCAGCCATGCTCGGCGATCTGATCCTGATGGGGATGAAACATGTAGAGGCCCGGATCGCGGTAGCTGAACTCCAGGATATGACGCTCGGCCATTCCCATCGTGATCACGTCGGCGATTTCATCGGAACTGTCGGAGAAGCCGCCCCTGAACACCTTGAAGAGGTTGGCATGCAGATGGAAGGTCAACGGACCATCCCACTCCACCATGTTAAGGAGATACAGACGAATTCGTTGTCCTTGGGTGATGGAGATGGGTTGATCGCGATACAAATTGGGGCGGCCATTGAAGGCATAGAGATCGTTGCGGCCCGCTCCCTTGAGGTCATAGCCACCCATCACCAGCACCATCTCGTCGGCCGCTGGGCGGCGGGAGGGGGGATCCACGATCAACAGCCCGTAGAGCCCCTTGCTCACATGGCGCGTCACCGGCGCCACATGACAGTGGTAGGGGAACAGGCCGAAGGGTTCCGCGTCGAATTCGTAGACCGTGCTGCCGCCTCGGCGCACCGGGCGGATGCCATCCATGGCCGCCGGATGGACGCCGTGGAAGTGAAGGCTGTGGGACGTGCTGTCCTCGTTGCGGAAGCGGATGCGCAGTCGGTCGCCGGCCTGGGCGCGCAGGGTGGGCCCAGGCACCCGACCGTTGACGGCCCAGGCCTTGAAGGTCACCGCCGGGTTGAGCTGCAGCAGGGTGGTGCTGGCCGTGAGATCGAACTCCCGCACCCGGCGGCCGTTCTCCCAGCTGACACGGCCTGCATCGAACTCCCGCAAACCGCCCGGCGCCGGAGACTGAAGAGTGGCCTCGTTCTCCATCCAGCCGCGGGAGCCACCTCGTCGCAGCAGCAATCCCCCCAGCCCCAGACCCAGGACGGTGGCGCCGAGCGGCAGCAGCTCACGCCGCCTCCAAAGGCGCTGGGGGCCTGAATCCGTTGGAGTTGCCATGGCGGGTTAGGTCCCCACGCATCCTCGGCCCGACACAGACCCCTGGTGGTGTGACCAATGGCACCCAGCCTGGTCTCAACTGATCCGCGTCCAGGCCTGAACCAGGGCGTCGCCGCCCTTGCGGTCGCAGCGGCCGCCCCAGCCCTCCACGATCGTGCAGGTGTTGCGCACCAGGGTGGCCATCAGGCTGAGGGGGCCATCAGGCCCCATCGCCAGACCATCGGCGGCCAGGGGCACCGGGGCGATCGGCACCCCGCTGAGTTCGCTGATGCGCTGGAGGGTCCTGGCAGGAGGGGTCTGCTCGGCGAACAGCCGGGGGGTGGAGTCTGCCTTCAGAGCCTCGATCACCTGGCGGAATCCTTCCGGACGCAGGCTCTCGCTGGTGCTGGTGGCATCCACCAGGGGCAGCTCTTCGAGGCCGTAGGTCTGAGCCAGGCTGGCGAAGGCGCGGTGGCTGCTGGCCAGGGGAGGCCAGGGCCTGGGGATGGCGTTGAACTGGGCCCGGTTCCAGACATCAAGGCGGTCAAGCTGCTCGGCCATGGCCCTGGAGCGCCGCTGGATGGTCTCGGCGGCAGGGGGGTCGAGGCGGCTGAGCTGGTCTGCGATCACCGCCGCCATGGCCGCCGCCTGACGCGGGTTGTGCCAAACATGGGGGTCGAAGTCGCCGTGGGCGTGGGCGTGGTCGTGGGCGTGGTCGTCGGGGTGTTGGCCGCCTGCCGGCGTGAGCCTGAGGGGCTGGGGCACGGCTTGCTCGGACACCGACACCGCCCCAGGCAGGGCCTCCAGGGCAGGGGTGAGGTCGTAGCCGCTGATCAGCAGCAGGCTGGCGCCGGTGATCTGGGCCTTCTGGTCGGGTCTGAGCCGGAAGTCGTGGGGATCATCGGCCGGTCGCAGCAGACAGCTCACGGCCAGCTTGCCGGCGGCCAGCCGCTGGGTGAGATCGCAGAGCACGCCATCGGCCGCCACCACCTGGGGCTGGTTCTGGTCGGTGGGCTGGGCTCCAGGGGCTGATCTGCCGGGTCCACGGTCGCAGGCCTGCAGGGAGAGCCAAACGCTGCCGCAGACCAGGAGCAGTGCCGGGATGATCGGGTTGCGCTGACGGCCGCGGTGGGAACCGGAGAGCTGCGCCAAGGGCCACAGGCAGAGATCAAGAACGATAACAGTTCTCATTTCTGATGGATTCTGCCGAGCGCTTCTGCCGGCCCGGGAGCGGTATCGCCTCTGACGCCTCGGTAGGTTGCCTCCACGTTCTGCCGGTGCCGGCGCCGATGGCCCTCGAGGCTCGTCATCTCAGCGTGCACCGTGGAGAGGGGCTGGCCCTGGAGGACATCAGCTTTCGGCTCGAGCCCGCCACTCTCACTGCCCTGGTGGGCCCGAATGGCGCCGGCAAGAGCACCCTGCTCCAGGCCATCGAGGGCCAGATCCCCCTGGTCTCCGGCGAGCTGCTGCTTGATGGCGTACCACTCACTCCCCGCCTGGCTCGGCGTCAGCTGGCCTTGATGCCCCAGCGGGGTGAGATCGCCTGGCAGTTCCCGATCACTGTGCGTGAGCTGGTGGGTCTCGGACGGCTGATGGCGGCCCGGCCCGGCTGCTGTGCCGTGGAGGCTGCCCTGCAGCGGGTGGGGATCGATGGTCTGGCTTCACGCCGCCTTGATCAGCTCTCCGGCGGCCAGCAACAGCGGGCTTTGCTGGCCCGCCTGCTGGTGCAACCAGCCTCGGTGTTGCTGCTGGATGAACCCTGCGCGGCGATCGATCCCCCCTCCCGCACCCAGCTGCTTCAGGTGATGGGCCAGTTGCGGGATGCCGGCTTCACCCTTCTGGTGAGCAGCCACGACTGGGGCCGTGATCTCGATGCCTATGACCGCGTGCTGGTGATCGACCGCCGGCTGCTGGCGGATGGTCCCCCCGCCTCGGTGCGCCACTCCCTCGGTGACCTGCGCCTGGGGAACCATTGCTGCGGCTGATGCGGCTCCCTTCAGGTGTCCGCCGGGGCGGATTGGCGGCAGCGGGAGCAGCGGCCGAAGTATTCCAGGGTGTGGAACAGCAGCTCGAAGCCATGGGCCACCTCGGGTTGGGGCTGGATGCCATGCATCGGGCAGTGATCCAGCGGCAGCGTCAGGCCGCAGGACACGCAGGTGAGGTGGTGGGTGTCCCGCTCCCTGGGGGCATAGAGGGCCTCACCGCTGGGGAGGTGACGGCAGCGGGCCAGGCCCAGGCGCTGGAGCTGGCGCAGATGCCTGTAGACCGTGGCCAGTCCGATCGGCTGGCCATTGAGGCGCAGACGCTGATGCAGCTCCTGGCCGGAGAGCTCCTCGGGGCTCTCGCGCAACATCGCCAGCACACTCACCTGTTTGGCGTTGAGCTGCCGGGTGGCCGCCTCGGAATCCATCGGTCTCAGCTCGGGCCCCTGGCCGGGATCCTATGCAGACCGGGCCGTTCCATTCACTCAGTGGCAGCCCGATGAGCGTGACCTGGTGGATGCTTCCCCTGGCCCTGGCCTTGCTCAGCGGCCTGCTCTGCCCATTGGCGGGCACCCTGCTGCTGGTGCAGGGGCGTCTGTTCCAGGCCAACCTGATCTCCCATGCGGTCTTGCCCGGTCTGGCACTGGCTCTGGCGCTGGGCATCGATCCAGGGCTGGGTGGTGTGGTGAGTGGGGTGGCTGGCGCCCTTCTGGCCGAACGGTTCAGCCGTCCCGGCAGCTCCGGTGGCCGTGGTGATGAAGCAGTGCTGAACACGGTGCTGGCTGGATTCCTGGGCCTTGGGGTGCTGCTGATTCCTCTGCTGCGCATCCGGGTGAACCTCGAAGCCGTGCTGTTCGGTGATCTGCTCGCGGCGGGGCTGCCGGATCTGCTGCGCACCGGCCTGTCGCTTCTGGCGGTGCTGGCGCTGCTGGCCTTCCGCTACCGCCAGCTGGTGTTTCTCGGTGTGGACCCTCTGGGGGCGGCCAGCGCCGGGCTGGCGGTGGGGCGCCTGCGCCTGCTGCTCACCTTTGTGACTGCCCTGACGGTGGTGAGTGCCATGACGGCCGTGGGAGTGGTGCTGGTCATTGCTCTGATGGGGGCTCCGGCCCTTCTGGCCCTGGAGGGGGCGATCAGCCTGCGCCAGGCCCTGCTCCGGGCGGCGCTCATTGGAGCGCTGCTCGCGGGCTGCGGCTTTGTGCTGGCGATCCAGCCGGGCATCAACCTGCCGCCTGGTCCCCTGATCGGGGTGCTGAGCCTGCTGCTGCTTCCCCTGGTGCTGCACCGCCGCCGCTGAGGGGTGAGGCAGGGCAGTGATGGTGAGCAAGGCCGGTGCGGCTCACCCAGGTGGCATCCAGCTCACCTGCCGCACCGGACCCTTGAGCATGGTCAGCTCCAGGCTGGTGGCATCGATCAAGGCCGCCTGAGGTTCCGCTCGGGAGCTGGCCGGCGCAGATCCTGGGGGTTGCAGGGGGCGCAGGGCCAGCAGCAAGCGGTCGGTGGTGGGGTCGTAGCTCAGCCCCGTGCCGGGCTCCAGTTCCCAGCCCTCCAGACGCTGCCGCCGTTCGCCACCGTCACGGCTGAGGGCCAGAACGGTCAGCTCGGGCCGCTCGATTCCATCCAGCAGCAGGGCCCAGACCCGCTCACCTCCCCTGGAGCAGGCACTGGCCAGCAGGGCCTCCGGGCCCAGCCAGAGGGATTTCGGTGCCTGAGCAGGTTCCACGAGCTCCAGGGAGCGGCGGAAGTCGGGCCAGTGGCGGGTGAGCAGTGCCCGGCCCGCCACGGGGCAGAAGCTGCTGAGGTCGCGGCTGCCGGGCAGCAGCTGGCGGCGCGACGGGCGGGGCGGCAGGGTCCTCAGCGCGAGGCCATCGGACTCGGGCACGATCATCGATCCCCCCTGGGGCACCAGGGCGATCGGTCCGCGGGGGTCCAGCTCCAGTCTCCGGCGTCCGCCACTGCGTTCCCACAGCACCACCTCCTCCTGGGGGGGCTCAGGGCCGCTGGCCTGGGTGCCCGCCTGCACCAGCAGATCGCCGCTGGCGTTGCTGCTCAGGCTGGCGAAAACGAAGCTCTGGGAACTGAAGGGCTGCAAGGGCCCCACCCGGGTTGCTCCCAGCTCGCTGGAGTGCCTGGCCAGGTGGTGGCGCTTCAGCTCGAGTCTCCAGACCTGATGCTCCCCCTGGTGGTCACGGCTGACCAGGCCCAGTCCCGAGCCATCCCCGAGGGCCACGGTCTGGGGGATGGCCGGCCACACGGGGGTGAGGGGTGTCCAGGCACCCGTGCTCGTGAGCAGACGCACCTGCTCGCCACCGGGCACCGGCACCACGGCCAGCAGGTCGGGTCGGGGGTCCCAGAACCAGCGCTGGGGGGGAAGGGCCAGCCCCCGCTGGTCGAGCCCCTCCAGCCGCAAGTGCAGGGGTCTGTCGATGCGGGTCCCGACGGCAGGCAGCAAGAGCAGTGGATTGCCGTCTCCCTGGATGCTGAAGGGCAGAGGCGGTTGCAGCTGGCTGCTGGTGGCCACGCTGGGGGCTCGCATCGGCCGGCTGAAACGCAGGCTCAGGGCTGCCGGCCCCGAGCTGGCACTGGCCTGGCGCAGTTCCAGCAAGCGCGGCGGACGGTGCCAGAGCAGCTGTTGCTGCAGCAGGGCCAAGGCGGCGGCCGCAATCAGCATCAACCTGAGGCGCTGCTGCCGGCGCCACCAGCGCAGGGGGGCCTTCATCATGGTTCCAGCGGCTGGCGGGGCCTGGGGATCGGCTCCACCCGTCTGGCCTCGACGACGCTGCGCTGGCGGCCCCCCACTGCTTCGCTCACCATCACCCCCTCCAGCCGCAGCCACTGGTCGGCGCGGGGTATGGGCTGATCAGCGGGCCAGCGCACCGGCAGACCCACCGGCACGGCGTCCACCAGGCAGCAGCGCACCAGCAGGCGCGCCAGGTGAGGGTCCTCACCGGGAACCGGCAGGACAAATCCGCTGATGCGCACGGCATCTCCGGCATAGAGACGTGGATCCGGTTCGCTGCGCAGCAAGCGCACCCAATCGGTGAGGCTGCGCTGGGCGGGGGGGAGCACGAAGCTCAGGCCGGGCTCCTCCAGCAGGTTGGCCTGGCGGTTGGCGGCCAGATCGGCGAAGGAGGGTCTGGGGGGCAGGACCATCACCGCCAGTGCCGCACCGATGCTCAGCAGGGAGGTCCAGCGCCCGCTCGTGCGGCTGCCATCCCGCCAGCGTCCGCTCAGCTCCACTGCGGCCAGCAGCAGCAGCAGGATTCCGCTGCCCCACACGAGCGGATGGAACACGGCCCGTAGAAGCAGGTCGAGCCGTCCGCTCTTGGCGCTCTGCAGCAGCGCGACGCCCCACAGACCCAGGGCCAGGGCCTTGAGACATCCACGGCTCAGAGCAGGATCAGGTTGACCCATTGACCAATCAGCAACACCACCAGGGACGCCGCCCCCGCCGTGAGCAGGATGGCGCGGGGCCGCAACAGGATGCCGAACAGTCCCACCAGCTTGAGATCCATCACCGGCCCCAGCAGCAGGAAAGCCAGTACCGCCCCTGGCGTGACCTGGGCAGCAAAACCCAGGGCCAGAAAGGCATCCACGCTGGAACATACCGACACCACAAGGCTGAGCAACATCAGGCTCAGGATTGAGAGGGTGGGGGCGCCGCCCACCGCGATCAGCCACTGGCGAGGCACCAGGGTCTGCACCAGGGCGGCAATGGCACAACCCATCACCAGCAGCAGAGCCAGCTCGAGAAACTCAGAGCCGCCGTGGGAGAGCACCTGGCCCAGAGGGGGGCGCCGGCTTGATCCCACCATGGCTGGCCCGGATCCGCTGGCAGGCGCTCCGATCAGGCCAGTGCGTCGCTCTAGAAGGGTCACCTCCGCCAGGGGCTGGCTCAGACGCCTCTCCTCCAGCAGGGCCGGCTGCAACAGCTGGCTGTCGGGAAGGAGCCGCAACAGGGTGGCCAGAGCCACAGCGATCAGCAGGGCCCCCAGGGGCCGTGCCGCCAGCAGCCATGGCTGATCGGGAAAGGCTGCCCAGGTGCTGGCCAGCACGATCGGATTGAGAACCGGAGCAGCGAACAGAAACCCCAGGGCCGTGGCGATCGGCGCCCCTTTCACCAGTAGATGCCGAGCCATCGGTACGTTGCCGCACTCGCAGGCGGGCAGGGCAAAGCCCAGGGCCGCACCGCTCAGGGGGCCCAGCAGCGGGTGAGCTGGCAGGGCCCGTACCCACTTCCCCCCGGGGCTGATCCAGCGGGCCAGGCTGGAGAGAGCCACCCCGATCAGCAGAAAGGGCATCGCCTCCACCAGCAACGCCTGGAACAGAGCCCAGGTGGTGGCCAACCTCTCCACACCCATCACGCGCAGGTCGAGGAGTCTGTGACCAGGGAGCGAGCGCTACTGCTCCAGCAGCAGGTCATCAGGATTCACTAAGGCAGTTTGAACCAACTGCCCGGCTTGGAACCAGCAGGTTAAGCCGAGGCCGCGGCGTGCTCGCAATCGAAGAGTCTGGGGCCCCGCTTGAGAATGCGGAGATCGGTTGCATCATGGCCCGGCTCAGCGGGAGGGCAGAGCCTTGAGGGCTTCGCCAGATCCCATCACAACAAGCAACTCGCCCTCTTTGAGGACATGGGACGCCGGGGGGTTCACAGTCAGCTGGTTCTCTGGGCCGACAGCCAGGACGGTAACGTTGTGATTCTTGCGCAAGTTCAGTTCACGCAGAGACTGATCCACGAAGGCCTTGGGTACACGTATCTCCTCGATACTGTTGCGATCATCGAGCCGTAGCCGTTCCAGCATGTTCGGACGTACGAGCTCCAGGCCGAGCCGGTGGCCCTGCATTTTTGATGGATAGACCACTCGATCAGCTCCGACGCGCTGGAGCATCTTCATGTGAAGATCACTGGTGGCACGGGAAATCACCTGCTTCACCTTCGTCCCATCGCTATGTTTCGCGATCAAAGTGGCGGTGATGCTCGCCTCGATAGGTTCGCTGATCGCCACAACAACAGTGTCAACCTCCAGAGCCCCTGCTTCACGCAGAGCCTCCTCATCAGTGCAGTCCACAACCCTGGCTTCAATCGATGGGTCGATCAGGCGCATGGCATCAATTGCGCGCTGATTGGCATCGATCGCCAACACGGTTGCGCCGTTATGGATGAGCTCGTCGCAGACCGCTGATCCAAACCGGCCAATACCGATGACCGCAAAGGTTCCGACCGACTTCGATCCGTCGGGGGCCCATTGCCACCACGTATTGCTTGATGCCATTGGTTCACACCTCAGATGAAGACCTCTTCGCGGGGGTAGCCGACCCTGGACTGGGGTCTGCTGCCGTAGAGGGCTGAGAGCAACAGCATGATGCCCAGCCGTCCCACGAACATCCCCACCATCAGCACCAACTGACCCCAGCGATTCAGGTTAGCGGTCACCCCCACATCCAGTCCGACGGTGCCGAATGCCGACATGCAGGTGAACAGCTTCTCAAGGAAGCTGTAGGCCTCGGCAGTGGGTTCTCCTCCCGCCGTTGGTCCAAGACCAAGCAGGAGAGTCATCAGGATCACGAACAGGCCTGATGCCAGGGCCACGCCCACGGCCTTGAGCACGATGTCCCCGGGAATCTGGTGTCTGCGGATGATCACCTCCTTGCGTCCTTCAAGGGTGGAGCGGGTGGCACCCATAAGCACCGCGAAGGTGGTGGTCTTGATGCCACCGCCGGTGCCGCCAGGGCTGGCACCGATGAACATCAGCACGATCATCAGCAGCAGGCCCGCATCGGAGAGCGTCTCGATCGAAAGAGGCACCGTGTTGAAGCCAGCCGTGCGGGTGGTGATCGATTGAAAAATGGTGACCTGCAGCTTTTCCCAGAGGGTGAGGGTCGACATGACCCCGTCGGGAGCGAAATGTTCGGTGAACAGCAGGCCCAATGCCCCGATCACGATCAGAAGCAGGGTGCTGCGCAGCACCAGGCGTGTGTGCAGACTCAGTCGGCGGATCCGTTGGAGCCGGAAGCGTTTCTCCCACAGGTCGTTGGTGACGCGCCAGCCGATGCCGCCAGTGACGATCAGGCCGCCAATCACGCCATTGACGACTGGATTAGCTCTGTAGCCAACAAGGTTATCGCTCCAGAGGCCGAAGCCAGCGTTGTTGTAGGCGCTGATGCAGTGAAACATCGCTGCCCACAGCCTTTCGCCCTGGTTGCTGATGTCGGTGAACCCGAAGCTGTACAGAATCACGGTACCCACCCCCATCACACAGCCGGCGGTGATCAGGATCTGATGGAAGGTGGGGCCGATGCCTCCCACTCCGAACTCATCGAGCGCCCGACCTTTGTCAAGGCGTAGACGCAGGCCAGAGCGACCCTGCACGAAGCCCTGAAGAAAGGTAGTGATCGCCATCAGGCCGAGCCCGCCGGTGATGATCAGTCCGGCCAGGGTCACCTGCCCAAAGAAGGTGAGATCCTTGCCCACATCGATGATCGACAATCCCGTGACCGTGATCGCCGAGGTCACGGTGAACAAAGCCTGCCAGAGCCCCACATCATCGCTGGAGCAAAGCGGCGAAGCCATCAGCAGGGTACCCGAGACAATCACCAGCCCGCCAGTCACAACGGTGAACTGGGGCACCGTGAGACGATGGCGCCAGCGCATCAAGCGGCTTCCCAGTTGATCCAGCGACGAAGAGCTCTTCAAGGCAGGGAATCACACCTGAGGTCGGTCAACCTACCTGAGTGATCAATCCCCGGGGCCTACCACTGGCGGCAGACCCCCCCTGGCTCGAGTCAGTCCTGCCAGACGTTGTTCCAGCAACAGCAGCCCCAGCACGGTGGTGACCGTCACCATGATCACCAGGGCGGAGAATTGGGTGGCGTTGATCAGCCCCGCCCCCAGGGCCGTGGTGGCGAACACCAGTCCCGGCAGACCCCGGGGGATCAGGCCGAACACCACCAGCCAGCGATCCACCCCGGCGGCCCTGTCGTGTGCGGAGATGCCCAGGCCGCAGGCCAGCTTGCTGACGATGCCCAGAACCACGAGCACCGAGGCCAGTGCCCAGGCTTCAGGCTGCAGCAGCGTGTTCGCCTGGATGCGCATCCCCACCCCGATGAAGTAAAGCGGCAGGAACACATCCGAGAGCACCGAGAGGGTGCGGTTCACGTCCTCCTCCGGTGGGGCCAGCCGGCTGAGCAGCACACCTCCCCAGAGCGCCCCCAGGAGCGAGGTGAGCCCGCTGGCTTCTCCGAGCCAGGCCGCCCCGATCAGGATCATCAGGATCGAGAGCGGACCCCTGGGTCGCTCCGGCCGGTGACGCACCCACCAGAGCGCGATCCCATAACTGAGAACCGCGGCCAGCAAGCCCAGGACCAGCGGGAGCCCGCCCTGGCCCGTCCGGCCGAGGGATACCCCTCCGGAGGCCGTGGCCAGGCTCAGCAGACCGATCGCGGGCAGGTCGTCGAGCACGGACACCCCTACGAGCAGTCGCCCGGAAGGCGCCTGCAGGGCTCTGCGCTGGGCCAGGACCCTCAGGGTGACACCTGTACCGGTGGCGGCCAGGGCGGCCAGGCAGAGCAGCACCTGCGGGGTCGTCATGCCGAACCAGGCGCTGAGGGGCCAGTAGGCGAGCAGGGGCGTGAAGAAGCTCAGGGCCACGGTGCGCAGGATGCTGCCGCGACGGGTGGTGAGCAGATCCCCGCGCACTTCCAGTCCAACCTGGAAGAAGAGCGTGAGCACGCCCAGCTCGGCGAGACCGCTGAGTGGGGCGATGGAGGAGAACGGCAGCACCGTGTTGCCCAGGACGAAGCCCATCACCAGCTCCAGCACGATCGAGGGCACGGACCAGCGGGCCAGCGGCCCCGCCGAGAGACGGGCAATGAGCACCCCCGTCAGCAGAAGCAACAGGGTGGTGAGGAGTGTTGGAGCAGGCACGGTGAATCCCGCCTAAGTTGGCATCAGATCCCGAGCTGTCGGCAGATCAGCCAGGGCATCACAGCCGCCCGATCGATGGCGAGCAGTGCGTTATCACCGGTCATGTCGAAAAAACAATAGAAACCTGGACTGAACACCATCAGCTTGGTCAGATGCGCGATCGGAGTAACAAGACTCTGGCTGGCGGTGAAGAGGATCGCAACAATGAAGGCCGTGTATGGAAGCTCAGGCCCCTTCGCCAGTTCCGTTGAGATCGGCATCTTCAGCATCCCGCAGGTCTGACATAGTCTCAGCTCGGGCAACAGATCATTGACCAACATTGCGGCCAGGTTGATTTTCTGAATGGCCGCAGTTTATGGATGCGGAGACGAGCCGGACAGGATTGCAACCCTCGCATAGGATTTTAACTGATTAAGAAGTCGTTCCCCCTTGATCCGCTCAGAATCAACCGCCTGGCACAGCCTTGACCCCCAGGCCTGCCTTCGAGAGCTTGATGCCAGCGCCGAAGGCCTGAGCACTGCCCAGAGTGCCGACCGACTGGCCCGCCTAGGCCTCAACCGGCTGGAGCTGGCGGCAGGCCGCAGCAACCTGCGCATCCTCTGGGACCAGCTCAGCAACGTGATGCTGATCATGCTGCTGGCCGTGGCGGCTGTGTCGGCCGCCATCGCCTTCCAGGCGCAGAAGTTCCCGAAGGATGCGATCGCCATCGTGCTGATCGTCGGGTTGAACGCCCTGCTGGGCTACATCCAGGAAAGCCGCGCCCAGAATGCTTTGCTGGCCTTGCGCGAAATGGCCCAGCCTCTGGTCACGGCGCGGCGTGACGGCCATTGGGAGCGGATTTCGAGCGAACAGTTGGTGCCCGGCGATCTGATCCGCCTGGAGGCGGGCGATCGGGTCCCCGCCGACGCCAGGCTTCTGGATGTCGCCGAACTGGGTCTGCGCGAGGCGGCTCTCACTGGCGAGGCCGAAGCCGTCTTCAAGAAGGCCGATCTGGTTCTCGAAGCCACCACTCCTGTGCTGGAGAGGCAGAACTGTGTCTTCCAGGGCACCGAGGTGGTGCGGGGGCGGGGCACAGCTGTGGTGACCGCCACTGGCATGGGCACTGAGCTGGGCCAGATCGCCGAGCTGATCAACACCGCCGGGGGTGAAACCACGCCTCTGCAGGAACGGCTTGATGGCCTGGCCAACGTGCTGGTGGTCTCGGCGCTTGTGTTGGTGGCGCTGGTGGTGCTGGGGGGCTGGCTGCTCGGTCAGCCGTTGCTGGGCCTGCTGGAGGTGGCGCTCAGCATGGCCGTGGCGATCGTGCCGGAGGGCCTGCCCGCGGTGATCACCGTGACCCTGGCGATCGGTACCCAGCGCATGGTGAAGCGCGCTGCTCTGATCCGCCGCCTGCCGGCGGTGGAGGCCCTCGGCTCGGTCACGGTGATCTGCACCGACAAGACCGGAACCCTCACCTTGAACCGCCAGGTCGTTGAGGAGCTGCGCTGCGGCAGTCAATCGATCGCCGTCAGCGGCCAGGGCTACGAACCCCATGGCTCATTCAGCGCCTCCGAGCTCGCCGCCCCAGAGGGTGCGGCAGCGGGCATCACCTATGGAGCCAGGGATCTGCTGCTCTCGGCCGGTGTGCTCTGCAGCGACGCCGAGCTCAAGAAGGCGGAGGACGGCAGCTGGGATGTGCTGGGTGATCCCACAGAAGGAGCTCTGGTGGTGGCCGCCGGCAAGGCCAAGCTGGATGGCTTCGCCATGCGCAGCCGCTACGAGCGCACGGCGGAGATTCCCTTCAGCTCCGAGCGCCAGCTGATGGCTGTGTGGGTGCAGGACAGAGACGGCACCCTCCAGGCTCCGCTCGGGGAGGTGGCGGCCGGCTCCAGCACTTTGGCGATCAGCAAAGGTGCTCCGGAGGTGATCATTGGCAGCTGCGACCGATGGATCTCAGGCTCGGGCGTGACCGTCCTCTCTGATCCTCAGCGGCAGTGGTGGTTGGAGCAGGCACGCACTCTGGCCGCTTCCGGCCTGCGGGTGCTTGCGTTCGCTTGCGCGCCTCACCATCAGAGCCCCGAGCTTGAACTCGACCATATGGTGCTTCTGGGGCTGATGGCCCAGCTCGATCCGGCCCGCCCGGAAGTGGCCGAGGCAGTGGCCCGCTGCCGGCAGGCCGGCATCCGGCCTGTGATGATCACCGGCGACCATCCCCTCACAGCCCGCGCCATCGGTGAGAGCATCGGCCTGGTCGACGGAGATGCTGAGGTGGTGCTGGGCCGGGAGCTCGAACAGTTCGACGACATCAAGCTGCAGGAGGCCGTCAGCCGCTGCAGCGTCTATGCCCGTGTGCCGCCTGAACAGAAGCTGCGCATCGTCAAGGCCCTGCAGGCCAATGGCCAGGTGGTGGCCATGACCGGCGACGGCGTCAACGATGCCCCGGCCCTCAAGCAGGCCCATATCGGCGTGGCGATGGGCATCACCGGCACGGAGGTGAGCAAGGAAGCCTCCGACATGGTTCTGCTCGATGACAACTTCGCCACGATCGTGAACGCAGTTGAGGAAGGGCGGCTGGTTTACGCGAACATCCGCCGCTTCGTGAAGTACATCCTGGGCAGCAACGTGGGTGAGCTGATCACGATCGCCTCGGCCCCACTGCTCGGCCTGGTGGGCTCTCCTCTCTCCCCCCTCCAGATCCTCTGGATGAACCTGGTGACCGACGGTGTTCCCGCCCTGGCGCTGGCACTGGAGCCTGGGGAGGAGGGTCTGATGCAACGGCCTCCGGCTGAACCCGGGGAGTCGATCTTCGCGCGGGGAATCGGCAGTTACATCCTGCGCATCGGTGTGGTGTTCGCGGTGATCACGATCGTGCTGATGGTCTATGCCTTCAGGGCTGGGGCCCCTTGGCAGACGATGGTGTTCACCACGCTCTGTCTGGCCCAGATGGGCCATGCCCTGGCCGCTCGCAGCGATCTCCCCCTGGTGCAGGTGAATCCGTTCTCCAACCCCTGGCTGATCGGAGCCGTCGTGCTCACCTCTGCCCTGCAGATGGCCCTGCTCTACGTGCCCGTCCTTTCGAACTTCTTCGAGACGACGCCCCTTAGCCTCCAGGATCTGGCCATCTGCATCGGGTTCAGCTTCCTGTTCTTCCTCTACCTGGAGCTGGAGAAGGTCTGGCGGCTGTGGCGCCGCCGCGCCCATGCCGATGCCTGAACTGCTGGTCGGCTCCCTTGTCCAGGCTGGACGGTTGCAGCAGTGGGCCGAAGCGTTTCTCACGCTGATCGGTGACACGGTCGAAACCAATCCCGTGCAGGGCTATGTGCTGATCGGCCTGGCGCTGCTCCTGGAGAACGTGATACCGCCGATTCCGTCAGAGCTGGTGATGCCCCTGAGCGGCTTTCTTGTTCAGCAGGGCAAGCTCCAGTTCATTCCGGTGGTGGGCGCCGCCTTGATCGGCACCGTGCTCGGGGCCTGGTTCTGGTACGGGATCGGTCGCCTGGTGAATGAGCGCCGGCTGGAACATCTGATCGGTCGCCATGGCCGTTGCTTGGGCCTCAAGGCTGCTGATCTGGCTGTCAGCCGGCGCTGGTTTTCTCGCCATGGAGCGGCGGTGGTGTTCTGGGGTCGACTGGTTCCTGGTATCAGGCCATTCGTTTCGATACCTGCCGGCATCGAACTGATGCCTCAACGGTCGTTTCTGTTCTGGACCAGTGCCGGAAGCCTGATCTGGATCCTGGCACTCGTCAGTGCTGGCCTGCTGCTGGGGGACAACTACCGCCAGATCCTGGTCTGGATTGCGCCCTTCACCAGCCTCATGATCCGCCTTCTGCTCGTGCTCATCGCTGTGGCAACGATCTGGCTCGGGGCCCGTGCCCTTCGGCGAAGCTCCAGACCTTGAAGGCTCCGCTGGGGCAGGCCGATCCAGAGGAGCTCTGGGTCCAGTCACTCTGCTTCTGAATGTTCCGTCACCGGTCGACCGTCATGCTCGCTCAAGCCGCTTGGGTCGAGCAGGGTTGAAAGCCCGGCTAGCACCAGACCGATGAGAAGCATGGTGATGGCGCTGAGCCAGATGCCCAGTCTCCGTTGGTCCTTTAGTCCAAGCACAGGGTGACCACACCCCACGCAGATCATCGAGCCCTTCCCCAGACTCCCTTTGGTGATCATGTGGCAGCCGCAACGTGGACAGGGCACGACAGATGGAGGCACCAACGCTCCTCAGACTATTGCAGCTCAGCCGTGACATCTGCTGCTTCAACCGCGACCAAAAAAATGGAAAACTGATGACCTGTCTTCATTGATCGACAATCCAAAACAGGCTTGCTGGATCGTTGCATCTATCATGGTGATCACTTAACCCTGACTTGATCACTTCATATCAGGAGGCATGACCAGGATCTTGTCAACGCGCTTTCCATCCATATCCATCACCTCGAAGCGATATCCTTGCCAGTTGAAATGGTCGGATGCCTTGGGGATGCGCTCCAGTGCATGAATCACGAATCCAGCCATGGTGTGGTACTGCCGCTGTTCATCTGAGCCGAGCAGTTTGCTGCCGATCCGATCATCGAAGTCATTGATGTCGAGGCTGCCGTCCACCAGCCAACTGCCATCATCTCGGATCACGAATGAGGGCTCCTCCTCGTCTTCCAACGCTGGCAGGTCCCCGACGATGCCCTCCATCAGATCGTTGAGCGTCACCAGACCCTCCACCCCGCCGAACTCATCGGTGACCAGGGCGATGTGGATGCCGGTGCGTTTGAACTGCTCTAACACCGTGAGGGACCTGATCGATTCCGCCACATAGAGCGGCGGCTGGCACAGCGCTTCCAGATCGAGGGGGTCGCTGCCCAGTTGGGCGGTGAGCAGGCTCCGCACACGCACGATGCCGATGCAGTCGTCCAGACTGCCTCGACCTACCGGGAAACGGGAGTGGTTCGACTCCTTAACCTCAGTCAGATTCTCCTCCAGGGATGACTCCAGATTCAGCCAACGGATCTCAGTGCGTGGCGTCATCATGGTCTTGATTGTGCGATCTCCCAGGCGCAACACCCGTTGCACCATGTCGTGCTCACTTTCCTCGAAGACACCGGAATCGGCTCCCTGGCGGATCAGGGCCTTGATTTCCTCCTCGGTGATGTCGGGTTCAGCGGAGGGGTCCACGTTCAGGAGCCTCAGCAGAGCATCAGTGGAAATGCCGAGCAGGTGCACCGCCGGGGCACTCATTCTGGAGAGCGTGCGCATGGCAGGGGCGATGCGGCAGGCGATCCGCTCCGGATTGGCCAAGGCAATGCGCTTGGGCACCAACTCACCGATCACCAGGGAGAGGTAGGTGATCAGGGCCACCACCAGCGTGACACTCAATCCTTCGCTATAGGGCTGCAGCGCCTTGATGCCATCGAAGATGGGTCTGAGATGCTGCGCCACCGTGGCCCCCGCAACGGCACCGCTGAGGATGCCGATCAGGGTGATGCCGATCTGCACCGTCGAGAGGAAATCGTTAGGCGATTCCGCCAGGCGAAGGGCCGCTCGAGCCGGTCGGTTCCCTTTCTCGGCCAACTGCTGCAGTCGCAGCTTCCGGGCTGAAACTACGGCGATTTCAGAGCCTGAAAAGATCCCGTTGGCGATGATCAGCAACAGGATGAATAGGATCTCGAACGCCAAGCAGGGATGAAGACCCAGTCAGGGCCAACAATCTACTGGTTGGATCAGGGCGTTTCCTGGTTGTTGCGGTGGCAGCACAGTTGGGGCCAGCCAGCCGCACCAAACCCATCACAGGCGGTCCAGGACGAACCACTGGGGTGATGCCTCATAGCAGGCGGCGTTGCGCTCGTTCTCGCGCGCCTCCACTTTCCAGCAGCAGCTGCGGCCGTCGTCGCGGGCGTGCAGGAGCTCGTTGGCCCAACCCCAGACCAGCTCGGCGCTGCTCTCCATCCCCACGTTGGTCATCACGCGCAGGTCGAGGGCTCCTTGCTCGTGCAGCGAGCGCCACTGCTCCAGCAGCGGGTCATCGGCATTCACCAGGAAGGTGTGGTCGAACTGCCCTGCCAGTCGGGCCTCCAGCTCCTTGAGGCCAGAGAAATCCACCACGAAGCCGTTGGCATCGAGCTGGCGGGCGCGGAACCAGCAGGTGAAGCTTCGGCTGTAGCCGTGCACGAACCGGCAGTGCCCCGGGTGCCTCCACTGGCGGTGGCAGCAGGGATACCCACTGAACTGTTTCGAGCAGGTGAACAGGGCCATCGCCGGGATGGGAGAGGATCGCAGCAGACGGACTCCCCTTCCTTGGAGGCATCATTTCAGCCCCCCAGCCCCTTCGCTGCCGATTCCGCCCCCTGGCTGGATCAGCTGCGCTTTGATCGGGCCGGCCTGATCCCCGCCATCGCCCAGGACTGGCTCGATGGGGCCGTGCTGATGCTGGCCTGGATGAACCGGGAATCGATCCAGCGGACCCTGGCCACGGGCGAAGTGCACTACTGGAGCCGCTCCAGGTCCGAGCTGTGGCACAAGGGAGCCACCAGCGGCCATCTGCAGCGGCTTAAAGGCCTCCGCTACGACTGCGACAGTGACGTGCTGCTGCTGACGGTGGAGCAGGTGGGAGATGTGGCCTGCCACACGGGCACCCGCAGTTGCTTCTTCACGGCTGCTCCGCCCCAGGCGATGGGCGCGCCAGAGCTGGCCGACCCTCCGGCCGATGCCTGCACCGAGCTGGCCAGGCAGATCAAGGATCGCCGGGATCACCCTGTGGAGGGGAGCTACACCAACCGTCTGCTGGAGGGGGGTGACAACCGCATCCTCAAGAAGATCGGTGAGGAGAGTGCCGAGTTCGTGATGGCCTGCAAGGACGACGAGGCCGACGGCATCGCCGGGGAGGCGGCCGATCTGATCTTTCATCTCCAGGTGGCCCTGGCCCTTCACGGAGTCGACTGGCGCAGGGTGCTGGAAGTGCTGGCCGCCCGCCGTGGTGCTCCGCGCCGGAATTGAGGGCGCGAATAGGGTCGGAGGACTTGCGACCAGCGCCTTGGTTCCCTCGCCCCAGGACCCATCCGCCAACTGCGGAGGCCGACCGCCGCTCGTGGCCACTGGCGTCGCCCCCCTGGGGATCATCTCGATCGGGATCGTTCCCATGGGTGTGGTGGCCATCGGCGTGGTGCCGATGGGGGTGATCAGCCTCGGGGCTGTCTCGATGGGAGTGGTGTCGGCGGCTGTGGTGAACATGGGGGTGCTCACCGCTGGGGTCACCACGATGGGCGTGTGGTGGGCCGGCCTGGAAGGTCATGGACTGGTGCGACTCAACGCACCGGCGACCCCGCCTGTGGCCATACCAGTGGATCCGGCCAGGGATCCTGTTCACCAACTCCATCAGCACACGCCCTAGGGCGGCAGTCCGAAACGGCTGGGCTGCCGGTACAGCCAGCGCACGGTGGCCCGATCGCGAGCGCTGAGGCTGAGCACCGGCTGGGCACCGGGTACGGCCGCCATGGCGTCGGTGGGCTCATCGCTGTGGCCCCAGAGCCCGATGGCGTGGCCCAGCTCATGCAGCGCGGTGGCCTGAAGGGCGTCCAGTCGCTGATCGGGACTGAGCAGCACCTCCACACGGGGCTCCAGGCGCCAGGTCCCTTGGCGCTGCACCTCCAGCAGCTCCAGCAGGGCCCGGCCATGGCTGGCCCGGCGGCGGCCCTGGGCGTCCAGAAGTGGAGGCCGGCGCCGTTGAATCAGGATCTGGGCCCTGGCGGGATCACTCACCCTCACCAGGGTGAGTTCTGAGGACCAGCTGGTCAGGGCACCGTCGACAGCCTGCTGCCAGCGCTGCTCGAAGCGGGAGCCGGGCCCGTCCTCCCCAAGGGGCTGCACCCAGACACACCAGCGATCGAGCCGGGGCCAGCCCAGGGGGGTGCTCTCCAGGACGTGCCGGTAGTCGTGGCCTCCGGGTTCCCCGGCTGGTGCTGGACTTGGGGTTGAAGCCGCCTGCTCTGCCGATGGGAGAGAAGGTCGAGCGGGACGGCTGGCGCCAGCTACGGGGCAAATGTGCTCGGCTGCTGCAACCGGGGTCACCAGGGCAAGCGCGATCAGGGCGAGGGTGGCACGACCTGGACCGTGCCGTGAACAGAGGAAGCGGGGCACTCAGAGCCCTCAGCCCGGCAGACCCACGCCACGGGCCATCAGAGTGGCCAGCAGGGGGATGGTGGCGAAGCCCACCAGCTCGATGTTGAGAATCCATGCCAGTCGGCTGGCCAGGCCCTGGCTCACCTTGGGAAGCTCACCCTTCCGCAGAGGGAGGGCCCAGAGGATGTAGGTGACCGTGGGGTAGAGCGAGAGGGCCCCCACGCTGAGATAGACCCCTACCTTCCACCAGAACAGGGGGTTCTCGGTGTAGAAGCTGCTGCCCTGGCCGTAGTGCAGCACCCGCAGAATCCCGCTGAGCAGCACCAGCAGGGCGGCGATTCCGTAGACGATGTCGGTGATCACCATCGTGATGGCCACCGAGCGATCGGGATCCGGCCGGATCAGGCGGCGCTCCAGCACCAGGGCTCCGAAGCACACCATGAAGCTGAGGTAGTGCACATAGGCCACGGCCGCACTGGGCAACACGCCGGTGGGCAGCACCAGGGCGGCGGGCAGATGAACCAGGGCAGTCATGGCCAGCGCCGTGATCGGTCGGGGCCATGACGGTAGCGACCCAGGGGCAGCACTGAGACGGCAGCGGAGCCGCTCATCCCGGAGGTCTGTCCTGGAACCACATTCGAAATTAATTCCGAATACCGAAGCAAGTTGGAAGTTGGAAGCCTTTCTGGTGATTTTGGGTCAAATGATTTTCTGCTCTAGATTCAACAAAGCTTCGAGGTAAGTCATGGCCAGTTCGTTGAGTGCCTTTCTCGGAGAGATCGGACGCCATCAACTGCTCACCCCATCCCAGGAGCTCACCCTCGGGCGCAAGGTGCAGGCGATGATCGCCCTCAATGAGCGTTGTGCCCAGGCCGGTGGCACCGGCGAAGCCTGCGAGTACAGCGATGTGGAGCGCCGCACGATCCGCACGGGTGAGCGGGCCAAGGATCAGATGATCACGGCCAATCTGCGCCTGGTGGTGAACCTGGCCAAGCGTTATCAGGGCAAGGGTCTGGATCTTCTCGACCTCATCCAGGAAGGAACCCTGGGCCTGGTGCGGGCCGTCGAGAAGTACGACCCCACCCGCGGCCATCGTTTCAGTACTTATGCCTACTGGTGGATCCGCCAGGGACTGAACCGTGCCCTCTCCACCCAGAGCCGCACGATCCGTATCCCGGTGAATGTGAACGAAAAGCTCACCAGATTGCGTGCCGCCAAGGCACGCCTGCTGCAGGCCAACGGCCTGACCGCCTCGCCGAAGGAGCTGGCCGCCAGCATGGATCTTCCACTTACGGAAGTGGAGGACCTGCTGTCCTGTGAACTGCGCAGTGTCACGGTCAGCCTGCAGGGGGTGGTCAAATCCAAATCGGATCCCACCGAGCTGGTGGATGTGCTGGCCAGTGATGAAATGCCGCCCATGGAGCGGGCCGAGCTGGCCGAGCGCAGCGCTTCGGTTTGGAGATTGCTGGAGGTCTCCAATCTCACCCCCCGGGAGCGCACGGTGGTGATGCTGCGATTCGGGCTTGATGGCGGCCACGAATGGCGCACCCTCGCCGAAGTGGCTCGCCAGCTGGGCTGCAGCCGCGAGTATTGCCGTCAGGTGGTGCAGCGGGCCCTGCGCAAGCTGCGCAAGGCTGGCGTCCAGAGCGGTCTCGTCGAAGCCGGCTAGGGCCGGATCACCGTCCGAAATCGGACTGAAACCGTCCTTGTCTGGTCAGGCTCACCTGACGATGATGACAATGTCCAATGCTCCCAGAGCGAGCTATGGCTCCTACCGAAGCCGGCCTTTCCGAGTTCTCCGATGGATTCTCCTCCCCAGGAGACTCAGGTTCGGGGGATCAGACCACCGTTGAAGCGGAAGTGCTGGAGAGCACAGTGGTCGATGAAGGACTACTGCAACGCCTGTTGCGCCGGGCAGGCCGTGCGATCGCTCTGCCGGCTCTGGAATGTCTGGAACTGCTGCTGGATGGCAATACCCCGAGCCAGGTGCGGTTGACGATGCTTGCGGCCCTGACCTACCTGCTGCTGCCCTTTGATCTCATCCCCGATTTCATCCCAGCCGCCGGCTTCAGCGATGATCTGGTTGCGCTCACGGCATTGCTTGGCCTGACGGGGCGCCACCTGACCCCCGACATCCGCTCCAGGGCCCGGCGCAAGCTGGATCGCTGGTTTCCCCCCGGTCGTTGATGCCAGATCACAGCAGCCCAGCAGTCAGCACGGCAACCGCCGCTCCTGAAGCCCTGAGCGGCGAACAGCTGGAGGATCTTCAGACCTTCCTCAAAGACTGGCTGCGCCACCAGGGACGCACCCAGGCCGACCTCCGCCGGGCCCTGAGAGCTGAGTCGATCAGGATGCCGGTGCTGCTCGATCACCTCCTGCGGCTTTACGCGCAGGGCGGTCTGACCGCTCTGGCGTCCCGCCTCTGTGGCATTGAGGAGCACTGGCAACGGAGCGAGGGGGAAGCAGGCCCTTCGAGTGAGTCTGGAGAGATTTCCCCAAGTCAGTTGGATCTCCTTCTTGAGGAGATCCGTCAGGACCGACGGATTTAGCCTCCGGACGGCAGAGTGGCGTCAGCCACGATGCTGCCCATGGCACCTCCATCCCCAGAAACCCTGACGACCCCAGGTCTGATTCCAGGGTCAACCACGCCACTGTGGATGGCGGCCGTAGCCCTGCTCGCTCTCGCTCTGGCCCCCTTGGCTCTGCAGGCTCAGAGCTTGCGTTACAACCTCGGCCCTGGCAGCAACGTGGGTGAACCCACCCAGGTGGAATCCACCGACTGCGTCACCAATCCAAAGGATGGGTCGGTCACGTGCGGCACCAAGCTCAAGAACCCTCCAGGAAACACACCTGCTCGACCCCAGTTTGAGCCCTTCAACAACTGATGGCCAGATTCTCCGGTCTGTTCGACGACAATGCGTTCCTGGCGCTTGTCGATCGCTTCGAGCGTCAACTGGCCAAGGCGCTTTCGATTCTTCTCTGCGTGGTGCTGATCGCTGCCACCGTGCAATTGATCTTTCAGGTATGGCAGGAGTTCTTCAACCCCAACACCGGTTGGCTGGGTAACGATCTGATCAAGACCCTCGGTGATGTCCTCACCGTGCTGATCGCCCTGGAAGTGCTGCAGAACGTCACGGCCTACCTGCGCCACCATGTGGTCCAGATCGAGCTGGTGCTGCTCACTGCTCTCACTGCTGTGGCCAGAAAGGTGATCGTGCTGCCTCCCGGTGCGGAGGACAAACCGCTTCTGCTCCTGGGCCTGGGGATCACGGTGGTGAGCCTGTCGGCGGGCTACTGGCTGGTGCGCTCCTCCACCCTGATGGAACAGGCAACCAGAAGAGGGCGAGCCAAAGTGTTCCGGGATCCGGATCAGTAGCCACTACCCGGTGGAGGCGACGGGGCGCGATCAGAAGGCTGTCGCCTGGGGCCAGATCCCGCGCTTCCGCCTCATCCTCGAAGCGCAAGCTGGCGCTGCCACGAAGCAGCAGCACCCATTCAGTCTCCGGCTGGTCGTACCACCGGCCGAGGGGAGTGCTGTGGGAACAGGAGTGAATCCGCTCCAGGCGCAGCCCAGGGCCCTCCACCAGGACATCCATTCTTTCCTCTCCCGGCGGAGGACAGGGGCTGTGCAGCAGGTTGTCCGGTCCTCCGGTCGTCTTTGGACCGGAAACAGGTTCTCCCCAGCGCTTGCCGATCTCATAGCCCTGCGCCCGGGCCAGAGCCACCACCTCGTGGTGGCTGGAGCAGGCCGCGAGGGCCTCTCGCAGCTCGGGACGTTCTTCGCTCCGGGCCACGAAGGCGTTGAGCTGGCGCACTTTCTCGAGAAAGGTCTGCAGCTGCTCCTCGGCCATGGCAGGGCGCTCAGTCGGGCGGCAGATCCTTGACCATACGGAAGCGGCGAAAAGGCACCGAGGCGATCGTGAGCTCCTCAATCCAGTCCACGCACCAGCCCTCCCGCTCGAACAAGGGACGCGAGAGGAAGCTGGCTTCGGTGCGCAGCCGCCTGCTGCCGTAGCCCCTGGCGAGGGATTCGAGCGCCTGGAGCAGGGCTGTGCTCCGTCCCTGGCGGCTGGCCCGTCCCCGGCAGTAGAGCAGGGAGATGCGATCGGCTGGCTCCAGCACCGCGAAGGCCTCGATCACAGAGCCGGCACCGGAGCAACTGGCCAGTCCCACTCCCTGCTCCAGGATCGTTTCGAGGGTGGAGCTCTTGAGAACCACATCAGCCCAGGCCTTCACCTGATCGGAGGTGTAAAGAAGCGGGGCCTGGCTGAGCACCGCGTCGCGGTACACCTCACGTACCGCTTCGAGATCGTCGGGGGTAAGGGGTCGCAGGCTGGTCATGGGCTGGCCCCTGGCTGGCTGTTCGGAAGGTATCGGGGCCTCCCAACAATTTGAGACAACTTTGCAAGGTCGGCTGGTATTCGCCCGGTGTCGCGACGCCTGCTGCATAGCGTGGACCCAGGTTCAGCGTTTGACCGTGCCCACACGGCGAACGCCAGGGATCGCCATGGCCGACTCACGACCGCTCAGCATCGGTGAACTGGAAGCAGGCTTTTCGGCCTATTGCCAGGCCCTGCGACGGCTTGTGGCCGATGGGCGCAGCCTCGAGCGCATCGAGCGGACCCTCTGCTGGCACAACCTCAGCGCCTTGCACGGCTCGCTGCCCCACCGTTACCGCTCCCCGGACGATCTTTACCGCCGCTACCTGAGGGCCCTTTCGGCGGAACAACGGTCAGACTGAACGTCCTGGCACGACGCGAGCCCGGATGTCCTCAATCCATGCATCATCCTCCGGCCCCCCGCCCTGGCGCCGCTGGCTGGGGTTCATGGCGTTGCTTGGCCTGCTGCTGTTGCTCTGGTGGCCCCGGCCGGTGTGGGGTGGCACACCAGGGGTTTCCGGCGAGAGCCTGTTCGAGAACCATTGCTCCGGTTGCCACATCAACGGCGGCAACATCCTGCGCCGTGGCAAGACTCTCAAGCTCAAGGTTCTGGAGCGCAACGGCATCACAGGCCCCGGAGCCATCGCCGCCATCGCCTCCGCTGGTCTGGGTCAGATGTCGGGGTATGGAGAGGTGCTTGGGCCAGGCGGAGCTGAGGCGGTGGCGGCCTGGGTGTGGCAGCAGGCGCTGGGGAACTGGCCGGCAACGCCGCCGCCTTCCGGTGGCCCGACAGCCGGATGAACCGGAGCGTGGTTGGCGAATGGCCGTGACCAGATCAGAGGTCCACGCAGGACTTCAGAAGGCCTGAATCCAGGGATATACCTCGACGCTGGTCCAGATCCCCTGCCTCCAGTAGACATCCCCTTTCACCAGGGCCTCCACCTGCTCCTGGTTCTCGGCTTCATAGAGACCGAACACCCGGGTGGTGCAGGCGGTGGGCCCGAGGGTGAGCAGCACCCCCTCCTCCTTCTGCAGCTGTAGCCCGGCCAGATGCTCGTCCCGGAAGGGCCCGCGCCGCTCGAGCGCATCGGAGCTGTAGGTGCCCCAGAGGACGAATTTGGCCATCGATTGCACCTGTGGGGATGCTCCAGCTGGGAAGGTTAAGGGTGAGCTGGACTGTGGGACTGGCGAACAACCTGATCTCAGCTCTTCACGCCCCGGCCCAGGAGCAGGTCGCGGGCGCCGTTGACCAGCTGCATGGTGTCGTGCTGGCCGCCGCGGTCGGGGTGGTGCTCTGCGGCAGCCAGCTTCCAGGCGCGTGTCACGGCGGTGGCGGTGATGCGACCGCAGCGGGGCAGGTGCAGGCGCTGGCGGGCCACGATGGCGTCAAGATCGGGGTGCTTGCCGAGGGGGCCCCAGTCAGCCTTGCTCAGGGCCGGATGGCGTTTCCTGCCGCCCTTGGTCTGGTTTTTGGCGCGGCCGCTCTTGGTTCGTGCGGCCTTGGTGGCCCCGAACCCTTTGCTCGGCTCCTGCTCAGCTCGCCGGCTGCGAGCCAGGGACGAGACAGGTTCGCGCAGCGTCTGGGGCATCTCCGTCACCGTTCGTGAGTCAAGCCTGATGCATCACCAGCCGCTGACTCAGCCGAAGGGGCCCGGGTGCCGGGGCCCAGGTGTTCATCCGAGAACAGTGACTACAGAATAGCAACTGGTTGTCAAGCTGTCGAAATACTCCGTTACGTTGCCTGGTGTTCCGGGTTCGCCCATGGCCGCCGTCACCCTTGGGTTCAACAGCCTGCGGCCTCAAGGAACCGGGGCCCGGACAGCCCACTGAACTCCCCGCATCCCATGACCCTTCATCAAGGACAGATGGTCCGGCTCACCAGCAGCCCTGACCACACCTATCAGGTGCTCAGCATCGACATCGACTCCAGGACCTGCTGGGTGCGCCGCTGGCCCCTCTCCCGCCATGGGTCACCAGCCTTTGCCATGACACTCGATCACCTCCAGCAATTCGACACCGCCAGCGCCTGAACCCACGCTCCGTGTCTGACCTCCCGATTCAAGGAGACCCCGTTGTGATTCCCATTCGTTACCTGATCTGCTCCCGCCTCCTGGGAGGCACCACCCGCCTGCTCCTGCTTGGAGCGCTCACGGCCACCCTCGGCGAACTGCTCGTGCACACCGGTCTCTGATCGCCGCGCTGCTTAAGTGCAGGCAGCTCTGAACCAGGACATGAACCTGGCCGACGCGCCGCTCGATCAGCCGCTGGAGCTCCTCAGCCTCCCCAGCCGTCCCAGCCTCGAGAGTCGCCTGCGGGCCATGGGGGTGAAGCCGGGCTGCCAGCTTGTAGTGATGCGCCGTGGGCGGCCGGGAGGCATCCTGCACCTGCGCATGGGCCTGCTGGATTTCATGCTGCGCCGAGCGGACGCCGCCCAGATGGAGGCCCAGCCCCTCAGCCAAACCCCAGGCGAAGACCGCCCTGGTACAGGAGGAAGGCCATCACCCAGGCCAGGCTGAACGACCACACCAGTGACAGTGTCACGAAGCGGCCGCTCCGGCTCTCCCGCAGCTGCACCGCCACCGTGGAGAGGCAGGGGGTGTAGAGCAGGGTGAACATCATGAAACTGAGGGCCTGCAACGGTCGGATCGCCCCCACCACCGCGCTGGCCAGCGCACTCTCGCGGGTGGCGTAGATCACCGCCATGGCCCCCAGCAGGATTTCCTTGGCGATGAAGCCGAAGATCAGGGAGATGGTCAGCTCAGGATTCATGCCGATCGGTCCCAGCAGCGGTTGCACCAGTCGACCGATCTGACCCGCCAGTGACTGTCCGGAGAGGTGATCCACCCCGGCGGGAAGGTTGTTGAGCAGCCAGATGGCGATGACCCCCAGGATGATGAAGCGGCGGGTGGTGAAGAAGAAGGTCACCATTTCACGCCAGGCCCGGCTGAACACCGTGCCCAGGCTGGGAGTCCGGTAAGGGGGCAATTCCAGGACGAACCCCCCCTGGCTCGGGAACACCCGTTTGAACAGCAGGGCGGTGAGTACCGCCGCAGCGAAACTGACCACATAGAAGCAGAAGATCACCGCCCCAGCTGCCCACCAGGGCCTGGGAAAGAAAGCTCCGACCATGAAGACGAATACCGTGAGCCTGGCCTGGCAGAGCGAAAACGGGATCATCAGCATCGCCAGCCAGCGCTGGGGCCTCTCACGGATCACCCGGGTGCCCATGATCGCCGGCACGTTGCAACCGAAGCCCATGATCTGCAGCACGAAGCTGCGGCCATCGAGGCCCAGCGCATGCATCACTCCATCCATCAGAAAGGCCGAGCGGGCCAGATACCCCGAGTCTTCGATCAGGGCGATCATCATGTAAAAGAGAAAGATGATCGGCATGAAGCTGATCACCGTGGTAGCACCCATCCACAGCCCTTCGCTGAGCAGCCGACTGAAGAAATCCGGCAGGGCCAGGCTCTGCAGGGCCGGTTGCAGCAGCTGGGCCTCCAGAGCATCGAACAGGGTTCCCAGCCAGGACTGGATCGGTCCGCCCACGGCATAGATCAGCTGAAACACCGCCAGCATCACCACAAAAAAACTGAACAGCCCCAGCAGTGGGTGCAAGAGCAGCCGATCGAGGCGGTCCTGCTGGGGATCCCGGTTGGGTTGGTCGTGACCCTTGATGCAGCCCGCCACCAGCCGCGCCTGCTGCGCCTCCAGCTCCGCTTCAGGCAGCAGCCGGGTCGGTGAGGGCTGCAGCCGGTCAAAACCGTGGATACGCTCCAGCAGTGGGTCCAGTCCCTCGCCCTGACGGGCGCTGATCAACAGCACCGGCAGCCCCAGGTCGGCAGCCAGGCGCTCACGGTCGATCCGCACCCCGAATCGCTGAGCTTCATCGGCCATGTTCAACGCCAGGATCAGGGGCAGTCCGGTGGCCTGAAGCTCCAGCGCCAGTCTCAACTGGGTGTCGGCATGGCTGGCGTTGAGCACCACCACCGCCAGATCCGGGCGGGTGGCGCTGAGGAAGCGGCGCACCACAGCTTCATCCTCACTGCTGCCGCGCAGGTCGTGGATGCCGGGCAGATCGATTAGGTCGTAAGAGCGGCCGGCGGCATCGGCGGGCAGGGCACCGCGCAGCAGCTCCACTGTGAGCCCAGGCCAGTTGGCCACATGGGCGTGGCCGCCGGTGAGCTTGTTGTACAGCGTCGACTTGCCGGTATTGGGGAGCCCCAGCAGGGCCACCTGCACCGCAGGGGCGGTGGTCATGGCCGGGGTTCAGACCCTGCCGCTGACTCCCGGCGGAACACCAGCAGCCTGTTGTTGGCCGGCATCGCCAGATCGTCGATGGCCTGCAATCCGCAGCATGCGGCCATGACGGTGAGCTCCTGCGCGTCGCGCACCCCCATGGCGGGATCGAGGCTGCGCAGGTGCTGATCGAAAGCGGCGTTGCTGGAGCTGGTGTGACGGCCGCCGTCATGGAACGGGCCGTAGAGCAGCAGCAGGCCTGACTCCCTCAGCACCCTGGCGCTGCCCTCAAGCAACTTGGTCACGGCGCTCCAGGGCATGATGTGTGCGGTGTTGGCACTGAACACAGCGTCGAAGGGTCCTGCAGGCCAGGACGGCTGGATCACATCGAGTTCGGCGGGGGGGAGAAGCCAGCCCTGATGCCCGTTGGCCTGGCCCTCCAGCTGACAGCGTCGACGCAGATCGTTCAGGTTGATGGAGCGCTCACTGGGCTGCCACACCACCGGCAGATGCCGGCAGAGATGCACGGCGTGCTGCCCGGTGCCGGAACCCACCTCCAGCACCCGCTGTCCCTTCTCCAACCACTGACGCAGAACCTCCAGGATCGGACCCTTGTTGCGTTCGCAGGCCTCCGACCAGGGAAGGGCAACGCTCGACTCCTCGGCTGCCATGGCCGGTCTCAGGTGTCGAGGGCCCGGCGCAGCCCTGCGATGAAGTCTGCGGCCGCCGCTGCGGGATCCGAACCCTGCTCATGGGCTGCCGCCATCACTCTCACGAGGGCGCTGCCCACGATCGCTCCATCCGCTCCCCAGTCGCGGACCTGACGAGCCTGCTCGGGGCCCGAAATGCCGAAGCCCACCGCCACCGGTCGTGGACCCAGGCCCTTGAGCTGCTGCACCAGATCGCCCACCCGGCTCTCCAGGTTCGTGCGCACCCCCGTTACCCCGGTGACGCTCACCAGGTAGGTGAACCCTCGGCTGGCCTCGGCAATCCTCGCCATCCTCTCGGCGGGGGTGGTGGGGGCCACCAGAAGCACCAGATCGAGGCCGTGGCTGGTGGCGATGGGTGAGAGACGCTCCGCCTCCTCCAGGGGCAGGTCGGGCACCACCAGTCCGGCAGCACCGGCGGCGGCAGCCTCGCGGCAGAAGGTCTCGAGACCGCGATTGAGCAGCGGATTGGTATAGGTGAAGAGCACCACGGGCAGAGTCAGCTCTCCCTTCAGGCTGGCGAGCATCTCCAGCACGGCCGTGGGTGTGGTGCCTGCGGCCAGGGCCCGACTGGCGGCCGCCTGGATCACCGGTCCGTCCGCCAGGGGATCGCTGTAGGGAATGCCCAGCTCGATCAGATCGCTTCCCTCGGACTCCAGGGTCAGAAGGGTGGCCCGGGTCGTGGCGAGGTCGGGATCCCCGGCCATCAGGAACGGCATCAGGGCGCAGCGCCCTTGGCGCTGGAGCCCAGTGAAGCAGCGCTGGATGGGGGTGCTGGCGACGGTGGCTGGAGCTGCGCTCATCGGGGCCGAGAGGCGGGGGCGGGCATCCTCCGAGCCTATGGGGTCAGGCTGCAGCGTCGTCCTTCCACTGACCGATCTCCCGCAGCAGCTTCTCCTGCTCCGCAGGGCTGAGGGCATCGAATTCCTTCTGCAGCTCTTCGGAGGTGAGGGCGTCGAAGGCAGCGCGATAGCGGCGTCGCTGCTCCATGAAACTCATCTTTCCGGTGACCACCCGCAGCAGGTAGGTACCCGTCCAGCCCATCACCAGCAGAATCAACAGTGCTTCTGCGGCGATGCCGGCCGAAAACCCCTCGAAGCCCGCCGCTTTGAAGCCCGCATAGCCGAGCCCGCCGGCCAGGAACACCCCCAGCCCGATCAGCAGTGCCTGACCCCGGTTCATTCCCCCTGACCCGCCATGCGCAGATTCAGGAAGGGTGCGAACAGAATCAGGCCGGGGAAGAACAGAAACACCAGGCCGTAGACCGCTGTGCGCTCGATCTTGCCCATCACGGTCCAGCGCTTGTGCATCCAGAAATAAAGGGCCAGGGGCACCACCACCAGATAGGCGCCAGCGAGGACCAGATAGGCGCCCAGCACCAGGAGTGTGTCAGGGGAGATCGTCCCCGGGGCCATGGTCATGGAACTCAGCAACCCGGGCAGCGGCACGACCGTGAGAGCAAGGTGGCGGAAATCTAGGATCTCTGGGCCGGGGGCATGGCGGAATTGGTAGACGCAGCGGACTTAAAATCCGCAGACGGCGACGTTGTGGGGGTTCAAGTCCCCCTGCCCCCATCAGCCAAATCCCTTGCAGCACAGTGCATCAGCTGGATCTAGCGAATTTCTGCCATCAGACTCACCGGTCAAGAGTTAACGATATCAAGGGTCCAGGCTGCCCTTAAAGAGGCCACACTTCAGTCGACGTGTGCGATTCCAGGGAGCAACAGGTCCTGCCGAGCGGAGATCGCTACCTGGACGCCCTCATCGTCCCCTATTGCACGATCGGGCTCCGCAAGGGCCTTTTAGCGCCCGCAGGCTGCAGGCTCAGGGCTACATGGTGCGCCCTCTGGCCGGCAGCGTCCTGGCCTGGGCCATGCCCGATCTCCCGTTCCATTCCGCAGTGAGTACCAGCCAGCTCCTTCATTTGTACGGGCTGACTGGAACCTGCTGCCCAGCGTCTTTGAGGGGGTGCTCCTGAGCCCCCCACTCAGGGTGCCGGCTTGGTGGTGGCTGGCTTGGCTGTGGTGGGGCTCGCTTTCGGCTTGCCGACGGTGCCGGGCTGGGCCGGGGCCTCCGTGGTGGCGTTGGGCACGGGCCGGGCATTGGCGCAGAGATTGGCCACCATCTGGTCTTCGCCACCCATGGTGCCCGATTCGTCCAGGCTCAGTGGCAGCCGCCACGACTCCCACTCGGCATCGGCGACCTGGCGACTGATGCGCAGGCTCGGGCAGAAGACCGCCACGTTGCCCGTGATCGGCGGGTCACCGCAGCGGTAGGTGGTGGTGCGAACCCCCTTCGCACTCAGGCGCCAGGAGGTCCAGTCGTACTGGCAGGCTCCGAAGCTGCGCCAGCGGGGGGCCTTCAGCTTGCGGATCTTCTCCAGCAATTCCTTCTCCTTCGTAGTCGGAGCATCAGCCGCCTCAGGAGCGGCGGCTTTGGCCGGCGTTGCCGGAGCTGCGGTATCCCCTGAGTTTCCCTGCTGGGGAACTTGCTCCTGGGCCTGGGCAAGGCCAAGGTCCGCGCAAGACAGCACGGCCACGAGCAGGGCGTTGATCAAGCAGGGCGCTCTGCAGGTCATGCGTTCAGGCCTGAGGTACATGCTCATCAGCCTCTAACAGCGTGGGCAGGCTGACAAGCCTGATGTTGAGGGCAGGCTATTTCGACTTCTTCTGTAAATGTTCACGCCGGAGCAGAGTGAAGAGATAGTCGGGTGCCTTGTACATGCTCGGCAGGCAATTGTGCAGTGTCTCCAGCCGACTCCAGCACACGGTCCGTTGAATTTCCTGCGAGGTTCTCTCCTCCATGATCAACATTTTCATGGCTTTGCAATAGAGGTGATAGTTCGCCTCAAGCTCGCCGACCGTCAGGGAGGCTGCTTCAGTCATGGCCATTCAGAACCGGTTGTTTCAGGGGAATTGGATCGTTGGGATCCTGGTCTGGACACTGGGTCGATCAGAACATCCGTGGCACAAGACCGATTCGGCATTCAGCGGCTCACGGATACAGACCACCCTAAGCCTTCGCTGGGGCTGTGTGCTCTTCGGCCTCGACCCAGCACCCGTCGGGGTCGAGGAGAAACCATTCACCAGTCTCTGGTAAGTCTGTCTCAAGCATGGGCTGCTTGCACAGCCCATGCTTGAAAGATATCGTCACCGGCGTTAGCGGAAATCATCTCCATTACCTGAGGGGAAATACCTAGTTGGGCGCGTTTCCGCCTTTTTCGCCAGACTTGGAGCTCTGATCCGCAGAGCCATGGAACTGAGCGACGAGCGCTGCGTGCCTTGCCGTGACGGGGCCCCCACCCTCACAACCGAGGAACTGGAGGAGCTCATGCCCAGCCTGGAGGGCTGGCAGGTGGTTGACCACCACCATCTCCACAAACTCTGGACGTTTGCCGATTTCCAATCGGCGCTTGACTGGATCAACCGTGCCGGAGCGGTCTGCGAGGCGGCCGGTCACCATGCCGATTTTTCCCTGGGCTGGGGCCGTGCCGAGGCCGACATCTACACCCACAAGGTGGATGGCCTGACCCGGGCGGATGCGGTTCTGGCCGCCAAACTCGATGCGATTGACGCAATGCCGGCCACCTCCGATGCGGACTAGGCCGCTGCCTCGCCGGGTCCCGCCTCCGGGTCCGAGACCTTGAGTTCGATGCTGTAACTCAGCTGGGAGTCCACGTCGGTGCCCCGATACGTGCCGGTGGTGGGCGCGGACATCAGATGGTCGGGCGATGCCGCCAGGGCGACATGTCCATCGGCCACCGCCAGCCCCAGGCTGGGGTCGTAGCCGCGCCAGCCACCGCCCGGCAGGTACACCTCGGCCCAGGCGTGCAGTTCGTGCTCGCTCACCTCAGGCGGGTGATGCATGGAGTAGCCGCTCACGAACCTTGCCGCCAGACCCTGGCTGCGGCATGCCGTCACGTAGAGCATCGCCGTGTCACGACAGGCTCCACACCGGCTGGAGAGGGTGTCCTCCGGGCTGAGTGGCTCACCGTCCAGGCGGCCGATGTGGTGAAAGCCATGGTGAATGTCGTCGGCCAGTCGCATCAGAAAGTCAGGGGTGGAATGCTCCACCTGGGCAGCAATCGCCGCCGCCCAGGTGCCCACAGGGCTGGAACCAGGGTCACTGGTTCCTGGCGTAGAGCGGCTGGGAGCCAGAGAGACCGCTTCGGCGGCGGGGTAGGCCGCCGGCAGCCGCTGGGCCTGGGGGTGGGTGAGGATCCAGTCGAACGGATTGCAGCGCAGAGTCTCCACCACGGAGAGCACCTGCAGTTGCAGGTGCTCTCGCTTGTCGCTGAACCAGAGCACCCTGGCGTCGGTGCCGTCGGGCTCGATGATCAGGCTGTGACCCGCTGGAGCCTCCGTCACGGTCAGTTCATGGGAGATCAACCGCTGGGTCACGTCCTGGCGGGGACTGAGCCGTACGGTCATCGGCTCAAGGAAGACCGGCCGCTCATAGCGGAACCGGATGGAATGGTGGATCTCGAACAGCATGCCGGTGGTTGCGCGGGCCGAGGGATTCCGCGCCCTTGTGGATGTTGCCAGCCCGCGTCCGGATGCTGTCGTGTGGATCAGCGCCGACCGAGCAGGTCCTCCCAGCTCGGGGGGGCCTGATGCTGGGTGCCTTGGGTCTTGCAGCCGCGGTGCTGGCCGGCGGCACTCCTGATGGGTCGCTCAGCGGAAGAAACGCCCGCGGGGGGAAAGGTGATGGTCATGGGAAAACAGGTGTGATCTGGATATGGTTTCTGCACCGGGCTGCACCCGCAGATCCTGATGGGACCTTTGTGGCGGATGGCGCTGGGAACCTCATGGCCGCCCCGGGAAGCAAAGGGGCTGACGCGGTGCTGGATCAGGCCCTGTGCGAGCTGCGCGGCTCGCCGGCTTCAGCCTGACCAAGTCAATCTAACTCCAGGCGGCGGTCAGTCGCTGGCACCGTCGCAAGCCGTCATGACCTGAGCAATGAGGCGATCTGGTTGCGGCCATTGGTCTTGGCCAGCTCCAGGGCCCTCTCGGCCCGTTGCATCAGGTCACCGAAGCAGGTGTCGTCATGGGCGAGTGCTGACACTCCGCCGCTGATGCTCAGGTGGTAGCCGGAGTGGGAGAACACACCACTCATGTGGCTGGTGGCGTCGCGGATCTGCTCGGCCATCTGCAGGGCCGTCTCGCCGTCCTGGCCAATCAGCAGGATCACGAACTCCTCATCACCGAGACGGGCGATGAAATCCTGCTCAAGCAGAAAACCCTTGCACAGACGACTGAAATCGAGCAGCACCTGGTCGCCGGCGGGATGTCCCCAGCGGTTGTTGATCTGACGAAAGTTATCGATGTCGAGGCAGATCAGGGCCATGGGTTCGTCGGCTATGCGTGCCTGCTCCATCTCCCGTTGCCCCACGTTGAACAGCGCGCCGCGGTTGGAGAGCCCCGTCACGGGACAGAGACTCGAGTCGTGGCGCCATTCGATTTCGCGCATCACCAGGTCGGCCAGCATTTGCAACTGCTGCCTCTGCTCCGGGCTGAACTCCCTGGGTTTCTGATCGATCACGCAAAGCGTGCCCAGGTTGTGACCGTCTTTGGTGCGAAGGGGAGCCCCGGCGTAGAAGCGGATTCCAGGTGGGGAGAGCACGAGGGGGTTGCTGCTGAAGCGTTCGTCCTGAAGGGCATCGGGAACCACCATCACCTCGTCACTGGCGATGGTGTGGGCGCAGAAGGCCACCTCCCGCGGGGTCTCACTCACCTCCAGACCGTTGCGGGAGAGGAACCACTGCCGGTCGTGATCCACCAGGGAGATCAGGGCGATGGGCATGTCGAAGATGGCGCTCGCCAGCTTGGCGATCTGATCGAAATGGTGATCGCCGGCGTGATCGAGCAGTTGATGACGTTGCAGGTCCCGTAGGCGCAGGGCCTCATCGGCGGGTACCGGGTAGGAGCGGGCCGATGGATCGCCTGAGGTCTCGTTCATGTCGTCCGCGTCTGCCCACAGCCCTGATCGCAATGTAGGCAGAGCCGATTCGCCAGGTTGTTCCGGGGCTGGCGGAAGGTTCCCCTCCGGGCCTTGTCAGGGTGCGGATGGGCCCCTGTGGAGCGCCCTGGCAGCATCCCTAGGATCAGGTTCTGACATTGCGCGGGCTGGACCTCAGCCACTGGCATGGCCCAGGCGATACCGATCACGGCAGCAGGTCTGATGGTGTTCGTTTTGGCCCATGGACTCGGGGCTGGCCTGGCGCTGTTCGATCCGGGCGCTTTTGAGCGCTACGCCACGGCCCTGCATCACGCTCCGTGGTTGCCGCCCCTTGAGATCAGCCTGGCGCTGGCCGCTCTCATCCACCTGAGCCTCACGCTCCAGCGCGTGATCACCAACCGCCAGGCCAGGGGTGTGGTTCGCTACGACCAGTGGCGTAGCCGGCGTCCTCAGACCCTGGCTGCCCTGGCTGGCCGCTGGGCGCCATTCAGCGGAGCCGTGCTGCTGCTGTTCCTGCCTGTCCACCTTGGCCAGCTGCGCTGGCCAAGACCTGGTGATGGGCTCGAGCTGCAGGCCCTGACGCTGGCGCTCGCCTCCCCCTGGGCCCTGGTGCTTTACGTCCTGGCGGGAGTGGCCCTGGGGCTGCACGTGCTCCATGGTGCCGAGAGCCTGACCCGCAGCCTGGGCTGGCTGGATGAGAGCAACGCCACGGGGCTGCGCCTGGCCAGCCGTGCCTTGGCTGCCGTCCTCGGCGGCGGCTTTGCCCTGCTGCCCCTGGCGCTGCAGGCCACAGGCCCCCTGGCGGAGGCTGGGCTCTGATGCGGCTCGATCCACGGCTGCCGACGGGCCCGGTGGCTGACGCCTGGGGCCTGTGCCGTCAGGAGTTGGCGCAGATCGCTCCCGCCAACCGGCGCCAGTACCGGGTGCTGGTGGTGGGCAGTGGCCTGGCGGGCGCATCCGCCGCTGCCAGCCTTGCCGAGCAGGGCTATCGGGTGAGGGTCCTGACGTACCACGACAGCCCCAGACGGGCTCATTCCGTCGCCGCCCAGGGGGGCATCAACGCCGCCCGGAACTACCAGAACGACGGCGACAGCGTTGATCGGTTGTTTCGCGATACCGTGCGTGGCGGTGATTTCCGCGCCCGTGAGGCTGGCTGCCACCGGCTGGCTGAGATCAGTGGCTCGATCATCGACCAGTGCGTGGCCCTGGGGGTTCCCTTCGCCAGGGAGTACGGCGGTACCCTCTCCAACCGCAGCTTCGGTGGCTCCCAGGTGAGCCGCACCTTCTACGCCCGCGGCCAGACGGGCCAGCAGCTCCTCTACTGCGTGGTCCAGGCCTTGTTGCGGCAGGTGGAGGCCGGTCGGGTGGAGCTCTGCCCCCAGCGGGACGTGCTTGATCTGATCACCCTTGATGGTGTGGCTCGCGGTGCCGTCTGCCGCCACCGGCTCAGCGGTGCTCTCGAGACCCACACGGCCCATGTCGTGCTGCTGGCCAGCGGTGGTTACAGCAACGTGTTCCACCGCTCCACCAACGCGGTGCGCTCCAACGCCAGTGCCCTCTGGCGCTGCCACCGCCGCGGTGCCCTGATGGCAAACCCCTGCTTCACCCAGATTCACCCCACCTGCATCCCCAGCGGCGATCCCGACCAGAGCAAGCTCACCTTGATGAGCGAAAGCCTGCGCAACGACGGGCGGGTCTGGCTGCCGCGGCGGCCGGGGGACCACCGCCCCCCCGATCGGGTGCCGGAGGCGGAGCGGGATTACTTCCTCGAGCGGCTCTATCCCAGTTACGGAAACATGGTGCCCCGCGACGTGGCCTCCAGGCGCGCCCGCGAGCTCTGTTTGGCCGGCCATGGGGTGGGGCCTGCCGGCCGCTCGATCTATCTGGATTTCGATGAGGCGATCGCTCGTGAGGGCCGCGGGGTGATCGAAGCCCGCTACGGCAACCTCTTCTCCATGTACGAGCGCATCACTGGGGTCGACCCCTACCGGGAACCGATGCGCATCTACCCGGCTCCCCACTACTCGATGGGGGGGCTGTGGGTGGACTACCACTTGATGAGCACGATCCCGGGGCTGTTCGTGCTCGGCGAGGCGAACTTCTCCGAGCACGGCGCCAACCGGCTCGGGGCCAGTGCCCTGATGCAGGGCCTTGCCGATGGGCTGTTCATCGCCCCGGCCACTGTGCCGGCCTGGCTGGCTGAGCATCCACATCCCGAGCTGCACCACCATCACCCCACCTGCCGCGACGCCGTGGAGGGCGTGCGCCAGCGCATCGCCGGCCTGCGGGCCATCGGCGGCCGCCTGCCGGCAGAGGACCTGCGGCGCCGGCTGGGGGGCCTGCTGATCGAGAGCTGCGGCATCAGCCGCTCGGCGGCTGGTCTGCGCTCGGGCCTGCAGGAGGTGGCGGCCTTGCGCGCCAGCTTCGATCAGGAGCTGCTGCTCCCCGATCCCGGATCGCCGCTGGATCCCGAGCTGGAGAGGGCCCTCCAGCTGGAGGATTACCTCGAGCTGGCCGACCTGATGCTGCGCGATGCACTGGCGCGGGAGGAGTCGTGCGGCGCCCATTTCCGCGAGGAGCATCAGAAAGACTCGGGAGAGGCCCTGCGCCGTGACGACAGCTTCTGCCACATCGCCGCCTGGGAATGGCGGGCTGGTGGCTCACCCATCCGGCACCAGGAACCCCTGCACTTCCGTGCGATCAGTCCCACGGCCCGGAGTTACCGATGAGCAGCCTCTCGACCCTCAGCCTCACCCTGCGGATCTGGCGTCAGCGCCAGGATGAGCCCAGCGGCCGCTTTCATACTCACCACCTCACAGGCCTGAGCCCTGATCTTTCCCTGCTGGAGGCTCTCGATCGGCTCAACCAGCAGCTGCTTCTGGAGGGCGAGCGGCCGGTGTCCTTCGATCACGACTGTCGGGAGGGCATCTGCGGGTCCTGCGGCTTCCTGATCAACGGCCAGGCCCATGGCCCCCGCAGCGGCACCACCGTCTGCCAGCTCTACCTGCGCGAGTTCAGCGATGGCCAGATCCTCACTCTCGAGCCCTGGCGGGCACGTGCCTTCCCCCTGATCCAGGATCTGGCGGTGGACCGTTCCGCCCTCGATCGGCTGTTGATGGCCGGAGGCTATGTGTCGGTGAACATCGGCAGCGCCCCGGAGGCCAATGTCCTGCCGGTGGGCCGGGAGCTTGCTGCCCAGGCGTTCGAGGCCGCCAGCTGCATCGGTTGCGGCGCCTGCGTGGCGGCCTGCCCGAATGCATCCGCCAGCCTGTTCGTGGCGGCCAAGCTCGCTCACCTCGAGCTTCTGCCCCAGGGCCAGCCGGAGGCCTCCCGGCGCTCCGGTCGAATGCGTCAGCGCATGGATGCGGAAGGGTTCGGAGTCTGCGGCAATCAGCTGGAGTGTGCGGCGGTCTGCCCGAAAGAGATTCCTGCCAGCCTGATCAGCCGCATGAACCGCCAGGCCAGGGCTTGAGAGGCCGGGGGGTGGACTGCACTGCCATGCTGGCCCAGGGGCAGGCGCCATGAGCTTTTTCGTCAAACTCACCGAAGCGATGGCGAGTCGCCAGTCGCTGCTGATCACCGGCTTGGATCCCAATCCGGAGATGCTGCAGACCTGGACGCGCCACAACGCTGGCAGCGGTTCCTTCCTGGCCCAGGCCCGCCGCTGGATCAAGGCGGTGATCGAGGCCACCTCTGACAGTGTCTGCGCCTACAAGCCGAGCCTGGGCTTCTATCAGGCTCTCGGGCCGATAGGCCTCGAGTTGCTGCGCGAAGTACGCGAACTGGTGCCGCTGGAGCTGCCGCTGATTCTTGATGCGAAGCACGGTGATCTGAACACTTCCTCGGCCCTGGCCCACTACCTCTTCCGCGACCTTGGCGTGGACGCGGTCACCCTCTCGCCCCTGGCGGGCCAGGACATCGCCGCCCCTTTTCTGCTGTATCCCGACCGGGCGGTGGTGCTCACCTGCCACAGCTCCAATCCAGGCGCCCGGGTGGTGCAGCACCATCCCGACGAGGAGGATCCGCTTTACATCACGATCGTGCGGGAGACCCAGCTCTGGGGGACTCCGGAGCACCTGCTGCTGGAGGTGGGAACCAGTGATCCGGCCGTGCTGGCGAGGGTGCGGCGGGAAGCCCCGGAGCGTTTTCTGATCCTGCGCAGCCTCTGGGGCGAGGAAGAGAGGCTGGAGGCCTTGCTTCAGGCGGGTCTCAACGCATCAGCTGACGGGCTGCTGCTGCCCCTGCCTCAGCATCTGCTGGTGGAGGAGGGCATGGCGGCGGGAACCCGTGCGCTCCGCCAGCAGATCGAAACCATGCGGGCCAATTGGGATGGGGGAACGGCCGACCGATGTGATCTCTGGCTGCCTGCACCCCGTGCTGGAGCAGCGGCGGTGAGCCTTGAGCAGGGGCGGCTGGAAGATCAGCGCCTGGAGGACCAGCGGCTGGATGAACTGCTGGTGGATCTGTTCGATATCGGTTGCCTGCTCTTCGGGGAGTACGTGCAGGCCTCCGGAGCCGTGTTCAATTACTACATTGACCTGCGCCGGATCATCTCCGATCCGAACCTGTTCCACCGGGTGCTGCACGCCTATGCCGAGCCGCTGGCCCATCTGCAGTTCGATCGGATCGCCGGTATTCCCTATGGATCTCTCCCCACCGCCACGGGGCTGTCGCTGCAGCTTCATGTGCCACTGATCTACCCACGCAAAGAGGTCAAGGCCCATGGGGCCCGCCGCCTGATCGAGGGAGATTTCGAGGAGGGCGAGACCGTTGTCGTCGTTGACGACATCCTGATCACGGGCGGCAGCGTGCTGGAAGGCATCAGCAAGCTGGAGTCGTCGGGCCTGAAGGTGCACGATGTGGTGGTGTTCATCGACCACGGCGGCAACGCGTCCAGCCGGCTGGCCTCGGCAGGGTATGCCTGCCATGCGGTGGTTGGTATCCAGCGGATCACCACTGTTCTGCGTGCTGCCGGTCGTCTGAGCCAGGAGCAGGCGGACCTTCTGGCGGCCCACACCTCTGCGCAAGCCCGCTCGGATCGTGCGGCAGCATCACAGTCCACGACCTGAATCCATGGTCCCCGTGTTCAATCACGTCTAATCGGATGCTCAACAACTGCATGGTGGTTCTGGCTCAGGCCGCCACATCCAATGATCAGACGAATGCGCTCGACCTTCCACTCCAGGCCCATCTGTTATTCATCGGCATTCTCTTTCTCGGAACCCTGGCCATCAGCAGGTTCTCCCCGAAGATCGGCATCCCCGCCATCCTTGGGGTGCTGCTGCTGGGCCTGTCGATCAACGTCAACATCCTGGAGATCACCCACGAGCAGGCGTCCACTTTTCAACTGCTTGGTCTGGCCCTGTTGTTGTTCTATGCCGGCCTCAAGACCGACCTGGCCGCGATACGGGGATTTCTCGAGTACGGCGTGGTGCTCGCTGTCGGCGGCGTGGTGGTCTCCTCGTTGATCCTGGGTGGATTGATCTGGTTCCTGGGCTCCCCCTGGGTCGAGTCGCTGTCCTCTGGGATCGAAGTCATTCCGTTGGGCGCCGCCATGCTGATCGCTGCCTGCCTCGGCTCCACCGATGCAGGAGCCACCCTGAGCGTGCTGCGCTCGGTACGTGACAAGGTTCCGCTGAGATTGCAGCACCTGCTGGAGTTCGAGTCCTCGGTGAATGATCCCTCAGCGCTGCTGTTCTATGGGCTGGTGGTGGGCATCTTCGTGGCTTCGAGTGCCGCTGGAATCAACCCCAGCCTGGAGAGCACCGTGCTCACACAGATCCAGATCTTTCTTCAGCAGATTGGCGCAGGCTTGGTGGTGGGCTTTGTGTTCGGCTATCTGGCCCGCTTCGTGATCAATGACCTGGTGGAGGAGCGCTCCCAGTTGCTGGTGGTGGCGATGTCGGTGGCTTTTGTGGTCTACGGCGCGGCGACCCTGCTTGGCGGTTCTGGATTCATCGCCATCTACGTCACTGGACTGTTTCTCACCAACACCAGATATCGATCTCCCGAGATCAATCACGTCACGATTCAGGAGGTGCTGCTTCCCTTCAACACCATGACTGAGATCACAATATTTCTGGTCTTCGGTCTGCTTGTTCATCCTCCGGATCTGGTTGACGCGCTGCCCATCGGTATCCTTTCGGCCCTTGGGCTGATGTTCGTGGCTCGTCCGATCAGCGTGTTGATGCTTCAGCCGCTCTCTCCCTTCAGTTTTAAAGAGTCATTGTTGGTCTCCTGGTGTGGGTTGAGGGGAGCGGTGCCGCTGGCACTCTCCTATGACCTCAGTCTGGCGATTCCCAGGATCCGCGGCATCGACCCCGCGATCATCGGGGAGCTCAGCAAGAACGCCGAGAGCATCATCTTCATTGTGGTGGTCGTCAACCTCTTCGTTCAGGGCATCAGCCTGCCGTTCCTGGCCCGTACTCTTGGGCTGAATCCAGCACCTGAGGTCAAATCAGGTCAGCCCGCCTAGACAGAGGTGGTCACGAACTTCCAGGGAAGGGTTTCTCCGGCCTGAAAGGGAACCAGCCGCAGGGGTCTGTCGCCCTGCCCCCCCAGCTCAAGCTGTGGAGGAATGTCCAGGGGCTGGCGCACCAGCTCGATCGTGGATTCGTTCAGGGGCAGGCCGTAGAAGCGGGCCCCGAAGACCGAGGCGAAGTCTTCCAGACGCTCCAGAGCCTGTTCCTGCTCGAACACCTGTGCGTAGCTCTCGAGAGCATGGGGAGCATTGAAGATTCCGGCGCAGCCGCAGGCCGATTCCTTCGCTTCCCGAGTGTGGGGTGCTGAATCGGTGCCCAGGAAGAATCTGGGATGACCTGAGGTGGCGGCCCCGCGCAGGGCGATCCGGTGCAGTTCCCGCTTGGCGACCGGCAGGCAGTAGGCATCGGGGCGGAAGCCGCCCCGGAACATGGCGTTGCGGTTGATCTGCAGGTGATGGGGAGTGATCGTGGCCGCCAGGGTCGGAGGCCCCTCCTCAACGAAGGCCACGGCCTCGGCGGTGGTGATGTGCTCCAACACCACCTTCAGACCCTGATGACGCTTCAGCAGCGGCCGAAGGTTCCGCTCAATGAACACCTCTTCACGATCGAACACATCCACGTCGGGGTCGGTCACCTCCCCATGGATCAGCAGCGGCATGCCGATCCGCTCCATCGTCTCGAGCACCGTCGCGATGCGGGCCAGATCGCTCACCCCGGCCTCGGCGTTGGTGGTGGCCCGGGCTGGATAGAGCTTGGCGGCGGTGAAGGCTCCCTTGCTGAAGCCCCGCTCCAGCTCACCGGGATCGGTCGTGTCGGTCAGGTAGGCCGTCATCAGCGGCTCGAAACCGTCACTTCCAGCCACCGCCGCGAGGATGCGCTCGCGGTAGGCCGCTGCCGCCGCCGCTGTGGTGACCGGCGGTAGCAGGTTGGGCATCACGATCGCTCGCTGGAAGACCCTGGCCGTGCTGGGGGCCACGGCCCGGAGCATCGCCCCGTCGCGCAGGTGCACATGCCAGTCGTCGGGCCGGCGGATCACCAGCCGGTTGGGGAGAGCCGCCATGGAGCCGGTGCCACGCGCAGGCCCTCCATTCTCCGATCCGGCGGGGGAAGCCAAGCCAGCCCCAACCTCAGAGGTACAGCTCCTCGTGCCGGTAGGTGATGCGCGACGGTGTGTGGCTGCCGAAGACCGCCGAGATCAGCAGGGCGAGCAGTACCTGCCCGGCAAAGGTGAGTTCCTGGTCCACATCCACCAAGGAGAGTCCAATCACGGTGATGGCGGAGATCACCGTTTACAGGGCCTCCCACAGGCTGACGCTGTCAGAGGAGAACACGGGCAGGACCATCTGCAGGGTGCTCACGGAGATCACCAGCAGCCCGGTGATCAGGGTGAACTTGACGGAGTGGATTCGGGGTCGTGCTGGTGGATGGCCTGGAGCGGGAACTGGCGCTGCCTGGCACCCATCGTTTCCAGAGTCGCACCATTATCGGCCTGGGTTAGCGGCATCTCCGTGGCAGAGCTGGCAAACTGCGCCCACTGCTTCGCTTCTGGTTGATGCAACCCTCGCCCCGCTGGCTCCTCGCCCTGCCCCTGCTGCTGGCCTTCGCCCTCGGGGGGTGCGCCGACGACAGCGGCAGCGGCGGGGGTGTTCAGAGCATGAAGCTCTCCACCATCCGCGGTCGCGACAAGCTGGTCTGCGGGGTGGACGGCAAGCTGCCGGGGTTCAGCTTCCTCGGTCCTGATGGCACCTACAGCGGTCTTGATGCCGACACCTGCCGGGCCGTGGCGGCGGCGGTGCTGGGTGACCCCTCCAAGGTGGAATACCGCGACCTCAACTCCAGCGAGCGCTTCGCCGCCCTGGCCAGCGGTGAGGTGGACATGCTGGCCCGCAACACAACCATGACCCTGAGCCGCGATTCGGCCGGCGGCAACGGAATTTCCTTCGGACCCACCACCTTCTACGACGGCCAGGGAGTGATGGTGCCCGTGGCCAGCGGGGCAAAGACCCTCAAGGATCTTGACGGCAAGCCGATCTGCGTGGAGAGCGGCACCACCACCGAGCTCAACCTGGCTGATCGGATGCGTGAGCAAGGCATCTCCTACACCCCGCTCAAGTTCCAGACCGGAGACCAGACCTACGCCGCCTACCTGGGCGGCCGCTGTGTCGCGGTCACCAGCGACCGCTCCCAGCTGGCAGCCAAGCGCAGCAGCTTCCCCAAACCCGATGAGCACATCCTCCTGACGGAGGTGATGAGCAAGGAACCGCTGACGCCCGCCAGCGTCAATGGTGACCCTGCCTGGGCCGATGCCATGCGCTGGACCGTGTTCGCCCTCTTCCAGGCGGAGGAACTGGGCATCACCAAGGCCAACGTGGCCGCCAAGGTGGCTGAAGCCAAGGCCAACAAGAACCTGGCCGACCTGCGCCGCTTCCTGGGGGTGGAGGGAGATTTCGGCAAGCAACTGGGTCTGCCGGCCGACTTCGTTCCCAAGACGATCGCAGCGGTTGGCAACTATGGAGAAGTCTTCGAACGCAACGTGGGCAGCGGCTCCCCGCTCAAGCTCGAGCGCGCCGAGAACCGCCTCTGGACGCAGGGTGGACTGATCTATTCGCCGCCCTTCCGTTGAGCGCCACCCCTGTGAGCGCCACCCCCGAACGAATCCCCTGGTGGCGTGACCGCCGGGTCATGCCCTGGATCGTCCAGGCGGTGGTGGGCCTCGTCCTGCTCCTGGTGATCGCTCTTCTGGTGGGCAACCTGGTGCGCAACCTCACCGCGGCCGGTCTGCTGCTGAGCTGGCGCTGGCTGGGCCAGCCGGCCAGCTTCGATGTGGCCGAAAGCCTGATCCCCTTCAACGCCTCGATGCCCTACTGGCGTGCCCTGCTGGTGGGTCTGGTGAACAGCCTGCGGGTGATTCTCGTGGGCCTGGTGGGGGCCACGCTGCTGGGAACGGCCATGGGCATGGCCTCCTTCAGCGGCAATGGGCTGCTCAGGCGGCTGGCCCGGCTGTACGTGGAGGTGATCCGCAACATCCCCCTGCTGCTGCAGCTCCTGTTCTGGTACTTCGTGGTGTTCCTGGCCCTGCCCAACGGCACAGCCGCCTTTCAGCTGCCTGGGATCGTGCTCTCGAAGTCGGGGTTGTACCTCGCCTGGTTCGCCCAGGGCTTCAGCTGGCAGGGACCGGAGCTGGTCAATGGGGTCTGGCGTGCGCCGCTGCGGCTGTCGGTGGAGTTCACAGCCCTGCTCACCGGCCTGATCACCTACACCGGCGCCTTCGTGGCTGAGGTGGTGCGGGGCGGTATCGCCTCGGTGCCGAAGGGACAGTGGGAAGCGGCAACCTCCCTGGGCCTGCATTGGAGCGCCAGCATGCGCTCAGTGGTGCTCCCCCAGGCGTTGCGGGTGATCGTGCCGGGCCTGAACAGCCAGTACATCTCCCTGGCCAAGAACTCCTCGTTGGCGGTGGCTGTGGGCTATGTGGACCTGTATTCCGTTTCGGAAACCACCCTCAACCAGACCGGGCGGGCCCTGGAGGTGTTTCTGCTGCTGCTGGGCTCCTACCTGATCATCGATCTGCTGATCTCCGCCGTGATGAACGGAGTGAACCAGCTCGTGCAGATCCGGGAGCGCTGAACCGATGACCTCCATCCAACCCGGTCCCGAGCCCGGAACCAGCCCGTCCCTGCGGCCCGCCAGGCCGGCGCCGGAGTCCGTTCAGCGCAGCTGGGCCGGTGCCCTGCGCCAGGAACTGTTCTCCAGCCCAACCGACGGCGTGGTCTCCGTGTTGCTGATCGCGGTGATCCTGGCGGCGGCAGTGGGTCTGTGGCGGTGGGCCTTCGGCCAGGCCCAGTGGGCCGTGATCCAGGCCAACACCACCCTTTTCACCGTCGGGCGCTACCCCCTTGCGCAGCAGTGGCGCCTCTGGCTGCTGGTGGTGCTGGTGGCAGCCCTCTGCGGCCTGAGCTGGGGGCTGTTGCGGGCCTTTCCCCGAGCGGATCGAAGCGGCGAACTCTGGCCCTTCAACGACCGACTGGCTATGGCTCTGCTCGGTTTCCTCACGGCCTGGCTGCCGGCAGCCCTGGCCCTGGGCTTTCCGCTGCAGCTGCGCTGGTGGGCGATCACCGGTCTGCTGCTGGCCATGCGCTGGCTTGCGGGCCACTGGGGGCGGAGCTGGCCGACGCGGCTGGTGAAGCTGGTGCCCCTCTGCTGGCCACTGCTCTATCTGTCCGGCATGGTGCTGATCGCCGGCGGCCTCGGCATCCCCAGGGTGCCTCCCTCGGAGTGGGGCGGGCTGCTGCTCACCCTGCTGATGGCCAGCTTCGCGATCCTGCTCAGCTTCCCGATCGGGGTGGTGGTGGCCCTGGGGCGCCGCAGCACCCTGCCGTTGCTGCGCTGGAGCTCGGTGCTGTACATCGAGTTCATCCGCGGAGCTCCGCTGATCACCCTCCTGTTCCTTGGCCAGAACATCCTGGGGTACATGCTCCCCGGCGGCTGGGCTCCCGATCGGGTCTGGCGGGCCGCCTGGGTGCTCACCTTCTTCTGTGGCGCCTACCTGGCCGAGGCGGTTCGCGCCGGCCTTTCCGCCGTTCCCGCCGGCCAGCTGGAGGCCGCCCGTTCCCTGGGGCTCTCGATGCCCATGGCCCTCCAGCGGGTGGTGTTGCCCCAGGCCCTGCGCATCGCCCTGCCGGCCGCCGTGGGGCAGTTCATCTCCCTGTTGCAGGACACCACACTGCTGTCCCTGATCGGCTTGCTCGATCTTCTCGGCACCGCCCGTACCGTGATGGCCAATCCCGAGTTCCTGGGCAAGAACGCCGAGGTTTACCTCACCCTGGCTGTGCTGTTCTGGTGCTGCTGCGCCGCCCTCGGGCTGGGCAGCCGGGCCCTGGAACGCCGCCTCGATCCCACCCATTCCCCCGCCTGAGCCATGCCGTCCACCCAGCCGATGATCGAGGCCCGTGGGGTGCAGAAGTGGTACCCCAATGGCTTTCATGCCCTTCGAGGTGTCGACCTGAGCGTGGCGAAGGGGGAGGTGGTGGTGATCATGGGCCCCTCGGGTTCCGGCAAGAGCACCTTCATCCGCACCTTCAACGCTCTCGAGGAGTTTCAGGAGGGCTCGATCAGCGTCGATGGGATCGTCCTCTCCAACGACCTGCGCAACATCGATGCGATCCGCTGCGACACCGGCATGGTGTTTCAGCAGTTCAATCTCTTCCCCCACCTCACGGTGCTTGAGAACCTCACTCTGGCGCCGGTGGTGGTGCGGAAGCGCCGGCGCAGCGAGGTGGAGGCCCAGGCCATGGCCCTGCTGGAGCGGGTCGGCATCGCCGAACAGGCCCGCAAGTATCCCGGTCAGCTCTCGGGCGGCCAGCAGCAGCGGGTGGCGATCGCCCGTTCGCTCTGCATGGAGCCCCGCATCCTCCTCTTCGATGAGCCCACCAGCGCCCTGGATCCAGAGATGGTGGGCGAAGTGCTGGAGGTGATGCGCGATCTGGCCGCCGACGGGATGACCATGGTGGTGGTGACGCACGAGATGGGCTTCGCTCGCGAGGTGGCCCACCGGGTGGTGCTGATGTCAGAGGGGCAGATCGTGGAGGAGGCCCCCCCTGAAACCTTCTTCACCAATCCGCAGCACGAGCGCAGCCGTCAGTTCCTGGCCCAGATTCTCTGAGGGTTCAATGGGTAACGTTTCAGCCTCGCAGGGGTGTGGTCAGGGCTCCCACCGCGGCCGCAACAGCGATCAACCTCAGCACCGGCCAGTGGCGGGCGATCAGCAGCCAGGCCCCCAGCAGCATCAACACCAGGCCCCAGGCCTCGAAGGATCCGCCGGCGCCCTGCGGCCAGCGCACATGGCCCGCGAAGAACACCGCAGGTTGGCGATCAATCCCCTCCCACCGCCGCGGTGATCGCCGTGCATGGCCCCTGCAGGCGATGGTCAGCGCGGCTGGCTGCCACGAACAAGCCACCCACCAGGATGAACAGGAAGGAGGGCAGAAAGGTGAACCAGGTGACCGTGAGGGCGGCACCGGTGGCCAGCCCCAGAGCGGCCATCACCGGTTGATCGACGGCCAGGGCGCTGTTGCAGCAACCCATGAAGCCCACAAAGGTCACCGCCATGATCAGGGGCCCGGGGGTGGATTCCCCCAGGGCCAGGCCGTCGATCATCTGATCGGCCCCCAGCCGGCCGTGCTGCTCCACCGCCCCCTGGGCCAGACGCGGCAGTCCAGGGCAGCGTTCAGGGCTGCCAGCCCCAGAACGGTCAGCAGCGCGATGGCCATCAGGGCCAGGCATCACCATCGTGTAGTTGAGGGCGTTAAGGAAGCGCCTCTGCGAGAGCCAGCGACAGTGCTCCACCAGCTCCACATGCATCAGCGCCACCTGGCCGGCGGGCCCGCCGAAGCTGATGAGCCCCAGGCTCAGCCAGTAGCGGGCGGCCCCAACCAGCGACAGTGGTGACGGTTCCCATGGCTGGGGTGGATGGGGCCAGCAGCGTTCCGGAACTCCTTGCAGCTGGCGACCGGCATCCGTTTTCATCTCAGACAGGCCTGAGCGGGTCATTCTGTCTCGACAGCTACAGAGAAGAGCCGCCCTGCCCCGCATTGTTCGCTTGAATGTGCGTGCGGCTGGGTAACCCCTGACCGTGCTTCCATATCGTTCACGTTTGTCCCACTTTCATTCATCATGAAAAAGGTTGAAGCCATCATTCGCCCCATCAAGCTTGACGACGTCAAAACAGCTCTCGTCGATGCGGGCATCATTGGCATGACGATCACGGACTGCCGGGGCTTCGGTCGCCAGAAGGGTCAGGTGGAAACGTATCGCGGCGCAGAATTCACCGTTGAGTTCATCAATAAGGTGAAGGTGGAGGTGGTCGTCGATGACGACAAGGTGGATGCCGCCATCGATGCGATTGCCGGTCCCTCGCGTACCGGTGAAATCGGTGACGGCAAGATCTTCGTGACGGCCGTCGAGAAAGCCGTGCGCATCCGCACCTCGGAAACGGGCGCCATCGCCCTCTGAGCAGCCAGCGGCCCCTCACGCTGGGGGGTGCCGGACCAGTACGGTCTCAGACGTCACTTCGGCGTTGGCGCCCCTCGTGCCCAGCCTTGATCTGCTCGGACCCGCTCCGCACCTGAGCTCCGCAGCGCTCTTCGGTCAGTCTTCGCTCTTCGGCTTCGGCATCGCCTTCAGTCCGCTGCACATTGCCGTGGTGGTGCTCCTCCTGCTGGGGTCGTTCCCCCTGAGGCGTGCCTTGGCGTTTGTCAGCGGATGGGCCAGTGCCAATGCTCTGGCGATCGTGGCCCTGATGGTGGTGGGCGACAACCTGTCCCTGGCCATCAACCATGGAGAACGCGGGCAGGTGATGATTGATCTGGCCGGCGCTGCCGTGTTGATGGCGCTTGGCGTCTATCAACTCACCCCCGCCGCTGCCATCGGCGAGCAGGGAATGGCGATGCGTCTGATGCGTCAGTTGCCCGACTTCAGCACACCGATGCTGGTGCTGATCGGTGCGGCCAGCGCACTGCTCACACCGGAGAATCTGGTCTTCTACCTCAAGGAAGCTGGCTTGCTGTTGATCAACCAGCCCGGAACGAGTACAGATCTCGAGCTCACAGGGGTTTTCGTGGCGGTGGCGAGTTCATTGTTGCTGCTCCCTCCCCTGGCCTGGATTGCCACGGGCGGCCGGATCAGGGTCCCCCTCAGCCGCCTGGAAGCCTGGATGGAGCACCATGGCGAGTGGCTGGTCGGGGTGCTGGCCCTGCTGATCAGTGCCTATCTGATCTGGGAAGGCCTTCACGGGCTCTGGCTGCTGCAGGGAGCGGCTCCGCTCTGAAATCGTGAGTCAGCCCGGCAGCATCACCCGGTTGATGACATGCACGATGCCGTTATCGCAGACCACATCTGCCGCATTGACGCTGGCATTTTTCACTTCGAACGGATCAGCGCGGCGAATCGGCAGGGGTGCCCCCTCCAGGGTGGTCCACTCCGGCTGACTGAGGAGTTGCTCCCGGGTGTACTGGCCGGAGAGCACATGATATTTGAGGATCCGTGCCAGTTGCGGGGGGTTCTGGACCAGGGTCTGAACGGTGCCGGGCGGCAGGGCCGCGAACGCATCGTCCACCGGGGCAAACACGGTGAAAGGCCCCGGGCTGGCGAGGGCCTGTTGCAACCCTCCGGCCTCAACGGCCGCCAGCAAGGTCTGAAAACAGCCGGCCGCACGGGCGGTGTCGAGAATGTCGGGCACGGGGATGGTGGGCAGAAGAACGGTGGATCAGCTCAGCGGTAGTCCTGGCGCTGCACGTCACGCAGGCGTGCTTCGGGCCTGAGGAAGCGATCCATCTGGCTTTCGAAGAAGCGGCGGTTGGCCAGGAGATGCTCCGGATCGGGATCATCCAGGGGATAGAACAGTGCGGCCCTGAGGGCCTGGATCACCGCCGAGGTCACGTTGTACATCGAGCGCTGGAAGGTGATGCCCAGCTGAATCAGCTGATCTTCCTCGCCGCGGCGGTGCTTGAGGTAGATCTCCTTGAGATAGTCGGGGAGGAAATGCACCATGTCCTGCATCAGCAGGGTGGGGGGAATGCCGGCCGAACCAACCGGGAACACATCAGCGTAGAGAATGCCGTAATGGAATTCCGCCTGATTGGCTGGGACCTGACCCGCCTGGGCATTGTAAGACTTAGTGCCACGAAATGGAGCCGTGCGGTAGAAGACGGCCTCCACATAGGGCAGGGCTGCTTCGTAAAGCCAGGTGAATCCTTCTGATTTGGGAATGATCTCGAGGCACTCTCCGTTGATGTATACGTGGTGATAGATGGGACGGCCGGCCACAGCGAAGATGCCGTTCACCAGGAAGTTCATGGCATCGGGAACTCCGGCGAAGCCCCCTTCGTCATAGATGTCACTCATCTCGAAGAAGACCGGTGCCATCACCTCCCAGAACAGGCCGAGGTTGGCGTAGTAACTGAGCTTGCGCACCTGCTCCAGAAACATCTCCGGAAACAGCCTGTGCAGTCCCAGCATCAGGGGGTTGCCCTTGAAATAGGCCTTGATCGCCCGATCGGCATTGGCTTTGTAGGTGTCGCTCTCCAGGTAGTCGTAGAAGCGCCCGCCCATGCCCTGGTGCCAGAACATGGCATCCATGCAGGCCTCCGCGAACTCCATGTTGATGCGGTCGTGCCAGAGGTGGTGGAGCAGCTTGGGCATCCGCCGCGTCTCGCCCGTCTCCATGAAGGCCAGCAGCTCGGGGTGGGCTCCGGCCTCCCCACGCCAGATGCGCAGGTCGGCTTCTTCTCCGGCATAGGAATTGGGAAGATCGAGATACTCCTGGCTGGGGAAATACTTGAAGGCTGGCAGGGGGTTGAGAAAAACCCGCTCGGCGATGTACAGGAGATCACGCCAGTAGAAGTCCATCGGCACGGCGTAGGCCTTGTAAATGCCGATGATCTGGGTGAGATTCTCAGGGGTGTCCGGCAGCATCGAGCCACCCGCTTCAAGCCTCTGCACCACTTCGGCGAAGGGGTGGGTGGACGGGGGGAGGACCGTGGGCCTGGGGGTCAGCACCGTCATGAGTGGAGCTCCTGAAGGATTGAAGTGGCCGGGCGGGAAGCGATCAGGGGTCGGTGCTGAGCCAGGGGGGTGGTGACGGATTCACTCCAGCCGAGAGTGAGCGGCGGCCAGAGGCCACCCACCAGCACGAGAAGAGAGAGGGCCAGGGCCGGCAGGCGCTCGGGCCAGGTGGTGGAGGGATAGAAGGCCTTGGCGTTGTCCAGCTTGCCGAAGCCCACCCGGTTGAACAAGCGAACTGCGTAGACCGCGGTGAGTCCGGAGGCGAACAGGCAACCGAGGGTGGGCAGAGGGAACACGCTCCAGCTGCCCTGGAACACCACCAGTTCTGCCACGAAGCCCACCATGCCGGGCAGACCTGCGGCGGCCATCAGGGCCAGCAAGAACATCCCCAGGGTGAAGGGCAGACCACGCAGTGGGTTGAGCAGACCTGAGAGCTCGGCGATCTCGGTGGTGCCCGTCTTGGCTTCGATCATTCCGACCAGGCAGAACAGGAGAGCGGAGATCAGCCCGTGGGCCAGCACCTGGGCAACGGCCCCCTGAAGGCTCAGGGGGGTGGCAGCTGCCATGGCCAGCAGCAGCAGTCCCATGTGACCGAGGGAGCTGTAGGCCACCAGCCGGCGCATGTCGGTCTGGGCGATGGCATTCAAGGCGCCATAGACCGCACCCGCGGTACCCGCCACGGCGATCAGGGGCGCCCAGGCTTCCCAGGTTTCACCCATGAAGCCGACTCCGAAACGCAGCAGGCCGTAGGCACCGAGCTTGGAGACGGCACCGGCGAGGAGCATCGCCACCGGGGATGAGGATTCGCTGTACGCCAGAGGCTGCCAGCCATGCAGGGGCACCGCCGGTAATTTGAGGCCAAAGGCCAGGATCAGCAGCCCGAGAATCCAGGGCCTGGAGCCCTGGGGCAGCACTGCTGTCGCCATGTCGTCGTAAGCGAGGCTGAAGCCGTTCGCATTGAGCAGGCCGAGAGCAAGCACCCCGGCCAGAAGGGACACACCTGAGACGGCCCCATACAACAGGTAGCGAATGGCGGCCTCACGGCTGCGTTCCTGGCCCCAGATGGCGATCAGAAGGGTGGTGGGAATCAGGATCAGTTCGAAGGCGATCACGAACAGCAGGCCGTTACGGGCCAGCAGGCCCCCCTGAAGACCCAGGTTGGTGGCCAGCACCAGGCCGAAGAACAGCCGCTGGCGCTGGACCTCAGGGCTGGTGGCGGCAACGGCCATCAGGGTGAGGAGGGCGGTGAGACCGATCAGGGGGAGCGAGAGGCCGTCCTGACCAAGGTGAAAGTCGAGGCCGATCTGGGGCAGCCACTCGAGCCTCAGGTCACTGGCGGGCTGCAGCACCAGCCGGACGGTCAGCAGCAGCTGCAGCCCGGGGATCACCAGGGCCAGTCTCCGGGGCCAGGGCCCAGGTGGAGCGATGATCATCACCAGCGAGGCCGCCAGCGGAAGCAAGAGGAGCAGAAGCAACATCGGAGTCGGCAGCTGGGAAGACGGGCGTCAGAAACGAAGCAGGCTTGGCGTCAGCGCCGGCTGGCGCACCAGGATCCAGGCCCCCATCAGCAGCACGCCGATGAGCACGGTGAGGGCATAGCCCTGAACCCGGCCTGAAGTGCTCAGGCTGAGCCTGCGGGCACCCTCCATGGTCAGATCTCCGCTGCGGTCGCTGAAGCCATCCACCAGGCGGCGATCCATCCAGCTGCTGGCGGCGGCCAGCACCACCACCAGGCCCACAACGCTGCGGCGGTAAAAGGTTTCGGTGTGCAGATCAGCCGCCAGCCAGTGCTGCAGGCCATCAAGAGGGTGGGGGAGCTGCTGCCAGGTGAGCGCTCCCCCCAGAAGGGTGGAGGCCAGCAGAGGCAGGGCCAGAGGACTCCAGTTGAACCCACCGAACGGGGTGGGGGCCAGCAGCACGGGCAAGTGGAGGACAAGGCCGGCCCCCACCATGGTGGGCAGCACCATCAGCCAGAGCACCTCCGCCGAGCGGGCCGTGAACACCGAGGGGGTTCCGCCCCAGATCCGCCGGAAGATGCGCACCAATCCGGCGCTGATCAGGGCATTGGTGAGCAGTAGCACCCCCAGCAGCGCAGCCGGGGCGGGGCCACCGAGGAGGGAAACGGCCAGTTCGTTCAAGGCTCCGAAGCCGGCGAGAGGAGGCAGAGCCACGAGGCCGGCCGCACCGGCAAGAAAAGCCAGCCCTGTGAGAGGCCGCCTCGACCACAGGCCCCCAAGCTGAGTGAGGTCCTGAGTGACGTTGCTGGTGATCACCGTGCCCACGGCCATGAGCATCAGAGCCATCGGCAGGGGATAGATCAGAAGCATGTGCCAGGCCGCGTCCACGGCACCGCAACCAACGGCCATGAACAGAAGGCCGAACCAGCTGCTCACCAGAAATGACAGGGCCCGTTTGATGTCGATCTGGGCCAGCGCGATCAGGGCACCCACAAGCGCCGTGGTGCCGCCGACCACCACCAGAAAGGCCTGGGCCGTGGGGCTGATGGCCAGCAGGGGTTGAAGACGAAGCAGGACCCAGGCGCCTCCGGCCACCACCACCGAACTGCGCAGGATCGTCGAGGGCAGGGGCCCCTCCATGGCCTCATCCAGCCAGAGGTGAAGGGGAATCTGGGCGCATTTGCCCATCGGTCCGGCCACCAGGGCCAGCAGGATCAGGGTCAGGGCCGGGGACGGCTCGGCCTGAGCGGCCCAGACGGCCAGGTCGTTGAAGTTCCAGCTGCCCGCCATCGGCAGCAGGGCGATCACGCCCGCGAGCAGCACCAGGTCACCAACCCGTTTGGTGAGGAAGGCATCCCGCGCGCCCTTGACCACGAGCGACTGGTTGTACCACGTGCCGACGATCAGATAGGTGCCCAGTGTGAGCAGCTCCAGGACCACATAGGAAAAAAACAGCGAATCGGTGAGCACCAGGGCGCAGAGTCCTGCTTCGAAGAGATTCAGTGATCCGAAGAAGCGTGGCCAGCCCCAATCCATCTCCAGGTATCCGATCGCATAGACCTGAGCAAGGAGATGAACACCGCAGATCATCGTCATCGCAATCAAGACGCTGCGATCGATCGTGGCGTCGAAATTGATGGTCAACCCAGCGGTGGACAGCCAGGTCCAGGAGAAGCTGAGGGAGCGGCCGGAACAGCCGATCCAGGCCAGCAGGCCATGACCGAAGGCCAGGAGATTCATGACTAGGTTGAGATACCCGGCCGGCCTGGGACCACTCTGGCTGATCAGGCCAGGGGACCAGAGGAAGGAGAACAAACCGCCGAGCAACGGGTAAAGAGGTATCAGCCAGGCCGTCTCGAAGAAGGGGACGGTCATCGCGTTGTGCGGTGTGTGGGGAGATTCGGAGAACCATAGGGGCTCCCCGTCCGCTGCGGGGTGCCAATGAAGTTGCGTTGCCTATGACCCCGTTAAGCGTGGGTGATCGGCTCCAGCCCTTTTCTTGGCGCCCAAGTCAGCCGGCCGGTGGTTTCCACTGGTGCAGCCCCAGGGCCGAGGCTGCGTACTGAAGCAGCACCGTGGGAACACCGAAGTTCAGCCAATCGCGAAAGGAGATCGGGCAACCCTCCTGGCTGGCGATGGCGGCGGCCACGAGATTGGCTGAAGCGCCGAACACCTAGGGCTGGCGGCCATAGGTGGCGGGATCACCGATCTCGGTCAGCCAGCCGGCGCTGTTGGCCGTGAGCACCAGCAGAATCAACAGCGGACGCGGATTCAGGTCCATTTCCCTGGCCAGCGGCGGCAGCACCGTCGCCTGAGTGAGCTGGTCCCAGCCCCCGCACCATGGCGGTGCGGGGGCTGGGATCCAGGACTCGGCCCGATCGTCCTGCACGAAGCCGATGACCCCATTGATCAACGTCACGCTCCAGATCACCAGCGCAGCGGCTTCGAGGGCGTGAAACGGTGGATCCTGGGGGTTCTCCTCCCACGGGCTGGTGGCCGGGCCTGACATGGAGCAGCGCGACAGCAGGTGACGCCATCGGCCCCGCCTCCCGGCCGACTCGAACCTGCTGCTGTTTCAGCCTGCTGCCGCCTGTTCGGCCTCGATCGCCGCGATCGCCAGGCGGGTGGTGATCACCGCATCGGGGTTGAGGCTGATCGAGTCGATGCCTTCGTTCACCAGAAAGCGGGCGAATTCGGGGTAGTCGCTGGGGGCCTGGCCACAGAGGCCGATCGGACGACCGCAGCGGTGGGCGGTGTGGATGGCGAGGCGGATCATCTCCTGAACGATCGGATGACGCTCATCGAACAGGTTGGCCACCAGGGAGGAATCACGGTCGATGCCGAGGGTGAGCTGGGTGAGATCGTTGGTCCCGATCGAAAACCCATCGAAAATCCGTGAAAAGGCTTCAGCGCCGATCACGTTGCTGGGCAGCTCGCACATCACGTACACCTTGAGATCGTCCTCTCCACGCACCAGGCCGTGGCTGGCCATCTCCTCGAGCACCCGCTCCCCCTCCTCCGGGGTGCGGCAGAAGGGCACCATCGGAATGGTGTTGCGCAGGCCCATCTGGTGGCGAACCCTCAGCAGGGCGCGGCATTCCAGGCCAAAGGCCGGCCGGAATTCCGGTGAGGTGTAGCGGGCCGCTCCCCTCCAGCCGATCATGGGATTGGCTTCGCTGGGCTCGAAGTCCCGTCCACCGAGCAGCCGGGCGTACTCATTGCTCTTGAAGTCGGAGAAGCGCAACACCACCGGTCTGGGATGGAAGGCCGCCGCGATCCGCGCCATCCCCTGGGCGAGCCGGTCCACGTAGTACTCGGTGGGGTCGTCGTAGCCGGCGGTGAGGCTGGCGATGGCCTCGCGCTCGGCCGGATCGCTCACCCGCTCGGGTTGAAGCAGGGCCATCGGGTGCACCCGGATGTGGTTGGCGATGATGAACTCCAACCGGGCCAGACCGACGCCATCACAGGGGATGGCGGCGAAGCGGAAGGCTTTCTCCGGGTTACCCACGTTCATCAGGATGCGGGTGCGCGTGGGTGGCAGTTGCTCCAGCTTCTGCTCCTCCTTCTCGTAACGCAACAGTCCCCGGTAGACCATGCCGTCTTCACCTTCGGCGCAGCTGATCGTGATCGCTTCACCGTCCTGGATGCGTTCGGTGGCGTCGCCACAGCCCACCACGGCGGTGATGCCCATCTCCCGGGCGATGATCGCCGCATGGCAGGTGCGTCCCCCCTGGTTGGTGATCACCCCCCGGGCCTTCTTGAGAATCGGTTCCCAGTCGGGATCGGTGCGCTCGGTCACCAGCAGATCGCCCACTTCGAAGCGGTCGATGCCACTGGGATTGAGGATCACCCGGGCGCGGCCACTGCTGATCGAGGCGCCGATGGCGCGTCCGTGGGTGATCAGCTCCGCGTCATGGGGCTTGAGGGACCAGCGGCAGAGCACTGAGTCCGATCGTCTGGATTCGACCGTTTCAGGACGGGCCTGAAGAATGAACAGCTCGCCGGTCTCGCCGTCGCGGGCCCACTCAATGTCCATGGGTGTGGCCTTGCCATGACGGGCGCTGTAGTGATCTTCGATCAGACAGGCCCAGCGGCCCAGGGTCAGGGCCTCTTCATCGCTGATGGCATAACGGCCGCGCTCCGGTAGCGGCACGGGTTCGTTGCGCACCGTGCCGCCCTCGTCGTACACCATCCGGATCGCCTTGCTGCCCAGGCGCTTGCTCACGATCGCGGCATAGCCCTCCCGCAGGGTGGGCTTGAACAGCAGGATTTCATCCGGATTCACTGCGCCCTGAACCACGTTTTCGCCCAGGCCGTAGGCCGCATTGAGCAACACGGCGTTGCGGAAGCCGGTTTCGGTATCGATGGTGAACATCACCCCGGCAGCGCCCAGGTCGGAGCGCACCATCCGCTGGACACCGATGGAGAGGGCCACCTCCAGGTGATCGAAGCCGTTGATCTGGCGGTAGGAGATGGCCCGATCGGTGAACAGGGAGCTGTAGCAGCGCAGGCAGGCGGCCAGCAGATCGTGTTCTCCGCGCACGTTCAGGAAGGTCTCCTGCTGGCCGGCGAAGCTGGCATCAGGGAGATCCTCCGCCGTGGCACTGGAGCGAACCGCCACCGGACCGGCTCCCAGCTCCGCATAGGCCGCCGCCACGGCATCGGCGAGTTCCGACGGCAGGGACGCCCCAAGGATGAGTTCCCTTGCCCTCTGACCGGCCTGCTGAAGGGCCGAGAGATCGCCGCTGTCCAGATGGCTCAGGATGGCTCTCAGGGGGGTCTCCAGCCCGTTGTTTGTAAGGAACAGGCGGTAGGCGGCGGCTGTGGTGGCGAAACCGCCGGGCACCCGCACCCCCTGGCTGGTCAGCTCCCGGATCATTTCCCCCAGAGAAGCGTTCTTGCCGCCCACCTCGGCAATCGCGCCGATGCCCACCTCTTCGAAGAGCCGCAACAGGGGTGCGTCACTCCTGGTGATGGTGGGGAGGGTTGATCTGGGGCCCATGGCGATCGACTCGGGCAGAGACCCAGGCTAGGAACGGATGGCGGCCGGGTCTGCCTTCAGCGGCGTCAGCCGCAGTTCACCGGCCGGAGGCGTGCCGGGCGCGAGGTCGAGGCGGCTGGCGGCCCCGCGCAGAGCAACCGGTTTGCCGGCCCGCCGGGCCTTGAGGGCATCGCAGAGATCGAGGGGTTTGGCCTTGGGATCGAGCCAGTCGAGCGACCAGGTTCTCGAAGTCTGTCCGGCGAGAGAAGAGACCGCCACCAGCTGGCCCGTGTCGAAGCCGGCGGCCTCCACCAGCCCCGGTGCATAGCCATGGCGTTGCTTGAAGGCCAGCTCGAAACGGTCCCACCCCGGTCCGCGGCTGAGGGAGTCGACCCCCAGCTGCGCCAGGGGCAACGGCTCCCGCACGGGAAAGGGCCAGACCAGCGTGAGGTTCTCGGGAAGGTCGAGTTCGGCCACCGCCCGGGCCAGGGGGCTGCCGGGGGTCGTCATCACCACCAGGGAGGAGGGGGTGTACCAGCCCACGTCATCGCGCAGCTGTGCGATCAGCTTGGCATCGGGTTCCACGATCGCCTGGGGATCGTTGGTGGGACCCACGGTCCAGCCGCCGTTGCCTTCGATCGTCTCCACGAAGCGATCGGCCAGGGCCGCCTGCTCCGCTCCGCCGTCATGGATGACCATCACCTTGCCCTTGTTGTCCTCCAGCAGGCCCTTCGCCAGCCGATCGGCCTCCAGGCTCCGCGACGGCAGCACCGGCCAGATCCTGTCGGCTCCCACCTGGCTGGGCAGGCGCCGCAGGGAGTAGCCCCGCTGCAACGGCAGCAGCACGTTCACCCCCCGGCTCTGGGCGATCCGTCCGAATGGCAGCAGATTGACCGCAGGAGGGGCGATCAACAGCTCCGGCATCGGAACGCCGAGCAACAGAGCCTCAGGATCCTGTTCCTGGGGAAGCCAGCCCAGACCATGGCCGGGGGGGCGCTGGCCGCAGGCCCTGGTTTCCTCCATGGCTAGTCCGTAGCCGCGGCGCAGGCCATCTCCCACCCCCGCCAGCAACCCCTCACTGGGCAGCAGCATCAGCACCTCCTGGGGGAAGGGGGTACTGGCCGCCAGACTCTGGACCCCCAGGAGCACCGCCGCCAGCCCGACACCGACACTCCAGAGGGGAAGCCGCAATCCATGCTCCGGGGCGGGAGGTGGTCCGCTTCCCAATCCGCCAGTGGTCATGGCCTGTACCGTCCAGCCCAGCGAGATTACGTGCAGCTCCGTTCCTAGGTTTGATCTTCTCCTTGAGGGACGCATGCCGGGCCCCATCGCTCAACTGCCGGCTTCACGGCCAGCCTCCTCTGCGGGGTGTTCACGCCGCCGCCGCCGCCTGATTGTCTTTTTGGCCGGCTGCGCCGGGCTGGTGGGTCTGCTTCAGCCTCTGTCAGCACTGGCGATTCCTGAGCAGGAGGCCATGAAGAAGCTGGCTGTGATCCCGGTCTTCGTGCTGACCGATGCCAAGGGAATCCCCTTGCCCCTGCAACGGGAGAAGGCCCTGGTGCTCCCTCTCTACCTCGACCGGGGCAAGGCCGAGCAGGAATTGGCCGCCTTTCTCAAGGCCAACCCCACGATCAAGGCCGCGGTGCTGCCCATGCCCATGAATGTGGCCCTGGAGCGGGTGCAGGCGCTCAACAAGACCTTGAAAGACCGCAAGCTGCTCTCACCGGTGATTCCGACACCTTCTGATCTGAGCCAGGCCCGCAGCCTGCTGGGCAAGCAGGGCCTCGATCAGAAGGCGATCCAGGAGGGTCTCACCGTGCCGGTGTTTTTCACCAAGCCGCTGATCACCGTCAAGACGCCCCAGGGGGAGCGCGGTCTCTTTTTCTTTGACTACGCCTCGTTGCAGAAGGCAATGGCCAGCATCCCCGATCGCAACAAACTCACCGTCATGGCCGCTGATCTCAGCGCCGTGATGGACCAGATCGTGAAACAGGCCAAGGACACCTATGCCTTCTACCCAACACCGGAGTACTTCAGGTTGGTGGAGCAGCAGTCCAGAACCAAGGGGCCCGGCTCTGCCGGTTCTCCACCACCGGTGGCACCACGCCGCTGAACCCGATCCGGAGTGGCGGCGGCTCTGAACGTCTGGTCTACCGCGCGCTGTCCTCTGGTTCGGCCTCCGGTTTCCCCTCCGGCAGCAGCTGGGTGAGCAGCCCTCCAGCCAGGAGCACCGCAGCGATGCCCAGCGCCAGGGGGCGATTGGCTTGCGGGCCGTCACCGTTCCAGACTGCCGCGCTGAGGAAGGCACCGCCAAGCAACAGGGTCGGCACCAGCACGATTCCCTTGGCGGTGCGGTTCACGCTCATGGTTCCTCGGGGTCGCCCTCGCCGGACGGACAGCCCTGGGGGCGGATCAGTGACGGCAAGGGCTCGGCCAGGCCAGCGCTGATGAGGCCTGAGCCCAGGTCATCACCACCCCGCAGCACCTGGACACGGGCGAGCAAAACCCCATCAGCGGAACCCAGCGGACGCAGATTCACCCGCGTGCGACGGGGCAGTTGCTGGCGCAGCCAGTCTTGCGCGGCTCTTGAATGCTCGGGGCTCACGCTGATGCAGCCCAGCTGGACCGGGTAACTGCGGTTCTGATCGCCCACCTGGAGCAGCACACCCGTGCGTACCTGAAGGACCTCCGCGGCGGCAGCGGGCCGGGTGGCGAAGGGATCAAGCAGAAGGCCCACCGCCAGGATCAGGGACAGAAGCAGAGGAAGGAGGCTCAGAGCTTGGCGCCACAGCTGGGACAGAAGAGGTGGGCGCTCTCGGTGCTGAAGCCGCAGGAGCCGCATTGGCGGGTGGTGTCGATCGCCAGCTCCGGATGGCTGGGAAGACCCACCATCTGAGCGTTGCTGGCGCCGGGTGGCACCATCGGATAGCAGTTCTCGTTGCGGCGCACACGCACGTCGATCAGAGCGGGGCCTGGATGGGCCAGGGCCTCGGCCAGCTGATCGCGGAAGCTGGACCGCTCGCTGATCCCCACCCCCTTCACGCCGAAGGCTTCGGCCAGCCGTGGGAAATCAGGCATGCCGCGGGTCATCTCCGAAGCGGAGTAGCGCTCACCGTAGAAACTCTCCTGCCACTGCCTCACCATCCCCTGCCAACCGTTGTTGAGGATGACCACTTTCACAGGCAGGTCGTACTGGGAGAGGGTGCCCAGTTCCTGGATGTTCATCAGGATGCTGGCGTCGCCGGCCACGCAGATCACCTGGTCGTCAGGGAAGGCCACCTGCACGCCCATGGCCGCTGGCAGTCCGAAACCCATGGTGCCCAGGCCGCTGCTGCTGATCCAGTGACGCGGGGGGTTGTTCAGGTACTGGGCGGCCCACATCTGGTGTTGACCCACATCCGTGGTGACGAAGGCGTCGGGGGCCAGGTCGCGCAGGGCCAGCACCACCTCCTGGGGGGCGATGGCCCCTTCAGGGGAGGGGATCACCAGCGGGTAATGGCGCTTCCAGCGGCTGATGCGCTCCAGCCAGGGACCGGTGCGGCCGTTGGAACTCTCGCCGACCGCGGCCTCCAGCAGGGCCTCCAGGGCCAGGCGCACATCAGAGACGATCGGCACCTCCGGCAGACGGTTCTTGCCCACCTCAGCCGCATCGATGTCGATGTGGATCACCTGGGCGCGGGGGGCGAAGCTGTCAAGCCGCCCTGTGACCCGGTCGTCGAAGCGGGCACCGGCGGCGATCAGCAGATCGCACTCGGTGACAGCGAAGTTCGCATAGGCCGTGCCGTGCATCCCCAGCATGCCCACGGCCAGCGGATGGCGCTCATCGAAGGCACCCTTGCCCATCAGGGTGGTGGTGACAGGCAGCTGGAAGCGTTCGGCCAGGGCGATCAGGGAGGTGTGGGCGCCGGAGCTGATGGCGCCGCCACCCACGTACAGCAGTGGACGGCGTGCCTGGCGGATCAGCTCGATCGCCTGGGCGATCCGCTCAGGGGCGGGGCCACCGGGAACCTGATAGCCCGCGGGAATGGCCGTACCCGGTTCCACGGGGGTGTAGTCGAACTCCTCGAGCCCCACATCCTTGGGGACATCGATCAGGACCGGACCAGGGCGGCCCGTGGAGGCGATCAGGAAGGCCTCGGCCACGATCCGGCCGATGTCAGCAGGGTCCCGCACCACCCAGGAGTGCTTCACGATCGGCAGGGTGATGCCGAAGATGTCGGTCTCCTGGAAGGCGTCGGTGCCGATGGCGGCGCGGGGTACCTGACCTGTGATCACCACCATCGGCACGGAGTCCATCTGGGCCGTGGCGATGCCGGTGACCAGGTTCGTGGCGCCGGGTCCCGAGGTGCCGAAGCAGACACCGACCCGTCCGGTGGCCCTGGCATAGGCGTCGGCTGCGTGGGTCCCCCCCTGTTCGTGCCGGACCAGCACATGCTTCAGCCAGCCCCGGCTCTCGGCCTTGTGCAAGGCGTCGTAGATGGGCAGGATCGCTCCGCCGGGGTAGCCGAACACATCGGTGACGCCGTGACGATGGAGAGCATCCATCAGGGCGTCAGCACCGCTCAGCCGTCCAGGAACGGCGGGGGCAACAGCCTCAGCGGGAACCCTGGCGTCATCGCCTGGAACGGGCCCTGCCGAGTGGGCTGCGGGGCTGACGGTTGTCGAAGTCGTTGACGAGGTCAAGGTGGTCACGGTCACGGTGGCGGGCAACACACGTAACGAAGACCATCAGCGTAGGAGCTCACTTCCGACCTTGGGAGAACTGTTGCGGGGACTGTGGCTGCAACCGCCGGCCACGCACCATGGCCCGGAGAATCAGCCCTGGATCGAGCCAGGTGCCCCGATAGCGGATTCCCCAGTGCAGGTGGGGGCCCGTGGTGCGACCGCTCAGGCCCACATGAGCGATCAGCTGGCCAGCCCTCACCTGCTGGCCGCGGCGCAGCACCACCGGGCCACTGGCGTAGGTGCCGCCGCGGGCCGCTCCGGCCAGGTGGCAGTACATGTGCTCGTACTCGCCAGAACGGATCACCACCCCGACGCCGCAGCCGCCGTCATGGAAGACGTCGGCCACGGTGCCGGCCCACCAGTTGCGGATCGGCGAACCGAGCGGCGCGGCGATATCGAGGCCGGAATGCATCTCCCGGCCACCGCCAGGACCGGTGCGGCGCCCGAAATGACTGGTGTAGCCAGCGAAGTGGACGATCGGGAACACCCCCCGGGCCCAGCGGAGATCCGATCGGGCCGGCTGGGGAGCCAGACCCAGGTCCAATGCCAGACCGATCTGCAGACTCACCAGGCCGGCCAGGAGTCCGCGAGGCCTAGAGGAGGCCGATGGCATGAAGCGGACCCCGACCACTCAACAGCTCCAGCAGAAAAGCCGAAAAGCCGAGCATGGCCAAGCGTCCATTCCAGACTTCGGAGCTGTTGTTCCATCCCCAGGCCCACTTGTCCTGGGGGTAGAGCTTCACCTGGGTGGGGAGGGAGGCGGCCTGATCCAGGTTCACTTCTGGGCCGGCCTGGGCCAGTTGCACCAGATCAGCCAGACCCTTGATGAAGGTCGGGTAGGTGTCGAGAGCGGGCACGCGAACGAAGTTGGTGATCCCGGCGTTCGTGGCGATCTCCCGGTATTCGATGTCGATTTCCTCGAGGGTCTCGATGTGCTCGCTCACGAAGCTGATCGGCACCACCACCAACTCCTTGACCCCCTCCTCACCAAGCCGCACCAGGGCTTCGTCGGTGTAGGGCTTGAGCCATTCCACCGGACCCACCCGGCTCTGATAGGCCAGGGTGTAGGGATTGTCATGGCCGAGCAGCTGCTCCAGCTTGGCCATCACCAGCCTGGAGCAGGCTTCGATCTCCTGCTGATAGGGATCACCGGCTTCCTCCACGTAGCTCCTGGGCACGCCGTGGGCGCTGAAGAACACATGGGCGGAGGCTGGATTGTTGCAGCTGCTCACGCCTGCGGCGATGAGCTCGGCCATCGCCAGCACGTAGCCGGGATGGTCGTACCAGCTGCGGATGCAGCGAATCGGCAACTTGCTGAAGGCGGGATCGGCCTGGCGCAGGCGCTGCAGTTCGCGGAAGCTCGAGCCGCTGGTGCTGATGGAGAAGTGAGGGTAGAGCGGAAGCACCACCACTTCATCCACCGAATCCGCCTTGATGTCGCCCACGGCCGATTCCGTGAACGGATGCCAGTAGCGCATCGCGACGTAGGTGGTGGCCTGGACTCCCCGCTGGCGCAATTCACTCTGGAGCTCGCGGGCCTGCTGCTCGGTGATGCGCCGCAGGGGGGAGCCGCCGCCGATGGCGCGATACGCCTCCTTGGACTTGCTGCTGCGCAGGGTGCTGATCAGCCAGGCCAGGGGCTTCTGCAGCAGAGGTGTGGGAAGCCGGATGATCTCCGGATCCGCGAACAGGTTGTAGAGAAAAGGGCCGACATCTTCGATGCGCTCAGGCCCGCCGAGGTTCAGCAGCAAGACGCCGACCCTGGCCATACCTGAATTGGTCCACCGAATGGCTCAGAGCGTAACCCTGCTGGTGCCCGCTGGCGGTAGCCGGCACTGATCGATATCGTCGGCGCGCCCACCGCCGCCTTGAGGCCGAACCACCGTCTGGTGGCGGCCACCGGCTCCCACGGATCGGACCACTTCCCGGACCACTTCCCTGACCGCTTCCCTTGCCGCGATCGATGCTGCGCTGAGCCAGGAGAATGCCCGTCTGGCGGCCAGCGGCCTGGCCCTGCGGCTGGAGCGGCGGGGAGGGCGACTGGCCCTGCGCGGTCCCCTGCCCTGCCCACGGGGAGGCCCCCAGCGGGTGCAGCGCCTGAGCCTGGGCCTGGAGGCCAGCCCGAGTGGTCTCAACCAGGCCCGGCGGGAACTGAAACGGGTGAGCCAGGCCCTGCGCCAGCAACGTTTCGACTGGGGCGACTGGGGCCGGCCCACGGCAGCGGCTTCGGAGCTGGAGAGGCTCGAGGACTTCGAGAAGGCCTTTTTCAGCGATCCGCGCCGGCGTCGCAATCCTGCCGGCAGCCGCACCACCTGGAGCGCTGCCTACCAGCCGTACCTGCGCCGCCTGCGCGCCCGGCTGGAGCAGGGGGAGCCCCTGGACAGCGAGCAGCTGGTGCAGGTGCTGGAGGCCTATCCCCCGGCCAGCCGCAGCCGTCAGCAGTGCGGCACCGCCCTGGCGGCCCTGGCCCGGCAGCTGGAGCTGCCCCTTCCCGGCGACTGGCGTGAGCGGGCCGCCGGCTATGGCCTGCATCAGGCCCAGTACCGGCGGCTGCCCAGCGATGACCAGCTTCTGGAATGGGTGGAACGGATTCCCAACCCCCGCTGGCGCCTGGTGTATGGCCTGATGGCCACCTACGGCCTGCGCAACCATGAGGTGTTCTTCACGGATCTCTCCGCTCTGGCCAGGGGAGGTGACCGGGTGATCCGGGTGCTGCCCACCACCAAGACCGGGGAGCACCAGGTCTGGCCCTTCCAGCCCGAATGGGTGGACCGCTTCGAGCTGGCCCCGCTGGGCGAGGGCGGCGACCGGCTCCCCGCTGTCTGCACCGACCTCCGGCGCACCACCCTGCAGCAGGTGGGCCGCCGGGTATCCGAGCAGTTCCGCCGTTACGAGTTGCCCTGCACCCCCTACGACCTGCGCCACGCCTGGGCCGTGCGCACCATCCACATCGGCCTGCCCGACACGGTGGCAGCGCGGATGATGGGCCACTCGGTGGCGATCCACACCCGCACCTACCACCACTGGATCACCCGCCGGGATCAGCAGCAGGCCGTCGATGCGGCCCTGGCCCGCCAGCGGTTGACCCCCTGAGGGAGCCAGCGCGCCAGAGTGCCCGGCGGTTGCCGAGATCAGCGTCCATGTCCGACTCTCCCGCGGCCGACCCGCTCGATCAGGTGGCGGCTGAACTGGGGCCTGGTGGGGATCTCGCCCCTGAGCGCGATGCCGAGGCCTATCGCCGCCGCATGCAGCGGCGGCGGGAGGTGCAGCAGCAGCGGGTGGGGGAACGCAGCCTCGAAAAAGGGCTGGTGCTGGTGTTCACCGGAGATGGCAAGGGCAAGACCACGGCCGCCCTCGGACTGGTGCTGCGCACCCTGGGCCATGGCGAGGGGGTGGCGGTGGTGCAGTTCATCAAGGGCGGCTGGCAGCCGGGTGAGGCCCGGGCCCTGCAGCTCTTCGGTGACGATCTGGCCTGGCATGCCCTCGGGGAGGGCTTCACCTGGGAGACCCAGGACCGGGAGCGGGACCGGCAGCTGGTGCAGGAGGCCTGGCAGCGTTCACTGGCGTATCTCGCGGATCCCGCCCGCAAGCTGGTGGTGCTCGATGAGGTCAATGTGGCCCTCAAGCTGGGCTATCTCGAGCTGGATCAGGTGCTGGAGGGTCTCGATCGCCGCCCGGAGCTCAGCCACGTGGCCCTCACGGGGCGGGGAGCTCCCCAGGACCTCATCGACCGTGCCGATCTCGTGACCGAGATGAAGCTGGTGCGCCATCCCTTCCGTGAGCAGGGGGTGAAAGCCCAGGCCGGCATCGAGTTCTGACCCTCGCCGTCGACACTTCTGCGTTTGCAGGCGCGCTTGCTACTGTGCCGCCGACTGTGTTCGCCGTGCGCGGAATTCCGATGGCTTACCAGCGTGTTCTGCTCAAACTCAGCGGTGAGGCGCTGATGGGGGAGCAGGGCTATGGCATCGATCCCGCCATCGTCCAGGCCATCGCGGCGGATGTGTCGGAGGTGGTCAACAACGGCAAGGAACTGGCCATCGTGGTGGGCGGAGGCAATATCTTCCGCGGTCTCAAGGGGTCCTCCGCCGGCATGGACCGTGCCACCGCCGACTATGTGGGCATGCTGGCCACCGTGATGAACGCCATCACGCTCCAGGACGCGCTGGAGCGTGTGGGGGTGCCCACCCGGGTTCAGACCGCCATCGCCATGCAGGAGATCGCCGAGCCCTACATCCGTCGCCGGGCCATTCGTCACCTCGAGAAGGGGCGGGTGGTGGTGTTCGGCGCCGGCTGCGGCAACCCTTTCTTCACCACCGACACCACCGCCGCCTTGCGGGCTGCTGAAATCAACGCCGACGTGGTGCTCAAGGCCACCAAGGTGGACGGTGTGTATGACAAGGACCCGGCCCGCCACAGCGACGCCATCCGCTACGACCAGCTCACCTTCCAGGACGTGCTCAGCGGCGAGCTGGCCGTCATGGACAGCACCGCCATCGCCCTCTGCAAGGACAATGCCATCCCGATCGTGGTCTTCGACCTGTTCGGGCCCGGCAACATCGGCCGCGCCATTGCCGGAGAGCCGATCGGCACCCGCATCATTCCTGCCGGCTGACCCCGGACAATTCCCCCACCGCCCATGGATCTCGACGCCAGCATGCGCAAGTCGCTGGAAGCCACCCAGCGCACCTTCAACACCATCCGCACCGGCCGGGCCAATCCTTCCCTTCTCGACAAGATCACCATCGAGTACTACGGAACCGAAACGCCTCTGCGCTCGGTGGCCAGTCTCTCCACCCCCGACTCCCAGACGATCCAGATCCAGCCATTCGACAGCGCAGCGATGGCATCGATCGAGAAGGCCATTGCCATGAGTGATCTGGGCCTCACCCCCAACAACGACGGCCGCCTGATCCGCATCAACATTCCCCCGCTGACGGCCGAGCGACGCAAGGAGTTCTGCAAACTCGCCGCCCGCTACGCCGAAGATGGCAAGGTGGCCCTGCGCAACATCCGGCGCGACGCGATCGACAAGGTCAAGAAGCAGGAAAAGGACGGGGAGCTCTCCGAAGATCAGAGCCGCGATGAGCAGGAGAAGGTGCAGAAGCTCACCGACCGCTACATCGCTGAACTGGAGAAAAGCCTCGCTGAGAAGGAAGCCGACATCCTCAAGGTCTGAGCGTGGCCAGTGCTCCGGCCGGCACAGCCTTTGATGCCGATGTGATCGTGGTGGGCGCCGGTGCGGCGGGGGCTGCAACTGCTTACCACCTGGCTGCCCGGGGTTGGCGGGTGCGGCTGCTGGAAGCAGGACGCCTCCCCCGCTCGAAGCCCTGTGGTGGCGGCATGGCTGCTTCCGTACAGGGACTCTTCCCGTTCGATCTGAGCCCGGCAGTCGATCGTGTGATCACCAAGGTGCGTTTCACCTGGTGCCTGGAGGATCCCGTGATCGCCGAGCTGCCCGGGGAGGCACCCTTCTGGATCGTGCGCCGTTCCCGCCTGGATCACTTCCTGGCGGAGAAGGCGGTGGCCTGTGGTGCCGATCTGCTCGAGGCCACCGCCGTGGAAGAGATCACCCGGGAAAGGGATCACTGGCGCGTGCAGACCTCGGCGGGAAGCCGGCTCAGCGCCAGGGCTGTGGTGATCGCCGACGGGGCACGCTCGGTCTTCGGCCGACCGCTGGGGCTGGGTTCGCTTCAGCCCCGCTTCGCCTCAACCGTGTCGGTGGAGGTGGAAGGTGAGGTGCAGGAGCCCGACATGGCCCATTTCGAATTCGGCCTGGTGCGCCATGGTTTCAGCTGGGCCTTCCCCCGCCAGGGGGGCCTCAGCATCGGTGTGGGCAGCTTCATCGGCCGCGAGCCCCTGGAGGCAGAGGCCGTGCTGACGCGTCTGCTGCCCAGCCTGGGCCTGCCACCCGACAGCGGAGAACGGCGGGTGTCTCCTCTGCGGGTCTGGGACGGGCATCACCGGCTCCACCATGACGCGGGTGCGCTGGTGGTGGGGGATGCGGCCTCGCTGGTGGATCCCTTTCTGGCGGAGGGACTGCGACCCGCCCTGCTCAGCGGCACCCGTGCCGCTGAGGCGCTCGACGGCTGGCTGGGCGGAGAGGCCAGGGCCCTGGAGGGCTACAGCGAGCGCATGCGCGCTGAATGGGGCCAGTCGATGGCCTGGGGACGACGCATCGCCCAGGTGTTCTACCGATTGCCCCGGGTGGGGTATCAACTGGGGGTGAAGAGACCCACCGCCCCTCAGCGCATCGCCCAGATCCTCTCGGGGGAGATGGGCTACGGCGACATCGCCCAGCGGGTGATCCGCCGTCTGATGTTCAACCGCACTCAGAATTAACGCAGGCAGTCCTTGAGCTGGCGCAGACGCTGATCGATGGAGCTGAGGAGTTCGATCGCGAACATCGGCGATTCCTGTACGGCGAAGAGAAACTTCTCCCGGTTCATCACCAGGATCCGGCAGGGGGTGATGGCCCTGGCATTGCCGAAACGGCGGTGATCCGGGGTGACCAGGGCGCCGGCGCCGAAGACATCACCTTCCTTGATCTCCTCGTGACCCGCGTCACCGTTCCAGCTGAGCTGGACGCTCCCCTGCAGCAACCCGAACATGCAGTCGCCGGATTCTCCGGCCTTGAAGATCAGCTCGCCTGGAGCGTAATCACGCACCTCGCCCTGGGTGGCCAGGGCACGCAGGGTGTCGAGGGCATTCATGGATCAGGCCAGGGGAGAGTGTCGAGTGTGGCTGATCAGGCACCGACGGCCGCGAGGGCCAGGGGGGCTCCGAGGCCGCCACGAACGTCCTCAGGTACCAGCCTGCCGTCGTGGTCGGTGTCGAGGGCATCGAAGACCGCGTCGCTGCCCAGCCATTCCTCGCGGGTGATGCAGCCGTCGCCATCCATGTCGTTGAGCAGGAAGATCTCCTGGGCGGCGTGGGCGAAAGCGGCCTCCCCCTCCAGTTCGGCGAGGCGATGGGCCAGCTGAGCCTCGAGGGTCTCGATCGCCTTGCTGAAGCCGCGGATGCCCTCATCGAGCTTTTCGCTGGCCATGCGATCAGCCGCCATGGCGCTGACGTAGCCGGAGTGATCCAGGCTGAAGCGGGACTCGGTGGGCGCAGGGCTGAGGGGATCGAGCTTGCGCGGCAGGGGGCCCTCGGTGGTCCGGAGCTGATCGAGAAGTTTCGGTGAAATCGTGAGCAGATCGCAACCGGCCAGTTCGATGATCTCCTCGATGTTGCGGAAGCTCGCACCCATCACTTCCGTGCGGTAGCCATGGGTTTTGTAGTAGTTGAAGATCATGGTGACGGAGATCACACCGGGGTCTTCTGGGCCGGGATAGTGCTCACGGCCGGTATCTTGCTTGTACCAGTCGAGGATGCGACCCACGAAGGGTGAGATCAGGGTGACCCCCGCCTCGGCGCAGGCCACCGCCTGGGTGAAGCTGAACAGAAGTGTGAGATTGCAGTGGATGCCCTCTTTCTCGAGCGCTTCAGCGGCCTTGATGCCTTCCCAGGTGGAGGCGATCTTGATCAGCACCCGATCCTTGCTGATCCCGGCCTCCTCGTAGAGACCGATCAGTTTGCGAGCCTTTTCAATGGTGGCCTCGGTGTCGTAACTGAGCCTGGCATCCACCTCCGTGGACACCCGTCCGGGGACGATCTGGAGAATCTCCTTGCCGAAGGTGACGCAGATCTCATCGAGGGCTTCCAGCACAACCGCTTCGGCGGGGGCAGCTGCGCCGATCACCGTTCTGGAGGCCCTGAGGGATTCATCGATCAGCCGCTGATACAGGGGAATCTGGGCAGCCGCCAGGATCAGGGACGGGTTGGTGGTGGCGTCGCGGGGAGTGAACTGCTTGATCGCTTCCAGTTCACCGGTGTCGGCGACGACCACGGTCATGGCAGCGAGTTGTTCGAGCAGGTTGGGCATGTCCCCAAACGTTGATGTCTGGCTGGAGGCTAGCCAGGCTGGACCGGGCCCAACCGGAGCGTCCTCAACCCCGCACCGTTGGCTGGTCCGTTGGCTGGTCGGCCGGCTTCTTGCCGGTGCTGGGTGGAACCTTCTCGAGCACGAGAAGGGCTTCGATGATCTCCTTGGCCACCGGCACCGCCACCGTGGAGCCATATGCATTGCCCCCCTGAGGTTCATCCACCACTACGAGCACCACATAGCGGGGATCGTCGATCGGCAGATGGGCCACGAAGCTGGTGATCCGTGCTCCCGGGATGTAGACCCCGTTGAGAGCCTTCTGGGCGGTGCCGGTCTTGCCACCGATGCGGTAGCCCGGCACCTGAACGCCCTTGCCACTGCCCTTGTCCACCACCGTTTCCAGCCAGGCCATCACCTGCTTGGTGACGTCGGGGTCCATCAGCTGCAGGCCATTGGCGGCAGGGGCTGGGGCAAGGCTGTCGCCGGAGCGAAGGCCGCGGGTGATGTGGGGGCTCACCAGTCGCCCCCCATTGGCGATCATGGCGTGCAGCTGAAGGAGCTTCAGCGGCGTCAGCGAGAAGCCCTGGCCGAAGGCGGCCGTGGCGGGTTCGATCGGCTGGGTGGTGAACTGCTCGCGCGTCTTGAGCTCTCCCGCCACGGCCCCTGGCAGATCGGTGTCCGGAACGGTGTCGATGCCGATCCGGCGCATCCACTCCCAGTAGATGGAGGGCTTGAGCTGGCGCATGGCCTGAACCATGCCCACATTGCTGGACACCTGCAGAACGGTGGCGAAATCCAGAGTGCCGTTGGCGCGACGGTCGTGGTTGAAGATCGGCCAACCCCCGATCGTGAGCTGGCCGACGTCATTGACGGTGCCGTTGGGCTGGATGGCCTTCTCCTGCAGGGCGATCGCCAGATTGATCGGCTTGAAGGTGGAGCCGGGCTCGTAGAGGTCCTGCACCGACCATTCGCGGAACAGCCCCGGTGAGAATTTCCAGAACCTGTTGGGCTCGTAGCTGGGACTCGAGGTGAGAGCCAGCATCTCACCGTTGCGCACATCCATCACCATCGCGGAGCCGCGCTTGGCCTTCCACTGCTTCAGCTGTCTGGAGAGGGCCTGCTGGGCCACCTGCTGAAGGCGGGCGTCAAGGGTCAGTTGCAGCCGCAGATCATCGGTGTAGAGAACCCCGGCCTGGAGCCCGTCGGGCAGGGGCGTGCCGTCGGCGCCTCGGCGCATCTGACGAGTCGTTTCCTGACGGCGCAGGTCCTGGTCACGGCTCTGCTCCAGACCCGCCTGGGCCACCCGCTCCAGGTTGAGGAAGCCCACCACATTGGCGAACAGTTGACCCTGCGGATAGATCCTCTGGGGGTAGGGCTCAAGGTCTAGGCCACTGATGCCGAGCTCACGCAGGCGGCGGGCGGTTTCCGGATCGAGATCAGTGGCGAGTTTGACCCCGGTCTTGCGGCCGTCGATCGTGCCCATCAGATCCTCTGAAGGCACCATAAGCACTTTGGCGAGCTTGAGGGCCGTTTCGGAACTGCTGCGGACCAGGTTGGGATCGTCCCCGGGAAAGTTGAAATAGCGGGGATGGGCCCACAGGGTGAAGCGTTCCTCATCAATGGCAACCAGCCGGCCCTTGCGGTCGACGATCGGCCGTCGCTTGCCGATCGGTTTTGTCTTCTGGGTCTGGATCGCCCGGGCCCGCTGCTGCAGCCGGTCACCCTCCTTGACCTGAAGCCAGGCCAGACGTCCGGCGAGACCAAACAGGGCCAGGCAGAGCGTGAAATAGACGGTGAGCAGACGGCCGGCCGGAACCGGCTGGAGTTGGATCACCCGGCGGCGGCTGCTGCGCGTGTTGTCCGCCTGAGTGGAAGAGTGCCCCCTTCCGTGGAGGGGGATGGGGGAGGATCCAGTGGCGGAGCGTCGCACCACCCTCAGTACCCGGCGCGAACGATCCGGGGGTCGAGGCTGATGCGGCTCAGCTCCCCACTGAGGGAGCTGGGATCGAGCGCCTGGAGGTTGAACGGCCTGCTCTGGGGCTGGCTGGCAGCGGGAGTGGAGCGGGGCTCAGCAGCCCCGGAGCTGGGAGACGGCAGATGGATCAGGCGCTGGAGGCTGGTGGGCACCAGGAGGCCTGGGCGGCGAGCCATCGCCAGGTGGTGCTGCTCGAGCACTGCGGTGGATTCCTGAAGGCGGTGCTCCAGCACCTGGGTCGACTCCAGCAGCTCGAAGCTGCGGGTCCACTGTCCCTGCCAGTGAAGGGTGAGAGCGGTGAGGCCCACCATCGAAAGGCCCAGGGCCACGAGCAGGCCATCGGAGGCCCTGTGCAGACCGGCCAGCCAGGGGGCCTGGCGCACCATGCGCCGGGCGGAGAAGGAGCCCTGGATGAGTTCCAGGGAGCGGCGCCTGAAGAAAGGCTGGGGCGATGGAACGGCGACCACCGGTACCTGACGAATCTCCGCAAGTGAACCATGGGGCGCAAGGGGCAGCAAGGCGACGATCAGCGTGCCAACAAGAGCAGGTTGGTGAAGGTGAGCCCGTTCCAGAGGGCGTGGAGCCCCACACAGGTGCTCAGGCGGCCACTGCTCAGACGCAGCCAGCCCAGACCCAGGCCCAGGGTGAACAGGGGAGGGAATTCGCCGAGGCTGAGGTGAGCGATGCCGAAGACCGCGCTGCTGATCAGCACCGCAGGCAGGGGCCCGATCTCCCGGCCCACCACCGGCAGCAGAACCCCGCGGAAGATGGTTTCCTCGAACAGCGGGGCCAGCACGATGGCCGTGAAGGCGAAGCAGGCCAGGGTCAGGCCGTTGCCGCTGCGCAGCACGAGCTCAAGCAGGGGATTGCTCCCGCCGACATCGCTCCAGAAGTGCTGCTGCAGCCAGCCCACCAGGGACACCAGGGGCAGCACCATCAGCAGATATTTCACCGACTTGCGTAAGGCTGAGCCCAGTGGACGCCAGCGGAACTGCAGCCAGCCGCTCTCCGGGGCCTCGCCCCCCGACCGCAGCAGAACGACGAGCATCAGCAGCGGTGCGGCCATCAGGCCGAGGTACATGGTGAGCACCGTGATGCCATCGGCGAGGGGAGGCTTGATCGCCAGTGCCGAGAGCGTGGCCTGCAGCAGGGGACCCAGCAGCACCGGAGTGAGCACTTCCCCCAGCAGCACGAAGCCTCCGGCGATCAGAAGCACCACGTCGATCACCCCCAGGTCGGGGCCGACCAGGCCTGGCAGGGGAGACTGCTTGCCCCGCCAGCGCATCCAGCCCTCCCGCAGCAGCAGTGCCAGGCCGGCCAGCAGGGCCAGGGCCGGCAGCAGATTGATGCCCAGCAGCTGCAGCAGGGCCCGTCGCTCGGCGGCCGGCTCAGCGCAATCGCTGGCCTCGTCGCCCAGAACCTCGCAGCTCAGCCGCCGCACCAGTGGATCCTCGAGCATGCCCACCGCCTCGACGGGTCTGCTGCCGCCCTGGGGCATCAGGAGCAGCTGCTCGATCAGAGCCCGGTCGTCGTCGCTGACAAGCCGTTGCAGCTGAAGCAGCAGGGGACGTGCGGCGGCCGGCTGCCCCTGGCGCAGATGCAGCAGCGCCTGCTCCAGCAGGCTGATCCTGGCCTCGCGTTCACCGGCTGCCAGGGCGTATTCCGGGGCCGTGGTGCTGTCGCCGCTCTCCTTCGCCTGTTGCTCCAGTTCCGCCAGCAGGAGGCCTCCCGGGTCAACACCCACCAGCAGCGGCCGTAGTGATGGTGGAACCGCCGGGGCGGCCAGCGCACTCAGCTCCAGTTGCCGCCGGGACAGGTCGTCACCCACCGATGGGCGATCCAGACTTTCCAGCAGCCCGTTGAGCCAGAGCAACAGGCTCAGCACCAGGCTGGCCATGGCCAGCCCCACTTTCAGGGACCCGGCCCGTCCTCGCCCTCCTGTTGCCACCTCATCTCCTCGCAATCGAGCGATTCTCCCCCGAGCCCGACTGTCGGCCGGCGGCGCTCTGCCGAGCTGGGATCCCTCCCATACGATGACGGCGCTTCCAGCTCCAGACCCCGTGCCCCTTCGGCTCCTGCTCGTCCGCCATGGACTCAGCAGCTTCAACACCGAGCGCCGCATCCAGGGCCGGGATGATCTCTCTTCCCTCACCGAGGAGGGCCACAGCCAGGCCCGTCTCACCGGGGCAGCGCTGGCGGACCTTCGTCTCGATGCCGTCTACAGCTCCCCCCTGAGCCGGGCCGCCACAACCACCACCCAGTTGCTGGAGGCCCAGGGCGGCGGGCTCAGTGCCGTGTTCGACGACGATCTGCTCGAGGTGGATCTGGGCCTCTGGTGCGGCCTGCTGGGCAGCGAGGTGAAGGCACGATTCCCCGAGGCCTACCGCCTGTGGAGGGAGGCTCCCGATGAGCTGGAACTGGAACGCTCCGATGGCAGCCGCTTCCGGCCGATTCCGGAGCTGATGGACCAGGCCCGCCGCTGGCTTGATCGCCTGGAGCGTCAGCATCTGCATCAGGCTGATCAGGAGGGAAGCGATCTGACCACGGTGGTGGTGGTGGCCCACAGCGCCATCCTGCGCTGCCTGGTGCTGCAGCTGCTGGGGTTACCCGCCAGCCGCTTTCAGGGGCTACGCCTGGATAACGCCTCCCTCTCGGTGTTCAACCTGCAGCGTCAGGCCGACGGCGCCGTGCAGGTGCAGATCGAATCGCTCAATGTCACCGCCCACCTCGGCAACGGGCTGCCTCCGAAGGGCGCCGGGGCGCGGCTGCTGCTGGTGCGCCACGGCGAAACTGACTGGAACCGCCAGGGTCGCTTCCAGGGGCAGATCGACATCCCCCTCAACGCCAATGGTCTGGCCCAGGCCCGCTCGGCGGCGGACTTCCTCAGCGAGGTGCCGATCCAGAGGGCCTTCACCAGTTCGATGGCCCGGCCCCGCCAGACCGCCGAAGCGATCCTCACGGCCCACCCCGGTGTGATGCTCAGCAGCCAGGAGGGCCTGGTGGAGATCGGCCATGGCCAGTGGGAGGGGCGCCTCGAGCAGGAGATTTCCCAGGACTGGGGGGAGCTGCTGCAGCAGTGGAAAGTCGCGCCCCACACCGTTCAGATGCCCGACGGTGAGACTCTTCAGCAGGTCTGGGATCGCTCAGTGGCTTGCTGGAATGCCCTCGCCGCAGGCCTGGAGGCTGAGGAGACCGCCCTGGTGGTGGCCCATGACGCCGTCAACAAGACGATCCTCTGTGCCCTGCTGGGCCTCACCCCGGCTGACATCTGGATGGTCAAGCAGGGCAACGGCGGGGTGAGCGTGATCGACTGGCCACCACCGGACGGTGCGGGCGGAGCCCTGCCGGTGGTGACCTGCCTGAACCTCACCACCCATCTGGGTGGCGTGATCGACCGCACCGCCGCCGGCGCCCTCTGATGACGGCCCTGCTCCTGCGGGATGTCCAGCTGCTGCAGGGGCCCGACCAGCCTCCGATACGCAGCGATGTGCTGCTCGAGCAGGGCGTGATCAGCGCCTTTGGTGCCAGTGCCCGCGAGGGGGCGGCACGGCTGGGCCTCGCCCCGTGCTCCGCTGGCTCCTGGCTGCTGGCGCCAGCCTTGGTGGATCCCCACAGCGTCCTGGAGGAACCCGAGGACGGCCCTGCCGAAACCCTTGAGAGTCTGGTGCGCTCAGCCTCGGCCGCCGGCTACGGCACCGTGGCGCTGCTGCCGCGCGCCCGCAACTGGCGCGATCGTCCCGAATGCCTCCGTCTTGGGGTGGAGGCCCCCTTCGAGCTGCGGCTGTGGGGGGGATTCAGCCTCGGCGGCCGGGGGGAGGACCTCTCAGCCCACGCCGATCTGCTGGCCGCCGGTGCCCTCGGACTGGCGGAGGAAGGAGAGCTGCCCCCGCTTCCTCTGCTGGAGCGGGGGCTCAGCATCGGCGAATGCGCGGATCGTCCCGTGCTTCTGGCACCGCGGAACGCCAGCCTGGATCACGGCGGATTCGTGCGCGAAGGGGTTGAGGCCCTGCGTGCCGGATGGCCGCTGGATCCCCCCCTGAGCGAGACCATCCCCCTGCAGAACCTGCTGGCCCTTGCGGCCTCGCTGCCCCAGGTGAACCTGCGCTTGGCGAATCTCTCGACCGCCGCAGGGGTGAAGCTGCTGCGTGCGGCCGATCCGGCGCCGATGGCCACGGTCTGCTGGTGGCATCTGGTGGCCGACAGCGGCAGCCTCGATCCCGTGGCCGAGGGCTGGCGGCTGGTGCCCTCCCTGGGCACCCCCGGGGATCGCCGTGCCCTGGTGAAAGCCCTGGCCGACGGGGTGATCACTGCGGTGGCGGTGCACCACCAACCGCTCGATGCCGAGGAACAGCTGCTGCCCCTGGATCAGCGTCGGCCTGGTCTGGCGGGTCACCGCTTCGTTCTGCCGCTGCTTTGGCACCACCTGGTCCGGGAGCAGGGCTGGAGCCCCGAAGCGCTCTGGCATGCCCTGTGCTGGGGGCCGGCCCGGCTGCTCGATCTGGAGGAGCCCGTGCTCCAGTGCGGCTCCAGGCGCTGGCTCCTCTTCGACCCGGACATGGAGTGGATCCCCACGGCCGATGGCTATGCCTCCAAGGCGGCCAACCAGCCCCTGGGGGGCGAGGTGCTCAGGGGCCGGGTGCTGGCGACGGGGCTGCTCCCACGGCTTTGGCTGGGACCCCGCTGAGGGGATCCGGAGCCCCCAGGGGACCCGTCCGATCCAGTGGCCAGAAACGGTAGAAGGCCCGGCCGATGATCTCCTTGCGAGGCAGGAAGGGACCGCCAGGCCAGAAGCGTCCATCCCAGCTGTTGGCTCGGTTGTCACCAAGGGCCAGCACGGTCCCCGGGGGCACCACGGTGTCGAGGGTGCGGCAGGGTCCGATGCCCTGGCTGTCGATCGGGCAGAAATTCTCGACGTAGGGTTCGCTGATGGCCTTGCCGTTGATGCTCACCTGTCCGCGGGGGTTGACCACCACCCGGTCGCCAGGAATGGCCACCACCCGTTTGATGTAGGCGTCGCAAGCCGGCTCCTGGAGGCCGGGGATCGAGCCGATCAGGGGAAGATTCACCAGCAGGCAGCCGAGAGGGCTGGAGCGCCGATTGGCCTGCAGGGCGGGGTCGAAGTGGAAGGGGGAGTGAAACACGACGATTTCTCCCCGCATGGGGGCACGGCTTCGAAAGGTGAGCTTCTCCACGAGCAGCCGGTCCTGGATCTGCAGGCCGGGCAGCATCGAACCCGATGGAATGAAGCGCGCCTCCAGCAGAAACTGTCGGATCCCGAGGGCCACCGCCAGCGTGAGCACCACGCTGCGCCAGAACGCCCAGGAACTCTCCGGGCCCTGGCCCGAGTGCTCCTGTGGCTGGGACCCCTTCTCCGGTTCGTGCTCAGGTGTCCCTGCTGGTGTGGTCGGTGATGGAGAGTCCTCGGCGCTCAATGCACTCCTGCTGGAGCCGGCCACCTTAGGGCTCCAGAGCGGGACGAACCCCCTCACTACCGTGGGTCGATCGACGCTGTTCTCCATGGTGCGGCCGCGCTGGCATCTGAGGTCCTCGGCAGGCAGCCACCGCCTCGGGCATCGCTGGGATCAGTTCGTGGCCCTCTGGGCGACCTTGAATCTGCTCTGGGTCTGCTTCGACATCACCTACGTGCCCCTGCGCACGTTCTGGCTGCAGCGCAACCTCTATCCCCTGCCCTCGGCACCGCTGGTGCTGCGGCTCGGCTTCCTGCCCGACATCACGCCCTACTACGACCCGGTGAAGGGGATTGAAGCCCACAGGGAAACACAGGTCTACCTGGAAGCCTTCGATCAGATGGACCGCGCCCTGCTGGCGGGGTCCCCGGCCGCTGACCTGCGCCGGCGCCAGGTGGCGCTCACCGAGCAGATGATCGACGACAACCCCTTCCTGGCCTCGGGTGGTTCCGGCACGCTGGAGAAGATCAAGAATCGCCTGCGTGAGCGGGCCGACCAGGATTCGGCCAAACAGTCGGCCGGGCAGCTCCTGGGAGACGACTGGCTGCGCCGCCGACCCTGGAGCGAGGAGCGCCTGTTCTGGCAGCAGCAGCTGCTGCCGCTGGTGGCCACCAACTACTGGCGCTCCATCGATGAGAACGGCCGTCCCACCGACAATTTCTGGCGCTTCGATCTGCTGGTCTTCCAGAGTGTCTTCCTCGCGGACATCCTGTTGCGGGCGGCACGGCTGCGTCGCCGCCTGCCTGGCCTGAGCTGGGGTGAGGCCCTGCTGCGGCGCTGGACCGATCTGCCCCTGCTGATGCCGTTCTGGCGCTGGCTGCGCCTGGTTCCTGTGGTCGAGAGGCTGCAGACCAGCGGCCTGGTGAACATGGAGCCCCTGCGGGCTGTCGTCAGCCGGGCGGTGGTGGCCCTCCTCGCGGTGGAGCTGTTCGAGGTGCTCGCCCTGCAGCTCATGGACGGGGCCCAGGGGTTGATCCGCTCCCCTCAGTGGCCCGAACGCATTCGTCGCCTGCGCAGTCATCAGAGCGTCTCGATCAACGATGAGCGCGAACTGGTGGAACTGATGCGCATCTGGGGTCCCCTGCTGCTCAGTGATGTCGGCCCTCGCCTGGCGCCCCAGCTCCAGGCCGTGCTGGCCCATGCCCTGCAGCAGACGCTTCAGTCGATGGTGGTGCCACCGGGTCTGCGCCAGCTGCAACTGCTGATGCAGGTGGAGGAGCAGCTGACTCAGCAGCTCGCCTCAGGACTGGTGGACAGCATGATGGAGCTCTCGCGCGGGGCCGGCTCAAGGCTGCAGCGGCGCGACAACCGCCAGATCGATCTGCTGCGTAACTGCGTGGATCGCTTCTGGGATGAGCTGGCCCAAGCACTCGAGCGTGGTCCGGTGCTGGAGCGCAGCCAGCAGCTGGTCTGCGCTCTGCTGGAGGAACTCAAGCTCACCTACCTGGCTCAGATCAACCGCACGGGGATCGATGCCCTGATCCGTGAACTGGATGAGCTCACGGTGCCACCAGCTACGGCAGCTCAGGAGCAGTCGATGGGAGCAGAGGCTTCAGAGCGTCCGTCCAGACCTCAGGATCAAAGCCTGTGAGCACCCCAACGCCCTCAGCCAGCAGAAGAGGCCGTCGGATCAGCTTGCCATCGGCGGCCAGGGCCGTGATGGCCTCGTCGGGAGACATTGCCTTGACCCGGGCTGCACCGAGGGCCCGGTAGCTGGCCCCACTGGTGTTGAACAACCGCCGGGGATCAGCAAGGCTGCTCCAGACCTGCTCCAGCTCCTCTCTGGATGGTGGCGAGAGGGTGATATCGACCACCTCCACCTCAAGTCCCTCGGCCGCCAGCCACTTCAGAGCCCGGCGGCAGGTGGAGCACTTCGGATAGCTGTACAGCCGCGGGCGTCCTCCGCTGGAGGCGCCAGCTGGTTTCACTTCCGCCCGACGAGCGATTTCAGAGCGCCGACAAGGCTGTTGGAGCCCTTGCCCACGGCGGCATCCGGCCGGGTGCGGATGGTCACGTCGCCATTGACGCTGGTGCGGCAGCTGAGGCGGTAGCTGGCGGGGCGATCGGAGAGGTACACCTGCTCGACATCGCTGCGGGGAGACAGATTCTGGGCGCCCTCAAGCACTTCGACGACACAGGTGCCGCACTGGCCCAGGCCGCCGCAATTGTTGAAGTTGTTCAGGCCCTTGTAGGGGTTGATGCCGGCATCAAGCGCAGCCTGACGCAGGTTGGCCCCCTCGATGCAACCAACCTTCTGGTCTTCATTAGCGAAGCGGATGGTGGGCACGGGTCGCAGCGGCTACTGGCGCGAACCAACTTACCGTCCAGCGGGTCTTCGGACAGCCGCCTTGCAATGGTTGTTGGTCCGGGAGCCGCGCCGCCGCTGCCTACGATCCGGGGGAGCGCGCACTGGGCCATGGCTGCAACAATCAGCGGCGAACCCTCCGGGTATGACCTGGTGGTTCAGGGCCTGATTCCTGGCTACTCCAGCCTCGCCAGGCTCGGGGTGGCCCTCCTGGCGGCCTCACCCCTTGCCGGCCAGAGCGGAGCGGAGGTGCTGGTGGCCGGCTGCGGAACCGGAGCGGAGCTGGTGGAGGCCCTGGCCCAGCGCCCCGACTGGCGACTGAGCGCGATCGACCCCTCCGCGGCGATGCTCAGCGCCGCCCAGCAGCGCCTCGGCGCGGCGGCAGCCGGCATCAACTGGCAGCAGTGCACGGTCGAAGCGCTGGAGTTGGAGGCCCGTTTCGATGGGGCGCTCTCGGTCCTGGTGCTCCAGGCCCTGCCGGATGACGGCTGCAAGCTGGCATTTCTTTCGGCCCTGGCCCGCTGCCTTCGGCCCGGGGGCCAGTTGGTGCTGGTGGATCTGATGCGCCCGGCCCTTCCCCTGCTGGAAGACCAGATGGCTGAGGCCTGGCTCGGTTTCCAGCGCGCTTCTGAGCTGGAGGTACCCCCAGAGCTACTCGAGCCACTCACCCACGGGACCCATCCAGTGGGGCTGGCGCGGCTCACGGCCCTGGTGAACGCCGCCGGCTTCGGTGATCCGGCGCGGGTCTTCCAGGCCCTCGATTACGAGGGCTTCCTGCTGCAGCGCTCCTCCTGATCGGCACGGGCGGCCTGGATGCAGCGCTCCAGCAGGGCAGGCACGGCATCGGCGTCCTCCCAGCCGAGGATCTCAACCGCTCGCCCCTCAAGATTCTTGTAGGTGCGGAAGAACTCGGCCACATTCTCGAGCTGGTTCGTGGCGATCTGGCGAATGCTGCGCAACCCGCTCTGACGGCCGTCGGCCTCGGGTACGCACAACAGCTTCCCGTCATGGGCGCCGCAGTCGATCATGTCGAGGTAGCCGATCGGCCGGGCGGTGATCAGGCAGCCGGCGAAGGTGGGCTCATCCATGATCACCATCGCGTCGAGGGGAGCGCCGTCCTCGGCAAGGGTGTTGGGCACGAAGCCGTAGTCGAACGGATAGCGGACCGACGAATGGAGCACCCGATCGAGAGCCATCAGGCCGGCCACGTTGTTGTATTCGTACTTGTTGCGACTACCGGCGGGGATCTCCACCACCAGATTCACCAAACCCTGGGATGGGGAGGCGGCCAGGTTGCTGATGTCCACGGCTGATGGGGATGGAGAAGCGGGGATCAGTCCGGAAGGCGCTGCGCTCCAGCAGAACGGCAGCCACAGGAACGATCAGGGCCAGCAGGGCGATCGTGGCTCCCAGCAGCGGTGATCCTGCATCCAGGAATCCCTCTGGACTGTAGGAATCATCCGTGGAACTCCCTCTGGCTGCTGTGGCCCCCGGCGGCCCTGACTCGCTGGCGGCGGGGGGGAGGAGGGTGGCGAAAAGAGCAGTGGACGTGGCTTCGGCTGTGGCTGCGGGAGAGCCGGTTCGCGGAGGTTCGGAATCCATGGAGTGGGATGAGGGACCAGCCTCGAGGACCAGTGTTCGATGGGCACTCAGGCCGATCGGAATGCTGAGCCTGGAAGCAGCATCCGCCTGACTCCTGGGACAGAACATCCCGCAATCAGTCGAATACCGACTTCAATATGCCATCTCCGGCACAGGTTTGCCCAAGCCCGTGACAAGCCTCTCAGGCTGCAGGGCGCGACTGCTCCAGCTGATCGCGCTTGTTGCTGAGTTCCGACGGCGCCTGATCCAGTCCCTGCAGGCTGTGACGGATGGCCTGGATTTCCTGGAGGATCGAGCTGAGCAGCTGCTGGGTGGCCGTTGAGGGTGAATTCAACACTTCGACGGTCACCTCCTTGATGCGTAGCACGTCGCGGGCGAAACGGGCCACTTCATTGGGGTGAAACAGCAGTGCCTCCTTCTGATCGGTGCGGTACTCAGGGTTGAGCTTGCGCGCATTGAAGGGTGGGTTGAGGTTGCGGGGATCGGTGTTGGTGTAGCGGTAGACAGAGGCTCTGGAACGGTTGAGAGCTTTCTGCACCTCATCGATGCCGATCAGTCCTTCAGTCGATTCTGGGCCTGGATCCGGCAGGTCGGCGGGCCAGGAAGGGACCACGGTCGCTGGGAACTCTCCGCTGGAGCCGGCCGTGGGTGCAACCATAAGACTTATTTTGGACGGCTGGGAATTCATGCCGACAGTAGCAGAGGAAGCCTGGTTGGCCAGGCCTCTGAATCGGCCCACCCGGTGGGGTGATTAAACCGGTGCCGATGGCCCACGGCAAGACCCGGTGATAAGGTCCCAAGCCGCTCAAGCTGCTCATTTCCATGCGCGTCTCCCGCCTGATGCTGGTGACGCTGCGGGATGACCCGGCGGAAGCCGAGATCCCGTCCCACAAGCTGCTGCTGCGGGGCGGTTATATGCGCCGGGTGGCCTCGGGTGTGTACGCCTACCTGCCCCTGCTCTGGCGCGTGCTCAGCAAGATCTCGGCGATCGTTCGCCAGGAGATGGACGCCACCGGCGCCCTGGAAACCCTCCTGCCCGCCCTCCAGCCGGCCAGCCTTTGGGAGCGCAGCGGCCGCTGGCAGGGCTACACCGCCGGCGAGGGCATCATGTTCCACCTGGTCGACCGCCAGGAGCGCTCCCTCGGGCTCGGTCCCACCCATGAAGAGGTGATCACAGCCCTGGCCGCCGACCTGCTGCGCTCCTACCGGCAACTGCCGGTGAGCCTTTACCAGATCCAGACCAAATTCAGGGATGAGATCCGGCCCCGCTTCGGCCTCATGCGCGGGCGTGAATTCATCATGAAGGATGCCTATTCCTTTCATGCCGACGAAGCCGACCTCAGGCTCACCTATCAGCGGATGGACCAGGCCTACCGCCGCATCTTCAGCCGCTGTGGCCTGCGCACCGTGGCGGTGGAGGCCGACAGCGGCGCCATCGGCGGCTCGGCCAGTCAGGAGTTCATGGTCACCGCCGATGCCGGGGAGGATCTGATCCTCAGCAGTGCGGACGGGCGCTATGCAGCCAACCAGGAGCGGGCCTGCTCCCTGCCGGAGCCGGCGGTTCCTCTGGTGCCGGCCGCTGCCGAAGCGGTGGAACTCCATACGCCGGATCAGCACAGCATCGAAGCCCTCTGCGCCGCCCATGGCTTCGACCCCAGCCAGACGGTGAAGGTGCTGCTTCTGCTCGCCCGCAGCGCCGAGGGCCAGCCACGGGCGGTGTTGGTGAGTATGCGCGGTGATCAGCAGCTCAACCCCACCAAGCTCGCTAATGCCGTCAGCGCGGTGCTGGGGGATGGGGCCGGGGCCCTGCTGGACCTGGAGCCGATCACCCCGGAGCAGATCCGGGCCGAGGGACTGCCGGCCTGGCCCCTGGGCTGCATCGGCCCGCATCTGGGAGATGAGCTGCTGGCCGGTGCCCGTAGCTGGCACCCTGCTTTTCTGCGCCTCGCGGATTCCACCGCCGCGGAGCTCGACGCCTTCGTCTGCGGCGCCAACCGACCGGACACTCACCTGGTGGGAGCCCGCTGGCCGTCTCTGGGCGGCGGGCTGCCGCGCGTGGCCGACCTGCGCTCAGCCCAGCCGGGGGAGCGCTGTATCCAGGATCCCAGCCAGCGGCTGGAGGCCAGCCGCGGTATCGAGGTGGGTCACATCTTTCAGCTCGGCCGCAAGTACTCCCAGACCCTGGACGCCACCTTCACCAACGAGCAGGGCCTGGACGAACCCCTCTGGATGGGCTGCTACGGCATCGGGGTGTCCCGTCTGGCCCAGGCCGCCGTGGAGCAGCATCACGATCAGCAGGGAATCCGCTGGCCCGTGGCGATCGCCCCCTTCGAGGTGATCGTGGTGGTGGCCAGTGCCCAGGACCCCATTCAGGTGGCTCTCGGGGAGCGGCTCCATGACGAGCTCGAGCAGGCGGGTCTCGAGGTGCTGCTCGATGACCGCAGCGAGCGGGCCGGTGTGAAGTTCAAGGACGCCGATCTGATCGGAATTCCCTGGCGGGTGGTGGTGGGGCGAGGTGCCGCCTCCAGCCAGGTGGAGCTGGTGGAGCGCGCGGGCGGGGCGAAGCGCGACGTGTCTGCCGAGGCGGTGGTTGCCCTGCTGCGGCAACAGATCGTCACCGCCCGTCTGGGCCTTGCGGCGTCGGGGAGCTCGTAGGATCGCCCAACGACGTGTGGAGATGCTGATGACTGATGTCTGGAGGTCAATCTCCCGAGTCGCAGGTGCAGCCCTCAGCTCAGCCCTTGAGGTCTTCCGCTCCGGGCTGTTCTCCAGACCCTGGTGGAGCCGCACACTCACTCCCGTCCTGGCGATCGTCCTGGGCCTCAGCCTCACGCTCAGCAGCTGCGGCAGTGTCAGCAACAGCCTCAGCGGGTCCTACGTCGAGGACACCATGACGGTGGCTGAATCACTGCTGGGGACCATCGCCCTCAGCCAGGATGATCCCGCCCGGCCGGACGCCGAAAGCGAGGCCCGTGTCCTGATCAACGACTACATGGCGCTCTACAGGCCGAAGGGACGGGTGAACGGACTGCCCTCCTTCACCACCATGCAGACCGCCTTGAACTCGCTGGCGGGGCACTACACCAATTACGCCAACCGCCCCCTTCCCGACGCGCTCAAGGCGCGCCTAGAGAAGGAATTGAAGAAGGCCGAAACCGCCGTGGTGCGGGGCACCTGATCGCTTCTCACGGACCAGGCTCGACGCTCATTCTGCGCTCAGCCAGCTTGCCTGCAGACCACTGTGCTTTGACGAAGGGGCTGTCCATCTGAGAGTCTTGACCCTTGTGCTTTGAAGCGGCTGCGGGCCGCTGTGTCCTTGGCCAATGTTGTCGTCATCGGTGCACAGTGGGGCGACGAGGGAAAAGGCAAGATCACTGATCTGCTGAGCCGATCCGCCGATGTGGTGGTTCGTTATCAGGGCGGTGTCAACGCCGGCCACACGATCGTGGTCGACGACAAGGTGCTGAAGCTGCACCTGATTCCCTCCGGAATTCTCTACCCCGACACCATCTGCCTGATCGGCTCGGGCACGGTGGTGGATCCGCGCATCATGCTCGAGGAACTCGACATGCTCGAGGACTACGGCATCGACATTTCGGGGCTGAAGCTGGCCTCCACGGCCCACGTCACCATGCCCTACCACCGCCTGATCGATCAGGCGATGGAGCAGCGGCGCGGTGAGCGGCGCATCGGCACCACCGGCCGTGGCATCGGCCCCACCTACGCGGACAAGTCGGATCGCAACGGCATCCGGGTGATCGACCTGCTCGATCCCGAGCGCCTGCGCCAGCGCCTGATGGGTCCCCTGGCCGAGAAGAATCTGATCCTCGAGCGGATCTACGGCCTCGAGCCCCTCGATCCGGAGGTGATGCTGCGGGACTATCTCGCCTATGGCGAGCGTCTGGCCCCCCACGTGGTCGATTGCACCCGCACGATCCATCAGGCGGCCCGCGCCCGCCAGAACATCCTCTTCGAGGGCGCCCAGGGAACCCTGCTCGATCTCGATCACGGCACCTACCCCTACGTCACCTCCTCGAATCCCGTCTCCGGCGGCGCCTGCATCGGCGCCGGCGTGGGCCCGACGCTGATCGATCGGGTCATCGGGGTGGCCAAGGCCTACACCACCCGTGTGGGCGAGGGACCTTTCCCCACCGAGCTGCAGGGCAGCCTCAACGACCACCTCTGCGACCGGGGTGGCGAGTTCGGCACCACCACGGGCCGCCGTCGCCGCTGTGGCTGGTTCGATGGGGTGATCGGGCGCTACGCCGTGGAGGTGAACGGCCTGGACTGTCTGGCCATCACCAAGCTGGATGTGCTCGATGAGCTCGATGAGATCCAGGTCGGTGTGGCCTATGAGCTCGACGGCGAGCGCATCGAGCATTTCCCCAGCAGCGCCGAGACCTTCGCCCGCTGCCGTCCCATCTACCAGACCCTGCCGGGCTGGCAATGCTCCACAGCCGAGTGCCGTTCCCTGGAGGATCTGCCCGCCTCGGCCATGGCCTACCTGCGTTTCCTGGCTGAATTGATGGAGGTGCCGATCGCGATCGTCTCCCTCGGCGCCCACCGCGACCAGACCATCGTGGTCGAGGATCCGATCCACGGCCCCAAGCGGGCCCTTCTGAACGTATGACGACGTTCGCCGCCGGCCGGACCCTCGATGTGGTGGGCATCGGCAACGCGATCGTCGATGTGCTGATCAGCGCCGACGACACCTTCCTCGAGGAGCACGGGCTGAGCAAGGGCGGCATGGCCCTGGTGGATGCCGAGCAGGCCCGGAAGCTCTACGCCGCCGCCGGCCCGGGGCTGGAAACGTCCGGCGGATCGGCCGCCAACACCCTGGCGGGCCTGGCCCAGCTTGGAGCCCGGGCCGGGTTCATCGGACGGGTGCGCGATGACCAGCTGGGGGCCATCTTCAGCCACGACATCCGCTCAGTGGGAGCTCACTTCGAGACCCCGGCCGCCACCACGGGGGCGGCCACCGCCCGTTGCCTGATCCTGGTCACCCCCGATGCCCAGCGCACGATGTGCACCTATCTGGGCGCCTCGGTGGACCTTGAACCGGCCGACCTCGACCTGGATCTGGTGCGCCAGGCGGGGATGCTCTACCTGGAGGGATACCTCTGGGATGGAGAGGCCGCCAAGCGGGCCTTCCTCGCTGCCGCCGAGGTGATGCGCTCTGCCGGTGGTCAGGTGGCCCTCTCCCTTTCCGATGCCTTCTGCGTCGAGCGCCACCGGGAGAGCTTCCTGGAGCTGGTCGACGGTCATGTCGACGTGCTCTTCGCCAACGAGGCCGAGATCATCGCGCTCTACCAGTGCGATGGTTTCGAGGCGGCGATGGAGCAGGTGCGAGGCCGGTGCTCCATCGCCGTGCTGACCCGGGGTGCCCTCGGTTCCGTGGTGCTCGGAGACGGTCAGGTCCACCGGATCGAGCCCTTCGTCCTCGGACCGCTTGTCGACACCACCGGAGCCGGTGATCTCTATGCCGCCGGTTTCCTCTACGGCCTCACCCGGGGAGACGCCCTGGATCGATGCGGGCAGCTGGGGTCCCTCTGCGCCGGCCAGGTGATCACCCAGCTGGGGCCCCGTCCACGGGCATCGCTGCCCCAGTTGGTGGCGGAACACCTGGGAGTCCCACCCGCTCCAGCAAGTCCTCCAGGGGCCACGGACCTGCCTCGCTGAGCGGTTCATCCGGCCGCTTCAGCAGCAGCAGCGTCAGCCCCAGCTCGGCGGTGAGTCGCTGCCAGAGCTGCTCGGTCGGCCCCCCCGACTGACGGCAGAGCACTGCGGTGATGCCCCAGTGCTCCAGCAGGGCCCGCTCGATCGAGCCGGGAGCTGCTGCCGGCAATCCCGTGCCGGGCCTGTGGCAGGCGAGGGCCCCTGGCCCCAGCCCCGCCGCCAGGGCCAGGCGCAGGCTGGTGGGGCTGGGCAGGATGCGGGCGAAGCAGGCGCTGGCTTCGGCCAGCGCCACGGCCCTTGCCAGATGACGGGCGCCGATCGCCAGCAGCAGACGTTCGCCGTTCAGATCCAGGGCAGCCAGATCCTCCAACCGGTCGAGCAGGATCAGCCGGGAGCCTGGACTCTGGGCGGCCGGAGGGCGCCAGAGGCGAAGCAGGGGCTGGCCGGAGCGGGCGCAGACCGCCGCCAGTTCAGCGCTGATGCGGCAGGCGAAGGGGTGGCTGGCATCGATCACCCAGCGGAAGGGGGCCAGCGACGCGCCATGCAGTTCCGCTTCGATCGCCTCAGGGCCGGCCAGCGCTCCGAGGCGGCTCTGCAGGCGGGGGTGGGGGGCATAGGCGCGCAGGGCATCCTGGCTCACCAGTGAGACCTGCAGACTCCAGCCGGCGGCCAGCAGCCGTCTGGCGATCAGGGGCCCCTCACCGGTGCCGCTGAGCAGCCAGATCGATGGGTTGGGTCCGTGCATCAGGATGGGGCCCGCTGTCGCCGAAGGGGTCGTGAACCACTGTTTGCTGGAAGTGGTGGTGCTGGAGGCACCCCAGGTGCGCTACACCCAGGACAACCAGACACCGGTGGCGGAGATGTCCGTCGAGCTCGAGGGTCTCCGCCCCGATGATCCCCCGGGACAACTGAAGGTGGTGGGCTGGGGCAATCTCGCCCAGGATCTGCAGAACCGGGTACAGGTGGGTCAGCGGCTGATGATCGAGGGCCGCCTGCGCATGAGCACGGTCTCGCGACCCGACGGCATCAAGGAAAAACGTGCTGAATTCACCCTCGCCCGCCTGCACCCTCTGACGGCCATGGCTCCGGGGAGCTCCCCCCAGGCCGCCGGCGCGCCGGCGCGCACGATTCCCCGGCCCGTGCCTTCGGCAGCCCGTCCAGCCGCTCCGGCACCGCGAGCGGCCCCTGCGGAGCCAGCGCCTCCCACGTGGAACACCTCGCCGCTCGTGCCTGATCTCGCCGACGACGACGAGATCCCCTTCTGAGGAGTGGATCAGCCTTCCTCGAGCCGCTGACGGGCCTGGTCGAGCAGCTGGCCAAGTTCACGCTCAAGGGCAGCGAGATCCAGCCTCAGGTCGGGCCAGCGGCCGCCATCGATCTGCTGCAGCAGCCAGAGGCGGTCTTCGGTGAGCCTATCCAGCAGCGCCAGGGTGCTGGGATCATCGAGCGGACCACCGGATGTGGATGCAGACGAAGCGGGATCGGCATCGGGGCTGGTCTGATCCATGGCCGGAGGTGCTCCTGGGCAACGGTCGCCATCCTGGACCGCGTTGCAGGAAGATGGCGGCATGCAAGCACTCACATCGCCCGGCAGCCTGCTGACCATCCTCGGTGCGACGCTCACGGTGATCGGCTCGATCGCCTACGCCACCGACAGCCCCAACATCAGCCTGGCGGGGGTGTTCTACGGCGTTCCGGTGCTGCTGGGAGGGCTGGCTCTGAAGTCTTCGGAGCTGCCTCCCGCCCGGAGACTGACGCCGGCCGCCGAGCTGCGTGAACTGCGCGAGCGCCCCGAGAGCGAACCCCTGCGCAAGCTTCTCAAGGACGTGACCCGCTGGCGTTACGGCCAGAAGGCCCATCTGGAGAGCTCCCTCGAAGCCCTCAAGCTCTGGAACGACGACGCTCCGCCGGAACTGGTCAGCGTGGCCGAGCGTGCTGCCGAGGGTGGCTATGGCTTGGTGCTCCATTTCCGCTGCCATGGGGTGCCGGTGGAGCGCTGGCAGGCCAGGCAGGAGCGCCTGGGTCGCTTCTTCGGTCCTGGCCTGCGCGCCGAGCTGCGTCTGGTCAGCCCCGGAGAGCTGGAGCTGAGCCTGCTGCCCGGCGCCGATGTGGCCGGAACCTCTGCCCTCCCTCTCCCTTCCCCCTCTTGAGCCAGGACCCCGTCATCAGCGCAGAGGACACCCTGCGGGTGTCCGTCCTCAGTGAGGCGCTCCCCTACATCCAGCGCTTCGCCGGCCGCCGCGTGGTGGTGAAGTACGGCGGCGCGGCGATGGTCCGCGAAGACCTGCGTGATGCGGTCTTCCGCGACCTGGCCCTGCTGGCGTGCGTGGGGGTGCAGCCGGTGGTGGTCCACGGCGGCGGACCGGAGATCAACCAGTGGCTCAAGAAGCTGGAGATTCCGGCTGAATTCCGTGACGGCCTGCGGGTCACCGACCTCGACACCATGGATGTGGTGGAGATGGTTCTGGTGGGCCGGGTCAACAAGCAGATCGTCAATGGTCTCAACCGGGTGGGCGGCCGGGCCGTGGGCCTTTCAGGCATGGATGGGTCCCTGGTGGAGGCCCGCACCTGGGGGGAGGGGTCCCACGGGCTGGTGGGAGAGGTGGCGGCGGTCAACCCCGATGTGCTCGCTCCTCTGCTCCAGAGCGGCTACATCCCGGTGATCTCCAGTGTGGCGGCCGATCCCAGCGGTCAGGCCCTCAACATCAATGCCGACACGGTGGCGGGGGAGCTGGCCGCCGCGCTTCAGGCCGAGAAGCTGATCCTGCTCACCGACACTCCGGGCATCCTGCAGAACCGTGAGGACCCCTCCAGCCTCCTGCGCCAGATCACCCTGCCCGAGGCCCGTGAGCTGATCCGCACCGGCGTCGTGAATGCGGGGATGACCCCGAAGACTGAATGCTGCATCCGGGCGCTGGCCCAGGGGGTCGGCGCGGCCCATATCCTCGATGGCCGCGTACCCCATGCCCTGCTGCTGGAGGTGTTCACCGATGCCGGTGTCGGCACGATGGTGGTCGGCAGCAGCAGGGCCGCCAGCCGGGCGGGTGTTCTGCGGCGTGGCTGAGGATCCGCTGGCGCCGGCTCGGGTGGCGATCGAGCGCGGGGACTATGGCCGTTGCCTGCGCCTGCTGGAGCCGATCGTGGCGGCCCATGGCGTCACGGTTCCCCTCGGGGGGCGGGCCCGGATGCTGATGGCCACGGCCTTGATCGGCCAGGGTGAGTCGGAGCAGGCGGCCAGCTGTGTGCGCGGTCTCCAGGCCTGCGCTGATCCCGATCTGCGTCGTCAGGCCCGCGATCTCAGCCTGATCCTGGAGGCCCCCAGCCTCCAGCGGCCGGATAACTGGTCGCTCACCCTGCCGCAGATCGGCGGGGTGGAGTCGCTGCAGCAACGGGCGGTGCTCCTGGCTCAGGCCAGCTCAAGCCGCACCAGACCGGAGGCACCGCCACCACCGCCGGTGGGCCCCACCCGGCCCCCCCTGGGCTTCGCACTCGTGGTGGCCGCTGTGCTGCTGCTGCTTCTGGGGTTGCTGGGCGGCTGCCTGCGCGTCGAAACCGAACTCAGCCTGCCGGCGCCCGGACGCGTCGAGTTGAGCCAGAGCCTCACCAGTGTCAGCGGCAGCTGGATGCCCTGGCAGCGGCAGTTCGCCGGCACGCTCGCCGACGATGCGGATCTCAGCCGCTACAGGCTTTCCGTGGACCCGGATCGGGGCCGCCTCAGCCTCAGCAGCGGCTTGGTATCGCCGCTGGAAGCTGCTGCCCTGCTCAGGCGCATGGCTCTCGATGCCAACGAGCTCACGGGGCAGGCCCTGCCGGCACCGGTGCTGAGCCTTCAGGAAAGGAACTGGCTGCTGGGGGTTCGTCAGCGGGTCGGCTTTGAGCTCGACCTGCGCCGGGTGCAGCCCCTGCCGGGTCTGAGCTTCAAGGTGAGGCTCAGGTCCGTGGGTGCCCGGGCCGTGCGCACGGCCCGGCCGCTGGCGGTGGAGCCCAGCCCCGAGGGCCTGAGCTGGCCTCTGCAGCCGGGGGCCATCAACCAGCTGGAGCTGCGCAGCTGGCGCTGGAGCCGCCTCGGACTGGGCAGCCTGCTGATCGCCGTGTTGCTGGTGCTCAGCCTGGTGCTGCAGCGGTTGCGGCGGCAGGCGGGTTACGGCTGGCCCGAGTTGCCCTCTCCCTAGGGTTCGACTCAGAGCTCGATCGGGTCGGGATCGATCGAAAGGCTCACGCTGCGGGCCAGACCGGCGCGCAGTTCGGCTTCGGGGGGAAGGGGCAGCTCAGCGCCGGCGGGACCGTGGAGCAGCAGCTGCCAGCGGTAGCGGCCGGCCACCCGCGCCACGGCGGCAGGCGCGGGTCCGATCAGCTGCCAGCCGGCCTGCTCGACCCGGGGCCGCAGCTGCTCGGCTAGGGCGGCGGCGGCGGTGGCGGTGGCCGCTCCGGATGGCCCGGCCAGGCGCAGCAGACAGGCCCGGCTGAAGGGCACCAGGCCCGCCTGGCGGCGCAGCTCCAGCTCCTCCTCGAGAAAGGCGTCGTAGCGGCCATCGATCAGGTGCTGGATCACCGGGTGATCCGGCAGGTAGGTCTGCACGATCACCTCCCCGGGGCGCTCCCCCCGTCCCGCTCGGCCGGCCAGCTGCAGCAGCAGTTGCAGGCAGTGCTCCGAGGCCCGCAGATCCGGTCGGTGCAGGAGGCCATCGGCTGCGAGCACCGCCGCCAGGGTGACCCGCGGCAGATCCATGCCCTTCGCCAGCATCTGGGTACCCACCAGCACATCCGCCTCCCCGGCCGCAAAACGCTCCAGCAGGCGCCTGTGCCCATCCCGGCCCCTGGTGCTGTCCCGGTCGAAGCGCAACAGGCGCAGGCCCGAGAGTTCCTGCTCCAGTTGTTCCATCACCCGCTGGGTGCCGGCGCCGAAGGGCTTGAAGGCGGTGGAGCCGCAGGATCCGCAGCGGGCGGTCAGGGGCTGGCGGTGGCCGCACCAGTGGCAGCGGAGGGTCTGGCTGCCGTCACGCAGGCGGTGGACCGTGAGGGACACGTCGCAGTGGGGGCACTGGACCACGTCGCCACAGCTGCGGCAGCTCAGAAAACTGCTGTAGCCGCGCCGTGGCACCAGCACCACGGCCTGTTCTCCCTGGTCCTGCAGCTGCTCCATCCGCTGCATCAGCGCCCGGCTGATCAGGCGGCGGTGGCCTTCCGCCAGCTCCTGACGCAGATCCACCACCCGCACCGGCGCGGCCTCCTGACCGCTGATGCGCCGGTTGAGGCGCAGCAGGGTGGCCGGCTGCTGGGGCCGTCGGCAGGCCAGCCAGGTTTCCAGGGAGGGGGTGGCGCTCCCCAGCAGCAGCCGGGCTCCGGCGGCACGGCAGCGCAGACGAGCCACGTCCCTGGCGTGATAGCAGGGCATCGGACTCTCCTGCTTGTAGGAGCTGTCGTGCTCCTCATCGAGCACGATCAGGCCCAGGGGCGCCAGGGGGAGGAACACTGCTGAGCGGGCGCCCACGGCGATCAGGGGCTCAGTGGCTCCGGCCTGCAGACAGCGGCGCCAGGCGGCGATGCGCTCCCGTTCCGTGAGGCCGCTGTGGAACTCGACGATGCGGCCGCCGAAGCGGGCCCGGCAGCGGTCGAGCAGCTGGGGAATCAGTCCGATTTCCGGGGTGAGCACCAGGGCGCTGCGACCGGAGGCCAGGCAGTTCGCAGCCGCCTGCAGGTAAACCTCCGTCTTTCCTGCCCCGGTCACTCCCCAGAGCAGGAACTCCTGCTGGCCGGTTGACGCGAGGATCTGCTCCAGGACCCTCTGCTGCTCAGGATTCAGGCGACGGGGCGGCTCGAGCGGCGCGCCGGCCGGAACAGGAAACTCCCGGGCGGCTCCTGACGCCGAGCCAACCCCTTCAGCCGGCCGCTGGCTGCTGCGCAACCACCCCTTGGCCAGCAGGGCCTGCACCAGGGAGCGGCTGAACCCCCATGCGGTGATCGTGCTCAGGGGAGCCGCCGAGCCGGCGCTGGCCCGCAGGCGCTCGGTGAGCTCGTGCTGGCGGCTGGTGAGTGGCGTGGAACTCTCCAGCAACTCCAGCCACAGCTGGGTGCGCGGCAGGCCATGGGCCCTGTCCGGACGATGTCCCAGCCAACCGGGAGGCAGGGCCGTCTTGAGGGTTCGAAACAGACTCGTGTGGCACTCACGGGCCACGTCCTGCAGCAGCGCTTGCCAGTGGGGATCCACGGCAGCCGCTTGGTGCAGGCCCTCCACGAAATGGATGACCGCTGGATCGAGATCGGGCGGAGGCGCCGCCAGAGTCTCGACCACCAGGCCGATCTGGAGGCGGCCCCTCAGGCGCAGGGTCACCAGATCCCCCGCTGCCAGGTTCAGGGCGGGGGGTGCGGCATAGGTGAAGATCCGCCCCTCTCGACCGGCCTCCACCCAGACCTGAACCCAGCGCGGGGGCAAGGAGTTCTCCAATGGCGTCGAGATTCGCCTTGCAATCCCCATAGGGGTTTCTTAAGATAGGGCTGTTGAGCAGCTCAACTGGCTGCTGTCGGAACCAGGCAGAGTTCCGTCCAGTGGGAAGACCTGAAGTGCAGGCCGATTGGAGACCCCCTCCAGCGCGCCTCCCGGTCTGCGAACACCCCTGACAGCACTGCCTGGCCTCCGGGCCGTTCCACGTCGTCAGGTCTTTGTTTCCACAGCTTCCACCCGACTTCTGATGGCGGCCGTTCCTTATTCCGGTCGGCCATCGGCTGCACCTGGATTTTGAAGCAACAATTTGTGTCGTGATGTTGTCATCACGCCCAGTTGGCTTGGCTGAATCGCCGGCCTGATCCTTTCGGCCAATCGTTTTCACCTGACCATTCCGTCACCCCGTCGCAGTCCTGCCATGAGCCCAGTGTCCGCCGCCAGCCCCAAATCAGGCGTTCCTCAGATCCTGATGGTGGCCGCTCCATCCGGAGAGGAGGTGGCGGTGAAGCTGAAGCCGAAGGCCGGCACCAGCAAGGCCAAAGCCGCTACAAAGTCCAAGTCCGACCCTGCCGCCGCCGGCAGCGAGGCTGAGGCCCTGGCGGCGGCCAACACCGTCACCCGGACCCGCAAGCCAGCCGCCAAGGCGAGTTCGAAGAGCAGCACCGCCAAAGCCGGCGCCACCAAGGCGGCGGCGAAGGCTGGCGCCACCAAGGCCAAGGCAACCACCTCCAAAGCGGCGGTCAAGCCCAAGGCAGAGGTGGACGACATCGATCTCAGCGCTGCGGCCGACGATTTGCTGGAGGCGGCCGACGGGGACAAGGACAAGAAGACGGTGGCCAACGCCAAGGCCCTGGGCAGCATCAAGGTGGGCCCCAAGGGCGTGTACACCGAGGATTCGATCCGGGTCTATCTGCAGGAGATCGGACGCATCCGCCTGCTGCGCCCCGATGAGGAAATCGAACTGGCGCGCAAGATCGCTGACCTGTTGCTGCTGGAAGAGCTGGCCGCCCAGTTCGAGCAGGACAACGGCCACTACCCCGACAACAAGGAATGGGCGGTGCTGGTGGACATGCCACCGGTGAAATTCCGCCGGCGCCTGATGCTGGGCCGCCGGGCCAAGGAAAAGATGGTGCAGTCGAATCTGCGCCTGGTGGTGTCGATCGCCAAGAAGTACATGAACCGCGGTCTCTCCTTCCAGGACCTGATTCAGGAAGGCAGCCTCGGTCTGATTCGCGCCGCCGAGAAGTTCGACCACGAGAAAGGCTACAAATTCTCCACCTACGCCACCTGGTGGATCCGTCAGGCGATCACCCGTGCCATCGCCGACCAGAGCCGCACGATCCGCCTGCCGGTGCACCTCTACGAAACGATCTCCCGCATCAAGAAGACCACCAAGGTGCTCTCCCAGGAGTTCGGCCGCAAGCCCACCGAGGAGGAGATCGCCGAGAGCATGGAGATGACGATCGAGAAGCTCCGCTTCATCGCCAAATCAGCTCAGCTGCCCATTTCCCTGGAAACCCCGATCGGCAAGGAGGAAGATTCCCGCCTGGGCGACTTCATCGAAGCCGACATCGAGAATCCTGAGCAGGACGTTGCCAAGAATCTGCTGCGGGAGGATCTCGAAGGTGTGCTCGCCACCCTCAGCCCGAGGGAGCGGGATGTGCTTCGGCTGCGTTACGGCCTCGACGATGGCCGCATGAAGACCCTCGAGGAGATCGGTCAGATCTTCGACGTGACCCGCGAGAGAATCCGCCAGATCGAGGCCAAAGCCCTGCGCAAGTTGCGGCATCCCAACCGTAACGGTGTGCTGAAGGAGTACATCAAGTGATCCCACTCGCCTGAAACCACGCTCCGGCGCGGCCCTGCGCCGGGCGAAGGTGGAGGCTTGTGACCTGTTCCTTGCCGGATGGTGTGGTGATCACTCAGGGATGGATGGCCTGGCTGGAGCGCGATCAGCGCCGGCTCTGGCTGGTGAGTGGGCTTGGGTATCTGCTGCTGTGCTGGCTGGCGTTCTTTCAGAACCTGGGCAGCCTCTCGCTGATGGACAAGACCGAGGCCCTGTTCGTGGAGGTGGGCCACCAGATGGTCGAGCGCGGGGACTGGATCACCCCCGTCTGGAATGGCGAACTCTTCTTCGACTACCCCGTCTGGGGCTACTGGATGGTGGCCCTCAGCTTTCGCCTCTTCGGCGTGAGCGAGTGGGCCGCCCGCCTGCCGGTGGCCCTGGCGGCCAGCGCGGTGGTGCTGGCGGGATTCGGCCTGCTCTGGGTCAGTGCCAGCGCTGAGGAGGGCCTGCGCCCGCGCTGGCAGAGGGCCGCCTTCGGAGCCGCCCTGCTGGCGCTCAACCCCGGCTGGATCGGTTGGGGCCGGACTTCCGTCACGGACATGTTCCTGGCCAGCGCCATCGCCCTGAGCCTCTTCGGTTTCTTCCTCAGCTACAGCCAGCCATCCGGGAGCACGGCCCGCCGCCTGGGCCTCGTGGCGATGCCCCTGTTCAGTGCCATCGCCGTGCTGGCCAAGGGGCCGGTGGGCCTGGTGCTGCCGGGGCTGGTGGCCCTGGTGTTCCTGATCGCCCAGGGCCAGCTGATCGCCTATGTGCGGCGGTTGCCGTTTCTGAGGGTCGTCCTGATCTTCCTGGTGGTGGTGCTTCCCTGGTATGTCATGGCGGCCCATGCCCATGGCATGGCGTTTCTGGGAGGATTCTTCGGGTTCAGCAACATCCAGCGGTTCACATCGGTGCTGTACCGCCATGCCGGTCCATGGCACTTCTACCTGCCCTGGGTGCTGCTGCTGCTGCTTCCCTGGTCGTTTCACCTGCCCGTGGCCCTGGTGCGCCTGCGCTTCTGGCAGCTGAAGGCCTGGCGCCGCCAACCTCCCCAGGCCCAGTTGGCCCTCTTCGGCCTGATCTGGTTCCTGGTGGTGCTGCTGTTCTTCTCCGCCGCCGCCACCAAGCTGGCGGGCTACATCCTCCCCCTGGTGCCGGCCACAGCCCTGCTGCTGGCCCTCTACTGGTTTCCTCTGGCGAGTGTCGCCCCCGCGGCCGATGGCGGAAGCGATGGGCTGGCTCCCCGGCAGCCGGACCGGCCCCAGCGCTGGAGCGCCTGGATCAACGCACTGGTGTTCGCCGCCCTGGCCCCGGCCGCTGCCCTGGCTCCGCGCTGGGCCGCCACGGATCCGGCCTATCCAGGCTTCGCCGAGGCCCTGAGGAGCTCCGGCCTGCCAGTGATGCTGGCCCTGATACTGGCGGGAAGCGCCATCGCCCTGGTCATCCTGCTGCTGCGGCCCGGCAGGCCCCGGGCCCTGTGGCTGCCGGATCTGGCCGCCATGCTCCTCCTGCTGGCTGTGGTGGTGCCTCCCCTGGCGCCCCTGATGGAGAGCCAGCGCCAGCGGCCAGTGCGCGAGCTGGCCGAACGGGCCGGAGAACTGGCCGCCCCTGACGAACCGCTCTGGGTGGTGGGCTACAAGCGCTACAGCGTGGTGTTCTACAGCGGCCGTCAGGCCGTCTTCCTCGACAGCCCCGAAGGTGCACGAGATGTCCTGAGGCAACCCCCGGTCCCTGGTTCGGCGGCCGGAACCGTGCTGATCTTCGGAGAAGAACACCGCCTCAGGGATCTGCCCAGCATCCTGCCGGGGGCGAGGCTGCTGGAGAGCCGGAGTGGCCATCAGCTCTGGCGTGTTCCGCGCCGACCGTGGAGCGATGCTCGGGCACGATGAGTGCTCCAGATCACCAACGATCCGATCGGCTGGTCACTTGATACGAACCCAATCCCCGATTTTCACTGCACCGACAGCTGCCGCTATCCGCCGCTGGTTTCAGTTGTTCGGACCGGTGCGGCTGCTGCTCTGCGGCCTGGCGGCCCTGGTGGTGATTCTGATCGAGCAGATGGTCCTCAGTCAGCAGGAGCCGGTCTTCGATGAGGCCGTGCTGGCCTGGTTGGGGGAGCGCATCCCCGAGAGCATCGGCCGCTTTCTGGTGGTTGTGTATCAGCTGAGCGGCACCCGCTTCACGGCGATGCTGGTGCTGGCGGCCCTGATCTTCCTGACGATCAAGCGGTCGTGGAACCAGCTGATCTGGCTGGCGATCGGCACCAGCGGCATCCTGCTGATCGTGGATCGCTGGTTGAAACCCCAGTTCGATCGCCCCAGGCCCCTCGGCCGGCTGGTGGAGGTGATCGGCCGCAGCTTTCCCAGCGGCCATGCCGCCGGAGCGGTGGTCTTCTACTTCCTGATGTGCACGATCCTGGCGGAGCGGTACCCTCAGCTGCGCCGTCCGCTGGTGCTGGGCTCGGCCCTCTGGGTGGGTCTGATCTGGGTGAGCACCCTCTACTGCCGGGTGCACTGGCTCACCGACATCATCGCGGGGGCGGCCGTGGGGTTCATCTGGCTGAGCATCTGCCTGACGAGCCTGCGCTTCTGCGCCGACCGTCAGAGTGGCTGAGCAAGACCAGGCCGTCATGACCAGCAGCACCGCAGCCTCCAGCCCCTCCGCCGGCGAAGATCCCCGCGAGGTCTCAGATCCGCCGCCGGTTGATCTCGCCAGCCTGCTGGGTCTGCGCAGCGCCCCCGGCCTCGATGCTGCCCAGCGCCAGGCCTTGGCCCAGGAGCTGAAGGCCCGCCTGGCGGCCTGTGACTGGTTCACCATCGGCGTGATGGCCCCTTCGGGCCAGGCCGCCGTGGCCGCCCTGCGCTCCTGCGAGGCCGCCCACGGCTGGAGCCCCCTGCAAGCCGAGAGCGAGGCGCTGGTGGAAGGGCCGGTGTTCCTGAAGGGGAATCAGCGCACCGGCCGCTATCTGCTGCGGGCGGAGAGCGGCCTCGGCGAGGGGCTGCTGATCGGCGGGCAGAGCGACAGCCATCCGGAGGCCACCGGTACCTGGGGACCCCTGCCCCTCGACTTTTTCGGCTGATCACGGTGCCGCCTGTCCTGGCCTGGGGCTGGCCGGCCAGTCCTTAGGCTTGACCGCTGTTCAACGGCCACGCGGCCGGGCTGAGGAATCGATTGATGGCTGGCACCACTCTGCGCATCGCCTCCCGCCGCAGCCAGCTGGCGATGGTGCAGACCCACTGGGTGCGCGATGAACTGAGCAGGGCCCATCCGGGCCTGGAGATCAGCATCGAGGCGATGGCCACCCAGGGCGACAAGATCCTCGATGTGGCTCTGGCCAAGATCGGTGACAAGGGCCTGTTCACCAAGGAGCTGGAGGCTCAGATGCTGGTGGACCGGGCCGACATCGCTGTTCACAGCCTCAAGGATCTGCCCACCAACCTTCCCGATGGGCTGATGCTCGGCTGCATCACCGAGCGAGAGGACCCCGCCGATGCGCTGGTGCTGCACGAGCGTCACCGGGGCTGCAGCCTCGAAACCCTTCCGGAAGGGAGCGTGGTGGGCACCAGCTCGTTGCGGCGCCTGGCCCAGCTGCGCCACCACTTCCCCCACTTCCAGTTCAAGGACGTGCGCGGCAACGTGATCACCCGCCTCGAGAAGCTCGATTCCGGCGATTACGACTGCCTGATCCTGGCGGCAGCTGGCCTGGGGCGCCTGGGCCTGGGGCACCGCATCGACGCGCTGATCGATCCCTCGATCTCGCTGCATGCGGTGGGCCAAGGGGCCCTGGGGATCGAGTGCCGCCACGGCGACAGCGCGGTGCTCGAGCAGATCAAGGTGCTGGAGCACCTCCCCACCGCCCGCCGCTGTCTGGCGGAGCGGGCCTTCCTGCGTCAGCTCGAGGGCGGGTGCCAGGTGCCGATCGGCGTGAACAGCCGCTTCGAGGGGGAGGAGCTGGTGCTCACGGGGATGGTGGCCAGCCTCGATGGCCTGCGCCTGATCAGGGATGAGGCCCGGGGGCCTCAGCAGGATCCCGAGGCGATCGGTAACAGCCTCGCCCAGCTGCTGCGCAGCCAGGGTGCCGGCGAGATTCTGGAGGAGATCTTTGCAGAGGTCAGGCCCGAAGCCTGAGGAAGGCTCCGCCGCACCTCTGGAGGGTGACACCCGCGGGCTCCCCTTTCAGTGGAGCCTGCTGGCCTGGGCTGCGCTGGTGGGCATCCTCACCGGTGTGGCTGTGGTGGGCTTCCACTACCTGCTGGGCTTCATCAACAATTTCCTGTTCGGCACCCTGGTGGAGTGGGTACTTGATCTGGTGAGCCCGCACCAACTGGATCCGGCCACGGTGGAGGTGTTCAGCGCACCGGATCCGGAATCCGGCACACCCCTTAAAGCCCTGCTGCAGATCGGCCTGGGGGGGATCGGCTTTCTGCCGCCTCCTCCGGCGCCCCTGCCCGAGCCCACCCCCCTTCCCCCGATCGGACCCGCCGGCTGGCTGGCCTCCTGGCCCGTGGTCATCGCTCCCCTGCTGGGTGGGGTGGCGGTGGGGCTGCTGCGTCAGCTGGGCCGTGACCTGGGCCCCAGCCTGCCCAGCCTGATGGCCATGGCCGACGGGGCTGCGCCGGCCCTGCCGCGCCTGCCGGGGCTGCGTCTGGTGGCGGCATCTCTCAGTCTGGGCAGCGGCGCATCGCTCGGACCCGAAGGGCCGAGCGTGGAGAGCGGCGGCAACCTCGGCCTGTGGGTGGGACTGCGCGGACGGCTCCCGCCCGAATCCCAGAAGGCCCTGGTGGCCGCGGGCGTGGCGGCTGGTCTGGCAGCGGGCTTCAAGGCGCCGATCGCCGGGGTGTTCTTCGCCTTCGAAGGGGCCTACAGCGCGATTCCAGGCCGGCCCAGCCTGCGGGCGGTGCTGGTGGCAGCGGTGGCGTCCTCGCTGGTGACCCAGTTGTGCCTTGGTGACGAACCGATCTTCCGTCTGCCGGTCTATGAGGTCCGCTCACCGCTGGAATTGCCGCTGTACCTGGGCCTGGGGCTGGTGGCCAGCCTGATGTCATGGGCGCTGGTGAGCCTGCTGGCGGCAGGGCGCAGCGAGCCTGTGCAGCAGCGGTTCGCCCGTATGCCCCTGTGGTTGGTCAATGGCCTCGGCGGCCTCTCCGTGGGCGTGCTGGCCCTGGGCTTCCCCCAGGTGCTGGGGGTCGGCTACGACACGATCGAGGCCCTGCTCGGCAGTGAGGGGGGAGTGGCGCTCACCACCCTGGCGGCCCTGCTGGTGGTGAAGCTGCTGGCCACGGGCCTGAGCAATGCCACCGGGTTCGTGGGCGGGGGCTTCGCGCCGGCCCTGTTCCTGGGCGCCGTGCTGGGCAATCTCTACGGCCAGCTGCTGGGGGACGGTGGCTTCGGGCTGCCGGTGGCGGAACCACCGGCCTACGCCATGGTGGGCATGGCGGCCGTGCTGGCGGGCAGTGCCAGGGCGCCGCTGACAGCGCTGCTGTTGCTGTTCGAGCTCACCCACGACATCCGCATCGTCCTGCCGCTGATGGCCGCCACCGGCCTCAGCGCCGTGCTGGTGGAGCGCTGGCAGGGGCTTGCGGATGCCGGCATGCTGGGGCCGGATCCAGCCGAGGAGGAACGGCGTCAGGAGCTCGCCTCCCTGACCGTGCTGGAGGCCCTGGAAGCGGAGGCTCCGCTGGTTCTGAAGGCCGCTACTCCGGCCAGGACGGCCCTGGGGCAGTTGATCGAAGCCCACGGCCACTGCCTGGTGGTGGAGCGCGACGGCTGGGTGATCGGGGTGGTGACCCTGATCGACCTGCAGCGGGCGATCAGCGCCGGCCACGGTGGGGAAGGATTGCTGCTGGAGGCGTGCCGTCGCTCCGATCTGCTCTGGCTGCCCGATCAGGCGAACCTGGCCCAGCTCGAGGACCAGCTGGTGCCCAATGGTCTGCGCCAGGTGCCGGTTTTCCATGTCGTCGGTCCTGGTCCAGCCCAGTTACCGGCCGGGCTGCCGAACAGCGGTCTGCCGGTGACGGCTCTGCTGGGCCTGGCCAGTCGGGATGGCATGGCCAGGGCCCTCGCCCGCCAGCTGCGGATCTGAGCTCAGCTCAGTTCACCACCACCACGGGAGTTCCCACCTCCACCATTTCGAACAGCTTGCGCACATGGTCGTGGAACATGCGCACGCAGCCGTTGGTGACGGCGGAGCGGGAACTCACGGTCCAGGCCCAGGCGTTTGGGGTGCCATGGATCCCGAACTGATTGGGTCCCTTCGTCTTGAAGCCGATCCAGCGGTCTCCGAGGGGACCATTCGGACCGACCACGCCCTTCTTCTGCCCGGACTTGGTGCTCACGTACTGGGGGTTGATCACCTTGTTGGTGACACTGAAGGTGCCGAGCGGGGTCGGAGTGGCTGGATCACCGATCGCCACTGGCCAGGGGCCGTAGACCTTGCCATCCCGCTCCAGGCGGATCTCGCGCTTGCCCAGGGCCAGCAGGATCCTGGAGTTGTTCACGGGAGCCGCCTTGGGAGCTGCCGGAGCAGCCGCAGGAGGAGGTGAACCAGCCGCGGGGGCTGGGTCGGCCTGGAGCACCGCGGCCGGGCTGCCGACCGCTGGGGGCGTGGTGGCCGGCGGGGTGGTCGCCGGAGCGCTGGGGATCGGGGCCGTGGGCGTGAGAATGCCGCTGCCACTGGCCAGAGCCGGGGACGACGCGGCAGCCCCGAAGCCGGCCAGACCGGTGATCAGGCCTGCAGCGAGTGCGGCGGCTGGGGCCTGCAGCAGACGGGAGTGGTTGGAGCGCATGCTGTGGATTGAAAGGCGGTGGATCGAGGCTGTGGACAGGATCGACGAACGCACGGAGCGATTCAGTTCACCAGTTTGGCGTCAATCGTCTCGAGGTAGCGGGCTTCGCACTCCTTGATGATCCGCACGGCCTCCTGGGTGTTGAGAAAACCGTTCACCTTGCAGGTTCCGGGCTTCTTCAGATCCTTGTAGTGCTCCCAGTAGTACTGGGTTTCCTTGAGCCAGTGGTCGCCCAGCTGCTCGTAGCTGGTGATGTGATCCATGCGCTTGTCATCGGCCAGCACGGCGATCACCTTGTCGTCCACTTCACCGCCGTCATCGAAGGTCATGATGCCGATGATGCGGGCCTCCACGAGGCTGCCGGGCACCAGCGGTTCGGTGACACCCACGATCTCGATGTCGAGCGGATCGCCGTCCTCGTCCCAGGTGCGGGGGATGCAGCCGTAGGCGAAGGGGTAAGAGAGCGAGGAGTAGCCCACCCGGTCGAGCTTGAGATGCCCGGTTTCGGTGATCAGCTCGTATTTGTTGATCGTCATCGAGTTGAGCTCGACGATCGCATTCAGCCTCAGTTCAGCCTCATCGGCGAACGCCGGCAGCACATGCAGGAGGTTGAGCATGGTGCGGCTGGGGGCGTGGTCGATGTTCGCCATGGGGCGTCGCGAAGCGGATGCGGCGGCATCCTACGGAAGCCAGGCCGGCTGAACTGCTGGGGCTGACTCAGGCGGACTCCAGCAGCCGATCGACCTTGCCTTCGAGGTATTTCAGGAACGCTGCGGCGCTGAGGGGCGCTCCGGTGACCCTGGCCACCAGCTCGTCCCCGTTGACGGAGCGGCCCAGGGGCCAGACGTTCTCGGCCAGCCAGTGCTGAAGCTGAAGCTCCCGGGCGGCGCCGCCCACCGCCGACTCGATCGGCCCGTGTTCCCGCTCCATACTCTCGGCCAGCTGGGCACTGATCAGGTGGCCGAGGGCATAGGAGGGGAAGTAGCCGAAGAGACCTTCGGCCCAGTGGATGTCCTGCAGGCAACCGTCCGCATCCCGCTGGGGCCTCAGGCCCAGCAGCTCCCCCATGCGCCGGTTCCAGAGCTCGGGCAGCTCCGCCACCGGCAGCTCCTGCTCCACCAGGGCCAGCTCCAGCTCGAAACGCAGGACGATGTGCAGGCAGTAGGTGAGCTCGTCGGCTTCCACCCGGATCAGACCCGGCCGCATCGGGTTGAGCCCTCGCCAGAAGCCGTGGCTGCCGCCCCAGGGATCATGGCCCAGGGCCCCGCAGAAGCGGGGATGCCAGCGGGCGGCGAAGGCCTGGCTGCGCGCCACCCGGCACTCCCAGAACAGAGATTGCGACTCATGGACTCCCATCGAGGTGGCCTCCCCGAGGGGCCAGGGGAAGTAGTGGTCATCGCTGCGGGGTAGGCCCTGCTCATAGAGGGAGTGGCCCCATTCATGGGCGGTGGCCAGGAAGGCGGAGAAGGGTTGATCGGGCACCACCCGGGTGGTGATGCGGAAGTCAGCCGGGCCGAGGGTGCAGGAGAAGGGATGGGCCGAGCGCGAGCGCTGGCAGCGCGTGGGGTCGTAGCCCCAGCTCTCGAGCAGTTCGGCGCAGAGGGTCTCCTGCTGCGCCTCCGGGATGGCCCTGGCGGTGGGCGAGGGACTGGCCGCCGCAGCAGGGGATGAGGCCAGCACCCGCTCCAGCAGGGGCGGGATCCCTGCGCTCAGGGGTGTGAACAGCTCCGTCAGACGATCCTTGCTGACGTCGGGCTCGAAGGGCTGGGCGAGAATCTCCCAGGGGCTGCGGCCGGCCGGCTCGATCGGTGCCAGCTGAGCGGCCTGCTCACGCCGCAGCTGCAGCAACTCCACGAGTGCAGGGGCGAAGACGGCGAAATCGTTGCTGCGCCGCGCTTCCTGCCAGACGGCATTGCCGCGGGACTGGGCCCTGGCCAGGCAGGCCACCAGCTGGGGATCCAGGCTGCGTTGCCGCTCCAGCTCCTGCCGCAGCAGCTGAAGATTCCGCCGCGTACGCCCGGGGGCGGCTGCATCCAGTTCGTCTTCGGCCGCCGCCACCAGTTCCGCATAGTGCTCGCTGCTCTGTCGCTCGTGCAGCTGGCCCGCCAGCAGGGCCAGCTGCTGACCGCGCCAGTCGGCAGCGGCCGCCGGCATCACCGTGTTCTGGTCGTAGTACAGCGCGCTGCTGATCGAACCGAGCAGCCGGGTCTGGTGGAGATGCTCACGGAGGCGCCCAAGGGCCTGACCCGTCTGGGGCATGGGGAGGAAGGCTGAAGCGGCTCAAGCATGGCTGGGCGCATCAACCGTCCGTTGCCGTCAGCGTCTGCCAGTGCAGGTCCATCGCGACCGAGCCCTCGAGGCTGCGTTTCACCGGGCAGCCTTCGGCGGCACGTTGCAGCAGACGGATCTGGTCCGGCGCGAGACCGGCCGGAAGGGCCACCCAGACCGCGAGCCGCTCGATCTGGCGCATTCCAGCGCTGGTCATGGTCTTCTCGACCCGGGCCGTGCAGCCCTGGAGCGGAATGGTGTGGCGTTCAGCCACGATGCCCATGATCGTCAGGATGCAGGTGGCCAGGGCGGTGGCCACCAGGTCGGTGGGCGAAAACCGCTCCCCCAGGCCCTGGTTGTCCGTGGGGGCGTCGGTGCTGAGCCTGGAACCCGAAGGACCATGGCTGGCGCTGCAGCGCAGGTCACCCTCGTACTGGCAGAGGATCGTGGTCATGGACTCGGAGGGTCTGGAGCGGGCATCAGCGTGCTGTGATCCTGACCGAGCACGGGCTGCGATGTGCTCAGCAAGGCCGGTCTCGATACCTTGGGCCTAGAAGGCCCGCAACGCTGGCCTCACGGGCGGGCCCCATGCTGCTGGCCGAGATCTTCTCCAGCCCTGCTACCAGCGAGGAGTCGGCCGTGGCGGGCCTCTCCAAGGCGATCCAGTTGTCGGTGGCGCCGGTGTTCCTGCTCACAGGCATCACCGGACTGCTGGGGATGTTCACCACGAGGCTGGCGCGGATCATCGATCGCAGCCGCCTCATTCAGGAGGCGCTGGAACGCAGCGATCTGGCCCAGGGCAAGCGTCTGCGCGCAGCCCTGGACGTGCAGCGCCGCCGCACCTTCCTGATCAACCGCGCCATCCTCTTCACCACCTTCACCGCCCTGCTGGTGTCGGGGGTGGTGGCGGTGATGTTCATCAGTGCTGTGGCCGCACTGGATCTGGCGGCGATCGTTGTGCCGGTGTTCGTGCTGGCGATGGCCTCACTGATCGTGGGACTGCTGCTGTTCCTGATGGAAGTGCAGCTGGCCATCCGCCAGAACCCCCGCCGCTATTACTGAACGCAGGGGGAGCTGTGAACTCAGGCGGATTCCTTGAGCGCGAAGCGCAGTCGCGGCAGGAGGTGATGGCCCTGCTGCAGAACAGAAGCCTGATGGTGGCCAGCGGCCGCAGGCTGGTGATCTCCCTGCTCACCGGGGTGATCGGGGATCGCTGTCAGTGGTTCGGCTCGGCCACGAGCGAGAGCGAGGCGCTGGAGCTGCTGAGCGAGCGTCAGCCGCACCTGCTGTTCGTGACCCACCCTCTGCGTCCCGGCAGCGGTCTTGAGCTGGTGCGGCGGGCCAAGACCCTGCATCCGAAGCTGCGCTGCCTGCTGCTGCTGGAGGAGGAATCCCCGCCCCAGGTGCGCGCGGCCCTGGAAGCCCGCTGTGACGGCATCTGTGCCGATCGCGGCGTGGGGTTCGGCCATCTCGTGTCGGCCACCCGGGCGGTGCTCGGCGGCGGCTTCTACATGGAGCCACAGTTGAGGGATCTGCTCGCCCTGGCCTGCCGTGCCAGCCGTGATCCGACTGGGCATGGCCTGAGTGCGCGGGAACTCGAGGTGCTGGAACTGGTGGTGCGGGGCTATCAGAACCCGCAGATCGCCAGCCGGTTGCACCTGTCGGTGGAAACGGTGCGCAGCCACCTCAAAACAGCTTTTCAGAAGCTGGGGGCCAACGGACGAACCGAGGCGGCGGTGAAGGCGGTGTGCCAGGGGCTGGTGAGCTGGCATCTCGATGTGCTGCCCTGATCAGCCGCAGATCACTTGCGCCGGCAGTAGCCGCCGCCGACATTCATCCAGCCGGAGGGGCAGGCCTCACCGTCACTCGGAGTGACCGTGTAGGTGGTGACCCCGAGGGTGCTGCACTTGCCGTTGAAGAGATCGACATAGCCCAGCGGACACATCTCCTTGATCTTGGGCACCACCTTCTGGGCCTGGGCCGGGGCCGGGGCAGCAACTCCCGCGACCGACAGCGGCACGACCAGGCTCAGCAGCAGCCACCAGTGGCGTCGGCTGGCGGAAGGCGGAGCAGAGGGCATTGCAGGAGATCAGGGACCATGGATCGAGCCTAGGTTTCACGGGCTTCCTGAGGGGTCGGGCGGACGCCCGGCTCTGCAACAAGACGCAACTCAGGGGACACATCCATGGCCTGCACTGACCACTCCGACTCCTTTGATCCCGATGCTGCGACAGCACCTCGACCGGCTTGAGCTGACCACCGCCGGGGAGGGCTTCCACGATCTGACGGACCGGCTCGGACGATGCCTGGCGGCCAGCGGCCTGCAGCTGGGGGTGATGCACCTGAGCGTTCTGCACACGAGCTGCAGCCTCACCATCAATGAGAACGCCGATCCGCGGGTGCTGGAGGATCTGGCGGCCTATCTGCGGGCTCTGGTGCCTGAGGAGGGGGTGCGTCCCATCAGCGGGGCAGGCCCCCTGCGCCCCTGGGTCCACGACGACGAAGGGTCCGATGACATGCCGGCTCACATCCGCACCGCCCTCACCGCCAGCAGCCTCAGCCTGTCCTTCGAGCGGGGACGGCTGTTGCTCGGCACCTGGCAGGCGATCTACCTGTGGGAACACCGTCGCCGCCCCCACCGGCGCCAGCTGTGCGCCCACTGGATCGGCAGCTGAGGCCGGAATCGCCTCTCAGGGCCCTTACCGGAGCCCGCGGCCCCAGAATTCCCACATCCCCATCAGCACGGCGGACTCGTCGAGGCCGGCCTGGGAGTGCACCACCAGGCAGCGCTGCCGCTCGGCGGAGCTGAGCGGTTCGGCCGTGCGCTGCTGCTCCAGCAGGACCTCCAGGTCGGCGTCACTGGGGTCGTCATCCAGGCGGCCCCGCTGCTCCAGCCGCTGCCGCAGCAGGGCCTGATCGGCCCGCACCTCCAGCAGCAGGGGCACCGACCCCTGCTGACGGGCCAGCTGCAGAGCCCGTTCGCGGCTGTCGGCCCTGAGGTGGGTGGCATCAAGCAGCACCCACTGGCCCCGGGCCAGGCTGGCGGCGGCGGCAGCGAGCAGGGCCTCCTCCGTGCGTCTGTGGGCCTCGGGGCCGTAGAGCGTCGGGCGTTGCCGGGGCGATGGGCGCTGCAGGGGGCTCAGACCGTGGAGACGCTTGCGGATCAGATCGCTGCGCTGGTGGTCCGCCAGCAGCCAGGGGGCCAGGCGGGCGGCCAGATGGCTCTTCCCGCTGCCGGACACGCCATGCAGCAGGACCAGCGCCGGTGGCCGCAGCCCACGGCTGGCATAGGCCAGGGCCAGACTGAGATAGCGCCGCGCCATTCCCTCGGCGGCCCGGCGCTGGGGTCCGGGGATCTCCTCCTCGCCGCTGGTAGCCGCTTCCACCTTGGCCCGCACATGGGCGCGGTACGCGCAGAAGAGCTGGAGCACGGCCGGCTCGATGGCCTGTCCGTAGCCGGCCAGGAGGGCCGCCACGCGATCGCCGTGACCCGCCGCCTGCAGGTCCATCACCAGGAAGGCCAGATCCGAGGCCCGATCCACCTGGCGCAGATCGGCGTTGAACTCCACCCCATCCACCACCGCCAGCTCCGGCTGCAGCAGCACGTGCTCCAGGCGCAGATCACCGTGGCCATCCACCGCCTGCCCAGCCGCCAGGCGGCGGCGCAGAAGGTCACGGCTGCGGAGCAGGGCCAGGGCCAGGCCACTCACCAGCAGCCCATGCACCCCTGGCGGAAACAGTGCCGGCACCGACCGTCTGGTGGCACGGATGTTGTTGCGCAGCACCGCCGCGAAGCGCCGATCGGCGCCGCAGGCCAGCTCCGGCGGCAGGGGGTACTGCTGGTGAAAGCGGGCGATGCGCCGCCCCAGCCCCTGAAGCTCGGCGTCGCTGACACGGCCGGCCGCCAGGCGGGCCGCGAGGGTGTCGCCGGCGGCGAAGCGGCGCATCACCACCACGTGCTCGCCTTCGGGCCGCTCGTCACCCGGGTCCCCGAGAGACACCTCGCCGGCGGGGAGCGGCAGCACGGGCGCCACGCCGAGATAGAGATCAGGGGCCAGGCGGCTGTTGAGGCGCACCTCCTCGCGGCACCAGTGCAACCGCCGCTCGGCGCTGCCGTAATCGAGCAGGCCCCAGAAGCACAGGGGCTTCTTGAGCTTGTAGGCGCGGCAGCTGGTGAGAAAGACCACGCTGATGTGAGTGTGGATCACCTCCACCCGGCGCTGATCGACCGGCAGCTCCCCCCAGGCCTCGTCGGGATAGGCCCCGGGGCGGGTGAGAGCACGGATCAGGGCGGGCAGCTCCGGCGGCGTTGATGAGCTGGGCTCTGAACCTGCTGAGAGATCAGGGGTAGCGGATGTCACATCAGCTGGAAGCAATTGAACGCGGCCCCCACGACCTGGCTCCGTACGTTGCCTGGACGACTTGCCCTCGACCATGACCCAGCATCGCCCCCCCCGGTTCCGCTCAAGGGCGACCGCGCTCTGCGGGGCTCTGTGGCTGGCGTTGCTGACCGGCTGCAGCCAGGCTCAGAAGCCCGGGAACTCCGCCGCCGAGGGCGGTGGTTCGAGCGCCGGACAGGAGGTCAATGTCTATTCCGGGCGCCACTACAACACCGACAAGGAGCTCTACAAGCAGTTCACGCAAAAGACCGGAATCAAGGTGAACCTGCTCGAGGGCAAGGATGATGAACTGATCGTGCGCCTGAAGAGCGAAGGAGAGGGCAGCCCCGCCGATGTGCTCGTGCTGGTGGATGCCGCCCGCATTCAGCGGGCCCGCCAGGAGGACCTGTTTCAGCCGATCAGCTCCGAGGCCCTCAACCGCGACGTGCCATCCAGCCTGCGCGATCCAGCCGGCAGCTGGTACGCCCTCACCCGCCGGGCCCGACCGATCATGGTGAATCCGTCCCTGGTGGACCCGGCCAGCCTGGGCACCTACGCCGATCTGGCCAGGCCGGAGCTGAAGGACAAGCTCTGCCTGCGCAACCGTGCCAGTGTCTACAACCAGTCGCTGGTAGCCGACATCCTGGCGCAGAAGGGCGCCGCCGCCACCAGAACCTGGCTGCAGGGCCTGGTGGCCAACGTGAAGACGCCCTTCTTCACCAGTGACACCCCGATGCTGCGGGCCCTCGGGCGGGGGGAGTGCGCCGTGACGGTGGCCAATCAGTACTATCTGGCCCGCATGCTCTCGAGTGAGGCCAAGCCGGAGGACCGGGCCCTGGCGCAGAGGATCAAGGTGGTCTTCCCCAGACCCACCCACGTGAACATCACCGCCGCCGGTGTGACCCGCCATGCCCGCCATCCGGAAGCGGCCACGAAGCTGATCGAATTTCTGGTGTCCCCCAGCTCCGGAAAGGGCTATGCGGCCGCCAACAACGAATATCCGCTGCAGGGATTTGGTGACAACCCGATCCTCAACGGGTTCGGCAGCTTCGAGCCCTCGCCGGTGAGCGCCGATCAGCTGGCCCGCGGCAACCGGGAAGCCAGCGCGCTGATGGTGGAAACGGGCTGGAAGTGACCCTGCTCGCCCCCAGGCCGCTGACCCGCGTCAGCCCCTCCAGCCGGCCCGTCCTGACTGCCGTGGTGGTGGTGATCGGCGTGCTGGCCCTGCTGCCGATGGCGGCCCTGCTTCGGGATGCGGCCCTCCAGCCGGCTCTCGCGGGCAGCCTGGGGCTGGGTTTCGAGGGTGCCGAGCAGATCCGCGGCACCCTCGTGCTGGTGCTGGGCGAAGGGGTGTGCGGGGCCGTGATGGGCACCGCCATCGGCTGGCTCACGGCCGCCTGCCGCTTCCCCGGCCGGCGCTGGCTGCGCATCGCCCAGCTGCTGCCGCTCGCCTTCCCGGCCTATCTGCTGGCCGCCAGCCTGATCGACTGGGGCAGCAGCCATGGCCTGCGCATCCATGGCCTGGCCTGGGCGGTGCTGCTGCTCAGCCTGGCCAACTACAGCTATGTGTTTCTGCTGAGCACCGAGAGTTTCTCGATCACCGGCGGCCAGCTGCTGGAGGCCAGCCGCAGCCTGGGGGTGGGCCCCTGGCAGGCCTTCCGTCGTGTGGCCCTCCCCATCGCCCTGCCGGCGATCGGTGCCGGCGTGGCCCTGAGCGCCATGGAGGTGGTGAACGAGCTGGGGGCGGTGCGGCTGCTCGGCGTTCCCAGCCTCTCGGCGGGCATCCTCGATCGCTGGCAGGTGGAGGGGGATCCCCGCGGCGCAGCGCTGCTGTCGCTGATCGCCCTGGCGATCGTGGTGATGCTGGTGGCCGCAGAGCGCTCCTTGCGCCATCGCAGCCGCCGCTGGACTCTGGGTCAGGGCAACGCTGAAGCCCAGGCCTACGTGCTCAGCGGCTGGCGCGCGCTGCTGGCCCAGCTGGTCTCGGCGATGCCGCCCGTGCTGGCCCTGGCGATTCCGCTGGTGTGGGTGGCGGAGGGCTGGCGCAATCTGCTGGCCGAGCCGCTGATGGAGCAGCTGATCCTGGCGGGCCGCAGCCTTGGCCTCGCCCTGGTGGCCACCCTGCTCACCGCTCTGGCGGCCCTGCTGCTGGCGATCATCCGCCGCTGGAGCCCCCGGCTGGTGGTGCGCCAGCTCAGTTTTCTGGCGGGTATGGGCTACGCCGTCCCCGGCAGCGTCATGGCCCTGGGGCTGATGCTGCTGGGGGGGCCATGGGCACTCAGCCCGCTGCTGCTGCTGATCTGGGGCTATGGGGTGCGTTTCATGGCTGTCTCCAAGCAGGGCCTCGACGCCGGCCTGGAGCGCATCCCCCCCAGCATCGATGAATCGGCCACCAGCCTGGGCTGCAGCTGGACCCAGGTGCTGCGGCGGGTGCACCTGCCGCTGCTGCGCGGTCCGGTGCTGGTGGGGGCGCTGATGGTGTTCGTGGATGTGGTGAAGGAGCTGCCGCTGACGCTCTCCCTGCGCCCGTTCGACTTCGACACCCTGGCGGTGCGGGTGTTCCAGTACGCCAGTGATGAGCGGGTGGGGGCGGCGATGGCGCCGGCCCTGGTGATCATGGCCCTGGGACTGGTGGCCTCACTGGCCCTGATCCCCACCCTCGAGAGCCGCGACTGAGCCGTTGGTGCAGCCGGGCTGGCGGCGCGGGGCGAGGCGGGCCAGGCGGTTGGCCTGCAGGGGGTTGAAGTTGTCGTCGCTCACGAGCAGCAGGGTGGGACGACCATCGGCCAGGGGAGCCCCCAGGGCCAGGCCCTCCCAGTTGTCGGGGGGCAGACCGGCCGCCAGCAGATCCCAGCGGCTGAGGGGCGCCTGCACTGATCCGGCCGGACCCGGCGCGGGCAGCAGCAGGAGCTGGGCCCACCAGTTGGCGGGCGGCTCGAAGCCCCGCACCAGGCCCAGCAGGCCACCGCCGGGGGGAGCGAACAGCTCAGTGAGGCCCCAGTGGGGGGCCGGCAGGGTCAGCCGCAGGGACCCGATGGCGCGGAAGCCGCCGGGGCCGTGGGTGAGCAGGCGCAGCTGATCACGCCGGTCCTGGAGCAGGGGCCGCTCCGCCGCCAGCAGCAGGGTGAGGGGAGTGCCGCCCAGGCTGATGAGCGATTCGGGCCCCTGGTTGCTGGCCAGGCCCTGGCCTGGAGCGGGCCTCCAGGCCTCCGGCAGCAGCAGGGCCTCGCGTAGGCGGCCGCTGCGGCGATCGAAGCGCAGCAGCTGGGCCGGGCGATCGGCGCTGCGGCGCTCCTCCGTGACGATCCAGAGGTCGTCGCCCTCGAGCACCAGACCCTCGGCGTCGAGGGGGGCCGGGAAGGGTTCGCCGCCGGCACCGCGCAGGGGCAGGCGCTCACCCAGGCGCAGGGGCCGCTGGCCCAGGCCGGAGAGATCCCAGATGGGAACCAGTTCCGGTTCCTCCCGGTCGCTCAGCAGCCAGAGGGTGCCATCGGACGGGTCGTTGGCGGCGGCGGAGAACCCTCCCAGGCTGCGGCCATCGGTGGCCCTGGAGGGCAGCACTCCCTGGGCCACCAGGTCCCAGCCTGCCGAGAGCGGGCAGGGCAGCAGGGGGATCAAGCGGCGGCGAGAGGGGCGGACTCCACTAAAGAGGGAGCCAGGCGCAGGCCGGGTTCACCGACCGGGGCTTCGAGCAGCTGGGCCTGGCGGATCCGGGAGATCAGCCGGGTAGTGGTGACCCGGGTGGTGCCGATCAGCTCACCGATGCGCTCATGGGTGAGGCGGAAGGGCAGATCACACCAGGGTCCGCAGCGGCGGCCAAGGCGACGCACCAGCAGGCCGAAGAGGGCGTGAAGACGCTGCTCGGCGGAGCCGAGATGGCGAATGCGCAGCAGCTGCAGCGTCCACTCGTTGACGGGATCGAAGCCGGTGTCGCTGCCGGCCTCGGTTTCGGATCGGAAACAGAGGGGGGTGAGGGCTTCCACGCAGACGCCTTCACTGCAGAGGCGGTCCGTGCGCAGCTGATCACCGGGCTGAAGGAAGGCGAGGGTCATGCCTTCGGTTTCCTCGCAGGGACAGTAGACGCGGGCGATTCCTTCGAGGACCTGGATGGAACTGCCGCCGGGGCGAAGGGCGGGATCGAGCAGCACGGTCTGGCCGGCCGGCATCCGCACGCAGGAGAGGGGCTGATCGGGCAGGAAACGGAAGCTCACGGGACCGTCACTATTGCGAATGACTCGCAATCTAAACAGCAGGGGCGCCCTTTTGCAATCGGTTCTCAATAACAGCCCCAGTTGCAAGGCGCCGCCGCCCTGGCGCCGGTCGTGAATGGGCCCCAGGGGTGTGCCTTTTGGCCCCTGCCCCGGTGCTTCCGGAGCCATGGGCCGGGCGCGGGTGGACCCAGCCTTGGTCTCGTTACCGCACCACTGCGATGCTCAGACTCCACGGCGATCGCTCCACCCTTCTCGCCGCCCTCACAGCCCACTGGGCCGATCAGCAACTGGGGCTGGCGACCATGTCCCCTCTGAAGGAGTTTCCCTTCAGCAGGGTTCGCCGGCTGCGCAGCGAGGACAGAGGGCCCTCACGTTGAGCACGCACTCGATCAGGCGGAAGCCGTGGCTGCCAGCGGCCAGACGGCCTTCCTCCAGAACGACGGAACTCTCGAATTCCTCGGTGCGGCCGCAACCCACACAGACCAGATGGTGGTGATCGCGGTGGGCATCACTGGCCAACTCGAAGCGGCGGCCCCCTTCGGGCAACTCCAGCTCCCGCAGCAGCTCCATCGAGCTGAGCAGGCGCAGGGTGCGGTACACCGTGGCCAGGGAAACCCGCTCCTCGGCCCTCAGCAGGCGCTGGTGCACCTCCTCGGCGCTGAGGTGACTGCCTTCACCGATGCGCTCGAACAGGGAGAGCACCTTCTGGCGCTGGGGCGTGAGCCTCCGGCCACGCCCATGCAGGCTGGAGCGCAGCCCGATGGCCGGAGCTGGGGGCGGAGGCGGGGGCGGCGCTGGGCTGGCGGGCGATCGGGAGGGCACCGGATCACCGCGTACGTCGGCGCAACTCTAGCCCGCTGTTCTCAATTGATGCCGCAATTGCGAAGTGGCGGATCCAGGGCGGCATCCAGCCGGGCCGTGAGGGCCGCCAGCAGATCGGCCGCCGTGACCACCAGGCGGTAGCTCAGCGCCACCGCCAGCAGCGGGGCCTCCGCCAGCTGGCCGCCCAGCTGCAACAGCAGCACCGCCTCGAACACCCCCAGTCCACCGGGGGCACCCGCAACCACGAGCCCGGCCGTCCAGGCCAGGGCGAACCCCAGCAGCCAGCCAGCCCAGGGCAGGGAGAGCTGCTGATCAAAGGCCAGCACACAGGCCGCAAAGCCGCCGAAGCGCAGGAGCACGAACACCGCCTGCGCCAGCAGCGGCAGCAGCGGATAGCCGGGCAGCTGGAAGCCGGCTGAGGTGGAGTCGGGGTCGGGGTGGGTCTGAACCAGGGGCTGCGTCCCACGCGTGCGGGCCAGCTGCCGCTCGCGCGAGCGCTCGAGCCGTTGCAACAGCGGCTGGAACCAGCGCGGCACCAGAACCAGCAGCGGCAGCAGACCCACAAGGGGCCATCCCGCCGTCCAGCCCGCCGCCGCCGCGATGGCCAGGGCGGCGGCGGCGGCCAGGAGGGGATCCAGCAGGGTGGCCGCCAGGGCCAGGGGTGTGGCCACCGAGGTGGCCGGGCCGGCCAGCAGGCCATCGCCCTGGACGAGCAGGCGCACCCGCGCCGCCAGATGCCAGATGCCGCCGGGCAGGTACTTGAGCAGGTTGGTGCTGAGGTAGGCGCGCACGCTCAGACCCCAGCGGGGCCGCAGGCGGAACCAGCGCAGACCCACAGCCCAGGCCAGGCCGTTGATCACCAGGCTGAGCAGGCTCAGCCCCACCCCGATCACCAGCCAGAGCCAGCCCTGGGGGTCCAGGCGCTGGGCCAGCAGCTGGTCGGCGTTGCCCTTGAGGGCCGCCAGCAGAAAGCCGAGGCTCAGCAGCGTCACCCAGAGGCGGGCACCGCCGGGGAGCGGCGGCAGGCGCGTGGGAACCCTGCGGAGGGCCTCTGCGCGGTGCTGCGTCCAGGCCATCAGCGACGACCACTGCGGCAGGGGGGAGGGCATCAGCCGCTTTCGGATGGGAGACCCTCATTGTCCTCGGCCATGGCCTGCTCCACCGCCTGACGCACACGGGAGAGGCTCAGACCATGACGGCGGGCCAGGGCGGCCAGGTCGTCGTGCTCGGCCTTCCAGCGGGGCGGAGTGCCGGAGACACCGGCCAGCTTCACGCGCACCTCTCCCAGAGCCGTGGTCAGGGTGCGGCTGCGGCGGGGCAGGGCCCAGCGCTGCTGCAGCTGCTCTCGCAGCCCGAGGCTGCTGCTGTGGCGCCACCAGATCTCGCGCAGCGCACAGGCCTGCTCCGGCCAGCCCAGCACGGTGAGCAGCACCCCCTGTCGGCCTTTCTTCATCTGGATGGCGGCGCTGAACACCTCCAGGGCCCCGGCCGCGCGGAGCTCCTCCATCAGGAAGGCCAGGTCCTCGGGGCTGGCGTCATCGATCTGAGCCTGCTGCTGCAGCACCGTTTCCAGCTGCGGCCCGCTGCCGGGAGCGGCCTCCGGAGTGGCGTCGGCGGGAACTGGTCCGAGCCAGAGGCGCAGAAGGTTGGGCCGATCCAGCTGCCGGTGTCCCAGGCCGATGCCCACCCGCTGCGGCAGCAGGGGCGGCGCCACGGCAAACCGCTCGGCCCAGCAGGCCATCAGGGCCAGGCCCGTGGGGGTGGTGAGTTCCCCAGGCGGGAACCCCTCGGCGCCGGCCAGGGGAATGGCCCGGCGGCGGGCCAGCTCCAGCACCGCCGGTGCCGGCAGGGGCAGCAGGCCATGGGCCGTGGTCACGCTGCCGTGACCGGCGGGGGGAGGGGCACAGATGAGCCGCTCCACCTGCAGATGCAGCAGGCCGGCACAGACCCCTACCACATCCACGAGGGCATCGAGGGCCCCCACCTCATGGAAGTGCACCTGTTCCGGGGCGTGGCCGTGCACCGCCCCCTCCGCCTCCGCCAGCAGGCCGAACACCGCCAGCACCCGCTCGCGCAGGCGCGGCGCCAGTGCACTGCTTTCAAGGGTCCCGCGCAGGCTTCCCCAGGAGCGGTGGGGCGGATCCGCCTCGAGGGCCTCCACTGTGAGGCGCCGTCCGCGCAGGCCTCCGCTGCGGCTCTCGCCGTGCTGCAGGCGGTAGCGACCCTCGAGGCCCAGCTGAGCGAGGGGTTGATGGATCACGGACTCGGGCAGCCCGAGATCGAGCAGAGCGGCCAGCAGCATGTCGCCGGCCAGGCCGGTGGGGCAATCCAGAAAGGCTTGCACCATGGAGCTCAGGCGGCACCGCGCAGCAGCCTGGGCGCCGCCTGCAGCAGCAGGTCGGCGCGGGCCTCCAGCTCGCTCTGGCGGCGGCGCAGCAGTTGCTCCACCTCGCGGCGGGCGCGCCGCTGCTCACGCTGGGCGGTGTCGACATCGAAGCCGGAGAGGCCCCAGAGGCGCCCGAGCAGGGCGCGGTCGTCGGCGCCGCCACGGGCCTGGTCGTAGAGGAGGCGCTCGGCGAGCATGCCGGCCTGCAGCACCCGGCTCCAGCGACGGAGATCTTCGGGGGGGAGCTTGGCGTGCCGCGGCGGCTCGAACTCGGTGCTGCCGCTGGCGCCGATGCCGGCCCGCAGGCAGGCCAGGCTGCCCACCAGCACTTGCTTCACCGGCAGGCCCTCCTGCTCGGCCACAAGGGCATGGCCGGCCTCATGGATGGCGATGCGGCGCAGGCGGGCGAGGCCACCGGGGAGGGTTTCCGCCAGCAGGTGGCCGCCCCGGCCGCCGAAACGGGCCGAATCCACGGTGAGGCCGGTGAGGCCGCCACCGGCGGCCAGGGCCACCAGCCAGGGGGAGATCCCCAGAGCCGGGCCCAGAACGGCCAGCAGGGTGCCGCCAGCCACCACGGCTCCCACCCGCAGAGCGGCGGAGGAGCCATCACCGAGCTGGGGACGGGGCTCCATCTCAGCCGCGTGGACGGCTCACGGCGCTGCGATGACCTGGCCTCGGGCTGCCGGAGCCGCCGCTGCCGCCCCGGTCGACGCGTCCCTTGCCGCCGCGGTTGCCGCGCTGGACCACCGGACCGATCACCTCGAAGCGCTCCACCTGGAGCTGGTGGCCGATCCGGCGCAGATCGAGGGAGACGAAGTGGCGCAGATGCTCGAGGGGAACCTCGCCGGTGAGGGGCAACTTGAACGGCTGGGGTCGGCTGCCGTCGGGTCTGGGGCGCTGACGCACCTTCACCACCAGCTCCCTGGATTCGGGGCGGGTGTAGATGAGTTCGCCCCGCACCGAGAAGTAGTCGTCGCCTTCGGGGAGACCATCGGCGGGAGGCACGGCTTCAGAACTGGGCTCAGCTTCAGAACTGGGCTCCGCTTCAGGCTCGGTCTCGCTGAGGGTGCTGGGTTCCCAGACGCCCACCATCTGCAGGTGCAGGGCGCCGGGTTCCCGGCAGCGGGGGTACACCACCCAGAGGTGGGAGCGCTCCAGGTCGAGGTGACGGCGCACCAGGCTGAGCACCCGGCCGAGCACGACGGCGTCGATCTCGGTGCCGTCGTCGGTGCGGATCAGCCCACGGGTGAGGTGTTCCGGGTCGGAGGGCACGTACTGGCCTCGCACCACGCCGATGGCCCGGTACTGCAGCGGTTCGGTGACCGGGGAAATGGGGTGTTGACGCATCGTGGTGGGGGCAACCAGTGGCCCGGGGCGCAATCTAGCCAGGGCTCCAGGGGTCAGACTTGCAGGATCCGGAACCCAGCAATGTCACCGCGCCCCTCCACCGCTGCCGTGGGCTCCCGCCCTCGCGTCTTGCTGGTGGCGGGAGGAGCTCTGATCACCGCCGTTTCGCTGATGGCGGGCTGGTGGCTGGGGCAGCACAGCCTGGGCGGCCGCCCGGTGGACCGCTCGCGGCTGGAGCTGGAGAAACAGGCGATCCGCCTCCAGGCGGACGTGAGCCGGGGTGGGGCCAGCGAGGGCGAGCAGCAACGGCTGCTGCAGCTGTTGCTGGCCCTCGACGACAAGGCGGAAGCCACGGCACTGCTGGAGCGCATGGCCGATCAGCAGCCCGAGCGCTGGAGCCTGCGCCTGATGCTGGCCGAGCTGCGCCGAGACCAGAAGGACCTCAGCGGCGCTGAGCGGGAGGTGCGCCAGCTGCTCAATCTCAGGCCTGACCAGATCGAGGCCCTGCAGCTGATGGCACTGCTGCAGCTGGAGCAGGGCCGCGGCCCTGAAGCGGAAGCGCTGCTCACCAGGGCCTATCAGCAGGCCAGCCGGCAGAAGGCGGGTGCCAATGCCCTGGCGATCGGTCTGCTGCTGGCCGATCTGCAGCAGCGCAGGGGCGAGTACAAGGCCGCCGACGACCTGTACAAGCAGCTGGGCGCCACCTACCCGGACGATCCCCGGCCTCTGCTGGCCCAGGCCATGTTGCGCCAGCAGCAGGGCAAGACCCGCGAGGCGCTGGAGCTGCTCGACCGCGCCCGCCGGCTGAATCCCAATCAGCCCGATACCCGCCTGAATGAGGTGGCGGCCGCGTGGGGGCTGGAACCCCTGCGCCGTGCGAAGGGAGTGAACTCGCCTGAGGGCGCGGCTACGGAGCCGTCACCAGGGACCCAGCCGGCGTCCGGGGAGCAGGAGCCGCCTGCGCCTCGAGATCCTTGAGGGCCTGATCGATCGCATCCCCGGGCTGGGTGGCGTTATCGAGGGCGCTGTTGCGCCGCAGCTTGTTCATCAGCTCCAGGGGATTGCCCGATTCGAGAATCCCGCCGCTGGGGCGGCCGGTGGGGCTGTTGTCGTAGATCTGCTGCTCCTGGACCGACTGCCCGTAGGAGGGCAACTGGGCCTGGGCCGGCGGGACGAGCAGCGGAGCCGCGAGGAAGGTGAGGGCTGCAAGGGCCAGGGGACGGGCCATGGCAGGCGTGCGACGGGACAGGATGGTGCCTTGATGCTAAGGGCCACCGGCGGTGGCTGATTTTTGCGGCATGCAGATCGCCACCTGGAACGTGAACTCCGTGCGCAGCCGGCTGGAGCAGGTGGTGGCCTGGCTGGAGCTGGAACGCCCCGAGGTGCTCTGCCTGCAGGAAACCAAGGTGGAGGATGCGGCCTTCCCCACCGGGGCGTTCGGCCACCTGGGGTACACCGCCGTGATCAGCGGTCAGAAGGCCTACAACGGTGTGGCGATCCTCAGCCGGCTGCCGCTGGAGGATGTGCGCATCGGCTTCGACGCCCTGCTGGCGGATGAGCCAGCCGGGGCGCTGGCGGAGCAGAAGCGGGTGATCAGCGCCCGCATCGAGGGGGTGCGCGTGCTCAACCTCTACGTGCCCAACGGCTCCTCTCTGCGATCGGAGAAATACGCCTACAAGCTGGAGTGGCTGGCCTGCCTGCGCCGCTACCTCGACGTCCAGGACCACGACGGTGATCCCCTCTGCATGGTGGGGGATTTCAACATCGCCCTCGACGACCGTGACATCCACGACCCCCAGCGGCTCAGCGGCGGCATCATGGCCAGCGAGGCCGAGCGCCAGGCGCTGCGCCTGGCGCTGGATGAGCGGCTGAGTGACGTGTTCCGCCTGTTTGAGCCCGACAGCGGTCACTGGAGCTGGTGGGACTACCGCAGCGGCGCCTGGGACCGCGACAGCGGCTGGCGCATCGATCACATCTATCTTTCCGAGGAGCTGCAGGAGCGGGCCACCGGTTGCCTGATCCACAAGGCGGTGCGGGGCAACGAGAAGCCCAGCGACCATGCCCCGGTGGTGGTGCAGCTGCAGTGGCCGCCGGATCAAGGCGACGAGGAGGACGAGGACGGCTGGGCTGCCTAGCGTCGTGGGCAGTGCGCCGCCCTGGCCCGTGGAGCCGAACGAGCCGGAGGGACTGGAGGGGTCTGAGCCTGCAGAGCTCCGTGCCCTGGCGGCATCGGTGGACTCCTGGCAGGAGCTGGGCCAGCGCTACGGCGAGCGGGTGAAGGCGATCACGGCCGGCGGCGGGTCATCGCCTGCCCAGCGGGCCGAGGCCATCGATCTGCTGCTGAGCCTGGGGGATCTGGCCGGGGCCCGCGAGGCCGTGGTGAGCTGGCTGCTGGCCTGGATGCGGGAGATGCCCCGCCGGGGTGCGCCTGAACGGCTGGTGCAGCCCGATCTGCTGCGCTGCCTGGCGGACCTGGTGGAGCGCAGCAGCGACCAGGGGCTGCTGACGGTGTTCTGGCAGGGCATGGAGCGCTTCGCCCCGCCCCTGCCCGCTGAGGGAGTGCTGCCCCTGCTGGGGGTGCCGGTGCTGAACCGGGTGGATCTGCTGGAGGCCCTGCTGGCCAGTCTCGACGTGCCGGTCGAGACGCTGGCGATCGTCGACAACAGTGGCGGCCGATCGGATGCCGACGCCCGGGCTCTGCGCCAGCGGCTCGATGCCCTCGAGCGTGAGGGCTATGCCGGCATCGGCCGGGTGCGAGTGGCGCGGGCGTTCGGCAACGGTGGCGTGGCGGCGGCCTGGAACCAGATTCTGCTGAGCTTTCCGGAAGCGGCCGTGGCCCTGATCGTGAACAACGATGTGGTGTTCGCGCCCGGGGTGCTGGCAGCGGCCCTGCAGCGGATCGATCCGGAGAAGGCCCAGTTCATGCCCCTGCTGCCGGCACCGGCCAGTTTTTCCGCCTTCCTGATCACGGCCCTGGCCTGGGACCGTGTGGGGCTGTTCGATGACGGGTTCCATCCTGCGTATTGCGAAGATCTTGACTACCAGGACCGCCTGCAGGCCAGCGTCGAGCTGGAATGGATTGTGGTAATGGCCATCCAGCAGGCCATGGAAGCACTCAATCCCACCCAGAGCGCCACGATCACCAGTGATCCAGCGCTGGCGGCCGCCAACCGGCGCAGCTTTCAGCTCAACCGGCTCTGGTATCTGTACCGGGGCCGGCCGCTGCAGCAGGGCAACGGCCAGTGGCGCCGCCGCTGGTTGAGCCAATGGAGTTGAGGCCGTTGGAGTTGAGGCCGTGGAGGTGAGCCTGTGAACCTGATGCCCGCCAAGGGGGTTCTGGGAGTGGCCCGCCTGCTGATGGCAGCGAGGGGGTCGCGGGACCAGGGCGACATCGACGCGGCCGAGGCGGCCTATGAGGACATCCTGCAGGCCCGCCCGCATCTGGTGAGCCTCGAGCTGGAACTGGCCACGATGCGGCTGGAGCACGGCCGGCTCGACGCAACAGTGCGCCAGCTGCGGCAGCGGCTCTCGTTCGCGCAGATCGGCAGCGACGAGGAACGCCTGCAGCTGGAGGCGTTGCTGCTGGAGGCATTGCTGCGCCAGGAGCGCTGGGTGGAGGCGGAACCGCTGCTGCGGGCCCTCTGGGCCCGGGGCCAGGCCAAGCCGCATCATCTGCTCGCGCTGGCCCGGGGCCTCGAGGGAATCGGCCAGGACGAACAGGCCCTGGCCGTGCTGGGCACAGCTCTGGAGGGGGACGATCTGGACCCCGAGGCCCGGCTGGAGCTGCAGGTGGAGCTGGCCCGGCGGCTGCGAAAGCTGGGCCGGCTTCAGAAGGCGATCGAGGCGATGAGCCTGGCGGTGCTGCTGGCACCGGAGCGGCTGCCGCTGGCCATGGAGCTGACGGAGGTCCGCGCCCAGTCCCTGATCGAGCAGGGGGAGGAGGCCCTGGCCCGCGAAGACTGGACAAAGGCCCGGCGGGCTTACCAGTCTCTGCTCGACCTGTGTCCGGATGACGCCACTGCCCTGCAGCGTCTGGAGCTGCTGCAGAGCCTCGATCCAGCCAGCCTCCAGAATCCACCCGAGATTGGTCTGGGCGCTCCCCTCGGCTGGCGTCAGGACGCGGCGGAACGTCTGGCTGGGTTCAGCCAGCTGCTGGATCACCTGGAGGAGGCAACGGCTCCTGAGGGCGTGCCCCCAGCTGAGCCTCCAGCTCCCTGATCCGCCGCTGCTGGGCGAGCAGGAGCGCTTCGGCGCGGGCCAATTGCTGCTCGGTGGCCTGCCAGAGGGGATCGGGCTGGGTCACGGCCGAGCTGAAGGGGACGTCTCCATCTTCCCTGGTCGAGGCCGGCAGGGGCAGCTTGAGCAGCTGAGCCCCATGGGCCTGAGCCCGGCCGGGCTCGAAGGCGGAGCGGCCGAGATGATCGACCAGGGAGCGGCGCAGCACCGGCGTGGCCCCATCGATCAGCACACCATCCACCCAGGGATGGCGAAAGGAGCGGATCACCAGGGGCAGCAGCGCCAGGGGTGGGGGATCCGGCCAGCGGCTGGTGTCCATCAGCCAGAGCAGGTCGGCGGAGGCCTCGCGGCTGGAGGCGGCGATCTCCCAGGGCAGGGAGCCGCCGGGGAGGAGAATGGCGAGCCAGCGATCCCGCTCGGCCTGGGAGCCCTCCAGCAGCAGGCTGAGGCGCACTGTTCCCGCCGGGCCGGAACCCAGCCGCTGGATCAGGGCCCCCTGGGGCTGGTTGGCTCCAAACCACCGTCCAAGGCTTTCGTCAAGCGCCTCTGTTGCCCCGCCCGTGCAGCGGAGGGGAGCCACATCACTGCAATCCAGCGCGTCCCAGCCCTGCTGCCGGGCCAGATCGAGCAGCCAGGGCAGGACCAGGGCAGGGTCGGCCGCCAGATCGGGGGCCAGGTGAGGCGGTGGCGCCCAGGCGCCATGGGGGATCAACACCCAGGCCGGCCGCGACGACGGATCGAGGCGCTCCACGGCATCGGGGCTGGCGCGCCGCCAGGCCCGGCCCCAGGCCAGCGCCGGCGTGTCCCGATCGGCCAGCTCCGCCACCACCTCGAACCAGCCGGGGTCGGGCTCGGCCCCCGGGTGAATCAGCAGCAGCGCATTCGATGGGCGGCGGGCGCTGGCGAGGCGCAGGAGGTCGTCGAGGCGGGGCCGGTCGTCGGCGGTGGTGCGCAGCTCGGGCACCAGCTGGCCGCCGGGCCCTTCAGGCACGCCCCATTCACCGAACAGCAGCAGATCGCCGCTCGTGGACAGCCAGCGCTGAGCCACCTGTAGGGCCTGGCCATGATCGTGGGCCAGGGACGGCGTGATCGGCACACAGACGCTGAAGGCAGGCACGGCAAGCTCCCTGCCCCCAGAATGAACGAATATGTGGAAATGTGTGGGCGATCAGCCGCTGGGAACCGTGAAACCGCCACCCAAGCCCATCCGCTCCGGCGGGGGGAAGCTGGGCTTCTTCGGTAGCGGCGGCCTGCTGCTGGGCGTGAGCGTGGCTCTGTTTGTGGGGCTTCAGCTGGGCGCCCTTCCGTGGACACTCCGCCGGCAGATGTTCCAGCTGCAGGGGGCCCTGGCCGGCGGACTGGTGGGTTTCGTCGTGGGCTGGAGTGTGGGACGAAGCCGGCGTGAGCCCGGATCCGATGACACCTGAACCGAGCCGGACCGCCCTGCTGGGCCGGCTGCGCTCCACGGCCGTGCTGCTGGTGCTGTTCTTCGGTCTGCCGCTGGCGGGGCTGATGCTGATCTCCTGGGCTGTGAGCCTGGTCGCCGCGCCGATTCTCACACCGGCCAACATCTGGACCTTCGTGCTGGGTCAACTGCTGGTGGCGAGCGTGCTCAGCTGGCTGCTGGCCTGGAAGTTTCCGGTGGTGTGAACGGGTTCTCGTCAGTGCAGAAGCGGCAACCGGTTCGGATCCTGGTCAGCAAGCAGGGGGTTGGCGAGATCCTTGGCGGAGAGCTGAGCAGTCACCCCCTCTGGAAGACATGGCCAGCTGATCCCCAGGGCGGGATCATCCCAGGCGATTCCCTGCTCCGATGGCGGGTGGTAATAGTCGGAGCAGAGGTAGCAGAAATCCGCCACGTCGCTGAGCACCAGGAAGCCATGGGCGAAGCCCGGCGGCACCCAGAGCTGGTGATGGCTCACGTCGTCGAGGATGGCGCCAACCCACTGACCGAATGTGATTGAGCCGCGGCGCACATCCACCGCCACATCGAACACCGAGCCGCTGGAGCAACGCACGAGTTTGCCCTGGGTCTGCACGAGTTGGTAGTGCAGTCCGCGCAGCACACCGCAGCGGGAGCGCGACTGGTTGTGCTGCACCAGTGGGGGGATGCCAGCTTCGTCGAGCACGGTCTGGCGGGCGGTTTCCACGAAGAAGCCGCGCTCATCACCGAACACTTTCGGTTGAAAGAGCAGCACCTCGGGGATCGCCTGGGGAATGATCTGCATCTCAGGCGAGGCGGGCGGCGTACTGGGAGTCGAGATAGCTGGCGTACTCCGCCGACAGCAGCGGTTGCCACCACTCGCGATGGGCGAGATACCACTGCACGGTGCGGCGCAGCCCCTCCTGCACCGTCACCTGGGGCTGCCAGCTGAGCTCCTCGCTGATCCGGGTGGCATCGATGGCATAGCGGCGGTCGTGCCCGGGTCGATCGGTCACGAAGCGGATCAGCTCCCGGCTGGGGCGCACCGGCAGCTCCGGGGCGAGCTCATCCATCAGTGCGCAGAGCATGCCGACGAGATCGAGGTTGGCCACCTCGTTGCAGCCGCCGATGCAGTAGGTACGGCCGGGCTCGCCCGCCAGCAGGATGCGATCGAGGGCACGGCAGTGATCCTCCACATACAGCCAGTCACGCACGTTGGAGCCATCGCCATACACCGGGATGGGCCGCCCCAGCAGGATGTTGATCAGGGTGAGCGGGATCAGCTTTTCCGGAAAGTGAAAGGGCCCGTAGTTGTTGGAGCAGTTGCTCACCAGCACCGGCAGACCGTAGGTGTGCTGCCACGCGCGGGCCAGATGGTCGCTGGCGGCCTTGCTGGCGGCGTAGGGGGAGCGGGGGCTGTAGGCGGTGGTTTCGCAGAAAGGCGGATCGCTGGGCTCGAGGCTGCCGAACACCTCATCGGTGCTCACATGCAGAAATCGCCAGTCCGTGGGTGATCCGGCCGCGAGCCAGTGGGCACGGAAGGCTTCCAGCAGGGTGAAGGTGCCGTTCACGTTGGTGGCCAGGAAGGCACCGGGGCCCGTGATCGAGCGGTCCACGTGGGATTCGGCCGCCAGGTGGGCCACATGGGTGATGGCGTGCTCGGCCAGCAAGGCGTCCACCAGCGGGCGATCGCCGATGTCGCCGTGCACGAAGCGGATGCGGCCGGAATCGATCAGCGGTTGGATCGTGGCGCGGTTACCGGCGTAGGTGAGGGCATCGAGCACCACGATCCGGTCGCCTGGATGTTCAGCGGCCCAGTGGTGGGTGAGATTGCCGGCGATGAAGCCGGCGCCGCCAGTAATCAGCAGATGACGGGTCATTTGGCGAGTGAGAGGGGGATGTTGGGGCTTTCGGGGTTCACGTCCACGCTCTGTAGCTGAGGGCGCAACACCAGATCCATGTCTTCCATCGGGATCGCTCCCACGAGCACTTCATCGCCCAGCACCATGGCTCCTGTGAAGCAGCGACGGTTGCGGAAACGGATTTCAACCGGGCCCACATAAGGAACGCTGCGCCGGTGGCCATCGGCGAGAACGACCTCGCGGCGTTCCAGCTCCCGGAGCTGAAGCTGGATCACCAGATGCTCCGGGATGCACAGGTGTACGGCCCCCGTGTCGACCAGGGCCTGCACGTCCACCGGCTGCAGCTGCGACTGGGAGGGGTTGGAGAGTTGAAACGGGGCTCGGATCAGGCCCATGCGCGCAGGCAGGTGCGGAGATCCTCGCGCCAATCGGGCAGAGGGATGTCAAAGGCGGCACGGAATCGGCTGGTATCCATTCGGGAATTGGCAGGGCGCCGCGCCGGGGTGGGGTAGGCGCTGGTGGGGATCGGTGTGAGCTCGGGCGCACGCTCCAGCAGACCGAGCGCCACCGCTTCGGCAAAGATTGCTTCGGCGAAGCCATACCAGCTCACGGCCGGTTCGCCGGCGTAGTGGTAGGTGCCCCAGGGAAAGGGCTGATCGGGATCCAGCGGGGAGCGATTGGCCACGGCCGCTTCGGCGAGGCTGAGCCAGGTGGTGGCAATGGCCTCAGCGCTGGTGGGGCCGCCGATCTGATCGGCCACCACGGAGAGGGCGGGACGCTCGGTGCCCAGGCGCAGCATCGTGCGCACGAAGTTCGCCCCCTCCACGCCGAACACCCAGCTCACCCGAAGCAGCAGATGGGGGCCACCGGCGGCTCGCAGGGCTTCCTCTCCGGCGAGCTTGCTGGCGCCATAGACCCCGAGGGGGCCGGTGGGATCGTCCTCCCGCCAGGGGCGCTCGCCGTCACCGGCGAAGACATAGTCGGTGGAGAGGTGAAACAGGGGCAGGGAGCGGGCAGCGCAGGCGCTGGCCAGCACGCCCACGGCCGTGCCGTTGATGGCTGCCGCCAGCTCGAGTTCGCTCTCGGCTTTGTCGACGGCGGTGTAGGCGGCGGCATTCAGTACCAGGGCGGGCTGGTGTTGCTCAAGGAGCTGCTCGACGGTGGCGGCCAGCTCAGGGACGGGGGCGGCCAGATCCAGCTCGGGCCTGGCGGCCATCAGCAGTGGACGCTGGGGAAGCAGTGAAGGGGCCAACCGCCGCAGGGCAGAGGCCACCTGACCGGAGCGGCCGATCACGAGCACAGGTGAGGGGCTGGACATGGCCTCAGAGCCCCTCCTGGAGAAGGGCTTCGAGGTAGGCGCCATAGCCCGACTTGCGCAAGGGTGCCGCCAGGGCCGCGAGCTCGTCGGCACTGATCCAGCCCTGGCGCCAGGCCACCTCCTCGGGGCAGCCGATCTTGAGCCCCTGGCGGTGCTCGAGAGTGCGGATGTAGCTGCCGGCTTCGTGGAGGGAATCGCAGGTGCCGGTGTCGAGCCAGGCCATGCCGCGGCCGAGCAGCTCCACGCGCAGGTCGCCGCGATCGAGGTAGAGCTGGTTGAGGGTGGTGATCTCCAGCTCGCCGCGGGCCGAGGGCCTCACCTGGCGGGCCAGCTCCACCACATCGGGATCGTAGAAATAGAGGCCGGTGACGGCGTAGTTGGAGGCGGGCTGCAGGGGCTTCTCCTCCAGCGACACCACCCGCTGATCGCCGTCGAAACCCACCACGCCATAGCGCTGGGGATCAGCCACGCGATAGGCGAAAACGGAGGCCCCGGAGGGCTGGGCACTGGCAGCCTGGAGGTTGCGGGAGAGATCGCCGCCGTAGAAGAGGTTGTCGCCCAGGATCAGGGCCGCTGAATGGCCAGCGAGAAAATCAGCGCCAATCAGGAAGGCCTGCGCGAGGCCATCGGGGCTGGGCTGCTCGGCGTAGGAGAGGGAAATCCCCCAGGCGCTCCCATCGCCCAGGAGAGCCTGGAACTGGGGCAGATCGCGGGGGGTGGAGATGATCAGGATCTCATCGAGGCCCGCCAGCATCAGTGTGCTGAGCGGGTAATAGATCATCGGTTTGTCGTAGACGGGCAACAGCTGCTTACTCACCGCCTGGGTGATGGGATGTAGCCGGGTGCCGGAGCCGCCCGCCAGAATAATGCCGCGCCGAGTGGAGGAAGGACTGGTGGTGCCAGGTTTCATACGGAAAGATCCTGTGCTTAATACTTATCACGGTTTTCTGGCCGACCGAGTGATGCGGGCCACCTGCGCACCTATCCCACTGACTGAGACATCTTGGCTCCGGCTTGCTGCTGTCTTGGCTGCAGATGAGCAAATGCCCACCGACACACCCAGATACTTGAAGACTGCTTTGCTGAATTCATTGTTTGCGCAGACGTAGGTCCTGCTGTGATGGAGGACCTATCTGCGTACAATCTTAAGTGTTAATATGCCAGTCAGAGCTGCTTGTTGGCGGCAATCAGTTGAACAAGGTTGTATATAGGAGCTGTTTGCTGGTGAGGCTCTGCTTCTAATACGGGGGCGTCCCACAAAGTGGTGTAAATCCCGTGGAGCAGCACCGGCCAAGCCGGTGCTGCAGTCTTCTCTTCAGAGCCGTTGCGGGGGGTATGGGTGGGTCGGTCTGTGACTGTGGTTGGAGCACTACCACCAACCTGAGAACAGAGCATGCAAATCTTCGATTCTGCCGCCAGTAAACTGGATCAGCTGCTCCGTAGCGGCACCGCCGGGGAGCTGATCCCCGAACTGGTGGGGGCGATGGGCAGCGAGAGCGGTATCTCCAAATCGGAAGTGAGCCGCATCTGCCCGGGCCTCGACACTCAGAAGCAGGCTGTCCTGAGCCGGCCAAGCACGTGCTGGCGCTCAGGGGGGTCCCGCTGGAGCACTGGCGCAAGATCTGGAGCAGCAACCCGCTGGAGCGACTCAACAAGGAGATCAAACGCCGGAGACGTGTTGTCTGCATCTTCCCCAACGACGTCGCGATCATTTGCCTGGTGGGAGCCCTGCTGTTGGAGCAGCAGGAATGTTGGCAATATGATGGTTGCCGGGTGTTGTTTGAACTCTCGATGGCCAAGCCGGACAACAGCAGTCAATCGGTTCAAAATTAATAAACAGCTGCACTTGCTGCAGCTGTCTGAACACTGATCTCAGATCGGATCAGAGGCACCTGAGTTTACACCAATAAAAGGGCGCGACCCATACCGCAGAAGATTCAGTGATGAATTCATTAAAATTAAGCTCCTTACCTCATTGCCTGAGGTAAGCGTGTTGGCAGAGCAGCACTAGATCGAGTGAAACACTTACAGCCCACATTTGGCGCTCCAAGGCCGTACGCCTCTGGAAGACCTAAAGCAATAGTCAATGGCCTGATCACCCCACCAGCTCCCATAGGAACTTACCCACAGATGGGGGTCACGTCAGGCACATCAATAGGTTATGCACTGGGTGCCCTGTAGCCAGGGAACCAGGTCTGATCTGCCTTCACGCCGACTTGCCTGCAGAGCCGGTTGTAATCATCTGGCAGGTAGATCTGACGTACAGCCGGCAGGCGATGGCCAGTGCCTCCGAACTTCCTCTTGAATTCACACAAACCATCTCCCGCTCGAACCCCACCGCCCAGGTTCAAGGTGCGTACACCGCGTGTGCCGAGTCGGCGAATACCCTCAACCAACAACCACGCCGTCAAGGCCCTGCCTTCCAAGGTGCTTGCACCGATATGGAACTCGGCTCGATCGCCGTGGACGAGGAAGACCATCACCGCTTCAATGTCGACACCACGGCGGGCGCCCACCACCAGATGCTCGGAGGCTGTCGCCCAGGATCGAAGACTCGCCTGGCTGAAGGCATAGTGTGGCGAAGCACCCGAGCGAGCCATGGTTATGGGATGGAGTCTCTCCAGCGGCCCAGCAAGAGCATGGCCATCGTCAACGAGGCTGACGCCTTGCTGTTCCGCCTGCTTCCATTTCCTGCGAATAATGGTTGAGGCTGAGGTAAGCGGATCGCTGTTCTGAATAGGAAGTAGAAACACCGTGTTCCCTGGTGTCGCCAAGGGACCGAGCGCATCTGAGGCAGATGGCTCGAACTGTAGGTACCCGGCCACCCATCCCCGTGACGCCGCATAGCATTTCCAGGCATGGAGCAGTGGTTCAGCCGAACCGGTCAGGCTGGCTCCAGAGACACACACCAAGGTGGCAATGTCCTGATGCGGCCCCCAGCTGCGGCAGTGAATAGGAAGGATCATCCTGGAACTGCCGTACTCGACACAGACGAGGAACGGGCAGAGGCCGGATCGTGCGTAGGCTTCCACATTCGACCAAGTGTGACAGGGAACACCGCTGAGGTTCACCAGTTGGTCCCATAGTCTGCGGTTCTCCAACTCGGCAATCGTGATCCTGGATTCTTGCTCGAATCGAGCTAATGAGATGGAGGGGATGGGCGTCGAATGGTTGCAGGAGCTCTCGAAGTCAGGAGAGCGGCAAGTCATGCGGGTGCCTGATCTGATGATCGTGATTGTACGTCAGGTTGCAGTATGGATGCCATCATGGCAGCTGTTATATCTTTCTTACTGAAAACTGATGCAGGAAGGTAATGAGTGAGTGCGAATCCCTGGCTTACGACCGCTTTGCGTCGTTTTACGACCTGATGATGGGTGATCGGAGCGATTATATTGACTTCTACTCCAGTCTGCTGACTCAGGAAACACATTCCCTTATTGATCTTGGTTGTGGCAGTGGGGTCATCACAGCGGCCTTGGCCAATCTTCTCAGTGCTACTCCTCACCCCATTCCACTCCGCATCGTGGGGATTGATGGCTCTGTCGGGTTGCTCAAGGAAGCGGCGCAGCTCCCAGTAGCGATTGAGTGGCTCCATCAGGATCTGAGGCATCTTGCTGTTGCTGGAACATTTGATCTGGCTATATGCTGCTACAACACCCTGCAACATGTGGACAGAGAGTCTCTGGTTCAGGTGTTTACTCGTGTTCGCCGTTTGTTATGTGAAGGAGCTCGCTTTTGCTTTGACCTCTACCAGCCGAATCCAGAGTATCTTAAATTTCCACAGCGGAATCGGATGGCCCGCAGAATCGCCAGACCAGCAGCTTCGGATCTTGAAATCAGAGAATGTACAGATTTCGATGAGAAGTCTTCGTTGTTGACAGTCCGCTGGAAGCTCATTGATGTGGCACGACCCGAGGATCAGCCTCTGGCGACGACAGTGATTCGGATGTGGCAGCATGAGATATACCTGGTGGAAAATGCTCTCCGGAAGGCTGGTTTTAGAATCCAAGAGCGCTACGGAGACCTTGCCAGAAGCCTTTTTTCTGCTTCCTCCAAGAAGCAGGTTTATCTATGCACAGCCGTTTAGCCATGAAGCCTGGCCGGCCCGATGACATCATTCTCCATCGGTACGATCAGGCTCTTGAGTCTCATGGCGATACGGCAAGAGGAGCACACTGGCCTAATGAAACGGATCGCAGGCTCCGGCAAGAGATCATGCTTGACCTGATGGGTGCATCGCCTCCTGACCCATGCGTACTTTGCGATCTGGGATGCGGAACCGGCTCGTTACTTAGCCTGCTAAAGTCAAGCAATCGTTCTTATGTTCAGTACGTAGGTGTGGACCGATCCGAAGCAGCATTGAAGCTGGCCCGAGCTAAGCATCCAGATGGCCACTTCGTTTGCCTGGATGTCAATAAACCTGCTGAGAACCTGCAGATTCTTTCCTGCGATTATCTAGTTTGCAACGGCGTCTTTACGGTAAAGTGGTCGCTTGGCTATCAGGAGATGTGGACATTCATGGAAACGGCTCTCCGCCATATCTGGCCCCATGTCAGCAGGGGCATGGCCTTCAACGTCATGTCCAAGGTCGTGGACTGGGAGCGCGACGACCTCTTCCACGTACCCATGGATGACCTGGCAGCCCTGTTGTACGAACTGGCAGGAAGGAAAGTGGTGTTCCGGTCGGACTATGGACTCTATGAATATACGGCTTATGTCTATCGTACCTAGAGGCGTCTGTGCTCAAGTAAATCTAAATGAAATGAATCAAGGGTCTTCAAGTATTGCTTGTTCCTGGATGTCACGCTGAAGGGTGAGTTGATCAGCCTCCATCAAGGCAGGAAGAGCATGGGGAAACAAACCTGTATAAGGCGCCAGAAAGCGTAGCCTGATGCCGCGTGACTGAAATAGCTCATCTTGGTAGAGATGCCGGCCTCCCGGTGAGTTGATGTACACCGCTCCGCCGAGTGCTTCCACCACGGCCAGCACCCGTCGCTGCCCGGTGAATGCGGAGGAGATCTTCAGGGAGGAGCTTCTGAGGATCTGGGCTGGGAGCTCGAGTTGCCGAGCAATGCCTACCAACTGCCTCTCCAGATAGTCGGCCACCGACGGCACCGTGATCTTCAGACGTGCTCGCATGTCATCGGCAAGGGGGCCCTTCGCCGTGCGAAACCAGCCATGCCCGCTCAGGCGGCGATGAAAGTGCGCTTCTGCATTGTCCTGGAATACGAGGTCAGAGATGCAGACTTCGCGAGGCTGGCGCAGCAGTGGAAGTGTCAGCCAGCGGTATTGTCCAGCCGGTGCCTGCAGGGCGCTGCGATGCACCCTCCCTCTGCGGGGGAACTGAACGCAGTCGTAGAGCACGACGACATCGGCGGCTGCGAAAAGGCGGAAGTAACCGAGATAAGGGAAAAAATAGGGCTGCATCACAGCCACAACGGGACCCGACACCGTCTCAGCTCTCTCTCGTCAGCATCTGACGTGACGTGCGTACAACGCCTCGTTCCCGCAGCCGCTCGATTCTGGGGGGTGGGAAGACGCTGCGCTGAAATTCCGCCTGCAGCTCTCCCCTTTCTTCAAGATCCAGCCAACGGCGCCAGTGCCAGCCGAATCCAGGGGCGAGAAGACCGTCGTGGTGGGTGAAGACCTCGCGGATGTTGCGAGTCTTCTGCAGAAAGCGCGGGTAGGTGGAGAGGGCCACATGTGCCAGCAGCAGTCCTTCAGCGGTGGCATGGCGGGGCTGAAGCCCCGCCATGGGCACCACGTCGTGCATGCCGTCGTGGATAGAGGCCACGATCGAGGGGCGCACAGCAACCTTCGGCAGGGGAACAAAGCGGATCCATGGGAGCTCGGGATCCTCGGCCAACCGTTGCTGAAACCGATCCGGAGCCTTGACGATCAGATCCACCGCCTCGAGATCGATTGGCCGGCAAGGCAGAGGCAGACAGGGGCCCTGCTGGCCGAGCACCACGTTGTACCGGGGAATCCTCAGGACGTCGGCCTCGATCCCGGCTAGAACCTGGCGCAGATCACCCGATGGTGTGAGCGGAAACTCGTCTGCATCGATCAGCAAGATCCAGTCGGCGTTGCAGCCATGGATCGCATCGGCGTTGCGGCATCGCCAGCGATCGGCAGGCTCCTCGTTGGAGGAATCGAGGATGGTGAAGCTGGAACTCTCTTGAGTTGCCAGATACTCGCGGCTGCCATCGCTGGAGGCCATGTCGCAGACGATGAACGACTCCACGCCGATGGCGCGCAGATGATCGATGCAGTGCGGGAGGAGTTCGATCTCATCCTTCACGCCGATGTGAGCGGCTACACGCAGGGGAGTCACGCCAGGGTGCCCTCGATCACGTCGGCGACAACCCCGACCAGCTGGGCCGACAGATCGGGAAACATGGGCAGGCCGATCAAACGGCAGGAGAGATCATCGGTGTAGGGCATTGCGGTGGCCGGGCAGTGGTTGAAGGCCGGCTGACAGTGCAGCCCACCCCCGTACCATCGCCTCCAGCCGATTCCCGCCTGGGACAGGCCCGTTTCGATGGACGCCGCCTGCTGCCGGTCGGCTGCCTGCAGCAGGGCGTAGGAACTGGCGTAATCCACGCTGACGTAAAGGGCATCACTCCAGCCGGATCGCGCAGCCCGACTTGCATAGGAGCGGGCCACCGCGAGGAACCCTTCGCGTTTGACCGGCCAGCCGTCATGCTCAGCCAGCCCCACGGCAGCGTGGTATTCGCTCAGCTTGCCGTTGAAGCAGGGGCCCATGCTGGTCCTGTCGTCGCAGAAGCCAAAGTTCAAGGCACGGTAGGCACGATCAACCAGGTCGGGATCGGCCGCAATGATGAGGCCTCCCTCCCCTGTGCTGAAGGTCTTGGTGGCGTGGAGGCTCACGGCCACGGGAATGGATCCCCGCATGATCGCGGAAGCATCGATTGAGTCGAAGCAGGCTGCAGCATCCACGATCACGGGAATCCCGGTTCGTTGGTTGAAGCGCTGCCAGGCTTGGAGATCCGGAGGTCTGCCGTAGGGGGCGACCACGAGAACAAGACCAGCCTGCTCCAGTTCCGGACGCTGTTCGATCACGGCGGGGGTCACAGCCCAGCTGAGGGGGTCGATGTCAACCAGAAAAGGCTGCAGACCGCCGAGGCGGATGGCCGCCGCCGTGCCAACGAAGGTGTAGGAGGGGCAGAGGCAAAGGGGCCGCTCAGAGGAGGGATCGATCACCAGGGCCTGAATCAAGGCCAGCAGAGCGGCGGTACCCGAAGAGGCCAGAGCCAGACTGGTGGCCTTCACGCCGTGGAGATCAGCCAGGCGGTGCTGGAGACGGGTGTGAAGGGGCCCGAAGTTGCTGTACTGGCGAGTCGTATCGATCTCCCGCAGATAGGGCAGAAGACGGTCGGCGACCGGGAGGAGCGGGCGATTGACGGGGAGGGGCCATTCGGTCGCTGCGAGGGTCATGGGGTGGCCGGCAGGGAGGCGAGCAGATGACTGACTTCACTGGTCAGCAGGTCCCAGCTGGCCTCGATCGTGAGGCGACTGCCGCTGTCGACCCTCTGGAGGGTTGCGGCGTTGAGGTTCAGAAGCAAGGCGGAATCGTGAGCATCACAGAGCACGCTGATTCCAGCCATCTCCTTCTCGCCGTTAGTGAGCAGCCGAGTTTCGTCGTTGGCCGGCTGGAAGGGAAGGGTTTGAGGGTGGTCGGCTCCGGCCTCCGCGGGTGTCCACTGCCACAGGAGTTGGCCGGATCCATCGTGAAGCACCAGCCGCAGGATCCGCACGAGACAGGGGGTTTCGGCTGGATCGAGCCGCAGGGCGCAGATCGGCCCAGCCAGGTCTGGAATACGGAAGGTATGGCTGGAGCTGCCCCGATCCACCGTGATGCTGCTACGCAGGGAACAGGGTTCCGAGAAGCCAGGGGCGTCTTGGGGTTGCCAGAAGAGTTGAAGAGTGGTCATCCGCCCGAGCTGGGAGCGAAGGCTGCGCAGATGGCGATCCAGTTCATCGTTCAAGCGATCAAGCTGTTCGCGCAGTACTGGTTCAGGGGTCGATCGCAGCGTTTGATGAATCTCAAGCGCCAGGCGCATCAGGCTCTCGTCGGTGTCCGGGCCGAGATCGCTGATACCACCCGCGGAGTGATTGAGCTCGGGCCGTGCCAGGTCGGGATCCTGCTCGGGGTCAGGGAGACGCAGCTGGCCCTCTCCTAGGAGGTCGCGGAGGTCGGAAAGGCATCGCGCTGGGTTCTCGAGGAAGGTCTCGTAGGTGATCACCTGCCTGGGGAGGCTGCGGGTGTGTCGTTCCGCATCCAGCTGATGCTGGATCCAGAGCAGCAGGGCTCGGTTCGTCGGGAGATGATCGCGTCGGCGCAGGGAGGCCACCACAGCCAGCGGGTGGCGGTTCACGAGGACAGCCGCGCAGGGGATGTGGTGGCGCTCGATGAACTGATTCCAGAGGGGCTGAAGACGGCATTGGCGCGGGTCCTTGATCAGGCACCACTGGCCGTCGGTTCCCCGATCGGGGAACTCGTCTCGCAGGGCTGCCTCCAGCAGCGCCATGGCCTCCCCCAGCCGCTCTGGGGAGAAGAGATCCTCCGAAATCAACGGGTCATCCCAGCTCGACTGCGCCTGCTCCAGAAGCGCGGTGTGGAGCGCCACGATCCCCAGCGGCTCCCAGTAGCCGGTGGGGTTGTTGAGATCCGCGGGGGGCATCGTGGCCGGCCCCCGGCAACCGAGTCTGCAGAGCGCTCCGGCCAGGGCGGAGGTACCACTGCGGTGCATCCCCAGCACGAACAGCAGACGACGCGGGGAATCGGGCTTGCTCAGGCTGGACGCTGCGATCCTGGCACCCAGGTGATCGGGGCAACGTTCGAGCACCGCTGCGTAGGCAAGGCGCGCCGCGGAGCGGTCACCCTGGCACCAATGCCATTCCGCCAGACCCAGCCCTGCGGGAATCGATTGCGGGTTGCAGGTCAACTGGTCGACGAGCAGGGCGCGGGCTTCCTGATGGCGACCCAGCCGAACGAGAAGACGTGCCATCGCCGGCAAGAGGGAGTCCCGGCAGGGATCCTGACGATGGGCCTGCTGGAGAAGGGCGAGGGCCGTGGTCCAGTCGTTGTTGGTCTCCGAGGTCAGCGATTCGATGAGGAGTTCGTGCACGACAGCAATGCGGCTTGTGGGTGCCAAAGGGGGTAAGCCGATTCTTTCGTGATGTCCTTTCAGGGCGTCGTTGCCCATTTACTCAGGAAAGAGCTGAACACATCGGGCTCGATCCGGTAGTCCGTCCAGAACAGCCAATCCGGATCCTGCTCACCTGCGAAGGGTCCAGTAAGGACGGTGTAGTCGACGCCCAGCCCTCGCTGGATCGCATTGAGATCGGCCAGGGGGTAGGTGTGTGGAGAATTGAGCACGGTCAGGCGTGTGCCGGGCCGGGCGAAAAAGCCCAGCATCATGCCCGACCCCTCAGGCCCCAGCAGGTGGGTGGCGTGAATGGCATGGGCCGCCTGCTCGGTAAAGGAGAGATCCTCGGGATGGATCCGATGGAAGCCCGCCGCTGCGGCCAGAGCTTCTATCTCGGCGTGGTTGCTCAGTAGCTTCTTGGTGCGGCTCGGCTTGCGGGCGATGTAGACCCTGGGGTGCCCGGGATCGGTCAGTTCACATTGATCCATGCAGCGCCCCAGCTCCTGGTAGAGGAGGGCGAAGTGGCCTGGATGGGTGGCGGAGGCCTCCCAGGCCGCCGCATTCCAAACGGTGGGATAGAAGCCCATGAACATCGGGTTGGAGGCCACCCAGAGGCGCCTCACTTTCACGGGCGCCAGATGGGGTATGGGGAGGGTGGCTGTGCGCTCGGGCAGGAAGACATCGAGGGTTTCCCGGTGGGTACGGGGGATGCGTTCATCGATCAACACCGGCATGGGCTGCAGACCCGCGAGACGGGCGATGGCCACTCGCGGAAGATATTCCGTCATCCAGTGCCCGAAATCGAGGGTGTGGCTTCCGGAGAGGAGAAAGGCCTCCTCCAGCTCCAGGATGGGCGTCTCCGCGGAGGGCTCCATCGTCCAGAAGTGATCCGAGGTGGCGTGAAGGATGCCCGGGTCGTAGGTGGGATTGTCGGGAAGGGTCCGTCCCTCCTGGCCCTCCACATCGACCAGTACCGCATCACCCCGCAGGACGACAGCCGAACGCCCCCTCACGAGGCAATCAGAAAAGCAAGCTAGGTAGGCGCTGCGGCTCAGACCCCGGAAGGTGGCGTGATCGTTGGACCCGAGGATGCGTATGGGCGGAGCTTCGAAGGGCTCTCCTCCCGGCCAGAGCTCGACGCACTCCAGAGCATCAGCTCGTGCGGCGTCGCCCAGGCGGCTGATCCTGCGCCGTCCGAGACGCTGGAGGTGCGGCACCGGAAGGGTGGATGCCGCCACCTCGAAGGCCTTCAGCAGCCCCAACTGCCCGACCAGCTCCTGCTTGAAGCGCATCTGGGCGGGAAGTTGCCCCCATAAGGGTTCTTCCTCCCGCAGGCGCCGTTGCAACGCCGCGATCTGCTGGTCTGTTCCCTGCGGCGGCAGCTCAGCCATGGAGAGCCGTCTCCAGCGCCAGTTCGAACTGGGGAAGGTCGACCTCAACGTCTTCGCCGTGGGGGTAGGGAAAGAGCTGGCTGTGGGTGGTGACCACGAGGGAATAGCGATGCCGTTGCAGGCGATAGATGTTGGTGTAGGTGGGATTCAGGTACAGAGGCGAGAAGCACTCCACCACCGCTGAACCCTGCCGCATCAGCTGGGTGTGAACGAAGGCTGAACCGTGCAGGCCCGCAATCACGTCCGCATCGCGGGCCAGCCGCATCTGCTGGATCACCGGCAGGCCACCCAGATCCACCTGTTCGATGCCGTGCCGCTCGAGAATCCGGCCGACCGCTTCGCTGTTGACCAACTGGCGTCCGAGTCTGGTCTGAGCACCTCGTGTCAGCCAGAGCCGCCGATGGGCCGAGCTGGGGGGATGGTCGGCACAGGCGCGCAACAGCCGTTCCCTGAGAGCCTGGAAAACCACGGGGTAGTCCGTGATGTTCTCGTAGCTGATGGCTGCTGGCAGCAACACCGAGGGAAATCGGAGCGGGCGATCCACCTCGATGATCCGCTCCGGGGGGATGCCGATCAGGCCGAGGAGCTCAGGGGCGAACTGCGGCAGGCCAGAGAGAACGTAGGTGCAGGGAAGTTCAGCTGCTTCGATGCAGACAACCTTGAGAAGCTCCTCGTGCCAGTGCGTGAAGTTCCGAGAGAAGAGATTGGCAAGAATGCAAACATCACCAAAACCATCAGCACAGGGTGCCTCGGGAAGGGAGGGGATCCCACGGCGGAGGAGCTGATCGCGCGCAAAATCCGCTACGTAGTCGTAGTAGGAGGCCTCAAGGGGAATGCCTCCATCCTCAAGAATCTGGAGACCCTGTCCCTGCTCCAGGGCGTTGGGCTGGAAGTGGACGTTGCGCAGCCGGGTGAGCGGCAGGGGGACGCCTGCGATCACATCGCCCCGGGTGGATGCCCGGACGGTGCGCAACCTGCTGATCTCCAAGCTGAACGGGTGCATGGTGATCTCAACCTCCCGCCGTCGGAACCGCATGCAGGATCACCAACGGAATCAACACGGCATACAGCAGTGACAGCGGCCAGCCGAAACGCAGGAAATCCAGGAAGCGGTAATTCCCGGGGGAGTACACCATCAGGTTTGTCTGGTAGCCGATCGGTGAGAGGAAGCTCTGGCTGGCGGCGAACACCACCACATAGATGAACATCAGCGGGGGCTCCTGCAGGCCCTCGGCCAGTTTGGCCACCACGGGCAGCAACAGCACCACGGTGGCGCCGTTGCTGAGCAGCTCGGTGCCCACCAGGGTCACGGCATACACGGCCACCAGGGCGCCGTAGACCGGCCAGCTCTCCAGACGCACGAGCAGGGCATCGGCGGCCAGCTGCGCCAGGCCGCTCTGCTGCAGGGCGGCACTGAAGCTGAAGAGGCCGCCCAGCAGCAGGTACACATCCCAGCGGATCGAGCGCAGGGCCTTGCTGGCGTCGAGGCAGCCGCCGATCACCAGCACGCCCACGCCCAGCAGCACCGCCGCCACCAGCGGCAGCACCTTGAGGCCCGAGAGCAGCAGCACGGCCAGCATGGTGAGCACCGCCAGCCACTTGCGGTGGGTGGTGGGCAGATCGTTCTCGAGTTCATCGAGCACCACCAGCTCGCTGTTCTCTTGCATGCCCCGGATCGAATCGAGCGGCGCCTGGATCAGCAACAGATCACCGGCCCTCAGGGGTAGCTGGCCGACCCGCTCCTGCAGGGTGGTGTTGGCGCGCTTGAGCGCGAGAACCGTGGCGTTGAAGCGCTGGCGGAAGCGCAGGTCGCGCAGGGTGGACCCGGCCAGCTCCGACCCGGCCGGAAGCAGCACTTCGGTGACCCGGATGCTGGAGCCCGGCGCCTGCAGGCTGGTGCCATCGGCACTCTGTGGGGCTTCCAGCAGCGTGCCGGCCAGGGCCACCATCTGATCCTGCTGGAGACGCAGAAGTTCACCGCGGCTGCAGCGCAGCAGCAGTCGGTCGTCGGCCTGGAGGCGCAGCTCGGCGAGGGGCGGCTGCAGCTTCTGGCCGCCGCGGTGCACCGCCAGCACATCCACGTCGAAGCGGCGCTGCAGGCGGCTGGCGTGGAGGGTGCGGTTGCAGAGGGGAGAACGGCGGGGGAGCACCACCTCGGTGAGGTAGCCCTGGCGGGTGAGCTCCGTGAGGTTGGTGCCGGCGTCGTGGCCGCGATCGGGCAGGAAGCGGGCCGCCAGCAGCAGGTAGAGGCTGCCGATCAGCCAGACCGGGATGCCGATCGCCGTGAAGGAGAACAGCTGGAATTCGCCGTAGCCGAGCTTCGCCGACACGTCGCTGGCCAACAGGTTGGTGGAGGTGCCGATCAGGGTGAGGGTGCCGCCGGTGATCGTGGCGATCGAGAGGGGAATCAGCACCTTCGAGGGGCTGACACCGCGGCGGCGGCACCAGCCTTCGATCACCGGCAGCAGGATGGCCACGATCGGCGTGTTGGGAATCACCCCGGAGAGGGGGGCCACCACACCGGTCAGCAGGGCCACGAGCCGCTGGGGCGAGCGGATTCGCGGCGAGCCGAGCAGTTCGCGCAGGCGATCGAGGGCGCCGCTGTGCAGCAGGCCTTCGGAGAGCACGAACATGCCCAGCAGGGTGATCAGGGCCGGGCTGCCGAATCCGGCCAATGCATCGCCGGCCGTGAGCACGCCGGTGGCGATCAGCAGCCCGGCGGCCACCAGGGCCACGATCTCGGGAGCGAGCCAGCCGCCCACAAACACCACGATCGCTGCCAGCAGCACCGCGAGGGTGATCCAGCCGGAGGGAGTGATCAAAACCAGCGCCGGCATAAGCGCGTCCAGGCTGCCAGCTCGCTTGGGGAGAACGGTGTCCGTGGTCACTGGCGTGAAGACCAGCGAGCGCGTCACGCTCAAACAGCTCTTGCGGAGCTATGTGGAGCAGGGTCTCAGCACGGCTCCTCCAGCGTCGCTGGTACCGCGATCTGCGGCGGCCCTGCCCCGGCTCGAAGGCCCCCTTGCCATGGCCAGTGAGCAGCTCAGCAACGCCTCGCTGTTCGAGCTGCTCGAGCCTTGAGGTTCACGGCAGATCTGTCTGACCTGAACGTGTGGCTGGTGCGGCTGCTGAGCCAGCCGAAGCTGATGGGCACGTCTGTGAAGAGTGGATCCGAAGCCTCAGCGTTCCTGCAGGGGTTTTGCCGATCTGCACTGGCTGGCGCTGCCCTAACCACCGTCAGCTGGATCGGCGGGATGGGTGACCGGGCGTGACCAAACCCAGCGGGCGTGAGCACAAGCGCATCGCAGCTGAGGGGCAGAAGCTCCAGGGGCCAGCGCTGCAGTCTCTCGGGCTGAGGCCCGCTGGCGCGTGCGTCGATCAGCAGCAGATCGAGGTCGCTGCCGACAGCAGCAGTGCCCCGGCCATAACTGCCGAACACCGCCACTCTCTACAGGGAAGGAACACGGGCAGCCTGCACGTCCGTCCAGGCATTGACCTGGCGCATCACCTGATCGGGCTCAGGCCAGCGCATCACGGATTGCGTCAACAAGCGCACGGGCATGGCGTAGAGCGTCGTCGCTTTGCAGACGACCGAAATGGTCGGTAGGGGCCCCATCCGGAAGGCTATCCGGGTAGCGGGTGGGGATGTAGAGGGCATCGAGAATGCGAAGACGGTCCTCCAGATCCGTCACGGCTATCCCTAGCTGGGCAGAGGCGGTGGGGGGCAGATCTCGGAAGGATCGGCCCAGTCCATGACCCCAGATCGGCGTGCACCTGGTGCAGCCAGTCGGCGGAACGGTTCATGACGGCCTTGTGGCTGGCTTGCAGGGAGCCGAACTCGACCTGGCGGATGGAACGGCAGCTCCCGATCTGGTGCCGGAACTGTGCAGCCCTTGTGGCCTGGATTCGACTCAGGAATCAGGCGGTTTGATCTCTGCCGTCAACAAAGCCAAGGCTTCGCTCAGCTGGAGCCGGTTGCGGGAGGTGTCTGAGAGGAGGAATCGGCACTGAGCAACAAGGCATCCAGCCTGGATTCGAGTGCGGCGAGCCGCTCGATCTCTTTTTCGAGCAGCTTCGTTCGCTTCTCGCTCTCGAGCTCCCGCCTCTCGCTCTCGAGCGCGCTGATCTGCGCATCGATCGTTGGATGCCAATTTAACTTCGCCAACCAGCGCCGCCAAGGCGGCAACAAGGAAAGGAATTCCGATTTGCTGATTGACCTGGATGTGGATCCTGAGGAAATCAACATGGCTGTAAGTAGTGAAGAACGTGATCAGGACGACAAGCAATCAGCCCGCGAGGGAGGCCTATCCGGCGCGATCGAACAGGGGAAACGAATCAGGCTGACCAGAAGCAAGATTCCCTTCATGCCTTGACATCAGCGTAGCGGCCACGCATTCATACCGAATACCTATAGTACACCAGTACCAGGCTGCCAATGACGCTTCAGCAAGCAGCGGAGGCCAAGGCGGCAACCCGGAAACACTGCAGGATTCGCAAGTGATCTGAAGGGCTGTGTCCACCGCTGCGAGGCGCACACCTCACCATGACTGGCCACTTTCCGCGCCTGGTGCCGAGTGCTCGAAGCTCACACTGCTGGCGGGCGGAATCACCCGAATCGAGCCATCAGCCTCCACGAGCCCATCGATCTCAGCGGGCCCGTGACCTGCGCTGACGCAAGCTCGTAAGGACTCCTTACGGCAAGGAGGCATGAGGTCTAAGGTGAGCGAAGGGACTGGTTGGCCACCGATGGACGTCGCCACACTCACCGCCAAGGGGCAGGTCACGGTGCCGAAGGCCGTGCGTGAGGCCCTGGGATTGCGGCAGGGCGACCTGCTCAGTTGGGAGCTGGAGGATGGCTCGGTGCGCGTGCGGGCGGTGGCGCCGTTGGATCTGGCCTATCTCCAGGGGCTGGAGAGGGGCCTGAGCGAGTGGAGCAGCCCGGCGGATGAGGAAGCTTTCCGCGATCTGTGAGCGCCTTCGAGCCGTACACGGTGGTCCGGGTGCCGTTCCCATTCACGGATCGGCAGGACCAGAAGCAGCGACCAGCGGTGGTGTTCTCACAGCCCAGCTTTCAGCGAGGCTGTGGCCATCTGCTGCTGGCGATGATCACATCAGCGCGGCAATCCTCGTGGCCCCTCGATTGGCCCATCGAAGATCTCCAGGCCGCAGGCCTGCCCCAACCCTGCCTGGTGCGCTTCAAGTTGTTCACCCTTGATGAGCGGCTGGTGTTGGGTCACCTGGGCGCTCTGGCCGCCGCCGATCGCGCCGGTGTGTCGGCCCAACTGGGCCATCTGCTGCTCACCGGGGCCTGATCCCTCAGGTCAGCCACTCCTGAGCGAGACCGTCGATGGCCGGAAACACCGGGTCTTTATGAAGCAGGGTGGCGCCGCAGTGGAGAGCAGCCGCGGCGATCCAGGCATCCGCCAGGGACAGGGCATGGGTGGCCTTGATCTGCGCGGCAGAGATCAGCAGGGGCTCGCTGGCTTCCAGCCAGTCGATCGGCAACGCCCGCAGCTGCTCGTAGGCCAGACGGCCGGACCGTTCACCCTCGTCCTTCCAGACTCGGTAGAGCACCTCCATCCGGGTGATGAAACAGGCCGTGCAGCGCACAGGGCCCTCCAGGGCCTGCTCAACCTGGTCGGCACCGGGCTCGTCATCTCTCAAGGTGAGCAAGGCCGACGTGTCGAGGCAGAACCGGGTCATCACGCCTCCAGCGCAGCATCAGCCAGCCGATCGGCCAGCTGGCGCTGGGTGGAGCCCCCGAGCTTCCCTTGCCCCCGGAAGGCCTTCACGGGTGAGGCGGTAACCGGAATGACCCGAATCGAGCCATCAGCCTCCACGAACCACTCCAACCGCTGAGAGGGGCCGAGCGCGAAGCGCTCACGGATGGCTGCCGGGATCACTGTCTGTCCGCGGGACGTGATCGTGCTTCTCATCACCATCATCCTGAATTACCATTAAGTCTAATCAGTAATTCACTGGCGGCTGAACGGCCATCCGGAGCGAACTCCACATGCCGGCCACGATCTACCTGCACTGGGCCGCAACGCCCTACACCTGGGTGCGCTCCGGGCATTACCACACGATCATCAGCGGTGACGGCCGCCTGAACCGCCTGCACGCCTACAGCGTGGATCTACCGGCCCACACCTGGCGGCGCAACAGCAATTCCGTGGCCCTCTCCTGCGCCTGCATGGGCGGCCAGCCCGATCCCTGGACAGTTCCGCCCACCGAGGCGCAGCTCGAAGCGATGTGCCATGAAGCGGCCCGGATCGCCGCCAGCTGGGGCTGGAGCGCGGGCGACATCTCGCTGCAGACGGTGATGACCCACGCTGAAGCCGCTTCCAACCGCGACGGCCACTGGATGCACGACAACTACGGCCCGGTGATCTGGGGTGGCAGCGGCGAGCGCTGGGATTTTCTGCAGCTCAGCAGGAACGGTCCACCCACCGGCGGCGATGAACTGCGCCGGCGCATCCGCCGGTATCTGAGCGATCCGGAAGCTGTCGCCTCAAGCCGGCTGGAGTTCCGACGCGCCAGCACGATGCAGGCCCGTGGCCGGGAGCTGGCGGTGGAGATCGATGCGGGCGGCACCTCCTGGGCCCTGGCCGCCGGGCTGCTGGAGCTCTACGAGATCCCCTACGAATGGGAGGCCAGCCGCCGGCGCATCCTGATCGGCAGCCTCGATGTGGCGCCCACGTTTCAGGACAACCAGGTGCAGCCCTCGGTGGGCTGGCCGCTGTTCGAGATGGGCCTGCAGCGAGGGGATGCGCCGCTGATCCTGCGGGGCATCGTTCGCGAGAACCGGGCCTGGTGCCGCGTGCTGGAATTCGCCGAGGAATTCGGGATCAGCGTGAGCTTTGAGCCGTTCAGGTTGTGGGAACGGCGGGGTGGGTGAGCCAACTTTGCTGCAGGTCAGGAATTAGGTTTGACCTGGATGTCAGCACCATCAGACCCAAGAACCAATTGTACTTTCCTTGCCAGAAGGTCACATTCTGAAGTCGTTCAAGGACTGGATTGAGTACTAGGTGAGCATATCTCTGGCAGACATAGTTAACTTGTGTCAATAACATGGTAGACTCATTGTCCCTGCTCCAAAAGACCAGATTTCATAGACTTGGTCAGGACTGGGGTCTAGCCACAATAAATAACTCACTTTCAGCTTCTAACCCTACCATTTCCAGAGCAGCGCGTAGAGCATCACGCCATTGATCTCATACCAGAATCGTTCTTTTCCATAATGTTTCGCTTCTGGGATGAAAGACAGTCAGAGCTTGAATGCAGAAAGGATATATTCCATAGCTAAGTCGCAGCCGCGTACCTGAGCAACGCTTGCCAGAGCTCCCAGTCACCAGCTGCGCCAGGCCTGCAAAATTGACAGTGTCGCATAGCAGTCACCAGGAACATATAATCTACATTAGCCACATGAGCACTGCGAGTGAATCGAAGGGCACTGGTGTTTTTGCTGAGCTGGATGCGCCTGCCAGGTACACAACATTATTCATTGCCTGACAATGAAAGCTAGGTTGATACCAATAATAGACCTTTCTTGACCAAAAAGCACGATGTGCAATGAACCATCAAGACACGTCTGCATGGTGATGAGTACGACAAAATGCTCAACAGCTGAATGCTATATTTTTAAACATTCAAGATTACAAGCATGAGGACTTCTGGAAGTTCTTAGCTAAATGAATGTGTCAGAGATGACTGAGTGGATGGCCCACGAGAAGGGAGTTCGTGGTTTCAGAAGCCCAGGTTATTGACAGGTTAATTGGGGAACTCCTTCGACCCTTTCAAGCTTGCGTCCACATTGGTTGTTCAACGCAAGAGCACCGCAGGATGATGCAAGGATGTGGTTCTGCAGCACTCCTTCGCTTCCATCGATTTGTCGGTCACTCAGCGGCTCTCCATACTGAAAACCGTTATCCCCTTACCCACCTCAACGTTTTCATTGCTCGCTTCAAAAACGATCGGCAGCCCGACCTGAAGCCCCGAAGAGGTGTGGTACCCGTCCACCACCGCCCAACAGTCCGCATATTGCAAGAAGCCCGACCGCGCTGAGAAGCCACGCACTATCAATAGTTCCACATGGCGGACAATGCGGTTGCTGCACGCCAGGTCCAAACAGACCCTCGTCGATACCACTTCAAGTAGTATCGCTTGCTACGTATTGGAGAATGCCTCGGGATTCAAATTTCGGAGATCAGCGAATGTATACAAGGATACATTAAGCATTTCAGTGGAAGTTGATCCTAGCTATAATTTCGCCGACTTCAACCAAAAACTTGGTTTCACTACGATGGTTTGCCAAGAAGTTGTATTATCGAATTCATTTTCCTGTGGACTGAGCGGCGTTGACGGCTTAGTCTTGAAATGTCACAATGACAATCGTGGTACATTTACAGAATTTTATCGGGCTGAATGGTTTCCTGGGCATAAGCCAGTTGAACAATACCAGCTGCTGACCTTCAACAGCAATGTCATGAGGGGCATGAAAGTTCATGCTATCCACCACGATTATTTTTGCCCAGTAGCCGGGCGTTTCATCCTTGGACTGAAAGACATGAGATTGTCCTCAGAGACCTACAAGAAAACAGCAACCATTCCAATGGACAGCACTTCTCCGGTCCTGATTCATATTCCACCTGGAATTGCCCATGGTTTTTATTCAGAAGTCCCCTGTTCTTTGCTTACCGGTGTTTCACACTATTGGAACACCGAAGATGAGCTTTCAATATGCTGGGATGATCCGAATATTAACATCGACTGGGGCATAGACTCTCAACCCATACTTTCAAGTGCAGATGGCGACTGCTTGCCCTATGACCAAGTTGAGAAATCTCTAAATTCCTTGTTGCAATGAACGGCCAATCAATTGGACTTGTTGGCTGCGGACGTTGGGGGAAGAATATCCTCAGAGATCTCATTTCACTAGGATCTGAAGTAATTGTCTGCGACCCCTCTCCCAAATCACGCCAGGATGCACTTGATTTGGGGGCCGCCGATGTCGTTTCTGAAGTCTACCAACTTTCAGATTCGATTGAGGGTTTTGTCATTGCAAGTCCAGCAGGTCAACACTATTCAAATATTCTTAGTCTATTGCCACGTGGCAAGCCAATCTTTGTAGAGAAGCCGCTGACAACAATAATTTCAGATGCAGACACTTTAGCAAACTTGAAGTCTGCATCAGACTTGGTGTTTGTAATGCATAAGTGGAGATACCATCCCGGGATTAAGTGCCTTAAAGACTTGGTTTCCTCAAATAGATTTGGGAATGTTGTTGGCATACGACTACAGCGTACGAATTGGGCTGCGACGCACGACGATGTTGATTGTGCGCTACAGCTCTTGCCTCATGACCTTTCGATTGTGCTTCATCTTATTGGGTATATCCCCCCCCTGCAGCATGTCAGCCCAAATCCCCTTGGTGGGCCTCGTTTCGGTCTGATGATTAGCCTTTATGACCCTATGAAACAGATTCGAATCCAAATTGAGGCGAACAACTTTGTTCCCGGCAACCTTCGCTCTTGTACTATTGGCTTTGAAACTGCAGTTGCTTGTTATTCAAGCAATGAGCCTAATCATGTTGTAGTTCGTCAACATCAGGACTCGCTTCCATTAGAGATATGTGTTCCAAATCGGCTTCCGCTATTTGAGGAACTTGCTTCTTTCTTAGGCTATATTAATGGTGGCCCTCTTCCCTTAAGTAGTATTCACGATGAATTAGCAATTATGCAACGCATTGAGCAATCTCGCACTCATCTCTATGCCGCCTAAGGATATGGAATGCTCTCCTAAGTTTTCAATCATTCTTCCAACTCACAATCACGGAGAACTCCTTTCAATAGCCATTGAATCAATATTGTATCAATCTAGACAAGATTTTGAAGTTCATATCGTCTGTGATGGAGCATCAAGTGAGGGCCTTGAATTCGCAAATAGACAAGCCGCCAAAGATCAGCGTTTTTATGTCCACGACTACCCCAAGGGTCTTGGCCATGGTGAACTTTATAGAGACCAAGTAATTAAATGTTCTAAGGGTGATTTCATATGTTATATAGGTGACGATGACTTCTGGCTGCAAGATCATCTAGAAGTCATGGCAAATTCGCTGCAAAGCTTCGACTTTGCATATTCTACTCTCTTCCGTGTCGCGCAAGGTGGGTATTTCAATTATTTAAACCTATCTGATCCTCAAACCAAGCACAAGAGACTTGATAACCCTGCATTTATAGAATCTTGTCTAATGAATAAAAATCTTTTGTTTATTGCCCAGCTTTCTGCAGTAGCTCATACGAGATCAAGCTATTTATCGCTACCCATCGGATGGACACCGCGAGAGAAAGATGTCATCAGTTATGCCAGCATGTGGCACAAGTTTCTTGAGCATAGTGATTTCACTTATGCCCCCATAGGCAAAGTAACAAGCATTGTATTCCCATCCAATCTTCGTAATGGTATTCCTGATGATTCAGGCCAACGTCGTGCATTCAGGCTTCGCGAATCTGCAAAGTGGATGAATCTGTTACATTCTGAGTATCTCTCAAAGGCTCTCAACTTCTTCTGCGTCAACCCATTGCCAGGTCATGACCAAGAGATTGCATTAGACTTTATAGGCGAAGAGTTTGCCAAGCGCAATGGCAGCACATTTATTGTCAATTCACACATCATACAGATTGCAAGATTCTATGCAGATCTACATCCTACTGAGGTCAACAAGAAGCTGGCACTCGAATCCATTGAGTTGATTAACCAAGCTGGACTGTCGGATGATGAATAGACTCAAGTTTAATATGTTCTGCCTAGAAGGTCACCTATTGGGTGGCTGTAATTTTTCAAGCATCATCACACAGCCATAGCCGGATAATCGATGAATAGTTTGGGGTTGGTTGGCGGCAGGCAGCTCGCTGCGATGTCTATGAGCAAGTCACGGCGCGTTGACTCAGCAGCATCGCTGCTACATCATTGCTGTTGGCTCAACAGTATTGAGCCCTTGGCTCCGCCTTCTCTGTCGTCCGAACGCCGGCTCCAGCGTCAGTGGTGCCGGCAGCTTCAGGAGGGTGCCATAAGTCGCTACCAGTCACTCAGCTTCCGGGAGGAGAGCGCCTTAGTAGATGAACTGTTGGAGTTGAGCGGGTATCACCGCAAATCGGTGCTGCGGTTGCTGAGCCAGGGGCCTGTGGTCCATGGTGCTCCACCGGCTCGCGATGGTCTCGATTCAGCGGTGGCTGTTGGCCGTAGACGGCGCTGTGGCCTCGTGTAGCGCTGCTGCTGGAGTCGCTGTGGGAGGCGAGAGACCATATCTGCGGCAAGGGCTTGGAGGCGGTGCGGTGCTGCGCCTGGTGACCGGGATCAGCTCGGCCGGGGCCATCAGGGCATTGAAGTTCAATGGCGTGCGCACGCCTGAGGAGGGATCTCGCTAGGTTTGGGCGGAACAACTGACCAGCACACCGAACCAGAACTGATCCACTTACAGCAGGAGCAACAGGGCAAGCACCAGGTGCTGGTGATTCACCAGTGCAGAGTGGAGGGCGTATTCGCCGGTGAGCTGGAGCAAAGCCTTGGTGCCATCAAGGGTACAGAGGATCCAGATCCACTCCGCTTCGATCAGGGTGCCTTGTGGACACTGGTTGGGCCGCAAGCGACACTCTGAGGATCGTCCAGGGGACGCCTGAAATGGTGCGGGCGAATCCGTTGAGCAGATGATCGATCACCGCCATATCAGCCGCCGACGCCGGTCTCATGGGATCGTTGCTCACTGAAAGCACCGGCAGTTGCACAGACAGTTCCATGCCGGCGTAGGTGGGATCAGGCGCCATGGCGCAGCACCTCCACCACGCTACGGAAGGCGAACCACTCCGGAATCTCCTCACCGCTGCGCAGCATCTGCCGGAACTGGGTTCCGCTCAATTTCTTCACATGCAGCCCCCGCGCCTGGGCATGCTCCGCCGTCACGTAGCCCTCTTCTTC
>CALRMN020000003.1:0-248603 GCA_943369245.1 Synechococcus sp. UW140 | reverse complement strand
ACCCGCACCAGACCCACGTAGCCCTGCCGGCCCAAGGCCATGTGGATGCTGCCCTCCTCCCAGTGGTGGTGGTCCGCAGCCGCCAGCACGCAGCCGGCCCCCAGCCGCGAGCGGGGCTGGATGCGGGTGTGGGCACTGGGTTCGTTCTCAAGGCAGCGGTGGGCCAGTCCCGCCGCCACCAGCACCACGGCCGCCTGCACCTGCTCCTGATGGCGCCCCTGGCGCAGGCTGACGCTGCGGGCCTGGGCGCCGGCCGGACCTAGCTGCGCCGTGGTTGCGGGGCGGAAGACGGCACCGGCGCAGACGGCAGCCTCCACCAGGGCCTGATCGAAGCGGCTGCGGGAGACGGCCCACCCCGGGGGCAGGTCACAGCACGTCTGCCGTCCGCCCAGGCCCAGCCGCAGCCGCCGCAGCGGCAATCCGCCCAGGCTCTCGAGCAGGTGGCCCTGGCCCACGGAGGCGAGCGCCGCCTGGGCCTGGCCGTTGAAGCAGGCGCCGCACACCTTCCAGCGCGGAAAACGGCGTTTCTCCACCAGCAGCACCCGCAGGCCCCGGCGCGCCAGATCGAGACTGGCCAGGGCACCGGCCGGACCGGCTCCGATTACCACCACATCCCAGGGCTCGCCGGGCAGGGTCTCAGCCACGGGACCAGCTCAGCAGGTACCGCTCCGGCCAGCAGCGCCGCAGCGAGGCGCCCTGCAGCCCGGCCCGCTCGGCCATGGCGGCCACCTCAGCGAGCCGGAAGGCCCCCTGCACCGACAGCGGTCCATCGGTGTGCACGATCCAGGAGCGACTGAGCAGCCGGGTGCCGGCCCAGGCCAGCCCGTAGCCAAGGGGACTGCGGATCAGGTCATTCACAAGCACCAGCTGACGGGCCCGCCGGCCCATCAGGGCCAGCAGCGCCACGGCGTCGCGGTCATCGAGGTGGTGGAGGAAGAGGGAGGTGAGCACCACGTCGTAACCGCCGGCGGCGGCACCGTCCGGACCCGACGGGAGCGGATCGGCGAGGGCATCGGCGCTGAAGAAGCGTGCCTCGGCGCCTCGGCGCTCGGCATTGGCCCTGGCGATCGCCACGGCGCCGGGGCTGATGTCGCAGCCCTCGAGGATCAGCGGAATGCCGCTGCGCCGGGCCATCAGGGCCAGGTCGATGGCGGTGTCACCGCCGCCGCAGGCCAGATCCAGCACCCGCAGGGGGGTGCCTCGCTGGCGTCGCGCGAGCTCGCGGATCGGCGCGAACAGGCCGGCGGAGCAGCGGCTGAGGGCATTGATGCGCCGGAGCCCCGCCAGGGCCCGGGCGTGATCACCCGGGTCGATCCCTGGCTGATCCATCACTTCGGCGACCCGCTCACGGCGGCTCAGGGACTTGAGGCTCGGCACGGCCTTCACTGTCCTGCCAGGGCGTGCTGGCACTATGGCGCCGGCGATCCGGCGTCGGCGTGTTTCGCTCAATCCCGCCGCCAGCTGGCGCGCATGATCGAGCCGGTGTCCGGATACGGCGCCTCCAGCGTTCCCCCGAAGGCATGCACCAAGGCCTCACCCAGGCCATGGGTGCCATGGATGCCGGTGAAGCGCAGCAGCACGTCGCCGCTGGCTGGATCACCGCTGCTGTCGATCAGCCGCTCCAGCGGATGCTCCTGACGGATGTGCTCCCCGGTGTTGGTGACCAGCCGCATCACCTCGTCGGCGTGTGCAGCCAGGAAGGCTCCGGAGAGGGTGAGCTCTCCGGCGGGAACGTCATCCCGGATCCGCTCGCAGGCCGGGCAGCGGTGGCTGGCGGCACCGGGCGCCGGTGTCTCCCAGGTCCAGCGGCCATCGTGATAGGTGGCCTGGCAATCCGGGCAGGTGCTGGGCTGGGCCGGCTTGTGACGCTGCAGATAGGGATCGGTGTGATGCCCGCTCTCCATCCCGTCCTGGCGGGGTTGATGGCTGGCAGGTGCGTTGGTGGTGTTGGCGGACATGGGAGTTGGCCCTTCTGCTTCCGCTGTAGCCACGCGCAGGGAACCTGTCAGGTTTCATGGGGTGGGCTGCCGGACCCAGCGGTCACAATGGCTGGTGTGATGCCTACCGGACCCACTTCATGGCGCCCAGCACCGACACCCCGCCCGCCGGCAACCTCGATCTGCTGCGCATCCTCTGCTGTGTGGCCTGGTCGGATGGTGAGTTCTCCGCAGAGGAGCAGGAGCTGCTGCGGGACCTGGTGGAGCGCTACTTGGTGACGGATGGTGGAGTGCCGCTGCCCGTCGAGGCGGCTGAGGTCCTGGCCGGCCAGAGCCTGCAGCCTGAGGCCCTCGACGCGCTGATTCCCCGGCTCCGTTCCGAGGAAGACCGGCAGCTGGCCCTGAAGCTGGGTTACATGATGATCCGCGTCGGCCGGCGGCCCGGCGACGAGTCGAGCATCAACCCCATGGAGAAGGTGGCGTACCGGCGCCTGGTGGAGGGTCTGGGTCTGGGTGAAGCCGACATCGAGGAGGTGGAGTGGGCCGCCGAACTCGACCTCAAGGCCAAGAACGGGCTGTACGGCTTCCTGTCCAGCCACTTCGGCTTCCTGGTGCCCTGAGCTGAGCGGATCTCCTGTGGCGGAGACAGGCCCCGATGGCCTGGCAGGAGGATGCTCCGATTACCGGCCCATCGGAGTGGCTTCCTGCTCCAGCCCGGCCATCTCTGTTGCCGGTATGCCTGGTTGATTCCCCAACCCCTGGCGGTAGGCAGCCAATTGATTCTCGATCTGTCGGCGCACGATCTCCCGATACTCCATGAAATGCTCGTTGTGGGCACAGACGGCCAGGTACTGCTCCGTCACCTTGGGATTGGATTTGAGAATATCGATCAGGTGATGCCAGAAGGCCCAACGGGTGGAGCGCTTGATCCCCTGGCGCCAGCAGACGATCAGCAGCGCCCGGATCACCGCCGGATCGGGAAGCTTGAAGGAGCTCTTCACCCTTGCTGGGCCGAGTTTGAGGAAATAGCGATGTACCCGGTCGAGGTATTTTCGCGGTTCATAGAGCTGACAGAACGCTTCCACATACTCCTGGGCGATATCTTCCACCGGCCTGGTCGGCACGAAGTTCATCAGGGTGGTCTGGTTGATGTTTCCGACCTTGTCGATCAGCCGCCCCTCCTTCTCGAGCCTGTGCCAGAGGGCGGTATGGGGGAGGGCCTGCAGCATGGCGAATGTGGTGGTGGGAATCCCCGCGGCTTCCGAGAACGCAACGATTCGCTGGCCGGCGCCAACCTTCTCTCCATCGAAGCCGATGATGAATCCGGCGATTACCCTCAAGCCGGAGCGGGTCACCTTGTCGACCGAGTCGAGCAGGGGTGAGCGCATGTTCTGGAACTTCATGGTCGCGGCGAGGCTGTCGGCGTCGGGGGTTTCGATCCCCATGAAGACGGCGGCAAAGTTGCAGGCCAGCATCTGATCGATGAGTTCCTGATCGTCTGCCAGATCGAGGGAGGCTTCGGTATCAAACCGGAAGGGATAGCCATGCTCCCTCTGCCACTGCTCCAGCGAGGTGAGCATCAGCTTGACGTTGCGCTTATTGCCGATGAAGTTGTCATCCACCATGAACACCCCACCCCGCCAGCCGAGGGTGTAGAGGCTGTTGAGCTCGCTGATCAGCTGATCCGGTGTCTTGGTCCGGGGTTTGCGGCCATAGAGCACGATGATGTCGCAGAACTCGCACTGGAACGGGCAGCCACGCGAGAACTGCACGCTCATTGAGTCGTAAGCCTTGAGCTCGAGCAGGTCGTAGCGGGGGATGGGTGTGGAGGTCACATCCGGTTTGACCCCTTCGGAGCTGAATCGTCCTCCCTTGTCGCCTCTCTCCCAGGCCTCCACGAACATGGGCAGGGTGATCTCCCCTTCATCGAGGATCAGGTAATCGGCCCCGGCGGCCACAAGCTCCTCGGGAGTGGAGGATGGATAGGGGCCGCCCACGGCCACGGGCTTGCCGTGATGACGGGCCAGGTTGATCTGGCGAATGATGTCGTCTTTTTGAACGATCATCGCCGACATGATCACCAGATCGGCCCACATCCATTCTTCATCGGCGACGGCTCGGATGTTGACATCGACCAGCTTGAAATTCCACTCCTGGGGCAGGATGGCCGCCACGGTGATCAAGCCGAGCGGTGGCAGGAGCACCTTTCGATTCACCAGCTCGAGTATCTTTTCGTAGCTCCAGAATGTTTTAGGAAACTCGGGGTAAACCAGCAAAACATTCATCGGGTGGTATCCTTCTCTGGGCGCTGGGTGTCGGCGACGCACGGCCCTGTCAATGTATTATCGCATGGGTTGTCCAGTTTGCCGTCGTTCGAGGCATTCATGAGTCCAGCTTTGGATCATCAAGGACGACGACGGTTGTCGCCAGGAACGGTGCTGCTCCAGTTGGGGCCTGATCGCAGGCTGCAAAGATGCTGCGTAGCTGCTGCAATGATGAGTGAGAAGTGCTGAACGGTTCAGGTGAGGCCAGGATTCAGGAAGCCTCTGTGCCATGGCCAGCCGTTGGCCGATGTCCAGGGCCACAGTCTGAGCGCCGGCCCGGATCGATCAAAACCAGTCAGCAGCAGCCCGGATGGCCTCCGGCGCCAGTGCTGCGGTATAGCGGCTGCGGTATAGCGGTCAGCGCCTTCATGGGGCCAGGTGTCGCTGATCAGGAAACCTCGATGGCCGCTCCATCGTTCCTTGAGTGCGTTGACACTCCAAGTGGGAACTAGATCAATTATGGCAGTTTATTGGATCTTCGTCGTGGTATTGATGGGCGATTGCTATCGCTCAGAAGTTGGAGCATTTCCTGCCTGAGCTGTTCACTCACTACAAGCTCGCGCTTCACCAACCCGGTTGAGCATGGTTTGCCGGGAGGCGGCCATGCAAGAACGTCACCAATAGAGTCCAGATCCCCAGCATTTCCTCTTTACGCTGGTGGTTGGAATCCGATCGGGACGACGTGTCTGGCTCCTGCTTTTACCAGATCGGCAGCAGCGGCCCTCCGAAGCGTGCCGGGACGGCCAGGGCTGCTGTGAAGGCAGCGGAGGACAGTGGTTTCGCCTGGTTGCACTACACCGAGGCCACCAGGGAGGAGCTTGAGGAGCTGGTGGGGCTGCTCGGCTTGCATCACCTTTCGATCGAGGATTGCTTTGATGATAATCAGATCCCTAAGATCGAAGACTTTCCGGATAATACATTCATTCTCTTTAACACGTTTGAGTATGATAATGGTGTCCTGGAGGTGGGTGAAATCAATTTGTTCATCGGCGAGAAGTTTCTGGTCAGTATCAGTCACCTGAACTCAAGTCGGCGCCCCTATCTGGAGGGAATTCAGCGAATTGTCGAGCAGAGCCTTGAGGGGGCAGGGGAGCGGCAGGGGCCTTCCCAGGTCATGCACCTGATTCTGAATGAAGTTGTGGATCAGAAGTTTGTTGCCATCGAGGCGCTGGAGGATGAGCTGGACGATGTGGAAGGGGACCTCATCTCCGATCCCGCAAGCTTCAAGCCTGCCGAATTGATTCGGTTCAGGCGGTATCTGCTGAGACTGCGCAAGAGCCTTTTTCACGAGCGCGAGATCCTTGGCAAGATATGTCGCAGGGATTGTCGGTTTATTTCTGAGCGTTCAATCTACAGTTATCGTGATATCTACGACCACCTGGTCAGATTTTTTGAGCTGACTGAATCCTATCGGGATATCGTTACAAGCTTGATGGAAATGTATCTTTCGATGTTAAATAATGAAATGGCCAAAGCAGCCAACGACACGAATATAACCGTGAAGCGATTGACCTTGATCACCACGATCTTCATGCCGTTGACGCTGCTTGCCGGCATCGGGGGGATGTCCGAATGGTCGATGATCACAGGCCCCAGGAACTGGAGGTTGTCCTATCCGGCCTTCATGCTTGGCATGGTCCTCATTGCATTCTCCAGTTACTACGTCCTCAGCAGGCTTGACCGGAAACGAACCGGCCCGCGGCGAGGCAGGCTTCTCTGACATGAGTGCCTCGACACCTCCTCCAGCGCCCCACTCCCCCTCCGCCATCCCGCGCCTCCAGCGACGTCGGCCCCCCGCCGGCTGGAGGCGTTGGCTCCCCGGTCTGTCCGTCATCGGCCACTACGACATCTCCTGGCTCCGTCATGACATCGTGGCCGGCCTGGCGCTGACGGCCGTGCTGCTGCCGGCCGGCATTGCCTACTCGGTCGCATCCGGTGTGCCGGCCATCTGTGGCCTTTACGCCACCATCTTCGGTCTGCTCGCCTATGCCCTGTTCGGCCCCAGCCGGATGCTGGTCCTGGGACCGGACTCTTCGCTCGTCGCCCTCATTCTTGGAATCGTGCTGCCCCTGTCTGCGGGGGATTCCCAGCGCGCGATGGCCCTGGCGGGGATGCTGGCCCTCGTCTCCGGCAGCGTGTGTGTTCTGGCGGGAACCGCCCGGCTGGGGTTCATCACCGAATTGCTGTCCAAGCCGATCCGCTACGGCTACATGAACGGCATCGCTCTGACGGTGCTGGTCAGCCAGCTCCCCGCCCTGTTCGGTTTCACGGTCAAGGGCGACGGACTGCTGATAGAGGCCCGGGCTTTTGTCGCCGAGGTTCTGGCCGGCGGCACGAACGGGGTGTCGCTGGCCCTCGGTGCCGGCACCTTGCTGATGATCGGGCTCCTGAGACGCAGCAGGCGCGTCCCGGGCGTTCTGCTGGCCGTCGTTGCCGCGACCGTGATCGTCTCGGCGCTGGACCTGGCGACCCGGTCCGGTGTGACGGTGCTTGGTCCTCTCCCCAGAGGGCTGCCCGGTCTGTCCATCCCCGCCATCAGCACGAGCGACCTCGTGCCGGTGTTGCTCGGAGGCTGCGCCATCGCCCTCGTGTCGTTCGCTGACACGAGCGTGCTTTCGAGAACCTACGCGGTGCGACTGGGGGACACGATCGATGCCAATCAGGAGATGGTTGGACTGGGCGCAGCCAACCTGGTCGCTGGTTTGTTTCAGGGCCTCCCCATCAGCGCGAGCACGTCGCGCACTCCGGTTGCCGAGGCGTCAGGGGCAAGGACCCAGTTGACCGGGGTCGTCGGAGCCGTCACGGTCGCCGCGTTGCTGCTGGTGGCGCCGTCCCTGCTGCGAAACCTGCCCACGGCCGCGCTGGCCGGAGTGGTGATTGCCTCGGCGATCGCCTTGATCGAAGTGGCCGACCTGCGACGCATCTACCGCATGCAGCGCTGGGAGTTCTGGTTGTCGATGGTCTGCCTGGCCGGGGTCGCCGCCCTCGGCGCCATTCCTGGCATCGGGCTGGCGATCGCCATTGCCGTCATCGAGTTTCTCTGGGATGGCTGGCGTCCTCACTCCGCCGTGCTGGGACGGGTCGATGGTGTCAAGGGCTATCACGACATCAGCCGTTATCCGGAGTCGCGCCTGATCCCGGGCCTGGTCCTGTTCAGGTGGGATGCGCCCCTGTTTTTCGCGAATGCCGAATTCTTCCGGGATCGGGTGATGACGGCCCTGGAGTCATCACCGACTCAGGTGAACTGGCTCGTCGTGGAGGCTGAACCCGTCACCAGCATCGATGTCACCTCTGCGGACACGCTGGATGAACTGGATCACACCCTGGCGAAGGCCGGAATCCTGCTCTGCTTCGCCGAGATGAAGGATCCCGTCAAGGACAAACTCAAGCGCTTCGGGCTGTTCTCACAATTCGGAGAAGAGCGGTTTTTCGCCACGGTTGGAGCGGCCGTCAGCAGGTATCTCAAAGCCCACTCCGTTGTCTGGGTGGACTGGGAGGATCAAGCCAAAGCCATCGCTGACGCTTCATCTGACCAAGGGACATCTGATGGCGGCTTCAGGCCAGCCGGCGGTTGAGCAGGCCCGCCAGCAGCAGGGCGACCGCTGTGGTGATCAACACGGTGAGGATCCCGGAGGGCTGCAGCGGCGCAAGGCTGAGCAGCTGCTGCAACCCGGGAATGGCCAGCAGCAGCAGCCACAGCCCCAGGCCGATGCCGGCACCGGCGGCGGCGATGCGGCTGCGGGGATCGCCGTTCAGCCACACCAGCCCACCGCCGGCCAGCAGCAGCAGCGAGAACACCAGGCTGCGGTGGGTGGCCGCGTCGGCTTCAGGCCAGAAGGCCAGCACCAGGGCGGCCACCATCACCACGGCGCCCTGGGTGAGGGAATGGCGCCAGGTGTCGGGCCCGAACAGGGGAGCCTCCGGCGGGCGGGGGGGCTGCTGCATCAGGCCCGGTGAGGCGGGAAGCGCCTCGAACACCACCGTGCAGGCCGGATCGATCACCAGGTGCAACAAGGCGATGTGCACCGGCAGCAGGATCAGGGCCTGGCCAGGCAGTAGCAGGGGCACCAGGCCGAGCGCCGCGATCGGCAGGTGGATCGCCAGCGTGTAACCCAGCGCCCGGTGCAGGTTGGCATCAACACGCCGGCCCAGTTCCAGGGCGGCCACCAGATCGCTGAAGGTGTCGTCGAGCAGCACCAGATCGGCGGATTCCCGCGCCACGGCCGTGCCGCGCTTGCCCATCGCCACGCCGATGTCGGCGGCCTTGAGGGCCGGGGCGTCGTTGACGCCATCTCCGGTCATCGCCACCACCTCACCGGCGGCCTGCAGGGCCCGCACCAGCTGCAGCTTCTGCTGGGGCATCACCCGGGCGAACACCGCCACCTCGCGGATGGAGGCCGCCAGCGCCTGGGGTGAGAGGGCGTCCAGCTCCGGGCCGGAGAGCACCGGACCGGGCGGCAAGCCCGCCTGATCGGCGATCGAGCGGGCCGTCACCGGGCTGTCTCCCGTGATCATCACCACGCGAACGCCGGCGCCCCGCGCCATGGTGATCGCCGCCGGCACATCCGAGCGCAGCGGGTCCGCCAGGGCCAGGAACCCCACCGGCTCGAACGGGTAGCCATGCACGTGGTCCGGCAGAGCGCCGCCGTCTGCGGACGGCTGACCCTCGTGCACCGGCACGCCATCGAGCCCGCGCGCCACCGCCAGCACCCGCAGACCCCTGGCGGCGAGCCCATCGGCGGCGGCCAGCAGGGCGGTGGTCTGCCCGGCATCGAGGTGACACAGATCGGCGATCGCCTCGGGCGCTCCCTTGGCGGCCAGCCGCAAGCCCCCGTCACCGTCGTGCCAGAGGCGGGAGAACACCAGCAGATCGCTCTGGAGGGGGTATTCACGCTCCAGGGGCCAGTCGGGATGCAGGTGTTCGGTGCCGCCGAGATGGTCGGCGGCCAGGCGCTGGATCGCCAGTTCCATCGCATCCACCGGATCACCGCGACTGGCGAGCACCGCCAGCTCGAGCAGCTGATGAACCGGTTCCTCCAGGGTCTCCCCCGCCTGCCAGCCCTCCAGCTCCGGCCAGGTGAGCAGCTGCTGAACCCCCATGCGGTTCTCGGTGAGGGTGCCGGTCTTGTCGACGGCGAGCACCGTGGCGCTGCCGAGGCTTTCCACCGCTGCGGGCCAGCGGGCCAGCACCCCGATCCGGGCCAGGCGCAGGGCGCCGAGGGCCAGGAACAGGGCCAGCACCACGGGAATCTCGTTGGGCAGCACCGCCAGGGCCAGGGCCAGGGCAGCGAGCAGGGCCTGGGGCCAGTCGCCGCTGATCGCTCCCTGGATCACCGCCAGAGCCGCGCAGAGCCCCAGCGCCAGCACGGTGAGGCGCCCGGTGAGGCGACGGGTCTGGCGCTGCAGCCGGGTCGGCGGTGGTTTCACGGTGGCCAGGCTCTTGCCGAGCCGGCCCAGTTCGGTGGCTTCGGCCACGGCCACCACCTCCGCCCAGCCGCGGCCACTGGCGACCAGGGAACCAGCCAGGATCCGCTCCCCGGGTGACGAGCGTTCGACCGGCAGGGATTCACCGGTGAGCAGGGACTCGTCCAGCCACAGCCCCACCCCCTCGCTGATGGCGGCATCGGCCGCCACCCGATCCCCTTCTTCCAGCCGGAGCTGATCGCCCACACGCACCTGGTCGGCCGGCAGGTCCAGCTCCTGGCCATCGCGGCGCACGTGGGCACGGGGCGCCGACAGGCGGGCCAGCTCGGCCAGGGCACGGTTGCTGCGCTGCTGCTGGACGGCATCGAGCAGGCTGATGCCCAGCACGAACATCAGCAGGATGCCGCCATCGACCCATTCGCCGATCACGCCGTAGATCAGGGCGCAGGCCAGGAGAAGCAGGTTGGTGGGCTCCAGCCAGCTCATGGGGGCTCCGCTTATGCCGTTGCTCTAGCGGGATCTGCACGCCATGCCGATCAATCCCAGGATTTCTGTTGAATCCAGCAGAATCCAGCCTGGACATCCCCAGCAACTCCACAGGCAAGGGAACACCCTTCAGCTGAACCCACAGCGCAACAGGGATCTACTGCCGGGCTGCAGATCAGCGGGAAGCGGCACATCCTGCTCCTGGCCTTGCATGGCCTAAGTGATCTAGGCCTGCCTCGACTGCTGGTGGGCGTGGTTGGTTTCCTGAATGGCCAGGCGGCGGATTTCGAGGATCTGACCGATCTCGCGGGCAAAGCTGGGCTGGCGATCGATCATCTTATTGACCACCTTTGCTGAAATCTTCATCACCTCCAGATCATTGCTCGCAGAGATGGTCACGAGGCTGGGCTCACCGGAAAACAGACTCATCTCTCCGAAGAATTCACCACTTTTCAGGGATAACAGTTCCAGGTCTTCGCCTGCTTCGTTTCGCCTGGACATCAGGGCCTGGCCAGCAACAATAATATAAAGTTCGTGACCCATCTGTCCCTGGCGAATCACCTTTTCTCCGCCGGCGAAGTGTTGCAGGGAAATTCCTGACGAGGATGGAGTCGCGCTGTCCTCATCGCGATTGATGGGCACGTAAGAGGGTATGGCCTGCAGACTTTCGCTGAACTTCTTGGCGACTCCTTTCTGTTGGGTCGTGGGCCCATGGAAGTTATAGACTGTGCGGATCGGGAAGGGAATCGAAAGGTTGTTGCGTTTCGCTGCATACCACACCCGTGTCATGAAACGCTCCCTGATCTGTTCGATGTCGCCATAGTCGCGGATATAGAACTTGACCTCGTACGACACAGCGGAATCATCATAATCGAGTGTGAACACGTCCGGCTCCGGATCCAGGAGAATGCCCTTGGTCTCCAGGGCCGTGCTCTTCAGCACCTGCTTGGCCAGGTTGGGTGGATCGTTGTAGGAGAAGCCGATCTGGATTCGTTCGGCATGAATCGGAGTTGGCTTGGTGAAATTACGAATCATCTCGCTACTGATCAGCTTGTGGGGGATCACCACCATTTCCTGCTCCAGGGTCAGCAGCCTCACGGCCCGCCAGTTGATATCGATCACCTGCCCCACCACCCCGCCGACTTCGAGCCAGTCCCCGACCGAGAACGGCCGCTCGAACAGCAGCGCGATCCCCGACATCACACTGCCGAGAGTGTCCTGCAGGGCCAGGCCGATGACGATCGAACTCACCCCCAGGGCGGTGACCAGACCGGCCAGATCGGCGTTCCACACGGTGGCGAGAACGAATGCCGTACCCAGAAGGATGAGGAACAGGCGGGCCAGGTCGATCAACAGCTTCGGCACCCGCGCGCGCCAGGTATCAGTTTCGGCCTGCTCAAACAGAATCACGTTGAGCAATGAGAGTGCCGCGTGGATCACGCATACCCAGAACACCGTCTCGATGGACTTGAACAGACGGGTCCCGGGATCCACCTGAAGCAGGTGCTGCATGAACACCAGCAGCGCCAGCATTGGCAGCAGCACATCCCGCACCAGGCGCACCGTGCTGGCGATGGCCCGACCACGCCGCTTCAGGCGATGGATCACCTCGCCCAGAACAATCGTGAGCAGGGGAAAGCCGACGGCCAGGCCGATCCCCCAGATCCAAAGTGGCGCAGCCGTGGTCATGGGTTGGCGAGGACCTCGCTGGCCGTCGGCACCGTGGTGCCCGTCAGGCGCCAGGCCTGGTGTCCCGCCTGACCATTGGAGGCGGAGGTGGTGAGCTCGAACTGATAGAGATCCTCAAGGCGGTGATGCACGACCTCGGAGACGAGCACGGAACCAGCGGGACAGACCTGGCTCAGAGCATGGACCGTTTTCACTGTTTCGCCCCAGATGTCGTAGACGACTCGGCTCTTGCCCACAATGCCGGCCACGATGTCGCCGGAGTGGATACCGACCTGGAGGCTGAGCTGAAAGCCACGCTCGAGATTGAAACGGCGCAGGACACCGAGCATCTCGATGGCGAAATCGATGGCTCGCTTGTCATGGTCAAGATAGGGTACCGACAGACCACAGACCGCCAGGTAGCTGTCGCCGATGGTCTTCACCTTTTCCAGCCCAAAACGTTCCGCCAGGTCATCGAAGGACGCCACCAGATCATTGAGAATGGCCAGCGACTCATAGGCACTGAGAGAAGAAACAAGATTTGAGAACCCCTTGAGGTCAGCGAACAGAACTGCCACATTGTTGACTTCTTCAGCGATCTGGGTTTCACCCCTCTGCAGGCGCCGTGCGATGGCCGAGGGGAAGACACTGAACAGCAGGCGTTCATTTTCCTGGTTCTTCTGATCCACCAGCGCCGTCTGGGTCTGGAGGCTCTGCACCACGGCATTGAAGGATTGAGCCAACTCCCCGAATTCGTCCTTCGAATCCAAGGCTGGGATGCTGGCAAGTTCGCCGGAAGATACCTTTCGGGCACTCTCGATCAGCTGCTGGACAGGCTTCACGAACAGATGGGCCAGCGCCATGGCCAACAGGGTGACCAGCAAGATGAGCAGGGTCACCGTGATGAGAATCTGACGCTGGAAAGCGTAGATCGGAGAGTAAGCTTCCGCCAGGTCCATCTGGGAGAGAATCACCCAGTCGAAGCCCTTGATCTTCAGCGGCGCGTAGGAACTGAGCACAGGGACGCCGCGATAGTCGACCACCTGCAGAGTTCCGGATCCGCCGGAAATTGCCTTGGTCACGGCTGGGGTCGCCACTGGCTGCTGAAGGATCGTCGTCTCGTACTGGTTCAGGCGGGCGATGGAATCTTCATTGAAGCCACGGGATTTCAACTGGGCCAGGAACGCCTTCGGATCCTCCAGATAAAAGCGCGAGGCCGAACGCATCAACTTGTCCTGGCCCACAAGGATGGTTTCGCCTGATTTGCCCAGGCCATCCAGTTGCCAATCCTGGTTGCCGGTCATCACGTTGTTGATCTCGTCTACGGGCAACTGAAAGGCCAGAACGCCCACCAGCTTGGAGCCGTTGTAGATCGGGGCGGCGATGAAGGAGGCGGGGGCGCCGTAGGAGGGGGCGTAGGGAGCAAAGTCGATCAGCTGGGTGAATCCTTTCTCCTTCGTGGCGATCACCTGCTGCACCAGCTGGGCCAGATTGCTGTCTTTATAGGGGCCATTTGTAAGGTTTGTGGCGTAATCAGTTTCCTTGAAAACGGTGTAAACGATCTGTCCCTGGGGATTGATCAGGAACATGTCGTAGTAGCCGAAATTGGCAACGATATTGCGAAAAATCGGGTGGTAGCGGCCGTGCACTTGTGAGTAGGTACTGCCATCCTTGGCGGCCACCAGGCCTTGCTTCTTGCCGACGGGATTTGGATTGGCGGCAATGTAGTTGTACTGAAGGTAACGGGTGGCAGGATCGGTGGCCAGATAGGCGGGGAGATTGGGAGTACCGGAGTGGAATTTGTCGAGCCGGGGTAGGAACTCGGTGCGATAGTACGTCTCAATGGCCAGGACGGACTCTGGGGATGAAACCGTATTCCCCAGCTGCCTGTAGGCGGCGTCGAATTGCTCAACGGCAGCAACGATGGACAGGTCTTCGCTCAGGGTTTGCGTATGATTCTGGATATTGCGAAAATAGGATTCGATCTGATAGGCTTTTGAGGCCCGTACACTGGTGAGCTGATTGAAGACGCGATTGGTGAGATTGATCTGACCACTTCGATAGCCCAGAGCCGCGGTGAAGAGCGTGGAGAACCCACTCACCAGCAGGAGCATCAAGATCAGCTTGGACTTGATGCTCAGCTGATTCACTGAACCCCTGGAGAGGATTCCCAGCCAAGCCAGGGATTTTCCCATCGAAAAAGGCATGAGTGAGCTTAGTCGGCTGATACTTCTTTTTTGTATTCATTGCCACCCTTCTGCTTCAACTGATGCCACCCGGCCGCCTGGGAGGGTGGTCCGTGCCTTCCGGGATGCCGATCTGGCCTTCCACCGCCGCTGCCTGGAGCCCGGCAGGATCGTGGTGGGGTGCTCGATCGGCGTCTGCCGGTGCTCGAGCAGGCGCAGTTCCTGGAGATGCTGGAGAACTCCATGACCACTGGCCGGACGCCTTCATCCAGCTTCATCTTGGAATGTATCTGCAGGAGTCAACACCTGGACCTCCTGCAGCTGTTTCTCCTGGGTTCGGCGGATTAGAACACGGCCAGGACCCCGGACGGACACAACGTGCTCCACACCATTCCATTGCTGGCGGCTACCTGCCTGGCAGGCTTCAGCTTGCTGCAGCTGCTGTTCCACAGTTTCTCCTAGGTCGCCGGATTCGCGGGGCCACCCCTACGGCCGACGGTGCCAGAAGCTCCGACGGGTGGAGCATTTGATTCCCGGGCGCCAGCAGACGATCAGCAGCGCCTGGATCACCGCCGGATCGGGAAGCTTGAAGGTGCTTTTATACTTGGCGGGGCCGAGTTTGAGGACTTGGAGATTCATCCGGTTGAGAGTCTTGTGAGGGTTGAGCTTGCTGATCAGCTGCTCCGGTGCCTTGGCCTGTGGTTTGCGGCCATGGAGCACACTGAATGACGCAGAATTCGCACTGGGGCCGGCAGCCGCGCGAGAGCGGCACGCGCATTTAGGGAGCGTACTCATGCTGTTGATGCTGAGTCTCGGCGATAGCAACTAGAGATCGTTGCTGAGACATGGCTCAGATCTGCTCTGGTGATACGTGCTATCGGTTCTGCTCATGAATGAGTTCATCTGTAACATCGAGCCCTGACAGGGCTCGAACTCTGTCATTCTTGCTACGCGTGCACAGTTCGGCCGTCCATATCTTGCGCTCACCTCTGAGTTGAGTGCCATGTCCGGCAAGATCGAGCTGAGCATCGGCCAGCAATTTGAGATCGAGCGCTTCAGCCGCGCCATCGACGCCACTGCGGATGCCGAGCAGCTGCGTGTCCTGGCGAAGCAGCTTCTGCAGGCCTGGCAGACTCAGAAAGCTGCCGCAACCTGGCTGATGCTGCAGCGGATGGAGCCAAGGCAGCTGCAGTTCATTCCAGCTACAAGCAACCACGCTTGATTCAAGCGCCGCAGACGTGGCCCCTGACCATCGCCCGCATGCCACAGCAGCTGGAATGGATCGTGTCCACATGGGTGGGTGCATGTGCGTTCACCTCACTCGACCATCTGAAGATGGGGAGGTTGAAGGATGCGCTGATGCTCAACCCCGCAGGCGCCGCTCCCCCTGTCGCGTTCTTCTGCCTGAAGCGGTGGATCCGGCTGCGCCATCCGGCCGTCACCTCCATCACAGCGGAGCAGCTCCAGCGGATTCTGGCTGGAGATGACCGCGAGGACTGGCTGATCCTCGATGCACGCAGCCCGGCTGAATTCGCCTGCAGCCACCTGCCCGGGGCCGCGCTGATCGATACCGGTGGCCGGATTCCGGGCGTGGGATCGATGGCGGTGCTGGCCAGGGACAGGCCGATCGTGGTCTGCTGCTCGGTGGGGGTGCGCAGCGCCGCACGGGTGGATGAACTGCGGCGAGCCGGGTTCACGCGGGCCTTGAATCTCGACGGTGGACTGTTTCAGTGGGTCCGGGAAGGGGGCCGCCTGATCCGGCAGGGAGCGCCCACCCTGCTGGTGCATCCCTACCGTCGGGGATGGGGCTGGTTGCTGCCAGCGCAAAGCCGTGGCGGGGATGCCTGAAGGTGGCCGGCATCCATCCACCCCGTTCGCTTGATCTGGATTGGCTGCTATTGCTGGCTGTCCTGCTGCTGGTCCCTTTTCACTCGGCCGCTGTCTTCTATGAGGGTGAGCTGGGCCGCTTCTATGTCGCTGATGCCCAGAGCAGTGCCGGCCTGAGCGTGTTCATCCAGTTCGTGCACCAGTGGCACATGCCCCTGTTCTTCTTTCTGGCCGGAGCGGCCAGCTGGTATTCCCTGCAGACACGCTCCGCGGTGGACTATCTGCGCCAACGGCTGCGCCGGCTCCTGGTTCCCCTGCTGATCGGAATCCCGGTGCTTGTGCCACCCCAGGTTTACATCCAGGAGCTGCAGGCGGGCAGGGCAAACGGTTCTTTCCTGCAGTTCTACCCCAGCTTCTTCGACGGAATCCGTCCGGCCGGGCATTTCGAATGGGCCCATCTCTGGTTTCTGGCCTATCTGCTCGTGATCTCCATCGCTTGCCTGCCCGTGATGGTGAGGCTCAGCCGGGAGACCAGCGGGCGCGATGGGGTCCGGCCTCTTCCGGCGACGTACGGCCTGGGCGCATTGATCGTTCTGGCTGTGCCGCTGATGCTGAGCGAGGCTCTGTTGCGCCCCCACTGGGTGGGCTTTCAGAACCTCTACGACGACTGGGCCAATCTGGTGCTCTATCTGCTGTACTTCGTGTATGGCGCTCTCTTCTGCAGCCGCAGCGGGCTGTGGTGTGCCCTGGACCGGAACCGCTGGCTGCTGCTGGCCACGGCTGGCCTGAGCATGGTGTTGCTGCTGGCGCTCAGCATCAGCGACACGGTGCCGGAGCGCGCCTACTCAGCGCCCTACATGATCCATCAGGCCTTCCGAGGCTTCAACAGCTGGTGCTGGGTGCTGGCCCTGCTGGCCCTGGCCAGGCCCTATCGCGCCAGCAGCCATCCGATCCTGCGCTATGGCAACCGGGTGGGCTTTTCGATCGTTCTCTTGCACCAGCCCCTGATCGTGCTGATCGCCTTCTTCGTGGTGCCGCTGCCCGTGGCCATGCCCGTGAAGTTCGTGCTGATCGGCCTGGTTTCGCTGGTGTTGAGTGCTGGCCTCGATGACGTTCTGAAGCTGCGGTAGGACGCTGGCCATGGCACGGCTATCGATCATCATTCCCACCCTGAATGAAGCGACCACCCTGGGGCGCACGCTGCGGCGCGTGAAGGCCCTGCATCCGCCGGCCTGGGAGGTGCTGGTGGTGGATGGGGGGAGCAGCGATCACACCGCGCAGATCGCCGCCGCAGCCGGCGTGACGGTGCTCCACAGCGAGGCGGCGGGCCGGGCCATCCAGATGAACCAGGGCGCCCGGCAGGCCACGGGAGATCTGCTCTGCTTCCTGCATGCGGACACCTTGATCCCCGACGATCTGGTCAGCGTGGCCGAGCGCACATTGGCGGATTCCTCGATTGCCTGTGCCGGCTTCATCTCCCTGATGGGTGATGGCGCGTCGACCCGCTGGGACATCTCGGCCCTGAATCTGCTGAAAACCTATCTGGCACCGCTGCTGTTTCGGCCCCATCTCTATCTCAAAGGACTGCGTCTGCTGTTCGGCGATCAGGTGATGCTCTGCCGCCGGCACGATTTCTGGTTGTGCGGTGGATTCGATCCGAGCCTGCCGATCATGGAAGACGGCGACCTGTGCCTGCGCATGGTGCGCCAGGGGCGCATCGTGCTGATCAATCGTGTGGTGGAGAGTTCGGATCGGCGTGTGCAGCGGTGGGGGCCATGCAAAGCCACCTTGATCTACTTCTCGATCGGAGTTCTCTGGGGCATCGGAGTGCCGCCGAGCCGCCTGAAGCGGTTCTACGGGGACATCCGCTGATTGAGGCTCCAGTCGTAGGGAAGAAAGGCCAGCCGTGGCGGCCTCTGGCTATCGGTGACGCCCTGCAGATGGGGCAGGATGTAGGCCGCGATGGAGGGGGATTCCGCCAGAAAATCAGTCCGGTACCACTGGAAGATTCGGCTGCAGTGGAGGATGCCGGCTTCGGCATCGAGGCGCACCTTCCCGGGATTGTTCAGGAAGCGGATCAGGTCGTCCTGGAGCTGCTGCTCCACACGCTCCGGTGTGTAGGCCTCGGCGCGAAGCAGTGGACAGCCCAGTGAGGCGCAGACGATCGCGAAGTGGATGCGGGGGTCCTTGCTGTGCTGCCGGAGCATCCGATTCTCGATCTGGGCGAGGCTGAAGCACTGCGAGCCGAGGCGATGCACCTCCTCCTGAAAGAAGCGGAGGAAGCCAATCCAGTTCGGCAGACCGAGCAGGCTGGGGCGGATCGAGGCGATGGGATAACGGCTCAGCACCGCCTGGATCGTGAAGGCGTTGTAGAGATTGATCCAGTGGGCCAGGTGATCCTGGCGTCCGTGCGTGATCGGGGATTGCAGCGCCAGCCAGTCGGAGAGGGTGCGGGGATGATCGCTCTTCCAGGCCCGGTAATCCACGCGGCCGGTCCCATCCACGTAGGTGCGCAGCAGGGCATCCCAGGTGGTGAGATCGATCATCATCCGCAGGCCCACCGGGACGCCTGCACCAGCGTGACAGCCCCGCCAGGATGATGGCCTCAGCGTCAGGGCCATGCCCAGGCAGCCCACAACCCGAGAGACCCGTGCCGACGACAGCGCCGACCACAGCCACGTTCGCGGACTTTGCCCAACGGGCCGACTATTCGCTGCTGGATTCGCTGAATGCGGATCCTCAGGCGAGCGGCGATGGCCACGATCACCAGCCCCGCCAGGTGTTCTCCGGTCATTACGTGCCGGTGACGCCAACCCCGATTCCAGCACCGGAGTACGTGGCGCACAGCAGAACCCTCTTCAACGAGCTGGGCCTGAGCGATGCGCTGGCCCACGACGACCAGTTCCGCCGTCTGTTTTCCGGCGACATCAGCGTGGCGCGGGAGCCGATGCGACCGATTGGCTGGGCGACCGGTTATGCCCTGTCGATCTACGGCACCGAATACATCCAGCAGTGCCCGTTTGGAACCGGCAACGGCTACGGCGATGGCCGGGCCATTTCCGTGTTCGAAGGCGTCTTCAATGGCCGGCGTTGGGAGATGCAACTCAAAGGCGGTGGCCCGACGCCCTACTGCCGCGGGGCCGATGGTCGCGCCGTGCTCCGCTCCAGCGTGCGCGAGTTTCTGGCGCAGGAGTTCATGCACGCCCTGGGGGTTCCCAGCTCACGCTCCCTGACGCTGTATGTGTCGCGATCGGAAACCGTGCGCAGGCCCTGGTACTCGCCGAACTCCAGGTCGTTCGATCCCGACATCCTGGTGAACAACCCTGCGGCGATCACCACACGCGTGGCACCATCCTTTCTGCGGGTGGGCCAACTGGAGCTGTTTGCCCGTCGCGTCCGCAGCGAGGCGCATCCGGGTGCGCTGAATGAGCTGCAGATGATCGCGGCGCATCTGATCGAGCGGAATTACCGGCCGGAGATTGATCCGAGTCTTCCCTTCCCCGATCAGGTGGTTGAGCTGGCGGGATTGTTTCGCGCACGGCTCACCGCACTGGTGGCCAACTGGATCCGAGTTGGCTACTGCCAGGGCAATTTCAACAGCGACAACTGCGCCGCGGGTGGCTACACCCTCGACTACGGACCCTTCGGATTCTGCGAGCTGTTCGATCCCAGATTTCAGCCCTGGACCGGCGGCGGCGAGCATTTCAGCTTCTTCAACCAACCGGTTGCCGCCGAAGCCAACTACCAGATGTTCTGGGCCGCCATCCGACTCCTGCTCGCAGGCAACACGCAGGCACTGGCAAGGCTGGATCAGATCCGGGACGGCTTCGCCGAAGCGATGCGCCAGGAGCTTGAGGCCATGTGGGCCAGGAAGCTCGGCCTGATCCGTTACGACGCCGAGCTGGTGCAGGAACTGCTGCAGCTGATGGTTGCCACCAAGGTCGACTACACGATCTTTTTCCGCAGGCTGTCCGACATCCCCGAGCACGTCTCTGCACTGCAGGAGAGCTTCTACGTCCCCAGTTCTGAGGAACTCGATGGGCAGTGGACGCAGTGGCTGCAACGCTGGCGGAATCAGGTCACCAGCAGCGGCGACCCCCGCGCGACTGCCGCTGTGATGAAACGCGTCAACCCTAAGGTCACCTGGCGCGAATGGTTGATCGCCCCCGCCTACGAACAGGCGGCGCAGGGTGATTTCAGCCTGGTCAGGGAGCTTCAGGAGGTGTTCAGCCATCCCTACGACGAGCAATCAGCCCAGGTGGAGGCAACTTACGATCGTCTGAAGCCCAGGGAATTCTTCAACGCCGGAGGCGTGTCCCACTACAGCTGTTCGTCCTGAGCCAACCCCGTATGTACTAGGGTGTACACACGTGAGGAGTTGTCCTGTGGAGGTCCTGCCCAGCCGCGTGTTCATGAACGGCAACAGCCAGGCCGTGCGCATTCCCGCTGAGTTTCGCCTCGGCACCGATCGTGTGCAGATCAGCCGCACTCCGGAGGGTGACCTGCTCATTCACCCCTGTCCCAGCCAGCGGGGGCAAGCTCTGCTGCAGGCGCTCAGTGGGTTTGATGCCGACTTCGTGGAGGCGCTGGAGCAACAGCAGGCCGAAAAGCTGCCGGTTCAGGAACGGGAAGCCTTGTGATCTATCTGCTGGATACGAACATCCTCATCTATCTCAGCAGGAATCGTCCGCCCCAGGTGGCCGAGCGCATCGACGCCCTCAGCGATGATGACAGCATCGCCATGTCGTTCATCACCTGGGCCGAATTACTGCGTGGGGCAGAGGGCAGTCAGCGCCGGGAAGCCACCCTGCAGCAGCTGGAGGCTCTGGCGCGCCTGGTGCCGGTGCTCTACCCCCAGGGACCGGGAATCTGCGAGCACTACGCCGTTCAGGCCACCGCCTTGAAGCGCCGTGCCACTCCGATCGGCGCCAACGACCTCTGGATCGCCTGTCACGCCTTGGCCATCGGGGCCACTGTGGTGAGCCACAACGTCAGTGAGTTCAGCCGCATCGATGGGCTGCAGCTGGTCGACTGGGCCTCCTGAATCGGTCTGGCTCAGCTGATCGATGGCAGGCCCAGGCTGGCGCAGGGTGATGAACAGCAGATCGGTGGCGCTGGGCTGGTGAGCGAGCACGCCTTCGCGGTGACGGCCGTGCACGCGCAGGGGCACCGGCAGGGTCCAGGGCTGTGGTTGTTGGCGGTCGTGACCACCATCGAGATCAGCTCCCCGATGCTGTTGCGGAAGAGGGAAAGGGAGCCGGTCTTCTTTCGCCGGAGGCCATCGCGGATCTGCTACGCAGCACAATGACGTTCGAACGCTTGACACGCCTCCAGCAAATGCGTGAATTGCTCACGGCTCGCCCAGAGGAGGCGATGACACGGCAGGAGATCAACGCGGAGATCATGGCCTACAGCCAGGAACAACGGATTGCGGCTGATTCTTGAGTCCGATACGTCTCCTTCAGGCCAGATCTGCCAGGCTTATCATGAAATAGAGGCTCATCTTGCGCCGAGGCTGGCGAGGATCTTCCGGGCCAAGGGTTCCTTGATTTCATTGTGTCTTGGCACTGCTTCCTTCATCCCGGTAGCTGGATTGATCCAGATGGAATGTGAAGCCCCTTCCCTCTTGAGGATGCATCCAGCCATACGCAGTCGCCGTTCCAAATCACGGCGCTTCATCCGATCTTCAGGGGCATGCGCACGGCATCAGGCGGCAGGCCACGACTGATATCCGCCTCACGATCTTCCAGCAAAAGCTCAATAGCTGCATGGAGATCCTTTGTTGCTTCCTCAATCGATTCTCCCTGGCCACTGGCGCCGGGAATCTCCAGGCAGATCGCCCAGAAGCCACCTTCCGGAGCAGGCTCAATCACAGCTGTCAGTTCTCCCTTCATCAAGTTCACCCCTGTTTCGCGTTGAAGTCATTTTAGGCCCAGAGAAGTTTTTCGCAGCCATGAGGTTGCTCATGTGTCTCTTCCCCTCCCCGCCGTGCACCACCCCCCTTCAAACCGCCAATGCCATCACCGGCATCCAAATCGCCGAGATCTCCCGCTCCAGCCGCCAGCGGATCGCCATCGGCCGCTCGCCTCGTGGTGGATGTACCGCTGGCCGGTGGCGGAGGACGCGGTGATGGTGCTCTTACTCTCCCAGTGGAACAGCGAGGGGCCTAGGGCCAGGTCGCGGTAGCAGGTGGAGGGGGAAAAGAGGGCTTTGCATTTGCGCAGGGTGATGAACAGCAGGTCGGTGGCGCTGGGCAGGTGAGCGAGCACGCCTTCGCGGTGGATCCAGGGGGCGTCAGCGGTGAGGACGCCATAGCCGCCAGGCTTCTGCGTAGGCGAAGCCTTCTCGAAGAGAAGCAGTGGGCGGCTTCGATCTCGGCCCGGACGTAGCGGCCGTGCACGCGCAGATTCAGGTTCCGCGATGAAAGGCTTCAGAGGACATCGATGAACGTTTCCGCGTCGACTTCTGCCTGGCGAAGCACGCTTCCAAGTGTCCCCACCGCCAGATAACGCCGATGGAGAGGTACCACGCATGTGACGCTGGCGTCGCCACTTTCAGGGTTGGGGGACTGCCTTCGCAGCACCACATGGCTGCCTTTCTGGCGCACGATCTCGAAACCGAGGCAACTCAGGCAACGTTGACCTCGAAGGTGGTCAGCAGCCGCGGCGCCAGCGCAGGTTGCGGACATTCCTCCAGGTAGAGCTCGGTGGCTTCGCGCAGGTTGGCCAGGGCTTCCTCGATGGTGTCGCCTTGGCTCGCGGTGCCGACCTCCGGGCACTCCGCCACGTAGACCTCGTCTTCCCGGTACAGGATCGCCGTGAGGCGCTGGGGGGTGGCGGTCGTCATGGTCGCCGGGGTGGTTTGGCCTTCAGTCTGGCGGGTCTCAAACCGGCAACGCCACGTTGAGGGGCGCTGCGGCAGAGCCGGCGCCGCGGATCCCGTAGAAGGCGGCATGAGAGCGCAGGCTTGGTCTAGACTCGATATCGATCAACTTTGGGGGGTGTCATGCGCGCCAAGTTGTTCCGCAACGGCCGCAGCCAGGCGGTGCGGCTACCCGCCGAGTTCCGCTTCGAGGGCACGGAGGTGGAGGTGCATCGCGATCCCGAGAGTGGCGCTGTGGTGCTCACACCGGTGCGGCCATCGGCCCGCGCCTTGCTGGATCAAAGGGATGACCTGCTGCAGGAGCCTGGCTTCCAGGCCGAGCTGGAGGCGTTTTTCGAGGGGTTGCGCGACACGCGCCCTGCGGAACCGGTGGAGTTCCCCTGATGGCTGCGGCAAAGGGGAGGCTGATGCTCGACACCAACGCCGTGAACGCCTTTCTGAAAGGCCTGTCGCCGTGCCTGGATACCTGGGTGCGTGAGCACCGCTGTTGCCTGTCGTCGATCGTGGTGGCGGAGATCCGTTACGGCCTGGAGAAGCTGCCGCCACCGTCGCGGTTGCAGGCGCTGGTGGAGAACACCCTCAAGACCCTGGAGATCCTGCCCTGGTCGGAAGCCTGCGCCAGGGTGTATGGCCGGCTGCGGGCTGATCTCGAACGCAACGGGAAGCCGTTGGCGGCGATGGATCTGCTGATCGCCAGCCATGCCCTCAGCGAAGGTTGCGCCCTGGTGACGGCGGATCAGGCCTTTGCCAATGTGGCCGATCTGCACCTGGAGGCCTGGTAATGGCCAGCAGGCAGGGGCCGAAGACCAGGTCGCGGTAGCGGGTGGAGGGGGAGAAGAGGGCTTCGCTTTTGCGCAGGGTGATGAACAGCAGGTCGGTGGCGCTGGGCTGGTGAGCGAGCACGCCTTTGCGGTGGATCCAGGGGGCTCCGCATCCCCGCATGACGAGGCTGGTCGTCAGGACAGAACGGTCTTCAGCTGAAGGATCAGCAGCGGCAATTCCACCTGGATCACATCCCACACCACTCGCTCTCTGGGATGCGAGTGGCGGCTTCGCCGATCAGCTCGATGTTGCGAAGAACGGCGTCCTGCATCAGCTGATTCGCCTCGAACTGCGCACGGTTCAGATCAGCGCAGTAGCCCACGGCGCGATGGGCAAACCGATCCATATCCTGCGCTTAGAGGCGCCAGTCACGTTTCGGACTGCCGTCAGAGGGTGATGGCATCCGCCTCAACCGCAGGCCTGAGCTCCTCCCGAAGTGCTTGTTCGGTCACAAGATCGATAGGTTGCTGGAGCAGGTCTTCCAGAAACAACTGGAGGCCATAGAAGCGTCTGGCCGTGGCTGGGCCGTCGAAGGCCACCAGCAGATCCACATCGCTGCTCGGTGTTGCCGTGCCACGGGCCCAGGAGCCGAAGATCCGCAGGCTGCGCACGCCGAAACGCTCACTCCAGACGGGCGCGTACTGGCGCAACCGGCTGATCAACGTTTCGGAACTGACCTCCATGGCCTGCAGTGAATGCTCAGGAGTGGCCTGGGATGACGCTAAACCGCCAACGCCAGAGATGGCGAGGAACAGCTGCTCTGCCACACAACAGCCGTGCAGCCAAGCAGCCTGGATTTCCCGCACCAGCCGCCACCCGAGAATTGCCTCCCGCCATCGGCCGCTCGCCCTCGTGGCTTTCGTAGCTGGCACGCCCCAGGCACACGAAAGGCGCGGTGACCGTCCACTCACCGCGCTGCTCACGCACGAAGACGAAGGCATCCGCACAGCGGTGCAGCAGCACGTCAGCATGGCGAGCGAATTTCGACCCAGGGTTCACCTTCGGAAAGGCTGGCTACAGCCGACTCAAGGGTGCGCTGCAGCACGCCCTGAAGTGCCTGGTTGGAACTGTTGCCCACACGAAGCCAGATCACCTGAGGTGGTGGGCCCTGCTCGAAGAGGAGATGCAGGAAGTCGCGATCCTTGGTCATCACCACGGCGCCAACTGATCTCGCCTGGGCGAAGATCACACGGTCGTCTGCATCCCTGAGGCCGAGCTCTCTGACTGGCACCGCCTGGATCGGAGCGAATCGTGCTGTGATCCAACTCGCGAGGGCTGGCGACAACTGGGCATCAAGCCAGAGAATCACGCCACCAGCACAGGGTGATCCAGCTCGTGTGCGGCGTAGCTGAGGGCGGCCTGCAGATCATCGGGCTCCAGATCAGGAAGCTCGGCAAGGATCTGATCGGGGGACAGCCCAGCGGCATACAGGTTGAGCACATCGCTCACGCGGATCCTCATGCCTCTGATGCAAGCCTTGCCCCCGCACTGGGCTGGGTTGTGGGTGATGCGGGAATCAGCCATTGCCACAGGCTAGCGGCTTCAGCCCCCCTCATACCGCCAACGCCAACTCCGGCACGAACGCCCCCGGAATCGCCCGCTGCAGCCGCCAGCGAATCGCCATCGGCCGCTCGCCCTGGTGGCTCACGTAATCGGCAAAGCCCAGACACAGGAACGGCAGCGTCACCCCACCGCGCTTGTTCTCTTCGCGCACAAACAGCATCACCCGGCTGCCGCGCTCTCGGTGGTGAATGTATCTCTGCCCGGTGGCGGACGCTTCCCGGGTGAGGCTCTGGCTCTCCCAGTGGAACTCCCACGGGGAGATGGCGTAGTCGTTGTAGCGGGTGGTGGGGGAGAACAGGCGCTCGCTCTTCTTCAGGCTGATGAAGAAGACGTCGCACTGGTTGGCCTCATCAAAGAAGACTCCCTCTCGGCCGGGGAAAGGGCGGGCCTCGTTGAGTTGGCCGAAGGCGGCGAACACCTCGGCGCGGGAGTAGCGGCCGTGCAGGCCAAGAGGCACCGGCGGCGGCGGCTCATCGGCGCCGATGCCTGGCCAGTCGAGCGACGCCACCAGGTGGTCGGTGCGCTCAAGCAGCAGCGCGAACAGCTCCACAAGTTCGGCGCGGAGGTCGGCGGCGGCCCAGAGCCGGTCGAGGGCCTCGGCCAGGGGCACGTGCTGCTGGCCGCTGCCCCACAGCTGGGCCATCAGCATGCGCCAGCTGCGTTCCGTCTCCGGATCGAAGCCCGCCGGATCGGGCGGTGCCGCGCGCTGCAGCTGATCCACCAGCCAGCGCAACCGCTCAGGGTCATCCAGGTGAAGCAGGCCGCCTGCGATCCCCCGCCCCAGCCGCTTTTCATCGTCGCTGGGCTCCCCTGAGGCCGCCCCGGCTACCCAACCCAGCTCCCGCTGCAACAACGCCCAGGAGCCCGCCACCTTGTAGAACTCCGCCAGCTCCATCCCCAGCCCCTCCAGCAACCCCGCCAGCGAGCAACGCCCGAGGCGGCGTGCTTCGGACAGCAGTTGGGGCCGGCGCGTGGGCAACGACTCGCGCAGGTTGGCCAGCACCCGCTCGCTCGACACCCGATCGAGCTGCAGGCTGCAGCCGGCCGGCAGGAAGGGAAACCCGTCTTTGATCTGCTGCTCCAGCTGGTCGCGGGTGCCGCCGAGCAGGGCGCGGTAGCGCAGGTCGAAGCGGAAGCTCCGGTGCGCCTGGCCGATGAAATCCAGCACCGTGAGGCAGCTCTTGCCCCGGCAGAGGCGCAGACCGCGGCCGAGCTGCTGCAGGAACACGATCGCGCTCTCGGTGGGCCGCAGGAACAGCACCGTGTCGATCTCGGGGATGTCGAGCCCTTCGTTGAACAGATCGACGGCGAACAGGATCTGCAGCTCGCCGGATCGCAGGCGGCGGATCTGCTCGGCGCGCTGCTCCCGGGGGCTGGAGGCATCCAGGGCAGCGGCGCGCAGCCCGGCGGCCACGAACTTGCGGGCCATCCAATGGGCGTGCTCCACGCTCACGCAGAAGCCCAGGGCTCGCATCGAATCCAGGTTGGTGACCTTGTCTGCCAGTTCGCGCAGGATCAGGCGCAGGCGGGCGTCATCGGCGGTGTAAAAGTTGGAGAGGGCATCGTTGGCGTAGCCGTTGCGGCGCCATTCGATCTGCGAGAGGTCGGTGCCGTCGTGGAGGCCGAAGTAGTGGAACGGGCACAGCAGGCCCTGCTCCAAGGCGCTCCAGAGGCGCAGCTCGGCCGCGATACGGCCGTCAAACCAATGGAGGATGTCCTCGCCGCCGGTGCGCTCGGGGGTGGCGGTGAGGCCCAGCAGCAGGGCGGGCGCCAGGTGGCGCAGCCAGCGCTCGTAGCTAGCGGCGGCGGCGTGGTGGAACTCATCGACGATCACCACGTCGAACGTGTCCGTCGCCAGGTCCGCCGGATCGATCCCAGCGAGCGACTGCACCGAGGCGAACACATGGCGCCACTGGCTGGGACGCTGGCCATCCACCAAAAGCTCACCGAAGGAGCCATCGCGCAGCACCTGGCGGAAGGTGGCGAGGCTCTGCTGCAGGATCTCGCGCCGGTGGGCCACGAACAGCAGGCTCGGGTGACCCGGACCGCCCTGGCGGGCGTAATCGAGGGCGGCGATCACGGTTTTGCCCGTGCCGGTGGCGGCTACCACCAGGTTGCGCCAGCGGCCATGGAGGCTGCGCTCGGCCGACAGCTTGTCGAGGATCTCCTGCTGGTAGGCGTAGGGGCGGATGTCGAAGAAGCTGAGCGGGGTGGCGTCCGCCGCTGAATCCCCCGCCGACTCCTCGCGCGCGGCCCGATCAAAGCGGCGCTGCTCCAGTTCGCTGGCCCGGTAAGGCTCGAACTCGCCCTCCTCCCAGTAACTCTCAAAGGCGGCCTGGAACTTGGCGAGGATGCCTTCGTTGTCGTGGGCGGAGAGGCGCACATTCCACTCCAGGCCGTCGTGCAGGGCGGCGGTGGAGAGGTTGGAGGAGCCGATGTAGGCGGTGGAGGCAGGGGGTGAGCCCGTGAGGCCGGGCCGATGGAACAGCCAAGCCTTGGCGTGCAAGCGGGTGCGGCGGGTGTCGTAGCTGACGCGCACCTCGGCGCCGTGGGCCACCAGCCAATCAAGGGCGCGGCGGTCGGTGGCGCCCAGGTAGACGGTGGTGAGTACCCGCAACGGGCGGCGGTGCTGGGCCTGCAGGAAGGCGGAGAGGGCCGGCTGGAGCAGGCGCAGACCGCTCCACTTGATGAAGGCGCAGAGCAGATCGATCCGCTGGGCGGAGGGGACTTCGTGGATCAGCGCCTGCCCCACCGACGGTTCGCCGCTGGCGTTCACCAGCAGGGTGCTGTCGGCCAGGGGGATGAGCGGGCGGATGGTTTCGGCCTGGCCGGGCAGGAGCGCTGTGGTGCGGATCTCCGATAGCAGCTGGGCGGAGGGGTGCAGTAGGTCGCCCGTGGAGATGGCGCGGGGTGCCTGGCTCTGGAGCACGCCCACCAGTTGGTTCACCAGTTCCAGCTGGTGCTCAGGGGTGGCGCCACCGCTCAGGTGCTCCAGGGCGATGCGGGCCAGACCCGCCAGGTGCCTTGCCAGCAGGCGTGGGGCTTCCTGGGGATCAAGTCCGTCCTTGAAATAGAGATCGCTCGCCAGCTGGCTCAGTTGTTTCTCCAGGCCTTCGGTGAGGAGCTGCTGGTAGAGGCCGAGGGGTGGGTTTGATAGAAATGGCAACATCAAGCAGTCTCTTACGTATGGTTAGGATGAGAAGCATGGATTGCCAACCTAGGATTTAATCATGCAGAAAATACCAACAGTATGCCAATCAAGCCTGGCACATGAGCGCTGCTGATTAGCAATTAGAAAGTAACTAGTAGATATAACTAGATACTCACTTTTCGAAAAGTCAGTGATAACCTACGCCCCCTTTTCACTCCTTTTGGCTCGCTGATTCTCTTAGGTATTTCATGTGTCCAGGCATACCTGGACTCGCCACTTAATAAAATTGCACTTCTTCTTGGAAGCATGTAAACAGCCTTGAGCTTATTCTTGTTAGCATTCTTTTTGAATACCATCTCCCATGATTCCAGAAGGCTGACAATTGCGATGCCATCTTCGAAACAGTCTACGCAATCGATATGTGCTGAAATGCCTTGTTTGCCAATATACTCGTTAACGATGACTTGATCGGCCACTTGAGGTGTTAATCCTTCGGAATAAAGACGTGTAGCAATTCGATTTGCCCACTCTGGTAAAATTCCTAAGTACAAAGATGTATCAATACGCCTAGACTTATAGTCATATCGCCAACCGAAGTGCTGTACGCGCCTGTCCATATCGGAATTCCAATCATTAGAATCGATCAGTTTTACAAGATTGATTTCATCTTCTGAACTGACAAAGTCTTCTACAAGTCGGAGCCCAGGAACTCGGTTTATATTAGGCAAATGGTTGGCATTGTCAGCAAGGCTTTCCGTAGACGTCTTAATAGAATATGTAATCTGATCATCCAAGTGCCATGCATTACTGGTGTCGGCAGGGATAACACCACCAAGTAGCAATAGCGAATTTCGAAACTTGTGATCATCTAAATCAAGCGTACTTGAAGCAACTTCGGGCAACGAAAGCCGAACAAAAGAGCCAGAAACTGAGACGACATGACGTCTCCTGTCTATCAAGATTCTACTATTTGGGCCTTCTGTAAACGAGTAATTACCAGAAGACAAATTAATGCATTGGTTTATGCACTTCCACCCCAATCGCTGTGCAATTTGGATTGCCTCAGAGCGAACTTCAGGAATCGTCAGATCTCTTTTGTACCATGTACCTCGACCCTTCTCATGCTTTGTGCCAATCTTAACTCCGCACCAGTTAAGATTAAGGTCTCTGCCATCGCGTACAATAGAAGGACATATCTTTGGTGCTCCAGGCCACTCATCTAACGTTTCCTTGCAGTTAGTCGATGATAGAAAATGAAGCAGAGTCAACTTTCGCAGTGAAGAATTGCCTCTAAACGAGATTGGTAAGTGATTATACCCATTGAAGATACCACACAAAATCGTTGCGGCAATCCACACAGGCGGTGGTAGATCAGGGCGGAGGTGGATCCACGTTTTAAAATCTTCTGGCTGAATACGCAGGAGCAATAGCTGAATCGAAACAGCGACTGGGAATTTAGGTTCAGAGTCAATGTGTATTTCCTCTTTCCCATAAAGGATCTTATCTGTCTCAAACCTCCACACATTAAGCCAGTCATGCTCAGATTTGCTCGCATCGTTGGAAAGAACAGTACATAATGTATCTAGGAACTCATGCGCACAAAATTCAGGGGTGCTTGAGTAAGATATGAGCAGATTACAAGCAGCACTCCAAATCTTTGAATCAAGATCGTGAACATTAGAAAGATCTTGATTCGCATCCCATGGTAGATGCTTGTACCAGTTGGGTAGGTTCGCATCAATCTTGTCATCTTTCACACCACTTGGTGCAAGGCTAGATAGAAGCCCTGCTATCCATGGCTCTACATGCGGAACACCCCAAAATGCCATGCATAGACCGCCCCTCCATGAATTGATGAGGGAATTGTCGGGGCCATTGATATGTAGTTCATCATTTGAAGTGGTGCAAAAGTTGATATTTTGTGATGCATTCTCGCGCTTGAGTGGCTCAGTTGGAAATTGAATATTAGAAACAAGCCTCGACAAACCAGAAAGCCTGTTTAGATTCTCTAATGATTCAACTGCAATCTCATAGATACAATAAGTTGGCAGAAATGTTGACCAGACGACTGTCCAACCAGTGAAATGAACTATATCTGTTAACTTGATTTCTTCCCGAGCATCATCTTTGAAAATTCTAACTGTTGCGTTTGGAAGAGATGCAAGGTCAATCTTAATAAATGTGTAAATCAGATTGGAATTATATGCCTGTGATTCTGTGGCTGTATAGGTATCCACGCCAAGAAGAGTATTTCCATAATGGTGTGGACTAATATACTCTGTCTCCAATGCATCAAATAGCTGCCGATGATCAAGGCGAATACCGAGCCAGTGCATCCCTTCAGAATTACTAAAGGGTGGGTTGGACTTCTTTGTTTCCAGCAGTATGAGTTGCTTGGTCATCTTGGCTCTCTAGTTAAGAGTTCATTTCCAGGCAATGTCTCAATTGCCTGTTCGGTAAGCTGATTTGGGCCATACAACAAAAAGAGGTGATCACGTGCGCGGCAACACATCATGTACATGATTCGTAGAACCTTGGGTGTATTGATGGGCACATACGACTGCAGCTCACAAATAAAAACAGTATCAAACTCTTGGCCCTTAACAGATTCCTGGTTAAGTATAGTAATCCCAGGCGATAAAAGTTGAATGCAATCTTCATTCTTTAGTCTGTTGCTATAGTAGTCTATCCGCACATTTGTTAAGATGTTGGATAGTTTATTCTGTAGATCTTGCCCGGTTTGATCGAATTTAACGATTACGCCTATGCTTCCAGCTCTATTCGCGTACCATGTTGCAATTCGTTTTGCCAATGAGGCATTGCTGGCCTCATATGCAAGTGTTGGAATACTTCCCTTTACTTTTCTGCGGACGGTAGCGGCTGGCAGCCCACCTGTATGGAAATGCTCAGCTACGCGGGCAATCTCAGGGCTATTGCGATGATTTTCTTTTAGCATAAATGGCATCGGTAGACCAGCTGCAATGCGGATCTGCTCTAGTGATGTACTGTTTTCGTTGACAGCTTGGTCCTCGTCAGCAAATACGGTAAGTGCATTGGCTATATAACAAGTCGAATACTCAAAAAAGTCTTTGGGTAAGTCTTGACCTTCATCAATAACAATATGATCTAATAGAGAAACATTTTGCTTGTTGGCATCAATGACGGCTTTCATTTCGGGCCATATATAGGTGAAGTTGTCTTGCTCTCGGGGCGGGTTTACTCCTGTGTTTGATCTATAGTGACGCCAAACAAAAGATTGCATTGTGGATGCAAATATTTGATTCTTAGTCACGGCAGATATCAAGCGACGAAGCATTCGATTGTATGTAATTATTGTACTTTCTTTGGATGCATTTCTGAGCATTTCTGCGCGCTGTATGGCTAGTGTAGTTTTCCCAGAGCCTGGGGGGCCAACAACAAATAAACTTTTGTCCAATGGATGTTCGGATACATTTCTCTGTTCTTCAATTAGGTCTGACCATGCAGGCAATCGCATGTTAACTGGCTCCTAAATCTAAATGTGATTGAGACTGTCGGACGTAAACAGCATAGCGTAACTGACGAACGCGTGTTCTTGAAAAAGTAGATACATTAATTGCGCCTGATTCGTCTATAGACTCGGAAAAGCCAATTGATATCAGTGCATTGGCAAATCTCGTTAACTCTTTGTTGGGCCCTTCCCTGGCCGAGTTGGTATATAGAAGTATGACTGGACCAAGGCTAATTTGCTTGAGTAGGCTGTTGAGCTGGCCTACCATTGTTTCGATTCCGAGGTAGGGGCTTGCAAGTAAATATGAAACAACAATTATTATGGGTTTCCAGCTCAAGGGCTTGCTCCAGGAGACGGCTTCTATTGTGCTAGAACATGTCCGCTCAAATTGGCATTTACCTGATGACTCTTTTGCGATTCTTTCGCCCAGTACTAGCATTTCCGGGGCGCGATCGACTCCGATGTAGGAGAATGTTTGAGAATCTTTCATATGGCATGCGAGTGCAAGACCTGCGGTAAATGGCCCACAGCCAAGATCAAGTAGGATAAGTTCTTCATTGAAGGTTTGCCCATTTAGTAGCTGTCTGAATGCTTCAATTAGTTCTAGGAGGTGCCCTTTTTGATTTAGGTATGCGTATAGTAATACTCTTTCGGCGGGAGAGAGGTCTTTCCATGGTTGCGTAAAGTCCGCCTGCCCTCCAAGAATTACCTCCTCAAAAACAGTCTTTATTGAATAGCCTAAGAGGGATTCGTTCTTTTGATCCGTCCTGGGATCAGCACGGATTGGATTGACTACGACTTCCCGCCTAGCTTTTTCAAGCCATTGAGGCAGAGCGATACTCGAGGCGGCTTCGGGTTGTGACATTTGATAAACGCTCATTCCAAGGCAATTGCCAAGGCCTTGTGTGATGTTACCTGTATATGCGCTCTGTCTTGTTGATATGCGCTTATGCTCATGGCGATGGCATAGAACTTCTTGGTAGAGTGCGCGTGATGCCAGGAGTCATTTGAGGCTGACAACTTGCTTGACGATTCATGCCTAGTATCTACACGATTGCCAGTGTAATCGAGTAGTATTCTTTTAGGTTAGCAGCCCCGCACTTATTTAATGATTTGTTTGTTCTTGCATAAGATTAGTGCTTTTGTCAGACGGTCTCTAGTCCGACCAGGTTTTGTTTTGGCGGCGACAGGCCATCGCCCCTTCTGGGATCCTTTCTGGCGTAGGTGTGATGCGGCTGCAGCCAACCCGGCTCCGGGTGTGGCTGTCCCGCCCCAGTCCCCTTCATCAACACAACCGACGGGTAGGCCACGGCTCAGTAGTACTGCTTGCCCTTGATAACCCCCCGAACGCCTCCCCGGGGCGAATCGTCATCACCTGTTCGCCGGGGAATCAGATGCCAGTGCGCATGAAATACCGTCTGACCGGCCGCCTCCCCTGAATTCAGCCCCGCATTCCAGCCGCTGATCGTGGCGTCCTGGGCACGCAGCTGCTCCCGCCGCAGCTTGAGCAGCTCCACCACGGCGTTCCACTCCGGCTGGTGCAGCTCCAGCCCGTCGGCTACATGGCGCCGCGGGATCACCAGGCTGTGCCCTTCGCTCACCGGGTAGGCGTCGGCGATGCAGAGCGCCAGCTCGTTCTCCAGCAGCACCCGTCCGCTGTCCTCCAGCGCGCAGAACACACAGTCCGCCTCGCGGTGGCCGTAGCTGACCTGCACACCTCGGAAGTCGGTGTTGTCGGTGTCGCGCTTGCCGGCGTTGCAGCGGAAGCAGAGCGACTGCAGGTTGCTGATGTCATCGGAGCCGCCCTGGTTCCTGGGGATGATGTGGTCCACCTCCAGGGCGCGCTGGTGCTCGTGCGCACCGCAGCATTCGCAGCGACCCCTTGCCCTGGTGAGCACCCTGTATTTCACCGAGCCGCTGATCGGAGTGCGGTGGCGGCTGCGGTGGGCAAACACTTCTTCGCCGCGCTGCACGCGGAAGGCGTCGAGGCGCTGGCGGCACAGCTGCAGCAGCTCGTCGCGCTCGGTGTCGCTCAGTTCGTCGCCGCCGATCAGGCTGTAGGCGCCGTTGCCGTAGGCGGTGATGCCATTGCCGGTGAGCACCCGGCCCACCATGCGCTTCACCCGTTCGGTGTAGTAGTCGATCTGGGTCACGTCCTCCCCCAGGATCCGTCGGGCGATGTCCTGCGCTGGGGCCGGGCTGCGGCGGCCGAGCAGTTCCATCAGCATGAGCGGTTGGTAGATGTGGCTCATGCGCATGCGTTCGGCGATGAACGCGCGCAGGCGAAGGAAGGCAGCAGAGGGGCTGGTGGCCATGCAGTGATGGTGGCGGCTGCCGGACGACCGGGCCAGGTTTTGTTTTGGGCGGCCCGTCAGGCCATCGCCCCTGCTGGGATCCCTTCTGGCGTGGGCGCGTGGCGGCTGCAGCCAGCCCGGCTCCGGGTGTGGCTGTGCCGCCCCAGTCCCCTACCTCCTCACTTCCGATGGGCAGGCCACGGCAGCGCCTGGTCTTCTGCTCCGCTGAGAAGAGCAACGCACCGCCAACGAAGCGAAAAGCCTGATACAGCGCGGGAACTGACAAGAGCATCCGCTCCAGCCCCTTGGCCACCCGCGCCGTCTTCTCCTTCACCGGCTTTCCCGGCGTCTCGGAGCACCACCTCTTCCTCCACCACGACGGCTACCCCACCGGCGCCGCCTGGCGCTTTGCGACTGCCCTGCGCGAAACCCCTGAGTCCGCCTCCTTCCTCTCTGCCTTCCTGAGCACGCAGCCCAGGGCGGAGCCAATCCAGAGCCCCGAGCAGGCGGCAGATGCCGAGTACCGCTACCGGGTGCAGCTCGCCGCAGGCCCCGAACCCCACCTACAGGTTCAATGCTGGCGACGGATCCCAGGCGGCGGCAGCTGGAATCCCCGCTGCGGGCCCATGGCGCTGACGGTGTACATCCAGCGATTTCTGCCAGGGGAACTCCCAGGCTGATCATGACTCCGTGGTTTGCATCACTTGGCCCAAGGATTCATCAACAGTGCTTCCATCCAAGAGACGAAGGCCCATCGTGCTTCGGTAGGACAGGCCCCTCTACGATCCAGCCACGGTGGACAAAAACGTGGGTCGGCGTGAACACCCCGACGCCAAAGCCGCGCCCATTTCTCGTCCCACCAGTAGGCCACCTTGTCGCACTTGCTGACATATTGCGGATACACGATGGCTTTGCCTTCTAGCACGAGGGTGCGATTGGCAGATGAATACAACGGCCAGGATCCGGTAAAGAGTTCTCCCGCTCGCCTGCCGTATCCCCCGCTTCCCAAGTCTTGATAGCGAATCGTGGTCCCTTCGGGTGTCAGCTGGGCCAAGCGTTGGGTGGCTGTGCTCCCATGCTTCGCTCCGGACTCAGGTGCATCGATGCAGGCCAACCGCACTCTGATTTCTTGACCTTCTTGGTTCCTTAGCCGCACGGTGTCACCATCGGTGATGGAGACAATCGTGGCCGGTTCGCCAGGTGTTGTGGACACGAGCACCCAGTTTCCCGCGATCAGGATCAGGCCGATGATGATGATCGTTCCGAGTGGCTTCATTCGAGATGTTCGGGAATCATGCGAACTCGGTAATGATCGGAGTCAGCGGGGAGAATGTGTTTCCGGTTTTCAGTCAAGACAATCGCTGCGCATAATGCACATTCATCACTGTTGGGGCGTGTTCAACTGAGATCATTCAATCAGCGCCCTTGGATTGTTTCCTGCTCGAGCAGAGAGTTTAACGGCGCAGCCCTTGCCGGTGGGTACTCAAGAAAGCCTCCTGCTCGCGGCTGAACGGCCGGATCAGATTCGCCCCTTCGATGCCCCAGCAGCGCAAGGCCTCCCCGGCCGCCTCGTGCTGCCAGATCAGCTCACCGCCTGAGTCGAAGCTGATCCAGTGGCGATCAAACAGCTTGTCCACGTGGGGGGAGAGCAGCAGTCCATTGGATCCGCTCAGCCGTTCGCTGTTGTCGCAGGAACGCCAGGGTTTGATGTGGCTCGCCACCAGGAACTCCTGCCGCGCCAGCCCCGTGACCCGGCAGGCCGGCTCCAGCTCCGACACCCGATGGCGAAACAACCCCTGCCCCAACCGCGCCTTGGTGAGCGCATCGCGCTCGGTGCTGCTGGGCACCTCCCGCAGACGCTGCATGTCATCGAGCAGGGCCTCGGTGTAGGCGCCCTCGTCCGCCAGCACCACCAGGTGCACCCGCACCGCCGGATCGGCGTGCTCTTCAACCAGCTTCAGCAGCAACAGCCCCAGGGTTTCGCTCAGCCCTGCCAGGTACACCCCCTGGTTGCCCCGGCCATTGCTGGTGTTGATCGGGCTGTGGCGTTCCGGCAGCAGCGGTTGCAGCAGCACAAAGAACGTCTGCGGCACCAGGGCCTGGCGCAGCGGCTGCCAGTTCACCCGCACCAGCCAGCCCTCCTGGCTCCAGTTCTCACCCGCTGAGCCGAACTCTGCCGGTTTGGATGCCGTGATTGCCGCCGTTTCCACCAGGCCGAGCTGGCTGATCCGCCCATTGGCATAGCTGAACACCACATCCCCCCGCTGGCAGCGGGTGAGGTTGTCGTAGCTCACATTGCGGGCGCCGTTGGCATTGGCCTTCGGCGACCAGATGTAGCCGCCGTCGGTCTCCTGCCGGTAGGTCTGCTTGTGGTTGACCCACCAGTAGGAGGGCACGGATCCGGCCAATACCTGTGTCTTTGTAGCTGAGTTGAGGCTGGCTGTCTTCAGTAGGTCCGTCTCGACGGGATCACCCCCCGCACCCCACCCCGCGGCTCCGCGCAATCCCCCTCCCGCCTCGGAATCAGATGCCAGTGCGCATGAAACACCGTCTGCCCCGCCGCTTCGCCTGAGTTCAGCCCCCCTCTTGCGTTGAGCAAACCAGCCCAGCCGCTGATCGTGGCGTCCTGGGCACGCAGCTGCTCCCGCCGCAGCTTCAGCAGCTCCACCCCGGCGTTCCATTCCGGCTGGTGCAGCTCCAGACCGTCGGCCCCTTGACGACGCGGGATCACCAGGCTGTGCCCCTCGCTCACGGGATAGGCGTCGGCGCTGCAGAGCGCCAGCTCGTTCTCCAGCAGCAGCCGGCCGCCGCCCTCCAGCGCGCAGAACACACAGCCCGCTTCGCGGTGGCCGTAGCTGTCCTGCATGCCGCGGAAGTCGGTGCGCCCTCTTGCGTAGGCAAACAGCCGTCGCGCTTGCCGGCATTGCAACGGAAGCAGAGGGCCTGCAGGTTGCTGATGTCGTCGGAGCCGCCCTGGTTTTTGGGGATGATGTGGTCCACCTCCAGGGCCTGCTGGTGTTCATGGGCTCCGCAGCACTCGCAGCGGCCTCGGGCGCGAGTGAGAACCCTGTAGTTCACCGAGCCGCTGATCGGGCTGCGGTGGCGGCTGCGGTGGGCAAACACCTCTTCGCCGTGCTGCTCGCGGAAGGCATCGAAGCGCTGGCGGCAGAGCTGCAGCAGCTCGTCGCGCTCGGCGTCGCTCAGCTCCTCGCCGCCCACCAGGGCATAGGTGCCTCGCTCGCAGCGGGTGATGCCGTTGCCGGTGAGCACTTTGCCCACCATCCGTTTCACGCGTTCGGTGTAGTAGTCGATCTGGGTCACGTCCTCCCCCAGGATCCGGCGGGCCACGTCCTGTGCCGGGGCGGGACTGCGGCGACCGAGCAGTTCCATGAGCATCAGGGGTTGGTAGATGTGGCTCATGCGCATGCGTTCGGCGATGTAGTGCCGTAGGCGCTGGTAGGTGGTGGAGGGGGGCGGGGGCATGGGGGAATCCTGGCGGGGGTGAGACGGGGGGTGGCACTGGTGGGGAGAAGCTCATGCGCCATGGCATCCATCTCTCCAGTCCCATTGCTCCCCTTTGACCGTGCCTACAGTGAGTCCCTCGCTGGGTGTGGTGGCGATGACGCCCATGTCTGACCTGCTGCAACTGCCGCCGAGCGAGCGGTTGGCCTTGGCGATCGCCCTTTGGGACAGCCTCGATGACCAGGCCCGTGAAGGGTCTTTGTTGCCCGACCCTGCCTTCTGCGCCGAACTCGACCGGCGCTGGGCGAGCCATCTCGACAACCCCGAAGCGGCTGTGCCCTGGGATGAGGTGCGGAGCCAGCTCGGTATCGGATGACTCCGCCCTCAGTCCGCCTTCTGCCGGAGGCGGTGGAGGATCTGCTGGAAACCCAGCGCTGGTATGGAAGGCTTGAGCCGGCATTGGCTCGGGACTTCGCTGAAGCCGTCGCTGCTGCGGTGGAGCGCATCCGCCGCGATCCCAGATCCTTCCCCATGATTCACGGGCAGACCCGCAGGCTCGTGCTGCGGAGGTTTCCCTATGCCGTGTACTTCCGAGAGCAGGGCGCTGAAATCCTGTTGATTGCCCTGCACGGCCGTCAGGATCCCCGGCGCTGGCAGCAGCGCACCTGAACGCACCGCTGCTGGGCCCGGAAGGGGCAGCAGAATGGGAGCCATGGATCCCAGACAGCCACCAACGCTTCAGCGGCTCAGGCAGATGGCCCCCGAGCTGCTCGCTCTCACAGCCGCCCACGGTGGCCAGGATCTTCGCGTCTTCGGCTCCGTGATCCGCGGGGCGGCAGGGCTGCAGAGCGACGTGGACCTGCTGGTGGATTTCCCCTCCAGCCCCAGTTTTGAGCAGTACATGGACCTCAAGCTGGCTCTAGAAGACCTGCTCAGCGCTCGGGTGGACCTGGTGACGCGCCGCGGTCTTCGCCCTGAACTGCGGCAGCGGATCGAGCAGGAGGCCATTCCTCTTGCCTGAAAGGGGGAGTGCCCGCAATTGGTCACTGTTCCTCCTGGACATGCAGGGGTGCTGCACGAAGATCCTCAGATACAGCCAGGGGCTTACCAAGCAGCACTTTCTTGCGGACGAGATGTTGGTTGACGCCGTACTCCGCAACCTGGAGGTGCTGGGTGAAGCGGCGAAACAGATCCCGCCAGCGGTCCGTGAGCGGCATCCAAATCTGCCCTGGCGACGCATTGCTGGCCTCCGCGATGTTCTAGCGCATGCCTACTTCGGCCTGGAAGAAGACACCATCTGGCAGATTGTTTCCGAGAGCATTCCAGCCCTGGCTGACCAGTTGGACCAAGTGGTTGAGGCTGAGCTCTGATAGCGGCTGTTGCGCCGATTGCGTTGCGCAGAGCCATCCCCAGCTGTTCAGCTCCGGATCACGGCAAAACTAACCCGGACTTTCACTGAGCCGCTGATCGGGGTGCGGTGGCGGCTGCGGTGGGCAAACACCTCCTCACCCCGCTGGGCGCGGAAGCCATCCAGCCGCTGGCGGCACAGCTGCAGCAGCTCGTCGCGTTCGCTGTCGCTCAGTTCGTCGCCACCGATCAGGGAGTAGGCACCGTTGCCATAGCGGGTGATGCCGTTGCCGGTGAGCACCTTGCCTACCATCCGTTTCACGCGTTCGGTGTAGTACTCGATCTGGGTCACGTCTTCGCCCAGGATCCGCCGGGCCACGTCCTGCGCCGGGGCCGGGCTGCGGCGGCCGAGCAGTTCCATGAGCATCAAGGGCTGATAGATGTGGCTCATGCGCATGCGTTCGGCGATGTACTCGCGCAGGCGCTCGTAGGTGGCGGAGGGGGGCGGGGGCATGGCATCCCCGAGTCAGCAAGTGGAAGGTTGCATGATATGGCTAGAGTAGAAATCTGCAGGAGGCTTCCATGGCAAAGCAATTCGATGTAGTCGTTGAAGAAGACTCTGAGGGTTTCTTCGTTGCCAGTGTTCCTGCTCTGCCTGGCTGTCATACACAGGCACGTTCACTGGATCAGCTGATGGAGCGCATCAAGGAAGCCGTTGAACTGTGCCTCGAAGTTAAAGGTGATGACGTTGAACAACTTGTCTTTGTAGGCGTTCAGCGAGTGACAGTCTAGCTGTGTCCAAATACTCGGCGGTTACAGGCAAAGCATTGATTGCCGCTCTTTAGAGAGCTGGTTTCATTGTGCAGAGAGTGAAGGGTAGCCATCATTTCCTCAGGCATCCAGATGGGTGCACCACTGTTGTCCCAGTCCACTCGGGCGAATCTCTTGGGCCTGGCTTGCTGGCCTAAATCCTCCGAGATGTTGAGCAAACAAGGGATGAACTTGAAGAGTTGCTTTCTTGAGCGCTCTTGCGTTGGCCAATAGCTTCGCGCTTGCCGCCATTGCAGCGGAAGCAGAGGGCCTGCAGGTTGCTGAGGTCGTCGGAGCCGCCCTGGTTCCTGGGGATGATGTGGTCCACCTCCAGGGCACGCTGGGGCTCATGGGCGCCGCAGCATTCGCAGCGGCCCCTGGCGCTGGTGAGCACCCGAACCTTCACCGAGCCGCTGATCGGGGTGCGGTGGCGGCCTGACTGACGGACACAAGCCCGTGATCCCTTGCGCTGCAGTGGGTCTCAGGACATTGGGTGGGCAGGGAGCCGTGAGAGCTTGGGGTTCTCACACCAGTCCAATCCCTCGTGGATCCCCACGACCGGCTCCATGCTGAGTTCACCGGCTTCCTGCGTCAACACTGCCCCGTCTGCGATGAACGCCACCAGGCGCTGTTGGGCTGGATGGTCACCGGGCTGCTGCTCAGCCAGACCGTCTGTTTTGACCAATGGAAGCGATCAATCCCGCTGAACCGTTGCCTTCCGGCCAGCTGGCAGCGACGCTGCCGGCGGTGGCTGGGCAATGGGCGGATTGATCCCGAGAGCCTCTACGGCCCGCTGGCGCTCTGGGCGATTCAGCAGTGGCAAAAGCCAGGCCAGGCCTTGCGTCTGGCCCTCGACACCACGGTGCTGTGGAACCGCGTCTGCGTGGTGGTGCTCTTGGTTGTCTGCCACGGTCGGGCGACTCCGCTGCTCTGGCAGACGCTTGAGCATCCCAGTGCCAGCGTCAGCGCTGAGGTGGTGATCGCCCTGCTGGAGAAGGCTGACCGGCTGCTCGCCGGGTTTGGTGCCATCACCGTGCTGGCCGATCGCGGCTTTCCCAGCGCTGAACTGCTCCGCTGGTTTGAGGGCCGCGAGCGCTGGAGCTACGTGATGCGGCTGCGCGGCGACACCGAGGTCCATGGCACCTGCCGCGCGGCCACTGCCGTGGCTTTCGGAATGTGCACCTCTGGGGCGATGGCTGCCAGCGGGCCAACCTGGTTCTTGCCCGGCCAATCGGCATCGCGGTATCCGAGCCCTGGTACCTGGTCAGCAACCGCGATCCCAAGCTGGATTTGGTCTGGGCTTACGGGCAGTGCTTCTGCTGCGAGCAGCTGTTCCGCGATCAGAAATCCGGCATCTTCCAGCTGGAGAACAGTCGCCTGCGGGATCCCGCACGGATCGATGGGTTGCTGCTGCTGGTCGCGATCGCTGTGCTGATCAGCAGTCTGCAGGGCTATGCCATCAACCTGGCCGGTGAACGCCGCCGCGTGGATCCCCACTGGAAACGGGGCCTCAGCTTTGCTCACATCGGTCTGCACTGGATGCAGCAGAGCATGGTCACGGCCGGGCGTGCCCTGCTGGCCTGGCTGCCGATTCCGCTGCAGACACTCGAGCCCTGCATTCCCAGCCGTGGCATCCGCAAACGGCAGAAGCAGCCCTGGTTCTCGCGGGTGGAACTACCACCACCGTTCCAGGTCACCGCATCGATGACGGCCGCATGACGGTCTCGGATGAGATGTGTCAGTCAGCTTGACAAGTCGATTGCATAGATTCAATGTAAGATCAAGTTAATTTCGCCTCGTAAATAATAAGCCGTATGGAAGCATATATGTTGCATCGATTCTCCGAGCAGACTATGCATAGGATTCGGTGGGGAATCGCGATCGCCTGGTCGCTGCTGATTGCATCACTGTTTTACGATCCGATTACAGCCTATTTAACTGAACCCACGACCCTATTCAGCCCGTTGCGTCTCATACCAGAAGCCATCTCTGATCCTGTCCAATGCGTGCAGGTACAGGGCGTTTGTTTGTCAGAGTCGCCTTACCCTCTGGGTGCGCGTATTTTTTGGGCAATGGTAGTTCCGTCTGGGTTGCTTATCATTTTTGTGCTCGGTCATGAATTTTGGCGGCGCATTTGTCCCTTGTCGTTCTTTTCTCAAATTCCGCGAGCGTTGGGCATTCAACGAAAACGCAAGAGAGTCAGCAGCACGGGAAAAACTCGCGATGAGTTAGTGTCGATCGACAAAAAATCTTGGCTGGGGCGCAATTTTCTTGTGCTTCAGTTTGGCTTTCTGGTTTTGGGACTCGTGTTTAGGCTTTTGTTCATCAACTCCGATCGCTGGGCCTTGGGTGTTTTTCTAATTCTGACCATTCTTGCGGCAATTGTAGTCGGCTATCTATACGCGGGGAAAAGTTGGTGTCAATATTTTTGCCCGATGGCTCCGGTGCAGATGATTTTTACAGGACCGCGAGGAGTTTTGGGGACTCAAGCTCATTGGGGACAGACCCAAAAAATAACCCAGTCGATGTGTCAAGAAGTGGATGCTAATACCGGCCAAGAGAAAAGTGCCTGTGTCGGCTGTCAATCGCCCTGCATCGATATTGATGCGGAGCGCGCCTATTGGGATAGGGTGGGTGAGGGCGATCGCCGCTTTGTTCATTATGGATATATCGGCTTAGTCTTTGGTTTCTACTTTTACTTCTTCCTCTACAGCGGCAACTGGAAATATTACTACTCCGGAGCTTGGACTCACGAAAAAAGTCAACTCGCCACTTTATTGAGTCCAGGTTTTTATCTATGGGGACAGCCGATTGTAATTCCCAAACTCATTGCTGTGCCCCTCACGTTGGCACTGTTTGTCGGCACAGCATACTGGCTGATCAGCCTTGTGGAAAAAGCCTATCGCCATCGGTTAAAACGGCAAGGTAGTAGCCTAGATAATGACCTGATTTTGCATCGGGTTTTCACGCTTTGCACCTTTTTTGTCTGGAACCTGTTCTGGATTTTTGGGAGTCGCCCTAGCCTAGCCCTGTTGCCGGAATGGGCAGAACGAGGGTTTACAGGATTCATAGTCCTCGTGAGTGGTCTGTGGTTTTATCAAACTTTTGGGCGCACCTCCGAGCAATATTCCAGAGAGGGGCTTGTCAATACGCTGCGCCGCCAATTGGATAAGCAAGGATTTGATGTTGCGAAGTTTCTCGGCCGCACGAATAATGAACTGAAGCCCGATGAAGTGTATATCTTGGCAAAAGTGTTGCCCAATGTCAACCAGACTCAAAAACTAGCAGTTTACAAGGGGGTGTTGCAAGAGGCACTCAAGGACGGGATTGTGACTTCGGCTGAAAGCGCGCTGCTCCAAGAACTGCAAACGGGCTTGGATATTAGCAAAAACGAACATTACAGTATTTTGGCGAGTTTGGGCATTGAAGATCCCAGTCTGTTTGATCCAGCAAAGCAGATTAGTTTAGAAAATCAATTGCGGCTAGATAGCTATCGCCAAAGCCTGGAGTCGTTAGTGCAACACTTTGTTGGCAATGGCACGTCTGTGAGAAAGACGTTGGAATATGGGCGCGATCGGATTACGAAGCTCAAGCTAGACTATCGCATTACCGAAGAAGAAAATGAGCAGATCCTGAATGCTGTGTTTGGGCCTGTTGGCGGTGTTGTTAAAAACGCTGAGGCGTTTATGCAGCAGTTTCAAGTAATGGCTGTGCGATATCGCACTCTTCAAGCCGAGCCGACCAATCCGGAAGCGCCTGTTTACAGACTGCTCAGGGTGGCGATCAGCGATCGCCAAAAACTGATTCTACATCGACTGTTAGACATCTTAGAAATTTTGCAAAGCAGCCCAGAGGCTCATGCTCTGGCTCAGCAAATTAATTCCATCGCCTACGCCCTTTTGCCCGCAGTTTTGCATCCAGAAGAGCAGGGTGAGCGATCATGGCAAGCCCAGCTTGATCCTCAAGTTTTCGCCCTGTTGGATGCCAACGTTGGGGGTACCGGCCCCGCACTCGCCCCCGCCTCGTTGAGTGGTGTGCTGGGTGCCATTTTGCACGAAGATTTAGAGCCATTAGTGCGGGCCTTGAGCCTCTATGGGCTACATCAAGTGGATCCATCAATGGCAACTCGTGCCGCCAGAGAACTACTGGAAGCAACTCAACCATTCGTATTACAAGAGGTGGCACAAACGATTGTGGTTCCGGTTGCAGCCACTCCATTGACTCAAGATCCGCGCCACATGACGACACTCGACAAGATCTTTTCGTTATCCGAAACTCGTTTCTTTAATCAACTGTCTTTAGAGATATTGATTGATGTGGCAATGTCTTGCCAGTCTCGCAGCTATGAGCCTGGGGAGGTAATTTGCCGTATGGGCGACTGCAGTCAAGAAGTTTTGATTATTGTTGAGGGAGAGGCGGATGTGCAAATTACCCGCAGCGATGGCTCAACCAAAGTGATCAATACCATTACTCAGGGCGAAACGGTGGGTGAGTTGGGTGTGTTGACCAAAACTCCGCGATCAGCAACGGTGACTGCGGCAAGCGCCCCAACCTGGGTGTTGGTGCTCGATGCTCAACGGTTAGAATCTTTGCTGAAGCGCAGTCCGGCTTTGGCGATTGGGTTACTTGTCATTATCAGCAAACGATTGCAAGGGCTACTTAGGGACTCCTGAAAAAGCTATCTCTCGGACCAGCGCCTGCACCCGGGTGATCAGGTCCTTCGCCTGTCGGTTGAAGGCCTCCCGATCCAGCCCCAGGGGAGTGGGATCTGCGTCGTAGCGAAACTGCACGGCATAGACCGTGAGTTGAGCGAGCGGCTCCAGGCGCTGGTCATGGGTGAGCGGCGGATCTCCAACGAGCTGCAGCAGCCAGGCTTTGATCGCCTTCTCCACCGCCTGCTGCAACCAGAACCCCCAGGCGCCTTCCCGGAACACAGCTGGATCGCTGGAGGCCTCGGCGGTCTCCAGATCGACGATGGCGATTCTCAGCAGGCCTTCCGGCTCAGAGAGCACCATCCAGCAACAGCCCCTCCCGGAACGCCCTGCCGATCACGTGGCTGCGCCACTGGCGGCGTTCCTCGCACTCCCGCTCGGAGTACAGCAGCAGGTCAAGCGATGCATCTGCTCGTGCCAGTAGCCCCCACAGCTGATTGAGCACCTCGAAGCGGTTGCGCACCTCCGAGCCAGGGATCACGCCATGGATCACGGCCGCCATCTCCTGCAGGCGGCTGTCGATCGGTAGCGCAACCGGGGTGTTCATAAGTTGCACTCTGATTCCCCGCGCTCGATGGCGCTCAATGCCTCGCCGCCGATCAGGACGCGCTGCCGCAACGGCTGCTGCGAGACCCCAAACCGCTGCCAGAGTGAGTCCGCCCGCGGCATTCCATGCCCTACCACGGTCCGCCCCTGGCCCCACCGATCGACCTGGACCGCCTCCTGGAGGTCTGCCTGGGGCGCGACCCGGCGGCACCGGCGCTGCAGGATCTGGCCCACAGCATCAGCTGGGCCGAGCTTGTCCGGCAGGTGGAGCGGCTGGCCCGGGCCTACCAGCGGCTGGGCCTGCAGCGGGGTGACCGGCTCGCCTCCCTGATCCCCAACCGGGTGGAGCTGGTCGTCCACTACCTGGCAGGGCTGCGCAGCGGCCTGGTGCTCACCCCGCTCAACTACCGCTATGTGCCCCGGGAAATCGACCATGCGCTGACGGTGAGCGGCGCCGCGGCCCTGGTGTTCCACGGCGAACGGCTCGCCGATGTGCAGGCCAGCGCCGTGGCGGGCCTGCTGCCCCGGGGCTGCCTCCGCATCGATGATCCCACCGGGTTCGACGACCTGCTGGCTGCGGCACCCGCCGGCGGCGAGGCCCCGCCCTGGCCCGATCTGGCCGCGGACGATCCCTGCTTCATCTTCTTCACCTCCGGCAGCACCGGCCGGCCGAAGGGCGTGACCCACAGCCGGGCCAGCTTCGCCGCGGTGCTCACCTCGCTGATCCAGGCCACGGAATTGCGGGCCGGTGACGAGGTGCTGGCCGGCAGCTCCCTGGCCCACATCGCCTCCTGTTCCCTCGTCCTGGCCGCCCTGGCCGCCGGCGCCTCCGCCGCGATCGCCAGCCGCATCGATGCGCCCACCGTGGAAACCCTGCTGCGGCGCCATCGGCCCTCGGTGCTGCTGATGCTGCCCGCCGCCCTGTTCGAACTGCTGCGGGATGAACGGCTCCAGCCCTCGGATCTGGGCTCGGTGCGCCTCTGCATCAGCGGCGGCGACAAGGTGCCCCACCAGCTGCAGGAGGAGTTCCGCCGGGCCGCCGGCTTCGGGATCGACGAATGCTTCGGCATGAGCGAGATCGGCTACGCCACCCTGGCGCCCCCGTCGGGCCAGAACCGGATCGGCTCCGTCGGCCGGCTCTGCCCGGGGTTCAGCGCCAGCCTGCGCCACGAGGACGGCACCGAGGTGGCCGCGGGCGAGCAGGGACGCCTCTGGATCCAGGCGCCTTCCCGGATGGTGGGCTACTGGGACAACCCCCAGGCCACCGCCGACACCATCCGGCAGGGCTGGCTGGACACCGGTGATGAAATGCGCGTCGATGACGACGGCTACTTCTGGTTCTGCGGCCGCCGCAAGCAGATCATCGTGCACGACAGTTCGAACATCTGCCCCCAGGAGGTGGAGGAGGCGCTGGCGGAGCATCCGGCCGTGGATCTGGTGGGGGTGATCGGCATCCAGGACCCGGTGCACGGCGAGAACGTGCGGGCCTACCTGACCCTTCGCCCGGATCAGCCCGCCACCAGCGAAGCCGAACTGATCGCCTTTGCCCGGGCCCGCGTCGGCTACAAGGCGCCGGAGGAGATCCGCGTGCTCGAGCAGCTGCCGCTCACCCCCGTGGGCAAGACCGATCGGCTGGCCCTGCGGCAGCTGGCGGCGGATGCACTGCATGCCGGTTGAGGCCTCCCTGCTCGCCTGGATCGGCAACCGCGGGCGCCGCTGCAGCGTCGGCGAGGTGGCCGCAGGCACCGGCCTGTCCCTGCAGGAGGTCGAGCAGGGGCTGCTGGCCCTGGTGGCCGAAGTGTCCGGTCGCCTGCAGGTGGCCGAGGACGGCACCTTGCTGTTCGTCTTTCCTCCCGCGCTTCGGATGCGGCTGTTGGCCCTCAGCGGCCACAGGCGCCTGCAGGCCCAGCTGCAGGCAGCCTTGCGCCTGGCCGCCCGGCTGATCCGGCTCAGCTTCGGGCTGGTGCTGGTGCTGGTCACCACCCTGGTGGTGTTCCTCCTGCTGCTGCTGCTGATCGTGCGGCTGGTCACCAGCGACGAGGGCGACGAGTTCGGCCTGGCGTTGCTGCAGCTGCTCGCCCAGGTGCCCGTCACCATCCTGGATCTGCTCGTCTCCGGCATCAGTGCCCTGGCGCGCGAGGGCTCCTCCTCCGTCACGCTGCAGCAGCTGTGGAGCCTGCTCTGGGACCTGCCCGGCGAGGGTGCCGATCCGGACTCCGTGGGCTTTCTCAGCGCTGTGTTCTCGATCCTGTTCGGCGATGGCGATCCCAATGCCCGCCTCGAGCCGCTGCGCTGGCGCCGCATCGCCGCCTTCCTGCGCCTGCACGGTGGCGTGGTGATCGCCGAGGACCTCGCCCCGCTGCTCGATCTGCCCGACTGTCCCTCCGATCCCGACCGCCGCCGTGACCTGGCCGATGCCGCCATGCTGCCGGTGCTTCTGCGCTTCGACGGCCGCCCCGATGTGAGTGAGGACGGCGACCTCATCTATGGCTTCCCCTCACTGTCCGCCAGCGCTGCCGGCGTTGATGGGCCGGTGCCGCCCCTGCGCGAGCGGGCCTTTCGCTTCAGCCGGGCCGGAGTCCAGCAACGGGCTGCCTATGGCATCGCCGTCGGGGGCCTGCTGGTGCTCTCTCCGTGGCTGTTGGCGATCACGCCCGCCTGGCTGCCCCCTGTGGCCTGGCTGGCGCGATTCGCCATCGGCTACGCCCTGTTGCTGCTGCTCCTGCCCCTGGCTCGCCTGCCGCTGCAGCACTGGCGCAACCGTGCCATCGCGGCCCGCAATGTCCGCCGCCAGGCCTGGGCCCAGGCGGCCCGCAGCGCCGATCCCCGGCTGAAGCGGCGCCGTGCCGCCGCCCGCCGTCTGGGCGCCACCGATGCCGGCCGGCCGGCGCCACGCCTCGTGTACGACAGCGGCCGCGATCTGCTGGAGCAGACCATCGACGGTCTGGCCGGTGGGCCCCGGCCGACCGCCTGACACAATCCACGCTCGCCTGTTCCCAGGGAAAGACATGGCCGTTCTCGGGAGAGAGGCGATCCTGCAGGCGATCGAGCAGGGCTCCATCACGATCACGCCCTTCAATCCCGAGCGACTGGGCCCCGCCTCTCTCGACCTCACCCTCGCCCCCTCCTTTCGCGTGTTCCGCAAGGTGCACGCGGTGATTGAAGTGCGGGAGCACACCGATTACCGGGAACTCACCGAGAAGATCGAGGTGCCCGAGGGCCAGCACATCCTGATCATGCCCGGCGAAACGGTGCTCGGCATCACCCAGGAGCGGCTGCGGCTGGGCCCCGGGCTGTGCGGCTGGCTGGAGGGTCGCAGCCGTTTCGCGCGGCTGGGCCTGATGGTGCACATCAGCGCCCCCTTCATGGGGCCGGGGATCGACAGCCAGCAGGTGCTGGAGATGAGCAACTTCGGCCCCGCTCCCCTGGCTGTACATCCCGGCACCGCGATCTGCCAGTTCGTGTTCCAGAAGCTGCAGGGCAGCGAGAGCTACGCCGGCCGCTTCGCCGGTCAGACGGAAGACTCCTTCTGACCGTAACGACGGCCGATGCTGCTGCTGTGCTGATCGATCCTGCCGGTCAGATGCGTGCCGCGGCACACTTCCCGCCACGGTTCAGCGCAGCCGATCACCGATGACCCGCTACCTCCCCACCCACGAACAGCAGTGGCACCCGATCGATGTGCGGGGGATCTCGATGCAGGCCTGCCGCCTCTGGGAAGGCGATCACAATGTGGAATCGGGCCTCTACCGGATGCCGCAGGGCATGACGATTCCACGCCATCACCATGCCCACTGGTGCCAGGTGTTCGTGGTGAGTGGAGAGATGCGGGTGCAGGCCGATGGCGAAGATCCGCACAGCATCGATGCCGGCGGCTATTACTTCGTGGAGCCGGGCGACACCCACACCGAGACCGCGCTCGAAGACACCCTGCTGCTGGTGATCTGTGAGGAAGACCGGGCGGGATGAGCCTCCCGATCAGAAGCAGAAGCAACGGTCTCTCAACTTGACGAGCGGATCAGAAAATCCCCAGGGTTTTCTTCTTGCAGTAGCCCGCCCCGATGTTCATCCATCCCGAGTCACAGGGCTTTCCGTAGGTGGGCTTCACCTCGTAATAGATGGGTGAATTGCAATGCTGCTTGAGGTCATTCACATAACCAAGCGGACACTGGTCATATCCGGGGAGTTTGGGAATCCGCTTCTGAGCCACCGCCTGGCCGGGAATCAGCAGCGGAAGGGCCAGAAGACCAGTGACCACAACGATGGGGCGCATCTGCACTGGGCGAGCAATCGACTGATCAGACCCTAGGCGTAGGTGGCCGGCATGCCCAGGGTTCGGCTTCAGGTTCCGGCGCTGCGGCACGCTTCACTCATCCGATCCTGCCGGCATGTCACCCCAGCCATGAATCACAACGCCCTGCCGCCGATCGCCGGCTTCGAGGCGGAGATCCTCGCCCTGGTTCAGGAATCCGGCCCGGTCGTCCTGCCAAACACCACTCTGAATCTGGAGCAGGTCCGTTCAGGCTTTGCCTGCGCGCTGCACATGCACCAGCCCACGATTCCCGCTGGGGCGAATGGTGAGCTGATTTCGCATCTGCAATACATGTTCGAGCACCCAGGCGAGGGCGACAACCACAACGCCGAACCCTTTGCCCAGTGCTACAAGCGCCTGGCCGACATCATTCCCCAGCTGATTCGAGAGGGCTGCAACCCTCGGATCATGCTGGATTACTCCGGCAATCTGCTCTGGGGCGTTGACCAGATGGGCCGCCACGACATCCTCGAGGCGCTGAAGTTCCTGGCCTGTGATCCGGGCATGCAGCCCCATGTGGAGTGGCTCGGCACCTTCTGGAGCCATGCCGTGGCCCCCTCCACGCCTATCCCTGACCTGAAGCTGCAGATCCTGGCCTGGCAGCACCAGTTCGCGGCCCTCTTCGGGCGTGAGGCTCTGCAACGGGTGAAGGGATTCTCGCCACCGGAGATGCACCTGCCCAACCACCCCGACACCCTCTATGAACTGGTGAAGGCGCTCAAGGAGTGCGGCTACCGCTGGCTGTTGGTGCAGGAGCACAGCGTGGAAAACCTCGATGGTTCCAGCCTGAGCCAGGAGCAGAAGTATCTCCCCAATCAGTTGGTAGCGCGCAGCTCCAGCGGCGCTGAGCTGTCGATCACAGCGCTGATCAAAACCCAGGGCTCCGATACGAAGCTGGTGGGTCAGATGCAGCCCTGCTACGAAGCCATGGGGCTCGGCCGGCAGGTGCTGGGAGCCACCACAGTGCCGTCGTTGGTGTTGCAGATTGCCGATGGGGAGAATGGCGGCGTGATGATGAATGAGTTTCCGCCGGCCTTCATCCAGGCCAACCGCACCATCGCCGCCAGGGGCCGTGAGGCGGGCACGGTGGCGATCAACGGCACCGAATACCTTGAGTTGCTGGAGGCCGCTGGTGTGAATTCCGAGCAGTTCCCGCGGATTCAGGCGGTGCAGCAACACAGGCTCTGGCAACAACTGAGCGGCCCGCCCAGCCCCGCCGCCACTGAAGCGGCGATCGCCCAGCTGCAGGCCAGCGATCCCTCCTTCTCAATGGCCGGCGCCTCCTGGACCAACAACCTCAGCTGGGTGGAGGGTTACGCCAATGTGCTGGATCCGCTGGCGCGCTTCAGCGCCGACTTTCACCAGCTGTTTGATGCTCAGATGGCCAAGGATCCCGGCGTCACCAAAACCGAGCCCTACCAGCAGGCGCTGCTTCACCTGTTGCTGCTGGAAACCAGTTGCTTCCGCTACTGGGGGCAGGGCACCTGGACCGATTACGCCAGCGAGATTCACCGTCGCGGGGTTGCCCATCTTGAGCTCGCAGCCGCAGACGCTCTTCAGGGTGCATGAACCGCTGCGCAAACGCCATGGACCAACCCGTCAGCGCCACGGCAAGGTCGTTGCCCTGGCAGGCTAGTTCTGCGTTCAGGAGCGTCACAAGAAGCGTAAGTGCTGATGCGGTGATGGCTCACCTTCCAGCCTTCTTCTTCTGCCTGCACGTTCCGAACCTTGTCAACAGTTTCCGCCACCCATCCTGGCAATTGTTTGTCTGCGTTCGTTGGGATCTCCTGCACTCCCCTGGATTCAATAGCCGCATTCACTGAACGCAGCGAAGCGCAATTGCGATTGCATTGCATTTGCACGAAACTGTGGGGTACAGCGATCGTGAATCAGCGTCTTGAACTCTGCCCACGGGTGGCCATACAGCGCAGCAGCCTCTGCATCTTGCTGGTGGACATCAGCGGAAGGCGTGGCCTTTCAGGTCAGTTTTGCTTGCTTCAGGGACTGCCTGACCACGCGCTTGCAGGCAGACAGCATCACATCAAGCTGATCGGCCATTGACTTGCCGCCAGGAGCCGGCTTGGTGCCGCTGGCACACCATTGTCAATCTACCGAGGGTCCCCTTCCTTCAGCACTGCTCCGCATCACCATCAGGATCCCCCGGGATGGGTTCCACCTCAGGGAAGAAACGAGCCATGCAGTCGTTGCAGACGCCGTGGGAGAACTCCACGTTGTCGTGGCTCTTGATGAAGGCCTCCACGCTCTGCCAGTAGCCCTTGTCGTTGCGGATGCCCTTGCAGTAGGAACAGATCGGGATCAGTTCCTCCATCACATTGATGCGCTCCAGGGCGGCGGCCAGCTGATCCGACACCCGCTTGAGCTCCAGCTTCAGCACCACCTGTTCGGCCAGCACCTCAAGGGAGTGCACCTGCGCCTTGCTGAGTTCACGGGGTTGGCGGTCGATCACGCAAAGGGTGCCGATCTTTTCCCCTTCCGGTGTGCTCAGCGGCACCCCCGCGTAGAACACAATATTCGGTTCATTGCAAACCAACGGGTTATCGCGGAAGCGCTCATCCTCGCGGGCATCCCGCACCACCAGCGTCTGCTCGCCGAGAATCGCGTGCGCGCAGAACGACACATCACGGCTCGTTTCGCTCACCTCCAGGCCCACCTTGGATTTGAACCACTGACGATCCTTATCCACAAGGCTGATCAGGGCGATCGGCACATCGCATAGCTGGGCGGCCAGATAAGTGATGGCGTCGTACGACGATTCGGAATCCGTATCGAGGATGCGGTAGTTCTTCAGAGCCTCCAGGCGGGCTGCTTCGCGGGGAGCCACATTCGCGCGCATGGAGGGCCTGATCACCAGCTCAAACGTAGGGAAAGGCTTTGAAGGAGGCAGGCCGGGGTTCACATCTCCTCATGGCACAAAACCTCTTCCCCCAGCGCAGGCGCGTTGGGTGGGGGTGCCACCAGGCTGCTGCGCCAGGAGGTGCGCGAAAGCCTGCCCCATCTGGTGAGCATCGCCGCCAGCCAGATGGATCCAGACCTTGTGGCCACGATCACCAGACCCGAGCAGACGGGTGATTCGGACTGCCGCCGTGCCAGTGCACCACTGGTGAGGCTGTGCCGGCTCGTGCCGGAGATCCATGCCGCCTATGTGTTGATCAACACGCCGGACGGGCTTCGCTTCACGATCAACAGCACCTCATTACATCCAGAACCCGATTGATTCCGTCTGGGGCTGCTCGGAAGTGCCGGATTCTCGATTCTGGCGGCCGGATTCCATCGCCCACTTCACCTCCGCTGAAGATCAGGCTGCCGCGCTGCAGGCGGGTATGAATGATGTCCTCGCCCACGCCCTCTGCCACCTCCACTGCGCCTGGAAAAGAAGGACTGACCCGGTTTCAGGGGGACACGTCCACCGACGCCACGGCCTCACCGGCAGCACCAGGATCCGCCAGCACCAGGCGCAGCAGCACCGGAGCCAGAAAGGTGGTGCCCATCACCATCAGCAGGATCGCCGCCTCCAGCGAGGACCCCAGCACACCGGTCTGGGTGCCCAGGCCGAGAAAGATCAAACCCACCTCGCCGCGGGGCATCATTCCCAGCCCCACCGCCAGCCGATTGGTGGGCTCTTCGCTCAGATAGCTCCAGCCGGCCGCCACCTTGCTGACCACGGCCGCCACCAGCAGGAAGCCGGCCATCACCAGCCCCTCGTGATTGGCGGCGTCGAAGGGATTGAGCACGGCCAGGTCGAGGCCGCTGCCGATCAGCACGAAGAACACGGTGGCGAACAGCGCCACCAGGGGCTTCACCGCCTCCTCGATCGCGTGCCGGTGCCGCGAGGAGCTCAGGATCAGGCCACCGGCGAAGGCCCCGAGGGCCGCCTCCAGACCGAATGCCTGTGCCGTGAAACAGGCCACAGACAGCACCAGGAAGGCCGCCACCACCACCTCACCGGGAGCGCGCAGACGATCCAGCAGCCAGTCGAAGGAGGGGGCGGCTGTGCGGCTCAGGAACAGCGCCACCATCACGAACACCGCCGCCGCCGCGATCAGCTTCAGGATCGGCGCGACGGCGAAGCCTTCGCCGCCCGCCAGCGCCACCACCACGGCCAGGATCACGATGCCGAGGATGTCATCGAGCACGGCGGCACCGATCACCGTCTGCCCATCACGGGTGCGCAGGAACTTCAGCTCCCCCAGCACGCTGGCCGTGATGCCGATGCTGGTGGCCGTCATCGCCGCACCGGCGAAGATCGCCGGCAGCAGGGGCACGCCGAAGAGGGCATGCAAGCCGAAGGTGCCCAGGGTGAAGGGAAGCACCACCCCGGTGAGCGCCACCGTGATCGCCTGCACCCCCACCGCCATCAGTTCATCCAGTTCGCTCTCCAGACCGGTGAGAAAGAGCAGGGCGAAGAGACCGATCTTCCCCACGGCCTGCAGATTGGTGAAGCTGTGGTCATAGATCTCCCGCACCTGCTCGGGCCCCACGTGGGCCAGCCCGGCGATGGCGTCCTGGGCGAAGGAGTTGAGTTCCCCGGCCAGCTCCGGGGCCAGGATCAGATGAAGCCCCGAGACGCCGATCAGCACACCCGCCACCAGTTCCCCGAGGATGGCCGGCAGGCGCAACCGCACCATCAGCTCGGCCAGGGCCCTGGCGGCGAACAGGATCACCGCGAACCGGCCCGCCTGGATCAGCGTCTCGGCCGCTTCGAGCTGGTGGCCACCGGCCGCGAGCAGAAGGGCTGGAACGTCCATGGCAGGCCGGCTGCGGCGATGCTGGGCATCCTTTCACCCCTCCCCATCGATCGGGGCCGGGATCAGTGAGTGAGGATCATCGATGGGACGGTTCGAGAGGCCATCAGCACGGCGCCGCCGCGCTGCGCCCAGGCGAGCCGGCGGCCCTCCCGAGGGCCGGCCGACCATCTCCTGGGGCATCGTGGCCTTCATCGCTCTGGTACTGGCCGCCGCGTCGATCGTGTACTTCAACCAGCAGCAGGCCGGCCAGCATCCCCTCAAAATACGCAGGGAACTGCGTAAGTTCTGAGCAGATCCGTTGATGAATCCCTCCGGAGAGTGCTCGACGGAGGGAAGCGATCGGGCGGTGATTCCCAGATCCTGGAAATTGCCGGTGCCGTTGGGCCTGCATCGCACCCTGTTGACTTCACGCCCCCCATCTGACTGTCATGCCGCTTCCGGATCCCCTGCTGGGAGCCGGTGATCCGGACGTGTTCCGCATCGCCGGCTCCGGCGGCCGCTCCGCCGTGCTGCTCACCGCCGACCACGCCGGCCGTGCCATCCCCGGCCGGCTGGCCGGTCTTCAGCTCGGCCCCAGGGTGCTCGATACCCATGTGGCCTGGGATCTGGGGGTGGCAGGGCTGGGCGAGCGCCTGGCGGCCCGGCTGGACGCCTTCCTGATCCTGCACAACTACTCACGGCTGGTGATCGACGTGAACCGTCCGCCCTGGGCGCCGGACTCGATCGTGAGCCTCAGCGAGCACACACGGATCCCTGCCAACGATGCACTCTCCATCGCCGAGCGTGAGCAACGGCGGAGCGCGCTCTTCGATCCCTACCACCGCCGCATCGCCGCTGAGCTCGATGGGCGCTCCCGCCGCGGCCGGCCCAGTGTGCTGGTGGCTCTGCACAGTTTCACGCCGGTGCACAGCGGCCAGGAGCGTCCCTGGCACGTGGGTGTGCTGCATGGCCGTGACGGGCGCCTGGCCCGGCGGCTGCTGCGGGAACTCAGGCGGGACCCTGGCCTGCAGGTGGGCGACAACGAGCCCTACGCCGTCAGTGACGCCAGCGACCACACGCTGGTGGTGCACGGCGAGCAGCGGCGGATTCCCCACGTGGAGCTGGAGGTCCGCCAGGACCTGCTGGCCACGGCGGCGGGGCAGCAGGAGTGGGCCGAGCGCCTCGCCGCCGTGCTGGAAACCTCCCTGGCGGAGGGATTCCCGCCGCTGTAGGGCGATAGATCGTCCCTAGGCTGAAGCATGGACTCACAGAACAACCCCGCCCCGATCCCGTCTGGTGCGGTCACGATCCGCGTGGGGTTCGATCTGGCACTCCGCTGCCCGCAGCCGACGCCGCTGATCGTGACCCTCGGCGTGCATGCCAGCCGGGCGGCTGATCTGCTCGAGCCCGACACGCTGCAGACGACCCCCGAGGTACCGCTGCGCTCCTACGTGGATTCCTTCGGCAACCACTGCCAGAGACTGGTGGCACCGGCCGGTGTGCTGCTGTTGCAGGCCAGCGGTCTGGTGGCGGATTCGGGCCGGCCCGATCCGGTGCTGCCGGGGCTGCAGCAGCGACCGGTGGATGAACTGCCGGACGAGGCACTCCTGTTCCTGCTCAGCAGCCGCTACTGCGAGAGCGATCTGCTCACCGATCTGGCCTGGTCGTTGTTCGCGGAGGCTCCCACGGGCTGGGGACGGGTGCAGGCGATCTGTGACCTCGTGCACCGCCATGTGCGCTTCGACTACAGCCGCACCAGCTCCACCAAATCAGCCCTGACGACCTATCAGAGCCAGGAGGGTGTCTGCCGCGACTTCACCCATCTCGCGATCGCCTTCTGCCGCTGCATGAACATCCCGGCCCGCTACTGCACCGGTTACCTGAGCGACATCGGCGTGCCACCGCCCCACTCGGCCATGGACTTCGCTGCCTGGTTCGAGGCCTACCTCGACGATGGCTGGCACGTGTTCGACCCTCGCAACAACACCCCGCGGATCGGGCGCATCCTGATCGCCCGCGGCCGGGATGCGGCCGATGTGGCGCTCACCACCAGCTTCGGCCCCTCGATACTGGACTCCTTCCGGGTGTGGACCGCCTGACCAGGCCGACATGGCCCGTTCAGGGGAGGGTGAAGCCTGAGGTGTTCAGGTGCTTGAGATCGAGCATCACGATGGTGAGCCAGCCCAGCAGCGCCAGACCGCCAAGGACAGCCAGAACGACCAGAACACCAGCCAGCACTGATCCGGCAGCGCCATTTTTGTTCGTCACAGGCTGATGTTGTCGGAGGTTGAAGTATGCCACGGCCAGGTATCACGTGGCGTTGCCGCTCGAGCCAGCGCTGGATGGCTTCTGAGTTATCCACTGGCAGGGCGATTCGCCCCGGGTTCACATCACTGCGGGTTCAGACCATTGTGCCGTCAGATGTTCAGGCAGAGGATCAGCCCGATGACGACATCCTCTGGATGGACGACACTCTCGGGAGGATTGATCAGCCCTCAGCCCTCAGGCCTGACGCCCTGAGGCACAGGGTCGGTCTCCCGCACCTTCTCAGGCGCTTCTGGCGGATCGAAAGTCAGAACAAGAGGGAACGCCCCGGCGGTTGTCGCCGACCCTGGTTCAGGCGGTGCCGGTACCAGCACCATCCTGAAGTCTGGAATCAGCCCGGCCGTACCGGCGTGGACCCCATCCTCATCACCTTGTCACCCAGGAGGTCGCACCATGGCGCTCTTGAAACGCGAATCGCTCAAGGATGTCGAAGATCTGTTCGACCGCTATACCCTCGGGCTGCCCTGGCCGTTCGGCCGCAGCAGTTCCGCCTTGGCGAACGGCCCCCTGCACGACTGGCACCCGCGCGTGGACATCTCCGAATCCGACACGGGCTATGAAGTGCGGGCCGACATCCCTGGAGTCCGCAAGGAGGACCTGAAGGTCACCCTCCTCGACGGTGTCCTCACCATTCAGGGTGAGCGCCGCCAGGAGCAGAAGGAGGAGACGGAGCGCATGCACCGACTCGAGCGGGTCTACGGCAGCTTCAGCCGCAGTTTTCACCTTCCCGACGATGCCGATGCGGCAGCGATGACCGCCACGGCCAACGATGGCCAGCTGACGGTGTCCCTGCCCCGCAAGGGCCCCCGCCCGAACGAGGAACCGGTCCAGATTCCGGTTCAATGATCCCGGCCAGGCCTTGGCCCGGCCATCGTTGAGGCCACACCTCTGGCCGCTTGCGATGCTTGCCGGATGAGTCTCCCTGCCGCCGAAGCCGTTGACGCCGTGGTGGTGGGAGCCGGACTCTCCGGCCTGGTGGCGGCCCGCGCCCTGCAGGCAGCGGGCCGCTCGGTGCGGCTGATCGAGGCGGCCGCCACGGTGGGGGGGCGGATGGCCGGTGAGCGTCTGCAGCTGGAGGGCGGCCGCCAGCCCTGGATCGACCTGGGCGGCCAGTGGGTCGGCCCCAGCCAGACCCGCATGCTGGACCTCCTCGATCGCCACGGCATCCGCCGTTTCGAGTCCCCCCATTCCGGCGACACGGTGCTGGTGTTCGGCGGGAGCCGCTGCACCTTCGCCGGCTTCTTCCAGGGCTTCCCCGAGGGACAGCCACCCGCCGTGCCCAGTGCCGACTGGGATGACGCCATGGCCGCCCTGGAGCAGTTCCAGGCGCTGGTGGCTCAGCTGCCGGAAGACCACCCCCACCACCATCCCTCCGCCGCCGAGCTCGATCGCCGGAGCTTCCAGGACTGGATCGAGGAGCACACCCACACGCCCTTCGCCGCGTGGTATTTCGCCTACTTCTGCCGCGCCGTCGGCTTTCTGGGCCCCGCTGAGCCGGAGCAGGTCTCGCTGCTGCACGTCCTCTGGGGTCAGCGCACCGCCCCCCAGGGCGAGCACCCGGAGGAGTTCCTGCTCCATGGCGGTGCCGGCCAGCTGCCGGCCCTGCTGAGCGACGAACTGGGGGAAGGGGTGCTGCGGCTGGGCGAGCCGGTGCGGGCCATTGAGCAGGTGTCCCCTGAGGCCGGGCACCCTGTGCAGGTGCACACCGATCTGGCCACCTATCCCTGCCGGGCCGTGATCGTGGCCATGCCGCCGGCGCAGGTGGCCCATCTGCGCTTCATGCCGGCGCTGCCCGCCGACCGCCAGCAGCTGAACCAGGAGATGGCGATGGGTGCCTGCGCCAAAGTGCTGGTGGCGTACCCAAGCCCCTGGTGGCGCCAGCAGGGGCTTTCGGGGATCGCCATCGGTGATCGGCCCGCCGTGGAGCTCTGCGCCGACAGTTCCGATCCCGAGAACGGCTGTGGCGTCCTGGCCGCCTTCGTGGTGGGGCACCGTCACCAGCGTTGGGCCGCCCTGGGCGACGCCGGGCGCAGGCAGGCGGTGCTGGCTGATCTGGCCGCCTACCTGGGACCCCAGGCCCTCGAGCCTCTGGCCTATGTGGAGAAGGACTGGCCGTCGGTGCCGTTCGTGGGTGGCGCCTATGCCGGCTGGATGCCCCCGGGGCTGTGGACCCGCTGCGGTGAGGCCATGCGCCGGCCCCACGGTCGGGTGTTCTGGGCCGGCACCGAGGTGGCCGAGCGCTGGCCCGGTTTCTTCGACGGCGCCGTGCGCAGTGGTGAGGAGGCAGCGGCGGCGCTGGTGCAGCGGCTTGGCTGACTCCAGATCCCCGCAGCTGCGCGAGCGCGATCCCCGTGAGCTGGGCTGGCGGCTCTGGAGCCTGCATGCCCTGCGCACGGCCCTCGCGGCTGGGGTGTCGATGGGCCTGGCCAGCGGTCTCGGCCTTTCGGTTCCCTACTGGGCACCGATCACCACGATCATCGTCACCCAGTCGACCCTGGTCGACTCCTGGCTGATCTCACGCCGCCGGCTGCTGGGCACAGCCCTGGGTGTGGTGTTCGGCGCCGCTCAGGTGCAGTGGCTGCCCGCCGGGCTCCCGGCCTACGTGGCCGCCATTCTGCTGCTGGGGCTGGCCTGCGGCCTGCTGCGCCTGCACCAGAGCGCCTACCGCTTCGGGGGCATCGCCCTCACCATCGTCAGCCTCGTGCCCCACACCGCACCTGTCTGGGGCCTGGCCTGGTTCCGCTTCGTCGATGTCAGCCTCGGCATCCTGGTGAGCCTGGCGATCACCCTGGTCTGGCCGGAGCGCCTCAGGTGATGGCCGTCCGGCAGCACCGCCATCCGCTGATCCCCAGGGCCAGGGCCCCGGAGCATGAACAGGCTCTGATGGAGGCCTCGACGACGTTTCGCGCCTCCTTTCAGCAGCTTCTCCAGCGGCGCCTCGGCGAGGTCCTCGGCGAGGCGTCCCTGCCGGCTCCGGAGCTGCGGCGGCGCTGGCCCGATCTGCGCAGGCAGCTCGATGCCTGCCCGAGGATCCAGGCGGCCCATCAGCGGCGCGCCGCCCTGCAGGACCAGCTCTGGGCCACGGTCAAGGCAGCGATCGCGGGCGACCGCCAGCGCCTGGAGGCGGTGGCCCACAGCCAGCGCCGGGGACCGGGCAGCCTGCAGCTGACGGCCGATCTGGCCATCCCCTCCCACCAGCTCAAGGCCGACATCCACCGCATGCCGGGGGGCTACCTCAACGAACCGGAGGAAGACGGTGTCGCCACCGGTGCCCTCTACGACCATGGCGTGTTCCTTTACGGCCAGGGCTGGTTCGGTCCCCTCAACGATGCCCCCGGCAGGACCGTGATCGAGCAGGTGCTGGCCCGCCATCACGCCGGCCTGCGGCCGAGGCGGATCCTCGACCTGGGCTGCGGGGCGGGCCACAGCACCCTGCCCTATGCGGCGGCCTTTCCCGAGGCCCAGGTGTGGGGGATCGATCTGGGGGCCTCCCTGCTGCGCTACGCCAGTGCGCGGGCGCGGCTGCTCCACCACGCGGTTCACTTCGCCCAGCAGGATGCCGAACGCACCGGCTTCGGGGACGGCAGCTTCGATCTGATCGTGAGCCACATTCTGCTGCACGAGATCCCGGCTGCCGCCAGGCGGCGCCTGTTCGCCGAAGGCCATCGCCTGCTCAGGCCGGAGGGGTTGATGGTGCATCTCGACAGCGCCCGCTTCCTTCGCCCGTCGACCCCGGCCGCCCGTTACTTCCGCGACACGGAGGTCTGGGTGAACTCGGAGCCCTATCTGGCGTCCTCCCCTGATCACGCCTTCGCGTCCTATGCCCTCGAGGCCGGCTTCGCCCCGGATCGCTTCCAGGTTTATGAGCTGCCGGGCCACGCCGCAGGGACCGGCGGCCCACCCCAATGGTTGGCCTTCTGCGCCCGGAAGAGCTGAGCCCGCCGGCGATCGGGCCGGGCTGTGCAGAACACTCCAGGCGCCGATACGCTGGCGGACCCCTCCTCAGCACAGGTGCCATGGCCCCCAGGGTCTCCCTAGCAGCCCGCAGCAGGCGAGTGAGCCGGGAAGACGCGCTGGAGCAGCTGCCTCTGGCCACCCTGGCCCAGGCCTACCGCTCCGGCCATTCGGTGTACCTGGGCCGCGGCGATTTCTGGGTCTGGGCGCAGGACGGCATCCCCTCCTGGCTGGTGCCCCGGTTCGAGGATCTTGGCTTCCTGCCGTAGTTCGCCGTCCTTCCAGGCCAGCCTGGCGCTGGCGCTCGGGGCCAACCTCGGCGATCCCGCCCGCACCCTGGCCGCGCTGCGGCCCTTGTTGATCAAGGAGCTCCAGGAGTGGTCCGGCATCGGGCTGCGGCTGCGCTGGTCACCTCTGTTTCGCACGGCGCCTGTGGGTGGTCCCCCCGGCCAGCCTCCGTTCATCAACGCCGTCCTCCTGGTTGAACGTCAGGGGCCGGCGGAGGCGGCAGTGGCTGTGAGCTCCGGGCCCTGGGCGGATCCTGCGGCCCTGCTGGGGCGTCTCCAGGCTCTGGAGGCGCGCTTCGGTCGCCAGCGTCTGGAGCCCTGGGGCCCCCGCAGCCTCGATCTCGACCTCCTCTGGTGTGGAGAGGCCCGCTGCAGCGGGCCCCAGCTGGAACTGCCCCATCCGCGCCTGCGCCAGCGCGCCTTCGTGATCGGCCCCCTGGCGGCGATCGAGGCGCAGCTGGTGCTGCCCGGTGGCCACCAGACCGCCGCCGCCCTGCTGGCTGAGCTGCTGAGCCGCCCTGGTGCCGAACCGCCACCGCTGCCCCTGCCCGCCCGGGAGGGCTGGCCCGAGACGGTCTGAACCGCGCGCTCCGAACCGCGCCGGCCGCGGCCGGCGGTCACACTGGTGGGCCTGCTCCAGCCCCTTCCATGGCTCCCCTGCCACCGCCAGAGCCCTCCACCCACCTGGAAACCACGGCGGTCCTCGAGGCCCGCAAGCTTCGCTTCGAGCTCAACCGGGTGATGCTGCCGATGGGTGTGGAGGGCACCTACGGGATCATTCGTCATCCCGGCGCTTCCCTGGCGGTGCCGGTGCTGGCCGACGGGAGCGTGGTGCTGCTGCGCCAGTACCGGTTCGCGGTGGAGCGGCGCATCCTCGAGTTCCCCGCCGGCACCCTGGAGGACGGCGAGGATCCCCTGGAGTCGATGCAGCGGGAGCTGGGGGAGGAGGCGGGCTACAGCGCCAGCCGCTGGGATTCACTCGGTCTGATGCTGCCCTGCCCCGGCTATTCCGATGAGGTGATCCACCTGTTCCTGGCCCGGGATCTCACCCCCCTCAGCGACCGTCCCGCGGGCGACGACGACGAGGACCTGGACGTGCTGCTGCTGGCGCCCGACGCCCTCGATGCCGCCCTGGCCAGCGGCGATGAGGCTCTCGATGGCAAGAGCGTCACCGCCTGGTTCCGGGCCCGTCAGCTGCTGGGCCTCGGATGAGCCCGCCGCGCTGGGTGTTCTGGCACCGCCGCGATCTGCGCCTGGCCGACAACCTGGGCCTGGCCGCCGCCGGCCGTGCCACCGCCGCCGTCACCGGCGTCTTCGTCTTCGATCCGGCCCTGCTGGAGGCCCCCGATCTCTCTCCGGCCCGGCTCTGGTTCCTGGGCGAGAGCCTGCGGGAGCTGCAGAGCCGCTGGCGGGAGGCCGGCTCCAGGCTGCTGCTGCTGCGCGGGGATCCGGCTGTGGTCCTGCCGCAGCTGGCCGAGGCCAGCGGCGCTGAGGTGGTCGCCTGGAACCGCGATGTGGAGCCCTATGGCCGTGCCCGCGACCGCCGCGTTGCCGAGGCCCTGCGCGCCGGTGGCTGCAAGGTGCTGGCCGGCTGGGACCAGCTGCTGGTGCCCCCGGATGGCCTGGCCACCGGCGCCGGCGATCCTTACCGGGTCTATGGCCCCTTCTTCCGCTCCTGGCGCCGGCGGATCGAGCAGGCCGGCCCCGAGGCCTGCGCTCCCGTCGCCGCTCCTGAGGCCCTTCTCGATCTCGACCCCGCGGCCCTGCCCGCCGGGCGCCGCCGGCTCTGGGATCGGCTGAGCTTGCTGGAGACGGTGCCCACCCCCGGGGATGGACTGCCCGGCGCACCCTTCGCGGGCGCCGATCTCTGCCCCTGCCGCCCCGGGGAGGCCGCCGCCGTCGCCCAGCTGGCCGCCTTCGCCGACGGACCCCTCCTGGGCTATGAACCGGGCCGCAACCTGCCGGCGGAGCAGGGCACCTCAGGTCTGAGTGCGGCGCTCAGGTTCGGCACCCTCAGCCCCCGCCAGGCCTGGGCCGCCGCCCAGGAGCAGCGCCCGCGAGCCCGCAGCGAGGAGGAACACCAGGCGATCACGGTCTGGGAGCAGGAACTGGCCTGGCGCGAGTTCTACCAGCAGGCCCTGTTCCATTTCCCCGAACTGGCCGAGGGTCCCTACCGCCCCCAGTGGCGCCGCTTCCCCTGGGAGAACGACGAGGTCCGTTTCACCGCCTGGTGCGATGGCCTCACCGGCGTACCGATCGTGGATGCCGCCATGCGCCAGCTCAGGGACTCCGGCTGGATGCACAACCGCTGCCGCATGATCGTGGCCTCCTTCCTGGTGAAGGATCTGATCGTTGACTGGCGCTGGGGTGAACGCCAGTTCATGCGACTGCTGGTGGACGGCGATCTGGCGGCCAACAACGGCGGCTGGCAGTGGAGCGCCAGCAGCGGCATGGACCCCAAACCCCTGCGCATCTTCAACCCCTACACCCAGGCAGCCCGCTTCGATCCCGAGGCCACCTACATCCGTCGCTGGTTGCCCGAGCTCTCGCATGTGGCCACGGCCGATCTGATCCGTGGTGAGATCGCGCCCCTGGAGCGCCGGGGATATCCGGGCCCGATCGTGGATCACAAGGTGCAGCAGGCACGCTTCAAGGCCATCCACGCGGCCTCGGTGGCTGCGCCTCAGGAGGCGAGGGTGAGGGGCTGAGCCACCAGCTGCCGGATCACGGCGGTCACGGTGTCCTGCTGGGCGGCGCTCAGTTCCGGGAAAATCGGCAGGCTCAGCACCTCGGCCGTCAGCCGCTCGGTGATCGGCAGGCTTCCGGGGCCATAGCCCAGCTCCGCGTAGGCCGGCTGGCGGTGGATCGGGATCGGGTAATAGATGATCGTGTTCACGCCGGCCTCGGCCAGGGCCTGCTTCAGCCAGTCGCGGCAGCAGCTCTCCGGCAGTCCATAGGTGGCGCTGTCGCTGGAGGGCACGCAGCCGCCCCCGCAGCCAGCCTGGGCCGACGGGCAGCGGGGGATGCGCACCACGAACTGGTTCCAGCTGTGGCCGCTGGGCCCCGCCGCCGGCAGCATCAGCCCCTGCAGATCAGCCAGCTCGCTGCGGTAGGTGCTCGCCAGTTGCCGCCGCCTCTCCACCCACTCCGGCAGGTGGGGCAGCTTCACGGAGAGCACCGCCGCCTGCATCGCGTCGAGGCGGCTGTTGTAACCAAGCGAGGTGTGCAGGTAGCGGCGCGGCATGCCGTGCACCGCCAGCTCGCGGATGCGGGCGGCCAGCGCAGGATCCCGGCAGGTGACCGCACCGCCGTCCCCGGCGCCGCCGAGGTTCTTGGTGGGGAAGAAGCTGAAGCAGCCCGCATCGCCCCAGCTGCCCACCGGCCGCCCGGCCCAGCTGGCGCCGGTGGCCTGGGCACAGTCTTCGATCACCAGCAGGCCGCGGGCGGCGGCGATCGCCCCCAGCCGCTCCATGTCCACCGGCCGCCCGAACAGGTGCACCGGCATCAGGGCCTTGGTGGCGGGCGTGATCGCCGCCTCGACCCGCTCGAGATCGATCAGATAGGTGGACTCCTCCACATCCACGAACACGGGCGTGGCACCCACGGCGCTGATCGCTTCAGCGGTGGCGAAGAAGCTGAAGGAGCTGGTGATCACCTCATCGCCTTCACCGATGCCCAGACCCCTCAGGGCCAGCACCAGGGCGTCGGTGCCGCTGTTGCAGCCGATGGCGTGGGGGGTGCCCACGGCCTCGGCGAACTGTTGCTCGAACCGGGCAATCGTGGCCCCCCCGATGTATTGCCCGCTGCGCAACACCTGCAGAACGGCGTCTTCGAGGGCTTCACCGAGTTGATGAAGCTGCTCGGTGAGATCGAAGGGGGGCACCTGCATGGCAGCAACCTTAAGCCCCTCCCAGGGTCAGGCCCAGGCCGGCTCCAGGCCCGGGTGCCACTTGATGTTGCAACCGATTGCAGGCTTTTGCCGGGTGCTGGGCGGCCGCCCCGCCAGCAGGGAATCAAGGGCCGATCGCAGGTCGGCGCCATCCGCTGGCCGGGTGCCGCCCGGGCGGCTGTCATCGAGCTGGCCGCGGTACACCAGGCGCTGCTCCGCATCGAACAAAAACAGATCCGGAGTGCAGGCCGCCTGGAACGCCTTGGCTGCGCTCTGGTCCGGGTCGAGCAGGTAGGGGAAGCTCCAGCCGCAGCGGCGGCGCTGCTCCGCCAGCTGCTCTGGCCCGTCCTGGGGGTGGGTGATCAGGCTGTTGCTGGCGATCGCCAGGATCGTGACCCGATCGCCATAGTCGCGATCGATCCGGGTCAGTTCCGCCTCGATGTGCTTCACGAAGGGGCAGTGGGCGCAGAGGAACAGCACCAGCACTGGCCGCGGCGCCAGCCCGGTGCTGCTCGCCACCTCCCCGTCGAGGGTTTCCAGCGCGAATGCGGGCAGGGGATGGTCCAGCGGCAGCATCGTCGAGGGAGTCAGTGCCATGGACCGATCTTCGCTGCAGTGATCGCAGAAGTGATTGTCGCTCCCACGGCCGCTGCGTGCCCGGGGCAGGATCCCCCCACCCGCAACCACCCCTTGGCCCGGCCACCCCACCGCCCGGCATCAACCCTGGTGGCGCTGTTCGCCCTGGGGGCTCTGGTCGCGGTGGCCGGCTGTGTCCCCGCCGACCGCCGCCCCACCTGGCGCCTCTTCCCCCTGCAGCGGCAGCAGCCCCACGACGGCCTGGCGGTGGTGAGCCAGCCCGATGGTTACGGGCTGCACATCTGGCTCGAAACCGACACCCGCCGCCAGGGTGTCTGCCGTCCGCGCTGGCTGCCGGATCCGGCGCGGCTGTTCAACGGCAACGGCAGCCACCCCTTCAGCTCCGGTCTGGCCAGCCGCGAGGAGTTCTTCGCCGCCGTCGCCCGCCGCGACGTGCGCCGCGCCCTGCGCAGGGAGCTGGAGGCCCTCTGCCTCAGCCGCGCCCCGCGCAGCACCTGGGAGTGGATCGAACCGCCCCTGAATCCCTCCCAGGTGAAGGTGGAGAAGCTGCCGATGCTGGAGGAGAAGGATCTGCTCACCGATCCCGAAACGATCCGTGAGCAGGAGGACGAGCCGTAGCGGCTCGCCTGGGGCGCCGCGATCGATCACCTGGGCGTCTCCGGTGCAGGGGGATCCGGCCGTAGCCGGGGCCCGGCCGATCGCCAGTAGCGGCTGAAGCGGCGCAGATCCACCGGCTGGGGCAGGACCACGAAGGGTTCGGGCTCCAGCACCTGCAGGGGCAGGGCGGCGGCCACGCCGGTGGCGATGTCCCCCAGATGCGGGTCCACCCAGGCGCTGGTCACCACTCCATCGGCCCGGTGCCGGGCGGCGAAGGCCAGCACCTCCTCGGCCCCATCGCCCTGGCGGATCGTGACCGGCAGCTCCAGCAGGCACTCGTAGAGGAACACGATCCGCTTGAGGCTGATTGGCCCGGCGGCGCCCTCCAGAAGCCTCGGCTCGAAGACGAACACGGCCGGCCGGCCCGGATGGGCCAGCAGGGCGGGATTGGCCGGACCCAGGGCCTCGGCGTGGATCCAGAGAACCGGACAGTCCATGCTCAGACCGCCTCGCCCTTGGCCTGTCCGCCGCTGGCCTGCCCGCCCCCCTGCGGTGCGGAGAACAGGCGGGTCTGCAGATCCTCGTAGCTGGCCTCGAAGGGGCAGTCCTCTGCCGCCGGGCAGCCTGGGCAGTGGCGACCCGCGCCGAAGCGCTCCAGGTTGGCGCGGTTGAACAGGTAGGGCCTGGCGCTGAAGCTGCTGGCCACCCACTGCCAGCTCAGGTTGTTGCTGGCGGGATCGCCATCGAGCAGGTGGCGCAGGAACCAGCGGGCCCCCGCCTGCCAGCGCACCCGCCGCCAGTGCACCACGAAGGCGGCCAGCCACATCCGGGCGTGGTTGTGCAGCCAGCCGGTGTCGGTCAGCTGGCGCGCGAAGGCATCGATGCAGGCCAGGCCGGTGCGGCCCTCGTCGATGTCGGCCGGCAGCTCCTCGGCGTAGGCCGCTTCGGGGTGGCCGGTCTTGAGCGGCTCCAGGTTCTCCCAGACGCCATCGCCCAGGCGGATCCAGAGCCGCTGCCAGTAGTCACGCCAGGCCAGCTCCTGCAGCAGCTTCTCGCTCACCGGCCCTGGGCCCCTGGCCATGCGTTGCTGGACCACATCGCGCACCTGGGCCAGGCTCAGAACCCCGTGGCGGATGTAGGGGGAAAGGCCGCTGACCGCGCCATCGAGGTGGTTGCGGCTGGTGGCATAGCGCAGTGGATCGATGGTCTCCAGCGCCTCCAGCGCTGGCTGTGAGCCCCCCCGGATCGGGCTGGCGCCGCCGCCGGCCCGGGGAAAGCGGGCCGCCAGCTCCCGCACCATGGCCGCGCGGCCTGGGAACTGGCGCGGCAGATCGCCGCGGCTGGCCTGCAGGGGCGGTGCCGGGTCTGAGTGGGGTGCGCTGGACGTCATCGCTGGCCGAGGGTGCGGCCGGGTGTCGCCGGAAGCGGTGGAGGAGAATCCCCCCACTGTTCCTGGCCGGCACTCGGCGCCTCCCCCATGCTCCTCGATCTGCGCGGCAAGAAAGCTCTCGTCACGGGCATCGCCAATAACCGCTCGATCGCCTGGGGCATCGCTCAGCAGCTGGCCGCGGCCGGGGCTGAGCTGGGGGTCACCTACCTGCCCGATGAGAAGGGCCGCTTCGAGGGCAAGGTGCGTGAACTCACCGCGCCGCTGAACCCCACCCTGTTCGAGCCGCTCAACGTGCAGGACCCTGCCCAGATCGAGGCGGTGTTCGAGCGGGTGAAGGAGCAGTGGGGCTCGATCGATGTGCTCGTGCACTGCCTCGCCTTCGCCGGCAAGGACGAACTGATCGGCCACTACTCCGACATCAGCCCCGAGGGTTTCGCCCGGGCTCTGGAGGTGAGCGCCTATTCCCTGGCCCCCCTCTGCCGTCACGCCAAGCCCCTGTTCAGTGAGGGCGCCAGCGTGATCACCCTCAGCTATCTGGGCGCCGAGCGCGCGATCCCCAACTACAACGTGATGGGTGTGGCCAAGGCGGCTCTGGAAGCTTCGGTGCGCTATCTGGCCGCTGAGCTTGGGCCGGAGAAGCAGGTGCGGGTGAACGCCATCAGCGCCGGTCCGATCCGCACCCTGGCCAGCAGCGCCATCGGCGGCATTCTCGAGATGATCCACAACGTCGAGGAGAAGGCTCCGCTCAAGCGCACCGTCACCCAGGACGAGGTGGGGGCCACAGCCGCCTTCCTGGCCAGCCCCCTGGCGTCCGGCATCACCGGGCAAGTGATCTACGTGGATGCGGGCTACTGCATCACGGGGATGTGATCAGGGCCTCCGAGCGCATCGGCATCACCGATCCCATCCAGTCGATGGTGGTGGTGTGCAGGTTGTAGAAGGCGGCCTCCACCTGCAGGCGGCCGCCGCGCATCAGATCGGTGAGCAGCACGCTGGAGTCGACGAGGTTGCGGGCCGCGTTCAGGGTGTGATGGCGGGAGGCCTGTTCCAGGTCGTTGTGGCCGCCGAGGTGGAGCAGCTCCATGCGCAGCTGCCCCACCACCTGGGCCAGGCTCGGAGTGAGCGTCAGCGCCGGGTTCAGGGCCGCCTCCACCGCGCCGCAGCGCTCATGGCCGAGCACCACGATCACGGGCACGCCCAGATGGGCCACGGCGTACTCCAGCGAGGCGATCGCCGCAGTGGTGGAGAGGGTGCCGGCGTTGCGCACCACGAACAGGTCGCCGAAGCCCGTGTCGAACAGCAGCTCCACCGGCACCCGGGAATCGGCGCAGCCCAGCACCGCGGCGGTGGGGTGCTGGCCGGACTCCACCTCGAGCATGCGCTCGCGGCTGCTGTGGGGATGGAGCGATTCACCGTCAAGGAAGCGCCGATGGCCCGCTCGCAATTCAGCGAGCACCGTCTGGGGACAGTTGTTCACGCAGCAGTCGGATCGGTGCTGGCGATTGTGGACCGAGTCAGGCGTTTGGCTTCGGCATGATTGGCACACTCCCGCCCCATTGCCCCGTGTCCCTCCTTCCGGACCTCGATCCCGGCAGCCCGGGCGGCCGCAGCGGCCGTGTCCACCGTGTCACCGGTGAAACCGACGTGCGCGTGCGGCTGGACCTCGATGGCCGCGGCCGCTGCCGGGTGGGCACTGGTGTGCCCTTTCTCGACCACATGCTCCATCAGCTTGCCAGCCACGGCCTGCTGGATCTGGAGATCAGCGCCGAGGGTGACACCCATATCGATGATCACCACACCAACGAGGACGTGGGCATCGCCGTGGGTCAGGCCCTGGCCCAGGCCCTGGGCAGCCGCAAGGGTATCCACCGCTTCGGGCACTTCACCGCGCCCCTGGATGAGGCTCTGGTGCAGGTGGCGCTCGACTGCTCCGGCCGCCCCCACCTCAGCTATGGCCTGGCGATTCCGGCTCAGCGCATCGGCACCTACGACACCGAGCTGGTGCGCGAGTTCTTCGTGGCGGTGGTGAACAATTCCGGGCTCACCCTGCACATCCGCCAGCTCGACGGCCTCAATTCCCACCACATCGTGGAGGCCTGCTTCAAGGCCTTCGCCCGGGCCCTGCGCCAGGCGGTGGAGATCGATCCGCGCCGCGCCGGCGAGGTGCCCAGCAGCAAGGGCGTGCTGGAGCAGGCGGGCGCCCTGGGCTGACGGCAATCGCGTCGTCACACTCCGTTACGTGATGATGGAGGCACAACCGCGCCAGTGAGCGATGACCATCGCCCCCAGTCGACCCGAACCCGGCAAGGCCGCAGCTTCCTCCTTGCCCGCCTACGACCGTGCCGACTGGGCCACTGCCTTCCGCAATGTGAGCACGGAACTCACCTCCGTTCCCCTGGCCGCCTCCAGGGGCAGCATCCCGCCGGAGCTCAGCGGCAGCCTCTACCGCAACGGTCCCGGGCGCCTGGAACGCGGCGGCCGCTGGGTGCACCATCCCTTTGATGGCGACGGCATGATCACGGCGGTGCGCTTTGAAGGCGGCGCGGCCTGCCTCAGCAACCGTTTCGTGCGCACGGAAGGCTGGCTGGCGGAGGAGAAGGCCGGCAAGGTGCTGTACCGCGGTGTCTTCGGCAGCCAGAAGCCCGGCGGACCGATCGCCAATGCCTTCGACCTGCGCCTCAAGAACATCGCCAACACCCACGTGGTGCGGCTGGGCGAGAAGCTGCTGGCCCTGTGGGAGGCCAGTTCACCTCACAGTCTCGACCCCACCAGCCTCGAAACCGAGGGTGTCGAACTCCTCGGTGGGGTGCTTGCAGACGGTGAGGCCTTCAGCGCCCACCCGCGCTTCGATCCCGGTCACCACGGCCAGGAGCGCATGGTCACCTTCGGTGTCAAGGCTGGCCCCCGCAGCACCATCCGCCTGATGGAGTTCGATGCCGGCCCCGGGGCCGTTGCTGGCCAGCTGGTGGCCGATCAGAAACGCAGCTTCAACGGTTTCGCCTTCCTGCACGATTTCGCCATCACCCCGAACTGGGCGGTGTTCCTGCAGAACGCCATGAGCTTCAACCCGCTCGGCTTCGTGCTCGGCTGGAAGGGTGCCGCCCAGTGCCTGGGCTCCAAGCCAGGCGAGAGCGGTCAGTTCTGGTTGATCCCCCGCTCCGGAGAAGGGGAGCCGCTGCAGGTGAGCGCCCCTGAGGGCTTCGTGTTCCACCACCTCAATGCCTTCGAGGATCCTGCTGCCGGTGCGGCCGGCCAGGTGGTGGTGGATTCGATCTTCTACGACGATTTCCCCTCGATCGGTCCTGGCGTTGATTTCCGCGCCGTCGATTTCGACACCCTGCCGATCGGCCAGCTCAAGCGCTGCCGCATCGATCTGGCCAGCGGTGAGGTGAGCACCGAACTGCTGGAGGAGCGCTGCTGCGAGTTCGCCATGGTCAACCCCCGGCGGGTGGGTCTTGAGGCCCGCTACGCCTGGATGGCGGTCACCGAGCAGGAGCGGGGCAATGCCCCCCTGCAGGCCATCGAGAAGCTCGATCTGATCAGCGGCGAGCGCCGCCTCTGGAGCGCTGCTCCCCGGGGTTTCGTGAGCGAGCCCGTGATGGTCCCGCGTCCCCGGCTGGAGGCCGAAGCCGATCAACCCGCCGAAGACGACGGCTGGATCCTCTGTGTGGTCTGGAACGGGGCGCGCTGCGCCAGCGACCTGGTGATCCTCAATGCCGCCGACCTGTCGGAGCAGGCGGTGCTGCCCATGCCCCTGGCTCTGCCCCACGGCCTGCACGGCAGCTGGGCGGCCGCGGCATGAGAACCGTCACCTCCCGCCTTCCGAGGTTTCTGTCGCTGCTGGGAGCCCAGCTGCTGGCTTGTCTGTTGCTGCTGGGCCACCCCGGCACTGCCCAGGCCTCCCTGCTTCATTTTTCCGGTGCGCCGCCCGCGGATCTCGGCCTGCACGATGGACGGCTGAGGCCCTGCCCCAGCCCGGCCCACTGCGCTCGCCAGGACTGGCCACTGGCCGATCCAGCAGAGGCACTCCAGCAGCTGGCGCTGGAGCTTGAGGCCACGCCAGGGGTGCGGATCGAAACCAGGGTTGATGTCCCCCAGCTCAGCTATCTGCATGCCACCGCCGAAAGCCAGCTGTTCGGCTTTGTCGACGATCTGGAACTGGCGCTGGATGACTCCAGTTCCAGCCTTCAGGCGCGCTCGGAATCCCGCCTGGGAGATTCCGACCTGGGCGTGAATGCCCGACGGCTCGATGCGCTCCGCCTGAGCCTGGCTCAGGCCTGAGCCTCAGCCGCGCTGGTGGCGGCTGAGAGTGGCGGCGGAGAACACATGACCCCTCTCCAGGGCAATGGCGGCCACGGCGCTGGCATCGACGGCGGCATCCACCCGCTGGCGCAGCGCCGCATCGCCTTCCACTTCAATCAGAAAGGCACTCAGTTGAGCTTTGGACATCGGAGCTGCCTTGTGGTGGTTGGTACCTCTCCTTGCTACTCCGGCGTTGGGCAGGCGCCGGGACTGCACGGCGGCTGATGGCACCATTGGCGTGACGACTTCCCTCCTGACCCTGCGATGACCATTAGCCCCGCCGGGCCCGGGGACAGCCGGCCCGAGGACCGCCGGCTCGACGCCCTGCGCCTGGAGTTCGAGCACGAGGCCAGCTTCAGCCAGGTGTTCGTCGTGCTCACGGTGGGGGCCACCCTGATCGCCACCCTGGGCCTGCTGGCCAACAGCACCGGAGTGGTGATCGGCGCCATGGTGGTGGCCCCCTGGATCCTGCCGCTGCAGGCGATGGCGTTCGAGATCCTGCGGGGGCGGTTGCCGATGTTCCTGCGAGCCCTGCGCACCCTGATGCTGGGGGTGGTCATCTGCGTGCTGCTGGCGATGGCGGTGGGCCACCTGGTGGCCTTACCGAGCTTCGGCAGCGAGGTGATGGCTCGCACCAGCCCCAACCTGCTGGATCTGGGGGTGGCCCTGGTGGCCGGTGCGGTGGCGATGTACGCCAAGTTGAGGAAAGACGCCATCTCAGCCCTGGCCGGCCTGGCGATCGCCGTGGCCCTGGTGCCGCCGATGTGTGTGGTGGGGATCCTGCTGGCCTCCTCCCACTGGGTTCAGGCCTATGGGGCGTTGCTGCTGTTCGCCACCAACCTGCTGGGGATCATGGTGGGGGCGATGGCGGCCCTGGGAACGCTCGAGCGGGTGTACCGGCGCCGCCTGCTCCACAGCCGGCTCGGCCTCACCAGTGTGGCCCTCACCGCCCTGTTGCTGATTCCGCTCGGCAGCAGCTTCTTTCGCCTGGTGAACCGCTCCCGCCAGGAGACGAAGGCTCAGCAGCTGGAGGCTGTGATCGAGCAGCGTTTGCGCAGCGGCACCATCACCCTCGGCGGGGATCCCGCCATCGATCTGGTGGGGATCTCCATCGACTGGCAGAAGAATCCGCCTCTGATCCGGGCCCGGGTGCGGGTGACCGATCCGACGCTGCCCACGTCCAAGCAGGTGGCCGCCGTGCAGGACTTCATCAACCAGAGCCAGGCCCCCCTTCGCTTCCGGCTGGTGGTGCAACGCACCGCCGTGGACCTGATCGGCCCGGACACAGCGCCCAACCCCCCCGAGCTGGAGGTGCTGCCACCCCCGTCGTTGCCGCCGTTGCCGCAGGGGGAGCCCAAGGAGCAGTAGGGGCCCGCCCGACACAGTGCCCTCCATGCGCCCCGAAAGAATGATGGCCGAACAACGGCAGACCGATAGGCAACGCAGTCCCTGGCTGCGGCGGGTCTGGTTTTTCGGCAGGGTGAGTCTGGTGCTGTCGGCCATTTTGGCCATCAAGGTCCTGGTGCACCGCATGCACTGGGAGCTGCTGGCCCCGAATCCCCTGTTCCCTGCACTGGTGGCCTCCGAGGTGTTCCTGCTGGGCTTCCTGCTGAATGGGGTGCTGATGGATTACAAGGAAAGCGAGAAGATTCCCGGTGAACTGGCCGCTGCTCTGGAGTGCCTCGCCAGGGAGGCAAGAAGCGTTGGGGAGCTTCATCCGGAAGCCGAGGTGAAGGGGGCCTTGGCACTGCTGGCGGGCTTCAGCGAAGATCTTCTGGACTGGATGAAGGAGGCCGGTCTGGTCACCACGCTGCTGAACCACCTCGACGAACTGCAGCTTGCGATCGAGCGGCTGGGCATCTGGAATGCCGCCCCGCTGCAGGCCCGCCTGTTGCTCGAATTGGCCAACATCCGCCGAGTCGTGGTTCGCATTGAGGTGATTCGTGAAACCACTTTTGTGCCTTCTGTCTACGGAATGGCCTTCATCGGAACGGGTCTGCTCACTGGAGGGCTTGTTCTTACCGAAATCCAGCCATTCGGAGAATCCCTTTTCTTCATCGGCGTGATTTCATTCCTGCTGATCAAGCTGCTGCTGCTGATCGCTGATCTCGACAACCCGTTCGCGGCAGGTGATGCCATCTCAGTGGAGAACGTTTCACTGTTACCTGTCGCTCTGGCCGTCGAGAGACTCAAGCTGTTGGTGGAGGCTGGTTGAGCCTGTGGGCCGAACATTGCGCTGGTCGAGGGCAGCCAGGGGCTGCACCATGATCGCCATCCAGACCGTTTGAGCCAGCCGTGACGGGTTCCGTGGTGACATCAGTTGGTCAGGGGCGCCTGCTTCGCTCCGCGCTGCTGGTGATGCTGGTTCTGGGGATGTCCCTGGCAACGGTGCTGGCTTTGCCGCTGCCGCTTCACGCCCAGAAGGAGCCGCCGCCGTCGAAGCCGACCGCCGCCAAGGCGCACTGCATTGATCCTCCCCAGTACGTCACCATCGATGGCCGGCGGGTGCTGGAGATCCGCTCGGCGATCGGCGCCCAGAACCCGGTGAAGTTCGCCCGCCAGACGACGCATGAGCTGGGCCGCCTGGCCGAGAGCCCGGTCTTCCAGCCCGAAGGCCTCGCCGTTGAGGATGCCCCCCCTTACACCTTCCTCGTTCTCCACCGAGCAGACGGTGGCACTGATCGGCTGATGGCCGTCGATGACCGCGTGGCGGCCTGCTTCGATCTGAGCCGCCAGGAGCTCGCCGAGCAGTACCGCAGCCGACTGGTCAAGGCCGTCACCGCTTACAGGAGAAGCCGCACACCGATCGCCTGGCTGAAAGGAACAGCCCTGGCCCTGCTGGTGCTCGCGATCTACCTGCTCTGGCTTCGCATCCAGGCGAAGCTGAACCGACGGGCGGCCCAGTGGATCGCCCTTGATCAGAACCGTCTGCTGCAGGGCCTGCGCATCGGCTCCAACCAGCTGCTCGATTCCACCCAGGAGCGCCAGATCCTGCAGCTGGCTTGTCGGGTCATCCACTGGTCGCTGCTGCTGCTGATCAGCTATCTGCTGATTCCGTTGCTACTGGGGTTGTTCCCGCCCACCCAGGGGATCGCCTATGGATTGCGCCAGCAGATTCTGCAGGTGATCCGCAACGGCGTAGGCGCGCTGATCGGGACCATGCCCAACCTGTTCTCGATCCTGCTGATCACGGCGGTCACTGTGATGGTGATCCGAGCCAGCAACGCCTGGTTTGCCGCCCTCGACCGCGGCCGGGTACGCATTCCCGGTTTCTATCAGGAGTGGGCCCTGCCCACGGCCCGGCTGGCCACGATCTTCATTGCCCTGATCGGGGTGGTGCTGGCTTACCCCTACATCCCCGGATCCGGCAGCCAGGCCTTCAAGGGTGCCGGTCTGTTCGTGGGTGCCCTGGCGGCCCTGGGCTCCAGCGCCATCGCCACCAACATCATCAGTGGCCTGATGCTGATCTACACCCGTGCGTTCCGCCTGGGCGACCGGGTGGACATCAATGGCACGGTGGGGGTGGTGCAGGAGCGGGCGTTGCTGGTGACCAGGGTACGCACACCAAGGAATGAGTTGGTGAGTATTCCCAACGCCATGGTGATCGGCGCCTCGGTGGTGAATTTCAGTTTCTCTCGGCGTGAGATCCAGCAACCCGTTGCGATTGCCACCACGATCACCATCGGCTACGACGTTCCCTGGCGGCGTGTGCACGAACTGATGCTGGCTGCGGCCAAGAGTGTCAAGGGGATCAGTGATGAGGTGGAGCCTTACGTGATTCAGACTTCCCTGAATGATTTCCATATCAGCTATGAGCTCAATGCCTTTGTGATCGTGGCGGACACCTACCGCGAAACCCTCTCGGACGTGCTGGCGGCTTTGCAGGACCATTTCGCGGCCGCCGGGGTGGAGATCCTCTCGCCGGGCTATCACGCCATCCGCAACGGCAATGCCAGCACCCTTCCCAAGGTCTGAGCTGTCGCCCCAGCCGTTCAACTGTTCAACCGTTCAACCGATCAGGTTCTCTGCCTTTCGCCTCCAGCCCCGCGGCGAGGTAGTGCTCCACCGCCCGCTCGATGTTGCGGTGCATCCGCTCCTTGCCCAGACGTTCGCCCAGCTCCGATCGGCGGATCACCTCCAGCACCGTGGGGTTCAGCCCCGCCAGCCAGAGGGAGATTCCCTCCCGATCCAGACGGCGCTCCGCTTCCGTGATCACCTTGAGGGCGGAGTATTCGATGTCGATCACGGCGCTGCCATCCAGGACCACCACCCTTGGCTGGTGCTGGTTGATCTCCGCGCGCATCCGGGTGAGAACGCCATGGGCATTGGCGAAGAACAGGCGCCCCTCGGCACGCAGCAGCAGCAGCCCCGGCCAGGTCTCATCGCGGGGATGCCGGGAGGACAGCGGCCGGAACACATCGGTGCCGATCTTGCGGCCGATGGCATACACCGGCGGGTTCACCTCCTGCTGCACCAGGGCCAGCAGGGAGAGGATCACGGCCACGAGGATGCCTTTGAGGGTTCCCAGAAACACCACCCCCAGGAAGGCCACCACCGCCCAGTGGAATTCGGCGTGGCGGACGCGCCGGATCGCCAGGAACTCGCCCGGGGCGATCAATTCGAACGAATAGACGATCACCACCACCGCCAGGGCGGCCAGGGGCATCAGCGCGATCCAGGGGGCCAGCAGCAGCAGCGTGAGCAGCGCCGCCGCCGCCGTGACCAGCTCCGCCATCTGGGTGCGGGCACCGGCCTGGCGGTTCACTGCCGTCTGGGTGGTGCCGCCGCCCGCCGCCATCGCTCCGAACAGGCCGCCGCCGATGTTGGCCAGCCCCAGGGCCAGCAGCTCACGGTCGGGTACCGGAGTGGGTTCATCGCTGGCGCGGAAGGCTCGGGCTGCCGCGATGCTTTCCGTGAAACTCATCATGGCGATCCCCGCCGCCCCCGGCCAGAGCACGTTGATCAGATCCAGCTGAGGCCAGCTGATGGAGGGGAGGCCCCTGGGCACCGAGCCAACTAGCTCCACGCCCAAGCGATCAAGCCCCAACAGGGCGCTGCTCAAGATGGCGATCGCCACAACCACTAATGGTGCCGGCAGCGCCGGCCACTGGCGCCTCAGGCCCATCAGCAGGCTGAGCAGCCCGGCCGAGAGCAGCATCGTGGCCAGGGATGCCCGCGGGATCTGGCTGAACAGGGCGGCCAGGTCGCGGAAAAAGCCGTCCTTCTCCACATACAGCCCCAGCAGCTTGGGCAGCTGATCCACCACGATCACCAGCCCGATGCCGGATTTGAACCCCACCAGCACCGATTCGGAGATGAAGTTGGCGATGAAACCGAGACGCAGCAGGGCCGCGCTGCAGAGCATCGCTCCCACCACCAAGGCCAGAGTGGCGCTCGCCGCCATCAAGGCGCTGGGCTCGCTCGCCGGCGTCAGCCGATTCAGCTCACTGCCCACCAGGATCGCCAGGGTGGTGGTGGTGCTCACGCTCAGGGGTCTGGAGCTGCCCAGCAGGGCGTACACCGCCATCGGCACCAGGGCCGTGTACAGACCCACTTGCACCGGCAGGCCGGCAATGGTGGCGTAGGCCATCGCCTTGGGCAGCACCACAGCGGCGGCAGTCAGTCCGGCGGCCAGATCCGCCCGCCCCAGTCCCTGTCGATAGCCGCTGGGCAGGAGAGAAGCAGGAAACTGGGCCATGGTGCGGATGAACAGCTCTGATGATCCGAAGACTCAGGCGGATCCGGCGATCTCACGCTGCTGCCACTTCAGAAACAGGGTGGAGATGATCACCGTGATCAACACATAGGAGAGGATCCCGGGAATCAGCTCAGGCATGCCTGGTTGATCGGTCAGGGCCAGCTGAGCCGCCAGGCCTGTGTTGCGCATCCCCGTCACCAGAGCCACCGTTCGACGCTCCAGCGGATCCCGTCCGGCCAGGCCATAGCCGATCGCCAGGCTGAACACGCTGAGGCCGGCCATCGCGGCCAGAGCCAGCAGGTTCTGCTGGAGGAAGGGCACCAGCTGCCTGCCGCTCAGCACCAGCAGCACCACCAGCATCAGCAGCAGCAGCAGGGTGGCAAGGGCACCGAGAGCACGGCTGCAACGCTGGGCCAGCTGCGGCTGCCACTGCCCCAGCAGCACACCGGCGATCACGGGCAGCACCTGCACCTGAAGCACCTGCATGGCCACCTGGGCCGGGTGGATCTTCCACCCCTCGATCTCCCACCCGTAAAGGCCGACGCTGGCCTTGAACACGACCGCCATCAGGGGAATGGTGACGATGGCCAGCAGCGCCGCCGCGATCTGCAGCCGCGCCGCGAGCTCAGCCCTGCCGCCACTGCCGCGCACCCGGAAGAGGATGAGCGGGGCGCTGGGACACGCCAGCATCAGGGCCATGGCTGCCCAGGCAGGCCGTGTCAGCACCCCTTGCAGGGGCAGCAACACCAGCACCAGTCCGGCCAGAGGCACCAGAACGCAGGTGCCGAGCATCACCCGCCAGAGAAAACCGGGGCGATCTCTGAGCAGGACGAACGGGTAATCCTTCAGCCCGAGTCCAAGGCTGAACATCAGTGTCACGATGGTGGCCGTGACCAGTAACGCTGCAGATTGGGGCATGGGAGTTAGCCGACAGGGATACCCGTCACCAGCAGAGCAAAGGCCACAATGCCGATAATGGTGAGCGCGACCGCGGTGAAGACCGTGATCGAGCGTTGATCGACATAGACGAAATCGTCGCGCCGGATCAGCTTGAGCGTGCGCAGGTGCTGCCGGGTGGCCGCCGCCATCGCCAGGATGCCGATCAGCACGAAGCCGATCGCCACAAGACGCACACTCAGGCTGGCATGGTCACTGCCACCAAAGCGGCTGCGGTTGATCGCACCGATGATCTTGTCGAGGCCGAAACCAAAACTGATCAGCGACAGGCAGGTGCGGATCCAGGCCATCATCGTGCGCTCGGCGGCCGCCCGGTTGCGCTCCTTGGCCAGTTCGTTGTTGAGGTTTGCCATCAGTTGAAATTTCCCATCAGCCCGCTGTAGTGGCCAGGTTGGCCATCCGCTCGCGCCTGGCATCCTCCAGCTTCTGTTCTGCCTCAACCTCCCGGCCCAGGAAGACATTGAGGAAGGTTCGGATCACGGCCACCACCGCCAGATTGATCAGATTCTCATTCGAGGGAGCCGTGGTGGTGGCCACGATGTCGGCGGCCAGCTGGAATTCCAGCGCCATCGACAGCCAGCCGCCGAAGCGCAGCCGGATGCTGTTGAAGCGTTGCCCCTGCGGCAGCCCCCTGCCGCCCAGACGCAGGGATTCGCCCAGGGTGGCCAGGAAGCCCATGGCCACGCACACCACGGACACGCCCTCCAGAAGAAAGCGCAGACCACTGGCCATTCCCTCCAGCCAGCTGTTCAGGGTTTCAACAGCCATGGTTCAGCTCCTCACGATGCAACGAAAACCCATATGACAGGTGGAGGTGTCGATCCCCTGGGCCATGCGGGCGGCAGGGCGGTAACGGCGGCAGTAGCTGGGAGCGCAGAGAAACGAGCCACCTTTCACCACCTTGCGCGGAATGGTGCCGTGCTGGGAGGCGGTGTCGATGCTCTCCTGCCGTGAGGCGCCGCGTGGGGACTCGATCGTGCAGCAGCCGCCCGCCGCCTTGTGTGCCGCCACCGTGGCGCCATGGCCGGCGTACCAGTCGTCGGTCCACTCCCACACATTGCCGATCATGTCGAGCAGGCCATAGCCGTTCGGCGGGAAGGCCCCCACCGGCGAGGTGCGCTCCCAGCCATCGAGCAGGCTGTTGTAGTGGGGGAACTCCCCCTGAAAGGTGTTGGCCATGGGCCGGCCGCTGGGATGGAGCTCTTCCCCCCAGGCGAACTCAAAACCCTCCACTCCGCCCCAGGCGGCCCGCTCCCATTCCGCTTCGCTGGGCAGCTGCTTGCCGGCCCAGGTGGCGTAGGCGACGGCATCCTCATGGGCCACATGCACCGCGGGATGGTGGTCGCGGCTCTTGATCGAGCTGCCGGGCCCTTCGGGGTGGCGCCAGTCGGCGCCGGGGATGTACTGCCACCAGCGGTAGGGGTCGCCCGTGCCGATCGGCCCGGGCGGTGGCACGAACACGATCGATGACGGAGCCAGCAGCTCGGGCAGGGCATCGGGGTAGGCCGCCGGATCCGCCGGCCGCTCGGCCAGGGTCACATGACCCGTGGCCTTCACGAACTTGCGGAACTGGGCGTTGGTGACCGGTGTGCGGTCGATCCAGAAGCCCTCCACGTGCACCCGATGGGCCGGGGCCTCCTCGGGGTAATGGGCGTCGGAGCCCATCAGAAACGTCCCCCCCGGAATCCAGACCATCTCCCGGGCCGGGGGGCGGCCCGGCCTGGGGCGGTTGCTACCGGGGGCAACGGTCATGGGGGAGATCAGCTCGCTCCCCCGGCCGAGATCATCTTCTCCAGCACGTCGCTGATCGTGAAGCTGGCCGCCTTCTGACGGGGCGGGTACTTCTGGAACGAGGCCAGGAACTCCGCCACGAAGGACTGAGCCGGGACCAGCATGAAGGCATGGTCGAGCAACCAGTCCCAGTAGGTGTTGGAGGTGATGTCGGCCCGCTCGTAGGGATCGGTGAGCAGGTTGAAGATCTTGGGCACCCGCAGCGCGGTGAAGGGCTCGGCCCAGATCTGAAGTGTGCCGGCCTGGCGCTGCTCCATGAACACGAACTTCCAGTTGTCGTAGCGCAGGCCCGTGAGATCACCGTCGTCGGAGAAGTAGAAGAACTCCACCCGTGGGCTCTTGTCGGCTTTTCCCGTCCAGTAATCGAGCATGTTGTACCCATCGAGGTGGATGTGGAAGTTTTTGCTTCCCACTTGATGGCCGTCCAGCAGCTTCTGCTTGATCTCGGGCTCACCGGCGGCAGCCAGCAGCGTGGGCAGCCAGTCGAGATGGCTGACGACCCCGGTGAACAGGGTGCCGGGCTCGATCTGGCCCGGCCAGCGCACCAGGGCGGGCACCCGGTAGGCCCCCTCCCAGTTGGAGTTCTTCTCGTTGCGGAAGGGGGTCATCCCGGCATCGGGCCAGCTGTTCATGTGGGGGCCGTTATCGGTGCTGTACATCACGATCGTGTCGTCGGTGATGCCCAGCTCATCCACCAGATCGAGCATCTGGCCGATGCAGTTGTCGTGATAAATCATCACGTCGTGGTATTCCGACTGCCAACGCCCTGATTGGCCCACATCCTGGGGACGTGCGTGGGTGCGGAAGTGCATGTGGGTGGTGTTGAACCACACGAAGAAGGGCTCGCCGGAGGCCACCGCATCACGGATGAAGCGCTTGGCCTCGGCCATGAACTCCTCGTCGCAGTTCTGCATCCGCTGCTTGGTGAGCGGTCCGGTGTTCTCGATCCGCTGGGTGCCGTCACCGTTGGCCCAGCAGTGCAGCACGCCGCGGGGGGCGAAACGCTTGCGGAAGTTCGGGAATTCCGGATCATCCTCCTTGGGATAATCCCTTAACTCGGGTTCCTCCTCGGCGTTGAGGTGGTACAGGTTCCCGAAGAATTCATCGAAGCCATGCATCGTCGGTAGATGCTCATCCCGGTCGCCGAAGTGGTTCTTGCCGAACTGGCCGGTGCGGTAGCCCAGGGGCTGGAGCAGTTCGGCGATGGTGGGGTCCTCGGCGCGGTAGCCCAGCTCGGCTCCGGGTAGCCCCACCTTGCTCAGGCCGGTGCGGAACACGCTTTGGCCGGAGATGAAGGCAGCCCGCCCGGCGGTGCAGCTCTGCTCGGCGTAATAGTGGATGAAGCGGCCGCCCTCCTTGGCGACGCGGTCGATGTTGGGGGTCTGATAGCCCATCAGCCCATCGCTGTAGCAGCTCAGGTTGCTCTGGCCGATGTCATCTCCCCAGAGGATGAGGATGTTGGGCTGTCCGTTGGGCATGGGAGGTGGGGGCTGGTGTTGAGCGGGCGGGGATGGGGCTGGAGAGGAATCCAGGCCCCGCACGCTGATGAACTCATGTACAAGCTGCCGTCCATGGCAGGGTGGGGCTACTCAAAAAGTGCAAGCGGCGATGGCTCCGCTCCAGAGGTTTGAGGCTGTTGAAGAGCTGGAAGCCCAGCTGCGAGAGGCGGGCCTGGATCTGCGCCTGCTTCAGCTCTCCAACGGTCACCTCAGCGGCAACCTGGTCACCCGCCAGCTCGGGCCGCTGCGGTTGCTGCGGCTCCAGGCCAATCGTCGTCTGCACGTGGCTGGCGGCAAGCCACGGGACCTACGGATGATCGCGCTGAACCTGGTGACCAGCGTCAGCGCTCCACCCCTGCTGGCCCACGGCACCGCCATCGGTTCCGATGCGTTGTTCGGCCTCGATCCCCAGGCGGAGGTCCACCTATCCACTCCTGAACGGATGGATCTGGCCGTGGTCATGGTCAACCCCGGCATCCTGACGCGCTGGAGCAGCGGTCTGGGGGGCCTTGATCTGGGATCGGCGCTCTCCCACTCCAATGTCCTGCCCATCGACGTCGCCAGCCGTGCGCAGCTCCAGCGCTGGTTGCTCAGCCTGTTGTCCCTCCAGGCGGAGACGCCCTCGGTGGTGGGCGCGTCGCCGTCCGAACCGGAGGGAGTTGGAGATGGTCTGTTTCCTCTGCTCGTTGACGTGCTGGAGCAAGGCCTCAGCCTCAGGCAACGGGGCGGACCCGACCGCCCGCCGGCTCGGATCGGACTGGTCAAGCAGGTGCAACGCTGGACGGAGGAGCACCCGCTTGAACCCATCAGCCTGGGGACCCTCTGCCGTCAGATGTATGTCGGACGACGCACCCTGATCCAGGGGTTCCGGGAGCACCTGGGCATGGGCCCGATGGCTTACTTCAAGCTGCAGAGGCTCCATGGTGTTCGCCGTGGGCTGCTGGAGGCCCAGCCGGGGGGCGAGACGATCTCAGGGCTGGCGGCCTCCTGGGGCTTCCTCAATCCGGGGCACTTCGCCCGGGATTACCGCCGGTTGTTCGGGGAGCTCCCCAGCGCCACGCTCTCCTGCAGGCGCGGGTTCGTTCGCCGGGGGCACGGCACAGCGCTCGACCACTCCCCCTCCTGATCCCGCTGCCGCTGGAGGGGGCGCGAACACGCTGGCCCAGTCGTCGCGCATGCTCACCACCGTCCAGCCCCGCCGGGGCGCCTCGCTCAAGGCCCGATCGAGATGGCCGAAGGCGGACTGGCGGTCGTAGGCCACCTCCCGCTCGGCGTCGTCGTGGTGAACGATCACCCCCAGCCGTGGTCCCGGCAGGCTCGTGATCCACTCGAGCATCTCCAGATCGCCGTCGGAGTTGCCGAAGGCGGCGATCGGCCTGCGGCCGATCAGCTGCTCGATCAGGATCGGCTTCATGGCCCGATCGGCGACCGTCTGCACTTCGCTCTGGCGCAGGATCACCGGCAAACCGCCGCGGAGGGCGTAGGTGGTGACGACGCTGGAGCCGATCACCTGTTCCGGGGGGATTCCGTAGGCCTCCTCGGCGAACACCCGCATGAACTCCACGCCACCGGCCGAAACGATGTAGGTGCGGAAGCCATTGGCGCGCAGGTGCTCGAGCAGCTCCCGCATCGGCTGGTACGTCAGGGCGGTGTAAGGCCGCTTCAGGGTCGGGTGGCAGGCGCTGTCCAGCCACTCGCGCACCAGATCGCGGAACACATCCGTGCTCATGCCGGCATGGGTGATCCCCACCAGTTCCAGCAGACCCTTGATGCCCATGGTGAGCACGGCCTCCCCGCTGCCGGCCGCGGCCGCCGCGGCGATGATCGGATTGACGGCGAGTCCGGGCTGCTGGGCCACCATGGCGCGGGCCCGCTCGATCGCGAAGGCCAGTTGCACGTACATCGGCTGCTCCGACCAGAGCGTGCCGTCGTGATCGAAGACGGCGATGCGCTCCTCGGGCGGCAGATAGCTCTCCCCCCCCGGCTGGCTGACGCTGGCGATGAAGGCCAGGATCCGCGATCTGGTGGCACCGTCCCGCCAGGAAGGGAGGGGCTGAGCGGACCCTGCGGGGCTGGCCTGGCTAGCCATGGCGGGCGCCAAAGGGGACATCATCGCCAGGGTGAGCAGGCTTCCCGCAGCCGTCGTCAGGACCCGCGTCAGCACACCGTTGCCCCTCCCGAGTCCGCGAACAGCCGCTGCAGGGGGGGCAGCAGGGCTTCCAGGGCACGGCCGCGATGGCCCAGACGCCGCTTGAGCTCGGGGGACATCTGCGCGAAGCTCAGGCCTGTTTCCGGCACCAGGAACACCGGGTCGTAGCCGAATCCCCCTTCCCCGCAGGGGGCGTTGAGAATCTCACCCGTGCAGACGCCCTCGACCTCCAGCACCGTCTGGCCGCTGGGGTCAGCCAGGGCCAGGGCTGCTGTGAACCGGGCCCGGCGGTTGGGTTCCCCCGCCAGGGCCTCCAGCAAGCGGGCGATGCGCTCGGAGTCGGTGGGGGCATAGCGGGCAGAGTGGATGCCGGGGGCACCGCCGAGGGCCTCCACACTCAGCCCCGAATCATCGGCCAGGGCCCAGTGCCCCGTAATCCGTGCCACGGCTTCGGCTTTGAGACGGGCGTTGGCGGCAAAGCTGTCGCCGGTTTCCTCCACCTCCAGTCCCGGGGGCTGGCCGCGCACCTCCAGTTCCAGCTCCGGGCCCTCCGTGGCCAGCAGGGCCGTGAATTCCCTGAGCTTGCCCGGGTTGCCGCTGGCGATCACCAGCACCTTCGGGGCGGGGCACGGGGCGGGGGCGTTCATGCCGCTTCAGCGAACTGGCGGGCCCACGCCAGGATCTCGCTCACCCGCTCCCCGCTAGGGGCCTCGCTGTAGATGCGCAGCAGTGGTTCGGTGCCCGAGAAGCGCAGCATCAGCCAGTGGCTGTCGCCAAGGCGCAGCTTCACTCCATCGGTGTCCACCACCTCCTGCACCGGCCAGCCGGCCACGCTGGTGGGGGGCTCCTGGGCCAGCTGGCGCTCCAGTCGCTGCCGGCTGGCCATGTCCCGCAGGCGCAGGTCGAGCCGGTCGTAGGCGCTGGCCCCGCCGTGGTCGGCCTGCAGCCGGTCAAGGCGCTCGCCCAGGGGCAGGCCGCCCTCCACCAGGGCCTCCAGCACCAGGAGGGCGGCGAAGAGGGCATCCCTCTCGGGCAGGTGCAGCCCGAAGCCCACACCACCCGATTCCTCGCCGCCCACCAGCACCCCGCCGGAGAGCATCTCGCTGGCGATGTACTTGAACCCCACCGGCTTCTCGATCACTGTCCGTCCCAGCCCCTCCGCCACCAGTTGCATCAGGTCGGAGCCGCTCACGGTCTTGACCACGGCGCCCGGCAGGGCCCGGGCCCTGGCCAGATGATCGATCAGCAGCGGCATCAGCAGCTGGGTGCTGCAGTAGCGGCCGCGCTCATCGATCGCGGCGATGCGGTCGCCGTCGCCATCGAAGACGATCCCCACCGCCGGCCGGCCGGCCTCACCACTGGCCCGCACCGCGGCGATCAGCTCCTGCAGGTAGGGCGCCAGGGGCTCGGGCGGGTGGCCGCCGAAGAGCGGATCACGCCAGGAGCGGATCTCCTCGATGCACGGCTCGCCGGAACCGTCTGCGGCTCTTTCAGCGGTCCCTGATCGGTCCCCCAGCAGGGCCGGCAGCCCCCCGGCCGCAGACCCGTGCATGGGATCGACGATCACCCGCAGCCCCATGGTCTCCAGCCCCCGGCGCAGGGCGCTCGTGTCGACCAGCTGGCGCAGGCCCGCCAGGTAACCGCCCCAGCCATCGAAGCGTGGGGTGTCGCCGGGGATCGGCACGGTGATGCCCCCCGCCTCCAGGCGCTTCTCCACATCGGCGGTGAAGGCCTCCTCCACCGAGCCGCCGAAATGACCCTTGATCTTCAGGCCGATCCATTCGGGGGGGTTGTGGCTGGCGGTGATCACCAGGGCCCCGAGGGCGTTCCGCTCCACCACGGCCCAGCTGCAGGCTGGTGTTGGCACGGCTGAATCGGTGAGCACCGGCTCGAGATCGGCGCCGCGCACGGCGCTGGCGATGGCTTCGGCCAGCTCCGGTGCCAGGAAGCGGCGGTCGTAGCCGATCACCACCTCGCGGCTCGTGAGGTCCGGCGGGGCGGCGCGCTCCAGTTCGCGGGCCGCGGCCGCAGCCACCACCAGCAGGCGCTCCAGGGTGACATCGACGCCGAGGATGCCGCGCCAGCCGTCGGTGCCGAAACGGATGGGACTGGGCTCCAGGGGCAGGGGGGCAGAAGCCATGGGGGCAGCGGCGTTGGATAGCTAGTAGCAGCCAGTCAGCTGGGCTGGGTTCGGGGGGGTGCCGGCCTGGCGGCAGGCCACTGCCCGCCGTAGCCTGCTGCCATGGCCGCTGAACCGTCCAACCGGCTGGTGACCGACCGGTTGCTGCGCAGCTGGCTGCGCTGTCGGCGCCGGGCCTGGCTCGACCGCCATGGGGATCCCGCTCAGCGGCTGTGGAGCGCCCACCGGGCCCTCCAGCTCGACGATCAGCAACGCTGTTTCGTGAGCTTGCTGGAGCAGCGGCCCCTGGCCGGAGAAGCCGCCTGCGCCGCCGGTGCCCCGGCGGTGGTGGGCGTACGCCTCAGCGGGCGGGGCCCCGCCGGCCTTGAGCTGGAGGCCCATCCTCCGCTGCTGCGGCGCAGCAGCGGGGAGAGCCGCTGGGGGGACTATGCCTACCAGCCTGTGATGGCCCGCCAGGGCCGCCGCCTCACCCGTGAGCACCGGCTGGTGATGGGGTTGTGGGGGCAGCTGCTTTCGGGGTGGCAGCAGGGACCGGTCAGCCATGGCCTGGTGGTGGCGACAGGCTCCGGGCGGCTGGAGCGGGAACGGCTGGCGCTCGGGGAAGGGCTGCAGCGCCAGCTGGATGAGGCCTTGCCCAAGGTGGCGGCTGACCTGGAGCGCCCCCAGCCGCCAGCGCTGGTGAGTGACCGAAAGAAGTGCGTGCTCTGCTCCTGGCGCGGCCTCTGCGACAGCGAGGCGGCTGTGCAGGGCCACCTCAGCGAGGTGAGCGGCATCGGTGCCAAGCGGCGGGAGTTGTTGATCGAACTGGGCCTGCCCCAGCTCAGTTCCCTGGCCGCGGCTGATCCAGAGGCTCTGGCCGATGCGCTTGAGGTGCACGGCGAGCAGCACCGAGAGGTGGCGGCGCGGCTGGTGGCCCAGGCCCGCGTCCAGCAGCGGGGGGAGCCCCTGCGCCTGCCGGTGGAGCCGGGCCAGGCAGCCAGAGCCCTGCCCGAGTTGGCCACCGCCAGCGGGGTTCTCGTGTACGACATCGAATCCGATCCCGATGCCCGCGACGATTTTCTGCACGGCTTCCTGCGCATTGAGCGGCAGGCCGATGGCCGCTGGCCCGACGGGCGGGCAGCCGGAGTCGGCAGCTACCGACCCCTGCTGGCGCTGCATGAGCACGGCGAGGCCAGGCTCTGGCAGCGCCTGCGCCAGCTGCTGGAGGCCACGCCCCCTGACTGGCCCCTTCTGCACTACGGCGAAACCGAGTCGATCTCCCTGGTGCGCCTGGCCCAGCGCCAGGGGGCCAGCGAGCGGGAGCTGGCGGCCCTGCGCCGGCGCCTGGTGGACCTGCATCAGCGGCTGCGGCGCCATTGGCTGCTGCCGGTGAACAGCTACGGCCTCAAGGCGGTGGCCGGCTGGCTGGGTTTCTCCTGGAGCCAGAAGGGGGTGGATGGGGCCCGCTGCCTGCTCTGGTGGCGCCAGTGGCGGGGGGATGGCACTCCGGCGGGCCGGGGCAGCCTCCACGGCCTGCGCCGGATCTTCCGCTACAACCACGACGACGGCCTGGCCACCTGGGCGGTGGCCAGCTGGCTGCTGGCTCAGGATGCCGCGCCGCCCGCCCCCACCGGTGGGGGCACCACCCCTGTGGGCACCGAGAGCTCCAGGCTGGTCGCCTCGCCGGTCATCAGCAGCGGCTCCTCCAGCGCCTGACGCCGCACCAGGGCCAGCCCCAGCCACAGGCTGGTGCCGTCGGGCCCGGCGTTCAGCCGCAGGCTGGAGGTGATCCGTCCGGCCCGCTCGCCGCCGGGAGTGCGCAACACCGCCCCCACCACCGGTCGTTGATCGGCGCTGGCGGTGTCCGCGCGAGCGGCTGTGGGGGCCGGTTCCTCCCAGCACCAGCGGCGCAGCTGCTGCTTGACGCCGTCATAGGTGGCCAGCTTGGCCAGAGTTTCCTGGCCCACGTAGCAGCCCTTGCTGAGGCTGACCCGATCCGCCAGGCCGAGTTCGAAGGGGTTCACCTCGTCACTGATTTCGTTGGGGGCCTGCGGCCGCCCCTGGCTGAGGCGCCAGCGTTCGGTCTCGATCGGCCCCAGGGCCGGGATGGCCTCGAGCTCGGCGGTTAGCGACTCCCCATCCCTGAGCACCAGCCGATCGCCAGGCAGCCGCCAGCCCACGCTGGTGTCCTGAATGGCCCCGGCAGCCCCCTCCAGGCTGATCAGCGTCCCTGCCAGCGTTGGCCCCAGGGTCACCTGATCGGCCGGGAAGAGCACCCGGTCGAGGGCCTGATGGATGGCGACCCCCTCGCCGGCGGTGATCACCAGCCAGGCGCCGCTGGCGTCGACCAGCACGTCCGCCAGGCCGCGCACGCGGGCGGTGGGGGTGAGGCAGCAGGTGGCCAGGCACTGGCCGGGCCGGGCCCGCTCCAGATCCTGGCTGCTCTGGCCATGGAGGAAGCGCAGGCTGTCAGGCCCGTCGAGGCGGATCAGACTCACGGGCTGCTCCCAGCGGCTCGGACTGACGGGCCGCCAGTCCCAGGGGTCTGAGGGGGTGGAGCGGTTCAGGTCCATGGCGGGCTCGGCGATGGGCTCACCCTTGCAAAGTCCGCGCCGCGGTGGCGATCTCGTCCAGCAGGAACAGGCTGCGCAGCTCCAGGCCCGCCGCCGTCATGGCGTCAAGTCCCCCTTCCTGGCGGTCAACGATGGTGACCACCCGCTCCACCACGTAGCCGGCCTGGCGCAGCTGCTCGACGGCCTTGAGGGAGGAGCCGCCCGTGGTCACCACGTCTTCCAGAACGGTGACGCGGGCTCCCGCGGCGGGCAGGGGACCCTCCAGCCAGGCGCCCGTGCCGTGCCCCTTGGCCTGCTTGCGCACGATCAGGGCGTCGAGGGGCAGCCCCGCCTGGGCAGCCGCCATGGCCACGCCACTCACCAGGGGATCAGCGCCGAGGGTGAGACCGGCCACGGCCGCGGCTCCCTCCTCCACCTGCTCCAGGAGGGCCAAAGCCAGCAGGGCCAGGCCGTAGCCGCTGAGGCTCACCGGCTTGCAGTTCACGTAGTGGTCACTGCTGCGGCCCGACGCCAGGGTGAACTGACCGTGGCGGTAGGCCCTGGTGGCCAGCAGCTCCAGCAGCACCTCGCGGCGCTCCGGGGCTGTGTCGGGGATGGGGGTCAGTGGCATCGGAGCATGGAGAGAGCGGGCAGCGGCGGCGCTCCCGCCAACGCGCCTGGCAGAACACGGCCCCACCTCCTAGTTTGCGCGATGATCAGGGTGTGAAGCCCAACCCTCGCCCTGCCGGCCTCCTGCGCCATGAACTGCCGCAAAGCCATGACCACAGCCACCGTTCCCTTCGCCAACCTGCTTGAGCGGGCCCCTGGTGTGACCATGGTGGTTGGCGCCATGGCCGGCAGTGCCCTGGCTCTCCTTCCCCCCATCGCCGCCCATGCGGGGCCGGTGATCTGCACCACCACCCTCGAGGCCCCACTGGCCGGCACCGGCAACAGCACCCAGCCGCTCAGTGCCCCGGTGGAGGTCACCCGCTGTGATCCCATCCAGACCACCGCGGAACTGGTTCAGCAGCGCGCCTACACCTGGCGCTCGAGCTTTGCCCGTGGGGTCAGCCTCACCAACCAGATCACTGACCTCTTCGGCATCGCCATGGGTGGCCCCGAAGGCAACCGTGTGATGGGGCTGGGCTTCCCCGAGCAGGCCATCGTCTGGGATTCCTCCGCCATCAGCAACACCACAGCGGCTCTGCTGGAACAGCAGAGCGCTCCCATGCCCTGGCGCAATGCCGATCTCCCTTCGATTTTCTCCGCCAGCCTGCAGCTGGCTCCCATCTCGTTGCCGGTGGAAGCGGCTCAGCCCAGTGCCAGCAATTACCCGATGGCAGTGCCCATCGAGAGTGCACCCTCACTCCAACCGGTGCGTGGCCTCTGGTGAGGCCGGTGGATCACCTGGGGGTCTAGCAATCTGGTGAATGCAGCGGGCTCATAATCCGCCTGAGCCGAGTTCGATCCTCGGGACCCCCATTCAGTAATTCCAGTTATAGCAAGGGGTTTCGGCCCACTCCTCCTTCCCCTCAGGCGCCTTACCGGTCACAATTTCGGGCACGGTGAGCTGTGTCTGGCGACCCCTACCTCACGCGGATGAACCGGGCCAGAAGGACCTCGGGTGTGCCGTGAGCCTGGAGGTATCTCCCTCGGGACGCAGCACCGGTTGCGTGGCACCCTCCCTACTCCCGATGGCCAGTGGACGCGGCACTGCATCAGCACCCCGTTGCCTTACCAAGCTGGCCTTGAGCAAGCACGGCAGCTGGCCGAGCAGTTGGGGCGTGACCTGCAGTTGCATCGGATGGGTCTTGAGGTCTTCCCCTTGGAGAGGTGGAAGGCTGGTGTCGTGGCCGCCAACAAACTGGGATCACCCATCAGCGGCCTGGAGGCGATCCTTCTCAACGAGAAGTGGTGGCAGGCGCAGCGCAAGCGCGGACCCAGTGCAGCCACCACCTGGGCGCAGGACTAAACAGCTAACACGCTAATGGAGACCGACGTACTTCGCACGCAGCTCATTGGAATTGTTGGCTTCAAGAGCCATATGCAAAGCTATCTCAGCCCCAGCGAATACATCGATTTAGAAGTTGAGGAGATCCGAGCCCTCGCTATTCACATCGTGCGTGGGGTGAATTCCGAGCTTGAACTTGTGCGCCATTGTTTCGAGTTCGTGCGAGATGAAATCAACCACAGCTCTGACTTTAGGCTAATCCCGTCACCTGCAGGGCTTCCAATGTTCTGCAACATAAGGCCAGATCCTGCTACGCGATGAGCCATTTGCTTGCCGCGCTACTCAGAGCCAATAGCATTCCGACTGGCCTCTGTCGCCAGCTCCTGTCCGCTGGAGAAAGAGGGGCCACCCTATTGTCTCCACGGCCTGAATGCGGTTTGCCTTCATGATTTCGGGTGGTACCGTGTAGATGCAAGGGGAAGCGAGCCAAGGATTTACGCTGAGTTCTGCCCTCCGAAAGAGACTCTAGTATGTCCAATCAAAGGACCAGAAGAACGAGACCTGCCGGGAATCTGGTCAGAGCCTTTGCCGGTCCTGATTGAAGTCCTCGAGCGCTATGAGACTTATGACCAAGTCTTGGCCAATCTCCCGGACATTGAGCAAGCGTCCAAGCCAGCCAGTGAGCGCACTTCTTCGCGCTACGCGCTCCAGCGCCGTCCATGGGCGCGATAGGACAGGCAATTGAATCGCCGCAGCTACAACGCCATCGCCAAAGACTGGGACTCCGCCCGATCGAGCCTCCTCCCTTATGAAATTCCGTTCCTGGAGCGCCTGACAAGCAATCTTCTCAGCCCTGCCAAAGTTCTCGACCTGGGCTGCGGTACAGGGCGACCCTTGGCGGAGTTCTTGGTGCATAAGGGCATTGCTGTGACCGGCATTGATCAAGCGGAAGACCTGCTCGCCATTGCAAGAGCGCGGTTTCCTGCAGGCCGCTGGCTTCGAGCAGAAATGGAAACGTTCGAACCCGACGAAAAATACGATGGGGCGGTCATATGGGACTCGTTGTTCCACATTCCACGTGAACACCACGAGCTAATTCTGAGAAGAGTGCTGCGCAGCATGGTGAAGGGTTCAAGGCTGATACTGACCGTAGGGGGGTCAGACCACCCACCATTCACCGACACGATGTTCGGGCATACTTTTTTCTATGACTCGCACGCACCAACGGCAGTCATCAACATCTTGAAGTCGCTGGATGCCACCATTGAACATGCCGAGTTCATCAACCCGCCCACCAGTGGCCGCGACAAGGGACGCTATGGCATTGTGGCGAGTGTGGCCTAGAGAGTCGTTCACTTGGGCCGTCACCACATGAATGACTTCAATGCTAAAATTATCCACGGCCATGTATTCGGACACACTGGCTTGGTCCGGAGAATTCCATGACCGGACGATGCTCTGTGTTTATCGCCACCAGCTTGGATGGCTTCATCGCCCGACGTGACGGCTCCATCGACTGGCTGGATCGTGCCAATGTAGCTGTCCCTGCAGACGAAGACTGTGGCTATGCACAATTCATCGATACAATTGATGCGCTCGTCATGGGACGTGGTTCATTCGAGAAGGTTCTTAGCTTTCCAGAGTGGCCCTACGGTGATATCCCGGTTTACGTCCTGAGCCATTCAATCCAACAGCTTCCAGCTGGAGTTCCAGAGACTGTTCAGCTGAGCAGAGAGAGCCCAGCTGAAGTGGTCCGCCGCGCTTCTGAATCAGGTCACCAGCATTTGTATGTCGATGGTGGCAAGGTCATCCAGTCGTTCTTGGCGGCCGGTCTCATCACGGAGCTGACGCTCACGGTCATCCCAGTGCTCCTTGGTTCGGGCATCAGACTGTTCGGCGACATTGACGCAGACATCCCTCTTCGGGTGATCTCTTCAAAGGTGTACTCCTTTGGATTTGTGCAGAGTCACTATGCGGTGGCCAAAGCTGCTTAGCTCGTTGCTGCTGCCAATCCGCTCCCGGCGGTGCGCCTTCCCGGTCCCGGCCGACAGTCGAATCGATCGAACTCCGCCATGAAGCCCGCGGCCGTGGGGCTGCAGGCATAGAGACCGATCAGCGCCGGCCCCGTCTCGCTCAGTTCTTGCAGTCGCGCCATCCGCAGCTGCTCCCAATGCTCCCCATCCAGGCTGGAGTCGGCGATGACATCACGACCCTCGCGGCGCAGCCGGAACCACACCGTTGTGATCTCCCTGGCCAGGGGCTGGGTCGACCAGTCGGAAGCCTGAGCATTCGTCACTACCGCGCCGAGCCTGTTGGGGCCGTCCGGTTCGAACTCCACCGAAGTCTTGATCCAGCAGGCCGGCGACAGCCGCAGCAGCAGCCCGGCCTGGTCGTAGCGATGGCGCGGATGGGCCGTCACTCGGGTGGTGAGCACGAAATCATCCGTCGCTTTCATGACCAGGGCATGGCCGTTGTCGGCCTCAAAGCCGTAGTGGGTGCGCTGCCAGAAGTCGGTGCGGCCAGCCGGCCAGAGCCTCAGGCCACCACTGGCGGCATCGAGCTCCCATCGCGGTGGCTCGGACAGCCAGTGCAGGCGAGGGTCCAGACCAGACCCGCCGAACATCTCGAGCACTCTGTCGGGATTCATGGCCTCACCGCGGCGGAGGTCAGACCGATATCCTGGCCGTAGGAGAGCTCCAGGGTGTGGCCATCGGGATCACGCAGAAAGGCCCAGAGTCCCACCGGGGGGCCGTCGTCCCCGGGGCCTTGCTCCAGTTGGCCCTGCCCGCGAGCCAGCTCACACAGCTCCAGCAGAATCTGCGGGGTAGCGCACCCCACCCCGAGATGGCCCATGGGCCGCAGAGGCGCGTCGACCACAGCGGTCTCGATCAGCACCACAACAAAGGGCCGGGTGCCATCACCGATCCACGCGACACGCGACCCTCTCTCAGCGCCGCGCTCGTGCACCACCTTCAGGTCGGTGTAGGTGGCATAGAAGGCCAGGCTGTGCTCAAGATCCGTGACCGGGAGCGCCACATGGGTCAGTCCGATGTCAACCATGACAAGGAGATAGGTAAGAAGTTGGTTTGGGTTCAGGAGCCTTGAGGACCAGGCCGCAGAGGACAGCCAGGCCCAGCACCACTGGCACCAGCAGGGCAGGTACCGCAGACAACCCGACGTCAGCGGCGATCCAGCCCAGCGAGGAGGGCAGGACAACGGCACCGGCACTGCCGGCACTGGTGGCGAAGCCAACGGCGGCAGGCACCAGATGGCCGGGCAGGCGCCGCGGGATCAGCAGGATCGTGGCGGGAAAGATCGCGGCCAGGGCGAATCCCAGCAGCGGCAGGGCGACCAAGGGCGCGACCCCATGGGACCAGCCGATCTGGGCTGCCAGCAGCAGGGCGATCGAGCAGGTGATCAACCGGATCACGCCCAGCCGCTCCACCAGCCCACCGAAACAGAAGCGGCCGACCGTGAGCCCAAGCCAGTAGAGGCTGACGCCGATGCCGGCAGCAACGGCCGGTTGGGAGCGGCCGAGGTGCTGAACGCTGAAGGCCCAGGTGCCGATTGATGCCTCGATGCCCACCGCAGTGAGCAGCACGAGCCCGCTCAACCGAACCGATGGGAGCTGAAGCGCCTGCCCCAGGACACGCCAGTCGCCGCTTGCAGCCGTCGAGGGACGTTGCCACATGCAGCTCTGGCGATGGCGCCAGATCCCCAGGAACAGCAGGCCGACCAGGCCAGCCAGCAGCGCGTAGACCAGGCGCCAACCGCTCCCCAGGGCCAGCACCGTGGTGGCGATCGCCGGGCCTGCGAACGCTCCGACGCCGTAAAAGCCATGCAGCGGACCGATCAGGCTGGTGCCGGATTCATGCTGAGCCACGGCCGTGTTGAGGCCGGCATCGATCAGCCCGATGCCCAGACCCAAAACCACCCCTCCTGCCACCATCAGGTCCCAGCGGGGGGTCAGGGCGTACAGCAGCAGGGCCGACGCCAGCAACGAGAACGCCACCACCAGCATCCGGCCAAGCCCCAGCCGGCTGATCACCACACCGTTGAACAAGGCAGCGAGGGCATAGCCACCGATCTGACTGGCCAGCAACAACGTCACAGACGCAGTACTCAGCTCGAAGCTCTCCAGCAGCGAGGGAACCAGAACGCCGAGTGCAGCCTCCAAGGCACCGATGACCACAAAGGCGGAGAAGGCGATCCCCACCCGTAGGTTGCCCGGGGAGTCAGTCATCGGAGTTGGAGCTGGGGGAGGGGGTGGAATCACTCCGGCGCAACGCCATGGCGAGCAACAGCAGAAGCACCGCCAGCCAGCGGCCAGGCCCGTTCGGGCGCTGGGGGGGGACCCCCAGCCAGCCCCAGTGATCGATCAACAGCGAGCCGATCAACTGGCTGAAGACCACGGTCATGGTCGTGGTGGTGAGTCCGAGCCTGGGAATCACCAGGGTGACCAGGGTCACGTAGAGGGCGCCGAGCATGCCGCCGGCCAGGGCCCAGGGCGGGATGCCGGCGAAACGATCGATGGGGACGGGATCGAAGTTGCCAAGGGCAAGCAGCAGGCTGAGGGTGGCGGCACCCACCAGGAAGTTGATCGTGGAAGCTGCGACGGCGGAGCGCAGGGAGCCAGCCAGACGCGCATTGGCTGCCCCACCCATCGAGAGCAGACTCCCTGCCGAGAAAGCACAGAGCACGGCCGAAACAAGGCTCATCGCGCTCCTCCCGCCTGGGTGAGCAGGGCCATAGCCGCCAGGAACAGCGCCACGGCCGCATAGCCCCGTGCGCCGAGTCGCTGGCGGCGGACTCCCAGCCAGCCGTGGTGATCCATGACAAGGCCGGCGAGCGCCTGGCCGGCCACCACCAGTCCCAGTGTCATGGTGGCGCCGAGACTGGAGATCACCAGGGTGCTGGAGCTGACGTACCAAGCGCCGAGCACCCCGGCCAGCAGGGACCAGGGTGGCGTCGTGCGCAGCGCCCGCCAGTGGGCCGGCGGAATCTGGCGACTGATCAGCAGCCCGATCAGGGTGGCGGAGCCCACCAGATAGGAGAGGAGGGCGGCGAAGGGGACGGACTGAAGCGAACGGGCCAGCTGGGCATTCATGGCCGCCTGCACCGGCAGCAGGGCACCGGCGAGCAGGGCCAGGGACACTAGGACCACGGAGGCGACAGGGAAGCCAGGCGCCCGTGGGCGGACGAGAACAAGGCCAGACATCTCGATATCAAGAGACTTGATCCGAAGCTAGAGGCAAGTTGTCTCGACGTCAAGCTATCCTCAGGTCATGGGCTCCGACCGCATCGACCAGATCCTGAGTCAGTGGCAACAGGCGTCCCCGACGCTGAATGTCTCCTCCCTGGCCGTGGTGGGGCGGATCCTGCGCATCGCCCGGCTGCTGGAGCGTCAGCGCGAAACGCTGCTGGTCCCCCATGGACTCAGCGTCTGGTCCTTTGATGTGCTGGCCACACTGAGGCGTCAGCCTCCGCCGTACCAGCTCACCCCCACCGAGCTCTACGGCGCGTTGATGCTGTCCTCGGGTGCGATGACCAACCGGATCGACCGTCTTGAGAGCGAAGGTCTAGTCGAGAGGCACCGCGAGACGATGGATCGGCGCAGCGTCCTGGTGCGGCTCACGGCCAAGGGCGTTCAGTTGGTGGAGAGCGTGCTGCCGCAGGTCCTGGAGAGTGAACGGGAACGGCTGGAACAGATCACGACGCCAGAGGAGCGTGATCTGCTGGCAGGACTGCTGCGCCATCAGCTCTTGGCCTTGGAGTCCGGCGGCTGAACCCTCTCAAGCACCCCAAGGGGGGCCTATGGGCCAGAGGGGGATGCCTGATAGGTGGGGCGACACCACTCAGCGGCAGGAACTCAGCAGATTTCACGTGTGCGCCATGACCTGTCAACTCTGCAACGTCAATGCTGGGGCCCACAATCATTCCGCCAAGATTGGCAGTGCCTCGATACATCAGTCCGGCCGGAAGGTGTACATCCAGCAGCGAGCACGATAGCAAAGAACGATCTGGTACTGATACTTCTCACCTAACTTCTGCGGGCACCCATTTATACAACGAGAGACTATCCATGAAAAATTTAGATGCCACTGTTAGACGGCGAAGGAAACTCTCTGAGCAAGGCTAACGCGCGCAAAGTGACGGAAAACCATGTGCGCAATCGAGGACCCTACGGGTGGAAGAATGCCAATCATGTTGTTGTTGTAGAATCCACATAGGATTCCCGAACACAACTCACGCGTTAGTGCAGAGAAAGGCCAATGCAATGAATTCAGCAATTTCTGTCAGGCCACTGACACTTGCCGACCGCCAACGCCTCGAGAGCCTGTGCATGGAATGCACCGACTTCTTTCAACTCATCGAAGGTCAGCCTGGTGGAAGTGAAACAGCAGCTGAACTCCTCGGGCCACCCCCACCGAACGTCAGAGTTGGAACAAAGGGCATCTTTGGACTGGAGATAGGCAACGAATTGATCGGGGTTGTGGAGCTACTGGCTGGATTTCCACTGCCGAATGAGTGGTACATAGGTCTGCTTCTCCTTCATCCTGATGCTCGATGTGCCGGAGCAGGATCAAGAATCTGGGAGGACCTGCGACGAAAGATGAAGATGAAGGGAGCCGACACAGTTCGACTCATCGTCCAGAAACAGAATCCAGGAGCACGACGATTCTGGGAGCGGCAGGGATTTACAGTGGAGAAGGAGGCTGTAGTAAAAACCGGCAAAATCGAGAGCCAAGTCTGGCTGCTTAGTTATTCATTCGGAATCGCAGAACGACATCAGGATCCAGCATGCGGTAGCCAGAAGTCCTCTATGCAGAAGGAGCTTTCGATCACCGCTAAATTAGAAGATTACACCGTAGAGCCAGAGACGCCGTGAAAATTATCCTTCTTGGAAGCGCTGGTGCAGGCAAGAGCACCCTGTGCAAAAAGCTGATTGCCAAGCAGCCTGCATCCAGTTTATCGCTGGATGCGGTAGCTTTTCAAGGCGATGTGACAAGGCGTTCACTTGAAGAAAGCATTAAAGATGTTCAGCTTTGGATCGCAGACAATGATAGCTGGGTCATCGAAGGCTGTTACTCGGACATTATTGAACCAATCTTGGGTTATTGCGATGAGCTCATCTTCCTTAATCCTGGGATTGAAGCATGCGTTGCCCACTGCCGCTCAAGGCCCTGGGAGCCGGAGAAGTTTAATTCCCGCGAGGAGCAAGATGAGAATCTGGACAATCTGATCCAGTGGGTACGCTCCTATGAGACGCGTAAAGACGAATACGGTCTCTCCAGGCATCGAGCGCTCTACGAATCCTTTCTCGGGAATAAGCGTGAATATACACAATCAAGCGAGTATGAATCGGTATACAAAGGGCAAGCACAAGGGCCGCCACCGCACTGATTCTGACTGAGCTTCAATGGCCTTGCCGTTTGCTTATGCTCGGTGTTACAGAGGGTCTGGACAACCCAGGTATTCGGAGGGGCCGACGCGCGAGAAATACTTACCTCACTTACGACCATTTCCCCGCGAGGAAGTTGTCTAGACTTTCCTTTGGCCCAGCTCATGGAAGAAATGGAGATGTGGGGTAATACACTATTGCCTGGGGGTTGACTTAAGGAAACTCTGGAAAACCCAGGCGATTCACGCGAGAATGGAGCCGTAAACTGAGGTCTGCACTGGTTTGATGGGCGGCAAGCAGCTCGGATTCACTGATTACGAGTAGACCAAAGCCAAGAAGCGCACCAGGCGTGAGACATTCCTCGCCGAGATGGAGAAGGTGGTGCCCTGGCAGAAACTTGTAGCGCTGATCGAACCTCACTACCCAAAAGCTGGCGAAAAGGGAGGCAGGCCGCCATATCCTCTGGCCACCATGCTGCGAATCCACCTGATGCAGCAATGGTATTCGCTCAGTGACCCAACCATGGAGGAGACCCTGATCGAGGTGCCCAGCATGCGCCGTTTCGCTGGCATCGACCTGATCAGCGATCGGATCCCGGATGAGTGGAAACGACTGCCGCCAATGTTCATGACCTGACCCCAGCGGCAGAACTGCTGCACGGTGAGGAGGAGGTTGTCTATGCGGATGCCGGCTACCAGGGCATCGAGAAGCGCCCTGAGATGGAAGGCAAGGCCAGGAGGTTCCGAACGGCGATGCGACCCGGGAAACGAAAGCTCCTGCCAAAGACACCTGAAGGCTGGGTGGATGAATGGTGCGAACGAGCCAAGGCCCATATCCGGGCCAAGGTTGAGCATCCCTTCCGCGTGGTCAAACAGCAGTTTGGCTTTCAGAAGACACGGCTGCGGGGCATGGCGAAAAACAGCAGCAAGGTGAAGGTGCTGGCCGCACTGGCGAACCTGTTCCTGGCCTGCCGGCAACTGCTCCTGAGCAGCTGAATATGGGATTGTTGTGCCCGTTGGGCAGCGATCAAGGCAAAAAACAGGTCAAGAATAGGCCGAAATCAACAATACTTGGCTGATTTACGACTTGAGACGCAGGCATCTGTTCAATTCGAACATATTGCCCCTGTTGGTGCTTGCACGAACGGCGTTACCCAGGGCTTGCCAAAGTAATGAGAAATCTATTCTCCCGATTAATCAGCCTACTTCCTTATTGAGCTTTTCGACGAGAATCAAATCGTTTTTCTTGTAGAGCTTGGCCTCTGCATCGATAAAGATGTTGGCGAGTGCGTTGTACGCCTCACTCCAGGCATCAATGACTTCTTCTGTGGCGGCTTCTCCAAGCACGTCTTTCATTGCCTCTAGTAGCTTGGCGCCAATTAGAGAGTATTGCTCAGGAAGGATGCGGGCTTCCACATGCTTGTGAGCGATTCGCTCCACCGCTGTAGCAAGTTCATCAAGACGGTCAATGTGAGTCGCATAAGCATAAACAGATGCAGCCAGCTTCTTGACCTGACCATTGCCATGCGCATCGACCATCCAGGTATTTTCGAAACCAAGCTTATAGTCGGGCCGCTCCGCAAAAGCAATTTCGTACATTCGGGAGGTGATCTTCTCGCCGTGTTCTTTTACCGCAGGAGCGGTTGCCTTGACTATGTCTATTGTTTTCTGAGAAATCGTCATTCTCTGCTATCCAAGGAGTTCATGCAAGGTTACCGCGCTACGGCTTCAATCCGGTGGGTACTACCAGCATGAAAGTCAACATCTGCACCGATCGGGACCAGATGCTGAAGGAGAAGGTGGCCGGAGTTGAAGAGTTGATCCAACAACTGCCGGAGCGGGGCCAATGAGAAGGGCGCCCCGTGTCGGGCGCCCTTGGGCCGGTTGCAGGAAACTGGTCGGTACTGCCCTGGTCGTGGCCTCTGATTCATTTATAGATCCGCTGGCCCGCCTTGTCAGTACGGCAAGCCGATCACAGCCGCAGGGCATCAGTTCCAGAGAGGCTCAGCTCATCACTGGCGGCCGCTCAACCCAAGAAGGGCACACCGCACCTCATCCACCGAGAACCCTTCCACGGCAATCCATTTCCGCCGGCTGCTCTGGCCACGCACCAATGCCACCCTGCTGAGAGCGATCCCAAGTCGCTCTGCAACGAACCTCCGCAATGCCTCATTGGCAGCACCCTCAACCGGCGGGGCCGTCAGGCGGATCACCACCGCGTCATCCCTCAGCCCCACCACCTCATTGCGACGGCTGCGCGGCTGGATCCACAGGTCGATGCTCCCGCTGGTCGTCATTCATCCCATCCCACTGCCTGTCGATGATTTCATCGACAGGCCGCAACGTTGAGGGCATGGGGATGATCAGCAGCGGTTGCGGCTGCCGCTCCCTCTGGCATTTCGATAGCAAAAAAAGCCGGCGCCATCGGTGAAGGGCCGGCCAAGGAAAAGGACGATTGTGGTGGCCGCAAGCGTTGGTGGATCGCAGAGAACGACCGGCCTCAACGCTGGGAGAGAAGAGCGAGATCGGCGATCTGCTTGAGGATGCCATTCCCGCTGAACGCCTCCATGATCAGACCGATTGTGAACCCCAGCATCGCGATTCGTCCGTTGAGACGCTCAGCACGTCTGAGCTCCTCGTCTCGGATCTGCTTGGCGGCAGTGTTCTGGAACCAGATGTCGCCGGTTTGAGTGACTCGCGCCATGGAAACCCTTGCGAATACAGCGAAAGATTGCGAATGTCGCCGAACTAGTTGACGTAGGGAGGGATGCATAGCCCTGATCTGCGGGCAACTCCTGGTCTTGGACGGTTGGACCGGTCTGTTTATCAGTGGCCACCTTCGCTCCGGCTTTCGATGCGTTCCTCCACCGCCTCCCCCGCCACCCGGCAGGCCAGGCTCTGGGCATCGCTGATGGCCTCAGCAGCAGGGTGCGTCCAGGCCACCTTGCAGGCCAACGCCTCGAAATCCTCCGGGACCTCCGTCAGGCCCAGAAGCTCCAGCGCCGTCGCCACATCCGGTGAATTGAGAACCATCGGCCGTCTCCTCATAGGCCTGTTCACGGAGTTCTGGGAAGGTCTCGCCCGTGGCCAGCCACTGTCGGATGGACGACCGACGCTGCTGCTGGTCAGCGATGACAATTTCATTCCACTGCAGACGAGCCGCCTGGCCCGCATCACCCCCGCTGCCCAGCGCCCCGATGACCCTCCACCGCCGCCAGTTCCTGGTCTTGCTCGGTTTGAGCGGTGGAGCCCTGGCGGCTCCAGGACTGGCCACATCCGCATCGGCCGTGGCGCCCCGCACCTCCGCCGCCATGCCCTTCGAGCCGGTGCTGGCCCCCCTGCCCCTGGCCACCGATGGCCTGACGGCCGAACAGCAGCGGCGTCGCTACGGCCGCTACGTCCTGGAGGACCGGCTCGTGGTGCCGGAGGGCTTCCGCTCTGACCTGTTGCTGGCCTGGGGGGATCCCCTCGGCGATAGCCGGGTGGGCTACAACAACGACTTCCTGGCCCTCACCCCCCGGGGGCCAGGCCAGGCCTTGCTCACCATCAACTTCGAGTACATCAGCGAACGCCCCTGGCTGGAGGGGTTCGCCGAAGTGGTGGGCCAGCCAATGCCCTTTTCCGAGCTGGTCGACGCCCTCCAGCCCCTGGGGGGGCGGATCGACTGCACGGCCCTGGCGGCGGCGGACCCTCTCTGGCCCCTCCTGCACGGCGTGGTGGACCAGGCGATGACCGACCTTGGCATCGGAGTGGCCAGCCTGGCTGAGGCTCCAGGCGGCGGATGGGTGCGCTCCCCCGGCCCACTCGATCGTCGGATCACCGGTCTGAGCGGCCTCAGCCGGCCGGAGCAACGCCTCAAGGTGAGTGGACCCGCCGCCGCCGTTTTCCGCCGCCGTCAGCGGCTCGGCTACGACGACGGCCTCGCGGACCGGGTGATCGGCACCTTCGCCAATTGTGCAGGCGGGACCACCCCCTGGGGCACGGTGCTGAGCGCCGAGGAGAACTTCCAGAGTTACGTCTGTGAGCCGGTGTATGCCGATGGCAGCTCCCAGCACCCCCGCGAGCGGCCCCTGGTCTGCCGGCCGGGCGACCTGGAAGGCCTGGGCAACGTCTATGGGCTGGCCGGCAACAAGTACGGCTGGATGGTGGAGATCGATCCGGCCGATCCCGCCGACCCCGGCACCAAACACACCGCCCTCGGCCGTTTCCGCCATGAGGCGGTGGCCGTGCGGGCCGTGGCGGACCAGCCGCTGGTGGTGTACTCCGGCTGCGATCGCCGCGGCGGCCACCTCTACCGCTTCGTGAGTGGTGGGCTGGTGAAGGATCCGCGCGACAGGCGCAATTCCGCCCTGTTCGGCCAGGGGCGGCTGGAGGTGGCCCGTTTCTCGGCCGATGGGAGCGGCCGCTGGATTCCGCTGCTGCCCTCCACGCCGCTCGATCCCTTCCTGCCCTCGGGTTTCGGAGCCACCGGCCTGTCGGTGCCTGTGATGCTGCCCAACCCCGACCGGCTCCAGGCCGGCGGTGTCACCTTCATGGCCGACGCGGAGGTGGAGGCCTACGCAAAGCGTTTCCCCAGCCTGGCCGCCCTGTACCCCGGCGGCGGAGAGGAGCAACTCGGTGCCATCCTGATCGACGCCCACCTGGCCGCCAACGCGGTGGGCGCCACCCCGACGGCCCGGCCGGAGGACACCGATCTCGATCCGCTCACAGGCGACCTGTTGATCGCTTTCACCTCCGGCAGCCCCGACGCGGAAGGCGGCGCCGACCCGGCGATGTTCCAGGGACCCGGCGGCGAGGCGAGCTGGCCCCATGGCTTTGTGATGCGGCTGAGTGAAACGGGGCCAGTCGGTGAAGGGCGGTTCCGCTGGCGGATGGTGGCCACCGGTGGCGAACCCTGGGCCGGCGGCCTGGGCTTCACCAATCCCGACAACCTCGCCCTTGATCGGGCCGGCAACCTCTGGATGGTGACCGACCGCAGCAGTGGTTCGTCAGCCACCGATCTGTTCGGCAACAACGGCTGCTGGCTGCTCCCCCGTCAGGGCATCGCCGAAGGTGAAGCCCTCTGCTTCGCCATCGGGCCGAACGAATGCGAACTGTGCGGCCTCGCCCTCGATCCGGCCGAGCGCAGCCTGCTGCTCGCCGTCCAGCACCCTGGGGAAGCCAACGGCACCCACCAGGCCGGCATGGAGGAGTTTCAGGCCTTCAAGCTCGTCGATCGCGCTGGCGGCCGCTTCTCCCAGCTGCGCCAGGTGTCGCTCGGCTCGAACTGGCCCAGCGGGGCCCCCGGCCGCCCACCCCGGCCCGGGGTGGTGGTGATCCGCCGGCTGGATGGATCGGCGCTGCTGAAAACCTGAGCCAGGAGCTTCAAGGCGATGAGGGGCTGCAGCAGCACTGGCCGGTGTGGCCGGGGCTGACTGAGACCCATCGATGGGCACGCTCAGCAGAACACCAGAGCCACAACACCGATCCAGTCGTTCACTAAGCGCAGGATTCGCCATGGCCAGTGGCTCGCTGCTTTATTGGCAACAAACTCCCAGGGCGCCTGTGCTGGCGGTTGTCCAGGATGCTCACCGCCAGTGATCCAGCTGCCCTTGTGTCCGTGGTTGAAACAGCCACCTGCCAGCTGTTTGTCCTTGGTTCATCAGTGATCACCCATGCGATGCACCTTCTCCCTGCCGCTCAACACCGCCTCGGTGCGCAAGGTCCTCAAGGCCCGCGGCATTGAAGCGGTCCTGGCGCAATGGCCTGAGCTGGAAGCCCATCGCTCCCAGCTCAGCCAGGTCCAGATCGAGGAGCAGGAGCGAGAGGGCTATGAACGCCTGAGTCAGGTGGCAGCAGGTCGGGTGGAGCGGTTGCTCGAGCTGCTCAAGAACGAGGTGGAGCGATAGCCGTCAGAACTGTGGCTCCAGCCCATCCAGTGTCGTTCGCAGCTCGCCGATGAACTCCTCATCCAGCTCGGTGGCGCTGAGTTCCTCGCCCACCAGGTCCTGGATCAGGGGGTAGAAGCGCACCTCGAACCACTTGCGGAACACCAGGTAGGTGCGCTCCGCCGGCCAGGTGCCGGTGTCGCGATGCCAGTAGTCGAGCTCGGCTTCAAAGATCGCCTCGTAGACCTCCTCGAGGATTTCCTCCGCCTCCTCTTGCGCGTCGTATTCGGGGATCAGATACAGGCAGGGCTCAGTGGCTCCGGCAACTTCCACATCCAGGTCTAGTCCCCGTGCCCACTCGAGCAGCTGCTGGGCGGGGTAGATCCCTACCGCGCAGCGGTTCACCACGGCCATGGTCCACCCGGCGGCATTGCTCGAACGCTAGGTCTGCCCGCCTGAGCAGTCATGGCGCTGCCGGGTAAGCCGGACACCAGCTCGACCCTGAACGGAGGATGGGAGCCTCTCAATGGAGCCTCCGGAGGCAATTTGATGAAGGTGATCGTTGATCTCTGCGTTGTTCCGATCGGGGTCGGCGTCCACCTGGCTCCCTACATCGCTGTCTGTGAACGGGTGCTGCTGGACGCCGGCCTCAAGATCCAGCTGCACCCCAATGGCACCGCGATCGAAGGCGAGTGGGAACCGGTGTTCCAAGCCATCGAGGCCTGCCATCTGGCCGTGCACGCCATGGGCTGCCCCCGGATTTACACCACCGTGAAAGTCAACACCCGCACCGATCGGGACCAGACGCTGGAGGGAAAAGTGGCCAGCGTTGAGGCGCTGCTCCAACAGCGGCCTGAACGGGGCCAATGAGAAGGGCGCCCCGTGTCGGGCGCCCTAGTGCTGCGCAGAAGCCAAGGGCTAGGGCCGGTTGCAGGGAACTGGTTGGTGCTGCCCTGGTCGTGGCCTCTGATGCAGTAAGAGATCCGCCAGCCCTCTTTGTCAGTACGGCAAGCCGGCCCAGCCGCTCGCTTGCTGGAGCTTCGGGCAGCAGGATCGGGACTGATCGTCGCCGCCGGTGTGATCGAATTTCTGAGAACCCTCGATCCTCTGCTCCAGGCTCTGATCGCCACCCTGCTCGCCTGGGCGGTGACGGCCGCCGGCGCCTCCCTGGTGTTCTTCACCGCCACGCTGAACCGCCGGGTGATGGATGCCACGGTGGGATTCGGCGCCGGTGTGATGGTGGCGGCCAGCTTCTGGTCGTTGCTGGAGCCGGGAATCGCCCTGGCCTCCCAACTGGGACAGATCAGCTGGCTCACGGCGGCGGGAGGCGTTCTGGCAGGAGGCGTGCTCATGCAGCTGATGGAGCATTTCCTTTTGCGGGGGCGGCATCAGCGCACTGCCCTGCTGGTGACGGCGATCACCCTGCACAACGTGCCCGAGGGTCTGGCGGTGGGTGTGGCCTTCGGTGCTGCGGCTGCCGGCCTGCCTGCGTTCAGCCTGGGGTCAGCGGTGGCGCTGGCTTTGGGCATCGCCATCCAGAACTTCCCGGAGGGTGCGGCCGTCTCACTCCCACTGCGCCGCGAGGGTTGGAGCATGTGGCGCAGCTTCCTCGTCGGGCAGGCCTCAGCGCTGGTGGAGCCCTTGGCCGGCGTGATCGGCGCGGGCGCCGTGCTGGTCATGCGGGGGATTCTTCCCCTGGCGCTCTGCTTTGCGGCCGGAGCCATGCTCTACGTGGTGATCAGCGAGCTGGTGCCGGAATCGCAGCGCCACCGCCGCAATTCCGCGATCGTGACGATGGCGACCCTGGTGGGGTTCACGGTGATGATGACCCTTGATGTCGCCCTCGGTTGACCCCGATTGGGCCGGCGGATCCCCCCCCCCTGCCAGGAAAGTTGACGCCTCTCCATCCCGACCATTTCAACCACCAGGGACTGTTAACCAGCGGCGGCTTGTCATATCTGGGCAAGCCATTGACGTGGGGGATGAACCAATCACACGTCGCAGCCATCGCACGGTCCGAAGAAGCAAACAGAGGGGGGTGTTTCGTCAATCAAACCGGTGTCTCCAAGTCCAATAAGAAACAGCAGGGCACCAATCAGGGCGACCAATCAAAACAATGCAACGCGAGGTTGATTCAGGCCTTCATTCGGCCACTTGCACTGACGGGCTAGTATCAATCGCAGGAGAGTGGAATAGACTATGCTTGATAAACCTGTCAAAACGTCGTCTATTAAGACCTTGCGCGTCGGCATGCCTGCTTGCTGGTATTCTCAAACACCCGTGCTGGTAGCGGTCAGCAAGCATGTTTAGCTCGTCTTAATTAGTAGCTCTTACATTATCAATGGTGTTGGAGCCGCCATGATGCTAAGTCCCGATGAACAGCATATTGTTCTCGTAGCCCAGCAGATGGGGCTACTCAGAAAAGACAGGCCTCCCAAATATCTCAGGCCTAACCTCTGCATTTTTTTGAGTATCGCACTAGCACCTTTGACGCTTGGTTTTTCGTTTCTGTTCGTACCTATCTTATGGGTGATTCAGCACGACCTCACTGCCTCACGGCTTGTGCGGCTTCGTAGTGAAATAGAAAGCCAGGCAAGGATACCTCAAAGACCTTCCCAATCCGCCCCTCCAAGGCAGAATCAACCCGGAAGCTGCAATCCATATAGCGTTGTGTGAGTGGCCTAGGAGTTTGCAGAAAGTTCTTCTGAGCAGCCGTCTTTATCCCTTTTTCGGTCTGGTTTCCCGGTAAAGTTGGCTGATGGGAGAGGGGAGGGGTTCAGCTGCGCAGCAGAGCCCGTTTCGGCTGCATTGGCCCCTTTCTCGAGGAACTTGCCAATCACCTGCTCATTGAGAAGATGGTCGCTAGTTCCTGTGGTAGTGGCTCCACCACGCTCGGCCTGCGCCTAGGCAAGGGTGAATGTGGTCGGGTGCCAGATCGGATCGGGGCTCAGGCCAACAAACCAACGGTGGAAGATTGTAGTGGAGCTTCTCCAGCAGCAGGCGCTCCAAACTGATGCCGTTGAACGCCTGCAGTAACGAGGCCAGAGTTATCCGCTCAGGCCATTCCGGGTTCTGCCTTCGGTGAAAGCTTGAGTGGATGGCTTTGTCGACTGGTATTACGATTAGCACCGACAAAGCGGTATCAAGTATTTGAAGCCCAATCAGCGCCACAACTTCGAGGCCGTAGACGCAGTCTTCCGCGAAGCGGTTGGGATCTGAGCCATCTGCCAACAGACCTACGAAGAGGCTCGACCCAAGCATCCTCAGCGCTGGAGCCGACCACCCCTGACTGGTCACAGCCCAGGGTTGTGAGCATCAACCATCCCCGCCCGCAGCAACCTGTCGCTGCTTGACCCTCAACAATTCAGGCACCCGTAGCTGTTGCCGATCAGGGGCCGGCAGCTCCATCCTCAACCACAGTTCTGTATCGAGACGATGAAGTCACTCGAGCTGCGCCCCCTGAACCTCAACCCGCAGTCCACTCCATCTCGATGCTCAGCTCAGCCCCCCGAGCGGACAACTTCCCTGATCTGTCCTGGGCCCGCAGATTCTCGCCGATGTGGTCCTGGTCGCCCATCAACCGCATCAGGTCGAGCGGTGAGGTGTTGTAGAAGAGCAGTCCGGCCTTGTTGGCCTCCAGCACGCAGTCCTGCGCCGCAGCAGGTCGGCGACCGACCCGAGGAAGGAGGGGAGGCTGGAGGCGGCCATCCAGGGAAAGAAGTCCCGTGACGGAAAAGGGAACTTCAGCCCGCCGAGCACGCAGGCCTCGTCAGCGTCGTCAGCGTGGGTTCAAATCGCCAGCTTCCGATCAGGCGAGCGTTATCAGGCTGCTGTAGAGCCTGTGGCGATTGGCCTGCTCACGAAGGTGGACCGCCTGGTCGCTCCATTGGCTCCAGCGCTCAGCCTGCTGGGCAAGGATGCCGGCCTGCAACACCGGCAGGGTGTCACCCACACCCTGCTCGAGCTGATCGCCCAGGATCGCCACGAGCACCTGGAGATCGTGAAGATCGCCCAGGCAGTCCTGTGCCTTTTTCAGAAGCGCGATCCACTCTCCCAGCGCCGGCGCCGCGAAAGGCTCCAGATGTTCGAGGGCGTAGCGCAATCCCTTGATGCGCTTGCGCAGATCGTGGAGGGCCGGATCATGCGGATCGGCGGCGAACCAGCCGCCATGCAGGAACAGGCCGCTGGAGGCCTGGGACTGCCATTCGAACAACCAGGGCCCAAGCGGCAGATCTCCCAGAGGAGAGAAGCGAGGCTTCAGCTGCCAGGCGCGCAACCGGGCCAGCAACTTGAGATAGGGACCGCCGGTGAGCGCCTCCGCGAGGTCTTCGAAGGCCAGCCGCCGGTTGCGTGACAGCCGCTTCAGCACCGGCTTCATCGCCTTGCGTTCCTCCTCCGGCAGGGGGGGCAGCAACTGCCCATCCAACCGATCCTTGAGCACGTCGAGATCACGGCAGAGGCTGGTGCGCCGGGCCACCCTGGCGATGCGGCGATCGCTCACCCCGTCCGGCATCCGCAGGGCGGGAGCGAACTGGCTCAGGGCCGTGCGCAGCCTGCGCAGACTCACCCGGAGCTGATGCAGCGGTTCAGGATCGTGATCAGCCAGCACTTCGGACTGGAGCTTGCCCAGCCGCCGCGTCTGGTGCTGGATCAGATCGGCTGCGTAGAGCCCGCAGACCATCGCGGGATCACTGACCTCCGCATTGCTGGTGCTGGCGCTGGTCTCGAAGGCCGTCACGGCGATGGCGATAGGACAGGACACATCCTCGCTGAACGGCACTCCGCCCGCTCAGCGGGGCCGGGGCTGCTTGAGTTGGTCGAAGCTGCGGTCAAGGGCCTGGCCGATCGTCAGTCCGATCGGCAGGTCTCCACCGAAGGAGGTGCCGAGCACGTGGCGATACAGCTTGCTTTCCACCAGGAGGTAGGTGGAGTCGGGAAGGGGAATGAAGTCTGCGGCCCTGACAATCTGGGGGCCCCTCCGAACGAAGAAGGTGACGAACTTCTGCACCTCCGGACGGGAAAGCATGGTTGCATTGTTGATATAGACGAAGAGCGGCCTGGAGAGGGGGGTGTAGCGCTCTTTCTGAACAGCCTCGATCGAAGGCCTGGTTGCTCCCTTGCGGCCGACAATGGCGAGGGACTTGAGCTTATTCTGGTTGGCGAGATAGTAGCCGAAGCCGAAGTAGCCTAGTGCGTTGGGATCATTAGCCACGCATCTGACCAGCACATGGTCATCTTCGCTGGCGGTGTAGTCGCTGCGGCTGTTCTCGGCATCGCCTGTGATCGCCTTGTTGAAATAGTCAAAAGTACCGGAATCCGAACCGGCTCCGCACAGCTTGATCGGGCGGTCGGGCCAGGCGCTGTTCACCTGCTTCCAACGCTTCACCCGTCCAGTGGCCTGGCGGTTCCACAGGGTGTTCAGTTCCTTGACAGTGATCTGATTGGCCCAGGTGTTCTTCGGGTGGACAGCCACTGTCAGGGCGTCGAAAGCAATCGGCAGCTCGATGAACTTGACCCCTTTCGCCTCGCAGGCCTTGAGCTCCCTGGTGTTGATCGGCCGTGAGGCATTGGCGATCGGCACCTTGCCGGAGCAGAAGTCACGGAATCCGGCCGACGTGCCCGTTTCCTTGAGTTCGAAGCGAACGTTTCGACCGGGAGCGGTCTCGCGGAATGCCCTGATCGCCTCGGCTGTGATCGGGAACACCGTGCTTGATCCAGTGATTCGGATCACTCCGCCCGCGGACTGGGCGCTGACCGTGATCGGAGCGAAGGCGGAGACCAGCACCGCCACACCTAGAACCGATCCTCGCAGCCACCGCAGGGTCGCGCGAGCCCGCAGACCACCGGAACGAGTGAGGCTCTCAGGCATGAACGCTGCTCCCGACTCCCACACTCTGCGCGCCCACCCCTGCCTGCGTGATTAACAACCGGTTAGGGATGGGCTGGGATCACGCCTGCCCATCAGCTGGCTCCAGCACACCCATGGACCCGTAATTGACAGCCCCGAGAAGGCATCGGAGCACGATCCGGCACGGGGCTGATTTGGTGCGAGAACGCCTGCTTTGTCTCTGCAGCCAGGGCTATCCCTCGACTTAATTATTCATAACCTCCTGGCTTGCCGTCTGGACGACAAAGTCGCGCGTGGCAAGCGATTCACCGGTTCTTAACCCGTCTGGGCCAAACTTTGACCAGATTCCTTCCCTTCTCCCATGGCCGTCACCCCCCCCTGGAGATCATGCGTTCGCTGGCCCAGAATGGTGAAGTGCTCGAGGTTTCCGAGGGCGACACGATCTTCGAGGCCGGGGCACCCGGTGATCGGATGTTCGGCCTGCTCGAGGGCACGGTGTGGCTGAGCTGGGGCGAAGAGCCCTGCAGTGAAGACATTGCCCCGGGAGAGGTGTTTGGCATGGTGGCGTTGGTGGATCCGCAGCACCGGCGCCACGGGCACGCTGTGGCGATCACCCCCTGCCGCCTGCTGGTGATGGGACGAGAGGAGTTCCTGTTCGCACTTCAAGAAACGCCGATGTTTGCCGTCGATCTGCTCGCTGCGATCGATCAACGCCTGCGGGATCTGAAGATCCGTCTGGCGGAGCTGAGCTGATCCCTCAGTGAGCTCACCAGAACCTGCACGGCCCGCTCAGACCCATGTATGGAGCAAGACTGAGGCCTCAGGGCAGCCGGATCAGAATGATCTGATGAATAGAGGACTGGCACCGGTTCCGTTCGAGAAGACCGCAGGAAATACTGGCGGCCGGCCTCTTCCAATTGAATTCTTCGGCGGTTGCCAGGATCCCGGGCGGATCATCCCCAGGCTGGAGGAACTCGCCCGCTCCATACTGGAACTGGAGGCCTGAGAGCTCCCAGTCCTGGAGGCGGTCGCACCGGCCTATCGGCCCAGCGCCCTCAACTTGGCCCACTACGTGGCGCTGAGGCAGCACGACATCCGCGAACTGCAGGAGCAGCTCGCCTGCCTGGGGCTCTCCTCGCTCGGTCGCTGTGAGGCCAGCGTGCTCGACACGCTGCGCCGGGTGCTGGCCATCCTCTGCGCACTCTCTGGTGAGGAAGTTGGCCAGCGGCTCGGTGCGGTGCCACCGCTCGAGCAGAGGGCCAGCCTGGCCCATGCTGCGGGGAACTCCCGGCGGCTGCTCGGTGAGGTGGGCACGATCATGGTGACCCTGCCGGCTGAAGCCGCGGCTGATCCAGCCCTGATTGCCGAGCTGCTTGAGGCCGGCATGACCGTTGCCCGGATCAACTGCGCCCACGACGACTCCGAGTTGTGGCAACGGATGGTGGATCAGGTGCGCTCCGGCAGCGCCGCCACGGGCCGCCCCTGCCGGATCGCGATGGATCTGGCCGGCCCCAAACTCCGCACCGGCCCGGTTGAGCCGGGGCCGCGGCTGATGATCTGCAAGCCCCGCCGTGACGGCTTCGGCCGGCTGCTGAAGCCCGCGAGAATCCTGTTCGCGCCGGTGATGCAACCGCTCAAGCCCCCCGCTGACGTCGATGCCGTGGTGCCGATCAGCGGCGACGGCTGGCAGCGGCTCAAGACCGGTGATGTGCTGCAGGGCGTCGATGCCTCCGGCCGTCACCGGCGCATCAAGGTCGAAAAGCGCCTGACCGATGGCCTGCTGCTGAGCAGCACCCGAACCTGCCACTTCATCCCTGGCCTGCGCTTCGTCACCCAGGCCGGGATTCTGATCTCGGTGGGCATGATCCCGCCGCAGCCAGGCGCTGTGACCCTGCAGCCCGGCGACCGTCTGCGAATCACGGCGGGCACGGAGCCTGGACGTGACGCTGTGCTCGACGCTCGTGGCGCCGTGACCAGCCCGGCGGTGATCGGCTGCACCTTGCCGGAGGTCTTCGCCGATGTGAAGGTCGGCGAGCGGATCGTCTTCGATGACTGCCGGATTGCCGGCCGGATCGTGGCCATCCCTGCCGGCCCTGCTGGCGCCCCCGAACTGCTTGTGGAGATCACCGCAGCGCGGCGGCAGCGTTCCCGGCTGCGGGCCGACAAGGGCATCAATCTTCCCGACAGCACGCTCCAGCTGGCGGCGCTGACCTCCCGCGACCTCGAGGACCTCGCCTTCGTCGCCACCCACGCCGACATCGTCAACGCATCCTTCCTGCGCCGCCCCAGCGACGTACACGCCCTGCAGGAGCATCTCATCCGCCTTGGTCGACCGGATCTCGGCGTGATCCTGAAGATCGAGACACGCCAAGCATTCGATCAGCTGCCCGCGCTGCTGCTGGCCGGCATGCGACATCCAGCGCCGCTCGGCGTGATGATCGCCCGCGGCGATCTGGCGATCGAGTGCGGCTGGGAACGGCTTGCTGAGATCCAGGAAGAGATGCTGCGTGTCTGTGAAGCCGCCCATCTCCCCTGCATCTGGGCCACTCAGGTGCTCGAGGAGTTGGCGCAGCGTGGCACGCCGACGCGTGCTGAGATCACCGATGCCGCCATGGGCGCCCGCGCCGAGGGGGTGATGCTGAACAAGGGGCCCAACATCGCCGCCACCGTGCGCACGCTTCACGACATCGTGCTGCGGATGCAGAACCATCAACGCAAGAACAGCTCCACCTTCCGCCGCCTCGAACTGGCGGCACACCATCACCCCGAGATGAGTCCGCCCGGTCCAGCCGGCTGCCCTCGTGGCTGAAAATGCTGTTCGAGTCGATCCCCTGATGGGGATGCTGCTGTTGCCAAAGCCCGACACAGCCTTCTCGGTACACATCCCTAGGTGTTGAGTCTCACCAGATTCGTCAGCGGAGCAGCTCGACGAGCCGCTGCTGAGGTGAGCGCCAGCCGAGTGCCGAGTGCTTCCTGAGCCGGTTATAGATCGCCAGGTAGCGAGGCAGCCAGCGGTTCCGTTCCTCGGAGTTCTGGAAGGCCATGGCGTAGGCCCATTCCGCCAGGAGTGTCTTGATGAAACGCTCCGCTTTGCCGTTGGTCTGCGGCGTGTACGCCTTGGTGCACGTGGGTTTCAGGACCAGTGCCTGACAGGCTTTTCGCCAGTCGCATGAGCGGTAGGCGGAGCCATTGTCCGAAAGCACCCGGCGGCAGGTGATCCCGTGCTCCGAGAACCAGCCGATCGCACGGGCCAGGAATCCAACGGTCGTCGCCTTTTGCTCGCCTGTGAGCACCTCCACGTAGGACAGGGGGTGGCGTCGTCGATCGCGACATGCACCTTCTCGTAGCCGGCACCCCGTGAGCAGCCATGACGGCGATCCCCGGTGATCCGATGGCCGACCCGCTCGGAACGGGCCAGCTGTTTGGTGTCGACATGGATCATGTCGCCCGGGCGCTCCCACTGGTAGCGCTGCACTGGCTTCTCGGGCTCCAGATTCCTGAGCCGGCCAAGCCCCAGGGCGTTCATCGCCCTCCCGACAGTGGCAAGGGGCGCCTTGAGGGCCTTGGCGAAACCGCGCCAGCCACTTGTAGGCGCTGCAGAGGCTGATCCTGGCTTGCGCTGCAAGGGCCTTGAGCGGCACGCCCTCATCAAGGTGCCGACGAATCAGGCGTTGCCGACTGATCGGTGTCAGTCGGGCATTGGGGAGGCTATGCATGGGGTGTGAGGTCCTGGGACGGGAGGTGATACCCCGACCCTGGCGACCTCACACCCAATCGTCAGCTGAAGAACGTGGTGGGACTACACAACTGGGAGCCAATTGTGCATAGACGAACAGGCTCTTAGATGTAGAAGGCCGGGCATGGCGTCTTCAAGCGTGATGCCAGGCAGCACCGCTAATCCTGGCTCTGCCCATTCCGGCCTTCCCCTTGACGTCTTTGACGGCATTCCGGACTTTGGGCTCGGCCTGCTTCGCCCACAACAACAGGCGCTGGTGGCGGCAACGGGATAAGGGGCAGCTGCCTTGCCGAAAGCGGCCAAAGATGACTGAGGCCCATGTCGTCGGGCACGCTCCCCAGAGCCCCAGCATCCATTCAGTGGTTCGCCTCAGCGGACGAATCGCAGTGGCCAGCGGCTCGCTGCTCTATTATCAACAAACTCCTAGAACCTGGGCCTAGGCTGGCGGCCTTATCCAGCTTGGATTGGTCCATGTGGACACTTACCATTCCGATCTGGGAGTTCGTGCTCCGCGGAGCAGTCGTTTATGTTTTTCTGCTCGTTCTGCTGCGATTAACGGGCAAAAGACAGATCGGTCAACTCGCCACGTTTGATCTTGTTCTCTTGCTCGTGCTTTCCAATGCCGTGCAGAACTCGATGAATGGTGGTGACAGCTCTCTAGTAGGGGGACTCGTCTCTGCTTTGACGCTCGTAGCACTCAACTTTCTTGTTGGCCTCGCCACCAGCCGCAGTAAACGCATTGAGGCCTTCATCGAAGGGCGCCCGGAAGTACTGGTACACAATGGGAAGTTATATCCTGACGTTCTGATGCATGCGCAACTCACCCGCCACGAACTAGACACCGCCATCCGGGCTGCCGGCTGCGATTCGGTCAAAGATGTTCGCGTAGCCATTCTGGAGAACAACGGATCAATCACCGTCCTGCCGACACACCGCAGAGGTTGAGATCAGGCCATCAGCGCTAAAGCTCTCTGACGTGGACTTGCCACGCCCATCGACAGCAACAGCGCGTCTCCGATATAAGAACCAGCGATGGGTGGAACGGAGTGAGGTAAGCGGCCAACCGCCAACGGATGTGGTTCTCACCCACGATTTGACCTCGTGTGAGATCGAATCCCCTCCAGCCAGCGCCCGGGAGAAAGACTTCAGCCCAGGCATGGGTGCTACCCGCATCATCCACTGCATGCGTCGTGCAGCTGTAACCACTCACAAAACGAGCGGCAAAACCGAGCAGCTTCGCAGCTTCCATGAACAGGAAGGCAGGATCCAGAGGCACCACTTAGGGTTTCGGCCGGGGTCTGCACACCAGGCTCTTCTCGCTGGCGTTAGGAGATAAGGCCGTGAATGGCAAGATTCAGGGGCTGCAGCAAGGCGTAGCTCTCGATGGCATCGCCGGCCTGCCAGACCGTTGAAGTCCACTGCGCCAATGCTCCGGCCTGCGGAGATGGCAGGGCAAGCAGATAGGGATCGAGAACGGGGCGGTCTTCAAGGGCATAGGCGAAGAGGTAAGAAACGGCATAGTCTTTCACCAGAAAGTCAGGTGGATCCTGGTCGTATTGCTGGATGATCAGGCTGCTTTCGATCAGCAGCAGGTCGACAGGAGCACTGAAACTTGCCATGACAACAGAATTGTCCTACACGTCGCAATGCCAGCGCAGGCTCGCCCTTGGCTGGATCGTGAGCCGCAAGGATTCAATTCTCAGATTGTGCCCCTCTCTCGGACGCAGACGAAGCGAATGGGAGCCGAGATGAACAGATCCGGAATAGGCGTAAGCGGTGCGATGAATGATCTGATAGCGATTCATCAGCGCAAGCAGATGCTTCTATTGCGAGTAGATCAGAACACTATAGGGCGCAACCGATACTGAGGCATGAAACGGAAGACCGTCGCAGCCACCTAGAACAGCCTCAGCGTCACCGCTGGGGTGCCCCTCGAAAATCTCGCTGTAACCATGCCAATCGCTGTTGAAACGCAGTTTCCAGGTGTTGATGGCAGGAAAGCCCAGGACATAACCATCCTGGGGCTCATGAAAGAAATTGGCGATCACAACAACATCATCCCCTGAACCGCCCTGATCCCATCGGTGAAAGGCCAGCACCTTCCGCTCCTCATGGAGATGATAAACCTGGGTGAACTGCCCGCAAAGTCCACGGGAAACGCCCTCCTTGTTGAGACGGAGGCGAATCAGATCCCGATAGAGGCGAACGATGCCTCGAAACTCATCACGCTGGTCCCAGTCGACGGGAACCGTATCGCGGAACCAGGCACCCTCAAGAAACTCCTGGCCCTGAAACAGCATGGGAATGCCAGGGGCCGCAAACACCATCGCAGCAGCCATGGTGGAGCGCTTCTGGGCATACCAACCCGTAGGATCACCGGGGTTGACTTCCTGGGGGATTCGGGACTGCCCATTGGCAACATCGTCATGGGATTCGCTATAGATCACACGCTCGAATGCATCGTCATTGTAGCGGTAGAGGATCGCATCACGGATGGTTGCTAGGGAACGGTTTTCATCCTGTGGTGTGATGACCGCCTCACGGATGGGGCGAACGAAGTGGGGGTCCCATTGTGATCCAAACCCAGCACCTCCAGCGCCAACATCCTTTGTAATCCAGTCATTGCTTTGCAGGTCTTCGGCGATGGTGATACAACCTGCGTGTTGCTCTGCCACAGTTTCGTTAATGGCCTGGAGGATACTCCAGCCATCTGGAATTTCCTGAGTTCCGGATTCGCCTGCATTGCGGATATAGAGAGTGCTGTCAAAGCGAAGTCCATCGATATGGTATTCATGCAGCCACATACGCACGTTGTCGAGGATGTACTGTCGCACTTCACCACGCCCGTAGTCAGGGCGAGTTTCCCCCCAGGGCGTCAGAGCGCGATCATCGTTGTAGAAGTAGATGCCACCTCTGCCATTTTCCGACCAACCATCGAATTGCCATAGATCGAGATCGCTGGGGCCAAAGTGATTGTAAACAGTATCCAGAATCACGGCGATTCCTGCCTGGTGTGCGCGCTTGATGAAACGCTTGAAGCCCAGGGAGCCGCCATAGTCGGAATCGACGGCAAAGATGTGGGAGGGGTTATAGCCCCATGAGCGCATGCCTGCAAACTGGCCCACGGGCATGATCTGAATGGCATTGATGCCAAGCCGCTTCAGATGCTCCAGCCGAGCCGTGATGGAGATGAAATTTCCAGGACGATTGGGATCATCATCATTGAAGGTCCCAACATGCAATTCATAAATAACCAGCTGATTCCATTCAGCTATGGAAAAACCATCGTCTTCCCAATGAAAGCTGGGATCATGAATGATGGCATTGCCAACTGAGTTGGTGACCTCACGCGCATAGGGGTCGATGCGCTTGATCACGCCCGCCTGTGTAAGGAGCTGGTATTTGTAGTGATCGCCCACTTTTGCACCCTCAACATCGGCGTACCAATAGCCCCGATCCTCAGGACTCATCGGATCAGCGTCTCCATCCCAATCGTTGAAGGTACCGATCACGGAGACCTGCTGGGCATGGGGGGCCCAGACGCGGAACGCCACGCCATCTCCATGGAGGATAGAGCCCAAGCCTTGAAGCACTGGCGTCTCGCCCATGGCTGACATGGAACAGCTTGCGATCAAGCTATAGCCTCTCCAGCTCAGCCGCCTGCCGTAGTTAACATCCGTGACTCAAGGAGTCGGTGGTTGAACTTCTCAGGCCAAAATACGCCAACAAGGTTTTCCTCCCTACTCTGGTGAGTCACCTCCGTTCTAGGCCACGTGCCTAGATCCTTCTTTTATCGGTTCTGCAACAACGGCCCCCCGAAACGACTTGATAAGGCTCTTGATACTGTTTCAGCAGCCGCAGGGAATGGTTGTTTTGCCTAGCTGCACTACAACGGGCCAACACGGAAGGAACTCTCCGGGCTCGTTAAGCTGCTCGGGCTCCATTCCCTTTCGATTGAAGATTGCCTTGATGACAACAAGATCCCTACGGTCGAAGACTTTCCGGAAAACACAATCATACTCTAGCATTTCGAGTATGACAAGAGTGTGCTGGAGATTGGCAAAATCAATCTGTTCATCGGTGGCAAGTCCTTAGTTAGCATCAGTCACCTCAATTCCATGCAGCGACCATGTCTTGATGGAATTCAGCACATTGTCGAAAGGAGCATTGAAGGTGCACGGCAAGGCCCATCCTGCGTCATGTGCTCAATTCTTGACTACATTGTAGATCATAAGCTTGTTTCTATTGGGGCCATCGAAGGTGAGTTGGATGATGTGGAAGGAGCGCTGATCTCCGACCCCGCGAGCTTCAAGCCGGCAGAATTGATCAGGTTTCGACGCTGGCTTTTGAGGCTGCGCAAGAGCCTGTTTCACGAGCGCGAGATCCTCAACAAGATTTGCCGAAAGGATTGTCGGTTTATTTCGGAACAATCAATCTATCATTATCGCGACATCTGCGATCACCTTGCCCGTTACTGCGGGCTGACCGAGTCGTATCGGGACACCGTTTTTGACTTGATGGAAAAGCATTTATCCATGCTCAGCAACGAAATGGATAATAGGCAGTCAATGAGACGAACATGACAGTCAGGCGACTGACACTGAACACTGCAATCTTCATGCCGTTGACACTGCTTGCCGGCATTGGTGGAATGTCCGAATGGTCGAGGATCACAGGCCCCAAGAACTGGCGTGTGTCCTATCCAGCATTCATGCTCGGCCCGGAGCGCCTTGAATTGTTCACAGATGCCAGTCGACTCATGGTGCGCAACGACATCCAGTTCCAGAAAGGCCATTGCCTGCCATTGTTCCAGCGCCTGTACGACACGGAGGATCAATGTGAGGCCGCTATGGAGAGGGCCCGCTGGCCTAATGGCTTCCATTCTCCCCTCTGCAACGGCCATGAGGATGGCCTGGTTGATGGGCGGCGACTCAAGCGATATCATTGCCGCGCCTGTAGCCATCTGGCAACACTCACAGGCGGATTGCCAATGTGGTCTGCTGCTGCATGCCAGGCCCTGAGGAGGCCTTGAGGGTCGCGGAAGTTTATGGGGAATCGGGTGACTCGTTAACAGTACTGCTCGCAGTTTGGCAATAACCTTCAACATTTGTGGACCACCGAAGGCTGCCCGGGTACTCCCAGCCAAGGGCTCTCCCCTCAGCGCATCGGCTGCTTCAAGTTCGCTTTCAGCCCAGCTGATGGGTCATCTAGTCGGTGCCCATGGGCTCCGCGCGAAATGCTGCTTGGTACAACGGCCTCCCATCCCGGAAACGATGAGAGGGGCGTAAGAGAATGCGTTTTGGCCTCCATAAGTCGCAACTCAGTTTCACGAAGAGTTTAACGAATTGGTCTTCGGTGGTCTTTGCGAGATGAATGCATTTCGCGCTGATCCCCCTTGGCCAAGATTCCCGAGCGGCAGCGGATCATGCCCATGGAGGGGGTTGCTGAACATTGGTTCATGTTCGTGTCGTCAAACTTGGCCGCTGGCAACGTCGGCTGGAAGCGTATAGCGGGCTTCGATGGATACCCGGACGGCTGCCCGGCTGTCGTTCGGCTTTGCCTTATGATCCACTTCGATCTGGACTAACTCTTCAGCAAGATCCTCGTCCTTGATTTGTGCCCGCACCCACTTCGAGAAATCTCCATTCTTCCGGTGGTATTCCCACGTTTCATCGTCCACACCATCGGCCAGTTGCAGGAAGACTTGCAGATTCGGTGCCTTCAGGTTTAACTTGTCATTTGGACCTCTGAAGTAAAAACTTCCCTCTGGCCCCAGGTTCCCCTCGGCATACTTCCTTGAATGCCGTTTCCGTACTGTCCGCGGTTGTTTCGTGTGGATCACGATTGCTTCCGGAGCGCCTCGTCGCCACACCATCGCGTCCCCTGTCGGGAGTTTGTTGCCCTGTACCGCTGGGCAGAGCGGCTCATTCTCTCCCGTTGCCTTGCAGAACCCTGCCAGCGTGTCGGCCGGTTGCCCGCCGATCAGTAGGAGCGTGCCGACGTTCGCCATCGTCATCGGTTCCACAGCGCCTGGGTGAACGGTGATGAACAGGATGCCGCGTTCTGGCAACAGAGGCGCAAGTGCGACACTCGACGGACCGTGCGGAAGCAAGTGATGTGTTTCGTCGATCACAAGCCAGTGTGGTCGACCCGTTCGTGCCTTCTCCTGGAGGATGTGTGGCAACAGTTCCGCGAAGAACGTCGGCCGATCGTTAAGAGGCACTCCCAGAAGATTCACGACGATCGACCGCCTCGGATCCTTGAGCGCATCCGTGACATCTTCTGGCCGGGGAGCCTGGTTCGGATTCCCGATGTGATTCGCAAAGTCTAGAGCCTCGTAATCTCCCTCGGGGTCGATGACCAGTACCTGATAGTCTGCGTCGGCCAACCGCTCCATGATGGAAGTCGTGACTGTCGACTTCCCGCTGCCCGATGTGCCGGCTACGAGCACTACCGGGCCCGCAGGATCGAGCGTAAATTCGGTTTTGTCGTCCGTTTCTCCAATGAGAATTCGGTGACGAGAAAGTGTCTTCAGGTCGGAGAGATCATCCGCGATGAGGCGGTCGATGAGTTCCGCGACACCCGCTCCGCGAGCTTTGCCAAGAACAAGATCGGCTGCATCCTTGACAGCGGGCAAGGCGTTGGCAACCGCTACGGAGCACTCGCACAGACGCATGAAGGCATGGTCGTTCTCGGCATCCCCAATACCTACAGCATTGTGCGGCGATAGTGCGAGTTCCGCGAGTGCCGCTGCAAGCCCCGTTGCCTTGTTCACGCCAGACGGTAGCACCATCACTGAGCCTTTGTTGAAGATCACCTGGAGTTCGAGTCCGTACTTGTGGATGATCTTCAACACCTCGATGTGGTGCGGTTCGTGGGTTGCAACGATGACATAGCCGGTGGAAAGGGGCGATATCTTGTGGGCTCTCAACTCGGCCACAAACTTCGGCAGAGGAGGCTCGGCCAGAATGCGGACTTCCTTTGACTGCGGATTGAAGAGAACCGCCCCGTTCTCGACAACCACGAGGTCGAACAGGTCGAGACGTGGGAAAACTAGTTGGAGATCTGGCAGTTCTCGACCGGTGACAAGGAGGAGTTTGCGTCCTGACTTCTTTGCCCGTTCCAACGCTGCCAGAGTGGCGACATCCACATCATTATTGTGGGCGATCGTTCCGTCATAGTCAGTGGCAATAGCATGGAACCGCATGGGCCGCTTCGTAATGGGACTTATCAGCGAAGTTGCCCCCTCGGGTTGCTTCTACTGACCACCGATCTTCAGCTTAATGCGGGTTGAGCCTTAGGGGCCGCGAGTGCTGGGCATGTCTTCCATGGCATGGGTCTTTTTGAAGCGGTTCAGCTGCCTGCCCCTGATCGCCGCTGTTACCGATCGCGCCCTTGGACGGGTGCCAAAGGCCCTCGCGTCAGCCCTTGCCGGTTGCTGCTCCTACCCCATGAGTGAAGCGAGGGCCTGCTGGGTTTTCACCTACAATGAAGCTGTCCGTCGGTCAACAGGCTTGACGCGGGACAACGATCCGAGCAGATCACGGGTTGCAGCGCTAGTAGCAGAGCCACGAGTTGCAGAAGGCATCAGCGCTGCAGCAAGACTTCAACATCCGTTGCCAGAGGCAGATGTGGCCTGCCAATGGGGCTTGAACACAAGGAGCCAACCCATGCCCGCCACGATGATCAGACTTCCAGGGCGCTGAGATCCTTGGCAGGAGCATTTGTGACCTTGATCTCAAACAGTGGGCGGCTGTCTGCGAACGACTTGGTCTAAATCAGAATGTGTCGCAACGACATGGGCTCACGAAAGATGAGATGAGATAGGTTGCCTGGAGGACCGATCCTTTCGGGCGGTGTTGTTTCTATAAAAATCAGTTCTTGTACAGTCATTGTAAGTTGAACCGGATTGTAGAGGACAATCCTCACCTCAAGATCCTGAGCCTCAGTCTTTCCGAGCTGGTTGCGAGAGCAGGTCATGCATTCAGCAATGCCCAGCTGATTCTCCCGAAGTCACCAAGCGAGGGGGCTCCCACCTCCAGCCCTGCTTCAGCGTAGTTCTTCTCATTCCGGGGCGCAGGGTGCCTGCCGAGCCCAGCCGAGGGCCCTGGCAGGCACCCCTGAATCGGTGCCGCCGACAGAGGCAGATCCTTCGCAAGGTTCCCTGAAACCTCCGCGCGCGCTGAGGGTGCTGCCAGTACTGGGATACTATTCTGGCGTTCATCGGAATGGCTGCTCCTCCCCGCCCTCGGCCCCAGTTGTCCCGCGAGGAAGCCATCGAGGAGTGGCCCTACCTCGATCAGGATATGCAGATCATGGACCGTAGCCGCAAGGTCTGCATGACCTGCCACTGGTTCAGGCACCATGCCGGGGCGAGCTGGATCCCGGTGCTCACCTGCCAGCTGCACCGGGGGCTCCTGGCCCATGGCGAACACCTGAACAGGCGCTGTCATAGCTGGACCGAAGACTTGGTTCGGCAGCGGGGCTGGTCACCGGAAGGGGTGTGATAGCCGAGGCAATCAAGTGGGCCTCCTCTGGGGCAGTGGGGTTCCGCCACTGAGGCGGCCGATACCGACGCAAAGGCACTGCCGGGGCAGGAGGAGGGTCTGTTTGATCTGACGTCCGGGATCGGAAGCTGTCCATGGTCTTAGCCCCCTGGGCATTCACGCCGAGCAGGGAACGCACCCCGACAATCATCTCCAGATCAGGCAATCCGAACGATGCTCGCAGTAACCCTGCTCGCAGTAACCCGTCGGCTCAATGCAGACGCTTCATGCTCGCTGAGGCCCTGTCGATGTCTGATCCGCTCGGGTGGCCGAGAGCCAGCTGTGCTTTCCTCCTTGGCAGCAGTGCCTCCACAACAACGGCAGGATTCTGCTGTAGAGACCCTTCTTCTGATCCATGGCCTTAGCTTCACCGCGCTCCTACATGCTGCTTTCGGTGGCGGCGGCGGTAGCAACGATCGTGCTCAAAACGGCGGCATGGAAGCTCACCGGCTCGGTGGGGCTTCTCTCCGATGCGATGGAATCCGGGGTGAATCTGGTGGCGGCCCTTGGCGCCATCTGGGCACTCACCCTTGCCGCCAAGCCAGCCGATCGGAGCCACCACTACGGCCATTTCAAGGCTGAATACTTCTCCAGCGGCCTGGAGAGCGTGCTGATCGTCGTAGCGGCCCTAGCGATCATCTATGCCGCCGTGGGCAGGCTGCAGCATCCCGAGCCCCTGGAGCAACTGGGAGTCGGTCTGGCCCTCTCCCTGGTGGCCACGGCCCTCAACGCTCTGGTGGCCTGGATCCTGATGCAGGCCTCCCGCCGCTTCCACTCGATCACCCTGCGCGCCGACGCCCACCATCTGCTCACAGACGTCTGGACCTCGTTCGGTGTGGTGCTGGGCATTGGCCTGGTCAAGGTCACTGGGCTGACGATCCTCGACCCCCTGATCGCGATCGCGGTGGCGCTGAATATTGTCGTCACCGGCTGGAAGCTGCTCCACGAAACGGCCTCTGGCCTGCTGGATCGTTCGTTGCCGGAGGATGAGCAAAGGATGCTGGAGGCCCTGCTCGCTTCCCATGAAACGGAGGACATCCGCTTCCATGCCCTGCGCACCCGGGTGGCCGGTTCGCGCCGGTTCGTCTCCTTTCACGTGATGGTGCCTGGCCGCTGGACGGTGCAGGCCGGCCATGACCTCTGCGACCAGCTGGAGAGGGAGGTCGCCGCAGCCTTGACCCGCACCCATGTGCTCACCCACCTCGAGCCGATCGAGGATCAAAAGTCCTGGGATGACCAGGGATTTCGCTGGGAGGAGGGTTGAGCGGCACGCCCTCATCGAGGGTGCCGGCGAATCAGGCGTTCCCGACTGAGCGACGTCAGTCCGGGCTGTGGGTGGATATGCATGGGAGGTGAGGCCCTGGGACGGGCGGTGACACTCCGACCCTGGCGACCTCACACCCAATCCTCAGCTGAACAACCTGATGGGACTACACAGCTAAGCTGGTGTGGTGCATCAGATTTGTGACGCATCTTGTTCTGCTGCTTGCTGGGCAATTGACCAAACTGTCCCTAGTGGCAATTAGAAAGGAGTGATTATGGCTTGGCTATTGGGTTAATTCAGCAAGATGCCACCAATAAGATCAGGTGTGTCGTCGCCATTCCCTTCAAAAAACGGATTGCGAAGAGTCACGAATCCAGGATCTCCTGCACGAAAATCCAAGCTGTCACCAGAATTGCCAGTTGAGCTTATACGATTAAATTCGACATATGCTTCAGCAAAAACAGCTGCATCACCGTCATCACTCTGGTAGCTGTCGATGCGTACTCCGTCTCCTTGATTGTCGGAGGAGGAGGTGTTCCGGCCATTCACGAAAACTATGCCCCCGCCAAACTGCTCAAGCTGGATCCCGTCATCTCCGTTCCCCATGGTAGTTACATTATTCGATCCGGTGACGATATCGCCGAGACCTTCTTCAGTAATCTTCAAGCCTTCGTCATTATTTTCGTTGATCTCAACATTGTAGAGATTAAGTTTAACGCTGCCCGCGCCTGCCTCGTCGAGGTCAAGCCCCTCGTCAAAATTATTGTTGATTGTAGTGTTGGAGATTATAGCCACGATGTTTCCGTCGTCTGCTTCGTCCACATCAATACCATCATCAAAATCATTCGGATCCCAGGGACCATTGGCGTCAAAAGTGGAATTCGAAACATTCAGGTAGACAGTGCCGCTGCCCCGTTCGTCAATCTCAAGTCCATCAGCACCGTTATTTGTAACCTCACTGTTCCTTATTTTTACTGTGGCGTCCCCAAGGCCACCTTCGTCTACGCGAATGCCGTCAGAGTCAGAAGAACTCGAATTTTCTTCGCCGAAGATGCCAGCCCTGCCATTGTTGTCAATATAACAGTCGGTGAGATTTAACTCAACGCTTGCATCTGAGTTGTTGGCTTGGTCGTCTATGTGAACGCCGTGAAAAAATGTATCCGTGACGGTCACGTCAGTCAGAGTGACTTGGACAATCCCACTTTCGTCTTCGGGAACGGGTACCCAAATCCCTCTGTTACCCCCTTCGAGGGTCAGATCTCTGATTGTGAGATCAGCGCCTCCATCTGAGACGAAGATATCGACCTGGGGATTGTCTTGGGTGAGCGTTGCTCCGTTGCCAATGATTGTCAAGGGCTCATCGCCGCTGTACATCAATGGCGTGTCACTCAGCTCAACGGTTCCAAAACTGGGGCTCAGAATGATGGTATTTGACTCGGAGCTGTCCGAGCTGGTATCCAGTGCCTCCCTCAGCTCCTGTTCATCGGAAACAATGAAGGTGGCCATCGAATTGGTGACGGAATCAATCTGATGATGGCCCATGAAGCGGCTTGCTCTGGCCAAGAAAGAGTTACTGCCTAATTAAGGTTTGGTAAACCAAAGGCTAGTTCTTCTGCCTCACTCGCCTGATCGATCTCCCCTCGCCGCCGCCGGGATGGGTGTGTCAGTGCACGGTGGCCGAACGCATGACCGTGACTGTGTGGGCTGGAAGCTCGGGGCGTCGCTCTGAAACCGAGCACGCTGGTCCTGCTGCCGGGGCGTCAGCGAGTAAATGATGCCAAACCCACTGCAGCAACTGGGATCAGTGCTCTCATTCGCCTGACGAGGGGTAGACGCTGAATGCCTGCGATGGCGTTTGAGCCTGCCTGGAGGATTTGGGGCAGGGTCATACTGATGCGTGCTAATCCCCCCTCACTGTCTCCACAGCCTGGATGGACTCGTTGTAACGACGCATTGGTCATGTCTTCGTGTCCCTGGTGGAGTAGCTAGTCGCTGGTCGGGATGAATAGGTAGCTTTTATCAGTGGAGACCCATCAAGCCAGCTGCAATCTAGTCCCAAAGACAATCTTGACCCAAATGTCCTGGGGCATTGAAAGCCTCACCTGGTCATCATCGGTTTATTCAGCCCAGGGAGTCATGCGAACAACCTGCCCAGATAGAACTGGCAACATCTTCGTCGTCCCATCTGCACAACCGACCATGGTGCAGCCTTATGCTTGATCACCTTGTAGCAAGCGAATGCTGGCTCTTGTTCTGGCCTCCTCCTTGAATGGATCCGTGGTAAGAGCCAATCCACCGAGGCCAGCCTGCAGCATCACCAAGGAGGTTGTCGGCACGGCACCTTCGGACATTGTTCAGAAGATGTTTGCTCAGCATTTCGATGCGCCGTTGAACCGTGTCGATTGCCGGGACAACGGACTCTGCTATCAAAAATGGGGCAAAGACTGCAAAAAAGCGACCCTTTGAGAGGGAGGTCTGAGGATAGTTGAAACGATCAAGTATTTCTAGCCTGCCGAACCTGCCTTCAGGGTGCCACTGCTGTAGTCCTTGAATGTATAAGGATTCGTTCGCTCGGCACGAATTCTCTGCTTCAATGTGAAGTCGGATCGATTGCCTTGCCACTGATCAACACCGCCTGCCGGCACATCAGAGCGTATGAGCGGGAGCAGTGCATGCCAGTGCCGGTGCTCGCATGGAGCCCAGCTCTGGTGATTCCGCGCAGACATGGGCTTGCTCCGTCGAAGCAGCAGCCATAACCCCGTGGCTCAGCCCCTTTTCGCCCTGGTCTCCCGCGACCCGCTTCGGATCACCGAAATGCCCCAGGGGGCATGCGCCAGAGCAGGGCTTCGCTCATCAGCAGGTCATTGCCTGAATCCTTCCTTCGCCTTCAGATCAGTCGGACCCTCCACGTGTCACAACCTGTTGCGATTAGCGAAGCACTTCGTGGTGCTCATGGCTGATCCCAGTCCCCTCTTCGGTTTTATCGCCTTAGCCGAAGCTGAAATGGCTGCGCCGTCATGCTGGCATCGTGATCGGTTGGTGGTCGACGGCCTCACGGGCTTCGGGAACGCCCAAACAGATCGGCATCGGACCTCTGGTGGACGGTTACACCGCCTGCCACACACAGTCCTGACCTTCCGTTTCTGACCTTCTCGCCCAAGCGCGAAACACCTCAAACCCCTGGGCACTGCCTGGGGGTTTTTTACCCCTCACGCTGCTGCTGGCTGGACGTTCTGGGGGTGGAGCCGCTTTCATACTGAGGTATGAGCCTGCCTAAACCTCCTGATCTTCTGGTGATCGCCGCCAGCAACGGCGAGAACCTCAAGTTGGCCGAACGCTTTGCCTCCAATGCCATGGAGCAGGGGCGCACCGCTCAGGTGCTGGATCTCACTACCGTCGCACTGCCACTGTTCACGCCCCGCGCCCTGGCCGCCGGCACCCCACCTGAGCTGGCAGACCTGGAGGCCCGTCTCAGGGCATCCCCCCGCTGGGTGATCTGTGCCCCGGAATACAACGGCTCGATTCCGCCGGTCCTCACCAGTGCCATTGCCTGGCTGTCGGTCCAGGGCAACGACTTCAGGGCCCTGTTCAACGGTCGCCCCATTGTGATTGCCACGCACTCCGGTGGCGGTGGATTCACCATCCTGACAGCCCTGCGGTTGCAACTCGCCCACCTGGGCGCCCATGTGGTGGGCCGACAGCTGGTAAGCAACAGCAGCCATCCCGCCAAAGACGACTCCATCGCCGATCTGCTCATCCGACTGCACAACCTTCGCGCTTGATAGCCCTGGGCTTCCTGAGCCCTACCGCAGGTCGTCTCACCATGGACCGCCCACTGCTCCTGCGTGCCACGGAGCTCAAGCGTCAGTTGGGGGATCGACTCCTCTGGAGCCAGCTGAATCTGGAGCTGGCCGCCGGTGATCGCCTGGGGCTGGTGGCACCCTCGGGGGCGGGCAAGACCTTGTTGCTGCGAGCCCTGGCCCTGCTCGATCCCCTGCAGGCCGGCACGATCAGCCTGCTTGGGCGCCCGCCGGCATCCTGGGGTCTGCCCCGCTGGCGCTCGATGGTGCTCTACCTCGCCCAGCGGCCCATCGCCCATGGGGGAACGGTGGAGGCGAACCTGCGCTCGCCCTGGGAGTTCCAGGAGCTGCGGGGGCGTGGGGGCTGGCGTGATGACCGGATCAAGGGCTGGTTGCAGGCCCTGGGGCGCGATCCCTCGTTCCTGGCCTACGACGCCGAGCGGCTCTCCGGCGGCGAGCTGCAGTTGTTGGCGCTGCTGCGGGCCCTGCAGTTCGATCCGACCGTGCTGCTGCTGGATGAACCCACGGCCTCCCTCGATGGGGCCACCACCGCTGCGCTCGAGGCCCTGCTGATCGAGTGGCTCGCCGCCGGCACTCGCGCCGCCGTGCTCACCAGCCATGACAGCGAGCAGATCCAACGCTTCGCCACCCGCACCCTGGAGCTCCGCCCATGACCCCCTTGAGTTCCGGAGCCCTGACGATCAGCGATGGTCGCCTGGCGCTTTCCGCCCTGCTGATCCTGGTGAACGTGGGGCTTTCGGCGGCGCTGCGCCTGGGCCTGACGCGCAGCCTGCTGGTGGCCTCCCTGCGCATGGTGGTGCAGCTGCTGCTGGTGGGCTTCGTTCTCGAGTGGCTGTTCCGCCAGGACCATGCGCCGCTGATCGTGCTGGTGGGGGCGGCCATGGCGATGATCGCGGGGGTTTCGGCCGTGCAGCGCACCCGGCGCCGCTTCGCTGGCATTTACCTCAACAGCCTGCTCTCGGTGTTGGCCTCCTCGGCGCTGGTCACGGGCCTGGCGGTGACGGGGCTGATCCAGCCCCAGCCCTGGTATGACCCCCAATATCTGATCCCCCTCCTGGGGATGGTGCTGGGCAACACGCTCAATGGCATCTCCCTGGGGCTCGATCGCTTCATGGAGGGGTTGCGCAGCGGGCGCGATCGGGTGGAGACGGCCCTGGCCCTGGGGGCGACCCGCTGGGAGGCCTGTCAGGAGGTGGTCCGTGACGCCATCCGCGTCGCGATGATCCCGACGATCAACTCGATGATGGTGATGGGGCTGGTGAGCCTGCCGGGGATGATGACCGGTCAGATCCTCCAGGGGGCGGCGCCGGAGGCGGCCGTTCGCTACCAGATCGTGATCCTGTTCATGATCGCTTCGGCGACGGCGCTGGGGGTGTTCGGCGTCGTTGGCCTGGCCTATGGACGTCTCACCAGCGCCGACCATCAGTTGCGGCTCGATCGGTTGGTCAACGTCGGCGAGCCAGGTGAGAAGTTGGCCAGTGGTGCCTTACGGCTTTGGCGGCGTGGTGGACGTGGAGTGAGCTGATCGATGGCCTGAAGCCATCAGGTGCTTCCCGCGCCTGTCGACTTTGCAGTCCTTTCTGCTGCTTCGGCGATGGCGGCAGCACCCGCGTGTTGGCGAAGGCTCAGGCTTTGAGCAAGCCTGAGATATCGAGCGTCAGAACGTTCCCTGTACCGCGAGGGCAAAGAGTCCCACAAGACATTGCGCCCCCCCAGTGGTCGGCGTGATCGCGGGGGACAACCTGAACTGGGTGAAGGTGGACGATGGCTGGGCCTTTACCTGCCGGAGACACCTCGACCAGTGCCACGCCAGCCAGGATCTTGCGGCAACGCTGATGGAGAGGCCTGCACAGGTCTGCACAGGTCTGCGCCACTGAGCTGTCGAGAATCCACTCCTCTGGGGTTAGGCCGCCACTCCCATTCCGCTACAATGGATAGATTGCTGACCCACATTGATGGCGCTCACTGGAGCTGACCTGCTCGCCAAAGTCAAGGAGCTGGGAGAGGCCTCCAAGTCCGAACTTGTCCGCGCTGCCGGATATGTGAGCACCAAGAAGGACGGCAGCGAGCGGCTGAACTTCACGGCCTTCTATGAGGCCCTGCTGGAGGCCAAGGGTGTCAATCTGGCGAATGGAACCGGCACGGGGAAGGGGCCTGGAGGGAGCACGCTGAGCTATGTGGCAACAGTGCAGGGGAACGGCAATCTGTTGGTGGGCAAGGCCTACACCGCCATGCTTGACCTCAAGCCCGGCGATGAGTTCGAGATCAAGATCGGCAAGAAGCAGGTCCGACTGGTCCCTGTCGGGAGCACTGCTGATGAGGCGGCGTGAGGGTCTTCCCAAGCCTCCTCACAGCAGGATGTGATTGGTCTCACTGGAGCAGCCGGCAGGACACCAGAAACGCAGTGACGTGGTCCGGCGACTTCGCCACCACCAACAGTTCACGGGGTTTGCGGGCAAAGCCCTTCTGCGAGAGGTCGGCACACTCGACCGGGGTGTCGAGAGTGATCAAGGGTCCCAGGTTGGTGTCGATGCCTCGATTGTGTGTGTTCATGGACTTCTGCGTAGCCTTGGCACAGGCCTAAAGACCTCAACGATGGGGCCTGGGGAGCATTGATTGGCTCGAACAATGAGGCGCCATGGATCCTATTGACGACATCAAGCAGACCATCGCCACCTATTCGGCCAGGAGCGTGGAGCAGCGCCGTCATTGGTACTCGCCGGCTGCAGCGGCCTATGCCGCCACCCGACCCCGCTACCCGCAGCCACTGGTGGACGCGGTGGTGGCTCGAGCTGGTCTGACAGCTGAATCCACCCTGGTGGAGGTGGGTTGTGGACCAGGTACGGCCACGGTGTCGTTCGCGGAGCTGGGTTGCCGGATCCTGGCCGTCGAGCCCAACCCGGAGTTCTGCCTGTTGGCTGAGGAGGTTTGTCAGCGGTTCCCGAATGTCAATGTGGTGACGACATCATTTGAGGAGTGGCAACCTCGCAGGGAGCAGTTCGATGTCGTGCTGGCGGCCACCTCCTTTCACTGGATTCCGGCGGAGATCGCCTATCCGAAAGCGGCCGGTGCCTTGAGGGAGAACGGCTGGTTGATCCTGCTGTGGAACAAGGAACTGCAGCCACCAATCAAGACCCATGAGGCCTTGGGTGCGATCTATCGCCGCCATGCCCCTGAGTTGGATCGCCCCTATGAGGATGCCATCGCCGTGGCAGGGATTCTCAACGCCTTGGGACAGCCTCTGCACGAGTCGTCGTTATTTCATGATCCCCAGCATGGTCAATGGCTTGTGGAAAGCCTCCTGGCGATTGACGACTACCTCACACTGCTGACCACCTACTCGCCGTTCCTGGCCCTCGAGGCAGCAGTGCGGGACGTTCTACTTGCTGAGCTGAGACCGACGCTGGAGACCTTGCATGGGGAGTGGGTCCCGCTGACCCACACCTCCGCGTACATCATGGCCCAACGGAAGACGGCTTGCGTGGAGCTCACGGTTCTACCTGCAACGCCGTGGAGTGGTCACTGTTGTTGAACCCAGCCGCCCGGTTCGTGGATGCATATGACGTGACCACCCACTCTCATTGCGCCTGGACCAATGAAGGGGGTCACGTCACAGGGAGCGGAGGCCAACACGGGTTGACCAACAATTCTGTGGTCTGCAGCACTGGCATGGGCTTGTCCTCATTCCGGCTGTGGTGGACTGAGACCAGATCTAACTTGAGCTGGATTCAACCGGCTCGGGAACAAGTTGAGACAGTCCACTAAGCCGATCCCTGAGAGGTCGAATGCTCTGCTCCGTTCGGGCAAGGCCGTGTTCGCGGCGGCCCTCGCTCTGGGGCTGGACGCCCAGGTTCTGCTGGCTCCCGTGGCCGCACGCCAGACCCCCGCTGCTGCGGGATCGGCGGTGATCCAGGAAATTATTGATGGCAAACAGCTGTATGTGGATCGCCGCCAGGCCAGGGTGAGGCAGAAGGCCACCTCGCCTGAGCAGGTGAGCACTGGCCAGAGTCGCGGGCAGCTCGGTTTCGAGACCGGTGCAGTCGGACGGATCAATCGCTTCTCGCAACTCCGGCTCGGCAGCAGTTGCTTCCTGCTCAGCCAGGGGCAGATTCTCGTGTCGGGGAATCAGAGCGGCTGTACCAGATCGAGTCGCCTGAGCGTGCGTGGCACCAACTACATCATCAGCCTGGCCGCTGACGGCAGCGCGGACATCAGTGTTCTGGAGGGGACCGTGCTTCTGGAGCGCCTCCGAAATGGCGAGAGTCAGGGCGGCAACGCAAGTCCGGTGCAAGGCGGCACGATGATCCGGCTGTCGCCCACCGGAGACTTGCTAAGCAGCCGCCTCCTGAGCCCCGAGGAATACCGACAGATCATGAACGGACCTCTTTTCCAGGGATTTTCAACGCCGTTGCCGGCCATGGACGCCCTGCTGAGCCATCTGCGGAGCTCGTTCCCGGGGCTCTGGCCGGTCACTTCCGCTGCAACCCCACCTGCCGGACAGGACGCCCTGGTTCAGGCCATCAACGGCCTGCGTCTGCGCCATTCCCGTGCGCCCCTGGAACCCTTGCCGGGCACGTTCGAGGCTCGCAACCGGGAGTATCTGGAGCCGGTGGTGAATCAGATCCTCTCCATCCCGAGCTGTGATCATGATCTGCCGCGCTGGGAGGCTCTGCAGGCAAAGGCTAGGGCCGGTCTGACGATGCGCCCGGTCAGCGAACTGATCGCCTGCCCCCGGCCCGCAAGCAGTTGGGATCCGCAGGAAATCATCAGCGTATGGATGAAATCCCCTCTCCATCAGGACCTGCTACTCAACCGTCCCAGTGCTACGCACATCAGTTGCCATGGCGGCAGCAACGGCGCATCCAGAACGGCGGTTTGCGTGACCTGGACAAGCAACACGCCAATAGGCACAACCAATTCCGTCGGCAGATCCTCCTCCCGGTGAGGAGCTCGCCTGTCAGCAGGGGCAATGAGAACAGTGCCGGCCCAAGAGGAAGCAGCCCAAAGCGAGCTGCGGTCACAACGGCATGAATGCCGAATCGTCGGCCAGCTGGCAGTGCCGGCGCAGGACAGGATGTCCTATCACTGAAGAAACTCCACATCTAGTTGTTGCAGTTGGTCTCTCCTAAGTCGCTCGTTCAAGCGGCTCCCGTATGATTCAAAAGTGACACTAAGTAGCACTATCGCAGCTATCAACTCCTTGCTGGCCTTGTGCAAAATGAAACTCTTGTCTCATCTGCTATCTGTGTTCGCAATGCCCCTGCTTGCCAGTGAGATAGTCGGGTCTCAGATTAGCATTGTCAATTCAACCAGTGAGACCATGGTTGGCGTTACGTTAGTCATCACTACAAGCTCGAGTCCTTCGGCGAAAAGCTCCAGCCCTTTAGCGCTCGGCAGCATCGGGCCAGGTCAGCGAATCGAGCGACGACTGACCTCTGGAGACGCAGTTGATCAGTTTCAAGTGAAATATCAGATGGGAGAATCTGAGAACACCAACAGTTGCGTCCCTGTCCAATCTGGAGATCATGTCACTTTGACAATCTCTTCCATGGGAACGTCTTGCGATTTCGAGGCCCTTTAGTTGGCAGCTTTCGTCCGTGACATCGTTGCCCATGGGGGGCTTGGATTCGCGTCTAAAGCCAATCCAAAGGCCGAGAGACGATTTACTGATTATTATCAACTATAGTGAACTGATTCACTTGGCACTCCTTAACAAGGGGGCTGCCAATATGAGTTCACCTGGCCTGATTGGCACTGCCGACCAAACCATGAAGCTATTCGCTGTTGTTGTGGCTACACAGCCGAACTACTACGAGTATAAGAAGGCTCACCCTGAGCATGATCAGAACCAGCTTTCCTGGTTTAAAGAGCAAGCTCGGAATGGGGCGCTTCTCTGTTGTGGGCCCTTTTGTCCGCATGATGGCACTGGGCTTTGGATCATACAGGCGGAAAATCTTGAAGCCGCCAGAATGATTGTCGCATCTAGTCCTAGATCGAAGGACGGAATGCTGTCTGATCAAGCGCGAGTTGTGGAGTGGGAGGCTCATATTGGCCGCGATCGTTTTCAATAAGCTATTCTCACTCTTCTGAATGCGCACTTATGGTGACTGCCTCAGGCTTGAGTGATGGGCTAGGGGATATGCGCTTTTCTGGAGACTCTGAATGAATCGACTCCTGCATGCCGTTGGTGCCATCGTTGTAGTGTCATACGTTGTGCTGGCAATATTCTTTCTTTGCATCGGTGAGGTTGCACGAGCACGAGGCCTTGGTGCCCTTATTGAGATCGCCTGGAATAGCCTTGACTGGTTCGCCTGGGGTATCTGCTTAGCTCCTGCGCTTTGGGTTTGCCTGGTCGCAACAGGTTTTGTTCCAGGCCTGCAAAGAGCGAGCTCACTTTGTCTGTGCCTTCTTGCTTGTGCCAGCTTCCTTGTGGTCGTCACGTTGTCCTCGAATCAAGTTGGCATTGGCGAGTTCATTTTCCTGCTCCCATGCATCGGCGTTGCCGCGACCAGCGCTTGGGTGTTCGCTCGGATTAGTCGCAAGACACCGTAGCCACTTTGTTATGCAGACTTCTCGGCAGAGCTCAAGAATGACTGCGTACTTGATCAATGGTGCAAAGTTGATGGGTCTGCAGTCTGCATGCTCCACGCAGTTTGCTTGCGCACTGATCGTTGCCTATTCCTACGTGATTATCAAGGCCTGATGCATGGCTTCGAGTTGCATTGTCTGCAGGGCATAGTCCACTGAAACTTCGTAGCAATTCTGCTCAAAGGGAGCGTCAACCCCCTCCCAATGATCCACCGCCACCCCACCAGCCCCTCAATGTTCTTGGGGGGTGGGGGCAGCAACCGGCAAGGGCTAAGCGCTGGAACAGAAGGTCCCCTTGCCTGAGCTGCTGCAGACGGTGGGTGGGAGCGGTGTTCTTCGCCGTTCCTCCCATGGAGCCGATCCTTGCCTCGCAGGATTCTTCAGCTCGCAGCCAGTCCCGTCCTGGTCCATCTGCATCTACTGCGTCCTCTGGCCTGCAGCTGGCCGCCACGATTGAGGCCTGGGAAGCTGAATGTGCTTTCTGCTGGAGTGAGCCTGCACCTGCTGCTCTTCAGGGTGAGCTTTCACTGCCCTCAGTGAACGAGCCTGCCTTGCTTGGCTCGGCTTGGGACAGCTGCTCCACTCATCCCTACCTGGAGCAACCACAGGTGGAGGAACTGCCGGGCTTTGACGCCCACGAACTCAACTGAGACTCCAGCCAATTCGTTGGTTGCGGCTGCGGTTTCATGGCCTCTGCGCTGGCCAGCGCTGACCGTAACCCGGCTTGCAGGTGTGTTGGTTGGCTGCGCTGTTTTGACTACGGCCTGGCTCATCAAGGGCTGACGCGTGGGAAGAGCCCCCGGGCCGATGGCCCCCTTGACGGTCCAGCCACCGGGTTGGTCAGGCGATGTCCTTGGCGCTCCTGCCATGAAAGGCCGCAACCTCTCCTTGACCTGCTGTTTCTGGCTGCAGCGCCATACGCGCCCGCTGCGCTGGTTCGTGGCCCTGGTCTGGCCTCTTTGGGAGCTCCCTCGCAAACTTGCCATCGAGCTGGAGCTGCGGAGGTGTGAGCGGAGCTGGGGGAAGCGGTGATGCCAGTGCGGGCTGAGGCCCCTTCTTACTGACGATCGTTCTGCTCGTTGCCTACCCCAACGCGTGGGCCTGGAGGTTCCCAGCGCCTGCGGTCTTCGCTGCACCCGCTCGGGCCTGCTCGGGGTTTCGCTACGTCCGTTCGTGGCGCTGGTTGTGGTGACCGCAGTGATGTCGTTGCCGCGATGCGGGGGCATCAGCAGAGTCTGAAGGTTGCTGATTCGGAAGGCTTCAAGGACAGAGGCGGAGGCTGTTCACAGGACGAGATGCGCATACTTGAATCCCGGACTGGTCAAGATGTGGTCACGACATGGCCAAAGAAACCAGTCATAGCCAGAGGTTTCGGCTCAATCCCTCGTTGCCGGACTCGCCTTGCCGGGAACGTTGAGCGGTGGAAGAGTGGTGGCTTGGCCGCCGCTGAACTGGGATCGCATCACTCACGGCGGCGTCACTGGTCGGTTCAGGGTCGTCGGCCTGAACCCATGACCGGTTCAGACTGAGCGGACTTCGTTTCTGATAAGGCGGCTGGAGGGGCCGGAGCCACAGTCGTCGTGGCTATCGCTCCACTTCATGCTTGAGAAGCTCGAGCAACCGCTCCACCCGGCCTGCCGCCACCTGACTCAGACGTTCGTAGGCCTCTCGCTCCTGCTCCTCGATCTGAACCTGGCTGAGCAGGGAGCGATGGGCGTCCAGTTCGGGCCATTGCGCCAGGACCGCCTCGATGCCGCGGGCCTTGAGAACCCTTCGCACCGAGGCGGTGTTGAGAGGCAGGGAGAACGTGAATCGCATGCGGTGATCACTCAAGAACCAGGGGACAGGTGCAGGCAGGGTTCCATTCCAGGCACGGACACAAAGGCAGCTGGATCACTGGCGCTGACCACCTTGGCACGGTTTGGTGATTGGTTTTCCGATCAAGGTGTGACCAGACTTTTCAAGGGGGATCACCCAGTGCCACTCGAGTGCCTCCCGATCGAGGAGTCAGCACGGCCAGCCGTGGAGCTGCGCTGCACCGTCGCCCCCGAGATAGGCCAGGCGCCATACGGGCCCAGGTCCACTCCTGTCTGAACAGGACGACGGGGCAATTCCTGGTGGTCTGAAGTGTCGTGGCAAGAAGTTCGGCTCCTGGCAACAAAGCCAGGTGCTTCTGCTCCAAGACCACCCTCAGTTGGATCGCAGAGGTGATGGCAAGGTCTGCGAAAGCCTCCGATGACGGCATGGCCAGTCGTATCAGACTGTTGTGGCAACGATCAGCCTGGGGGTAAGCTTTTATCAATCAACACTTTGCACACATGGCTCTCACCGGTGCCGACCTGCTTGCCAAAGTCAAGGAACTGGGAGAGGCCTCCAAGTCCGACCTGGTCCGCGCAGCAGGTTATGTGAGCACCAAGAAGGACGGCAGCGAGCGGCTGAACTTCACGGCCTTCTATGAGGCACTGCTGGAGGCCAAGGGTGTCAGCCTCGGACAAGGAGACGGCACCGGGAAGGGGCCTGGAGGCCGCACGCTGAGCTACGTGGCCAAGGTGCAGGGGAATGGAAATCTGTTGGTGGGCAAGGCCTACACGGCCATGCTCGACCTCGAGCCCGGTGATGAGTTCGAGATCAAGATCGGCAAGAAGGCGATTCGTCTGGTCCCTGTCGGAAGTGCTGCTGATGAGGCGGCGTGAGGGTTTGTCGTAGGTCCATCAATGCGCAGGCGGTGGAGTCACGAAACACCCGATGACCGTGGTCCGGCGGGACAGAGGCTGATTCCTGAGCAGGGGCCTGGAATGCCCTGATGGTGATGAGCAATAGGGGTTAATGCCGGAGCCGCAGGGGTGGTGACTCCCCTGTGAGGCAGGTGATGCTCGTCGATGCTGCCGGTTACAACTGCTGGAGTCAAAGGCTCGATATTGTCAGCGATGAGTAGTTGCTTGGAGTGGTCAGGATTCGGGGCTTGTAGTGAGAGAAGGAACAACCAACAAGGAATGGCAAGCGGTATGAGTCGCTGATCGATTGAGGGGGGGCTTGCCGGATCATGTAACCATCAGCATCCGCTGGAGCCAGAACATCACTTTCAAAGATCTGCTGCATATGGTCTTGATCAGGCCTGAGATCAGTGAGCTGCCAGTGGGTTGCCCTGCTTTACTGGTGAAGGAATTTGGAGTGTCGAGTCGTTTGCTTTCCGGTCTGAGAGGGTGGCAGGAATTGCAGGACTGAGAATTCAGTTCGTGGAGATCCGTGGAACTATGTTGTGTCCACTGATCGCCTGCGCGGGGCAACCATGGCCCGGAATTGGGTGCTGTGACTGCGGCGTTTGCTCATGGGTGGGAGTCCCATCGCTGGGGCGGTGTACCGCCTCAGAGGGTAACGATGGAGTCTGTAAGGAATGCCCAGTTCAACTGACTTGCCTATGGCCTTGCTTGCCTCGATGGAGCTGAGATCGACGGTGTCAACATCTGTTATTGATCAGCTCAGAGGATGCTCGTCTTTGTGGCCACCGAGTGCTTGCTCCACCAGCAGCTTGAGCAGTAGCGACACCAGGCCCACACCCCCCAGCACCAGCGCGGCGCCATAGGCCAGTTCGGTGTCATATTGCTTGTAGGCATCCTCCACAAACAGGGGCAAGGTCTGGGTCTGGCCGGAGATGTTGCCACTCACGACGGCTACAGCCCCGAACTCACCCAGCGCGCGAGCCGTTGTGAGGATCAGGCCGTAGAGCACGGCCCAGCGCACCGAGGGCAGGGTGACTTTCCAGAACACCTGCCAGCTGCTGGCACCAAGCGTGCGGGCCGCCTCCTCCTGGTCCCAGCCCTCCTCCTCAAGCAGGGGAATCACCTCCCGGGCCATGAAGGGGAAGGTCACGATAATCGTGGCCAGCAGCATTCCGGGCCAGGAGAAGATGATCTTCCAGCCCAGACTGGTCACGATCCCGCCCAGCAGTCCGTTGGTGGGGCTGTAGAGCAATACCAGCATCAGGCCTACCACCACCGGCGATATCGAGAATGGTAGATCAATCACGCTCAGCAGAAAGGCCTTGCCGGGGAACTGGTGGCGGGCGATCGCAGTGGCCGCCGCCAGGCCAAAGATGGTGTTGGCGGGCACAGCGATGGCCGTCATCATCAGCGTCATCCGCACCGCGGAGTGCAGCTCTTCCGATTGGAAGTTATCCAGGAAGGGCTGCAGGCCCTTGGCAAAGGCGCCCGAGACCACTTCCAGAGCGGGCAGCAGGATGATCACTCCAACGTAAAGACCAGCAATCAGCGGGATCAGCACGGAGGCGGAAGGACGGAGCTTGCGAATGCGACGACGCAGAACACGCAGCAGGGAACGCATGGGGATAACAGCAGGGGGGGATCAGAAGGACTAAGCGGGATTGGCTTCCCAGTGTCGGCCCCACACCTGCAGCCCGTTGATCACCAGCAGGCTCACAAGGGAGAACATCAGCATCACCATGCCGATCACCGTTGCCGAAGAAAAGTCGTATTCCTCCAGCTTCTGGATGATCAAGGTGGGTGTGATGAGGTCCTTGAAGGGCACGTTGGAGGAAATCATCACCACCGAGCCGTATTCGCCTACGGCGCGGCTGTAGCCCTGGGCCACGCCGGCCAGGATCGCAGGCATCAGCTGGGGCAGCACCACTTTGAGCAGGGTCTGGCGAGGGCTGGCGCCAAGGCACCAGGCCGCTTCCTCCTGCTCCCTCTCAAGGGCTTCCAGTACAGGCTCCACGCTGCGCACCACAAAAGGCAGCGAGATGAACATCATCGCGATACCCACCCCCAGCCAGGTGAAGGACACCTTCAGGCCGAAGAGCGCATAGAGCGGGGCACCAAGCCAGCCATTGGAGCTGTAGATCGACGCCAGCGCCAGGCCCGCCACAGCGGTAGGCAGGGCGAAAGGAAGATCAATTAATGAATCGAGCAACCGCCGGCCGAAGAAGGAGCAGCGCACCAGTGCCCAGGCGATCACCACACCGAACACACCATTGAGAAGGGCCGCCACCAGCGCCAATCCGAAGCTGATTCGGTAGGTCGCCAACGCTTCATCAGTGGTGGCCAGCTGCCAGAACTGGGCTGGGCCGACCGCAGCGGCCTTCAGGGCCATGGCCCCCAGGGGAAGGAACAGCACCAGGGCCAGATAGAGCCAGGTGATTCGCCAGGACCAACTGAGCTGCAGCCAGCTGGGAAGCGCCGGGCGCCTGAGGCGGGCCGTAGTGACAGAGGCCATGGATGGAGGCATGGGATCAGGTCCGTGGGACCGTATCACCGTTTGCCGATTTATACAACGGTTAGCCGGTGGGAATATGTGGATATGCTGTAAGCTGCTGCCACATCACCTGTTTTTCCCTGCCATGGGCATCCGTGTTGCTGGCGTGAGCAAGGAGTTCGGCTCGTTCCGGGCGGTCGACAACGTCAGCCTTGATGTGGAGACCGGGTCGCTGGTGGCACTGCTCGGCCCCTCCGGCTCTGGCAAAAGCACCCTGCTGCGACTGATCGCCGGATTGGAGGAGGTTGATGCCGGCCGCATCTGGATCACCGGGGAAGAAACCACCAGTCGTTCGGTGCAGGAGCGCCAGGTGGGATTTGTGTTCCAGCACTTCGCACTCTTCAAGCACCGCACGGTGCGTCAGAACGTGGGCTTCGGTCTGGAACTACGCGGCTGGAAGCACGAGGCGATCCGCCGGCGCGTGGATGAGCTGCTGGAGCTGGTGCAGCTCCAGGGCTTTGGCAACCGCTACCCGTCCCAGCTCTCCGGCGGCCAGCGCCAACGGGTGGCCCTGGCCCGGGCCATGGCGGTGAAGCCGCGGGTCCTGCTGCTCGATGAACCGTTCAGTGCTCTTGATGCCAAGGTGCGGAAGGAGCTGCGCGGCTGGCTGCGCAATCTGCACGACGAGATGCACGTCACCACGGTGATCGTCACCCACGACCAGGAAGAAGCCATGGAGGTGGCCGATCGCATCGTGGTGATGAACCACGGCAAGATCGAGCAGATCGGCAGCCCAGCTGAGATTTACGACCAGCCAGCCAGCCCTTTTGTCATGAGCTTTGTGGGTGCGGTGAACGTCCTTCCCCCGCATGTACCACTGGCCCTGGCCGCCGCTGAACGCTCAGGAGAAGATGGGCAAAGTGGCGATCTCTTCATTCGCCCCCACGATCTGGAGCTGCACCGCAGCCCCCAGAGCGGCAGTGTGCCCGCTGTGTTAGGCCGGCTCACCCACATGGGCCGTGACATCCAGGCCGAACTCACCCTCGCCAGTGGAGAGGTTGTGGTGGCCCAACTCCCTCGCGAGCGGATCGATTACCGCGAGCTCAAGGCCGGTGATGCCCTTCACATCACCAGCCGTGAAACCCGCACCTTTGTGCCGGACTTTGTGATTTGAGCTTCAGGGCCGAGAGCCTACGGGCAGGCCCTGTTCGTTGAAGACGCCTTCGAACAGGGTGGTGCTGAGATAACGCTCGCCGGAATCGGGCAGCACAACCACGATGGTCTGGCCCTGGTGGGCTTCCTCCTTGGCCACCCTCAGGGCTGCGCTGACGGCAGCACCACAGGAGATGCCGGCCAGGATGCCTTCCTCGCGGATCAAGCGCTGCGCCATGTCCATCGCCTCCGCATCACTGACCGTCTCCACGCGGTCAATCAGGTCAAGATCAAGGTTTGCTGGCAGAAATCCAGCCCCGATGCCCTGGATCCGGTGGGGCCCAGGTTGGGGCTCCCGGCCGGCCAGCGTCTGGCTGATCACAGGACTTCCCTGCGGTTCCACCGCCACGGAAACCAGAGGTTGTCCAAGCGTGCGCTTGATGTAGCGACTCACTCCGGTGATGGTGCCGCCTGTACCCACGCCTGAGACCAGCACATCCACCTGGCCTGCGGTGTCGTCCCAGATCTCTGGACCGGTGGTGTCGTGGTGGACCTGGGGATTGGCTGGATTGGAGAATTGCTGAAGGAGTACATAGCGATCCGGTTTGACTTGGGCCATGGCATGGGCAGCATCGATTGCGCCACGCATACCCAGCCTTCCATCGGTGAGCACTAAACGGGCACCATAAACTGTGAGCAACTTGCGCCGCTCCAGGCTCATCGTTTCGGGCATGGTGAGTGTTAGGGGGATCCCTTTGGCCGCCGCCACAAAGGCCAGGGCAATCCCGGTATTGCCGCTGGTGGGCTCAATCAGCTCCCTGCCCGCAGTCAACAACCCATCCCGCTCAGCCTGGGCCACCATGGCCGCACCGATTCGGCACTTCACCGAGTAGGCGGGGTTTCGGCCTTCTATTTTAGCCAGGACTCGGGCCCCGCTGCCGGCGGTCACACGGTTGAGCTGAATCAGAGGCGTGTGGCCAAAGCTGAAGCTATTGTCGGTGTAAATCTGGCTCATAATCTGACAGGGGTGTGATTAACAAAATGCCCTTCTGACGCCGCCATGAAGGGACTGATTCAGGTGTTCAATGAGGCGGTGGCTCGCGCCTCTCAATGGCCTGATTGAGCATCAGGCGGGCCATTCCATGCTCTCGAACCACAAGAGTGATCAAGAGGTCTTCTCGATCGCCTGCTGCCAACTCGCCGTCACGGTCCCAGTGCAGGCACCAGGGAGGTGTGGAGATGGTCATGGTTGGAGTGGGATCAACAGGTCGCTGTCGCCCACGGCCAACACCCGGCCCTGAGCGCGAAAGCGGCAGAGCAGTTTGGTCACCGTGACCCGGGTCAAGCCGCACAGATCGGCCAGGCCCTGGTGGGTGAGATTGAGCTCAGTGAGCGAGAGGCGGCAGCCGTGGCGGTTGACCTGGCCATGGGACTGGCCAATCCAGCTGAGCAGGGTGAGTAGACGGCGTTCGCCGGAGCGGATGCGCTGGATGGTCAGGAGCTCAGCCAGCATCTGGCGCTCGCGCCGCAGGTGTTGGTGTTGATCGCGGGGATCGAGCTCGATGTGCTCCACCACCACGGTGGTGAGGCACTGCAACTCCAGCGGCTGGAGCACAGGATTCTCTGATGTGATCACATCGCCAGGGCCCCATAGGCCCAGGGTGATGCACTCGCCATCGAGATCCCAGCTCGCAGACCGTACATAGCCCTCATGCAGGCGCCAGCCCATCCCTTCAGGAAGGACGTCCTTGGGATGGAGCGTGAACTGCAAGGGTTGCTTGAGCAAAGAAGACGTCACCGGGTTGGTGGGCGATGGGGCGGCTGTTCGGGCACTGACAGGGCAACCAGCAGGGGCATTCGCAGACAACCGGCCATGGCGGGCAAGCAACTGACTCGCAGTATGCCCTAATTCCGATAGGTGTACCGGTATTTCCAGGCACACGAACAGGGGCGCCTTGGTCTCAGATGTAGAACATGGGCGCCTGCTGTTGCTCCAGCCTGTCCCGTTCCAGCAGCAGGTGGGCCAGGGTGGTGGACTGGAGCACGGCTGTCCTGGCCTGCTCGGCCCGCTGGGTCAGGCCCGTGAGCACGCGAAACTCGGCACCCTGGCGATCGCCCTGGCGTTCAGAGCGTGCTTCGCCTTCCAGGCACTCCTCCACCTCCGCGATGGTGATCTCCTCTGGCGGCCTGCTGAGCTGAAAGCCGCCACGGGGCCCACGGATGCTGTTGAGGTATCCCCCTTTGCGCAGTGCCGTGAGCATCTGCTCGAGATACCGCTCGGGCAGGCCATGGCGGCGGCTGACTTCGCCGACCTGCACCAGCTCCCCAGAGGTATATGCCGCGGCCAGGTCGATCAAGGCCACCAGCCCGTATTCCGTTTTGGCGCTGAAGGCCATGGCTGGATCGAGATCGCTCAGCCAACCTACCAGAAAGAACGGTTAACAGATAGGGAATAGACCTGCGCGCTTCTGTGCCCCGGGCCACATCGGTCCAGGCGGGGCAGATCTACTTTGTGCCAGTTCCCTATCGACAAACTGTGGATACGATTTCTTCTCCTGCGCCCCTGCGTCGCCGGCAGCTGCTGCTGACAGGGCTCGCTGCCCTGCCCCTGGCCGTAGCGGCTGCCACCACCTTTGACGCCTCTCAAGCTGAGGCCCAGCAGGCGCCGAAGTCGCAGACCCTCACTGTTGTGTCCTATGCCGTGACCAAGAACGCCTACGACAAGATCTTCAAGCTGTTCTCTGATGAATGGAAGAAGAAATCGGGGCAGACCGTTACGTTCAAGGGCAGTTACGGCGGCTCCGGCTCCCAGACCCGCGCTGTGATTGATGGCCTGGAAGCCGATGTGGTCAGCCTGGCCATGTCCGCTGACGTGACCAAGATCCAGCAAGCAGGCCTGATCAAACCAGGCTGGGAAAACGAAAACCCCAACAACTCCACGCCCATCAACTCCACCGTGGTGGCTTTCGTACGTCCTGGCAATCCCAAGACAATCAATAACTGGCGGGACCTCGACAACAAAAACGTTGAAGTGGTCACGGCCAACCCGAAGACTTCTGGTGGCGCCCGCTGGAACTTTCTGGCCCTCTGGGGCGCCATCACCCGCTCGGGGGGCTCGGAAGTTCAGGCCCGCAGCTTCATCACGGGTGTCTACAAGAATGCCGACGTCTTGCCCAAGGACGCCCGTGAGGCCACCGATCTGTTCATCAAGCGCAAGCAGGGCGATGTGCTGCTGAACTGGGAAACAGAAGCGGTTCTGGCCAAGCAGAAAGGGGAGTGGACGACCCCCTACAAGTTATTCAGCCCCAACATTTTGACGGAGCAGCCCGTCACCGTGGTTGACAGAGTGGTTGATCGCCGCGGCAGCCGCAAGGTGGCGGAGGCCTTTGTGAAGTTTCTCTATACGCCACAGGCCCAGAAGATCTTCGTGGACAACGGCTTCCGCCCCGTGACCCCTCAAGGCAACGCCTATGCGAAGGGCAAGTTCCAGAACGCGAGCTTCTTCAAGGTGAGTGATTTCGGTGGCTGGGCGGGCGTCGACAAAAAGTTCTTCGGTAAAGGCGGGATCTGGGATCAGATCTTCGCCAGGTCCCGCTGAATGCGAGCCGCCCCGAGCCCTCCAGGCCAGAGGTTCTGGTAATGGCGCTTCGTCGGTCGGACAACCGTGATACCCTATTCACCAAGTTCCCGACCGGAAAACGTGACTAATTCTCCCCAGCGCCTCTCCGCCCTGCTTGCGGCTGGCTCTCTGGTCCTCCTGGCCGGCTGCGGTGGCCCGCCGAAAAGCGCCGGTACTGGCGACCCGGACGGTCAACAACAGCTGCTGCTTGTGAGTTACGCCGTCACCAAGGGGGCCTACGACCGGATCATTCCCAAGTTCATCTCGGAATGGAAAGCCAAAACGGGCCAGGACCTGAAGATCAAAACCAGCTACGGCGGCTCCGGCACCCAGACCCGGGCGGTGATCGATGGCCTCGATGCCGATGTGGTGACCCTGGCCCTCTCGGCCGACGTACTCAAGCTCGAGGAATCGGGACTGCTGGATGCCGGCTGGGAGAAGGAGTTGCCCAACAACAGCATCATCACCAACTCCACGGTGGCTTTCCTGATCCGTCCGGGCAACCCCAAGCAGATCGCCTCCTGGGCCGATCTGATCAAGCCAGGCATCACGGTGGTGACAGCCAATCCCAAAACTTCAGGCGGTGCCCGCTGGAATTTCCTGGGCCTCTGGGGCTCGGTGACCCAGACGGGAGGCAACCAACAGCAGGCCGAGGCCTATGTTGCCAGCGTATACAAGAACGTTGACAATCTGCCCAAGGATGCACGGGAAGCCTCCGACGTGTTCCTCAAGAAAGACCAGGGTGATGTGCTTCTGAACTACGAAAACGAGGCTATCCTTGCCACCAGGACCGGTGATCTCAAAGATCCGTTCCTGGTGCCAGAAGTGAACATCCGCATTGAGGGTCCGGTCGCCGTGGTCGACAAGAATGTGGAGCGAAAGGGCACTCGTAAGGCCGCAGAAGCTCTTGCCCAGTATCTGTTCTCAGAAGAGGCACAGACCATCTTTGCCGAGGAGGGATTCCGCCCCACCAACCCCACGATCTGGTCGCGGGTGAAGGATCGCTTTGCCCCCGTCAAGCAGTTCTTCACTGTGCAGGACTTCGGAGGCTGGGGCCTGGTGAACAAGGAGTTCTTTGGCAAAGACGGACTCTGGGATCGTCTCTTCGCCAAAACCCGCTGATCCGGCCATGTGCGAGCTGCTGGCCCTCAACGCCAACACCCCCACCGACATGGGCTTTTCCTTTCGGGGGCTGAGTCGCCGTGGCGGAGCCACCGGCGAGCACGCCGATGGCTGGGGGCTGGCCAGTTTCTCTCCCGCCGGCCATGGCCTCACCCTGCTGCGGGAGGACGCCCCGGCTGCCTTCTCCTCCCTGGCGAATCAACTGTCTGAACGCTCTGCCAAGGCTCTGGTGAGCATCGCCCACATCCGTCAGGCGACCCGCGGGGTGGTGGCCTTGGAAAACTGCCACCCCTTCTCCCGCACATGGCAGGGCCAGAGCTGGGTGTTGGCCCACAACGGTGACCTGAAGGGCGAGATCCACCTGGGCGTTCGCTACCGCCCGGTCGGCTCCACCGACAGCGAGGCCGCTTTCTGCTGGATCCTCGAGCAGCTTGACCGGGCCCGGGTGGATCCGGAGGATGCCGCTGCCCTGTTCGCCCTCCTGCATCGCTGCGCCGCCCAGCTGGCCCAGCACGGCACCTTCAATGCCCTGATCAGCAATGGCCAGTGGCTGTTTGCCACCGCCACCACCCGGTTGCACTGGCTCACCCGCCGGGCCCCCTTCCGCACCGCCACCCTGGCCGATGCGCCCCTTCAGGTGGATTTCTCCGCCCTCACCACGGCCCATGATGTGGTGACGATCCTGAGCACCGAGCCACTCACCACCGATGAGCACTGGCAGGCCTTCGAGGCCGGTGAATCCATGCTGCTGATCGACGGCGAGATCCGTCAGCGCAGCAGCGCCACAGCAAGAGACCCATCCGGTTGGGGTGGGGTTGTGATGGCCGCGCACCGGATCGCTCTGGCATGATCAGCTCCCCAGCACCAGCTCTGTCAACACAGTCGGCTGCTCCGACCTCAGCCGTGAGCCTGGGCGAGGCGTCCCGTTTCTGGCTGAGGCTTGGCCTGGTGAGCTTCGGTGGGCCGGCCGGGCAGATCGCCCTGTTGCACCGGGAGCTGGTGGAGCGGCGGCGCTGGTTGAGCGAGCGGCGCTTCCTGCATGCCCTCAACTACTGCATGCTTCTGCCCGGACCGGAGGCCACCCAGCTGGCCACCTATCTGGGCTGGCTGATGCATGGGATTCCGGGTGGTCTGATCGCGGGTGGGCTGTTCCTGGCCCCCTCAGTGCTGGTGCTCACGGCCCTTGCCACAGTTTATGCCCTCTGGGGACAGCTGCCCCTCCTGGTCTCGGTGTTTGCCGTTCTCAAGCCGACTGTGCTGGCGATCGTGCTGGTGGCGGCCTGGCGACTGGGCCTGCGCACCTTGCGCACCCCCGTGCTGATCGGTATTGCCGTCGCGGCGTTCCTGGCCCTGGCGGTGTTGCGGCTTCCCTATCCCCTGGTGGTGGTGGGGGCAGCCCTCTGCGGCGTCGTTGCGGGCCGCTGGCGATCGGGGCTCTTGCTGGTGCCAAGCCATTCATCCCCACTGGCTCAGCGGACCGAGAGCACCAGCACATCAACCACTGGCATGCCAGAGGAGGATCCCATCCACGGAGACCACACCTCGACCCCGGAGCACGCCCGCTTCAGCCGCCGCCGCCTGGCGCTCACCCTTCTGGTCTGGGGATTGGCCCTGCTGATTCCCCTGGCGCTGCTCACCGCTGCCGGCGGATGGAACGGCAGCCTTGCACTGATGGCCCGTTTTTTCTCCCGGGTGGCTCTGCTGAGCTTCGGTGGTGCCTATGCCGTGCTGCCCTATGTGGCCCAGGGGGCGGTCGAGCAGTTCGGCTGGCTCTCGGCCGGCCAGATGGTCGATGGCCTGGCCCTGGGGGAGACCACACCGGGACCATTGATCATGGTGGTGGCCTTCGTGGGCTTCATGGGCGGCTGGAACAGCTCCCAGGGCAGCTGGCCCGCCGCCGCGGCCGCCACCCTGGTCACGGTGTGGTTCACCTTTCTTCCGTCCTTCGGTTTCATCATGGCCGGGGCCCCGCTGGTGGAAGCCAGCCGCGATGACTTGCGCCTGGGCGCACCGCTCACGGCCATCACCGCCGCAGTGGTGGGCGTGATCGCCAGCCTGGCGGTGTTCTTTGCCGGGCCGGTGCTCTGGCCTGACGGCCGCCTGGATCCCGCAGCAGCGCTGGTGGTGGCTCTTGCCCTGTTGGTGCTGGTGAAACTGCGCTGGAGTGTGCTGCAGGTGATTGGCGCGGCTGCAGCCATAGGTGCCACTGCCCAGCTGTTGGCCAAGTTGGTGGGGTGAGAGCTGTCGCCTGGGAAGCGAGTGGCAGGGGGATGCAGAAGGGATTGACATGACCGCGCGCGGAACGGTGAACCTTGGCGATTTCATGTTCTGACGCGGTTCCATCCTGGGTGCAATGGAGAAGTACAAGGAGAATCCGATGTGGCCATCAATTGAGATGGCGTCCCATGTAGTCCATGCAGAGGCTCTGAACAAGCTGAGTTTGCCGACTCCTGTTTTGGCACTTCTGGAAGCACTCGGCGGAAAACTGACAACTCAAAATCTACTGGAAAATAGTTACTGGAGGTCTGCTTGACGATGGAGCTCATCATCCTCGCGGGACCGTCAATCAGTCTGTTGTCAATCGTCCGGTCACGATCAATGAAGCAACCTTCCGTGCTCTGAATGCGACCGACGCAGGCCAATCCCTGCCAACCGAGGGGGATTCCAGGGCGGCTCATGGGTTCGGTGTTGGTTGGCCGTTCCGTGCTGGGCCAGGGGCCTGCCCAGCGGGATCTAACGGGGGCCGGGGTTGAAGGCATGCCTGCTTGAAGTGGGTAAGATCCCTGGAGGAACTGTTCCACTCTTTCCAGGCGTTGAGGACGAGATGATGCCCACCATTCTGCCGGTGCAGTTGGCGACAGCGAGCTTCCTGTTCGCGGGGATGTTCCGCAGGATCGGGCGCAACCCTCTGCCTGTCGTGCTGCTGGCCCTTGCCGTGCTTGGACTTGGGGTCTGGCTTGGGTACGCGATCGGTTCGCGCAAGGCCGCAGCGAGAAATCGCAGTAAGCTCTGACACGAGTCAGAGAGACAGGCGCTCTGAGGTGGCAGTGACTCCAGCCTGGTCAGCATTGTCAGCCCCTGGGATGTGGCGATCACAACGTCGCTTGATCACCCCGGCTTTCGGCTCGACAGCCTTGAGCTCGACACCAGGCATCTGACCTGGGTGCACCGCAATCCTTTGGACTGCCTGCTCGTGCCACAGGCCCGCTGATTTGGCCACCATCGGCCAGCACATCGATCAGAATTGATTCACTTTGCGTGATCGGAGAGAGATGATCAGAGCCGGCGGTGATGTGCACCAGGCAAGTGCCGCAGGAGGCGAAGCGGCAGCCCATCAGTGCCGGGGTATTGAATTCATCACAGATCTCCATCAGGGCCCGACCGTTAGTTCTGGTGACCACCAACCTTTTGTCTTCGAAGCTGATGGTGATGGGTGAAGTGGAGGTCATGACGATGGAGAATTCGTCCAGAGTTCAGGTGAGAGTAAAGACCTCGATGAGGTTCCTGAGAGCAAGGATGTTCTGATGGCGCTGCGACAGATTGCCAATGTTGGCTGCAATCTATTCAAATCCACTGTCCTGTCTTGTTCATTCGAGCTGCTCGGCGGATAGAGCGCCAACGTTTCTGTGTGAGCAGGCCGGGGCCGAACGGGGCGGAACATGCTGCCATTCCATCTCCTGCCAGGATGTGAAGACGCTATTGATATCTATCGATATTCACCTGCTTATCGCTGAATTCCGGAAGGCACAGTGCCATCTTGAGGGTTTGAAGGCCGGGACTGGTCAACGTGCATCGATCGCCACGCTTGGATCGCTCCGGCATTTCCGCAAAATGCAGAATGGTGCCAAGGTGGATACGGCCAATGCAGTGACGATTAGCACTGCTGAGTTTCGTCTTACCAGCTCACCCCGTGCAACTTGGGCAGAGGTGCCGTCTGGCTGGTGACGGCGAACAGCCGGGGGATGCGATGGCTGTTGTACACGTGAAACTCACGCACCAGGGAGACACCCTCCTCGCGCACGGCCTGGTTGAGCACCAGCGAGCCGTCAGGATCCGACACCGAGCGGTGGAAGGTGCCCGGGGGGATGCGCAGGATGTCGCCGCCCGTGTCGAGGCGCACGATGTGGAAGGGGTAGTTCCAGCCCAGGTTCACCAGGAAGAACGTGCGGCCACCGTGCATCGCCAGCAGGTTGTCCTCCTGGTGGGGGTGCAGATAGAACTGCCAGGCGCCGGTTTCGGGGTCGTCGGGGGGGCTCACGGCGGGGCCGCTGTGCACCACCAGATCCCGGGCGTTGGAGGTGGGCACCGTGATGTCGAAGAAGCGCACCGCAGGGGTGTCGCGGAACTTCTCGTAGGGAATCAGTTCGAACATCGGGGCCGGCCTGGGCCCCTTCTGTTCACTGTTACGGAGCAAGGATGCAGCCATGGCGGCAACCGCCGGCACTGAGGGCCTGGCGGTGTGAAGTCTCTCCATTGAACAGAGCCGCGGTCCCTCTTAAGGTGCAGGACGCTACTGAACAGGTCCCTGCGGACAGAAGCCGATCCGGTCATGACGGGTCTGGCCGTCGTTGGTTGAATGGATGCTCCCTGGAAACCTTCGCCTTGTCCGATCGCCCCATCTGCTTCCCCGCTGCGCCCCTGGCCTGGCTGCCGGTCCGCTCCATGCCCCTGCTCCTGGCCGCTGGACTCGGTCTGGGAGTGGTTGCGGCACCGGTCCAGGCGCAACCACGGCCCGCCGCGGGCCGGCCCACTGTCTCGGTGCCTGATTTCAAGAACACCGTCACCCAGCAGACCTGGTGGTGGCAGGGACCTGTGGCAACGGATCTGGCGGCGATGCTCGCCAATGAACTCCAGGCCACCGGCGACATCCAGGTGGTGGAGCGCAACAACATCAAGGCGGTCCTCTCGGAGCAGGAACTCGCGGAGCTGGGCATTGTGCGCAAGAACGCCAATGCCGCTCAGCGGGGCCAGATGACCGGGGCCCGCTACATCGTGCTCGGTACGGTCAGCTCCTACGAGACCAACGTCGAGAGCAAAACCTCCGGCAGCAACTTCGGCCTGCTGGGCTTCGGCACCAACAAGCAGCAGGCGGAAACCAAGGATTACGTGGCGATCGACGTGCGGGTGGTGGACAGCACCACCGGCGAGGTGGTCGGTCAGCGCACGGTGGAGGGTCGGGCCACAAGCACCGCCGCTGCGCAGGAGAACGGGGTGAATCTGCTGCCAGCCGCCGGTCTGGCCCTGTTCCTCGCCCCCAACATGGGGCGCACCGGCCAGGGACTCACCGGAGCCGCCGGCACCCTGCGCTTCGGCTCCAACAGCTCCGAAGCCCAGCGCACCCCGGCGGCCAAGGCCATCCGTGCTGCGCTGATCGATGCCTCCAGCTACGTGAGCTGCCTGCTGGTGCCCAAGGGCAACTGCATGGCCAGCTTCGAGGCCCAGGAGCAGCAGCGGCGTGAGCGCACCCGTGGGGTGCTGCAGCTGGAGTGATCCCGGCAACTGGTGTTGGGCCGGTTGGTCAGCGGGGCTTGATGTTCAGCAGTTTGGCGCCGTAGTCGGCCGTGAAGTCGGCCTGGAGCTGCCAGGCGCGCAGCAGGGTCTTGGCCACCCGGCGCAGCTCTTCGATGTCGTTGCAGCTGTCGATGGCCCGTGAGTGCACGGCGGTGGAGAATTCGCGGGAGAGGGAGGTGTTCATGGCAATTATTTTTACATAAATTTACAGACCTGGGCCGGTCCTCTGTTGGGCGGCTTGCCGAACCCCTTCCCACGGCAGGGCGTGCTGGCCAGCCATTCGGTTCAGAACGGGATCGGCATCTCCACGTCCGCCGGTGGGGGCGCGCAGGCCGCCACCCGCTCGAGCACTACTTGGCCGATCACAACAATCGAGGGGGAGCCGTAGCCCTCGGCTTCGGCCGCATCAGCCAGCTCCCCCAGGGTGCTCACCAGCTGCCGCTGGCCGCTGACGGTCCCCTGCTGGATCACCGCCGCGGGGGTGGCCGGCGCCAGCTCTCCGGCGATCAGCTCATCACAGATGCGGCGCAGGTTGTGCAGCCCCATGTAGATCACCAGCCCATCGCTGCTGCGGGCCAGGCCCCGCCAGTCGACCCCGGGTCGCCCCTTGTCGATCTCCTCATGGCCCGTCACGAAGGTGACGCTGGAGCCCGCCTTGCGGTGGGTGATCGGTATGCCCGCGTAGGCGGGTGCGGCGATGCCGGCGGTCACGCCGGGCACCACCTGCACTGGTACCCCATGGCTGGCCAGGTGGGCCGCTTCCTCGCCGCCACGGCCGAACAGGAAGGGATCGCCGCCCTTCAGGCGCACAATCGTGCGGTGGCGTTGGGCCAGGTCCACCAGCACGGCATTGGTGCTCGGCTGGGGCACGGAATGGTGCCCCCGCCGCTTGCCCACGAAATGTCGCTCGCAGCCTGCCGGTGTCAGCTCCAGCAGGGCCGTGGGCACGAGGGAGTCGTAGACGAGGGCATCGCAGCACTGCAGCAGGCGGTGGGCCTTGAGGGTGATCAGCTCGGGATCGCCCGGCCCCGCGCCCACCAGATACACGGTGCCCAGGTGTTTGCCAGCGGCATCAGCAGGATCCGCCATGCCAGCACTCATGGCAGGGCCTCGAGCTGATCGAGCAGCAGCGCCTGGAAGCGCGGACGTTGCAGCAGCGGGGCGCCCAGCGCGGCGGGCAGGCTCTCGGTGAGCCGGTTCGCGGCCAGGGCCAGGGGCAGGGCAGCGCCGCGGATCGCCAGAGTCAGGTCCTCAAGATCAGTCGCAGTGTATGGAGCGGCTTGACAGGACGCTGAACAGCGGCGCTCGAGGTGGGCCAGATAGCGGTCGGCCACGCCCGGCGCGAGCGGGTGATGCAGCAGCAGCGGTGGCGAGTCCGGGCTGTGGCTGGCCGCCAGCTCAGCCAGCTCGTCGGCGATCGCCCCCTGCCAGCTGGGCCAGGCCCCCAGGAAGGGAAGCCGCCGCAGGGGACCGCAGCGGCGCCAGGCTGCCGCGATCGCGGGGATGTCGTGGCGCACGTGGTTGCCGGGCAGCAGCAACAGCGGCACCAGGGTGAGCGGCCGCCGGAAGCAGTTCTCCCCTAAGGCGGCGGGATCGGGCGGAGCCGTCTCGCCGCTGAGGGTCTGCAGCCGCACGGGAGCCCGCCGGCGGCACTCCAGGTCGCGGGCCAGGGCCTGCAGTTCCTCGGGAATCACCCCCCCGGCGCGGCCATGAACGACCAGCAGCAGCGGGCAGCGGGGCAGGGACGCCAGCCGACGCCGGGCACGGGCTTGCGTGCCGGGGTCGAGGGGTTGGCCCAGCACCTGCTCAAGCCCCTCTCGGGCGCTCGGCAGGCGGGCGAGCAGATCCACGGCCTGGGAGGCCAGCGTGCCATCGAGGTCGCTGCAGAGCTCCAGCAGCAGCTGCTGCAGCGCCGCCTGGGGCCAGACGCTCAGCCCCACCGCCAGGCCCTCCAGGGCGGCGCGGCGCAACGGAGACGGACCGGCCTCGCGGGCCAGCTGCTCGAGACGGGCAAAGTCGTGGCTGTCGCGTTGGTGCCCCAGCAGGGGCAGCAGGGCCACACTCGGCCGCTCGGCCACGGCGGCTCGCAGCAGGGCGGCGCAGGCGGGATCCCGGCGGCGGCCGATCAGATCGAGCAGCTCCAGCCGCAGGGCCAGCACGGCGGGCTCGCTGGATTCGGGCAGGCGCAGCCACCAGCGCAGCAGACGGGCCGATCCGGCCCCATCGAGCTTCTCCACCAGCACTGCCATCAGGTCAGTGGCCGCAGCCAGTGAGCCCTGCTCCAGGGCCTCCAGCCAGGGGCCTGTGGCCACGACGTCCGATCGCCTGAGGCGCTGCAGCCAGGGCCAGCGCTCCGGACTGCCTTCGGGCGGCAGCTGGGACGGCAGAGCTGTCACAGGGATTGCCCCTGCGCCATCAGGTGCCTCCCCGGGGATGAGCTGGATCACAAAGTGTCGCCATTGATACGTTTTATGGGAAGGACCTGTTGGGGCACCAGCGCTCCCTCTAGCAAGGAAGGAGACACCGCTGTCAGGACAAGGACGCCATGGACCTGGGCCACGCCACCACCGAACCCTCGACGGATCGTGGAGCCTGTGACCGCAGCGGCGGCAGGCCCAGGGTTCCGTTGTCGGCCAGTTTCGCCGAACTCAAGCAGCAGCAGTTGGTGCTCACCCTGGTGCGCCAGTTGGCCGAAGCCCAGTTCGTGCGTGCCGATCGAGAGCTCAGCCGACGGCTCTGGCAGGAAGTGGCGGTGCTGGAGATCGATCCTGAGCGCATCACCGCCCTGCTCTACGGCGGTCAGTCCTGCGATGACCGCGAGGGCCTGATGGCCCTGGATGCGACCTGGATCCAGCAGGCTCAGGCTGCCGCCGAGCCACGCCGTGGCTTCCGCTGGGGCCGGGGTGGCGCTGCAGCCGGCCGCGGTGTGATCAGCTCGCGTCCGTCCGCGGGCGGGCGCCGTAGTGCTCCACCAGCAACGCCTCCAGCACGTCGGGGAGCTGGCTGAGGGGCACCCCCTTGTCGTGCAGGGCCGCCAGTTTCGGGTTGGCGTCCATGGCACCACCAAGGAAGATCTTGGCGGCTTCAACCATCTGCCCGTCCACCCGGGTCTTGGCGCCCATCAGGCCGATCTGGCCCATGTAGGGCTGGCCGCAGGCATTCGGGCAGCCGGTCCAGTGGGTGCGCACGCCATGGGGAAGCTCCAGGCGCCGCTCCAGTTCGTCGACCACCGCCTGCGCCGTGCTCTTGGTGGGAATGAGAGCAAAGCTGCAGTAGCGGTTGCCGGTGCAGCTCACCGCTTCGGCCTGCAGGGGGCCAGGGGTCACCTGCAGGCGCTCCAGCAGGGGCTCCACCAGCAGGGCATCAAGCCTGCCCTGGGGCACATTGGCGATCAGGGCGTTCTGGCTTTCGCTCAGCCGCAGTTCGCCGCTTCCGTAGTCCCTGGCCAGGCGGGCGAGTTCCACCATGCTGGCCGCCTCCAGCCGGCCCATCGGCACGTGAAGGCCGACCCAGTGCAGGCCCTCCTGCTTCTGAGGGTGGACACCGCAGATGTCGCGTGGGGCCTGGGACACCAGATGGGAGCCGTCGTGGGCTGGGGTGGCGGAGGCTTCCTCCACACCCACGAACTCCGCGAAGGTGTCCAGAACCTGGGAGCGGTAGTTCTCCAGGCCGAGGGCGTCGATGAGATACATCAACCGGGTCCTGTTGCGGTTCTCTCGGCTGCCTTCCCGCTCGTAGTGGCGCAGCACCGCCAGGCTGAAGGCAGGCAGCTGATCGCCCCGCAGCCACAGACCCAGAGGGATGGCCAGTTCGTTGCGCTGGGCGGAGAAGAAGCCGCCCACCATCACCGTGAAGCCCAGCTCGCCGCCGTGATGGGCCGGCAGGAAGGCCAGATCGTTGTGCAGGAGGAAGCTGTCGGGGGCTCCACCCACGGCCACATTGAACTTGCGGGGGAGGTTGCGCGGGCCTTCCGGCCCAAGCAGCGCCTCCTGAATCGCGTCCACCAGGGGGCGGGTGTCGAGGAATTCCTCGGGGTCGAGTCCGGCGAGCGGATTCCCCGTGACGTTGCGGGGGTTGTCGTGCCCCGACTGACGGCTGGTGAGCCCGACGGACGCGAGCGCCCGCATCAGGGGCGCCATGTCTTCCAGCAGCAGGCCCCGCAACTGGATGTTCTGGCGGGTGGTGATGTCGGCACTGCCGTGCTCACCGCAACGATCGACCACATCGGCGAGCACCTCCAGTTGCTCCGAGCTGATCACGCCGTTGGGCAGCCGCAGCCGCACCATGAACCGCCCGGGGGTGACGGGCCGGAAGAAGATGCCCAGCCACTTCAGGTGGATGGTGAGGGTGGCCTCATCGAGGGATTCCCAGCCCATGGCGCCCAGATCAGCCAGCTGGGGCGCCAGATCCAGGCCGCAGGCCTCGGCTTTCGCCTTCTCCACCTTGTTGAGCTTCTGGCTGGAGACAGCCGATGCCTCAGGCACGTCTGCGGAGGTAGAAGACGTGGTCACGATTGCATCCAAACCATCTGAGCCTGACCCTTTACCCTCTCAGCAAGCGCCTCCATCTCCTGTTGCAAGCATTACCAAACATGGTTCCCGGGGGAATCGCTGGGGAGCTGTCGAGGCGTCCGTTGATGGCACCGGAAGCGATCCGCTTCCGTGAGCTGCTCGCCAAGGTGGGCAGCGGAGAGCACACGAGCACCGGCCTGAACCGGGGCGAAGCCCGCGAGGCGATGGACCTGATGCTGCAGGGGCTGGTGGGTGATGCCCAGCTCGGGGCCTTCCTCATCGCCCACCGCATCCGCCGTCCCGCCGCGATCGAGCTCACCGGGATGCTCGACAGTTACCGCAGCCATGGCCCGGTCCTGCGGACTCCCGGACGTCGGCCCCTGTGCTTCGGTGTTCCCTACGACGGCCGCAGCCGCACGGCACCGCTGCTGCCGCTGCTGGCGCTTGTGCTGGCCTCCGCGGACCAGCCGGTAGTGCTGCACGGGGGCGATCCCATGCCGGTTAAGTACGGCGTCACCCTGGCTGAGCTGTTCGCCGCCCTCGGGCTCGACTGGCGGGGCCTCAGCTTGATCGAGGTCCAGCAGCGGCTGGATCGCCATGGTCTGGCCCTAACCCACCAGGCCGATCACTTCCCGGCGGCCCAGAGGCTTCTCCCCGTGCGGGACGCCATCGGTAAACGGCCGCCGGTGGCGAGTCTCGAGCTGCTCTGGACACCCCATCAGGGAGAACACCTGCTGGTGAGCGGCTTCGTGCATCCCCCCACCGAGAGCCGGGCCTGGGAAGCCCTGGGCCACGCCGGTGAGGCGGATGTCTTCACCGTGAAGGGCCTGGAGGGTTCCACCGATCTGCCCACCACCCGGGCCGGCATCACTGCCCGGCTTCGCGATGGGGTGATGACCCGGATCCTTCTCCACCCCCGGGACCACGCCATCACGGCGCAGGAGGTGGCCTGGCAGAGCCTGGAGGTGTGGCGTGACCAGGCCCTCGCCGCCCTGGTGGGGGTGGGGCCGCTGGCTGACGCGCTGCTCTGGAATCTGGGCGTGTACTGGTGGCAGGCCGGCCACAGCGACAGCCTGGAAGCAGGCCTGGTGCAGGCTCGGGCATTGCTGGCAGCCCGCAGTGGTGAGCGGCTGCGGCGGGAGCTTTCCGCATGAGCCTGCACAACCGCTGCTTCGCCTTCGAGGCCGACTTCGTGGATGATCTGCGCTGTCTGCCGATGGCGGTGCGCCGCAAGCTCGATCTGGCCGGCGTGAAACTCCGTCTGAGCCACTGGCATGCCCTCAAGGCGGGCGAGCGCGCGGAGCTGCTGGCCTGGCCGGATCACCCTGGAGCGATCAGTGATCTGCAGCGCTGGCTGCAGCGGCGAACGGCCACCCTTGCCGATGGTCCCGCCAGGGGGATCGAACCTGCCGCCGGCCTCGACTGGCAGCAGGGAGACACCATCCCCGAGCGGCTGCAGGCCGCCTGCGCCCAGCTGGGCACGTCCCTGGAGCCCAGGCAATGGCAGTCCCTGGATGAATTGCAGCGCTTTGCTCTGGTCAAGCTCAGCCATCCTGGTCACGAGCACCGCAATCTTCCCCGGGCCCTGAAGGAGTTCGGCCTTTAGGGCCACAGGCGCGTCCTCATCCCCCTCTTGTTGGTATCAATGAACACCCCGGAGGGTGGTCATTCGTGATGATGTGATGGGGTTGGTCAGCCTGAGCGCCAGCTTCACCCCCGGTTCGGTGCGCTTGATTGCGGAGCCCGTCCGATTGCGATTCGTCGCAGCCCGACACTGTCCCCAACCGATCCAGGCTCCATGTCCAATCTTTCTCGTCGCAGATTTCTCATCACCGCTGCCGGCACGGCCGCCGGTGCGGTCTGGTTGAGTGCATGCGGTGGTAAGAAGCCCGAAGCCACCACCGCTCCGGCTGGCTCCGGGGCTGGTGATTCAGAAGTGACAGGGGCGACCCTGGGGTTCATTGCCCTGACAGACTCAGCCCCCCTGATCATCGCCAAGGAGAAGGGATTCTTCGCCAAGCACGGCATGCCCGACGTGAAGGTGGTGAAGCAGACCTCCTGGGCGGCCACCCGAGACAACCTGGAGCTGGGTTCCGAAGGCGGTGGCATCGTTGGTGCCCATATCCTCTCACCGATGCCCCTGCTGCTCACGGCAGGCACGATCACCAAGTCCAACAAGCCGTTGCCGATGGTGACCCTGGCGCGCTTGAACCTGCAGGGCCAGGGCTTCTCCGTCTCCAAGGACTTTCTGGCCAACAAGCTCACGATTGACAACAAGGCCGGCCTGGAGGCAGCCGTGGCCATGGCTGCTGAGAAAGGCAAGAAGTTCAAGGCAGCAGTGACATTCCCAGGCGGGAACCATGACCTCTGGATGCGTTACTGGCTGGCGGCCAACGGCATTGATCCCAACAAGACCGCCGACCTAGTGGTGGTTCCGCCGCCGCAGATGGTGGCGAACATGCAGACCGGCACCATGGACACGTTCTGCGTGGGCGAGCCCTGGAACCAGCGGCTCGTCAACAAGAAGCTGGGCTACACCGCCGCCCAGACCGGCGAGTTCTGGAAGCTCCATCCGGAGAAGGCTTTCTCGATGCGGGCCGACTGGGTGGAGAAGAACCCCAAGGCGACCCAGGCCCTGCTGCAGGGCGTCCTGGAAGCCCAGATGTGGTGTGATGATCCGGCCAATCTCGATGAGATGTGCACGATCCTCGCCAAGGACAAGTACATCAAAGCATCCGTCGAAGACATCCGTCCCCGTTTGGCAGGTGATGTGGACTATGGCGATGGCCGGGTGGTGAAGAACAGCCCGTTCAAGATGCGCTTCTGGGAGGATAGTGCCTCCTTCCCCTACAAGAGCCATGACCAGTGGTTCGTGGTCGAGGACATTCGCTGGGGCTATCTGCCGGCCAGCACTGATATCGATGCGCTGGTGAACAAGGTGAATCGGGTCGATCTCTGGAAGGAGGCCGCCAAGGCCATCGGCCAGGAGAAGGCGATCCCAGCCAGCGATTCCCGCGGCAAGGAAACCTTCTTCGATGGCGTGGTCTTCGATCCCGAGAACCCCAAGGGATACCTCGACGGCCTGAAGATCAAAGCCCTGGCCTGACCTGAGCTGACTCCATGACTCTCACAGCCGCCGCCGGAAGGCGCCGTACCCGATCGCGCCGATCGTCTCTATTGAAAGGCTTTCTGCCCTATCTGGTCTGCATCGGCGTCTTCCTTGCCCTCTGGCAACTGCTCTCGGCCCTGCTTGGAGTCGAGCGATTACCAGGGCCGATCAACGTGTTGATTGACACCTGGGACCCCTACATCAGTCAGCCTTTTTTCGATGATGGTGGCACCAGCAAAGGGCTCGGCTGGCAGATCCTGATTTCACTGCAGCGTGTCGGAGTTGGTTACATCCTCTCCGCTGTGGTGGGCATTGCAGTCGGTGGCTTGCTCGGCCTGAACCGTTTCATCGGCAAAGGCTTTGATCCTGTCATTCAGGTGTTGCGGACAGTGCCTCCGCTCGCCTGGTTCCCCATCGCTCTGATGCTGTTCCAGGACGCAAACACCTCAGCTGTTTTTGTGATTTTCATCACCGCTATCTGGCCGATCATCATCAATACGGCTGTGGGAATACGCCAGATCCCCCAAGACTACACCAATGTAGCCAGGGTATTGAGGCTCAGTAAAAGTGCTTATATTCGTGAGATCGTTATCCCTTCCACGGTCCCTTATGTTTTTACTGGATTAAGGATTGCCATCGGTCTGGCCTGGTTGGCCATCGTGGCCGCAGAGATGCTCAAGGCCGATGGCGGGATCGGCTATTTCATTTGGGACGCCTACAATGCTGGTGGCGATTCCAGCTCTAGTCAGATTATCCTCGCAATTATTTATGTTGGCCTCGTGGGTCTCGCCCTCGATCGTCTGGTTGCCTTTGTTGGCTGGAAGATGAGTGGTGGAGGCCACTGAACATGCCAGCTCTCTTCACTGTTGACAATGTCACCCAGAGCTTCTCTTTGCGTGACGGCAGTACATATGTGGCGCTCAAGGATATCTTTCTGAACGTGGCCGAAGGGGAGTTTCTCTCCTTGGTGGGTCACTCTGGCTGCGGGAAATCCACCCTGCTCAATTTGCTGGCTGGTCTCACCCATGCCAGCGAGGGCGGCATCCTCATGAACGGTCGGGAGGTCACTGAGCCTGGTCCTGACCGAATGGTCGTGTTCCAGAACTATTCATTGCTGCCTTGGAAAAATGTTCGTGAGAACATCGCGCTGGCCGTCGACAATGTGATGCGCGGCTCCTCCAAGGAAGAGCGCGAGGCAATTATCGAGCACAACATTAAATTAGTGGGTTTGGTGGCTGCCGCCGATAAATTTCCCCACGAAATTTCCGGTGGGATGAAGCAACGGGTGGCGATCGCCCGGGCCCTAGCCCTGCGCCCCAAGCTGTTGTTGCTGGATGAGCCTTTCGGTGCCCTTGATGCCCTCACCCGCGGCAATCTCCAGGAGCAGTTGATGCGCATCTGCGAGGAGGCCAAGGTCACCACGGTGATGGTCACCCACGATGTCGATGAAGCTCTGCTGCTCTCCGACCGGGTGGTGCTGATGACCAATGGCCCCGAGGCCTACATCGGTCAGATTCTCGATGTGCCTCTTGCCCGGCCCCGCACCCACCTCTCGGTGGTTAAGGATCCTGGTTACTACAGCCTGCGCGGCGAGGTGGTCCAGTTTCTCACCCAGCAGAAGGAGGCCCGCAAGCAGCGGCTGAATCCCTCCGCCGCCATCGCTGCAAACGGTCTCGAGAAGGTGAACCTCACCCTCGGCTTCATCCCCCTCACCGACTGTGCCCCTCTGGTGGTGGCCCGCGAGAAGGGATTCTTCGCCAGATACGGCCTGGAGCAGGTCAGCCTCAGACGCGAGACCAACTGGAAAACCCTGGAGGCCGACCTTCGCCAGGGGGTGATCGATGGAGCTCAGGTTGTGGCCGGGATGCCCCTGGCCATCACCCTGGGCGCCCAGGGCAAGCCGCCCCTGTCCATGGTCACGGCGCTCACCCTCACCCGCAACGGCAACGCCGTCACCCTGCACCGACGTTTCCACGATGACGGCGTGCGCACCCTCGCCGATTTCAAGGCCTGGATCAGCGCCCATCCCGAGCGCAAGCCAGTGCTGGCGATGGTGCACCCAGCCTCGATGCACAACCTGATCCTGAGGGCCTGGCTGGCTTCGGCCGGCATCAATCCCGAACGCGACGTCAGCCTGATCGTGATCCCGCCGCCCCAGATGGTGGCCACCCTCAAGGCGGGCACCATCGATGGGTTCTGCGTCGGGGAGCCCTGGAACACCCGTGCCGTTCAGCAACAGCTGGGCACGGTGATTGCCACCGATGCCGATCTCTGGCCCGGCCACTGCGAAAAAGTGCTGGGGGTTCGCGAAGACTGGGCCGCCACCCATCCCCGTACCCACCAGGCCCTGATCAAGGCGTTGCTGGCGGCCTGTCAGTACTGCCAGGACCCCGCCAATCGCCCGGACGTGGCGGCACTGCTCTCGCGCCGGGAGTACGTGGGCACTGAGCTGGCCACGCTCCGTCCCGGCCTGGTTGATCCTTACGACCGCGGTACCGGCACCCCTGAGCTGATTCCGGAGTTCAACCAGTTCTTCGGCGACCAGGTCAATGTTCCCTCCAGCCGCGACGGCCTCTGGATCCTGACCCAACTGGCCCGCTGGGGGATCAGCGCCTTCCCCGAGAACTGGAGAGACGTGCTCGATCGCGTCCAGCGACCGGATCTCTTCGCCCAGGCCAGCGCGGACTGTCCTGCTGAGCCCAGCGCCAATGGCCAGCGTCTGCTGCCTGTGCCGCTGTTCGAAAACCAGCCCCTGGATCCTCAGGATCCGAAGGACTATCTGAAGCGGCTGCAGACCACCGGGCTGATCCGCTACGAAACCGTCCAGTTGCCCGCCAGACCCAGCGCCCTCGAGCCAGTTGCGTCGCTGCGCTGAGCTCCTTCACCCTTCAACTGATGCAGACCCTCCCTTCCACTACCGCAGCCACCACCCAGGGATCGGAGCCGTTCCTGGTGATCGATGGGGTCTCGAAGGTGTACCCCACAGCCAACGGCCCTCATACCGTCCTTGATGATGTTCACCTCGAGGTGCGGGAAGGGGAGTTCATCTGCGTGATCGGTCACTCCGGTTGCGGCAAATCCACCCTGCTCGACATGGTCTCAGGCTTTCGCGAGCCCACCACCGGCCAGGTGCGGCTGGAATCTCAGCCGATCGTGGAGCCCGGTCCCGATCGCATGGTGGTGTTTCAGAACTACTGCCTGCTGCCCTGGCTGTCGGCCTACGACAACATCGCCCTGGCGGTCAACAATGTGTTCCCGGAACTCAAGCGCAACGGCCAGTCCCGGGCCCTGGTGGACAAACACCTTGCCATGGTGGGCCTCACCGAAGCCGCCGCCAAGAAGCCAGGAAGCCTCTCCGGTGGCATGAAGCAGCGGGTGTCGATCGCCCGGGCCCTGGCCCTGCAACCCAAGGTGCTGGTGCTCGATGAACCGTTTGGTGCCCTTGATCCGATCACCAGGGAGGAGCTCCAGGAAGAGCTGCTCAAGATCTGGGCCGAACACAAGGTCACCGTCTTGATGATCACCCATGACATCGATGAGGCCCTGTTCCTGGCGGATCGGGTGGTGATGATGACCAATGGACCGGCGGCGAAGATCGGCGAAATCCTTGACCTTCCCTTCCCACAGCCCCGCGATCGCGCCCGGCTGATGGAGCTTCCTGAATACTTCGACTACCGCAACCGCGCCCTTGATTTTCTCTACCGCCGTTTCGCCCACGACGACACGTGAGGACAGCACTTCCTGTTCATCAGTCCTTCTGCCAGCTGTCGATGGCCGTTGGCCAGACCCTGCTGCTGGATGGCGGCCACGCTGCTGCCACCTCGCCGATGCGGGTCCTCTCCGGCATCCTCCGGGTTTTTCTGTTGGCCTCCTCGGGCCAGGAAATCACGATCGGTTTTCTACAGGCTGGTGATGTCTGCGATGCCCTGACTCTTCGTCGCGATTGGGTGGGCCTTGAAGCCCTCACCCTGGTGCAGATCGAGCGGGTCGAGCGTAAGGACGAGCTGGGCGATCTCACCGATCTCAGCACCTGGACCCTGGAGTTGCTGATGATCCGGCACCACCCGGACACCGAAAGGCGACTGAGGGCGCTGCTGGCCCTGCTGGTGGAGCGGCTGGGACGGCGCAACGGCCTCTGGTACGAACTGCCGATCCGGATCACCCATGAGCGGCTGGCCGAGTTGATCGGCAACACGCGCGTCACGGTCACCAAGATGTTCTCGCGCCTGCGCCAGTCGGGGTTGGTCGACGACCCGCCCGGCGGCAGTGGCCCCCTGGTGCTGCGCCTCTCCCCCGAGCTGGTGGAGGCGATGCTTCCGATCGGCTGAGTCCTCGGCGATGTTCTAGGCCCGCTCCACGCGCACGGCGGCTGCCTTGAGTTCGGGTTGCTTCGAGATCGGGCAGCCCATGGCATGCATCAGCCGGTTGGCCTCACAGGCCTGCTCCTGGGCGCCCCCCCAGTGCATCGGCAGGAACACGGTGCCCGGGCGAATGCGATCGCTGATCTGCACCTTCACGGTGACGGCGCCCCGTCGGGAGCTCACCCGGGCCAGACCACCCTCGTCGAGCTTGCAGCGCTCGGCGTCGGCTGGGTGGATCTCCAGCAGGGGCTCCGGGTGGCTGCGGCGCACCCGCTCCACATGGATGGTGCGGGTCATGGTGTGCCAGTGCCCGAGGTAGCGCCCCACCGTGAGCACCAGGGGAAAGCCGGCATCTGGCGGCTCCCCCAGCCCCAGGGGTTGCTGGGCCACCAGGCGGGCTTTGCCGTTGGCCGTGGGGTAGACCCCCTGGGTGTGCAGCCGCGCCTGGCCGCCACCCGCCGCCGTGCCGACCGGGAAGGGCCACTGCTGGGGTCCGTGCTCGGCCAGCAGGCCATGGCTGAGACCGCTGTGGTCACAGATCCGCCCGGCGGTGATCGCCGCGAACTCGGCGTAGACCTCAGCTGAGGAGCCGTAGGCGAACTGCTGGCCAAATCCCAGACGCCGGCCCACTTCCGCGAAGATGGACCAGTCGGGGCGGGCTTCGCCGGGGGGCTGCCGGAAGGCCTGCGACAAGGTGACCCGGCGCTCCGAGTTGGTCATCACCCCCTCTTTTTCGCTCCACTGGGCGGCCGGCAGCACCAAGTGGGCCACCGCTTCGGTTTCGGTGCCCGCATAGGCCTCGTTCAGCACCACCAGGGGGCAGCGGGCCACCGCCTGGCGCACCCGGTCCAGCCAGGGCAGGCTCACCAGCGGGTTGGTGGCCGCCACCCACCACAGTCCCAGCTCGCCGCGTTCCATCGCCTCGATCTGCTCCCACACCGAGAGGCCATCGCGCCCGGAGATCGCGCCGGGGGGAAAGCCCCAGTGCTGCTCGATCGCGGCGCGGTGGCTGGCCTCGTGGATCGAGCGGTACCCGGGCAGCAGCGCGGCCAGGCCTCCGGCTTCCCGTCCGCCCATGGCATTGGGCTGGCCGGTGAGGGAGAAGGGGCCGGCCCCGGGTTTGCCGATCTGACCGCTGACCAGATGCAGGTTGATGATCCCAGCCACCGTGGCCGTGCCCTCCACGCTCTGGTTCACCCCCATCGACCAGAGGCTGAGCACCCCGGAGCTGGCGGCCCAGAGCGCCGCCAGGTGCCGCAACGCCTCTTCCTCGATCCCGCAGAGGGCGCAGACCCTCTCCGGTGTCCAGCCGGCCCAGAGGGCCGCCAGCTCAGCGAAGCCATCGGCCGTGGCCGCCACCCTCTCAGGGTCAATGGCGCCCCGTTCCAGCAGCAGATGACCCACTCCGTGCAGCAGCACCAGATCCGTCCCGGGGCGAATGGCCAGGTGCAGGTCGGCCACATCGCTGGTGGCGGTGGCACGGGGGTCAATCACGACAAGTTGCAGCGCCTTGTTCTGGCGGCGCTTGCGCTTGAGCAGCCGCTGGAACAGCACGGGGTGGCATTCGGCCGTGTTGGTGCCGATCAGCACCACCGTCTCGGCCAGGTCAAGGTCGTCGTAGCAGCAGGGGGGGCCATCGGAGCCCAGGCTGAGCTTGTAGCCCGACACCGCTGAGCTCATGCACAGCCGTGAATTGGCATCGAAACTGTTGGTGCCCAGGGCCCCTTTGATCAGTTTGTTGGCGACGTAATAGTCCTCGGTGAGGAACTGTCCGGAGCCGTACATCGCGATGGCGCCTGCTCCGCGCTCCGCCTGAATCGCCTGGATACGCTCCACCAGAATCGTGAAGGCCCGCTCCCAGCTGATCGGCTCAAAGGGTTGGTCGCGCTGCTCGCGCCACAATGGTGTGGTCAGGCGGTTGTGGTGCAGGGTTTCGGTCACGGTGGCCCCCTTCACGCACACCTGGCCGAGGGAGGAGGGATGCTGCCGGTCACCACGGACGGTCCAGATCGCCTCGGCTGGGGCTGGGGTGTCTGGACGGTTGGTGTCCGCTGCCGGTGGTTTGAGCTCCAGGCCACAGCCGACCCCGCAGTAGGGGCATTGAGCCTTGGCGGGAGCGGGCACTGGGCAGGTGGTGCAAGGGGAGTCGCACTCCATGCTCGCCCATGGGCTGCGGCGGTGACGGGCCGTGGCGGAGTGAGCGGCGGGCCTATGGCGCTAATCAATGAAGCTCATCAATTGCCGGTTGACCCATAAGAAATGTGCCGTCTAAGGTTCGCCCACTGACCCCCGGCCGGAGAACCTGAGCCCTGTGAGCGCGACCATCCCCAATGCCGTCGATCCGATCACCGTCGACCGGCCACTTGCCCCACCCCCCAGCGTGGTGCCCTGGTACCAGCAGTTCCGCCGTATCCAGATCGTTCAGTCGCTCGAGGCGATTCAGGATCTGATCGCGGTGTCGCTCTGCGTGGGCCTGTTCTGCGTGATGGTGCTGCAGATGCGCATCCTCTTCTCCACGCTGCTCTCGGCGCCGCAGTTCCACGCGATCACCGCCGACATCCTCTTCATCCTGATCCTGGTGGAATTGTTCCGCCTGCTGATCATTTATCTGCAGGAACAGCGGGTGTCGATCGGTGTGTCCGTGGAGATCGCGATCGTTTCGGTCCTGAGGGAGGTGATCGTGAACGGCGTGCTGGAGACCGACTGGCACCAGATCCTGGCGGTCTGCCTGTTCCTGATCACCATGGCCGTGTTGATGGTGGTGAGGGTCTGGCTGCCGCCCACCTTCGCCGGGGTGGATCCGGAGGCCAGGGTCTCGGCACGCATGAAATCCGGGCCCTTCACTCAGCCGTGAGGTCCGACCCCCACCTGGCCCCGGTGGGTCTGTTGCTGCTGCACGGCTTCAGTGGCAGCACGGCCACCTTCGCTGTCCTGGAGCCTGCTCTGGTTCAGGCCGGATTCGTGGTGCAGGCGCCGCTGCTGCGCGGCCATGGGCGCGACTCTCCCCAGGCCCTGGCCGGAGTCACCTGGTCGGACTGGCTGGACGACGCCAGCACCGCCCTGGCCGAGCTCCGGGTCCGCGCCGGGTCGGTGATCGTGGTGGGCCACAGCATGGGTGCCCTGCTGGCGGCGCTTCTGGCCGCCGAGCAGCCAGCGGCGATCGACAGCCTCGTTCTGGCGGCGGCCCCGGTCCAGCTGGCCTCCCCCCTGGCGCCTGGACGACCTCTCGAGTTCCTGACTCCAGTGCTGGGTCGCCTGCTGCGCAGCTGGCCCCTGCCCGGGGATTTCGCCGACCCGGCCCTTGCCGCGAGCGACACCAGCTATCCCTGGGTGCCGATGGACGCCCTGCTCTCCTTCCTGCAGCTGAGCGTGGTGGTCCGCCGCCGCCTGGCTGAGGTGCATCAGCCTGTCCTGATTCTCCAGAGCCGTGCCGACCAGGTCGTGGCCCCCGCCGCCGCGGATCTGCTCGCCTCCGGTCTGGGAACGCCCAGGGAACAGCTGCGCATGGTCTGGTTCGAGCGCAGCGGTCATGAACTCTTCCGGGATTGCGAGGAAGGAGCCGTGATAGCCAGCGTGCTTCAGTTCGTGGATGAGCGGATCAACCGGCGGCCCGTCGCGCCTTGACCCCAGATCGGAGCCGGCCTCCCTGAGGACCTGCCTGCTCAGCGGTGGCGACAGCCGGCGCATGGGCACCGACAAGGCCATGCTGCCCCACCCCAGCGGCGGCACCTGGCTGGAGCAGGCCCTGCAGCTGCTGGCCAGTCTCGGAGCGCCGCTCACCCTGGTGAGCCGCCATCGCGCCCATGCCCGTCTAGCCCGCCAGTTGAACGAGAGGCTTGGGCTGGAGATCGAGGTGCTGCTCGAGCCTCCCCCCCGGGAGGGACCTCTGCTGGCCCTCACCCGCCTGATGGCGCTCTATCCCGGCCAGCGCCTGCTGCTCGCTCCTGTCGACATGCCCCGGTTGGGGCTGGAGAGCCTGCGGGCCCTGGTCGCCGCCGCCGAGGGCGGCTTCGATCCCGACACCATTCATCTGGCCCATGACGGCCGCCGGCTGCAGCCTCTGCTGGGCCTCTATCCGGCCACGCCCTCCAACCGGGCGGCGGCGGAGGCCTTCACCGGCCGGGGCGGGCGCAGTCTGCTGCGCTGGCTCGAGCAGACCCGCTGCGTCAGTGCCGTGGAACTCGATCCCGCCCAACTGCTCAATGCCAACACCCCGGGCGATTGCAGCCCTGGGCCGGGCAACGGATTCCGTGGGTCTGCGCCAGGCTGAGCCCCCGGAAGCCGGCCGCCCAGGCCGGGCAGATGTGGCAGCTCCGACCCCCCCCCTCGATCAACTGGGCCGCCCGGGGGGAGTGCTGCGTCTCTCCCTCACCGCCCGCTGCAACCTCGCCTGCCCTTACTGCTGTCCTGACAGCCATGACCCTCCGGAGCTGCTCACCCTGACGGAGCGGGTCCAGCTGGTGAGCACGGCGGCGGAGCTGGGCTTCCGCCGGTTGCGGCTCACCGGTGGGGAGCCCCTGCTGCACCGGGGTCTGGAGGATCTGGTGGCAGCCCTGCAGCCCCTGCGTGCACCCCAGGGCAGCTCAGGGTCGCAGGGGCTGAGCGAGATCGCTCTCACCACCAATGGGGTGCTGCTCAGCGCCCAGAGGGCCCAAGCCCTGCGGGCGGCTGGCCTGGATCGGATCACGGTGAGCCTTGACGGCACCGATGGCGAGAGCGTGGCGCGCATGGCGGGACTGGCCGGTGGAGCGGGGGCCGGAGAAGCCGTGCTCGAGAAGGTGCTTGCCGCCCTTGACCATGCTTGCGGCGCCGGTTTCGATCCCGCCAAAGGGGGCCTCAAGCTCAATGCCGTGATTGCCAGGGGCCGTAACGAGCATCAGCTGTTGCCCTTGGCGCAGCTGGCCCGGCAACGGGGGATCGAGCTGCGGCTGATCGAGTTCATGGACGTGGGCAACCGCAATGGCTGGCAGCCGGATCTGGTGCTGCCCGCTGCCGAGATGGTGCGCCGGATCGGTGCCCACTGGCCGCTGGTGCCCCTGGGGCGCCAGGCCCATGGCACGGCCAGCCGCTGGCGCTATCGCGATGGGGCCGGCCATCTGGCTGTGGTGGCCTCGATTTCCGCCCCGTTCTGCGGCGACTGCGACCGGCTCCGCATCACCGCCGATGGGGTGGCCTACACGTGTCTGTTCGCCTCCAGCGGTCTTGACCTCAGGCCCTGGCTGCGCACGCCGTCAACCGCCGGGGAGACCCTGAGCGGGGCCATGCGGCGCCTCTGGAGCCAACGCCACGACCGGTACAGCGAGGAGCGTGCCGAAGAACAAGCATCAGGCAGTGTCTCAACTCAACGCTCCCATGCCGAGATGGCTTATCTGGGGGGGTGATGATTGAGCCGACGCCCAAGCGCTCAGCCGTCACTCGCGTTCCTGTCCATGCGCCACACGTTTCAGGTCGCGCTCGCCATCTCGGTGATCAGCGTGCCTCTGGCCGCGATCGCCCTGCCCTTCAAGCCAGATCCCACCTCCTTTGCCATCTATCTCGGCAAGAACGCGATCGAGGATGGATCGCGGGTGACGTTCTCCGACCTGGCCGGGTGTGCCGTCAGCGGGAAGGGAATGAAGGAGAGCTACAGCTGCCAGACCGGCGACGCCCTGCTGATGACCCCGGCCGGTGTTCAGCGGTCGTGTCAGGCGGTGGTGCGTGACGGCCGCCCAGGAGTCATCTGGACGGCCCAGGCGAATGGAGTGGGTTCGTGGCGGGCCAATCTCGTCTGCCCGCCCCTTCCCGAGACGACCTCGCCAGCGGGTGAGGGTGAGGCGCTCACTCCCCGCTGACGGACGGTTGGGCTGCGGCGAGCGAGGCGGTGAACGCGGCCACGCTGATCTGCCGGCAGTAGCCCCGGAAGCAGTTCAGGGCCGCCCGATGGCGCTCGGCTGATTCAGCCATGCAGGCATCGCTCAGGCAGGTCACGAGGTAGCCGCGGTCGGCGGCGTCCTTGACGGTGTGATCGATGCACTGATCGGTGAGCAGACCGGCCACCACCAGCTCGGTGATGCCGATGTTGCGCAGGAGGTAGTCGAGGCTGGTGGAGTTGAAGGGGGAGGAGGAACTCTTCGGCAGCACCAGTTCATCGGGCCGGGGCGCCAGCGGCTCGATCACCCGGGCCTCCCAGCTGTCCGGTGCGAAGCCCAGGCCGGAGCGTTTGTAGTCGAGGCTGCGGTCGCGGCCGTCGGCGGTGAGGTTGGCGATCACGGTGTGGATCACCTCCAGTCGGGCCTCGCGGGCGTGCTCCAGCGCCAGTCGAAGTCGGGGCAGGACCACCGCCTGGAAGTGCTCATCGAAGCCGGACGGGCGCGGTGATGGCTTGACTGCAGCGTGGCCTGGGGGGGCGGCGGGCCCGCAGGTGCCGTTCTGGACATCGACCAGGAGCAGGGCCGCGTGAGCCAAGGGGACAGGTGGCGGCGGCCCCCACGATGGCCGGCGGTCCCGGAACGGGCAATGATTTCGAGGTGCGTGCCTGCTTCCCCGTGCCGGACCTGATCAACGCCACCGCCAGCCGTGACCCGGACGACGACCTGGCTGCCACCCTGCTGGACCGCGGCCTGCGCCGGCTGGCGGTCACGTTCGTGAACCATGCCGGGGCGGTGCTGGTGAAGGGGGTGCCGCTGGAGCGCCTGCCGCTGGTGGCACGCCACGGGGTGGGGTATTCACCGGTGGCCGATGCGTTCGGGGCCACGGGCCTGATTGATCCGCAGCAGTCGCTGGCGCGGCCCGATGGTGACCTGCGTCTGAAGCCCGATCTCAGGGCGCTGCGCCCCCTTGACCCCGTTACCGGCTGGGCGTGGGCTCCCGGCATGCGCTTCGAGCGCGACGGCGAGGGCTATGCGCTCGATCAACGGGGCTTCTGCTCCCGGCAGCAGGCGGCCCTGGCCGCAGCCGGTCTGAGCGCTCAGGCGGGCTTCGAGATCGAGTGGATGCTGGGCCTGCCGGAGCCGGATGGGGGATGGACCCCGGCGGTGGCGGGCGGCCCCTACGGCGCCGATCGTCTGGTGGAGGGGCTCGACTACCTCACGGCCGTGGCCGAGGCCCTCGATGCCGCCGAACTGCCCTGGCTGCAGCTGCATCCGGAATATGGCGCCGGCCAGTTCGAGCTGTCGCTGGCTGCCGCCGAGCCCCTCGACGCCGCCGATCGCCTGGTGGCGGCACGCCTGGTGATCCAGCGGGTGAGCCGCCGCTTCGGCTGGACCTGCAGCTTCGCTCCGGTGGTGACGGCCGAGCTGGTGGGCAACGGCGGCCACCTGCACCTGAGCGTGGCGGAGCACGGCCAGCCGCTGCTGGGCGGCGGCCCGGGCCCGGCCGGGTTGACAGCGCGGGGGGAGGCGCTGCTGGCGGGGCTCCTGGAGCAGCTGCCGGCCCTGATGCCCCTGGCCTGCGCCCTGGCGGTGTCGTACCGGCGGCTGGCGCCGGGGCGCTGGGCGGCCCCCTTCCAGGTCTGGGGGGTGGAGAACCGGGAGGCGGCACTGCGCCTGGTCCCCGCCGCCGCCGGTGAGCAGGCTCACCTGGAGCTCAAGGTGGCCGACCTGAGCGCGAATCCCTACCTGCTGGTGGGCGCAGTGCTGGCGGTGGTGCGGGAGGGGCTGAGCTGCCCCCGCGACCTGCCGCCACCGCTCAGCGGGGATCCCGCCGCCGCGCCACCCGCCGAAGCCCCGAGGCTTCCCCGAACCCTCGCCGAAGCGGTGCGGGCGTTCGAGACCAGCCCCGTGCTGCGCAAGGCCATGGGGGAGGACCTCCAGCGCACCGTGGCGGAGGCGCGCCAGGCGGAGGTGCGTCGCAGTGACGCCCTCGCCGATGAGGCCCTGATCGCCTCCACCCGCGCCTGGCCCCTCACCGGTCTGTGAGCGTGAATCCTTCGAGCGGTATCACCAGCAGCGCGGTCGTTGACTGGCACGTCCCCGCCGTGCGGGCACTGGCGCGGCAACTGGGCGACGGCAGCCAGCGGCAGGTGGCCGAGCGCTGTTTTCTCTGGGTCCGTGACTGCGTGTGCCACAGCTTCGATGCGGCTGGAGCAGGCCCTATCCCCTCGGACATCAGAACGGACACCACGGCCATTCCCGCCACCACCGCCACCGCGTTGCCGGTGACCTGCGCGGCCTCGGAGGTGCTGGAGCGGCGCACGGGGATCTGCTTCGCCAAGTCCCATCTGCTGGCGGCCCTGCTGAGGGCGAACGGCATCCCCGCCGGTTTCGGCTACCAGCGCCTCTCACTGAACGACGATGGCCCTCCGTTCGTGCTGCACGGCTTCGTGTGGCTGCGGCTGGCCGGACGGCCCTGGCATCCCCTCGATCCCCGAGGTAACCGGCCTGGGGTCACCACCCGCTTCGATCTGGAGGCCGCCTCGCTGGCCTACGCGCCGCGGCTGCCGGGAGAGCGCACCGATCCGGCCGTGCACGCCGAACCCCTGCCGGCGGTGGTGGCGGCGCTGCGAGGGTGCCGCACACTGGCCGAGCTGCGCTCGAACCTGCCGGACGTCGCGCCATAGGAAACACGGTGCAGCGAGCAGTGGCCGGGCGGATGCACTGGCGACTGGCCCTGGGGGTGGTGGCGCCGCCGCTGCGTCCCCGGCTGGCACGGGCCCGCTCGGGTACCGCAACGTGAGTAGGGATGTCATGGGTACCAACGTCCTGCACCTGCGTCCCTGCGGCGATCAGCTGTTCCGGCTCGTGGTCCTGGCGGCGCGGTAGTTCGCGCAAGATCCGACAGGTCCGTTGGCTCCGAGCCATAACAGACCGATCTGTCTAGTGGCTAGGGTGCTGCTGCCGAGTACCGCCCATGGCCCGACCCGCCACCACCGGTCCCGCGCCCAGCAAGCGCGAGGCGCTGATCGATGCCGCCCTGACGCTCTTCGGCTGCGAGGGCTACCGCGCAGTGGGCATCGACGCCCTGCTGCAGCGGGCTGGGGTCGCCAAAATGACGCTCTACAAGCACTTCCGCTCCAAGGAAGACCTGATCGCCACGGCCCTGGAGCAGCAGGCCGCGGCGATCACGACCGCGATCAGCGCCCGGATCGACGCTGTGCCTCCGGACGCACCCGATCGGCCCCGCGTCTGTCTGCTGGCGGTGTTCGCCTGGCTCGAGGACTGGCTGAAGGATCCGACATTTCACGGCTGCCTCTTCGCCAAGGCGGCGGGCGAGTACCCCCACTCCGGTGACCTGCCGCGGCAGGCCGCCGTAGCGTTCAAGGCCTCCTGCCGCACGCTGCTGGAGCGCCTCTGCACCGAGCTGCCCTGCCCGCACCCCATCGCGCTGGCGGCTCAGCTGGAGCTGCTGATCGAAGGTGCCGCCTCGCTGGCCTTCCTGCGCCGGGATCCCGGCGCAGGTGCCGCCGCCCGGCAGGCCGCGGCCGTGCTGATCGATGCGGCGCGCCTGGGCGATCCGGGATGACCGCCGTCCGGCCACCCGGGGGTCTGCGCATCGATCGCGCCACCCGGAGCCGGCTGCGGCGGTTCCGGGATCTGCCGGGCTACACGTCCTTTCTGGTCCGCTTCGAGAGCGAGCCGGTCCGGGTGCTCACCCTTTATGAGTCGCTGGCGCTTGATGCGGAGGGTGCCTTCGGCACGATCGCCGAGTTCTCCGTGGTGCCGGCCTTCGCGCGCACCCTCGCGTTCTACGAGCGTGAAGGCTTCGCGGTGAGTGGCGGGCTCAAGCTGCGCTGCCTCCTGGAGCCCGCGCGGTGACGATCCGCGTCGCCCGGCCGGAGGACGCGGGCGCGATCGCACGCCTGCTCGATCAGCTGGGCTACCCCGGCACCGCCACCTTCCTGGCGGAGCGGATCGCCGAGCTGGCCGCCGATCCCGACGAGGAGCTGGTGGTGGCCGAACAGACGGGCCGCGTGGTGGCCGTGCTCTCGCTGCACGTGGTGCCGCAGCTGGCGCTGGTTGGTCCGTTCGCGCGGATCAGCTACCTCTGCGTCGATGCGCCTCACCGAGGCCAGGGCATCGGAGCGGAGCTGCTGGCCCATGCCGAAGCCGTGGCACGCGATCGTGGCTGCGACCGTCTGGAGGTGCACTGCGCCCAGCGGCGCGAGGAGGCCCAGGGTTTCTACCATCGCCATGGCTATGGGGCGTCACCGTGCTGCCGGGTGCGCCTCCTCCACGAGGACCCGCCGCCCACTCACGCCGCTACCCAGCCTTAGGCTCACGCCTCCTGCAGCAGCGGCCGTGGATCCCGACACGACGGCCGGTGAGTCTCCCCAGGGCGGCCTGCTCCACATCCTGGGGGTGAGCTTCGGGATCGCAGGCGCGGTGGGAGGCACCATCGGCGCCGGCATCCTGCGCACGCCGGGACTTGTGGCCGCGCAATTGGGCAGTGCGCCCCTGATCGTGGCCGCCTGGGTGGCCGGGGCGCTGTACGCCCTGCTCGGCGCCCTGGCCGTGGCGGAACTGGGCACCAGCCTGCCCCGCGCGGGCGGCTGGACCGTCTATGCCCGCCGGGCCCTTGGTGATCAGGCGGGCTTCTCCGTGGGCTGGATCGACTGGGTGGGCCACTGCGCCGGCCTGGCCTGGGTGGCGGTGACCATCGGCGATTACACCATCGGCCTGCTGCCGGCCCTGCCCGTGGGAGGCAAGGTGGTGGCCCTGATCGTGCTGCTCGGTTTCGCGCTGATCCAGCGGCTGGGCGTGGAGGCCGGCAGCCTGAGCCAGAAGATCCTCAGCCTGGGCAAGGCTCTCGCTTTCCTCGGCCTGATCGTCGCCTGTTTCCTGCATGCCCCTGTGAGGGAGCTGGCGGGGGTGGCCGAGCCGCTGCTGGAGTCCGCCGCCGCCCCTGGCCCGGCAGCGACTGGGGGGATCAGCCTCGGCATCGGTGTGGTGTTCGCCATGCAGGCGGTGATCACCACCTACGACGGCTGGCACAGCCCCATCTACTTCGCCGAGGAGTTCGCCGACCCGTCGAGGGATCTGCCCCGCTCCCTGGTGGGTGGGGTGCTCAGCGTGGCCGGCCTCTATCTGCTGGTGAATCTGGCGTTGCTGCGGCTCCTGCCCGTCCCGCGGATCGCCGCATCGGTGCTGCCCCTGGCCGATGCCGCCGAGGTGCTCTTCGGGTCCTGGAGTTCCCAGCTCATCGTCGTTCTGGCCCTGATCTCCTCCTTCGGCCTGGTGAACGCCGTGGTGATGGGCGCGCCGCGCATCCTCTACGGCCTCAGCCGGGATGGCTTGTTCCTGCCGCAGTTCGCCACGGTGAGCGCCAGTGGCACCCCGGTGCTCGGCCTGGCGCTCACCACCGTGGGGGCGGGGCTGTTGGTGAGCTTCGGCGACTTCACGATCCTGCTGGGGATCGCCTCTTTTCTGTATGTGCTGCTGTACCTGAGCGGCATCACCGCGCTGTTCCTCCTGCGCTGGCGTGAGCCCGGCCTGGAGCGGCCCTTCCGTGACCCGGGCTATCCGTTCAGCGCCGCGATCGTGTGGCTGGGATCGTTGGCCTTCCTGGTCGCCGCGATCCGCAACGACACGGCCAACAGCGCCTGGGCCCTGGGCCTGATCCTGCTCAGCCTGCCCCTGCACCAGCTGACACGGCAGGTGGTGCCGCCTCAGGCCTGAGCCCGGAGCGCACCAGCACCGGCGCGCGCTTGAACGCCGGCGTTCCCGAGCGCGGATCCACCGGGACCCGGATGATGGCGTTCACCTCTGGGTAGAACATCAGCGCGGCGCCCTCACGGATCTCGCCCGGGATGATCTCCACACCCTCCAGGGAGCCGGCTTCCCCCTGCACGGTCACCTTCTGGTGGGGGGCCAGGCCGGCGCGGGCCAGATCGGCCCGGTTCATCAGGATCGTGTGGCGGTGGGGCATGCCCCGGTATGCGTCACCCGGCTTGTACACCACGGTGTTGTGCTGGGAGTAGCTGCGGGCGGTGATCAGGGACAGCGCCAGCCCGCGTTCCCCCGGCGCCAGGCCACCGAAGTGGCCCGGCTCGGGCCGCTCCAGCGCCGGCAGGGGCGTGGGCTCCATTCGTGCTTTCCCCGATGGCGTGGGGAAGCTGGGCTGCTCGAACACCCGCCCCTCCACGCCGAACTCGCGTTTCGTGGCATCGATGGTGGCGATCGGGCCGTAGCCGGGCACGGTGCGGGCGATCAGCTGGCGCACGTAGACGGGATCGTGGAGCTGGCCCCAATCCACGGGTTCGCGGCCCATCAGCCGTGTCGCCAGCTCGGCGAGGAAATCCACTTCGCTGATCAGATCGGCGTGCTTGAGGTGGGTGCTGCCGGGTTCATTGAGCCGCACGAAGTTGTTGCCCGATTCGGTGGTGGTGCGGTGGGGCGTCTCGAAGCGGTTGAACACCGGCAGCACCAGGGTCTGGCGGGTGCCGAGACCATGGAAATGCCCCTGGTTGGGCTTGGTGGCCAAGTACATCACGGTGTCGATCCTGCTGAGGGCGCGGCGGGCCTGGGCAGAATCCGGGTTGGCGCCCCAGAGGTTGCCCCCCAGGCAGAGCAGGGTGTCGACCGTGTCGGCATCCGCGGCCTCGATCAGGGCGCGGGTGTCGTAGCCGGGCACGCGGCTGAGGGGTTGGCCCAGCAGCGCCTCGAGGGCCTGCTGCATGTCGGCGCGCAGCTTCACGGTCACGCCCATCGAGCCGAAGCCCTGCACGTTGGAGTGGCCGCGGATCGGCATCGTGCCTGCCCCGGGCCGTCCCGCGTTGCCGCTGAACAGGGCGGTGTTGGCGATGGCCTGCACGTTGGTGGTGCCGTTGGCGTGGTGGGTGATCCCCATCGCCCAGGCGAAGACCACCCCGCGGGAGCGGGCGATCACGGCGGCGGCATGCTCCAGCTCCTCGCGGCTGAGGCCGCAGCAGGCGGTGATCGCCTCCCAGGGGGTGGCGCGCACCTGCTCCAGCACCGCGTCGGCTCCCTCGGTGTGGGCGTTCAGGAACTCCCACTGGATCTGTCCGGCCTCCAGCAGGGCCTTCTGGAAGCCCAGGAACACGGCCGTGTCGCTTCCCGGCACCGGCTGCAGGAACAGCGAGGCGATCTCGGAGCCCCGCAGCATCGACTTGATCGGGAAGGCCGGCGAACCGAACTTCAGCAGCCCCACCTCCAGCACCGGGTTGATCACGATCACGCTGCCGCCGCGCTCGCGCAGGCGGATCAGCTCGTTCATCAGCCGGGGGTGGTTGGCCGGCGCGTTCGAGCCCACCAGCACCACGCAGTCGGCCTGCTGCAGGCTTTCCAGGCTCACCATCGAGGTGCCCGAGCCGAACACCGCATTCAGCCCCACGGTGGAGGGGGCATGGCAGAGGTCGGAGCAATCGGCGAGGTTGTTGGAGCCCAGGGCCCGCAGCAGCAGCTGCAGCAGGTAGGCGGCCTCGTTGGAGGAGCGTCCGGAGCTGTAGGAGGCCAGCCGCTGCGGCGGCACCTGGAAGGCGGCCTCGGTGATGGTGAAGACGTCGTCCCAGGCGAGGCGTTCGTAGTGGCTGCGGCCCTCGCGCAGGATCAGGGGATGGCTGAGCCGGCCGAGGCGATCCGCCTCCAGGGAGCTCAGGCGCTGGAGCTCGCTGACGCTGCGGCCGGAGAAGACGGATTCCGGCACCGCGGGCTGCAGTTCGGCGCTGATCGCCTCCACGCTCTTGAGGCAGCGCTGCAGCGGTTCGCCCAGCTCATCGGTGAAGCCGCCGTTCTGGCCGCCCGTGCCCCAGGCGCAGGAGAGGCAGGCGCTCTTGTGCAGCAGCGTCTGCCAGAGCAGAGGCCCCTTCGGGGAGAGGGTGGCCTTGGCCCAGCCGTCGATCACGGGCCAGCCGCCGCCCACGCTGGGGGTGCCGCTGGACCCGGGCGGTTCTGCCTTCACGATGCTCGCTGCGACGGCCACGCATTCAGGATGGCGCGCCCCACCCCCCGCAGGGCCCAGTCGCGGGTTTCGGCTTGTTGCCGCCGATACGATCAAGGCCCAGCTGCAGGCTCCGGCATCCCCCCAGCCGCCGTGCACCGAACTCAGGTCCTCTACGGCTGCGCTGGGATCTTTCTTGGCCAGGCTGGGCTTCTGATCGATCTGCCCTCCCTGCCGCTCCTGGCGAGGGACTTTCAGGTGAGCGTGGCCGCCAGCCAGGCGTCGATCACCGCCTATGCGTTGGGCTATGGCCTCTCGCAGTTGGTCTGGGGCCCGCTCTCCGATCGCTGGGGCCGCCGGCCCACGGCCCTCACGGGGCTCGCTCTGTTCAGCCTGGCCAGTCTGCTGCTGGTTGTGGTCTCGGGATTTGCTCCATTCCTGATCATGCGCTTGATCCAGGGCATCGGCGCCGGCTGCGGCACCTCGGTGTCACGGGCCTGCCTGCGCGATGTCTTCAGCGACCGGCTGCTGACCCGGGCCATGTCGTTCGTGGCCATGAGCTATGCCCTGGCCCTCGGCCTGGCGCCCTTTCTGGGCGGATTGATCGCCCGGGTGGCCCCGTGGCGCGTTGATTTCCTGCTGCTCTCGCTGTTGGGGGCCGCCACGGCCGGGGTGCTCTCCCGGGGGCTCAGGGAACCCCGCAGACTGGCCCCGACACAGCGGAGAGCAGGGTTGGGCGTGGGCGAGATCGCCTTGGGCTATGGCCGCCTGGCCCGTGATTCCCGCTTCCTGGTGCCGGCCTTGATTGCCACCTTCGGCACCGGTCTGATGGTGGTCTACAGCGCGGTCAGTCCGTTTGATTTCGAGGAGGGATTTGGCTTCAGTCCGTCTCAGTTCGGTGCCATCTCCCTCAGTCTGAGCGTGCCCTACCTGGCGGGCGCTGCCGTGGTGAGCCGCTGGGTCATGGGTCTGGGCCAGGAGCGCTTGCTGCGCGGCGGGCTCGGTGCCGTGCTGGCTGGGGCGGGACTGATGCTTGCGCTGGGGGTGGCGGGCCGCTTCGATGCCGACTCCCTGCTCCCGCCGATGCTCGTGATCACGCTGGGGGCTGGCCTCCTGGTGCCGATCGGTCTGGCCATGCCGATGCAGGCTTTCCCCGCCCAGGCCGGACAGGCCTCGGCCCTCACGGGTTTCCTGCAGCAGGAGGGGTCCGGTCTTCTGGTGGCGCTGGCGGTGTGGATCCCCGACACCACCCAGGTCCCCCTGGCAGGGTCGTTGCTCGTCCTCGGCATGGCCCTGGCTCTGCTGGTGAGGGCCTACGGCCGCCTCGCCCCCGGCCGATGACCGAGCCCCTGCCTTCCTCTGTTCCGAACCTGCGCGCGGCCCTGGCCTGGTCGCTGACGCTGCTGGTGGCGGGGGGCGCCATCGGGCTGGTGGAGCTTCCCTATCAGTGGCTCTCGGAGCTGGGTTTCCGCCTGCAGGCGCTCTGGACTTCGGGCGGTCCGGCGGAGCGGCCCTGGCTGCTGCTGCCCCTGGTGCTGGGCACGGCCCTGTTCCTGGTCCTGGCCTGGGGACCGCTGGCGGCCGGCCGGGGCGGTGGCATCACCGGGGTGCTGGTGCTGCAGAGCGCCAGCGGCGACGAGGAGCGAACCAGGGCCAGCGCCAGCCTCGAGCTGAGGCGCCAGTTGGTTCGCCTGCCGCTGGTGGCCCTCACCCATCTCGCCGGTCTGAGTGTGGGCACCGAATCCCCGTCCGCGGCCCTGGGCGCCTCCACGCTGCTGGCGCTGCGCCACCGCTTCCTCGTGCTGCAGCAGCTGCCTGTGGCCCTGGTGGCCGCCATCGGGGGCGGCGCCGGCCTTGGGGCGGCCTTCCGCTCTCCCCTGCTGGGAGCCGCCTATGCCCTGGAGGAACTCAGCGCTGTTCATGGCTTGCCGCTGATGGTGCCGACCCTGATCCTTGGGGGCCTCGGCGGTGCGCTCAACTCCCGGCTGGGTCAGCCGGCCCGCCTGGCGGAGGGCATGGGCGCGGCGCTGGAGTTCCGGTTGCTGCCGCTGGCGTTGCTGATCACCCTGGCCACAGCCCTGCTGGGTGTGCTGCTGGTGCGTCTGCTCATCCCCCTCTCCGGCTGGCTGGTGCAGCGGCTGCGCGACCGCTCCCGCTGGCTCACCGGTTTGGGGATCACCCTGAGCATCGCGCTGCTGGCCGTCCTCAGCGGAGGCCTCAGTCTCAATGACGGCTCGCTCGCCCTGGGACCGGCCCTGGCCGGGTCACCCACAACAGGGTGGTGGGCGGCTCTGCCGCGCCTGCTGGGACCCCTGCTCAGCATTGCGATCGGGGCCCCCGGAGGTCTGATGCATGACTCGATGACCCTCGGGGCTGTGCTGGTGACCCCCTGGCTCGGCGCCTTGCCGGAGCAGCAGCAGGCGGCCCTGGCTGGAGTGGCCGCGGCGGCCCTGTTCAGCGGGGCCTGCCGCACGCCGCTGTTCTGCGCCCTGTTCGTGTTCACCCTCCAGGGCAATGCCGCTCTGCTGCCGTGGCTGCTCACGGCCGCGGCCATCGCGGCGGCCATGGGCCGCTGGCTGGGCGGCCCCAGCTGGAACGAGGCGCAGGTGGAGGCTTTCCGGACTCGATAGCCTCGAAGCTGATGCCAGGGAGGTGGATCTGACTCTCGATGGAGCGGCTTCGGCGGTGGCCGGGGACCAGGAGGCCTGCGCCACCTGTCACCGGTTGGCGGGGATCAGCTTCCCCTGGGATATGACCCGCTCCCTGGAGCTGGCCCTGCTCAAGACCTTCTGTCTTCCCTCGATCTCCGGCCTGCTGCAGCGCAGCGGTGAGTTCGAGGCCCGTCCCCGCAAGCGCTACGACGACACCGGATTGATGGTGGCGGAGCTGCTCAGGCAGGGGCCCGACAGCACGGCGGGGGCGGCGGTGATCGAGCGGATGAACCGCATCCACTCCCACTTCGCCATCAGCAACGACGACTATCTCTATGTGCTCTCCACCTTCGTGGCGGAACCGATCCGCTGGATGGCCCGTTATGGCTGGAGACCGCTGACGCCGCTGGAGCAGGACCACCTGTTCCGCTTCTGGGCGGTGGTGGGCACCCGGATGGGCATCGCGGGGATCCCGCCCAGCCTGTCGGAGCTGCTGGAGCGGAACAGCAGCGTGGAGGTCCAGCACTTCCGCTACGCCGCCAGCAACCAGCGCATTGCCGACGCCACCCTGGCGATGCTGCTCGACGACTGGCCGGCTCCCCTGCGGCCCATCGCACGCCGCTTGCTCATGGGTCTGCTCACGGCCCCGGTGGCCGACAGCCTGGGTTGGAGCGAGGCGCCCAGCTGGGTTCAGAGGCTGGTGCTGATGTCCCTGAAACTGCGCAGCTGCCTGGCTGCAGCGCTTGCGCACCGGAGGCCCCCAGGCGAGGCCCGCTTCTATTCAGATCGCCCCACGCCCAGTTACGGCCGTCGTTTTTCCCTGGGGCAGCTGGGACCCCCGGCCTTGCTGGCTCGCCTCAATTCGCCAGCGCCCAACGCGCCCTGGGATGGGCGGGAACCTCCCGCCTGCCCCTGACGCACCGTTGCGTCCTCACTCCTTCTTGTTTGCTATTTCTGAATGAAAGTTCCGATGACGCGATAAATACTTGACGGAATGCCTGGAAATATGTATTATCAAATTATGGATTTATCGAAGGGAGAGTTCACTCCATGCGCTTTTCTGCGTGTTCTTGCGCCCACGCGCATCCCCCGTGTGCTTCCCTCTCTGAGTTTTGGCTTTCGCATCAGTGTTTAGGGTGATTGGCAGGCATGGCTATCCCAGCGCAGCCATTTCTGGTCGGTTGTCAAGCTTTCTTGAGTCACTTCCCTCCGGGCAATTATGGTAGATACGGCCAGCTCGAGTGGTCTCTATATTCTGCTCATCAGTGTGCATGGATTGATTCGAGGTCATGATCTCGAGCTCGGACGAGACGCCGATACGGGAGGGCAGACGAAATACGTTGTGGAGCTCGCCAAGGCTCTGTCCAGGCAGGAGGGCGTCGAGCGGGTTGATCTGGTGACCCGGCTGGTCGTCGATGAGGCCATCAGTCCCGATTACAAAGTCCCAGTTGAGAAACTTTCCGAGAATCTTCAGATCGTCCGTATCAAGGCTGGGCCGGACGAGTACATTCCGAAGGAGCAGCTCTGGCCACACATGGACAGCTTTGCTGACCATCTTCACACCTGGCTGAGTGAGCAGTCACGCCTTCCAGATGTCATTCATACCCACTATGCCGATGCCGGTTACGTTGGAGTCCGTCTGGCGAATCTCACTGGACAGCCCCTGGTCCACACGGGTCACTCCCTAGGCCGCGACAAGTACCGTCGCCTCCTTGCCGTGGGTATGGGCATTGATCAGATCGAGAAGCGCTATCACATGCAGGCACGAATCAGTGCTGAGGAGGATACACTGAGCTGTGCCGAATTGGTGATCACCAGCACGCGCAATGAGATCGAAAGTCAATATGAGCTCTATGATTACTACACCCCAGAGAAGATGGCGGTGATTCCGCCGGGAACTGATCTCGAGCAGTTCCATCCGCCCGTCGAGGGGCAGCCCGCTGCATCCCAGGTGTTTCAGAACACGCTCAGCCTGTTTCTGCGTGATCAAACCAAGCCGATGATCCTGGCTTTGTCACGGCCGGATGAGCGCAAGAATATTGTTTCATTGCTCGAAGCCTACGGTCAGAACAAGAGCCTTCAGGAGCTGGCCAATCTTGTGATTGTGGCCGGCAATCGTGATGATATCCGCGAGCTCAATGATGGGGCTCAGTCGGTGTTGACCGAATTGCTCTGGGTGATCGATGTCTATGAACTTTACGGGAAAGTAGCTCTCCCCAAGCATCACTCTGCTGAGGACGTCCCTGAGATCTACCGTCTGGCGGCGGCCTCCCAGGGGGTTTTCGTGAATCCCGCCCTGACCGAGCCCTTCGGCCTCACCCTGTTGGAGGCCGCCGCCAGTGGTCTCCCCCTGGTGGCCACGGAGAACGGCGGTCCTGTCGACATCATCGGCAACTGCCGAAACGGGCTGCTGGTGGATCCGCTCAGCCGCGAGGCCATTGCCGATGCGTTGCTTTCCATTCTTCAGAAGCCGGCGCTTTGGCAGGAGCTCTCCAGAAATGGTCTGCGTAACATTGCACGCTTCTACTCCTGGGAAGCCCACGCCAAGGCCTATCTGGCCGTGGTGCAGCCGTTGGTCTCCAAGCGAAAGCCGCTGGCGCAGGTTCCGTCGACCCATCAATTCAGCAGCTACCGGAATCGGGCGCTGTTCACCGCCATTGACAATACCCTTCTTGGCGATGCAGAAGCACTGGAGCAGTTTGCCAAGGTTGTACGAACCCATCGCCGCCAGTTCCTCTTCGGCATTGCCACAGGCCGGCGACTGGATTCCGTGCTGACCATCCTCAAACGGAACAGCATCCCCACGCCTGATGTGCTGATCACCAGCCTGGGGACGGAGATCTATTACACCTCGGAGTTGTTTGCCGATATTGCCTGGAGTCATCACATTGATCACTCCTGGACACCTCAGGTGCTGCGCCGAGCCCTGGAATCATTGCCAGGGCTGTCGCCACAGCCCAAGACTGAGCAGAGCCGCTTCAAGGTGTCGTATTTCTACGATGCCCAAATCGCTCCGGCCCTGGAGGACATTCTGGGTCTGCTCAGGCAACAGGAGCTGTCGGTCAATGCCACGTTGTCGTTCGGCCAGTATCTCGATATCGTTCCTGCACGGGCCTCGAAGGGTCAGGCTTTACGTTATGTCGCCAGTCAATACAATATTCCCCTTGATCGCACCTTGGTCACGGGTGGGTCGGGGGGAGATGCGGACATGCTACGTGGCAACACCCTCGGTGTGGTGATAGCCAACCGTCACCAGGAAGAGCTCTCTAATCTGAGCGAGAACGAGCAGGTTTACTTTGCCAATGGCGCTCATGCCTGGGGAATTCTTGAAGCGATCCGCCACTACGGTTTTTTCTGAGCAGCCATGAATCGGTCGGCTGTTCCCTGATCAAGCACGAGTGTCCCAGTCCATGCTTCGGCTTTTTTCATGACCCAGCTCCTGATCTGTACCGACCTTGATCGCACCCTCTTGCCCAATGGTGATCTGAATGAGTCACCGCAAGCCCGTGCGCGCTTTGCGGCGGTGGCTTCCCGTCCGGAGGTCACCCTGGCCTATGTGTCGGGCCGGGACCTGGGCCTGGTTGAGCAGGCCATCAACGACTTTGGCATTCCCAGGCCTGACTGGGTGATCAGTGATGTGGGCAGCAGGCTCTATCAGTTGAATGGTGAGCGCCAGGTGGAGGATCGGGGAATGGTCAGGCATCCAACCACCTGGATCCAGTCCAGCGCCTGGGAGCAGAACATCGCCCTGGACTGGCCTGGGCTCGTCAATGAGCAGATCGCTGAAGTCTTCACCTCCATCCAGGGCCTTGTGCTACAGGAGCCTGCTCGCCAGAGTCGCTACAAGTTGAGTTACTACCTTCCACTTGGTTTCGATCTTGATACGCTTCGGCGGGATATGGAAGCCAGGCTTCAGGAGTTGGGGGCTCATTCAAGTTTGATCTACAGCGTGGACGAGCAGGCGCAACTAGGCTTGCTTGATGTCCTGCCCCGACGGGCCACCAAGCTGCATGCGGTGGAATTCCTGATGCAGGAACTGGGTGTGACGGCCGCCAACACCGTGTTTGCTGGTGACAGCGGGAATGATCTGCCGGTGCTGGTGAGTTCGGTCCCCTCCGTTTTGGTGGCCAATGCTCATCCCGATCTGATTCGCCAGGCCGAAGCCAGTTCACGGGATCAGAGCACGACAGAGTTCTTGTATCTGGCCAAGGGCAACTTCCTGGGAATGAACGGAAATTATAGTGCTGGAATCCTGGAAGGTCTGGTTCACTATCATCCTGAAACGAAGGATTGGATCACCTGACCCCACATAAGGGCCATTCTCCAAGGCGTGTCGGCGCGTTGCTGAGGGCTTCTCCAGCGAACCCAATTCCCTGAGCGTCTATCGACGCTTACAGCGAAGGGAACTTCCCAGATCGCCCGGCAGCTTCCTCCGCCCGCCCAGTCACACCTGTTTGGAACTTAGAGACACGAACTCTTGGTGCTCCTTTCTACCCTTTGGGGATGGGTCTCGGTTCTGAACTCGCCGACCGCCATGTGAACCGGCGGCGGCGTCACCGGACTGCGCAGGTTGGGCTCCAGCCCCTGTCTCCAGATTTTTTATTCAACTGTTGATGTCCTGATGTACGAACAGATCTCCCATTCACTGTTGAACTCGATTCTGGATGAGCTCAGGCCAGAGATCAGGCGACAGAACCTCCGTCATTTCTACACAAGACTGGGTGCCAACTTTTATGCTATTCACTCGCTGTTCTCAGCCCTTTATGGCAATCGCGACGACTTCCAGGCGCAGATGGTGTGCCTGGTGGAAACTATGGCTGAAGGCTATATTTGCCGATCAGAGGAGTCTGAGCGACTGGATATGAGTCGCGAGCAGGACCACAACTGGTTCCTGTCACAGAAATGGGTGGGCATGGCCCTGTACACCAACGGTTTTGCTGAAAACCTGGCTGACCTTGCCAATAAGATTGGCTATTTTCAAGAACTGGGCGTGAACATGGTTCACATCATGCCCATTCTTAAGTGTCCAATCGGCAAGAGTGATGGTGGATATGCCATCAGCAATTTCCGGGAAATTGACAGCAGAGTGGGCGATCTCAATGATTTTCAGAAAATATCAGACCAATTCAGGAGAAGCGGGATCTTGTTGGTGCTCGATATCGTGCTCAACCATACCTCGGATGAGCACGAATGGGCACTCAAGGCCAAGGCCGGTGATCCTCACTATCAGAGCTACTATCTCACCTTTGAAGACCGTTCAGTCCCTGACGTCTTCGAGCAGGGGATGCCGCAGGTGTTCCCTGAAACTGATCCAGGAAACTTTACCTGGGAGGAGGAGATGGGGCGCTGGGTGATGACTGTTTTTCACAACTACCAGTGGGATCTGGACTATCGCAACCCGGATGTCTTCATCGAGATTCTCGCGATCGTGCTGTTCTGGGCCAATCAAGGTGTTGATGTTCTTCGCCTTGATGCTGTTGCGTTCCTCTGGAAAAAGATTGGGTCAACCTGTCAGAACGAGAGAAAGGCGCATCTGATCCTGCAGCTCCTGAAAGACTGCTGCCAGGTCACGGCTCCAGGAGTTCTATTCATTGCTGAGGCCATTGTGGCTCCCGGTGAACTGGCAAAATATTTTGGAGAAGATGCAATTGTCGCCAAAGAATGTGAAATTGCATACAATGCCACGCTGATGGCCCTGCTCTGGGATGGAATCGCAACCAAGAACACGAAGTTGTTGCGTGAGGGCATCAAGAGCCTCCCATCCAAGCTGGATCGCGCCACGTGGCTGACCTACGTGCGTTGTCATGATGATATCGGTTTTGGCTTTGATGATCGGGATATTGCGGCCGTTGGTTATGAGCCACGTTCGCATCGAAAGTTCCTTATCGACTATTTCAGCGGAAAGTATGATGATACATCCAGAGGGCTGGTGTTCATGCGCAATGAGTTCACCGGAGATGCGCGGATCTGTGGGTCCCTGGCTTCCCTGGCCGGGCTTGAATCTGCCCTGGAGAGTGCTGATCAGGCACGAATCGACCGTGCGATCGGCAAGATTCTGCTTCTCAATGGTGTGATCATGTCGTTTGGCGGGATCCCTCTCCTCTATAACGGGGATGCTCTGGGCCTTCTCAACGACTACAGCTACAGCAGCGACCCGAGCAAGGTCAATGACAATCGCTGGGTGCATCGCCCCAGGATTGACTGGCAGAAGGCGGCGCTTCGGCATCAGCGTGGCTCAGTGGAATGCAGGATCTTCACGGCCATGAAGCGGATGATCTCCATTCGTAAGGAGATCTCGGCTTTTGCTGACTTCAATAACCGTGAGCTGCTGCACTCCGACAACGAGCATCTCCTCTGCTATCTGCGCTTCAACCCGCTGAGGACCTCAGAAAAGGTCTTCGTGATGGCGAACTTTGATGATCATCCCCAGAGCCTGGAGCTGGAGAACTACAGCCGCTATGGCATCAATCCTCGTGGCAATTATGTGGATCTCTACAGTGGTGTGAGCCCCGCCCAGTACGACGGTTGCATTGCCCTGCAAGGTGGGCAATTCTATTGGCTGAGCGAGAACTGATTGGAGCCTGAGCCAGGCTCGGCTTGGTTCAGGTCTCCTCCTCCAGCACCACAGGATCACCCGCCTGCACCTCACCAGGGGTGACCACGCTCAGGCGGATGCCGGCCACCACCTTGTTGTGACGTGCCGTGGCCCTCAGGATCTCCAGGTCCTCAGGAAGATCTCCCTGGCTGAGGGTGGTGACCACGCAGCGTGGACAGCCGTCATCGACGCGCAGACGCAGCTCCCGGCCGAGGCGAAGGGTGCACCCGATCCAGGCTTCCTCGATGAAGCCGCTGTCGCCGCTCTCCGGGTGGATCAGCAGGTTCGGGCGGAACCGCTCCACAGCGAAATCGAGCTGGGGTTCCAAGGTGCGAAGCCGTTCCAGGCTGGTTGTGCTGATGGCGTGCAGCGGGCAGGAATCGAAGAAGGTGCCGCTGGGCAGAACCAGTTCGTTCACCACATCCTGATAGGCCCTCTCCGGCACCGGAGGCCAGTACTGATCCAGGCTGGCGCCTTCCAGCGGCTGATCCAGCAGGCTGACCTGGCGCCCCAGCCAGGCGGAAAGCCTTGCGCTCACCTCGGGATCGCTGCTCAGCAGGGTTTCTGCCGGGGTCGTGATGGCCACCGCCGGTGCCGCCTCCCCGGCGAGCGGCGGCTGCACATAGCGGGCTCTGCAGCTCAGCAGGGCCTTCCAGAGCCGCGGATTCTTGGCGCTGGCCACCCGGCCGGTGCCGTGGTCCCAGAGGGCATAGGCCCGGTCGCCGCAGAGGCCCGTCCTGGCGACGCTGGCGGCGGTCAGCCGCTCACCCAGCATCGATTTCACCGGGTAGCGCCAGATGGCTTCCACACGCCCCACCCGTTCCCCCACGGGCGGCTCCTCGATCTGCGGCTCTGCCCGTCGCTCCGTCATCTCAGCGCCTGCACCAGTGACGGTTCATTCCAGCCACCGCATCGCCCGGACGAGGTTCAGCCCACACCTTTCTGATCCGTGGCCGGACGCTGCGAGTCCTCGCCCAGGCGCGGCAGCAGCTGCACCAGGTTGCAGGGCTGGGTGCTGCTCTCGAGCTGGGCACGGATCAGGCGATCCCAGGCGGTGCTCACCGCATCGAGGGAGCCGGGCAGCACGAAGAGGATCGTGGCGTTGGCCACCCCCGCCAGGCAACGGCTCTGCAGCGTGCTCGTGCCGATCGCCTCGAACGAGAGCACCCGGAACAGTTCCCCGAAGCCATCGATCGTCTTGTCGAGCAGCGGCGCCACGGCTTCCGGTGTTCCGTCCCGGCCCGTGAGACCGGTGCCGCCGCTGCTGATCACCACCTGCACGCGGGGATCGGCGATCCAGCCGCTGACGACGGCGCGGATGGCGTAGCGGTTGTCGGGGACGAGCTGCCGCTCAGCGAGGTGATGGCCCGCGACTTCCAGCCGCTGCAGGAGGGCATCGCCGGAGGGATCACCACTGCCCGGATCGGCGCTGCGGCGATCCGACACCGTGAGCAGGGCGATGGCGAGGGACACCTGGGCAGCGGACGGCGGACCTGTCTTCTCTAGAGGGTGATCGGCTCCATGGGGCCGCTGCGCCAGCGCCCCGACACCTGTTCGGCCAGCAGCGGTGTGAGCGTGAGCCGCAGCGGGGACCCGGCCGCCACATCGACCCGAAGTGCGGAGAAGCGCCGCCGGAGCTTGCTGCCATGGCCCGAGCGCCCCACGAACAGCTCGGAGTGGGCCACGACCCGCTCCTCACCGGGGGGGCTTCCAGCAGCGTGCTCCCCTGGGCCCGCTGGCGGCGCAGGCTGTAGCCGCCATCGCCCCAGAGCAGCCAGGGAATGTGGCTGTCGCCATGGCCGGTGGGGCCGCCGCACCCGGACGTCCATGCGCTCGATCTTGGCGGCGATGCTTTCCTCGGACGCCAGGGTCATCGTGGGTCTCAGCTCACGGGCAGGGGGGCGAACACGGTGAGGGCTCCGCTCAGGCAGGTGATGCTGATCGGATTGGCCTCGAACACCTCGCCGTCGATCACCAGTTTCTGGGGGGGATCGGTGCTGATCGTGATGGACCGTGCGCGCAGACAGAGCAGATCGGGCCGGTTGGTGGGGGAGCGCACCACCGCGGATGCCACCAGTGAGGCAAAGGCGTTGAGGCCCTGCAGCCGGTTCGTTGGGGAGGCGATGGTGATCTCGAGCAGGCCGTCGTCTGGGATCACCCGACCGAAGCCCTGGGCCAGCACCGAGGTGGCCGGCGCCACGTTCGCCACGGTGATGGCGCCGGTCTGCAGCTCGGTCACCTGGCCATCGATCTCGAGCCTGGCCTGAAAGGGTTCCTGGCTGGCCAGCTGCTGCGCGCCGGCGAGCACATAGGCCATGGGGCCGAGCATGGTCTTGAGGTCCCGGGTCGCCCGGTCCACCATCCCCGCTTCGAAGCCGACCCCCGCCAGCAGCACCATCGGGGCGCCGTTGCAGCGGGCTGCGTCCACCACCCGTTTCTGCCCGGCCAGGATCGTCAGGCATGCGGCCTCCAGGTCGGTGGGGATACTCAGGGCCGTGGCGAAGGCGTTGGCGGTGCCGCGGGGGATCACCCCCAGGGGAATGCCGGCCTCCATCACCGCACCCGCCACGGCCGAGACGGTGCCATCCCCGCCGGAGGCCAGGATCATGGCCTCGCCTGTCTCCGTGTCAGGCCTGGCCTCAAGGATGTCCACCAGTTCCCGGGTCTGATCGGCGGGGTCGCGGTCCGGCCTGGTCAGCACCACCTGCAGCAGGATCTGAGGCTCGAGGATGGTGCGGATCAGGGCCAGATCCTGGTTGGGATCCCCCTGACCGGCCACCGGGTTGAAGATCAGATAGGCCAGGCGGCTGCGGGCCAGACCGCGCAGGGCCAGCTCCGCCGTGGCCTCGTTCAGGGCCAGGGCCGTATCGGTGAGGCTGCAGACCCGCAGCAGCAGATTCAGATCCGGCGTGCCGCCCGGGGGGGCCGCCGGGTTCACGAAGAACAGCACGGCGCTCACCTCGCCGGAGAGCACCCGCTCCGCGAGCTGGATGTCGCCGCCGGCTGCCAGCGGCGCGAGGGGGCTGACCACCAGGGAGGCGGTGCGACCATCCCGTGCCAGGACATCGGCCAGCTCCGCGGGCGCGAGCAGGGGGAACCCCGCCAGGGAGGCCTGGTGCCGTGCCAGCCAGCTGATCAGCGTGCCGAGTTGGTCGTCACCGGCCAGCAGGGCCAGGGCGTTGGGCATGGCCGGATCACTCCTCCAGGGCCACCAGGTCGCGCAGCTGTCCGGGGTCGAGGCCGCCCAGCCACTCCTCGCCGCTGCCCACGATGTCCTCGGCCAGACGGGCCTTTTCGCGGATCATGCGGTCGATCTTCTCCTCCACCGAGCCGCTGGTGATGAACTTGTGCACCATCACCCGGCTGGTCTGGCCGATGCGGTACGCGCGGTCGGTGGCCTGGTTCTCCACCGCCGGGTTCCACCAGCGGTCGATGTGGAACACATGGCTGGCCCGGGTGAGGTTGAGGCCCACGCCGCCTGCCTTGAGCGAGAGCAGGAACAGCTGCGGACCGCGCGGATCCTCCTGGAAGCGATCCACCATCGCCTGACGCTCCGCCTTGCTGGTGCTGCCATACAGAAAGGGCACCTCCTGGTGGAAGCGCTGCTGCAGATGGGCCCGCAGCAGGTGACCCCACTCGGCGAACTGAGTGAACAGGAGGGCCCGGTCGCCCGCTTCGATCACTTCCTCCACGATTTCCTCGAGGCGCTGCACCTTGGCCGATCGCGCGCTGAAGCCTTCGCCCACCGCGGTTTCCTTGAGCATCAGAGCCGGGTGGTTGCAGACCTGCTTGAGCTTGGTGAGCAGTCCCAGCACCTGGCCGTGCTTCTGGCCCACGGGTGCCCGTGCGATCGCATCGAGGGTGTCCTCCACGGTGCGGCGGTAGAGCTTCACCTGTTCGGGGGAGAGTCCCACCCACTCGCTCAGTTCCACTTTCTCGGGCAGATCGGAGATGATCGAGCGGTCGGTCTTGAGGCGCCGCAGGATGAACGGGCCCACGCGGGCCTTGAGGTCGCGCACCGAGGCCATGTCGCCGTAGCGCTCGATCGGCAGGCGGTAGCGCTGGCGGAAGAACTCCTCTTCTCCCAGCACCTTCGGGTTGAGGAAGTCCATCAGGGCCCAGAGCTCGCTCACCCGGTTCTCCACCGGGGTGCCGGTGAGGGCGATGCGGAATCGGCTCTGCTTGAGGGGGCGCGCCAGATCGCGGGCCGCCTGTGACTGGCGCGCCGAGGAATTCTTGATCGCCTGGGCCTCATCAATCACCACCCCCTGCCAGTCGAGGCTGCTCAGCACCTCGCTGTCGCGTTGCAGCAGGCCGTAGCTGGTGAGCACCAGATCCACCCCCTCCAGCTTCTTCATCAGGGCGGCGGGCGTGGAGGGCCGCCGGGGGCCGTAGTGCTCCACCACGCTCAGCTCCGGGGTGAAGGCCCTTGCTTCGCGCAGCCAGTTGGTGAGCACCGAGGTGGGGGCCACCAGCAGCACGGGCCGCTTCAGTTCCTGCTCCGCCTTGAGGTGCTGCAGGAAGGCCAGCAGCTGGATCGTCTTGCCCAGACCCATGTCGTCGGCCAGGCAGGCCCCCTGATCGAAGCGGTGCAGGAAGGCCAGCCAGCCCAGGCCGCGCTCCTGGTAGGGCCGCAGCTGACCGGCGAAGCCCTCGGGGGCCGGCAGGGGATCGGGGGCCTTCTGCTGGTGGTACTGCTCCAGCACCGCCTTCAGCCTCGGGCCGGCCGTGAAGCGGTGCACCGGCAGCCGCTGCAGGGTCTCCCCCTCGTTGCCGGTCAGGCGCAGGGCGTCATCGAGGCTGAGGACCGGATCGAGGGCGCAGAACTTCTCGGCGTTGCGCAGATCACCCGGGCGCAGCTCGATCCAGGCCCCCTTGTGCTGCACCAGCGGGCTGCGCTTGCCCGCCAGTCGCTCCAGGTCACGCAGGGTGAGCGTGACGCCGCCGATCATCAGCTCCCAGCTCCACTGCAGGCTTTCACCGAGGCTGAAGCCCCGGGAGCGCTCGGGCAGGTCGGCCTCGATCGAGAGGCCGAGCCGGCTGGCCAGGCCGCCGCTGAGGCTGGGGGGCAGGACCACGCCGACTCCCACATCGCGCAGTTTCAGCGCGGCGGTGCGCACCAGCACGAAGGCTTCGGCCGGGGTGAGGGCCATCCGCTCAGGTGTGGCGGTGTCGAGCCCCCGCTCGATCGGTTCGAACACCTGCAGGGCCCGGCCGAGGCCCTCCAGCAGCAGTTCACCGGGCTGCTGGAGTTCGGTCTCACCCAGCTGCAGGCAACCGGCCCCGGCGGCCCAGACCCCGGCTGCGGGCAGCAGCAGGCTGGGATCGGCCTCGGCCTGGAGGCTGAAGCGCAGGGGCCAGAGATCCTCACCCTCGTCGGGGGTGTCGAGTTCAAGGCAGGCCCGGGCCGGCTCCACCCGACCAGCCACTGCTTCACGCCAGTGGTGAGTGGCCACCTGCAGGCGTTCGCAGTCGTCGTCCCCGAGATCGAGGCGGCCGTCACCGGGACCGAGGGCCCGCTGCCAGGCCGCCAGCAGTGGATCCAGCCCCTCCTGGCTGGGGGTGAAGCCCGCACGCATGCGCGCATCCACCAGATGCGTGAGGATCGAGGCCAGCCGCCGCCGCCCGGACCCCGGCCGCCAGCACGCCATCGCCACACCGGCCTCCCCCTGGCCGGGCTCCAGGGCCGCCACCGCCACCTGGGGCAGACGCGAGGCCAGATCCTCCAGGCGGCGCCGGTCGTCTTCGCGGTTGATCAGCGGCAGCCAGCGGGCTCGGCCCCCCTCCACCTGGGGCAGCAGCCGGCCCCGGGCCAGCAGGCTCAGCGACCAGCGCTGCAGGTGGCTCCACCAGCGCAGGTCATCGGCCAGGTCGGGATGATTGCCCGAGAGGGGCAGGCGTCCCAGCCAGACGGTGGCGGCCCCGGGTTCGAGCCACCAGCCCTCCACCCGCCAGGGCCACCACTCCACTGATTTCGGGATCGGCTCGCCCGCCTGCAGGGGCAGGCCGCTCCAGCTGCTGCTGTCGGTTTGCTTCTTCCCCCTGGCCCCCTGGCGGCGGCTGGGCAGGCAGAGGGTGGCTCCGGCCGGCCGGAAATCCTCCGTCCAGAGGTCCGTCTCCTCCAGCCAGGCGCCCAGATCGTCCTGGTCGAGGCTGAGGGGGTGCCCGGGCGGCTCGCTGGCCGGAGTCTGGGGTTCCGCCACACGCCAGGTGTCGGCCCAGAGCAGCAGGCCCGGCCGGTAGCCGCCCCCCAGGGCGGGCACGGCGGCGGTTTCGGCCGACAGCCAGGTGGCGTGCAGCAGGGTCATGGCCGCTGAGCCCGCTCAGACCAGGTGTGGCGTCGCATCGTGAACACCGTCAGCAACCACGAACATCGACCACGGACATCGCCTCGGCTCGCGTGAGCGGAGCGACTCCCAGGGCACTCTGCCGGATGGCGCGCCCCCAGGCTGCAGCTAGGGCCTCAGAGGCGGCAACCAGCGCTGCAGGGCCTGAAGCATGAGGGCACTGCCCGCCAGGGGCAGCCAGAGCGGCAGCCAGACCAGCAGCAGCTCCAGCGCCAGCCCCGGCAGCAAGCGCAGCCCTCCCTCGCCCAGAATCTCCCCGACGGCCGGCAGCTCGGGGGTGGTGCCCAGGCTGCGGATGCCGCAGACCGCCCCCACCAGGCCCGCCTGCAAATGGCTGTCGTCGGGATCGACCCGCTGCAGGTGGAAGGCCAGCAGGCCGTAAAAGAAGCCGCAACCCCCTGCCCGCAGGGCCGGTCTCAGTCCCAGCACCAGGGCCAGGGCCAGGGCGGTGGCGCCCGCCAGCAGCGCCCAGGCGATCGACTGCAGCCGCAGCTGGGCTCGTTGGTCGGTTGGGGCCGTCAGGGCGGGCACGGGGACAGCGCGGATCGGGAAGGGCCTGTGCTGGGCGATCATGCCCTCTTCAGGGTTGATCTGCCGCGTCCGGCCATGGCTGCCACCACATCCAGCCGCTCCGGGCGGCGCTCCCGCCCCCACAGCGGTGCCGAGATCCGCGAGGCCTTTCTGGCCTTCTACGAGGCCCGGGGGCACCGACGCATGGCCAGCGCCTCACTGGTTCCCGACGACCCCACGGTGTTGCTCACCATCGCCGGCATGCTGCCGTTCAAGCCGGTGTTCCTGGGGCAGGCGGAGCCCCCGGCGCCGCGGGCCACCAGCAGCCAGAAGTGCATCCGCACCAACGACATCGAGAACGTGGGACGCACGGCCCGGCATCACACGTTCTTCGAGATGCTGGGCAACTTCTCCTTCGGCGACTACTTCAAGACCGAGGCGATGACCTGGGCCTGGGAGCTGGCGACCACGGTGTTCGGCCTGGATCCGAAGCATCTGGTGGTGAGCGTCTTTCGCGACGACGATGAGGCGGCGATGATCTGGCGAGACACGGTGGGGGTCGATCCCCGGCGGATCGTGCGCCTCGGTGAGGCCGACAACTTCTGGGTGTCGGGCCCGACAGGACCCTGCGGCCCCTGCTCCGAGATCTACTACGACTTCATGCCCGAGCTGGGTGATGAGCACATCGATCTGGAGGACGACAGCCGTTTCATCGAGTTCTACAACCTGGTGTTCATGCAGTTCAACCGCGACGCCGAGGGCAACCTCACGCCGCTGGAGAACAAGAACATCGACACCGGCCTGGGCCTGGAACGCATGGCCCAGATCCTGCAGGGGGTGCCGAACAACTACGAAACCGACCTCATCTATCCCCTGATCGAAACCGCCGCAACCCTGGCGGGAGTGCACTACAGCCAGCTTGACGCCCGCGGCCAGACCTCCCTGAAGGTGATCGGCGACCACAGCCGCGCCATCACTCAGCTGATCGCCGATGGGGTGACCGCCTCGAATCTGGGCCGGGGCTACATCCTGCGCCGCCTGCTGCGCCGGGTGGTGCGCCATGGCCGCCTGCTGGGCATCACCACCCCCTTCCTCACGGCGATGGGGGAGGCGGCCATCGCCGTGATGGTGGATGCCTATCCCCAGCTGGTGGAGCGTCGCGACGCGATCATGGCCGAGCTGGCCCGGGAGGAGACCAGGTTCCTGGAGACCCTCGAGCGCGGTGAAAAGCTGCTGGCGGAGGTGCTCTCCGCAGGGCCGAGCCAGATCAGCGGTGAGCAGGCCTTTGAGCTCTACGACACCTACGGCTTCCCCCTGGAGCTCACCGAGGAGATCGCCGAGGAGCACGGGCTGACAGTCGATCTGGCGGGTTTCGAGGCCGCGATGGAGGCCCAGCGCCAGCGGGCCAAGGGCGCGGCGGTCCGACTCGATCTCACCCTGCAGGGGGCGATCGAGGCCATGGCCGAGCAGTTGCCGGCCACCGATTTCCGCGGTTACGAGGCCCTGGAGCACCCCAGCCAGGTGATGGCTCTGGTGGTGAATGGTGAGCCGTCCCAGAGCTCCCGGGCGGGGGATGAGGTGCAGATCGTGCTGGATTCCACCCCGTTCTATGGCGAATCGGGCGGCCAGATCGGTGATCGCGGTGTGCTGGCGGGAGGGTCCCCTGGGGCGGGCCCCGAGACCGGAGTGATCGTGCGCATCGAGGCGGTCAGTCACCAGCGGAAGCTGATCGTCCACCACGGCCGGATCGAGCGGGGCGAGCTGGCCCTGGGTGACACCGTGACCGCCCTGGTGGACCGCTCCTGCCGCCGCCGGGTCCAGGCCCACCACACCGCCACCCACCTGCTGCAGGCGGCCCTGAAGCAGCTGGTGGATCCCTCGATCGCCCAGGCCGGCTCCCTGGTGGATTTCGAGCGGCTGCGCTTTGACTTCCACTGCCCCCACGCCATCAGCCCGGAGGATCTGGAGCGGATCGAGGAGCGGATCAACGGCTGGATCGCCGACGCCCATGCCCTGGAGGTGCGCGAGATGGAGCTGGAGCGAGCCCGCTCGGCTGGGGCTGTGGCCATGTTCGGCGAAAAGTATGCCGACACCGTTCGGGTCGTGGATGTGCCAGGGGTGTCGATGGAGCTCTGCGGAGGTACCCATGTGGCCAACACCGCGGAGATCGGCCTGTTCCGGATCGTGAGTGAGAGCGGTGTGGCCGCCGGCATCCGTCGCATCGAGGCCGTGGCCGGTCCTGCGCTGCTCGACTATCTCAAGGAACGCGACACCGTCGTGCGGGCCCTGGGGGATCGCTTCAAGGTGCAGCCGGGGGAGATCCTCGAGCGGGTGAGCAGTCTTCAGGATGAGCTGAGGGCCAGCGCCAGGGCGCTGGCGGCGTCCCGCTCCGAGCTGGCCCTGGCCCGGGCCTCGGCCCTTGCCGCCGAGGCCCGCGAGGTGGGGGCGTTCCGGGTGCTGGTGACACGGCTGGATGGGGTGGAGGGTGCCGCCCTGCAGACGGCCGCCCAGCAACTCCAGAACAGATTGGGACCGGCCGGGGCGGTCGTGCTGGGAGGCCTGCCCGCCCCTGAGGAACCAGGCAAACTGGTGCTGGTGGCGGCTTTTGGCACCGAGGTGATCGCCGCCGGGCCGAAGGCCGGCAGCTTCATCGCCGCCGTGGCCAAGCGCTGCGGCGGCGGAGGCGGCGGTCGGCCCCAGCTGGCCCAGGCGGGCGGGCGCGATGCCGCCTCCCTCGACCCGGCCCTGGAGCAGGCCTGCTCAGACCTGATCAGCCAGCTCTCGTGATCGACTCTCGTAGCGCCTGCTACAGACCGACTGCCTGGCTGTGGATTGGTATCACTGATGTCCAGTTGTTCATGCCCTGCTGGATCATGATTGAATGATCGATACTCCCGGCAGCACCGCAGATGTTATCCAGGGGCTGCTAGCAGATCTCCATCAGCGCTATTCACTGCTGGACGATGGTGCTCCTGCTGATTATATCCCGGAGCTGGCCAAGGCTGATCCCTCGGATTTCGGTATCTCAATCACCACCGTAGATGGTCGTGTCTATGAGGTGGGTGATACCCGCAAGCCGTTCACGATCCAGTCGATCTCCAAGCCTTTCGCTTATGGTCTCGCCCTGAAGTTGTTCTCGGACGAGTACCTGGCCACGAAGGTGGGGGTGGAGCCCTCCGGAGATGCCTTCAATGCCATCAGTCTCGATCAGAAGTCGGGCCGTCCCCGCAATCCGATGATCAACGCGGGGGCGATCGCCACCACTGCGCAGATCTGGAACCACGATCCGCATCAGGCTGAAGCCCTGATGCTCGACTTCTTCAGTGAACTGGCCGGGCGTCGCCTCAGCATCGACCAGGCGGTGTTCCAGTCGGAACGCGCCACCGGCCACCGCAACCGGGCCATCGGTCATCTGCTGCGAAACTTCGGAATCATCGAAGATGATCCTGAGGCTGCTCTCGACCTGTATTTCAAACAGTGCTCGATCACCGTCACCTGCCACGATCTGGCGGTGATGGCCGCCACTTTGGCGTGTCAGGGTCTCAATCCATTCACCGGGGCCCGGCCACTCACGCCCGAGATCACCGTGCGCATGCTGGCCCTGATGGCCACCTGCGGCACCTATGACTTTGCCGGTCAGTGGCTCTACGACGTGGGCATGCCAGCCAAGAGCGGCGTGGGTGGGGGTGTGCTGGCGGTGGTGCCTGGCCGGCTCGGCATCGCCACCTATTCACCGCCGCTTGACGAACTGGGCAACAGTGTGCGCGGCATTGCGGTCTGCAATGAGCTCTCCGACAGTCTTGGCCTCAGCCTGTTCAATCAGTATCCCCAGACCAGTTCCACGATCCGGCGCTCCTATAAAGGTTCCCAGCGCCAGTCGCGGCGTTGGCGTGCGTCGAATCAGGCCAAGATGCTGCAACAGCGGCGTGACGCAATCCGGATCGTGCATACCCAGGGAGTGCTCGATTTCGCTGCGATCGAGAGGCTGCTCTCCGAGCTCAGGGGGATCATGTCCGATGCCTGGATCCTGGTGCTGGATGTGGCCCACGTCACGGAACTCCCGGAGGAATCCAGAGGTCTGTTTCTGAATGAGCTCACGTCGCTGCGGCGTCGGGGAGTGATGGTGTTGTTGGCCCGGGCCCGTCATCTCAGCCTTCCCCACACGCTCAGTGTGGCCGGTGGGGTTGAGGAGATGCCTCAGTTCGAGCAGCTGGATCAGGCCATCGAATGGGCTGAAGATCTGCTGCTGGATTCAACCAAAGGAGAGGATCCGGATCCTCCCTTCAGTACAGAGATCGATCAGACGCTCGGTTTTCTGGGCATGTTGCAACCAACCCATCGCCAGACCCTGGCCGATCTCATGCAATGCCGCTACTTCGCCAAGGGAGAGTATGTGGTCAAGAAGGGCGATACGGGTCATGAGCTTTTTCTGGTGCGGGAGGGGCGTTTCACCATCACCGTCGAGCTGCGCGGCAGTGACGGGCAGTCCTATGCCTCCCGGCTGGCCACCTTCGAGCCGGGGATGTGCTTCGGGGAGATTGCCTTCCTCTCCGGCACACCCCGTACAGCCAATGTCACAGCGGATCTCGACGGCAGTTGCTGGGTGCTGGATCGCCACGATTTCGATAACCTGCGCCAGTGGGAGCCCGATGCCGTCACGGAGCTGTTGCTGGCACTCACCCGTGATCTGGGTACCAAGCTTGCCCTCACCAGCTACCAGCTCACCTTGATGGAACATCTGTGAAGCCGTTGCGTCCATGACCCCCCGAGCGATCACCTGGCTGCGGCGCTACGGAGTGTTCGTGGTCTGGGCCGGTGCCTGCGCCCTCGGCTATGGGCTCTTCCCAGACATCTACGAGCGCTGGCAGCTGGATCTCTCCTCCCGCACCCAGGAACTGCGCGGGCCACGCAAGCCACCCTCCGGGGTGGTGATCGTCGGCATCGACGACTACAGCCTCGTGCAGGGGCAGAACGCCGACCTCAGCCAGGACCAGGAGCTGCGCCGCCTGGCGGCCTGGCCGTGGCCGCGGTCGATCTACGACCGGGTGCTGGATCGCCTCTTCTCCGCCGGTGCCCGGGTGGTGGGCTTCGATCTTCTCTTCGATGCTCCCAGCAGCCACGGCCCGGAGGATGACGCCGCCCTGGCCGCGGCACTGCGCCGCCACAGCGGCAAGGTGGTGCTCGGGGCTCAGGTGTTCGAGAGCCGCGGCCGGGTGGGCGGCCTAACCCTCAGTGCCGCCATGCCCTTCCTCAGCGAGGCTGCCGGGCCCCGCAGCTCGGGGCTTCTCAATGGCCTGCAGGATCCCGATGGCTACATCCGCCTGCGCCCCAGCACCTATGCCGAGCAGCTGCGGCAGACGGGGATGCTGGATGTGCCGGTGGGCCTCTCCAGCCAGCTGATCGCCAAGGGCCGCCTGGCGGAGATCCCGCCACCGCCGATCCTCGCCAAGTGGCGGCCTCTGGTGGACCCCTACGGCCCGCCTCGCACCATCCCCACGATCCCGATCTGGGAGGTCCTTGAGACGGGCAGCTTCGCCCGTCTCAAGGAACAGGGCACCTTCCGCAATCAGGTGGTGCTGATCGGTCCCACCGCCGGCGTGCTCCAGGACATCCACCGCACGGCCTTTGCCGGAGCCGAGGGCATGCCCGGCGTCGAGATCCACGCTGCCGAGATCGCCAACCGGCTGGAGGGCCGTGCTCTCTACATTCCCCCCAACGCCTGGTACGTGGCCCCCTTGCTGGGTCTGGGGGTGCTGGCTCTGGGTCTGGCCAGTGCCCGGGCGGAGAAGCCACAGGTGCGGCTTGGAGCCCTGGCGCTGCTGGCCGGAGGCATGGTGCTCGTGGGCCTGATCCTGCTGAGCAGCACCGGCGCCGGCATCGGCCTGCTGGGGATCTCCGCCCTCATCTTCGCCACCGGGTTGGTGAGTGCCGGTGATGCCACGGTGAGGCTGCAGTGGAACCGGCTGCGCCTGCGTCGGATGCTGGAGCGCTACCTCTCACCGGCGGTGGCGGCCCAGATCGCCAGCCAGCCGGAGGAGGCCGATGAACTGCTGGGGGGCAAGGTGTCGGAGGTGGTGGTGTTCATCTGCGACGTGCGTGGCTTCACCCAGCGCAGCACCAAAATGAGCAAGGAGGGAAATGCCAGCCAACTGGTGCAACAACTCAACGAATATTTTGCTGTTGTTGTTGATACCCTTCAGAGCAAGGGGGCGATCATCGATAAATATATGGGCGATGCTGTACTGGCCGTCTTTGGGGTGCCCCTGAACCGGGGAATGGCGGTGGAGGTTCAGTCGGCGCTGGAAGCGATTCTGGAACTTCAGGACCAGATGGAGGCCCTCAACCAGCGATGGGCCGCCCAGGGCAAGGATCCCTGGGAGCAGGTGATGATCCTGAGCGGGGGGCCTGTGATCAGTGGGAACATCGGCTGTGCCTCTCGGATGGATTACACCGTGATCGGTGACACGGTCAACATGGCCAGTCGCCTGGAGGGGGTGGCCAAGCAGTCTGGACGCGACATCATCCTCAGCCGTGTGGTGGCTGAGCATGCCTCTCCCGAATGGGATCTGGAGCGAGTGGGTGAGTTCGAGATCCGCGGCCAGGAAGCCCAGGAGGTTTTTACGATGAAACCCAGGGAATATTATGAGCAGAGTCAGGGCTAGCCTGAACATGATCGCTCCCCTCCAAGCTCCATGAACCACCGCCTAGTCGTAGCCTTTGGTGGACTCCTGCAGGTTGGCCTTCTGCAGGCCGTGCTCATGGCCCCTGCCGCCCCTGTCCGCGCGGCTGCCTTTGAGCAGGCCACCATCAAGCGGCTTGTCGATGGTCGTGAGGTCTACATCGATGGCAAGGCTGCCCGGGTGAATGAAGTGGCCCGCTCCGGACAGCAGGTGCGCACCGGCAAGAGCCGCGCAGAGCTTCTGTTTGATGGCCGCGCCACGGGCTTCCTGGGTCGCTCGAGCGTGATCACGCTCGGCAATGCCTGCATCCGCCTCAGCAAGGGCGCTGTGCTGGTGAGTGGCCCCCAGAAGGCCTGCCTCGGCACCAAGGTACTGGGGGTGAAGGGCACCACCTATGTCCTCACCCGTGCCGACGACGGCCTGTTCGACTTCGTGGTGCTGGAGGGGCAGGGGTATGTGGGCCCTGAGGATGGCTACGAGGAAAAGCAAGACTCCACCAGCTCCGGTTCCGCAGCGGGTGCAGCCGGGGATCCATCAGGCAACACCACCTACGTCTGCCGCTGTGAAGTGGCCCGTTTCACGCCCGACGGCGAATTCGTCAGCCAGGGCAAGCTCAGCCGCAGCCAGTACCAGGCCCTGTTGAGCCTGCACACCTCCGGTCAGAGTCAGCTGGGCAAGAGCGCTGAGATCAAGGACGCCTTCTCGGAGTGTTACAACGCCAGCTGAGCGATCGCCAGCCCGAGGCCCTGAGGGTTCCGGCCTGAGGCACTCATCACAGAGTCAGGGTCTCGAACAGTTGCTTCATGCGCTTGAGCAGCTGATTCTCATGCTGCTTCACCTTTTCTCTCTCCATCCCCTCCAGCTCGCCGCGGCGTTGGCTCACCAGGTGGGCCATCCGGTCCATCAGCGGCGGGTTCTGCATCAGCAAGGGTCCCAGACTGGTACGTGACACCTCAAGCAGCTGACATTCGTCCACTGCCCGGACGGTGGCGCTGCGCTGGTTGCCGGCAAGCATCGACATCTCACCGAAGACATCGCCGGGTTTCAGGCAGGCCACCCGGAACGGTTCCGCATCCTCCTGGTCCTTCAGCACCTCGACCATTCCCTGAACAACCTGGAAAAGGGAATCACCACGGTTGCCTTCGCTCACCACCACTTCCCCTGGCGCAAAGCGCAGGCAGCGGGTGGTCCTGGCCAGCTGGAGCATTTCCTCCTCGCTGAGGTCACCGAAGAGCGGGTTGCGGCTGAGCAGGACTCGCCGTTGGTCGAGGCCGCGCTGGTCGGGATGCCCCGCATCCAGGATGGTCTGTTTCTCCCGGATTTCGCGCACCGGATAGGGGACGCTCTGGCCGGTCCGCTCCAGGCTGAACCAGATCTGCTCCAGCAGTTCACTGCGCAGGTCGAGCATGTCACCGAGGTTCCCCGGTGGCTGGAAAGCGATGATGTCGTAGGTGATGGCACTGTCGGCGAAGGCCTGCACCCGCACGGCCGGAGGGGGGGCCTCCAGCACGCGGGGATGTTTGCTGAGTACCTCCAGCAGCAATTGCCGGGCCCTTGAGGGCGGCAGGGAGTAATCGAGGCCGAGGTTGAAGCGGTTGCCCATCGCACCAAAGGCCACATAGTTGCGCACCACCACTTCGGTGACCTTGGTGTTCGGCACCACCACCAGTGCACCGGTGACATCCTTCAGACAGGTGTCCCGCCAGTTGATCGACACCACCACGCCCATGGTGCCATCCCCCAGATCGAGGAAATCCCCTACGGAAAAGACATCATCGAACTGGAGTTCCAGGCCCGCGAAGAGGTCCTTGAGGGGTTCCTGGGCGGCCAGGCCCAGCATGGCGGTGAGCACGGCCGAGGTGGTGACCAGGCTGACCAGGTTGAAGCGGGCCTGTTCCTGCACCACGATCACCGTGGCCACGATGCCTCCACCCAGCATCAACAACTGCAACAGAATCTGGGCAGGTTCTTTCCTCAGACGCAGGGCTGCTGGAAGTTCGAGAAACCCCCAGAGAGCCATGCGGATGCCCAGGTAGCTGAACATCAACTCGTCGATGGTGGAGATCCAGGCCCGGTAGTCAGCTGGCAGGAGGATCAGCGGCAGGGTGCGCACCACCGCCGAGCTCAGGATCGCCAGGGTGGCCAGCTGAATCGGCAGCTTCGGCAGGCGCAGTCGCAGGATCAGGAGCTGCAGGGGCACCAGCAGGCCGATCGTGACGATGGCTGTGACCCATACCTCCAGCAACGGCATCCTGAGGTTCAGCGGTCAATGGGACACAGAGCATCCGGGCCATGGCCGGGAGAGCCCGCACAGCAGGATAGGTGGGATGGCCGCAGCGATTCCGCTTCCTGGAGGCCTTTCCAGGCCTGGCCGCTCGCCCTGCCGTCACCTCTGTCCTTCGCCACCGTCAGCCCATGGTTCGCCCTGGTCGCCTCGCAGGGATATGGCCCCTGGCCTTGCTCCTGCTCCAGTTGACTCCGCCGGTGAGGGCCCAGCAGGTGCAGTTGCGTTGTGATGGCACCCTGCTCGAAGCCCGGGGCCGTGCCGAGAAGAAGCGCACGATCGACGTGCTCAATGTGTCTCTGGCGCTCTCAGCGGAGGCGGCCACGGCAGACGGGGCCCTGGGAGAGCTGCAGCGGCGCCTGGCCGCGGTGCGCCAGGCTCTGCAGCGCCTGCAGGTGATGGAGCTGGCGGTGAGTTCACCGTCCAGCTGGGAGCGGCCTGCGAGCCCGAAGCGCCCGGCCGCAGTTGAGGCCAATCTTCAGGTGAGCGGTGAGCTGGCCCCGGCCCGGCTGCAGGCTCTGGTGCGGGAGGTGGGGGCGTTGCCCGGTGTCCGCCTCAATCCGGTGTCACCCAGGGCCGATCAGGCCGGAGATGCCGCTGTGCGCCGCCAGTTGCTGCGGCTGGCTTATCAGGATGCGCTGCTTCAGGCCAGGCAGCTGGCCGAGGCCATCGGTCTGGGCATGCCAACCCCCCTGGAGGTGCAGATCGACGGCGGATTCCGGCCGATGCTGGCCAAAGGCATGATGGCGGAGGCCGCCCCCCCACCCTTTGAGGCGGGTGAGTTGCCTCCCCCGATGGATCGACTCGACATGCAGGTGCGCTTCTGCGCCCGTTGAACCCAGGAACGTGTTTCCAGGTTCAGTGGTGACCGTTCACTCTGCAGGGCGGGACCCTGAGGCGGCAAGCTGGTGGCGAGCTGATCTCTCCCATGGCATCAGATGGCGTCCAGGCCATGTCTGGTCTCGGGCTTTTTGCCTTGCTGGCCATGGGCCACTTCGTTGCCGACTTCGGCCTCCAGAGTGATCGGATGGCGGTGGAGAAATGTCCGGGGAAGGATCACACCCTCCCCTGGCCCTGGTGGCTGCTCGCCCATTCCGGCATTCACGCCTTCTTCGTCACCTGGCTCACTGGAGTGGTCTGGCTTGGTCTGGCCGAGTGGGGGATTCATGCCCTGATCGATTACGGCAAGTGCCGTCACCGCTACGGGCTTGGGGTGGATCAATTGCTTCACATGGCCTGCAAACTGATCTGGGTCATGATTCTGGTGACCCTCGCTCCTGTGGGCTCCGGAGGGATGCTTCAGGCTTTTCCCCGCTGAGCGGGGATCAGCCCGTGGAGTCAGGTGTCGGGCTTGAGCGTCCGTGGCCGATCACCAGCAACCGATCCATCGCCTTGCTGAGGCAGTAATTGAGGGGTTGGAACTCGTTCTCCAGCCGGCTCAGTTGATCGGTGTCGCCCCGCTCGCTGGCGGCGATGCCATCGAGCAGCAGACCGATCACCTCATTGCTGCGCATGCAGCGCTGGCTCACCAGCGCCAGCATCTCCATGGCCAGGTCGATATCGAAGAGCAGGGTCTTGAGGAAGTTGTCGCCGCTCACTTCCACCAGCTCGGCGGGTCCCTCCACAACCCGCACATCGGCGGAGTGCTGGCCTGAGCCGAACAGACCCATCTCTCCCAGCAATTCCTCGGCCTCGATCACGGCGAGGGTGTGGGGCTCGGGCTCGGTGAGGCGGATCTGAATCGCCACCTTGCCTTTGGTGAGCAGCATCAGGCTGTCGGCAGGGTCTCCCTGGCGCATCACCAGATCACCGCTGGCGCCATGGCGGATCACCGGTGCCAGTTCGTCGTGGTGGATGTCCAGAAGCAGTTTCATCCGCTCCCTCACCACCTTCAGCTGCGGTTCGTCGCCCCACATGGATCCTTCCCCTCAGGTCTGCAGGTAGGTGCTCTGGCGCAGGCTGTTCTGCAGATGGGCCATCAGCCTGCCGGCGTCGGGCACGGTGAGGGTGCCACGGTGAATGGCCGCCTCGCTGGCCATCCGCAGGCGCTCGAGCAGGGTCTCAGGGTCGTGTTCCATCGCTTTGAGCACCTCCGCGTTGCTGTTGCCACGCACCACATGGTCGACCCGGTAGCGGCCATTGGCACCCAGACGGATATGGACCGCATTGGTGCTGCCGAACAGGTTGTGGAGGTTGCCCATCACCTCCTGGTAGGCGCCGCCGAGAAACAGGCCGATCCAGTAGGGCTCACCCTCCCGCAGCTCATGGAGTTCCAGCAGCGGCTTGGCCTGCCCGGGGCCGATGAATCGGGCCAGCTTGCCGTCGGAATCGCAGGTGAGGTCGGCAAAACTGCCCAGACGGCTGGGGCGCTCGTCGAGCCGGTGGATGGGCATCACTGGAAAGAGCTGATCGATGGCCCAGGTGTCGGGAGCGGAGCGGAAGATCGAGAGGTTGGCGTAGTAGGTGACAGCCAGGGCGGCCTGCAGCGCCTTGAGCTCGTCGGGAATGGGGATGGTCGCGCTCCAGCTTTCCAGCTGCGCGGCGATCGCCTGGCAGCAGGCCCAGTAGAGCTGCTCGGCCGCTCCCCGCTCAGTGAGGCTGAGGTAGCCCAGCCGGAAGGCTGAGAGGGCGTCCTGCTTGAACTTGATGGCGTCGTTCCAGCCCTCCTGCAGGTGATCGACCTGACCTGGGGCATCGAGGGCGGTGGCCTGGATCGAGGCCAGCGTGTCGCGCAGGTTGCGCACGATGAGAGGCTCGTCCTCCTGCAGTGCCGGCTGCTCCCCCTGCACGCCTCCGGTGCCGAGCACATCGAAGACGAGCACGCTGAAGTGGCTGGCGATGGCCCGGCCGCTTTCGCTCACCAGGGTGGGCAGCGGCACCGAGCGGGGTTCGCAGCACTCCCGCACCGTGGCCACCACGTCGTTGGCGTAGTTCTGCAGGGAGTAGTTGGTGGAGGCGGCGGTGGCGGTGCGGCTGCCGTCGTAGTCGATGCCCAGGCCGCCGCCCACATCGAGGTAGCCCATGGGCGCGCCCAGCTCCGCCAGCTGCACGTAGATCTGACCCGCCTCCTGCAGAGCGTCCTTGAGCACGGCGATGTCGTTGATCTGGCTGCCCACGTGGAAATGGAGCAGGCGCAGCTCCCCGAGCAGATCGGCCTGGCGCAGGGCCTCGACCGTGGCCAGAAGATCCGGCACGGAAAGCCCGAACTTGGCGCGTTCTCCCACCGAGCTGCCCCAGCGGCCGGTGCTGCGGCTGGCCAGCTTGGCGCGCACGCCGATCAGGGGAGCTGCCCCCAGTTCCCGGCTGGCGCGGATGATCCGCTCCACCTCATCGGGCTGCTCGATCACCACCACCGGCTGGCGGCCGAGCCGCCGGGCCAGGATCGCCGTTTCGATGTAGCGCTGATCCTTGTAGCCGTTGCAGATCAGCAGGGCCTCGGGGTCGTCCACCAGGGAGAGGGCGATCAGCAGTTCCGCCTTGCTGCCGGCCTCCAGCCCGAAGTGCCACTGGCGGCCGCTCTCCACCAGCTGCTCCACCACATGTCGCTGCTGGTTGCACTTCACCGGAAACACCCCCTGGTAGCGGCCCCCATAGCCGTACTGGGCGATGGCCCGCTCGAAAGCGGCATGGAGCCGCTCCAGCCGGTCTTCGAGGATGTCGTCGAAGCGGATCAGCAGCGGCAGGGTGAGGTCGCGACCCTGGAGACCCTGCACCAGCTCGACCAGATCCAGGCAGCCGCCCCGTTCCCCCCGGGGCTGCACCATCACGTGGCCGCGGGCATTCACCGAGAAATAGGGATCACCCCAGCCTTCGAGGCCATAGAGCCGGCTGCTGTCGGCGACGCTCCAGGCAAGGTCCGAGGGAGCGATGGCGACGGTATCGGCAGGCATGCGCGCGGGGGTGGGAGTGAATTCAGCACCCCAACCGACTTTAGTCAGGTGCACCAGGCGTCCACAGACCTCTGAAGGCCCTGGATCGGATCAATGAGTGGCCCAAATCCCAGCTCCCGTGCCTGCTCGGGGTCGTCAGGAGGGCAGCCGGCCCTGACGCTGCGGCAAACATCGCTGGGGATCAGGGCGTGTCCTGATCGTATGGCGTGGGGAACAGCTGGGTTGGCTTGCCAAGCGGCAGGCCCAGCGCGGACGATGAACCGCATCCGCCGTCTTTCCAGCCATGGCCGTTGAACGCACTTTCCTGGCCATCAAACCCGATGGGGTGCAAAGGGGCCTGGTGGGCGAGATCCTCGGCCGCTTCGAGCGCAAGGGCTTCAAGCTGGTGGGCCTCAAGCAGCTGGTTCCCAGTCGCGAACTGGCCGAGAGTCACTACGGCGTCCACCGCGAGCGTCCCTTCTTCAGCGGCCTGGTGGAGTTCATCACCAGCGGTCCGGTGGTGGCGATGGTGTGGGAAGGCGATGGGGTGATCGCCAGTGCCCGCAAGCTGATCGGGGCCACCAAGCCCCTGGAGGCCGAGCCGGGGACGATCCGCGGCGATCTGGCGGTGAACATCGGCCGCAACGTGATCCACGGCTCCGACGCCCCTGAAACCGCCGTGTTCGAGATCGACCTCTGGTTCCAGCCCTCCGAACTCAGTGACTGGACGCCCGCCGATCAGGTGTGGCGCTGCGAAGACTGAGTGTGCAGGCTGGGGCCTGGCGCAACCTGTGGTCATGGCCCGCCTCACCCCCCTGTTCCCCCTGATGCTGAGGGGCACGCTTGCACTCAGCTGTGTTGTTCAGCTCGCTGAGGTCCTCCCGGCCGGGGCCCGAGGCGGCGGGCCCGACCTGCCCCAGGTTGTGGAGGTGCCCTCCAGGCCCGCTTATGTGACTCCGCCAAGGGGAACAGAGGCCGCCGCCCGCCGCGGGCAGCTCCTGGAGCCCGCCACTCTGTTGCGCACCCGCAAACCAGGGCGGCTGCAGGTGGCGTTTCCGGATGGACGCCGGTTCCGCCTGGGGGGAGACAGCCTCGCCCTGATCGGCCGCCGCGAGGTGGAACTCAGCCGCGGCCAGATCATCGGCTGGCTGACCCCGGGCCGGAGCGGGGGCCCTCCCCTGCGGATCAGGACCCGGGTGGGTACCGCCTCGATTTCGGGCACCACGGTGTTCCTCGAGGCCAGTCCGGCGCTGCTGCGGATTTTCAGCTGGGAAGGTCCGGTTGAGGTGGAGGCCCGCAATGGTCAGCGTTTCACCCTGAACACGGGCGAGGAAGTGGTGCATTCCGCTGGTGGCTGGAGTGCACCGCGTCGGCTGAGCCGCGCGGAGGCGGTTCGCCGCCGCCGTGACAGCTCCCTGCTCAACGGGTTCTCCACACCGATGGAGACCCTGCCTGAACTGGAGCGGCAACTCGACGGCCTGCCGTGACAAGGCCCCGAGCCTGGTGGCTGGCGCTGGCTGTGCCCCTGGTGGTGGCTCTACCCGCCTTTCGCTTCACCCCGCCGGGTGCATCCCTTGCACGGCTCGATGGTCAGGCGCGAGAGCAGTTCTTCCGCTGGCGCGGTCCGCGGACGGCCCCTGACGATCCCCTGATCCTGGCCATCGATGCCGAGTCCCTGCGCCTGGCGGATCTGCTGGGGACCGACGAACGCCAGGCCTCATCGTTGTGGCGACGCATGGGGCCGTGGCCCTGGCCCCGTGCCCTTCAGGCGGAACTGGCCGCCACGGCCCTGCGCGGTGGGGCCAGACGGGTGCTGATCAACATCGAGTACAGCCAGCCCAGCCGATACGGCCCTGCCGATGACGTGAGGGCCCAGGCCCTGCTGGCCCCCTGGCGGCAGCGGGTGCATCTGGCCACCGGTTATGGCCTTGAGCGGCGGCAGGGTCTGGAGCAGATCAGGCTGCGGCGTCCCTTGCTGGCCCTTGGGCCCTCCGGTCTCACCACCCTGTTGCAGAGCGAGGTGGGCATGGCCGAGGCGGTGCCGGGCCGGCGCTGGTGGCGGGAACAACTGGCTGGCTTCGCCCTCCCGCATCCGCTGCCGATGGCCTTCCTGGCGCGGCCGGATGCCCTGGGGGAGGAGCCGCTCGGCATCAACTACCGCGGTCCGGCGGGCACCCTGCCCTCGCTGTCCGCCTGGCGGATCCAGCAGGCACCGGCAGGGATCTGGAAGGACCGCACAGTGGTGATCGGGGCCACGGCGCCGGAGCTGGGAGATCAGCAGGAAACGCCCTATGGCGCCATGAGCGGCAGCGAAGTGCTGGCCACCGCTGTGGGCAACGTGCTGGAGGGGGATGGCCAGCGCTCACCGCCAGGTGCGGCGACGGGGCTGCTGCTCCTCCTCTGGGGGGGCGGTGCTCTGGCCCTGCTGGCGCGCCCGTTGTCGGCCCTGGGCACGGTCGCCGTGGCCGTGGCCCTGATGGCCGCGGGCCTCGGCCTCACCTATGGACTCTGGCTCTGGGCCCAGCTCGATCTGCCCCTTGCGGCTTTGGTGCTGGCTCCCCTGCTGGGGGGCGGCCTGCGCGCGGCCGGTAAGGCCCGGCAGGAGCTGCGGGAGCGGGCCTACCTGCATCAGGTGCTCTCCCACCGCATCTCCCCGACCCTGCTCCACGACATCCTGCGCAACCCCGCGCCGATCTGGAACCAGGCCGCGGGTGTGCGCTGCCGCTGTGTGCTGCTGTTCAGCGACCTGGTCGACTTCACGCCCCTGAGTGCCAGCCTGGAGCCTGCGGAGCTCTTCGATCTGCTCAACCGCTACTTCGAAGTGATGGCGGCGGCGGTTCTGGCGGAGCAGGGCCTGCTCGACAAGTTCATCGGCGATGCGGTGATGGCGGAGTTCGGGGTGCCACGCAGCCGCGGCGACCAGAGCGAGGCCCAAGCGGCGGTGCGCGCGGCCCTGGCGATGCAGCGAGGTCTGCAGACGCTCAATCTCGAGTTGGTCGCAAAGAACCGTCCGTCCCTGCGTCATGGCATCGGTCTGCACGTGGGGGAGGTGATCGCCGGCAATCTCGGCTCCAGCCAGCGGCTCGAGTTCACCGTGGTGGGCGCCAGCGTGAACGTGGCCAGCCGGCTGGAGGGGCTGACCCGTCGCTATCCCCAGCATCCGATCCTGATCAGCGGCGATCTGCTGGCGCTCCTGCCGGGGGAGCTGGTGGTGGAGCCGCTGGGCCCCCATCCGCTCAAGGGCTGGCCCGAACCGCTGATGGTGTTCGCCCTGCTGGGGCTCGAGTCGGAGGCTCCGGTGACGGATGAACCCGGCGCCGGCGCGAGGCTGGGACCAGCAGGGCCGATGCCGCCACAATGAAGGATCTGCGGGGTGGCCCCAGCACCCACCCGGCCGCTGCGCACTGCGCCATCACGCCACCCGTCACCGCGCCACCCTCACGTCGTCAATACCCATGTCGCCGCTCCCCCGCCCGGCTGCCGCTGGCTCCCTGCCAGTCCGCCCACAGGCCTCACACCTCCGCCTGCTGCTGCCCGCTGCGCTGCTGGCCTGCCTGGCGATCCCCTTCCGGCCCACGGCGCTGCGGGCCGCCGAGGCGGCCACGGTGCGGGAAATCCTCGACGGCAAGGAGCTGTTCATCGATGAGCGCCAGGCAAGGGTGAACGACAAGGCGGTCACACCCCAGGAGGTGAGCACCAAGAACAGTCGCGGTCAGCTGGGTTTTCCCTCAGGGGCCGCCGGACGCCTCAGTCGCTTTTCCCTGCTTCGCCTCGGTCAGGATTGCTTCCTGCTCAGCAAGGGTCAGGTGCTGGTCTCCGGCAAGCAGGCCGGATGCACCCGCTCGTCGCGGTTGAGTGTGCGCGGCACCAACTACCTGCTCGCGGTCGATGAGAGCGGCGGAACCGAGTTGTCGGTTCTGGAAGGCTCGGTCGAGGTGGAGCCCCTGAACGGGGGGCAACCTGCCGCCGGGGGGGCAACCACCGTGAGTGCCGGTGAGAAACTGCGCCTCTCACCGGCCGGAGTGGTGCTCACCCTGCTCAAGCTCACCAGCGGCGACTACAACGCCATTCTCGGTGGGCCCCTGTTCCAGGGCTTCACCACACCGCTGCCGGCCTTCGGATCCCTCGAGAGCTATCTGCGCTCCACGATGCCCTCGGTGTCGATCCCCTCGGCGCCGTCAGCCCCGTCGATTCCGTCGTTCGGGCTGCCGCGCTTGTTCTGATGGGGCGACCAACCCCATCAGGGTCAGGGTGATGCGCGTGCTGCGGTGACCACCATGCTCAGGGAGCACCCCCAGCCATGAACCGGCCCCGCGCCCTGGCGGCGGCATCCCTTGGTGTGGCCCTGCTGGCGGGGGCGATCAGCGGCTGGCCAATCGGTCGCTGGCGCGCATGGGAACGGGGCCTGGAAGACCAGGTGCTGGTGCTGCGCGGCCGGCGCCCTCCACCGGGGCAGGTGGTGCTTGTGCCGATCGACGATGCCACCCTTCAGCAGGGTGACTGGTACCAGAGCCAGCCGCAGGAGCGTCCGCCCGACTGGGCGGTGGGCACCGGCACCTTGCCCTGGCCCAGGGCCGCCTATGGGCTGCTGGCCTCCCGGCTGATCGAGGCCGGAGCCAGGGTGGTGGCCATCAATGTGGTCTTCGCTGGCCCCAGCAGCCTGGGCCCCACCGACGATCAGGCCCTGGCGGCTCAGCTGCGCCGCCATCCGGGCCGGGTGGCCCTGGCGGCCGAGATGCTGGAGCCGGAGGATGCGCGCACGGGCTCCTCAGGCCTGACCCTGATCCGGCCGGAGGCGGTGCTGGCAGCCCTGGGCGGGGCGGACCGCCTCGGCCTCGGCAACACCCTGCCGGCCGAACCCGGGGAGCCGCAGCGGCACCCCGAGGCCTACGGCCGCGGGCTGCTGCCGGCCAATGGTGTCGCGCCGTTTCCTTCCCTCTCCGCCACGGCGCTGCGCCTGGCCGGGCGCAGCAGCCGTCAGCACGACGCTGCCATGGCCCTGAACGTCTATGGCCCGGAGGGCGCTTTCCCGCGCATCCCGGCCTGGGAGGTGCTGGACCCTGGCCGTTGGCGGGGGCACCCCCTGCGCGCGTCCGTCCGCGGTTCCGTGGTGCTGGTCGGACCCGTGGTCTCCCAGGGGGAGGCCGGCAACCCCACCCCGTTCGGCCGCCTCTCCGGCCTCGAAATCCTGGCCACCGCCACCGCCAACTCCCTGCAGGGGGATGGATTGGCCCCCTGGCCCAACTCCGCGCTCTGGCGGGCCCTGCTGGCCATGCTCCCTCTCCTGGTGGTCTCGGCCGTTGCTCTGCGGGGCGCAGGCCTGGGCTGGCGTCTCGGCTGGGTGGCGGCGGGCCTGCTGGCCCTGGCCCTGGCGGGCTGGCTCACCCTGCTGCAGGCCAACCGCTGGCTGCCGCTGCTGGGGCCCGCTGCAGGCCTGGTGCTGCTGGGCCTGATCTATGGCGGTGAGGCCTACCAGCGGGAGGAGTCGGAGAGGCGCCGGTTGCGGCGCACCTTCGAGCGCTATGTGGCCCCCAGTGTGGTGGCCGAGATCCTGGCCGACCCCGCCGCCGCCGAGGGCATGCTGCGCGGGCGCGTCCGTCCGGTGACGGTGCTCTTCTCCGATCTGATCGGCTTCACCCAGCTCACCCAGAAGCGCGGCAAGGAGGGGCACACCGAACTGCATGTGCGCCAGCTCAACCGCTACCTCGGGGCGATGGTGGCGGTGATCACCGACCATGGCGGCACGATCGACAAATTCATCGGTGATGCGGTGATGGCGGTGTTCGGATCGCCCCTGGCGCGGGGTGAGCGCCAGGAGGCCCTGGCGGCCCTCCATTGCGCCCGGGCCATGCACCGTGCCCTCGAGGAGCTCAACACCGCCTGGCGGGCCGAAGGGGTCGAGCCCCTGAACAGCGGCATCGGGCTGGCCAGCGGTCCGGCGATGGTGGGCCAGATCGGCAGTCCCCAGCGCCTGGAGTTCACCGTGATCGGCGACACGGTGAACCTCGCCAGTCGCCTGGAGGCCCAGACCCGTCCTCTGCAGGTGCCGGTGGTCTTCGATGCGGCGACCGCCGAGCTGGTGTCCGGTGCCTTCCCCGTGCGCCCGCTGGGACCGGTGACCGTGAAGGGGATGGGGGAGATTCCCGTGTTCACGCTGGGAACCGGTCCCAGCGGAAGTCCCTGAGCAGCCCCGCCGCCGCTGGGGCTCTCTCCGGGGACATGGCCGCCGCGATCAGCTCCGCGGTGATCGCGGCCAGCAGCACACCGTTGCGGTAATGGCCCGTGGCCAGCCACAGCCCCGGGATCGGGCTGGGCCCGAGCAGGGGCGCTTCGTCCGGTGTGCCGGGCCGGAAGCCCCACCAGCGCTCCATCGGCGGCCAGCTGGCCGCTTCCGGCAGCAGCGCTTCGATGCCGGCCTGCAGCTCCCGTTGCCCGAAGGGGGTGAGCCCCTCCGCGAAGCCGGCCTCAGGCTCGCTGGTGGCCCCCACCACCAGCAGGCCGTCCTCCCGGGGCACCAGGTAGATGCCCGGACCGAACAGCACCCGCTTCAAGGCGTCTCGGGGCCCCTGCAGCGAGAGCATCTGGCCCTTGATGGGGGCCACCGGCAGCGTGGGCATCAGCCGGGCGCTCCAGGCTCCACAAGCCAGCACCGCCCGCCGGCAGGGGATCGTGGCGATGTCCCCCTGGACAAGGCGGATGCGCACCGCTTCGAGCGCACCCCCCTGCCGGCACACCAGTTCCAGCACCTCGGCCCCTTCCTCGAAAGCCACCCCCCGCTCCACGCAGGCCCGCTCCAGGGCCCGCATCAGCTGCCGGCGGTTATCGATCTGCCCGTCCTGGGGAAACAGCAGACCGGCCTGCCAGGAGGGCCCGATGCCGGGGATCTCCTGCTCCAGCTCGGCCCGCGTCAGGGGTGTGCCGAAGGCGGCGGTGGGGTAGGCGTCGCGCTGCTCCGCGGCGGCAAAGGGCACCAGGATCCCGCAGGGGCGCAGGCCGCAGCTCAGGCCGCTGTCGGCTTCGATCCGCTCCACCCAGGCCGGTATCCGCTCAAGGCTGGCCTGGCCGAGGCCCAGCAGCGGGCCGGAGAGGCCCTCGGCGTGGGGGGCCAGCATGCCGGCGGCCACGAACCCGGCCGCCTCGCTGCGGCGCCGGCTGAGCACCTGCACCAGCTCTCCCCGGCGGGCCAGTTGGTGGGCCACCGCCAGACCAATCAAGCCGCCACCGAGGATCAGCACGGGGTCGCTCTCGACACTCATGGGGCCGGCTCTGGGGTCCGCAGGGGATGTTCAGCTTCGGCCATGGCCCCGCCCTGCGGCGGCGGCCGGGCGGGGCCTGCTGCATAGGATCACCCCAGGCGGGATGAAGGCCATGACTGCGGCGAGCGGACAGGGGGAATGGGAGGCGGTGATCGGCCTGGAAACCCACGTGCAACTGGGCACCGCCAGCAAGATCTTCACGGCCGCCTCCACCAACTTCGGCGACGATCCCAACACCCACATTGATCCGGTGGTGCTGGGGCTGCCCGGCACCCTGCCGGTGCTGAATCAGAAGGTGCTGGAGTATGCGGTGAAGGCGGCCCTGGCGCTCAACCTCCAGGTGGCCGAGCACAGCAAGTTCGACCGCAAGCAGTACTTCTATCCCGACCTGCCCAAGAACTACCAGATTTCCCAGTACGACGAGCCGATCGCCGAAAACGGCTGGATCGAGGTGGAGGTGGCCGAGAAGGGAAAGGACACGTACCTCAAGACGATCGGCATCGAGCGGCTGCACATGGAAGAAGACGCCGGCAAGCTGGTTCATGCCGGCAGCGATCGCCTGGCGGGCAGCACCCACTCCCTGGTGGATTACAACCGGGCTGGCGTGGCCCTGGCCGAAATCGTGAGCAAGCCCGATCTGCGCACCGGCCGGGAGGCGGCGGAATATGCCTCGGAGATCCGCCGGATCATGCGCTATCTGGGCGTGAGCGACGGCAACATGCAGGAGGGTTCGCTGCGCTGCGATGTGAACATCTCGGTGCGACGCGGGCCCGAAGCGCCCTTCGGCACGAAGGTGGAGATCAAGAATATGAACTCCTTCTCGGCCATTCAGAAGGCCTGTGAGTACGAGATCAAGCGCCAGATCAAGGCCTATGAGGCCGGCGAACCGGTGGTGCAGGAGACGCGCCTGTGGGATGAGGGCAAGCAGCTCACCAAGAGCATGCGCAGCAAGGAGGGGGCCAGCGATTACCGCTACTTCCCCGATCCCGATCTCGGCCCGATCGAGGTGAGCCCCGCCCAGCGCGAGGCCTGGCGCGCCGAGCTGCCCGAACTGCCGGCGGCCAAGCGCCACCGCTACGCCGAGCATCTGGGCCTCTCTATTTATGACGCCCGCGTGCTCACCGATGAGCGCACGATGGCCGACTACTTCGAGACGGCCGCGGCCGCCGGCGCCGATGCCAAGGGCCTGGCCAACTGGATTACCGGCGACATTGCCGCCCACGTGAACGCCAACCGCCTCAGCTTCAGCGATCTTCCCTTCCGCCCCGAGCTGCTCTCTGAGATGGTTCAGCTGATCGATGGCGGCGTGATCAGCGGCAAGATCGCCAAGGAGATCCTGCCGGAGCTGCTGGAGCAGGGCGGCTCCCCCAAGGCGATCGTCGAGGCCCGCGGCCTGGGCATGATCAGCAACCCCGCCGCCATCACCGCCATCGTGGAGGAGCTGCTGGCGGCCCACCCCGAGGAGGTGGAGGCGTTCCGCGGCGGCAAGACCAAGCTACACGGCTTCTTCGTCGGTCAGCTGATGAAGAAGACCGGCGGCAAGGCCGACCCGAAGCTCGCCAATCAGATCCTCAACCAGAAGCTGAAGGGCTGAAAACCTGCCTGTTGTCAGGCTGCCGTCAGCAGCACCTGCAGCTGCTTCGCCAGTGCTTCGGCCCGGCCGCGGTTGTTGATCAGCCGATCGGCGAGGGGACGTTTTCGGGCCAGCGGCCACTGGGCGGCGATGCGGGCCCGGGCCTCAGCTTCGCTCAGGCCGTCGCGGGCCATCAGCCGTTGCAGCTGCTGCGCTTCGTCGCAGTCCACCAGCCACACCTCGCTGCAGAGTTCCTCCAGCCCGGCTTCGAACAGCAGCGGGATCATCAGCACCACCACCGGTGCCGCCGCCAGCCGCTGCAGCTCGGCAGCGAAGCGCGCCCGCACCAGCGGGTGCACCAGCTGCTCCAGCCAGGCTCGCTCGGCGGCATCGGCGAACACGATCCGGCCTAGGGCGGTCCGATCGATGGCCTCGGTTCCCTCCCGGACCGACGCGCCATGGCGGGTCAGCACCGCACGCGCCGCCGCACTGCCTGGCGCCAGGGCCTCGCGGGCGTAGGCATCGGCATCGAGCACCGGCAGGCCCTCTTCGGCCAGCAGCCGGCCCACGCTGCTCTTGCCCGTGGCGATGCCGCCGGTGAGGCCGATGCGCCGCTGGTTGGGCATGGACGACCTCAGAGCAGCTGCCGCGCCAGTCTGATCAGCAGCGCCAGCAGATCCGGATCCCGCGCCAGCGGCCAACCGGCGCCGTACTGCCGTCTGGCCTCCAGGGCCAGGCGCTCCCCGTGCAAGGCGGCCAGCTGCTCTCGCTCCGCCCGGCCGCGCTCCTCCCGCTCGCTGGCTTCCTCCTCACGGCGCTCCTGATCCAGCAGGGCGCCGCCGGCGCGGGCCCACTCCAGCAGCTGCCGCAGTTCACCGGCCTCGAGCCAGAGGCCGTGATCGCGGCAGCGGTCCACCACCACGCCGCTGCGCTTGCCCTGCAGGCTGCGATTCATCAGCTCGCCGCAGCTGGGGCAGGGCCGATAGCGCAGCGGGGCGCTTTCGGCCCGCGGCGTCTCGGCCAGACGGTCGAGCAGCTGCTGATCCACGCGCCAAACCGGCGCCACGGTCTGATCCAGCAGTTGCTCCAGGGCCCCCAGAGGCAGGAACAGGCCCAGGCAGCCGGGGCAGCGGCCGAGTGTGATCGGCGTGACTGCTCCTCCGGCCGCCGCCGCCCCCGGCAGTCCCAGGGTCTCCAGCGGGCCGTGGCCGTCGGGGCACTGCAGCGTGGTGCTCAGGCCCTGCGCCTGCAGATGGCTCCAGCCCTGCAGATCAACATCCAGCCGTGAGCCGCAGTAGCTGCACACCATGCCGCGGGTCGGCACGGGGGCTGAGCAGCTGGGGCAGTTCACGGTTGCGGGCTGCTCGAACCCCAGGCGTCATCCGGGTCTGGCTCCGCTGCCGCGGCGCCCCCACCGCTGCCTGGTGCTCGCGCTGGTGCTGGTGGTGGCGGCGGCGGCGGTGGGGGTGCCATCCGCTCGCCCAGGCCGAAGCCCATGGCCAGCCCCGCTCCCGCGGCTGCGCCACCCGCGGGGTTCTCGGCGGCCTTCTCCAGGGCGATGCCTTCCTGGTAAGTGCGGAAGGCGGCCAGGTCGCCCGTCAGGCCGATGGCGGCGCGCCGGTCGATGGCGGCCTCCACCTCGGCCGGCAGGCTGAGGTTCTCGATCAGCAGGTTGCTGAGCTCCAAGCCGTAGCCGGCCCACTCCTGGCTCAGCTGCCGCTGCAGGTCCAGGGCCAGCTCGTCATAGCTGCCGGCCAGGTCGAGCACCGGCCTGGGCTGCTCACCCAGCAGGTCCGCCAGGTGGCTCACGATCAGGTTGCGCAGCTGCTCGCTGATCTCGCCCACCGTGAAGCGCGGGTTGCTGCCGCTCAGGGCGCGGATCAGCTGGGCCGGATCCACCGCCCGCAGGCAGTAGCTGCCGAAACCGCGCAGCCGCACCGGCCCGAGCTCCGGATCGCGCAGGATCAGCGGATGGCGGGTGCCCCACTTCAGGTCGGTGAACTGGCGGCAGGCCACGAAGTACACCTCCGCCTTGAATGGGCTCTCCATGGCCGTGGGCAGGGCCAGCAGGCTGGTGAGCACCGGCAGGTTGCGGGTTTCCAGCCGGTAGCGGCCGGGGCCGAAGCAGTCGGCCAGGCGCCCTTCGTTCACGAACACCGCCTGCTGCCCCTCGCGCACGGTCAGCTGGGCGCCCCATTTGATGGCGTTGCCGCGTCGCTCGAAGCGCCAGACAAGCGTGTCGCTGCCGTCCTCGCTCCAGTCGATGACATCGACGAATTCAGCGCGGGCCTGCTGCCAGAGCTCCATGGCGCTCCTGACGGGGGTGTGGCCCCAGGATGCCCGTTGCCAGCGGATCCCGCCGCAGCGGCCGCCGCACTGGCCTCGTTCTGCGCCGCGACAGGATGGTGGCCACTTGCCCCGGCAGCCGCCCCTGCTCCCGTGACCCACCCCTGGCACCCGATCCCCGGCGGTCTCACCGCTCCGGCCGGCTTCCTGGCCTCCGGAATCACTGCCGGCCTCAAGCCCTCCGGGAACGCTGACCTCTCCCTGCTGCTGGCGCCGGAGGGGGCCGTATGCGCCGGTACCTTCACCACCTCGCTGGTGCGGGCCGCCTGCGTGGACCTCTGCGCCGAGCGACTGCAGGCCTCGGGCGGGCATGCCCGGGCGGTGCTCACCAATTCCGGCCAGGCCAATGCCTGCACCGGTGACCGCGGCCGGATCGACAGCCTGCGAGCCACCCAGGCCCTGGCGGATCGGCTGGGGCTGGCGGAGGAGGAGGTGCTGATCTGCTCCACCGGCGTGATCGGCGTGCCGATCCCGATGCAGATCCTGCTGACGGGCCTCGATCCCCTGGTCGCGGCCCTCAGCCCGGAGGGCGGAGGCGCCGCCGCCACGGCCATCCTCACCACCGATCTGATCGACAAGCAGATCGCCCTCGAGGCCCACCTGGGCGGCCGCCGTGTGCGCCTCGGCGGCATGGCCAAGGGCTCCGGGATGATTCACCCCAACATGGCCACGATGCTGGGCTATCTCAGCTGCGATGCCGGCGTGCCGGCCGAGCTCTGGCAGGCCATGGTGCGGCGGGCGGTGGATCGCTCCTTCAACGCGGTCACGGTGGACGGAGACACCAGCACCAACGACACCTACCTGGCCTTTGCCGCCGGGGAACCCCTGAACCCCGAGCACTTCGAGGCGCTCGAGGCCGGCCTGACGGCGGTGTCGCAGCACCTGGCCCGGGCGATCGCCCGCGACGGCGAGGGGGCCACCTGCCTGATCGAGGTGCAGGTGGAAGGAGCTCCGGATGACCCCGGTGCCCGGGCGATTGCCCGCACCATCTGCGGCTCCTCGCTGGTGAAGTGCGCCATCCACGGCCGCGACCCCAACTGGGGCCGGATCGTGGCCGCGGCGGGCCGCGCCGGCGTGGCCTTCGACCCCGAAGCGGTGGCCCTCTGGCTTGGGGAGCACCAGCTGATGGCCTCTGGCCAGCCCCTGGCCTTCGATCGTCCGGCGGCGTCCCGCTACATGGCCGATCGCGCCGCCGGCGCCTATCTCAGCGACGACACCGTGGCCATCCGCCTGCTGGTGGGCTCGGGCCCGGGCACCGGCCTGGCTTGGGGCTGTGATCTCTCGGATCAATACGTGCGCATCAACGCCGACTACACCACCTGAAGGTTTGCGGTTCCAGGCAGGATGGAGGCCTTCTCACATCCAGCTCCCCCATGCCCGAGGCCGGAGCCCGGCGCCGATCCCGTCGATCCAGCCCGGAGGCGGCAGCGCCCCAGCCGCCGAAGCGCTGGGCTCCCTGGGTGCTCCCCCTGGTGGCCGGTCTCGCCTTCGGCTCGGGTTACGGCATAACCGACCGCCTGCTGGCGCTGCAGGCCGGAGGGCCGCTGAAACTGGATCAGGGGTTTGATGTCAAGCCGTTCCCCGGCACCACGCTGGAAAGCCTGCGACTGCGTTATGGCGCCGACCGCGAGGAGCTCCGCGGCGATCTGGAGCTGATCGAACTGGAACGCCAGCAGCAGGAGGCGGCGGCCAAGGCCAAACGCGAGGCCGCCGAGAACGCCGCGCAGAAGCCGGCGGCTGGGGGCGCTCCGGACGGGCCCACGGCGGAGTCCACCGCGGATACCGACTCCGCCGCTGACGCTCCGAGCCCGGAACCCGTCCCAGAACCCGGTCCGCCCGCGCTTGACGTGCCGCCGCCACCGGCTCCCGAGGGCCAGCCCTGATCTGCCACAGTTTGGCCAGAGCGGACGGTCCCTTTCGATGCATGCCCCCCAATCTCTGCTGCAGGCTGCGTTGAATCGGCTGGGGGCCCGCCTTGGCAGTGGCTTCGCCGATTCGGCGGCCAGCCTGGCCGTGCTGGCCCAGGAGGCGCCCGAGCGCCTCAGGCGCGAGCTGAAGCTGTTCTGGAGTGAAGTGGAGCAGGAGGCCCAGCGTCTCGAAACCGAGGCCAGCAGCGGTGGCACAGGTGCCGAGGCCGGAGGAGGGGACGCCACCGCCACGGCCGCAGCCTGGGCTGCCGCTTCGCCTCAGGATCAGATCGATGATCTGCGCGCCCGGGTGGCGGTGCTCTCGCGCCAGCTCGAGGACCAGGCTTGATGGACGCCTGGCGTCAACGGTGGCGGGGCTTGGCCCGCTCGCTGCGCATCTGGTGGACGGTGCTGCGCCTGCTGGGAGGGCTCTGGTGGGACGGGAAGGACTGGACCTACCGAGGCGGCCCCACACAGGAGCGGCGGGAGGCCAGGCAGCAACGCCGTGCCCGCTGGCTCACCGGTGAGTTGCTGGGGCTGGGCTCGGCCTTCATCAAGCTGGGGCAGTTGCTCTCCGCCCGTCCCGACGTGCTGCCGGCGGGCTACGTGGAGGAGCTCTCCCATCTGCAGGATCAGGTGCCCTCCTTCCCCTTCTCGGTGGTGCAGGCCCGGCTCGAGGAGGAGCTGGGAGGCCGCTGCGCTGAGATCGTCGATCTCGAAGAGCGGCCACTGGGCTCCGCCAGCCTCGCCCAGGTGCACCGGGCCAGCCTGCGCAGTGGCCGGCAGGTGGTCTTCAAGATCCAGCGGCCCGGGCTGGAGCGCTTGTTCCGGCTCGATCTGGAGGTGATGCAGCAGGTGGCGGCGGTGATGCAGCGCCATCCGCGCTGGGGTGAAGGCCGGGACTGGGTCTCGATCGCCCAGGAATGCCGCCGGGTGCTGTTGCGGGAACTGGATTTCCGCCTGGAGGCCGAACATGCGGCCCGCTTCCGTCAGCAGTTCCTGGATGATGCCGGCATCCGCATCCCCTCGGTGATCTGGGAGCTCAGCACCCGCCGGGTGCTCTGCCTGGATTTTCTCCCCGGCATCAAGATCACCGATCGCACGGCCCTGGTGGCAGCGGGCATCGATCCGGCGGCGGTGGCGGAGAAGGGGGCCGCCAGTTACCTGCAGCAGTTGGTGCGCTTCGGCTTCTTCCACGCCGATCCCCACCCCGGCAACCTGGCGGTGGCCGCCGATGGCGCCCTCATCTACTACGACTTCGGGATGATGGGCCAGCTGTCCCCGCGGCTGCGCAGCCGGTTGGGGCGGATGGTGAGGGCCGCTGCGGCGAGGGATGCGGCGGGCCTGGTGGAGGAGCTGCAGGGGGCCGGGGTGATCGCCAGGGAGGTGGATCCCGGCCCGGTGAGGCGGCTGGTGCGGGTGATGCTCACCGAGGCGCTCACCCCTCCCTTCTCCACGAACGTGATCGAGAAGCTCTCAGGCGACCTCTACGACCTGGTCTATGGCCAGCCGTTTCGGCTTCCCGCCGAGCTGATCTTCGTGATGAGGGCCCTCTCCACCTTCGAGGGGGTGGGCCGCAGCCTCGACCCCGGCTTTAGCCTGATGGCGATTGCCCGTCCTTATCTCCTACCCCTGATGACCGCGAGCGGGAACGGCCCCAACGATTTCCTCGGTGAACTCAGCCGTCAGGCAGCCGAGGTGGGCAGCCGCGCCCTGGGCCTGCCCCGCCGGCTGGAGGACAGTCTTGTGCGCATCGAGCAGGGCGACCTGCAGGTGCAGATCCGGGCCGGGGAAACCGATCGGCTGCTGCGGCGTCTGGCGCTGGCCCAGCAGGTCTCCGGCCAGTCGTTCCTTCTCGGCGGCCTCGCCGTGGCGGCGGCGCTGCTGGCCACCGGCCCGATCCCGGCTCTGGTGGCCGCACCGCTGGTGCTGGCCGCACCGGTGTTGCTGAGCTGGCTGAAGCTGCAGGGGCGGCTGCGCCGCGACGCACGGCTGGAGAAGTTGCCCGGCTCCGGAGTGGGCAGCTGATCAGTTGATCGTCCCCTTGGGGGTGAGCTGGGTGATCACCTCCGGCACGGCCCTGCTGATTCGTCTCAGGTTCTTCTCAATCCAGTTGGCCTGCGTCAGGTCCTCGGCAAGGAATGGGCGATCCCGCGCTCTTGGAGGAGGGAACTGAGGCCCATGCCGTCGCGCCGTCAGTTTCTGCTGGGATCCACCGTGCTGGCCGGCTCGGTTGTGGCCGGGGCCTGGAGACCCGTCACGTCGGCTCCCACTCCAGCAGGTGCGTTTCTGCCCGCCCACTTCACCGTTGCGGTGCCGGACCTGGCCCCCGGGCGCATCGTGCGACGGCAGGTGGGTCTAAGGCCCTTCCGCCCGATGGGTGTGCGGCTTGAGGTCGAAGCAATCGGCCGCACCACGCTGATTCACCACTACGGCCATGGAGGCTCCGGCGTCACCCTCTCCTGGGGGACGGCCCGGCAGGCGGTGGACCTGGCGCTGGCGGCGCCGGGCCGGGGGGCGGTGGCGGTGCTCGGCGCCGGCGCGGTGGGCCTGGCGACCGCTTGGCTGCTGCGCGAGCTTGGCCGCCCGGTGCGGGTGTATGCCGAGCGCTTCTCTCCGCACACCACCTCGGATGTGGCGGCGGCGCGCTGGTTCCCCTCCCAGCTGGTCGACGCCGCCTACCTCACACCCGAGCTCGAGGCCAGCCTGCGGGAGGCGTTGCTGTTCTCGCATCAGCGCTTCCGCCGCCTGGTGGGCAGAGGCTATGGCGTGGCGCTCCTCCCCCACCTCCGCCTGGGCTCAGAGCCGCCCACCCCCGGCTGGGCCGACACGTTGCTGGCCGATCTGATCCCGCCGCCCCAGGATGTCTCGGATCGCGGCCTGCCCTTTCAGGCGACCTGGGTGGGAGCCACGCCAGGGATGCTGATCGACATGCCGCTTTACCTATGGGCGCTCCAGCGTGATCTGCGGCATCTCGGCGTCGAGCTGGTGAAGCGGCGCTTCGAGGCGCCAGGCGAGATCGCTGCGCTGCCGGAGCCCGTGGTGGTGAACTGCACCGGGCTCGGCAGCGCCGCCCTGTTCGGTGATACCGAGCTGGTGCCCGTCAAGGGTCAGCTGACCATGTTTCCCCCCGATCCACGCCTGCGCTACACGCTCTCAGCCGGCTCCCTCTACCTGCATCCCCGCTCCGAGGGACTTCTTCTGGGGGGGACGTATGTCCATGGTGACCCCACGACCACGTTCGACACCGAAGCGGAAACGGAGATCCTCAAGGGTTTCGCCGAGCTCTATGCCCTGCCGGGTTCAGCGTGGGGCTGATGCTGGTGACGCCGTCAGAAGAAGAACTTCACACCGGCCTCAATCCCATTCTGATCAATGTTGTAGGCATTTTCGGGGTTCTGATCATTGCTTCCGCCCAGGTGCAGATAACGCCAGGACAGGTTGAGTTGGGTGGAGTTGCCGATGGCATAGCCGAGGCCGGCCTGGGCGTTCCATGAGTAGTCATTGGAGTTGTTCACACCGAAGCCGCCGAGGTCGGCGCGGGCGAAGAGCCTCAGGCGGGGAGAGAGAAACACCATGGCCTGGGTCCCCACCAGGGGCTGGGCCACGGTGCTCCCGAACGACTGCTGCCCCCGGAGATTCAATCCCTGCAACGTCCTCGACTTCTCCAGGCTCGGCCCCTTGAACGTCAGGGTTCCGCCAGACCCCTGGCCCTGCACCTCCAGGTCGTATTTCATGTCGACGAACCGAACCCCGGCATAGGGAATAATCGTGAAACTGCCGGCGCGTGCCACGGCCGATTCGCGGTCTCCGAAGCGATAGCGCAGGGCCAGGTCGTAGATCCCCTGGATGTTTCCGATACTGGCGTCGATGCTGCTCTGGCCGGCAGGTGTGAAGGTGAGGCTCCGCTCGCCAAGTGGGCCTTCGATGGAGCGTGTCTTGATCTCCTTGAGCTTTCCCTCTTCCCCTTTGACGGAGACGTAGCTGATATCGGTGAGGAGTCCGATCCGGCCGTACTCAATGCTGCCCCGGAAGTAGGCCGCGGACGTGAGTGGTCTGAGCACCTGGCCGAGGTCCAGGTCCAGGTCGGTGCTGAAGCCTCTGACGGTGGTGGTCCCTGAAGTGCGCAGCGGCGCGAAGCCGTAGAGCTCCAAGGTGGCGGCCCAGGGCGACGGCGATGGCTGGGGTTCGCTGGCGCCGGGCTCAACGGAGGCTGGTTCACCCTGGGTTGGTTCGGTCTGGACTGGTTCAGCCTGAGCGGTCTCCCTCAGGATCGGCCCCATCAGGGTGGGCTCTGCTGGAGACGGTTCGGCGGCCCTGGCAGCACAGGGTTCCAGGGCAATGGCCGAACCCAGGAGGCCAGTCAGCACACTCGCGCTGATCGGCAGCAGCCGAGCGCATGAACGGCGTGCTGGAGAGGGATGAAGGAACCAGGCCACGTGATCAAGAAAAGCAATGAACCCACCCATTCGGCCGCGCCAGCCGGCGGCATCGAACAAGGTAGGGAAACTATTCCATACCATCTCAATCCCTGCCTCTCTCCCGGTTGGAGATTGCTGTCTCCCGGTACACCTGTGCCAACGCGGCAATCCGTGGGCAGGCTGCTCAGTCCGGTGAACGGCCCAGTCGCAACACACCCGAGGGCAGCACCCCATAGCGACGCCGAAAGCCCATGGCGAAGCCAGAGAGATCAGCGAAGCCGAGGCGGCGGGCGATGGTCGCCACCGTGTCATCCGCTTCAGGATGGAGCAGGGCCTGCCGGGCCGCTTCGAGGCGCTGAGCCTTGAGCCATTGCATCGGGCTGCAGCCGAACCTTTCCTGGAACAGGATCTGAAGACTCCGGCGGGAGTAGGCGCTGCGCAGTTCCATCTGGGTGAGGGTGATCGGGGTGTGCAGGTGGGCCCGCATCCACTCCAGCAAGTCGGTGAACGCCTGCTCCCGCGGCTGGGGAACCGGGTGGGGACTTCCGGCGGGTTGAGTCCTGAGCAGCTCCGGAAACAGCAGCAAGGCCAGGAGCCGAAGCAGGAGACCCTCGATCCCGAGAGCGGCGAAGCCCCCGGCGGCCTCCAGATCAGGCGCATCCAGCGTCGTCAGGGCCCGCCGCAGAGTGGTCAGCAGATCGTGCTCCAGGGGGTTGCGGGGAAGCACCAGCCTGGGCTGGCGGAGTCGGCGCAGGAAGGGCCTCGGTCCATGGGCGGCTCCGGCGATCGCGGCGGCGGTGAGGGCGAGCCGCGCCGGTTCCAGGTGGATCAGCACTTCCTGGAGAAACCCGGTCTGGGCCTCGAAGGCCGCGCCGGGGAGATACAGCAAGCTCTGTTGCGGCCAGAGATCGAAGCGTTGCTGCTGGAGGGTCACCCGGGCCGATCCGGCATAGGCGAGAGCGACCATGGCGCAGCCGGTACCTTCGGCTTCCAGCACCAACGGGGAATGCACGCTGCTGGACAGGCTGAGGCCTCCGAGGCGAAGAACGGCGTTGCGGTGGAAGAAACCCTGGCGTTCGCCCATCCGCACCAGGCCCGGCAGGGGGGTGGCGGCAAGGATCCTCTCCGCCAGGGCTGTCTCATCCCTCAGCACCAGCGCGCGATCGTTGAGGACCACCAGCGGAAGGTGATCGGAAACTGCGCTGCCGCCCTGAAGTTGCGTTTCCATCGCACCAATCCTGCCCGTTAGTTCATTCTCAGCTAACAAATCTGACGAATCCAGCTTGAGGAGAGCCTGGAGAAAGGTTCAACAGCCGTACACTCCCCGCACCGAGACTTGCCGTGCAGGGAATGCCCCGACCTGAACTGATCTGGCTCGCCCTGGTCGTGGTCACGCTGCTGCTGGTTCAGCCGGGACCATCCCTGGCGGCCCCCCAGGTGTGTCCGGCGGAGATGGTGGCGATCCCCGCCGGCCGCTTCCGCATCGGTGCCGCCGGCCAGCTGGGGGAGGAGCGGGCTGCGGCCGGGGTGCGCCTCTCCCCCTTCTGCCTCGGCGCCCATGAGGTGACGAATCGGCAGTTCGCCGCCTTCGTGGCGGCCACCGGCTACCGCACCGTGGCTGAGCGCCCCCTCACGGTTGAACAGTTCCCCGATCTCTCCCCTGCCGAGCGCAAGCCGGGTTCCCTGGTGTTCGAGCCCGTGGCTGGAGATGGCCCGATCGAGGAACTCAGCTGGTGGCACTGGGTTCCTGGCGCCGACTGGCGCCACCCGCAGGGGCCGGGCAGCACGATCGCCGGCCTTGACGACCATCCCGTCGTCCAGATCGCTTTCGAGGATGCCCAGGCCTACGCCGACTGGGCCGGGGTGGTCCTGCCCAGCGAGGCCCAGTGGGAGTTCGCCGCCCGTGGCGGCCTCAGGAATCAGGTGTTCAGCTGGGGCAACACCTGGAAGCCCGGCCTGGCCAACACCTGGCAGGGGGAGTTCCCCCGCCGTGATGACTCAGACGACGGCCATGCCGGCACGGCACCCGTGGCCTCCTACCCGCCTAACGGCTACGGCCTGTTCGACATGACCGGCAACGTCTGGGAGTGGACGGCGGACTGGTATCTCCCGGGCCACGACGGCCTGGCCGAGCGGTCTGACCCTGCCATCGACAGCGAGGCGCAGAGCGTGGATCCCCGCGATCCTGGTGTGGCCAAGCACGTGATCAAGGGCGGCTCGTTCCTGTGCTCCCCCACCTACTGCAGCCGCTATCGCCCCGCCGCCCGGGAAGCCCAGAGCCCCGACACCGGCACGTCCCACATCGGTTTCCGCCTCGCGTCCCCGCTCTCCTCCACCCATGGCTAAGCGTTCCCTCCGCGCCACGATCACCCGCCTCGCCCTGCTGGCGCTGGTGGTGATGCTGGTGGGCTGGCAGCTGGGCGGCGTGCCGGCCCTGGCCCAGCGGATCACCGGCACACCCGGAGCCCCCAATGCCACCACCACGCTCCCTGGCAACCAGCTGCCGGCCCCGGCGCCCCCCTTCGGCGGGGTGATCAAGGACGGCGCCCTGCAATCGAAGCCCTGGTGGGCACCGCGGATCACGCCGCCGCAGAGCGCCCCCAACGTGCTGCTGATCATCACCGATGACGCCGGTTTCGGGGTGCCCAGCACCTTCGGAGGGGTGATCCCCACACCGGCGATGGACCGGGTCGCCAAGGCGGGACTGCGTTACAACCGCATGTTTTCCACGGCGCTGTGCTCCCCCACCCGCGCCGCTCTGATCACCGGCCGCAACCACCACTCCGCCGGTTTCGGGGTGGTCTCGGAGCAGTCCACTGGCTTCCCCGGCTACAACAGCATCATCGAGCGCGACAAGGCCACGATCGGCCGCCTGCTCAAGGACAACGGTTACTCCACCGCCTGGTTCGGCAAGGACCACAACGTGCCGGCCTTCCAGGCCAGCCAGAGCGGGCCCTTCGATCAGTGGCCCAGCGGCATGGGCTTCGAATACTTCTACGGCTTCGTGGGCGGTGACGCCAACCAGTGGCAGCCGAACCTGTTCCGCAACACCACCCAGATCTATCCCTTCGAGGGCAAGGCCCCCGGCAGCTGGAACCTGGTGACGGCGATGGCCGATGACGCCATCGACTACATGACGCGGATGCACCAGATCAACCCCACCAAGCCGCTGTTCATCAAGTACGCCCCCGGCGCCACCCATGCGCCCCACCACCCCACCAAGGAGTGGGTGGACAAAATCCATGCCATGCATCTGTTCGATGATGGCTACGAGAAACTGAGGGAGCGCATCTTCGCGAACCAGAAGAAACTTGGCGTGATTCCAAAGGACGCCAAGCTCGATCCCTGGCCCGCCGATGTGATCACCCCCTGGGACAAGTTGAACCCGGACGCCCAGAAACTGTTCATCCGCCAGGTGGAGGTGTTTGCCGCCTATGCCGCCTACAGCGACTACGAAATCGGCCGGGTGATCCAGCAGTTCGACAACCTCGGCAAGCTCGACAACACATTGGTGATCTATATCAACGGCGACAACGGCACCAGCGCCGAAGGCGGTCCACTGGGCACCCCCAATGAGGTGGCCTGGTTCAACGGCCTCAGCAAACTGCCGGTTGAGGTGCAGATGAAGTTCTACGACGTCTGGGGCACCGATCTCACCTACAACCACATGTCGGCGGGCTGGTCGTGGGCGTTTGACACTCCCTTCAGCTGGTTCAAGCAGAACGCCTCCCGGTTGGGCGGCGTCAACCAGAACATGGTGGTGTCGTGGCCGGCGCGCATCAAGGACAAGGGAGGCCTGCGCGAGCAGTTCGTGCATGTGATCGATGTGGTGCCGACGATCCTTGAGGCGTCCGGGCTGAAGGCTCCCGAGGTGGTGGATGGCATCCCCCAGAAGCCCATCGAGGGCACCAGCTTTGCCTACACCTTCGACTCGCAGAATGCCAAGACACCCTCTCGCCACAAGACCCAGTACTTCGAGATGATGGGCCAGTGGGGTCTCTACAACGAGGGCTGGTTCCTCAGCACCAAGGTGAACCGGGCCCCCTGGGAGGCCTTCGGCCCGGCCAACCCGGATCCACTCAACAACCAGACCCTGGAGCTCTACAACCTGAACAACGATTTCAGCCAGACCACCGACCTGGCGGCCCAGAACCCGCAGAAGGTCAAGGAGATGAAATCGGCGTTCATCGCCGAGGCCAGGAAGTATCAGGTGTTCCCGCTCGATGCCTCGGTGGCGGCGCGGATCGTGGCGCCCCGGCCGAACATCACCGCCGGCCGCAGCGAGTTCGTCTACACCCGTCCGATGGTGGGGCTGCCCCAGGGCGATTCGCCCGTGCTGCTCAACACCTCCTACACCGTCACCGCTGATATCGACGTGCCGGCCGGTGGCGCCGAGGGCATGCTGCTCACCTCGGGCGGCCGCTTCGGCGGCTACGGCTTCTATCTGAAGAACGGCAAGCCGGTGTGGCTGTGGAACATGGTGGATCTGGAGCGCCTGAAGTGGGAGGGAGTCGAGCCGATCACGCCTGGCAAGCACAAGGTGGCGTTCGATTTCGTCTACGACGGCAAGGGGGCGGGCACCCTGGCCTTTAACAACTTCAGCGGCGTCGGCCGCCCCGGCACCGGCACCCTCAAGGTGGACGGCAAGGTGGTCGCCACCAAGACCATGCCCAAAACCCTGCCGATGATCCTGCAGTGGGATGAGAGCTTCGACATCGGCTCCGACACCCTCACCGGCGTCAATGACGCCGACTACCAGCCGCCATTCCGCTTCACCGGCACGCTCAACAAGCTCACCCTCAAGCTCGATCGGCCCCAGTTGTCGCCTGAGGACATCAAGACCCTGGAGGCGGCGATGCGCACCAAGGCGGTCAGTGAGTGAGTGGCACCACGCCGCTGCAGCGTTCAACCAACGAGCACCATCGCCATCCCCGCCACCAACCCATGAAAGTCCCTGCTTTCCCCTTGATTCTCAGCGCCACCCTGTCAGGCTTGGCCCTGCTCCCACTTCCCTTCGCAGCCGTGGCGAAGGAGCCACCGGCCGCGGCGCAGAGCAACCAGGCCCCCCAGTTCATGTTCGTGCAGACGGCCGATCGGCTCCAGGACGATGGCCAGACCCTGCGACTGGTGAATGTGGCCCCCCAGAACCTCTTTTTCTCCGACCGGCCCAAGCGGATCGCTGGCCACCTCTCGATGGCCGACTACCTCAAGGAGTGGACGGCTGCAGCCGGACCCAACAACTTTGCCGCCGATCCACCAAATGCCACCATCTCCGTGTTCGACAAGGCCGCCAAGGTCAATACCTTGGCGGTGGTTGAGATCAGCAAGCCGAAGCTGGACGGCCGCGATCTGGTCTATCGCTATCGACTGATTGAGGGCGAGATGCCGCGAGGAGGCGGGGCCACAGCCCTGTTCATCGATTGGATCGGCGTGGGTGGTGGCGTTGGCCCCGGCTTCCATGGGGTCGGGGTCGGCTATCGGGGTGTCGGCTGGCGCTGAGGCCGGCCTGCACCAGCGGCAGCCCCCCGTCAGCAAATCCACCACCCGCTTCCTGAATCGAGGCCTGGCCTGGTGCAGGACATCTCCTTCCCCCAACTCTCCGCGGGAAGCGGAAACCGGACCGCATCAGAAGGATTCAAGACCAGCGTTTGAGCTCAGCTGCGGGCGCCAGACGGCGCAGCCGGCTGGCGAACGTCAGCGACAAAGCCGGCGACTTGCCCTTCCAGCTCCGCGACCAGATACGCATAGCGAGGCGACTCTATGTACTGGGGTTCAGCTTCCTCTGAAACCGAAGCGAGATACGGCTCCACTCCGGCACCGCTGGGCTCAAGCGTGAGGATCGGCTGGAAGCTGGCGATCACAGACTCGGGACAGCCTTTGCATCGGCGGAAGCGCCTTGGCGGATACGCATGGCGCAGATCCATCAAGGCTGAAGTTCAATCTCTCCAGGACGCCAGGTCTTGTTGAACCAGGGCTCCAGCGGTCCGTAGAGGCGCAGGAGCGTGAACCAGCCCTTGCCCGGAATCGTCTGCACCCAGTTGTTCTCCATGCCGGCAGGGGCCTTGGGGCCGAACCAGACATCCACCGAGCCGTCGGCATTGGTCTTGATGCCCCTGTTCTGGCTGCTCACACTGGGGGCCTTCTGGTCGGTCTGAAGCATCGAGCGCGTCTGGTTGTCATACACGATCACCGACCAGAAGTCCTTCACCGGGATGTTGGGGGGCAGGCGGAGCTTGTAGGTCTTGCCGCCATCAAAGGGGTTGCCCTTGGCATCCAGAGAAGTCCAGGGGTACTGGGAGCCCTGGCCCACCATCTTCTCCTCCATGGCCGGCGTCACGCCGGTGGCAAAATAATAGAAGAAAGCCGCTCCATCCAGGTTGGCCACACCAGGTGAAACTTCGAACTTGTAGCCCCCAAAGAACGGCAGTCGCCAGGAACTGTTCGGGTAGAAAAAGGCCTCTGGTTCGCGAATCTTGAAGGCCAGCGTTCGCGCCGTCACCGCCCCGATGTTGGCGGCATCACTGAGAATCTGTTTCATGCGCTCGTCAGGGTTGAAGGGCTTCCCTTTGACGATTCCGATCGATGCGAACAGGCCCAGTGTGGTGGGATCAGAGCCGGTGGGTGGTTCTTCCTGGATCACTTGATTCAGCAACGCCCAGAATGAATAATCGCCTGGGGCGACGAAGTTCGCCGGCACCCCGGAAGCATTGGCAAACGTCATCGCCGGTGGGTTGGCCGCATCGGAGAGCTGGTAGATCTTCAGATTCTTCTTGACCGACTCCACCCCTGGCTTGGGGGAACCGTCCACAAGGAAGGAGCGGAACGGCATCCAATTGCCGTAGGTTTTCGGTCGAACGACATAATAGCCCTTTGGAATCTCGCCCTTGTATCCCGGCGGAAGGATCAGGTACTTGCCGCCTGCACCTTTATCGGGTCCCGTGATGCCGATATCCGTCACCCAGCGATACCAGAAATCATCAATGGCCCCCAGTACCTTGGGCGGAATTTCAACCACCAGGGGCCCTTTCTTGGTGTCCAGCCAGATGAAACTGTAGACTGTGTTGTCGTTGGCCGTGAGTTCCACCGTTCTGGGATCCACCAGGGTCTCCCAGATCACGTTGGTGGTGTTGACGGGGCCGAACTTGCGCAGTGAATCGCGCATGCCGGCCTGGTTGACGATCGGAATGGCCAGTAGATAGGCCTGCAGGGCCCGGGAGCGATCCAGGTTGTCGTAGATCTTCTCGATGGTGTCGGGCTTCGGGAAGCCGTCAATGAGATTAAGAGGGCCGATCGAGGTCTCGAGCCGGTCGGGCGTGGCCACTCCCGGTGCGATCGGCGTCGTCATCTTGTAGGTCTGGGCCGAAGCCGTCGTGGCTACGTTCGCCACAAGGGCGGCGACAGCCATGCTGGTGCGCAGGTGGCGAAACGATTTCATGCCGAGAGCTCCTGGAGCCAGGGATGATGGTGATGTGAACTCTATTTCAGAGCTCCCTTGCCATCTTTGTTCAGATGGACTGAGGTAACACTTCTAAAAATGGTTCAGCACATCGTCGATGATCTCTGTTGCATGAAAAACTGTCGTCAAAGATGGCGACCATGCTCAAACACGCGCTCTTCCTGCTGTCCTTCGCTCTCGCCCCTGCGGCCATCGCCAGCCCCACTCCCACCCGCCTTGCCAAGGCAGCTGAACCATCACGCCTCCCAGCGGACTGGCGTCAGCTCTTGATGATTTCGAAGGAGTCAGCCCCTGTGCTCACTGCCCAGGCTGAATCCCAGAGTGATCCAGTGATGCCAGCAGCGCCGAGCAGCGGCCCCAGCGAAGCGGAGAAAGCAGCAGCCCTCGCCAGGGAGGCCCAGAATCCGATCGCCAACCTGATCAGCCTGCCCTTTCAGAACAACACCAACTTCGGCGTTGGACCCTTGGGGCAGCGCACCCAGAATGTGCTCAACATTCAACCGGTGATTCCGGTTCCCCTCAGCAAGGATCTGCTGTTGGTCACCCGCACGATCGTTCCCGTCATCTATCAACCCACCTCGGCCTCCGGTAGAGAAGGTGAGTTTGGCCTGGGCGACGTCAATCCATCGTTCTTTTTTGTCCCACGATCGAGCAGCAAGATCACCTGGGGAATCGGTCCCACCTTCGTCCTGCCCACAGCCACACAACCGTTCACCGGCCAGGGCAAATGGAGCGCAGGCCCCACAGGTGTCGTCCTGGTCACCACCAGGCAGATGGTGTTTGGCGCTCTGGCCAACAATGTCTGGTCCTTTGCTGGATCAAGCGATCGCCAGTCGGTCAACCAGCTTCTGATCCAGCCGTTCTTCAACTACAACTTTCCCAGGGGCTGGTATCTGACGGCATCCCCGATCATCACCTCCAATTGGGAAGCAGAGAATGGTGACGATCAATGGACGGTGCCGTTCGGGGGTGGCTTTGGTCGGGTGTTCGCGATTGGCGAGCAGCACGTGAATGCATCGCTCCAGGCCTTCTGGAATGTGGTCAAACCAGACGGAGCTGGCGATTGGACCCTGCGGGCCCAGTTCCAGTTCCTGTTTCCTCGCTAAGTGGGATGTCCCACCCGTTTGAACAGCACGAAACCCCACCTTGATGGACGATCTCAACCGCTCCGTCATCGCCCTGTTGGCGTTGATCAACCCGGTGATCTGCGGCATGATCCTGTTGATCCGTGCGGCCATCGCCCCCCAGCTGTTGCAGCGGATGGGATCTCTCTGGATATGTTCCAGATCGCCCGTAGCGTGGTGATCACCACGATTGGCCACGGCATGTTCGCGCCCGGGAGTGCTTCCGCAGCGACGGCCGAGCAGGAGGGCAGCAGCGAGGAGTCCTCCTCTCTGGATCCGATCATGCTCTTCGCCGCCAGCCCTGGCACGATCTCCACGGTTCTGGTGATGGTGCTGCGCCCCGATTCACCGGCGGGCCGCAACTCTTCCTTGATCAGCCGGTTTCTTGGACTGATCCTGATGGCCATGGGTCTGCAGTTCGTGCTCACCAACCTGCGTGCCTTCTTCCAGGCTGCGGGCTGAGCCAGGAATCACTCGTTGACCATCGAGGCCTTCACCTCCATCGACGCATCTCCGCACAGCACGAATTAGGCCTGCGTTAGGGGTCTGAGCACCTGCTCGAGTTCGAGTTCGGCGTCAAAGCCCATGGTGGTGGTGGCGCCTCGGCCAGGGCGGATGGGTGGTGAACGGCCGCACGATGTGGCCAGAACGGTCATGGCTGGCCTTGGTTCCGGACCGTGGCAGATCCCTGCGGTAGAACAGCAGCGACGGCCGTCCCACCGGCGTGTCTTCCCCCTTGAAGGGTCCTCCGACCTCGGGGACGCCACATTCCCGAGACTCCGGACCCGACCACGATGGACCCGATCACGTTCGCCTTCTTCGGCCTCGGCGCTGTTGGTTCCTCGATGCTGATCTGTCTGGCCGAACTGGCCGAACGCGACGGCGTTCCGCTGCGCTTCGTCGTGGTGGTGCTCGATCCCGATCTGGCCCGGGATGCGCTTTACCATGCCGAACGCCTGTTCGATCGCATCGACTTCGTCGGCGTCGACGACTTCGCGCCGCTGTTGGCGGCCGATGCTGAGCCGCCCGCGTCTCTGATCGGAACACAGGTGCTGATCAATGCGGCCCACCCCGCCTTCAACCAGCCGCTGTTGGCACTCGGACTTCGCCTGGGGGCACACCTAGTGGACCTCGCCTCCGACATGTATGACGCCGAGACCGAGCGCACCCTCACCTTCGCCCAGTACCAGGCCGATGCCGATCTCCGTGCGCGTGGCCTGACGGCCCTGATCAACCTAGGCATTTCTCCGGGCGTCACCAATTTCCTGATCGGTCAGCGCCTGGTGGAGCTGTGCTCGGCCCGTCGTCGCGACCTGGAGATCGAGAGCGTCGATCTCTATCTGCTTGAGGACATCGACTCTGACGAGGTGGTGTTCTCCTGGTCGCCGCTGGTGGCGCTCGAGGAATTGGCCCAGCAGCCGCGCCAGATCCGTGATGGCCGGCTGCAGATCCTGGAACCCTTCAAGGACCCGCGCGATTACACCTTCCCCAACGAAAGCAAGTCCGTTCGCCAGTACCCCCTCTACCAGGAGGAGCTGCTGTCGCTGCATCGCTCCTTCCCCGAGATCCAGTCGATCGGCATCTACACCGGCGGCTCAGAGGTTGAGCTGGTGAAGGCCCTCTTCCAGCTCAACCTGCTCTCGAAGCGCACATTGCCGCAGCAGAGTGAGCTGACGGTGGAGGCAATGGTGAGGGCCATTCTGCCGGGGATGAACAAGCCACGCCGGATTGAGGATTACCTGCGCAACGGTGTCATCCGCCGCGCCCATTTTGCGGCTGCCGCCGAAATCCGAGTCACCGAGACGGTTCGCAACGAGCGTCAGACCGTGATCGAGACGGTGGGGCTCAGCTATCTGCGCTACCACGGGCTGCTCAACAGCCCCTATGCCGGCGCCACCTACATCGCCTACCCCACTGCCGTGGGGGCGGCGATCCTGAGCTGGCACGCGCTGGCCTTCCTGCGCGAGGACGGTGGAGAGCTGCCTGGGGTGATCACCGGTGAAGACCTGGCCCGGCAGCTGCCGCGTCCGCGAGCAGAAGCCATCCGCCGCGATCTGGTGGGCTGGGACATCGACCTGTTCTCCAGCGTCAGGGATGCGACCCCCGTCTGAGCCTGAGGGGGTGGTTCGTGCCGGCCGCTTTCAATTGCAGCCCTGTACGGAGATGCGATAGCTGAACCCCAGTGCTCCTGGCTGGCTGGAGGAGCCGATCCTGAAGTTCATCAGGCTGGTGCGCTTGCCCGGCACGGAGGCGAAGGGGCCCCACATCCGTCCGGTGCCCTGGGGCGGCGTAATCGTTTCGTTGAACAGCTGGAGGCTCGTTCCGTCGGTGAAACGCATGAAACCCTGCACTGGATAACTGGCCTGGTCGGTGGAGGTGGCCGTGAAGAAGAAGCGGTAGCTGGTGAAGGGCTGATCAACGATGAAATCGGTGTTCCAGTTGTTGCGCCCCAGCAGTCGTCCTCGTCCAATCCGTTTGCTAACCACCGGCTCGGAGCCGCCGATGGGCATCAGGAACGTGCACTTGGGAGCTGGCTGGGCCAGCGATGGTCCCCCAGCCATCACCCCGATCGTCAGAACTGCCAGGGCATGGGTCAGACGCGTCGGGGTGGAAGGGATCACCAGTCAGCCAACAATTGATGGCGGCGATCGTACCGCCCAGGAATCGACCAGCGAGGAGTGGCTGCTCAGCCTTTCCCCTGGGGTCCCCGTCCTTCGGCGCCGGCATAGAGCGCCTGGCTGCCCAGTTCGTCCTCGATGCGCAGCAGCCGGTTGTACTTGGCCACCCGCTCGCTGCGGCTGAGGGAGCCCGTCTTGATCTGGCCGGCGCGGGTGGCCACCGCCAGGTCGGCGATGGTGGTGTCCTCGGTTTCGCCGCTGCGGTGGCTGATCACGCTGGTGTAGCCGGCCCGGCCGGCCAGATCGATCGCCTGCAGGGTTTCGGTGAGGGAGCCGATCTGATTCACCTTGATCAGGATCGAATTGGCGGTGCCGGCGTCGATCCCGCGCTGCAGGCGGCTGGTGTTGGTCACGAACAGGTCGTCGCCCACCAGCTGGAGCCGGCCGCCCAGGCGCTCGGTCATCAGCGCCCAGCCCTCCCAGTCGTCTTCGGCGAGGCCATCCTCGATCGAAACGATCGGATAGCGGCTCACCAGCGTCTCCAGCTGATCCACCATCTCGGCGGAGCTGTAGCTGCCGCCGCCGAAGGCGTAGCGGCCCTCGGCATAGAACTCGGTGCTGGCCACATCGAGGGCCAGGGAAATCTCCTCGCCGGGCTTGTAGCCGGCTTTCTCGATCGCCGCCACCAGCAGGGCGCCGGCCGCATCGTTGCTCTCCAGGTTGGGGGCGAAGCCGCCCTCATCGCCCACGGCGGTGGAGAGTCCCTGGGCGCTCAGCAGGCCCTTGAGGGTGTGGAACACCTCGGTGCCCATGCGCAGGGCCTCACGGAAGCTGGGGGCGCCGTGGGGCACCAGCATGAATTCCTGGAAATCCAGGTTGTTGGCGGCGTGGGCCCCGCCATTGATCACGTTCATCAGCGGCACCGGCAGCAGGGTGGCCATCGGTCCGCCCAGGTAGCGGTAGAGGGGAAGGCCCACCCCATCGGCCGCGGCGCGTGCCACCGCCAGGCTCACGGCCAGCACCGCGTTGGCCCCTAGCGCTGACTTGTTGTCGCTGCCGTCGAGCTCGATCATCGCGGTGTCGACCGCCACCTGCTCGATGGCGGTGAGACCGCAGAGCACCGGGGCGATCTTCTCCTCGATGTTCGCCACCGCCTGGAGCACCCCCTTGCCGGCATAGCGGCTGCCGCCATCGCGCAACTCATGGGCCTCATGGGCACCGGTGCTGGCGCCGCTGGGCACGATGGCGTGGCCCTGGGCGCCCCCTTCCAGCCGCACTTCAGCTTCCACCGTGGGGGTGCCGCGGGAGTCGAGCACCTCCCGAGCCACGATGGAATCGATCACGAGGTCGAGGGAGTCGAACACGAAAACTGCAAGCGGTCAGGGCTTGCGGGGATCCTATGGGCCGCCCCGGGGCGATCCGATGTGACCGTCGGTACCGACGGACCAGCTGCCGGAGTCGGGCGTGCCGCCAGAATTGGTCAGGCCTGCCCCGCCGATCCCGATGCGCCTGCTTCACACCATGCTCCGAGTGGGCGATCTGGAGCGCTCCCTGGCCTTCTATACCGAGGTGCTGGGCATGCGCCTGCTGCGCCGCAAGGATTACCCCGCTGGCCGCTACACCCTGGCGTTTGTGGGCTACGGCGACGAGAGCGACTCCACCGTGCTGGAACTCACCCACAACTGGGACATCGAGCGCTATGAGCTGGGCGAGGGCTATGGCCACATGGCCCTCGGCGTCGATGACATTCACGGCACCTGCGCCGCCATTGCCGCCAAGGGAGGGCGGATTGTGCGGGAGCCGGGCCCGAAGAAGCACGGCAGCACCGTGATCGCCTTCGTGGAAGATCCCGACGGCTACAAGGTGGAGCTGATTCAGGTGTCGTCCAGCCCCGAGCGGAGCGCAGCCTGAGGGCCTGCGGCGCATGAAGATGGGTTGACCTGATCCCGATGGCCTCGCGGTCCGATGCGCCCTGAGTCCCTGCCCTTGAGCCCCCCCCAACCCGTCAGCCTCACCAGCGAGCCCGACCGGTTCAGCGAGGTCGCCTGGGATCTGCTGCTGGCCTCCCAGGACCAGGCCCGCCGCTGGCGCCATGACCAGATGGATGTGGAGCACCTGCTCCAGGCGCTTCTGCAGGATTCACGCTTCGCGGACTGGGTGGATCCCTTGCCGATCGATCGCGAACGCCTGCTCGATCGTCTGGAGGGCTTCTGCGCCGAGCAGCCCTCGTCGCCCGGAGACGACCTCTACATCGGCGATGCCCTCGAAGACCTGCTGGAGGAGGCCGACCGCCGGCGCTCCAGCTGGGGTTCGCGTCTGCTCGACATCCCCCATCTGTTGTTGGCCCTGCTCGATGAACCTCGCCTGGGAGCTGCGCTGTTGGCGGAGGAGGGGCTGAGCGAGCCGGAGTTGCTGCGCCAGCTGCGGCCTACGGCCGCTCCCGCCTCCGGCCCTGCAGGCATCAACTCGGTTCCAGCGGTGGGTGGGGGCCGTCCCCGCCGTTTCGAAGCGCCCCCGGCCCCGTCCGACGACTGGATCGACAGCCCCTCCCAGGATGCCGCCGCGGTGCCGCCGCTCCCCGTCCCGGCGGCAGCCCCCGTGCCCCGCCCCATCAGGTCTGTCCGAGCCCCTGATCAGGAGCTGAAGCTGGAGGCTGAGGGGGCTGAGCCCAGCGCCCTGGAGCAGTACGGCCGCGACCTCACCGCCGCCGCCCGCGCAGGCCTGCTCGATCCGGTGATCGGCCGCGACACCGAGATCCGCCGGCTGATCCAGGTGCTCTCCCGCCGCGGCAAGAACAATCCGGTGCTGATCGGTGAGCCCGGCGTCGGCAAGACGGCCATCGCCGAGCGCCTGGCCCAGCGCATCGCCAGCGGCGAAGTGCCCGACTCCCTGAAAGGCCTGCGCCTGATCGCCCTCGACCTCGGTGCCCTGATCGCCGGCGCCAAGTTCCGTGGTCAGTTCGAGGAACGCCTGCGCAGCGTGCTGGCGGAGGTGAAGGATCCGGAGGAGGGACGCGGCGCTGCGGCCGGCGATGGCGGTGTGGTGCTGTTCATCGACGAGCTGCACACCGTGGTGAGCACCGACCGCACCAGCGCCGATGCCGGCAGCATCCTCAAACCGGCCCTGGCCAGGGGTGAGCTGCGCTGCATCGGCGCAACCACCCCGGAGGACTACCGCCGCACGGTGGAGAAGGATCCCGCCCTCAACCGCCGCTTCCAGCAGGTGGTGATCCGTGAACCCAGCAAGGAGGTGAGCCTCGAGATCCTGCGGGGCCTCAAGGAGCGCTATGAGCTCCACCACGGCGTCACCATCACCGATGGGGCCCTGCAGGCGGCAGTGCGTCTGGCCGAGCGCTACATCGCCGACCGCTGCCTGCCCGACAAGGCGATTGATCTGATCGATGAGGCCGCTGCTCAGCTGCGCATGGAGGTCACCTCCAAGCCCCAGGTGGTGGAGGCCGCCGAACTCGACCTGCGCCGGATCGAGCTGGCCCTGCTGGGGGCTGAGGCCGCCTCCGAGGACGAGCGCCTGAACCTTCAGGAGCAGCGCCGCACCGCCCTGGAGCGCCTGCAGGACCTGCAGCGGCGCTGGCAGGCCGAACGCGACCAGCTGGCGGAGCTGAGAGAGCTGCTTCAGCAGGACGATGAGCTGCGCCTGGCGATCGCCGAGGCCGAGCGTGACGGCGAATTCGAGGAGGCGGCCCGCTTGCAGGTGGATCAGCTGCAAGCGGTGCAGCAGCGCCGCGCCGCCCTGGAGGAGGAGCTGCTCGACGATCAGCGTGGCGGTCGCTCCCTGCTGCGCGAGCAGGTGGAGGAGGGCGACATCGCCGATGTGGTGGCCCGTTGGACCGGCATTCCGATCCAGCGTCTGCTGGCAGGGGAGCGTCAGAAGCTGCTGGAGCTGGAGCAGCGGCTGGCGGAGCGGGTGATCGGCCAGCCCGAGGCGGTGGCGGCGGTGGCCGCCTCGATCCGGCGGGCCCGGGCCGGCATGCAGGATCCGCGCCGCCCCGTGGGCTCCTTCCTTTTCCTGGGCCCCACCGGGGTGGGCAAGACCGAACTGGCCAAGGCCCTGGCCGCGGCCCTCTTCGATGAGGAGGACGCCCTGGTGCGGCTCGACATGAGCGAATTCATGGAGCGCAACGCCGTGGCCCGCCTGGTGGGGGCTCCCCCCGGCTATGTGGGCTATGAGGAAGGAGGACAGCTCACCGAGGCCGTGCGCCGCCGTCCCTATGCGGTGCTGCTGCTCGATGAGGTGGAAAAGGCCCACCCCGAGGTGTTCAACCTTCTCCTGCAGGTGCTCGACGACGGACGCCTGACGGATTCCCAGGGCCGCACGGTCGATTTCCGCCACACCGTGGTGGTGATGACCAGCAACCTGGCCAGTCGGGCGATCCTCGAGAGTGCCCGCAGCGGCGACGACTCTGGCTTGGAAGCGGCGGTGGAGCGCGCCCTGGCCGGACAGTTCCGGCCGGAGTTCCTCAACCGCATCGACGAGGTGATCCGCTTCCGGCCCCTGGCACCGAGCGACCTGCAACGCATCGTGCGCCTGCAGGTGGCGGAGCTGGCGGCGCTGCTGAAGGAGCAACGGCTGGAGCTGGAGATCGATGAGGCCGTGGTGAGCCGGCTGGCGGAGCTTGGTTATGAGCCGGAATTCGGCGCCCGGCCCCTGCGCCGGGTGTTGCGCCGCCGCATCGAAAATCCCCTGGCCACCGAGTTGCTGGAGGACCACTTCCGCGCGGCCCGTGGCGTGCGCGTGTGTCTCGGTGATGCCACCGGCCCGGGTGGAGCCGACACTCTGTGCTTCCTGCCCCTTGAGTGACCGCTGAAAGGGTGTCCGGTAGGGTGTTCGTTTGCCGGTACGCCTTGCCGTCCGGTGCGCCCGCGCCCGTGGATTCTCCCAGCCGCACCACCACCTCCGACGACATCCCTGAGCAGGAGGTCAAGCCTGCCCAGCCTGCTGGTGTCGGGGGGTTCGTCTCCTCCACCCTGGAGGAGCTGCGCAAGGTGGTGTGGCCCAGCCGTCAGCAGCTCTTCAGCGAGTCGGTGGCGGTGATCCTGATGGTGAGCCTCTCGGCTGCCACCATCGCCGCCGTCGATCGCTTTTACAGCTGGGCTTCCACCCAGGTCTTCCCCTGAGGAGCAGGCGGCACCTCAACCCTCCCTATCCCGTTCGTTCTGAGCACCCACTCCTCCGTCCCTGTGTCCGAAGCCGATCTCGCCACCGCAGCCAGCCCCGACGGCGCCCCTGAGGAGGACACCGCCGTTGATGTGCTAGCCCTCGAAGCCCCCCCGCCGGCCGAGCGGGAGGGCAAGCCGACGGTGGCCCGCTGGTATGCCGTGCAGGTGGCTTCCAGCTGTGAAAAGAAGGTGAAGGCCACTCTGGAGCAGCGCGCCATCACCCTGGGCGTCGACAGCCGCATCCTCGAGATCGAGATCCCCCAGACCCCTGCGGTGAAGCTCAAGAAGGACGGCAGCCGTCAGGCCGCCGAGGAGAAGGTCTTCCCCGGTTATGTGCTGGTGAGGATGATGCTCGATGAAGACACGATGATGGCGGTGCGGAGCACCCCGAACGTGATCAACTTCGTGGGCCAGGAGGAGCGCCGGTCCACCGGCCGGGCCCGTGGTCACATCAAGCCCAGACCCCTCAGCCGCCAGGAGGTCGACCGGATCTTCAAGCGCGCCGCCGAGAAGAAGCCCGTCGTCAAGGTCGATCTGGCCGAGGGTGATCAGATCCTGGTCACGGCTGGTCCCTTCAAGGACTTCCAGGGCGAGGTGATCGAGGTGTCCGGCGAGCGCAGCAAGCTCAAGGCCCTGCTCTCGATCTTCGGCCGGGAAACCCCGGTTGAACTCGAATTCGCCCAGATCAGCAAGCAAAGCTGATTGTCACGGGGCCGCCTCCCTGCGGAGGGCGGCCCAACCCGGCGGCACCATTTCGGCGCCGCCGCCCAACGCCTCGACCCAAGGGTCAGGCGATCCGCAGCGCTTCCCTCCGTAGACCAGCCGATGGCCAAAAAAGTCGTTGCCGTAATCAAGCTGGCGCTCAACGCCGGCAAAGCCAACCCTGCACCACCTGTGGGCCCTGCCCTCGGTCAGCATGGGGTCAACATCATGGCCTTCTGCAAGGAGTACAACGCCCGTACCCAGGACAAGGCCGGTTATGTGATCCCGGTGGAGATCTCGGTCTTCGAAGACCGCAGCTTCACCTTCATCACCAAGACCCCGCCCGCTTCGGTGCTGATCACCAAGGCCGCCGGTATCGACAAGGGTGCCGCCACCTCGGCCAAGGGCCGTGTGGGCGCCATCAGCCGTGCCCAGCTCCAGGAGATCGCCAGCACCAAGCTGCCCGACCTCAACTGCTCAAGCCTGGAGTCGGCCATGCGCATCATCGAAGGCACCGCCCGCAACATGGGCGTCGCCATCAGCGACTGAACCCGCAGGAGCCCAGCTCCGCCATACCCGCTTCAACCACTCTTCACCCCACCCGGGGGAGACACTCGCCGCCAGCCCAGGCCTCAGCCCTGGCCAAGCACAGAGTGTCGCCTGAACCCCGCTGAAACCCATGTCCAAACAATCCAAGCGCTTCACCGCCCTGCTCGAGACGGTCGAGGACCGCGAGTACACCCCGCTCGAGGCCCTTGAGCTGGTGAAGGCCAACGCCAACGCCAAGTTCGATGAAACGATCGAAGCCCATGCGCGCCTCGGCATCGATCCCAAGTACACCGACCAGCAGCTGCGCACAACCGTGGCCCTACCCAAGGGCACCGGCCAGACCATCCGCATCGCCGTGATCGCCCGTGGTGAGAAGGTGGCCGAAGCCAAAGCGGCCGGCGCCGACCTCGCCGGTGATGACGAGCTGGTGGAGGCCATCGCCGGCGGTCAGATCGACTTCGACCTGCTGATCGCCACGCCGGACATGATGCCCAAGGTGGCCAAGCTGGGCCGAGTGCTCGGTCCACGCGGTCTGATGCCGAATCCGAAGGCCGGCACTGTGGCCACCGATCTGGCAGGGGCGATCAATGAATTCAAGGCGGGCAAGCTGGAATTCCGCGCCGATCGCACCGGCATCGTGCACGTGCGCTTCGGCAAGGCCAGCTTCTCGGTGGACGACCTCCTGCAGAACCTCAAGGCTCTGCAGGAAACCATCGATCGTCAGAAGCCCAGCGGTGCCAAGGGCCGCTACTGGCGGAGTCTCTACCTCACCTCCACCATGGGCCCGTCCGTCCCTGTCGACGTCACCGTCCTTCAGGACATCAAGCTGGAGGGCTGAACTCAGAGCGGGTCGGGTCGTGATTGAGCCTGAGCACCCCGCCGTGTAAGCTCATCAATCGGGCACGCGCCCGGCCCAAGACAGCAGGTCAGTGCTGCGCCCTCAGGACTTCCCGCTTCGGTGGGTGATCCGTCGGCTGCAGTCCCGTAAATCCTGCCGAGGTGCACGCGACTTTTTTCCGGTTCGGATTCTCCGGGCGGATCACCGTTCAGCGGCCTCGATGCTCCCCTCCGGTTCGCCCCGGCTGAGGAGTCGGCGGCCGCGTCCCGGCTTGTTCCCCCACTCCGTACCAAACCCATGGGCCGCACGCTGGAGAGCAAGCAACAGATCATCGAAGAGCTCAAGGGGCTCCTCGGTGAGGCCGAAATGGCGCTGGTCCTTGATTACAAGGGCTTGTCCATCAAGGAGATGTCTGACCTGCGGACCCGTCTGCAGGCCAACAGCGGCATCTGCAAGGTGACCAAGAACACCTTGATGCGCCGTGCCATTGATGGCAACAGTGCCTGGTCGGAACTCGATTCCCTGCTCACCGGTACCAACGCGTTCGTCCTCATCAAGGGCGATGTCGGCGGTGCCGTCAAGGCCGTTCAGTCCTTCCAGAAGGACACCAAGAAGTCGGATGTGAAGGGAGGCCTCTACGAAGGCAAACTTCTTTCCCAGAACGACATCAAGGCCATTGCCGAGCTGCCCTCCAAGGAGGTGCTCATCGCCCAGATCGCCGGTGCGATCAATGCGGTGGCCACCAAGCTGGCCGTTGGCATCAACGAAGTTCCCTCCGGCCTCGCCCGGGCTCTCAAGCAGCACGCCGAAAGCGGCGATGCCAGCTGAGCACAGCGAAATCCGCCGGCTCCGCCGGTCCAATTCCACAGATCTGTTGCTGATTCTCAACCATGACCACCAAAACTGACGACATTCTCGAGTCGCTGAAGACGCTCTCTCTGCTGGAAGCCTCCGAGCTCGTCAAGCAGATCGAAGAGGCCTTCGGTGTGTCCGCCGCCGCTTCCGCCGGCGTCGTGATGGCCGCTGCTCCTGCCGCTGCTGCTGAGGCAGTTGAAGAGCAGACCGAGTTCGATGTGATCCTCGAGGGCTTCGACGCCGCCGCCAAGATCAAGGTGCTCAAGGCCGTCCGCGAGGCCACCGGCCTCGGTCTGGGCGAAGCCAAGGCCCTTGTCGAGGCGGCTCCCAAGGCCGTCAAGGAAGGCATCAACAAGGACGAGGCCGAGGCCCTCAAGAAGTCCATCGAAGAAGTGGGTGGCAAAGTCACCATCAAGTGAGCCGCCCGGCGGAGGTGTCCCCTCCGCCGGCTTCGTCCACCGCAGCCGGCCTCTCGGGGCCGGCTTTCTGCTGGGATGACAGGGCAAAAAAAAGGCCTGCCGAAGGCAGGCCTTTGAGGTGGAACGATGCCGGGAGTCTGTCCTCGTTTCGACCCCGGGAGAGCGTTCTGCACTCCTCACACAAATCAACCTTATGGGTTGGATCAGAAGATGACCCGCAGCGGGGGTCGCTGTGTCGACTGTCACTCCTGGAAGGGGATCACCTGCAGAGCGACAGGACCGCTCTCCAGTTCGCCACCTCTGGCCATGCTTCCCAGGACACGTCCAAGGTTCCCCGGTCCACCGCTGCTGATGGGCTGAACCTTCTCGAGGCTGCCACCACCTGCCTGGGCGATCAGCTGCTCCAGGGGGCTGCTGGCGGCAAAATAGATGTGGTTCAGGGCTTGCTGGCCGAAGACGCGGCGGTTTAGCTGCCAGTCGCTTTCGAGCTTGATCGGGACAAATCCCTCGGGGTCACGGCGGCTCACCTGTCCCCGTCCCAGCAGCAGCAGGGTGGTGTCCGCCGGGCTCATGGCCTGCAACTGCAGCTCGTCGCCCACCTGGCTGAGGCGAAGGCGGTAGCGGCTGGCCAGGTCCTGGCCAGCCACCCGCAGGGAATAGGCGTTGCTGCCGGCGTAGCTGGTGCAGATCCCCCGGGAGTCGAAGCGATTCATCGAGGCCTCCACCAGCCCGTCGGGCCGGGCCTGCCAGCAGGGCTGGCCGTTGGCCGTCTGCTCGATCAGCACCAGCGACCAGTCGGCGAAGCCGACTGGCTTGGCCAGCACCGCAAACTGTGACGCCTCCACCGGCTGGCTGTCGAACACTCCGGCGGCCTCCGCCAGGGGCGTTGTGACGGCGTGGAGCGTGGTGGCGGCCAGACCAGCCCCTGCAAGGGCCAGGTAGGTTCGCTGCATGGTCGATTTTCTGCGCTCCAACATCATCGCCAGGGTCTACGGCACCACTGTCTACCGAACATCGGCCGGATTGCCCAGTGGCTGCTGAGCCGGTGCGGGTGGTGGCCGCCGCCTGTGATGGCGCCTGCCGTGGCAATCCGGGTCCGGGAGGCTGGGGCTGCCTGCTGCGTTTCGAGGACGGCAGCGTGCGTGAGCTGGGCGGAGCCGCCGCGGCGACAACCAACAACCGCATGGAGCTCACCGCTGCCCTGGCCCTGATGGAGGAGTTGCGGCAGCTGCCGCTTCATCCTGACCTGCGCCTGCGCACCGACAGCCGCTACCTGATCGATGGTCTCACCAAGTGGATGGCGGGCTGGAAGCGCAAGGGTTGGCGCACTGCCTCCGGCGGACCCGTGCTCAACCGCGACCTCTGGGAGGAACTGGACCGGGCACGCCTTCCAGGGCTGAGCCTGGTCCACGTCAAAGGGCACAGCGGTGATCCCGACAACGACCGCTGCGATGAGATCGCCGTGGCCTACTCGCGCGGAGGTTCTCCTCAGCTCGCCCAGGGACCCGGGTCGGGCAGCCGGCGGAATGCCCCTGAGCCTGCACCGCCTGAGGTGGATGCGCTTGATCAGCCGGCCCCCGCGGTCCTGGGCGAGCTGCTCACCCGTCTTGAGGTGGCCGACCGCCTCGCCAGCGGTGGTTATGCCCTGACGGCCATCGAACTGGCCCGCCTCGTGGAGCAGCCTCTGGCCCGTCTCCAGGAGCGGCAGGGCCCCTGGATCTGGCGCGACTGGCGGGTGAGTCCCGCCAGCGAAGGCCGCTGGCGGCTGGAGCGCGCCGAGCCCTCCCTGCAGGAGTCCCCATGATTCTGGAGCGACCAGAGCCGTCCTCCTCAGGTGCCAGCGCCGGTACCAGCACGGGTTCGCTCTACCGCCGCTGGGTGGGCCCGCTGCTCGCCAGGGATGAAGGGGCCGATGCCGAGCAGCTCAGCAGCCTCACCCTCGCCGCCCTGGCCCAGGCCTCCCTGCGCCGCGACTGGCCCCTGGTGTCGGGCAGCCTGGCGGGCCTTGGGGCCGAGCTGCAACGGCGCGACCATCGCCTTGAGCAGACCCTCTTCGGTTGCCGCTTCGCCAATCCGGTGGGACTGGCTGCCGGCTTCGACAAGAATGCGGTGGCCGCGGGAATCTGGCACCTGTTCGGGTTCGGCTTCGCCGAGCTGGGCACGATCACCTGGCACCCCCAGCCGGGCAATCCTCGGCCGAGGCTGTTCCGCCTGGCCGAGGAGCGGGCCGCGCTCAACCGCATGGGCTTTAACAACGACGGCGCCCAGGCCGTCAAGCGCAACCTGGAGCGCCAGCACCTGCCCCCGCCGGGCCAGCGGCCTGCGGTGCTGGGCCTCAATCTTGGCAAGTCGAAGATCACCTCCCTGGAGCTGGCCCCCGACGACTACGCCTCCTCCCTGGAGCTGCTCTCGCCCCTGGCCGACTACGTGGTCATCAATGTCAGTTCACCCAACACCCCCGGTCTCCGCGATCTGCAGGACGCCGTGCAGTTGCGGCGCCTTGTGGAGCGGCTGCGTCGCCTGTCGGCCTGCCCGCCCCTGCTGGTCAAGATCGCTCCCGACCTTGAAGACGACGCCATCGACACGATTGCCCGCCTGGCCTACCAGGAGGGCCTCGCCGGGGTGATCGCCGTGAACACCAGCGTCAACCGGCTGGGGCTTGAGAACCGTCGCCTGCCTCAGAGTGGGAGGACCCTTGCGGAGGAGGCAGGGGGGCTCAGCGGAGCTCCCTTGCGCGGCCGGGCTCTGGAGGTGATCCGGCGCCTGCGGGCCACAGCCGGACCAGCCCTGCCGCTGATCGGCGTTGGAGGAATCGATTCCCCCGAGGCCGCCTGGGAGCGGCTCACGGCGGGAGCCTCTCTGATTCAGGTCTACACGGGCTGGATTTACCAGGGTCCGGGCCTGGTGCCGGCGATTCTCGAGGGCCTCGGCGATCAGCTGGACCGCCATGGTTGCAGCCATCTCAGTGAAGTCGTGGGCAGCGGCCTGCCCTGGCGCTGAGCGCTTGCCCTGTCCCCTGGTGGAGACAGGGCGTCAGGGGAGGTGCGCAAACGGCGCGAGGCCGATACGCTGCATCGGGATTCCAGGACGTGACGATTTGGTCCTTGCCGGCGTTCAGGAACAGCTTCAGCCCCTCACAACCCGGCTTTTCCCTCGCCGGGTGTGGCTGGCTCTCGAGGATGACGCGGTCACGGTGCTGACCACCAGGGGCCGTGGCGAGCCGGTTCAACTGGAACTGCTGAGGCGAGTGCCCCTGCCGCGCGGGGCTTGCTCCGCCGGTGACCCTCAGGAGGTGATGGCCCTCGGCGACCTGATCGGTGATCTTCTGGTGGAACTGGGTCTGGTGGGCGCTGAAGTGATGGCGGTGCTTCCCGCCGCCGCCTGTGTCTGGAAGGTGGTGCAGTGGCCCTTCGACGACTGGCCCGAGTCAGCGGATGAGGCCCTGCGCCAGATCGATCCCCCCCTGGGGCTCCCCTACGACCTCTCCCAGGCTTACATCGGCCTGCTGCCTCTGGAGGCTGCTGGCCAGCAGGCATCCGCTCCCTGCTCTTCGCTGCTGGTGACTGTCCCGCGCCAGCGCGTGCTCAGCTGGATTGAGGTGTTCGACATTGCCGGGGTGCAGCTGGAGCGGCTGGAAGCCGCTCAGGTGTGCGAACTCCGGGCTCTGGCCCCCTTGCTGGAGGGTGCCGATCCCGGGCTTCTGGAGGCTTTGCTGGTGGTGGATGAACGAGGAGCGCGGCTCACGTTGCTGCGCCGCGGTGTGCCCGAATATGAACGGCAGTGGACGGGGGCGATGGCTGATGTCGAGGTCGAGCTGGAGCGGTGCATGGCCTACTGGCGCGGGTTGGATCCTGCAGTGACGGGGGTTCGTCTCTGGCTGGCCGGCTCCAGCCCCGACCTGCCCCTGTTGGCCGAGAACCTGCGCCATGGCAGTGAGTGGTCGCTCGAGATCCTCGATCCAGTGGCGATGGGCTGGATGGCCATGTCCCCTGAAATCGGCGATGAGGGCTCACCGCCTGGTTGGTCCCTCTCCAGCCTGTATGGGTTGATGCAGGTGGAGCTGGCCCGATGAGCCCCGTCCTTCCTGGTCTTGATCTGCTGCGGGAGCGTCGGCTGGAGCTGGGCCTTCCCGCCGAACCGCCCAGACCCCCAGACGCCAGGCGACTTCTGCTGATCGGCTCGGCCATCGGCGGTGCCATCGTGCTGGCCAGCCTGGGTGTCGCCATGGTGCTGAAGCTGCAGGGACTGCTGCTGGAGCAGGAGCTCACGCGCCTGGCGCCGGTGAGGTACCAGGTGGAGACGATCGAAGCGGCACTCGCTGCTGACAGGGCTGCTGTGGAGCTCAAGAGCAAGGGAAATGCCGAGCTGGTGAACGGCCTGGTGGCGGTGCGATCAGGTTCGGCACTGATGACCGACCTGGCTGGCCGTACTCCGATTGCGTTGCAGCTCACCTCACTGCAGGTGGGCAAGGACGATCTTCAGATCAAAGGCCGCACCGGTGATCCAGGAGCGTTCGAGCGGATCAACGCGCTTGTTCTGCGCCTGAAATCCTCCCCACTGATCGATCCGGCCAGCGTGAACCTTGGCCGTGCCATCCGCAACGACACTGACGCGAGCAAGCCCGGCAAGGGCCCTGAAAGCGGCTTGGTGGAGTTTGAAATCAGTGCGGCTTTCAGCCCTCCACCGTCCAGTTCGGCCCGGTTGACCCAACTGCAGGAACTGGGTGCTGGGGGGATGGCCCGTCGCCTGGAGCTTCTGCAGAAGGAGGGTTTGCTGCCATGACCAATCTTCAGCAGGGCGCTCCGCCCCGGTCCCTGATTCTGCGCAATGGTCTGCTGATCGGCCTGCCTGTGGCGGCTGGGGCGCTGGTGGCCGGCCTGGTGGCCCTCCTGGGAGTGTTTCAACCCTGGGATCAGGTGCGCCGCAATCAGCTCCAGCTCGATGAGCTGCGGGGCATGAGCGAGCGGCTGCCGTTGCTGCGAGCCCAGAGGGTGCGCCAGCTTGATCAGGTCAAGAAGGTGGATGGGCAGCGCTCCAGCCTGCTGAAGTTGATCGCCGGCAGTGGCCAGATCAGCACCTTTCTCGCCCAGCTCAACCGGGAGGCGACGGCCACCGGCGTTCAGCTTGATGTGTTCGAACCCGTGGCGGCCCCCACGGCCGCATCCGCGCCGGCTGGTGGTCAACCTGCCGCCGGTGGGAAACCGGCGCCTGCCCCAGCGCCTGGAGGTGGCAAGGACAAGGACGATGCCCCCCCCCCGGATCCCCTTGAAGCCGATGGCTTGACCAGGACCACCCTCTTACTGAGCGCCCGTGGCCGTTATCCGAACCTGCTGGTGTTCATGCGCAGGCTGGAGCGTCTCAGCCTGCTGGTCGCCCAGAGCGATCTCAACCTTGACCTCGAACCCGTCACTGCACAGGCTCAGCCAGTGGCCAACAGGTCTGGGATGCTGCCCCAGAGGGTCCCCCAGGTGGTGTTGAAGCTGAACCTTGCCCTCTATGGGGAGGGGCCGGCTGCCAGCCCAGGTGCCAGACCGACCAAGGTGGCCCAGGCCTCACCACCTGCAGCTACCCCGCCAGCAGCCAACTCAACTGCGGGCAGACCACCGGCGCCCCCCCAGCCCACGGCACCACCTCCGGCTCCACCCCAGTGAGGAGTCAGTGGTCACAGTCGCATTTGGTCATCTGGTGTTTACAGAACACGTCCCATAACATGCCGACGTGATGGATGCGTTGATGGGCCCAGTTGGTCTTGGATTCCGTGCCGGTCTGTGGCTGGCCTCCACCGGCACTCTTCTGGCGGCCTTGCCTCTGGCGGTGACCCCCGCCCCAGTTCTGGCTCAGGCGGCCATTCGCCAGGATGGGCTGCAACTGAAGTTGCGACGCCTGCCCGATTCCCTGGAGCTGGTGATCCAGGATGCGGGCACCGGCGTCGACCTTCGCCAGCAGATGCAGGGTCAGGCGTGGGTGGGTGAGCTGCGCACCGAGCAGATCCGGGGTCTCAAGGCCGGCCCCCAGTCCCTCTCGATGACCGATGCCGGGGTGGATTCGATCACCTTCGACGGCACCGGCACGGAATTCCAGCTGAGGGTCACGCCGATGCCGGGGCGCAACCTGGGCACGCCGTTGGTGAGCAGCGATGGCCGCAATCTGACGGTGCGCTTCAACGCTCCCCAGGTGCAGATGAGCCAGTCGGCCGGGTTTGATCTGCGGGCGCCGGCACGGGTGCCCACCTCGTCCTTTGTGCCTCCCCTGCGGCCCCGTGCTGTGGCGCCCCCTTCCGGCGATATCGCCGTGGGCACGATGACGATCCGCAACCGCGGTTACCTCAGCCTTTACGGTCCGCCCGTGACGCTGACCACCCGCAGCGCCAATCCCCGCGACGTGCTGATGGTGCTGGCCCAGATGGGGGGGTATGGCTTTGCGTTCTCTGACCCTGCGTTCACCGCTGGGAACAGCTTCCAGCAGGGCCCCAGGCCAAGCCTTTCTCCAGTGACCGTGGCCTTCCAGGGCGAACCCTATGAGCGGGCGTTCAACTTCGTGCTGCTCTCTTCCGGGTTGCAGGCCCGCAAGGAAGGCAACACGATCCTGGTGGGCTCCGACGTGCTGGGCAAGACGATCGGACCCCAGATGTCGAAGGTCTATCGCCTCAACCAGGTGTCCGCCAACTCAGCAGCCGACTATCTGGCCAACCTCGGCGCCCTGGTCACCAAGACCAACACGATCACCACCGCTGTGTCGCAGGGCGTGCCTCTCGGGGATCAGCCCGCCGGAACGGGGATTTCCGCCACCTCCCAGAGCACCACATCCACCCAGCAGAGCGTGGAAGCCTTCGGGGCCTCATCCGGTCCGCTGGTGGGGCTGCGTGCCACCACGGATCCACGCCTCGGCACGATCACGATCGT
>CALRMN020000002.1:0-257324 GCA_943369245.1 Synechococcus sp. UW140 | reverse complement strand
AACAGTATTTCGGCGGGTCCGGTATCCACCCCCTGCCCAGTGCTTTTGGCCGCATAAGAACCCCAAGTGTCCCAAGCCTATAGCCCAAATACCTTGCAGCATAAGGCCCTTTCTGGCTTTGCCCCATCGCTGACGGGAACTTCGGCGGGTCCGAGAACTAAATGTTTGTTTCGCTACAAAAGGTCTGCTGGGCTCATCACCCCGCAGGGGCCGCGATTCAGCACATGCGTATAGATCATCGTGGTCTTCACGTCACTGTGACCCAGCAACTCCTGAATGGTTCGAATGTCATGGCCACGCTCCAGTAGGTGAGTGGCAAACGAATGCCGAAAGGTGTGACAACTGGCCTGCTTGCTGATTCCTGCGCTCAGCATTGCTCGCTTCACGGCCTTCTGGATCAGGGATGGGTCGATGTGGTGCCTGCCTTCGCTTCGATCCTTCTGATCACGCCAGCGGTGAGCCTGTGGAAACACCCATTGCCAGGCCCACTCCGAAGCTGCGGTTGGATACTTGCGTCCCAGTGCCATGGGCAACATCACACGGCCCCACCCGGCCGCCAGATCAGCCCGATGCATCTCCCGGACGGCCAGCAGATGGGCCTGCACGGGCTCCACCAGACTGGCTGGAAGCACGGTGACCCGGTCCTTATCACCCTTTCCGCTGCGAACGGTCAGCTGCCGGGCTTGGCAGTCCACATCCTTGACGCGTAGCCGCAGGGCTTCCATCAGCCGCAGGCCGCTGCCGTACAACAGCTGCGCCACGAGCTGCTCGACACCTTCGAGCTGACTCAGCACCGCCTTCACCTCAGCCACCGTGAGCACCACCGGCAATCGCTTGCGCTGCCGGGCGCGAACCACTCCCTCCAGGTTCCCCACATCTCCTCCCAGCACCGTCCGGTAGAGAAACAACAAGGCCGACAGCGCCTGGTTCTGCGTAGAGGCACTCACCTGAGCCTCCGTGGCCAGATGGGACAGGAAGGCATTGATCTCCTCTTCGCCCATCTCCCTCGGATGCCGCATCCCGTGAAAGCGCAGAAACCGTTTCACCCACTGGGCGTAGCTGGTGATCGTGCGCCGGGCGTAATGCCTCACCTGCATCTCCTCCCGGAAACGATCCATCAGCCGTGGGCCTGAAGCCTGAGCCATGCGTTCAGCGCAGATCCACCTTCAGTGTTCCCCGCCCTGTCCCTCCCGCGCCCGCGTCAGTGTTGCCTCCAGCTCCCGGCGCCAGTCCACTGCCGCGAAGGCATGCCAACGGCCATGGCCGGGCAGCAGCCAGCGCACATCCAGATCGAGCAAGCGCTCTACGGATCGCACCTGCTCCTCCCAGTTCCACCAGCAAACGCGGCGGGAGGCCACCACCCCAGGCGAGTCCACCCCCCACCAGAGGTGGTCGCCGCTGAACAGCACCTGATCGGCGAACAGCACCGCCACCGAGCCAGCCGTATGCCCGGGCACCGGCAGCACCAGCAGGTCGTCATCGAGTTCCAGAGGTTCACGGCCATCGAAGCGGTGCTCCGCCTCAGCGGCCGCATCGGCATCGGCGCTGTGGATCCAGCGCCCGGCGCCGAACCGTTGGGCCCAGGCCTGGTGGTCGGCCACATCGTCGCGGTGGCTGAGCAGGATCCGGCCCACGCCGCCCAGGGCCTCGATCCGGCGGGCCAGGGCAGCACTCCAGCGCGGGGAATCGATCAGCACGTTGTCGGGGCTGCCATCGGCTCGCCGTCGCGTGATCAGCCAGCTGCTCGCCCCGAAGCTCTTGCGCGACGCCCAGCCGCAGTAGTGCACCTCCCCCCGCGGCAAGCTCGCCACCAGGGCCGGGAAGCCATCGGCCGGAGTCTGTGCCAGCAGCTCCCGGGTGGTGCCGATGGCCGCCACCGGACAGGCTTGAAGCGCCAGCAGGGCCGCCCGGGTCTCCTCCACCCCGGCCGGCTGGGTCCACACGTGCGAGGTGCTGCCGGCGGGAGCGAAGTGGGCCGGATCGAACTGCCAGCAGGTGCCGCAGTCGATGCAGCTGGCATCCACATAAAAGGGGCCATCCACATTGACGGCCAGACGCTCGGCTGCACGGGCCATGTTCAGACTCCTGGAAGGATTCAGCCTGGCGAGAGCGGGCGATCAGCGGCCGCCGATCAGGCCCCTCGGCATACTTTCTCCATGACCATCTCCCCCATGACCACTCAGCTGGGCCAGCAGGGCCTGGGACACCAGCCCTGGTGGGTGGAGCAGTGGATGGAGCTGATCAACTCCTACCGCTACAAGAAACGGCTCGAGCGCGCCTGGTCCTATGTGCGCGAGGGCAACGTGCTCTCGATCCGCTTCGAAGGGCGGCGGGTGCATGCCCGGGTGCAGGGCACGGAGGAGGAGCCCTACAAGGTGAAACTCTGGCTGGATGTGCTCAGCGACGACGACTGGGGCTACGTGCTCGAGGCCCTCGGCCAGAAGGCCCGCTGGTCGGCCCAGCTGCTGGCCGGGGTGATGCCCCAGGACATCGAGCGCGCCTTTGCGGCCAGCGGCCGCCGCCTGTTTCCCTTCAAGCTCCAGGAGGTGCGCAGCGAGTGCAGCTGCCCCGACAAGGCCAACCCCTGCAAGCACGTCAGCGCCGTTTACTACCTGATGGGTGATCGCTTCAGCGAAGACCCCTTCGTGCTCTTCCAGCTGCGCGGCCGCTCCAGAACCCAGTTGCTCTCCGACCTGGCCAAGCGCCGACGGAAGCAGCTGGCCGCAGCCGCAGGCGGCAAGCGCCGGGCCGCCGTTCACGTGCCGCACCCCGTCCACCCAGCCGTGAGCGACCCGAGCCGCTGGTGGTCGTACGCCTCAGCCCTGGATCCGGATCTGGTGGTGATCACTCCAGCCATGGAGGGGGAGAGCGGGCTCGATGAAGCCGGTGAGCTGCCCCTGGCCCACGAACCCCTCTTCCCCGAGGCGAACCGCCTCTTCCTGGGCCGGCTGCAGGCCCAGGCCAGCCGGGTGAGCCAGCTAGCCCTGGCCCAGGCCATGGGTGGCACCAATGGCGATGCTGCTGCCTGAGCCTGAGGCCGGCTCACTCCTCGCCGAGGCACCCTGGCTCACCCCAGCCGCCATCGAGCGGGCCAGCTGGCTGTTGGCCTCTCACCAGCGGGCCTTCGGCCGGCCCCTGATCGCCTCCGCCACAACGACGGCGGCGGCACCGGCCCCTGCTGAAGCCCGCCAGCGGGCCCAGGAGCTGTTCGCGGCAGCCACCGTGGTGCTCGCCCACGACGGCAGCGCGGACCGGCCTGACCACGATCCCCGCCTGATCTACGCCAACCGCTCGGCCCTGACGCTCTGGCGCCGCCCCTGGGCAGAGATGGTGGGCCTTCCCTCCCGGCTCACGGCCGAGCCCGCCGAGCGTGCCGGCCGCGCACGCCTGCTGGCCAGCGCCCGGGCCCTGGAGGCGATCAGCGGCTACACCGGCATCCGCATCGACAGCCACGGCCGCCGCTTCGTGATCCAGGGCGCCCGCCTCTGGACTCTGCGCGACAGCGACGGCCACGACCGCGGTCAGGCCGCCGCCTTCTCCAGCTGGTGGTGGCTGCCGCCATCCCCCGCGCCGGTTCTCCCACCAGCTCTGGTGTAGAGACCGGCGCAGGCGGGTAGACCGAACCGGAATGGACGGTTCGCGCCCTCCTGGATCTCATTGAGGTCGGCCAGATTCACTGCACGGGTGATCCGGAACCACCCGGACTCACATTGATGAAGGACACCACCATGCTGACCCTGCGCCATTCCCCCTTCGACCTGCTCGAGCGTCTGGAGCAACAGGTCAATCAGGCCGAGCGTGTACCAGCCGCCGAAGTGCATGAAACCAATCAGGCCTATGTCGTCGTGCTGGAACTGCCCGGAGTCGACAAGGATTCGATCGAAGTCAAGGCCACCGACCGCACCTTGCTGATCAGTGCTGAGCGCCGCTCCCAGAGCACCGTCGACAACAACGACGCCAAGGAGGCCAAGGACACCGGCCCCATCCACAGCGAATTCCGCTATGGCACCTGGAGCCGCAGCTTCCGTTTTGCAGCCGGCCTGCAGCGGGACGCCATCGAAGCCCGCTACCGCGATGGCCTGCTCACCGTGACGGCCCCCAAGGCCCAGACCCACAGCACGGTGGTGGTGAAAGTGGAGAGCTGAACGGAATCGGGGGTCGACTGAACCAGACCCCCGTTGGAGTCGACACGAGGAGAGCTGAACAAGCCCCGGCCTTACGGCCGGGGCTTTTTTGTCAGTCCGCCGTGTCGTCGTGGGCGAAGCGGCTGTACAGGAAATCCAGCGCCTGGTTACGCATGTCGTAGTAGATCGGATCCTCCATGATCTCCTCGCGGTTGCGCGGCCGCGGGAATCTGATGTCCATGATTTCGCCGATCCTGGCGGCCGGGCCATTGGTCATCATCACCAGGCGATCAGCCAGGAACAGCGCCTCGTCGATGTCGTGGGTGATCATCAGCACGGTGCACTTCTGGGTGTTCCAGATCGTCAGCAGCTCCTCCTGGAGCTCCTCCTTGGTGATGGCGTCGAGGGCCCCGAAGGGTTCATCGAGGATCAGCACCTCCGGCCGGATCGCCAGGGCCCGGGCGATCGCCACCCGCTGCTTCATGCCACCGGAGAGCTGCAGGATCTTTTTCTCGGCCGCTTCGGTGAGCCCCACCATGGCCAGGTGCTCCCGGGTGATCTCCTTCTTCTCCCGGGCCGACAGATCCGGCTTCACCGAATCAACCGCCAGATACACATTTTCGTAGGCGGTGAACCAGGGCAGCAGGGCATAGCCCTGGAAGACCACCATCCGGTCGGGGCCGGGCTTGGTGATCCTGTTGCCGTGCAGCACCACCTGGCCATCACTGGGAGTGGCGAAGCCCGACACCATGTTCAGCAAGGTGGATTTGCCGCAACCGGAGTGGCCGATCACGCACATGAACTCCCCCTGGTTCACCGCCAGGTCGATGCCATCGAGCACCGTGAAGGGGCCATTGGGGGTGGGATACACCTTGCTGACGTTCTCGAAGCGCAGAAAGGCGTCGCCCGGCGGAGGTGCCGCCGAGGCCGGTGCTCCCATCGGGGCAGGCTGGATCAGAGTCGACATGGAGGGTCTCGATGAGGAATGAGGAGCTGAAGGAAAACTCGAGCCGAAAGAAATCGCGAGCAAGTCGCAGAAAGCGCCAACCTGGGCCGCAGGGCCCCATTGGCGCGTGGCCTCAACCGCGCCGGGGTGGCGCCAGCGGGATCTCGGCGATGCTGAAATCGCGTTTGATCGTCTGCGCGTTCAGATAGCCGATCGGGTCGTCGGCATTGAACGACTGACCGTCGAACAGCTCGATGCCCTGGCGCTGATAACTGATTGCATCGAGGCCCAGCTCGCGCGCCGCCGTGCTGAACACTCCCACCTGGCACACGCGCTCGAGGATCTCCACCCAGTTGCGCGGCAGGGGGATCTCACCCCAGCGGGCCATCTGGGTCATCATCCAGAGGTGCTCGGTGCGGCTGGGGCGGTTCAGTCCCTCTCCGAAGAACAGGTGATGGGGCACAGCGCTCTCGCTCTCCGGTCCGCCCCGGTCCACGTCGGCGCTGGCCTCACTGAAGCGGATCAGCTCCGGCTTGATGCCCAGATAGCGGCGATCGCTGAGCAGTTCGCTGAGCTCTCCCCAGTGGGCGGGATCGGCGCAGTAGCGACAGGCCTCGAGCAGTGCCTTGGTGAGGGCGATGTGGGTGTTGGGATAGGCGATCGCCCAGTCTTCGCGCAGCCCCAGCACCTTGCCGGGGTGGCCGGGCCAGATCGCCAGGTCGCCCGCCACAGCGATGCCATGGCCATCACGGATGGCCCGGTCGAGCCAGGGGGCACCCACGCAGTAGCCGTCGATGCTGCCGTCCTTGAGGTCGGCGAGCATCTGGGCCGGCGGCAGGGCCTGCAGGTGCACGTCCTTGTCGGGGTCGATGCCGTTCGCCGCCAGCCAGTAGCGCAGCAGCAGGTTGTGCATCGAGGCCTCGTGCACGATCCCCATCGTGTGGGGCTCGCGCTCATGGCTCTTGAGGTAGGCGCGGTAGTCCTCCACCGTGTGCACCCCCTGCTCCGCCAGGCGGCGGCCCAGGGTGATGCCGTTGCCGTTGCGGCTGAGGGTGAGCGCCGTCACGATCGGCAGGGGCGCCCCGCCATGACCGCCGGCCGTCATCCAGGTGGGCATGCCCGCCGGCATCAGCGAGGCGTCGAGGGTGCCGTCCACCAGCCCGTCGACGATGCCGCGCCAGCTGGTTTCGCGGATCAGGCTCACCTCATCGAGGCCATGCTTGGTGAACAGGCCATGGGCCTCGGCCACCGCCAGCGGGGCGCTTGCGGCCAGGGGCAGGAAGCCCAGATCCAGGTTCACCTTTTCCAGCCCATGGCGGGCCACCACCTGGTGGGGCCGGGCGCGCCACTGCTTCACCCGCTTCTGACGGTTGAGGAAGTAGATGATCTCCGAGCGCAGGCTGTAGTAGCTGGGGTGGTGCACCACCTCCAGGCGGGCGCGCGGCCGGGGAATGTCCACCTCGAGGATGCCGCCGATGCCCGAGCCGGGGCCGTTGGTGAGCATCACGATGCGGTCGGAGAGCAGCACCGCCTCGTCCACGTCGTGGGTGACCATCACCGCGGTGAGCTCGTGCTCGTTGCAGATCTGCATCAGCTTCTCCTGCAGATTCCCCCGGGTGAGCGCATCGAGGGCGCCGAAGGGTTCATCCAGCAGCAGCAGCTTGGGCCGGATCGCCAGGGCCCGGGCGATTGCCACCCGCTGGCGCATACCGCCGGAGAGCTGCAACGGCAGCTTGGTGGCCGCCGGGCCGAGCCCCACCATGTCGATGTGCTCCTGCACGAGGGCATCGCGCTCGCTGGAGCTGATTTTGCCCATCACCTCATCCACCGCCAGCGCGATGTTCTCCCGCACCGTGAGCCAGGGCAGCAGGGAGTAGTTCTGGAACACCACCATCTTGTCGGGACCGGGGCGCTTGATGGCTTCGCCATCGAGCAGCACCGTGCCCTCCGTGGGCAGATCGAGCCCGGCGATCATGTTCAGCAGGGTCGACTTGCCGCAACCGGAGTGACCGATCAGGGAGATGAACTCGCCTTTGCGAATCTGCAGATCAATGCCCTGCAGGGCCAGATAAATGCCGCCGCCCTTGAGGGCGAAGCTTTTGTCGATAGCCCGCACATCCACCAGGGATGGCGCTGGAGTTGTGGTCATGGCTGGATCCTGTGCAGAAGGGCGTAGGCGAACCGCGGGGGCGAAGCGGAGAATGGAAACGACATCATTGGCCTGGGGAGATGCGGGTCTGCAGCCAGGCCATCAGGCGATCGAGCACCAGGCCGATGGCACCGATCCAGATCACGCCGAGCACGATCTCGCCCACGTAGTTCTGCTGGTAGGCATCCCAGATGAAGAAGCCGATCCCCAGGGTGCCGGGCATCACGATCTCAGCGGCGATGATCGCCAGCCAGGCCAGACCGATCGAAATGCGCAGGCCGGTGAAGATGTAGGGGAGGGCGGAAGGAATCAGCACCTTGGTGAAGAAGCGCCGGCTCGACATCTGCAGCACCAGAGCCACATTGCGGTAGTCCTGGGGGATCTGACGCACGCCTTCTGCGGTGTTGATCAGAATCGGCCAGATCGCGGTGATGAAGATCACGAAGATGGCCGCCGGCTGGTTCTTCTGAAACAGCACCAGGGCGATCGGCACCCAGGCCAGTGGCGCCACCATGCGCAGGAACTGGAACAGGGGGTCGAAGGCGCGGTTGATCGTGGGCTTGAGACCGATCGTGATGCCCACGGCGATGCCGACCAGCGCGGCAAGGGTGTAGCCCTGGGCCACCCGCGACAGGCTGGCCATCGTCTGCCAGAAGAGGCCTTTATCGAGACCACCGCGATCGTAGAAGGGATAGAAGATCAGGGTGCGGGTGCGTTCCTCCGTGAACAGGCTGGAGGGAGCGGGCAGGGCGATCACCCCGGCCGATGAGAGAATCTGCCAGAGCAAAATGAACCCGCCGGTACCCAGGAGTGGCGGTAGCCAGGTGCCGGAGCTCCGGGTGAGCCATCCCAGCGGATTGGAGGCAACCCCCGGGCGGCGCTGTGAAGTGGGAACCATGAATGGAATGCTCCGTAGAACGATGAGTGGGAAGGTGTACGGTCCACAGCCGCCGAGATCAGGCTGTGGACCCTCAGTGAGATGAGAGCGGTTGGATATGCGTGCAATCAGAGACTCCGGGAGCTTGCAGCTCCAGGAGCACGATCATTTCTTGATCTTCAGGCTGTCGAGGTAGGCCTGAGGATTCTCCGGGTCGTAGGTGACGCCATCGAAGAAGGTTTCCTTGCCGCGGCTGGAGCCTGTGGGAATGTCGGCAGCGGGAAGGCCCAGTTCCTTGGCCGCCTCAAGCCAGAGATCTTCGCGCGTCACCTTGTCGTTGATCGCTTTGGCCTTGTCCACCGAGTCGATCACCCCGGGATAGAACTTCCAGCGCATCGATTCGAGCAGGAACCAGAGGGTGAGGCTCTTGTAGGGATAGGAGATCACACCGCGATCGCTGGCCCAATAAAGGGGGCCCATGGCCGGATTGGTCTCCGGCTTCATGTCGGCGCCCAGCTTGTACTGGCCCTTGAGCGCCTCCTCCAGCACCGGTACGGGGATGTTGTACCACTTGCGGGAGCTGAGGATCTTGGCCACCTCGGCACGGTTCTCGGCCTTGTCCATCCACATCTGGGCTTCGATCAGCCCCTTGAGCAGGGCCACCGTGGCCTTGGGATGCTTGTCCACCCAGTCGGCCCGTACGGCCAGATACTCCTCGGGGTGAGACTTCCAGATCTGGGCGGTGATCGCCGGCAGATAGCCCACCCCGTCCTTGACGATCCGTGACGGCCAGGGGTCGCCGGTGGAGAAGGCCTGCATCGTGCCGTTCTTCATCCCCTGGAGGGTTTCCGTGGCCGGTACCGTCAGCAGCTCCACGTCCTTGTCGGGGTCCACGCCGCCAGCGGCGAGCCAATAGCGGATCCAGATCTCCTGGTTCGCTTTCGGGAAGGTGTAGGAGGCCTTGAACTTGCTGCCGTTCTTCTTGGCGAAGGCATCGAAGAAGCCCGGCGAGCTGGTCTTGAGGTCAACGCTGAGGTTGCCGTCCTTGACGGCATTGGAGGCAGCGATGCCGTTGCCCTGGCTCATCAGCATCGCCAGCACATACATCGGCACCTTCTTGCCGTCGGTGATCGCGCCTTCGCTGATCATCTGGGGCATGGGCATCTGCCACTGGCCACCGTCGATGCCGCCACCGGCGGAACCGAGCACCACGTTGTCGCGGGCGGAAGGCCAGCTGGCCTGCTTGGTGAGGTTCACCTCCAGGCCATGCTTGGCGAAATACCCTTTCTCGACCGCCACCACCAGCGGAGCAGCCTCGAGGATGGGAATGAAGCCCAGGCTGATCGTTTTGGTCTCGAGGCCTTTGTCAGCAACAGCCACCGGCGCGGAGGTCTCCCCCCCTCCGCCTCCCGTGTCAGGCGGGTTTCCGAGGCAACCTCCGAGCATCACGCTTCCGACCAGGGTTGCGCTCATCAGAGAAAGAAATTGACGACGCTTGGACATGGATTCAACGGCGAAGGGAAACGGCAGATCGACAGGATGTCGATCTGCAAAGGACATTGAAGTGTGAGTAATACCTAGGGAAAGCGGCTCACATGGTGAGAACACCAACGGCCGAATCGGGGGCCTCAAGGATGGAGCATGGGGTCACCGTTGCGGCGGTCGAAAGACCTTAAAGGCAAGGAATGGCGCCTGGGCCTTGCCATCCGGAAGGATTGCGTATGTCAGCGATAAGTCCGGTCAATCAATCACGCCAAACCGCAGGCTCTCGTCGCTGCCGCCACAAGCTCGTACTCTGGATATGGTGCTTTTCCTTAGGTTGGTACTGCCCAATCCATGGATTCCAGCTGAAATCCGCCTGCCGTGATGGAGTGTTATCTCGGGAGCAAGGTCGCCCTGGCCACCATGCATGGCAAAGAGCGGGCCATTGCACGCCCCTTCCGCTCCCTGCTTGGCCTGGAGCTGGAGCTCCCGAGGGGACTCGACACCGATCAGCTGGGCAGCTTCGACGGGCGGGTGCTGCGCGCACGCGGCGCCGAGCAAGCCTGCCTCCACAAGGCCAGGCTGGGCATGGAGTCTCTCGGCCTGCCACTGGGCCTTGCCAGTGAGGGCAGCTTCGGCCCCCACCCAGGGATGCCCTTCCTCGCCGCCGGCCTGGAAGTGATGGTGTTCCTGGATCAGGATCGCGGTCTGGAGATCTGGGAGCGGCTGATCGCCCGGCGCACCAACTTCAATCACCGCTTCGCCGCAGAGTCGGCGGAGCTGGAGGGCTGGCTCGCACAGGTGGGCTTCCCCGCCCATGGCCTGATCGTGCGCCCGGAGCACCCCTGCAGTGGTGCCGAAACACTTCTGTTCAAAGACTTGCCTGATCACCAGCAACTGGCCGGAGCGATCGACGCCGCAGCAGCAGCCTCCAGCAACGGCCGGGCCCAGGTGGAGACCGACATGCGAGCCCACCGCAACCCCACACGCATGGTCTCCCTGCGGGTCCTGGCCACCAGGCTGGCGCGCCGGATCGCCTCCGCTTGCCCCGCCTGCGCGGCCCCGGGCTGGGGGCGGGTTGACGTGCTGCCGGGTCTGCCCTGCGGCTGGTGCAGCATGCCCACGCCCCTGATGCACCGCGAGCGGTTCGGCTGCGTCAGCTGCTCCCACACTGAAGAGCACCCCCGCCCGGATGGACTGGCTGAGGCCGATCCGCAGCACTGCCCGCTGTGCAATCCCTGAACATCACCACCGCGTATGCGCGGCCCACCGCCGTCAAGACAATCTGAAACGAAAAATCCCGGCCATGCGCAAGCACACAGCCGGGGGCACAAAACAGCTCGGATCAGATCAGATCAGATCAGATCAGAACTTGTGATCGCGCAGGGCTTCCACCGGGTAGATATAAGTGATGATCGAGTAGTCCGCGTAAAACTTAGCCGCGATATCGTTGGTGATCTTGTCGGCCAGCTCGCGGGTGCCGGTGAGCACCTCGATTTTCACATTGGAGAGGGTGTGTGACACGCTGGGTTCTCCCGTGGAGCGCACATTGCGGCTCCCTTCACCGCCAGCTGCATTCACGGTGTAACCGGTAGCACCTGCCGCCTTGATCAGCTTGATGAGTTTCTTGGAGAGGATTTCCTCCCCAACGATCACCAGCTTCCAAACTTGTTGACTCATGGACTTAGCCTCCGATTGATTTTGATTTTGAAAGTTTAACGACCGAGCATCATCTCGGCAATCCCAATGAACAGCGGGATGCAGATAGCGATCGCCACTGGCGTGCCGATGGCCGTGGAGGCGCCGATGTAGGCCGAGGGATTCGCCGAGGGAATGCCAGCGCGAAGCGTTGGCGGGCCCGAGATATCCGAGCTCGACGCAGCGATCACCGCCAGCACCACCGCTCCACCGATGCTGAAGCCGGTGAGCTTGTGAATGATGAGGCCGACACCGAATGCCAGAAAACCATGCACGATCGGCGCGATGAATGCATAGATGGCAAACCACTGGGCCACCTTGCGCAGCTCATTCATGCGCTGGGCGGCCTCCATCCCCATGATGATCATCAGAACCGCGAGGAAGCCACGGAACAGAGGATTGAAGAAGCTCTCATAGACGGGCTCTGGCTTGGTGAGAATGCCAATGGCCACGCCCAGTAGCAGCGACGTGACGGCCGAGCTCTGCATGCTTTCCTTGATGATCGGCCATACTTCGACTTTCTCGGAAGCGTTGCCGGTCTTTTTTCTCAGGTAAATACTGGCCACCACGATCGCCGTCACAAGGGCCGGGATGTCCATGAAGGGATAGAGGGCCGCCGTCCAGGCCTCATAGGGGATCTTGGCGGAATCCAGCTGCGGCAGGACCGCTGCCAGAGTGGAGCCACTCACCGCGCCGAACAGACCACCGGTGGCCACGGCGTCAGGCACGCTGATGCCTGGCAGCTTCCCCAGAGTGTAACGACCGATGTACACGATCGCGATGCCAATCCCCACAGCCGCGAGCGCCGGGAGAAAGATCTCGGTGGGATTGGAATTGCGAATGGCGATACCGCCAGTCAAGCCGATCTTCATCAACAGGAAGAAGCTGATGAACTTGTAGATCGAATCTGGAATGGCCAGTTCGCTGCCTAATGCAGCGACAACGATGCCACCGATCAGGAAGCCCAGCGTTGGAGACTGAACCTGCTCAAGAAACAGTGTGATGAAATCGGACAAGTCAAATCCTCTGTTGTTTTGGTGGTTTTGGTAGCCGAGAGAGCAGCAGTCATGGCAAGAAATCGGCCCAAGGTTGCAACCATGTTGATGGGCTTCGGCTCGTACGGAGCAACAGACCGGCAGGCACCGGAACTGCTGTCATCGCCACAGGTAGGAATGTAGCCACACACCGTGTTTGATACCTGGGAGGAGCTCAGGGCTGAGAGAATGTCAGGGAAAGTCACCTGTCATGGGGATCTCAGCGATGGTGGGTGGCGGGGATGAGAGGCCTAAAGCGTGGGCTTGACCTCACTCTTGACTCTGGTGACTAGTGCGCCGATCATCCCGTCAATTCAAAGATGAGTGCTGGGGACTGCAGCTGCAGGTCATGACTCTGGCAGGAAAGTTGAGACGAACAGTCCAGCTGTTGATGTCTCTTCAGTTGAGTGTCATGGGTTTTGAGCGGAAGGGAAAAGAGTGCGACAGATGTTCAGTGCAACCAACCGCTGGATATAGGGCAGATTGCCAAGGGAGTTCGCGTTTGGGCAGGATCGCCAAGGGCGAATTCCCTGAGTGATCGAGAGTTCTCAGGAGTGAGACATGGTTGGTGATTATCAAGTTCGGGAGACCTTAATTCCATCCCGATGGCATTGGGTGCCTAGTTACGCAAAGAGTTGCAAATCCTACAGATAAGCGTGGGTTATCTGACGGCTCAGTGATCGACGCATTGAAGGGGAAGGCACAGCGCTTGCCGGCTCCATCCGCGGCTGGCCGTGTTGGCGTCCGGTGGCCCAAGCCGTGCCTATGGCTGTCATCAGATGGCCGAATCGACCCGGCGCCTCCTTGGCACCTCTGGAGCCAGGGAAATTCCGCTGGCGTTTCTAGAGTCGTCCCCTTCGCAGACGCCGTCGATGACCGTCGCCACCGCTGCACCCCCTCGCCTCTCGCTCCAGTGCGAGGCGATCGGGCCCGACACCACCACCATCCGTTCCCTTGACTGGGACCGCAGCCGTTTCGACATCGAGTTCGGCCTGCGCAACGGCACCACCTACAACGCCTTCCTGGTGCGGGGTGAGCGCACCGCCCTGATCGACACCAGCCACCTCAAGTTCGAAGCCACCTGGCTGCCGCTGCTGGAGGAGCAGATCGATCCGCTGGCGATCGACCACCTGATCGTGTCCCACACCGAGCCCGACCACAGCGGCCTGATCGGTCACCTGCTGGAGCGCAATCCCGAGATCGAGATCGTGGCCTCCAAGGTGGCGATCCAGTTCCTGGCCGACCAGGTGCACCGGCCCTTCCGCAGCCGGGCCGTGAAGAGTGGCGAAGAGCTCGACCTGGGGGTGAATCCCACCAGCGGCGTGCAGCACCGCTTCGAGTTCCTGAGTGCCCCCAACCTGCACTGGCCCGACACGATCTTCTCCTTTGATCACGGCACCGGCATCCTCTACACCTGCGATGCCTTCGGGCTGCATTTCTGCGGCGACGACATCTACGACGTGGATCCCGGCGCCATCGCTCCCGATTTCCGCTTCTATTACGACTGCCTGATGGGCCCCAATGCCCGCAGCGTGCTGCAGGCTCTCAAACGCATGGACGCCCTGCCGCCGATCCGGATGATCGCCACAGGCCACGGGCCGCTCCTGCGCGATCACCTGGGCCTCTGGATCGGCGACTACCGCGACTGGAGCAGCCAGCGCAGCGCCGGCGAAACCTATGCCGCCGTCTGCTATGTGAGCCAGTACGGCTTCTGCGACCGCCTCAGCCAGGCCATCGCCCGTGGCATCGGCAAGGCCGAGGCCCAGGTGCAGCTGGTGGATCTGCGCGCCACCGACGCCCAGGAACTGGCCGCCCTGGTGGGTGAAGCCAGCGCCGTGGTGGTGCCCACCTGGCCGTCGAAGCCGGACCCCGATCTGCAGCAGTCGATCGGCACCCTGCTGGCCGCCCTCAAGCCCAAGCAATGGGTGGCGGTCTATGACGCCTACGGTGGCAACGACCAGCCGATCGACAGCGTTGCCGCCCAGCTACGCAGCGTTGGGCAGAAGGAGGCCTTCGAGCCCCTGCGCATTCGCCAGGTGCCCGACGGCAACGACTACCAGCGCTGCGAAGAAGCCGGCACCGACCTGGGCCAGCTGCTCACCCGCGCCCGCACGATCGCCGCGATGAAATCGCTCGATGGCGACCTCGACAAGGCCCTCGGGCGCCTCAGCGGCGGGCTCTACATCGTGACCGCCCGCCAGGGGGAACGCAGCAGCGCGATGGTGGCCAGCTGGGTGAGCCAGGCCAGTTTCGATCCTCCCGGCATCTCGATCGCCGTGGCCAAGGACCGGGCGATCGAGGCCCTGATGCAGGTGGGCGACCGCTTCGTGCTCAACATCCTGCGGGACGACAACCACCAGGAGCTGCTGCGCCATTTCCTCAAGCGCTTCCCCCCCGGGGCCGATCGTTTCGCCGGCGTCTCCACCCTCGATGGGGTCTCAGCGGGCGGTCCCGTGCTGGGCGATGCCCTGGCCTACCTGGGCTGCCGGGTGGCCCAGCGCATGGAGGGCCCCGACCACTGGATCATCTACGCCGAGGTGGAGGAGGGCACCGTGGCCGACAGTGAGGCAACCACCGCTGTGCACCACCGCAAGGTGGGCAACCACTACTGATGGCCGCCTCCTCTGCCGCCGCACCCACCGCCCCTGCCGCGGGCGCCGACCGGCGTGTCATCGTGCTGCCGGTCGAGACCGGCCTAGTCTGCCTGAGGGGCCTCAGCCCGAAGCGCCTGCGCTTCGAGGTGGAGTACGGCCTGGAGCGGGGCACCACCGCCAACGCCTTTCTGTTCTCAGCCGGCGTCAGCGCCGGGGGGGGCACTGTGCCACCAGTGCTGGTGCATCCGCCGGGGGCCTCCTTCGCTGCGCCATTCCTGGAGCAGCTCGCGGAGCTGGTACCGGCCGACGCTGCGCTGAAGGTTGTGGTCGGCCACCTCAACCCCAACCGGGTGGCGCTGCTGCACCAGCTGGCATTGCGCTGGCCGGCCCTGATGCTGGTGGCCTCCAACGCCGGCGCCCGGCTGCTCGATGAGCTCTGGAGCCAGCGCAAGCCCACCGCCGCCGATGCGGTGGCCGAGCCCCCGCTGCCACCCCTCCCGCCGATCGATGTGATCAAGCAGGAGGTGAGCCGGGAGCTGGCGAACGGGTTCCGGCTCACCCTGATTCCCACCCCCACCCCCCGCTGGCCCAGTGCCCTGGTGGCCTTCGAGGAGCACAGCGGCCTGCTGATGAGCGGCAAGTTCTTCGCCGCCCACCGCTGCAGCGAGAGCTGGGCCGAGGCCAACCGCGACAGCACGGAGGAGGATCGCCGCTACTTCTACGACTGCCTGATGGCGCCGATGGCCCGCCAGGTGGAAACGGTGGTCGACCGCCTCGATGAGCTGGCGATCCGAACGATTGCGCCGGGCCATGGCCCGGCGATCAGCGAAAGCTGGCGCAGCCTGCTGGCCGACTACCGCCGCTGGGGTGAGAGCCAGGAGAAGGCCCAGCTCTCGGTGGCCCTGCTCTATGCCAGTGCCTACGGCAACACCGCTGCCATCGCTGACGCCCTGGCCCAGGGGGTGGCGCGCACAGGGGTCCGGGTCGAGAGCCTGAACTGTGAATTCGCCCCCCCTGAGCAGCTCCTGCAGACGATCCGCGGCTGCGACGCGCTGATGATCGGCTCCCCCACCCTCGGGGGCCATGCCCCCACACCGATCGTCTCCGCCCTGGGCACGCTGCTGGCGGAGGGCGACCGCGAGAAGCCAGTGGGCGTGTTCGGCAGCTTCGGCTGGAGTGGCGAGGCCATCGATCTGCTCGAGAGCAAGCTGCGCGACGGCGGCTTCCGCTTCGCCTTCGAGCCGATCCGGGTCAAATTCAGCCCCGATGGCGCCACCCTCAAACGGCTGGAGGAGACCGGCACGGCCCTGGGGCGAGACCTGCAGCAGCGCCAGAAGCGCCAGAAGCGGGTGGCCGGCGGTGGCCTGAACGAAAGCCGCAGCAACCCGGCGGTGCTGGCGCTCGGGCGCGTGGTGGGCTCCCTCTGTGTCCTCACCACCCGCAAGGGGGAAGGGGAGAACGCCCTGGCGGGGGCGATGGTGGCCAGCTGGGTCAGCCAGGCCAGCTTCAGCCCGCCGGGCGTCACGGTGGCGGTGGCCAGGGACCGCGCCGTCGAAGCGCTGCTGCACGTGGGCGATGCGTTCGCCCTCAACGTGCTGGCCGCCGGGCGGGAAAGCGGGCCGATGAAGCAGTTCCTGCAACCCTTTCCCCCCGGTGCAGACCGTTTCGCGGGGCTGGAGCTGGAGAGCAGTCCCGGAGGCCAGCCGGTGCTGCCGGAGGCCCTGGCCTGGCTGGAGGCCCGGGTGAGCCAGCGGATGGAGTGCGGGGACCACTGGCTGATCTACGCCGTCGTGAGCCACGGCGCCGTGCTGGATCCCACGGGCACGACGGCCGTGCATAAGCGGCGCAGCGGGGCCAACTACTGATCCAGCTAACTCATAGTCAGTCCGACTTAGTGCTAAGGTGTGGGGAGACCGGCCAACCAGCTCCTCTGTGTCCATGGATCTCTCCAACCCCGTCACCAGCGCCAACCTCGAAGCCGCCTTCGGCGGCGAGAGCATGGCCAACCGCAAATACCTGTTCTTCGCCGATGTGGCCAAGAAGCTCGGCCATGGCGAGCTGGCCCGCCTCTTCCGCGACACCGCCGCCCAGGAAACCGAGCACGCCTTCGCCCATTTCCGCCTGCTCCATCCCGAGCTGGTGGTGGCGGATCCCGCCTCCCTCAGCGACGAGCAGAAGCAGCAGGTGCTCTCGCGCTGCCTGGAGCTGGCGATCGAAGGCGAAACCTACGAGTACACCACCATGTATCCGGAGTTCGCCGCCGCCGCCCGCGCCGAACGGGACGCCACGGCCGAAGCCGAATTCAACGAGCAGATCGCCGAATCAACCGAGCACGCCGGAGTCTTCCGCAAGGCCGCCAGCAACTTCGGCTTCCTCACCCCCATCGAGCACCACCATGCCGACCGCTACGGCATCGCCCTGAAGGCCCTCTCCGGTGAGGGCAAGGCCGGTGAGGCCAGTGAACCACTGCCCGGCCTCTGGATCTGCAAGGTCTGCTCGATGATCTACGACCCCGCCATCGGCGATCCCGACTCCGGCATCGCCGCCGGCACCCCCTTCGAGGCCATCCCCGACGACTGGGAATGCCCGATCTGCGGGGTCCGCAAAGCCAGCTTCGAGCCCTACCGCGAGCCGGAGCTGCTGGCGGCCTGATCGCCGGCCTGAATCGATCACCGGCCGCCTGAGTGCCGGACTCATCACCGACACCCGCTTGTTCCCCCATGGCCGACCTGTTCACTCCCTTGCGGCTCGGCCCACTGGAGCTGCCCAACCGGGTGCTGATGGCTCCCCTCACCCGCTCGCGGGCCGAACAGGATCACGTGCCCGGGGCGCTGATGGCGGAGTACTACGCCCAGCGCGCTTCAGCCGGGCTGATCATCGCCGAGGCCACCATGGCGATGGAGGGCCATTCGGCGTTCATCCGTGAGCCCGGCATCCACTCCGCCGCCCAGGTGGAGGGCTGGCGGCTGACCACCGAGGCGGTCCACAACGCCGGCGGTCGGATCGTCCTGCAGATCTGGCATGGGGGCCGCGCCTGCCATCCGCTCCTCAATGGCGGCCGTCAGCCGGTGGCCCCCAGCCCGATCGCCATCAGCGGCGACGAGATCCACACCCCCGAGGGCAAGAAGCCCTACGTGGTGCCACGGGAGCTGGCCGACGACGAGCTGCCCGCCATCGTGGAGGGCTTCCGCCTCGCCGCCCGCCATGCCATCGCCGCCGGTTTCGACGGTGTGGAAGTGCATGGGGCCAACGGCTACCTGCTCGATGAATTCCTGCGCGATGGCAGCAACCACCGCACAGGTCCCTACGGCGGGCCGCTGGAGAACAGGGCCCGGCTGCTGCTTGAGGTGATCAAGGCCGTGCGGGCGGAGACCGATCTGGTGGGGCTGCGCATCTCGCCGCTCAACAGCTACAACGCCATGGTCGATTCCGATCCGATCGGGCTCTCCAGCTGGCTGGCCGAGCGGCTCAGCAGCACAGGCCTCGATTTTCTGCACGTGATGCGGGGCGATTTCCTCGGCCAGCAGCAGGGGGATGTGCTCACCCCCATCCGCGAGCGCTTCAGCGGCACCCTGATCGCCAACATGGGCTACAGCGCCAGCGAGGCCAATGCTGCCATCGGTGCGGGTGGAATCGATGCCGTGGCCTTCGGCACCGCCTACCTGGCCAACCCCGACCTTCCCGAGCGCCTGCGGCGCGGCGCGGCGCTCAACAGCCCCGATCCCGCCACCTTCTACAGCCCCGGTCCTGCCGGATACACCGACTACCCCGCCCTGCCATGACCACCACCACCCCTCGCCACGACACGCTGCTGCGGCCAGCGGCCGAGCGCTTTCATGGCCAGCTCGACTGGCTCGAGAGCTGGCACACCTTCAGCTTCGGCCACCACTACGACCCTGCCTGGATGGGCTACGGCCCTCTGCGGGTGATCAACGACGACACCATCGCCCCTGGCCGTGGTTTCGGGATGCATCCCCACAGCGACATGGAGATCATCACGGTGATGGTGGAGGGGGAGCTCAGCCACCGCGATTCGATGGGCCATGGCGCCGTGCTGAGGGTGGGGGAGGTGCAGCGCATGAGCGCCGGCACCGGGGTGGTCCACAGCGAGATCAATGAATCGGGACGACCCTGCCGGTTGCTGCAGATCTGGATCGAGCCCAGCAGCCGCGGCATCAAGCCGGCCTACGAGCAGAAGGCCTTCACCATCGGCGACGACTGGACCCTTCTGCTCGATCCCCAGCAGACACAGGGCGCCATGGCGATCCACCGGCCGGTGCGGCTGTGGCGGGCCCAGCCCGGCGAAGGCGTCAGCCTGGAGCTGCCCCTGGCGGCGGGGCGCCAGGCCTGGCTGCAGCTGATCGCTGGGGCCGTGGAGCTCAACGGCCCGGATGGAACCCAGCCCCTGGAGGCCGGTGATGGCCTCGGCTTCCTGGCTGCGGGATCAGGGGCGCTCACGGCCAGGGCTGCCGGCACCGATCTGCTGCTGTTCGAGCTGGCATGAGCGGGCCGGGCGCCCACGATCTGCTGAACTTCTGGTTCGAGGAGTGCCAGCCGGTTCAGTGGTTCCGCAAGGATCCCGCCTTCGATCAGCAGGTACGCGAGCGCTTCGGGGCGCTCTGCGAGCAGGCCCTGGCCGGTCAGCTGCGGCAGTGGGCAGACGATCCCGCCTCAGCACTGGCGCTGGTGCTGCTGCTCGATCAACTGCCGAGGCAGCTCTGGCGCGGGAAGCCCGGGGCCTTCGCCGGGGATGCCGCGGCCCTCGAGCTGAGCCTGCGGGCCCTCGCCATGGGCTGGATCGAAGCCGAACCCCAGCGCGGGCGGCGCCAGTTCTGGCTGATGCCACTGATGCACAGCGAGGACCTGGCGATCCAGGAGCAGGGGCTGGAGCTGTTCGAGCGCTTCAGTGATGCCGAAACCTCGGCGTTTGCCCGCCGCCACCGGGATGTGATCGCCCGTTTCGGGCGCTTCCCGCACCGCAACGAGGCCCTTGGGCGCAGTTCCAGCGCCGGGGAACTGGCGTTTCTGAAGCAACCGGGCTCCCGCTTCTGACCGCACGACCGGCAATTCATGACAAATCATGACCGATTTTCGGAAAGGCAGCCTGTGATGCTGCGCCTGATCAGCCCTGGCCCTGCAATGGATTCCAATGTTCCATCGCACGCCTGGTCATGGCGACCCACGATCCCTACGCCCCTGCCCTGCGTGTGGTCCCCGACCTGGAACCCAAGCGCTGGATCGTTCGCTACCGCGGCTTCGTGCTGATGCCCCAGGCCGATCTCACCTGGCTGGTGCGGCCTGAGCGCAGTCCGATGCCGGTGCTGCCGTTCCGCACCCCCGCCAGCTCTCTGGCGGATGTGAAGGCCCTGGTCGACTGGCGCCTCACCCGGGCCGCCTGAGACAAGCCGGAGCCAAGCCCCCAGCCCCCAGCATTCAGGCCGCCTGGGGTGGCGTGGGGGTGGGGCCGCCGGCAGCCTGGAACGTCAGAACCACGGTGGCCCAACGCTCCGGGCGCTCGCTGCGAAGGCGCTTGGCCTGACGCACCCCGAAGGGAACCCGCAGCACATTGGTGCCCTCTTCGTGGAAAATCTCTCCCCGGTCATGGGAATGGACGAGGGCGTTGGGCACGGCCGGCAGGGACGGACCCGGCCTGGACGGCGATCCCGGCTGACTGGCCGACTGGGCATCGGCCCTCACCAGGCGACGAATGGCCGCAGGACCGGAAGTGTCGTCGTTGTTGCCGTTCATGGATGGGTCGGCGTGGCCAATGGGCGGATCGGAAGGAGCAGCGGAACCGGAACTTCCGGCCGCATTTCTCACAGATCAGTGGAAAGATGCAACCCCTGGATTCAAAAGAAAACCTGTGGATTGATCATCTTGGCGGGATCTTAACGCCCATGGCCAGCCAGGGCTGGTGCCGTGGCTACCCCTTCCGGAACCGCCCCCAGGGGTACCGCCGCCAGCTCCTCCACCGATGGGCAGGTGCAGACCAGATTCCTGTCGCCGTAGGCGTTGTCGATGCGGGCCACCGCCGGCCAGAACTTGGCGGCGTGCTGGCCCTCCCCGGCGGGGAAAGCGGCCTGCTGCCGGCTGTAGGGACGGCCCCAGTCGTCGGCCGTGACGGCCGCCAGGGTGTGGGGCGCCCGCTTGAGCGGATTGTCCAGGGGGTCCACCTGGCCAGCCTCGATCGCCGCAGTTTCGGCCCTGATCGCGATCAGGGCATCGCAGAAACGATCGATCTCCGCGAGCGATTCGCTCTCGGTGGGCTCCACCATCACGGTGCCGGCCACGGGCCAGCTCACGGTGGGGGCATGGAAGCCGTAGTCCATCAGGCGCTTGGCCAGATCATCCACCTCCAGACCGGCGCTGCGCTTGAGCGGCCGCAGATCGAGGATGCATTCATGGGCCACCCGCCCGCCCGGTCCCCGGAAGAGCACGGGGTAGTGGGGCTCCAGGCGCTCGGCGATCACGTTGGCCGCCAGCAGGGCCACGGCACTCGCCTGGCGCAGACCCGCGCCCCCCATCATGCGGATGTACATCCAGCTGATCGGCAGGATGCCGGCGCTGCCCCAGCGGGCCGCCGCCACCGCGCCGATGCCCTGGGCCTGACCGGGCAGGAAGGGCACCAGGTGAGCGGCCACCCCGATGGGCCCCACTCCGGGGCCGCCGCCGCCGTGGGGGATGCAGAAGGTCTTGTGCAGGTTGAGGTGGCACACATCGGCGCCGTAGAGGCCCGGCTTGGCCAGGCCCACCTGGGCGTTGAGGTTGGCCCCATCGAGATAGACCTGACCTCCATGGCGGTGGATCACGTCGCAGAGACGGCGGATGCCGGGCTCGAACACCCCATGGGTGGAGGGGTAGGTGACCATCACCGCCGCCAGGGAGGCGGCGTGGGTCTGAGCCTTGGCCTCCAGATCCACCAGGTCGATGTTGCCCTTGTCGTCACAGGCCACGGGCACCACCCGCAGGCCCGCCATCACCGCACTGGCCGGGTTGGTGCCATGGGCGCTGGTGGGGATCAGACAGACATCGCGGTGGCCGTCGCCACGGCTGCGGTGCCAGGCGCGGATCACCAGCAGGCCCGCGTATTCCCCCTGGGAGCCGGCATTGGGCTGCAGTGACACGCCGGCGAAACCGGTGATCGCCGCCAGCCAGCTCTCCAGATCAGCGATCAGACGGGCGTATCCCCTGGCCTGGGAGGGCGGCACCAGGGGGTGCAGGTCGGCGAACTCGGCCCAGCTCACCGGCGCCAGCTCGGCGGCGGCATTGAGCTTCATCGTGCAGCTCCCCAGGGGGATCATCCCGTGCACCAGGGAGAGGTCGCGGGAGGCCAGGCGCTGGATGTAGCGCAGCAGCTCGGATTCGCTGCGGTAGCGCTGGAAGGCTTCCTGCCGCAACCAGGGGTCCTGCCGCAGGGGCAGGCCCGCCAGCAGCTCCTGATCAACGGGCAGCTCGGCCAGCAGGGCGTTGGCTGAGGGCGATTCGGCGCGGGCGGCTCCAGCGGCGAACAGGGCCAGCAGCTGGTCGACCTCGGCGGCATCGCTGCGCTCATCGAGGCTGAGGGCCAGCCCCTCCAGCGACCCGCCCGGGGACGTGAGCGGTCTGAGGTTGAAGCCGGCGGCCTCCGCCCGCTCCAGCAGCGCGGCGGCATCGGCCGTGAGCACGCTGAGGGTGCCGAAGGCGGGGCCGGCATCGAGCTGGAAACCGAGGCGAGCGAGCCCCAGGGCCAGGGCGGCGCGCAGGCGCAGCACCCGCCGGGCGATGGCGCTGAGCCCCTCGGGCCCGTGGTGCACGGCATAAAAACCGGCCATCACCGCCAGCAGCACCTGGGCCGTGCAGATGTTGCTGGTGGCCTTGTCTCGGCGGATGTGCTGCTCGCGCGTCTGCAGAGCCAGGCGCAGGGCCGGCCGGCCCTCGGCATCAAGGGAGCGGCCCACCAGGCGGCCGGGGATCTGGCGCTTGTGGGCTTCGCTGGTGGCGAAGAAGGCGGCGTGGGGTCCACCGAAGCCCAGGGGCACCCCGAACCGCTGGCTGCTGCCGATGGCGATGTCGGCACCGAGGGCACCCACGGGCGCCAGCAGCACCTGGGCGAGGGGATCGATCGCCACGGTGACCATGGCGCCGGCCTGGTGGGCCACCGCGATCACCGCCGTGGGATCGAGGAGACGACCACGGCTGCCGGGCAGTTGCAGCAGCACCCCGAAGACATCGTCAGCGAAGGTCTGATCGCTGCCAGCGGCCGTGGCTGCGCCGACCCTGGACGGATCAAAGGTCTCGATCAGGATCCCCAGGGGCTCGGCCCTGGTGCGCAGCACCTCCAGGGTCTGGGGAAACACCTGCTCATCCACGAGGAAGCGGCGGGCCTCGCTGCGGCGGCAGGCGCCGGCACTGAGCGTCATCGCCTCGGCCGCCGCCGTGGCCTCGTCCAGCAGCGAGGCGTTGGCGATCGGCAGGGCGGTGAGCTCGCTGATCAGGGTCTGGAAATTGAGCAGGGCCTCCAGCCGCCCCTGGGCGATCTCCGCCTGGTAGGGGGTGTAGGCGGTGTACCAGCAGGGGTTCTCCAGTACATGGCGCTGGATCAGGGCCGGGGTGGCAGTGCCGTAGTACCCCAGGCCGATCAGGCTGCGACGCACCTGGTTGAGGGAGGCGATCCGGCGCAGTTCCGCCAGGGCCTGGGCTTCCCCCACGCCCTCGGGTAGATCCTGCTCGGCGGCGCTGGCTGGAAGCAGGATGTCAGCGGGAACGACTTCAGCCACGAAGCCCTCCAGATCGGTGCAGCCCACGCGCTCCAGCATCCGGGCCTGCTCGGCGGCGGATGGGCCCAGATGGCGTTGCAGGAAAGGAGAGGGACCCCTGGGGGCGCCGGCCACGGCGCTGTCGCTGCTGCTCTCGACGCTCACGCCACCCGGTCCGGCTTAGCGCTGGATCCTAGGGACTTCGCCCCGGCAGACCAGCGCTCAGGAGCCCGCCAGCTTGGCGCGGTAGCTGTCGGGCTCCAGCAGATCGTCGAGCTGGGCGGGATCGCTGGGGCGCAGCAGCAGCAACCACCCCTCCCCATAGGGATCGTTCTGCAGTTCCTCGGGGCTGGAGAGCACCGCCTCGTTGCGCAGCTCAACCGTGCCGCTGATCGGGGCGTACATCTCCTCGACGGCCTTGACCGATTCCACCGTGCCGAAACTGCTGCCGCGCTCCAGCTGAGTGCCGGTTTCGGGCAGTTCCACGAAGACGATGTCGCCAAGCTGATCGACGGCGAAGGCACTCACCCCCACCCTCACCAGCTCCCCCTCCGGGCGCACGTATTCATGACTGTCGGCGTAGCGGCAGTCGTCGGGGACCTGGAGGGCCATCGCGGACCGAAAGACGGTTGGAACCAGTGTGGCTCCCGGGGGGCCGCCGCGCTCAGGCGCAGCCTCCGGGGCCCAGCGCCGCCAGGGCCCGCTCCAGCGCCAGGGCCACGTGGCTGCGGTGGGTGCCGCCCTGACTGAACAGCACGTAGGGCTCGCGCAGGGGGCCATCGGCCGAGAACTCGCTGGTGCTGCCGTCGATGAAGCTGCCGCCGGCCATCACCAGCTCGCTGGCGTAGCCGGGCATCGGCGCCGGCACCGGATCGAGATAACTCCCCACCGGCGAGCACGACTGGAAGGCCCGGCACACCCGGATCAGGGGCTCGGGGGCACCGAAGCGCACCGCCTGGATCAGGTCGCTGCGGTGCTCCCCCACCCGGGGCTGGACGGCGTGGTCCAGGTCACTGAACACCGCGGCGGTGAGTTCGGCGCCGATCAGGGCTTCCGAGACCATCTGGGGCGCCAGGAACAGACCCTGGAAGAGCAGGCGATAGAGATCGAATCCGGTGCCGCCCTCGCTGCCGATACCTGGCGCCGTGAGCCGACAGCAGGCCTGCTCCACCAGCTCAGCGCGGCCGGCCACGTAGCCGCCGGTGGGGGCGATGGTGCCGCCGAGGTTCTTGATCAGCGAGCCGGCGATCAGGTCGGCACCCACCGCCGGCGGCTCGAGGGACTCGACGAATTCGCCGTAGCAGTTGTCGACGAAGCGGATGCAGCCAGGCCGGAGGGCCGCCACCCGCTCGCAGAGTCGGGCGATCGACTCCACGCTCAGGGAGGGCCGCCAGCTGTAGCCGCAGCTGCGCTGAATCAGCACCATGCGCGTGGGCAGCGCCAGGGCCGCCGCCAGACCGTCCTCATCGACCGCGCCGGCGGCCGTGAGCGGCAGCTCGTCGTAATGAATTCCGAATTCGGCCAGGGAGCCCTGACCGCTGCCGCGCAGGCCGATCACTTCTTCGAGGGTGTCATAGGGGCGGCCGGTGAGGGCGAGCAGGCGATCACCGGGGCGCAACACACCGAAAAGAGCGGCGGCGATGGCATGGGTTCCGCTGACGAACTGCAGGCGCACGGCGGCGGCTTCGGCCCCGAGCACCCGCGCGAAGACCCGATCGAGCACCTCCCGGCCCAGATCGCCGTGGCCATAGCCGCTGACGGAGGCGAAGTGGTGGGTGCCGAGCCGCTCGGCCGCGAAGGCGTCGAGCACCCGTGCCAGTGCCGGCTGGACGGCCGCGGTGCGGGCCGCCGCCACCGGAGCGATCCTCTCGGCGGCGGCGGCCACCCGATCCCGGGCCCAGCCGGTGTGGGGTCCGGTGCCCATTGCCGTTGTCGTCATGGTCTGAAACCGGCTCGCGGCGCCATGCTGCCTGGGGGCTTCCTCCACGCCGCTAGATTTCACACCGATGCATCGGCTACATATCCGCCGGCATCCCAGGCCAGGGTCACACCTCAGCCTGATGGGTTCCCTGCAACGGGATCGCCCGCCGCAGGGGAGATGACGGACTCAAGCCTGCGCCACCATCGCGAGAGTTCATTTGGTTGCCGCTTCAGATCCAGCATCCGCCTTGCCCCAGATCGGGTCCGCGGGTCAGGCCCTGCGGGGCCACGCCGCCGAGCATCAGGACGTCGCCATCCGCGCGTCGGTGAGCGGACGCCGTCAGCCCCTGCCCCCCAGCCAGCGCAAGTACAAGTTCGGCACCACCAGCTTCATGCTGGCGATCCACGTGGGTGCCGTCTTCGCCCTGTTGCCCCGCTTCTGGAGCTGGCAGGGGGTGCTGGTGCTGGCGGCCCTCTACTGGACCACGGTGCTGGGGGTGACCCTGGGGCTGCACCGCCTGCTGGCCCACCGCAGCTTCGTGGCGCCGAAATGGCTCGAGCGCACCCTGGTGCTGATGGGCAGCCTGGCCTGCCAGAGCGGACCGATCGAGTGGGTGGGTCTCCACCGCCACCATCACAAATATTCCGACCAGCCCAATGACCACCACGATGCCGGCCGCGGCCTCTGGTGGAGTCACAGCGACTGGATGCTGCACGACATTCCGGCGGTGCGCCAGATGGGTCGCTTCACCGGCGATCTCCAGCGAGATCCCCTCTACCGCTGGCTCGACCGCTGGTTCCTGCTGCTGCAGGTGCCCCTGGGTGCCGCGCTGTGGTGGTACGGCGAGCGGGCCGGCGTGCCCGGCGGCGGATTGGGTCTGGTCCTCTGGGGCATCCCCCTGCGGCTGGCGATCGTGTATCACGTCACCTGGCTGGTCAACAGCGCCACCCACGCCTTCGGCTACCGCAACTTCGACAGCCCGGACCTCTCGCGCAACTGCTGGTGGGTGGCGATCCTCTCCTTCGGCGAGGGCTGGCACAACAACCATCACGCCCACCCCGCCAGCGCGCGCCACGGCCTCCGCTGGTTCGAGTTCGACATCACCTGGCAGCACATCAAGGTGCTGCGCGCCCTGGGGCTGGCCAAACGGATTCGGGTGGCCCATGTGGGTCAACCGCTGCCCTCGGCCACCAGTTCCTGACGGATCGCTTCGGCCAGATCCTCCCGGCCCGTCTGCTGCTGCAGGCGGGCTTTCTGGCGCAGCACCTCCAGAAAGCGGTCCGCGCTGATCTCCTGCTCGGCGTCCACGCCCAGCCCCACCAGGGTGCGGTGCAGATCCATCAGCTCGGCATCGAGCTCGGCGGCGCTGTAATCGCGCTGGCCGCTCATCACCGCCGCGAAGCGCTCACGGCGCTGGGTCTTGGCCACCGGGTAGGCCGCCAGCACCTGGTCACGGCAGAGCCGCCAGGGCCGCCCGGCGCAAAGCAACTCCGCCAGGGCAAAGCTGAGGCCTGCGGCCTCTTCCTCGCCAATGCGCAGATCGAAGGCCCGCGGCGGTGGCACCAGGCCCACAAAGATTTCCAGCAGGTCGCCGGGCCCCAGGGGCACCCCGTTGTCGCTGAGAAGGGGCAGGGCCCCCTGGCCCAGGGCCTCGATCAGGTCGGGGTGGGCGTCCAGGGGGGTCCCGTGGACTCCGGCGCCGGCGGCCAGCCACTGGTTGATGCGCCCAAGCGCCAGGAACACCTCAGGGCCGGGGGAGGCGAGCTTGCGGTTGCGCAGCATCGACACCTGGGAACTGTGGATCCGGCCCAGGTCGAGCACCTCCGCCAGGCCGGGCAGCACCCGATGGGACCAGCCGTTGCGCTCATGCCAGGCTCTGATCAGATACGAAAAAGCTTCGCGTCCTGATTCGATTTCTGCCTGATATCCCACCTGATCTGGATTCGTACTGCTACCATTCTAAAAGACCGATCAGGAACAAGCCCGCATGACCGCCACCGTTCGGCGCCCCTCCCTCCCCTCAGCCCGCTCCGGCCCTGCCGCGACGCCCGCAGCCACCCGCCCCACCGGTGTCGCCAGCCTCGCTCCCGCCGCTCTCTCCCTCTCCAGAGCCGAGGCCCTGCACCGCCCGCGACGCGGCGAACCCACGCCCTCGGCGCCCAAGGGCACCCGCTGGGCCACGATCGGCTTCATGGCTGCGGTCCACGTGCTGGCGCTGGTCGCCCTGTTGCCCCAGTTCTGGAGCGTGCCGGCCGTCACCAGCCTGCTGGTGCTCTACTGGGTCACCGGCTGCCTGGGGGTCACCCTGGGCTACCACCGCCTGCTGGCCCACCGGGCCCTGCGGGTTCCCCAGTGGCTGGAGCGGTTCTTCGCCACCTGCGGCGCCCTGAGCTGCCAGCACGGTCCGATCGACTGGGCCGGGCTGCACCGCCACCACCACAAGTTCTCCGACACCGACGCCGACCACCACAACAGCCACAAGGGCTTCTGGTGGAGCCACATGGGCTGGATGTTCGAGGAGATTCCAGCCATGGCCGCGGTACCCCGCCTCACCGGTGATCTGCAGCGCGACCCCTACTACCGCTGGCTCAACACCAACTTCCTGCTCCTGCAGATCCCTGTCGGCCTGCTGCTGTTCTGGATCGGCACCGTCACCGGTGCCGGCGGCTGGGCTCTGGTGCTGTGGGGGATCCCCCTCCGCCTGGTGGTGCTCTACCACTGCACCTGGCTGGTGAACTCCGCCACCCATTGCTGGGGCAGCGTGTCCCACGCCAGCGGCGACGAGTCACGCAACAACCCCTGGGTTGCGGCGCTCACCTTCGGCGAGGGCTGGCACAACAACCACCACGCCTTCCCCCATTCAGCCCGCCACGGCTTCGGTGTCCGCCAGTTCGACCTCACCTGGCAGCACATCCGCCTGCTGCGGACCCTGGGCCTGGCCACCCAGGTACGCATGCCCGCCGCCGCCGCAGGGCAACGCAAGCGGTGATCTAGGATCGCTGATCGCTCCAGGATGCGGGCCGTCTTGCCGGCGGCCCCTGCCCGATCCCTTGTCCCCGCCGTTCTGTTTCCATGGCCAAGCGCGTCTCCGTCGTCCTCAGCGAGGACGTTTACAGCCTCGGCAAACAGGGGGACCTGGTGGAGGTGGCTCCCGGTTACGCCCGTAACTTCCTGCTGCCCCAGAGCAAGGCTGTTGCCGTCACGGCCGCCGTGCTGCGCCAGGTGGAGCACCGCCGCGCCAAGGAGGCCGAGCGCCAGGCGGCCCTGAAACAGGAAGCCGAGGCCTTCCGCACGGCCCTGGCCACGATCGGCCGCTTCACCGTCAAGAAACAGACCGGTGGCGACGACGTGCTGTTCGGCACCGTCACCAACGGCGATGTGGCCGAAGCCATCGAAGCCGCCACCAAGAAGGAACTCGACCGCCGCGACATCTCCGTTCCCGAGATCCACCGCACCGGCTCCTACAAAGTGCAGGTGAAACTGCATCCCGAGGTCACCGCGGAAATCAACCTGGAAGTGGTCAGTCACTGAAGTCGGCCCCATTTCGAGACGTCCGCGTCCATGCCGGTCCCCTGCGGGCCGGCTTTTTTGGCGCCTGCACGCACCGCCGCACACCCAGCCTGGACCTAGCCTCAGCCGATGGTGAGTGTTCCCCTGCCGGCCCCAGATGGCGGCCCCGAGTGGGGGCCAGCTGGCGACCATGGCGACCCGGCGCCGGCCGCCGCCGCCCTGACACCGTCCTTTCGGCGCCGCGGCCGGGACCAGGAGGAGGCCCGCTTCGAGGCCCTGCCCGATCAGGTGCCACCCCAGAACCTGGAGGCGGAGGAAGCGGTGCTCGGCGGCATCCTGCTCGATCCCGACGCCCTCGGCCGCATCGCCGATGTCCTGCGCCCAGAGGCCTTCTACCTCGGAGCCCACCGCGAGATCTACCGCACCGCCCTGATGCTGCACGGCCAGGGCAAGCCCACCGACCTCACCGCCATGGCCGCCTGGCTGGCCGACACCGGTCAGCTGGAGAAAGTTGGCGGCAGCAACCGGCTGGTGGAGCTGGTGGAGCGCACCCTCAGCACCGCCTCGATCGACCAGGTGGCCCGCCTGGTGATGGACAAGTACCTGCGGCGGCAGCTGATCCGCTCCGGTAACGAGGTGATCAAGCTCGGCTTCGATCAGGCCAAGCCGATGGAGCAGGTGCTGGATGAGGCCGAGCAGCAGATCTTCGCGATCAGCCAGGAAAAGCCCTCGGTGGGTCTCACCCCCACCGCCGAGATCCTCACCAGCACCTTCAACGAGATCGAGAGCCGCTCGCTCGGCACCTCCGTGGCGGGCATCCCGGTCAACTTCTACGACCTTGACGCCATCACCCAGGGGCTGCAACGGAGTGATCTGATCATCGTGGCCGGCCGGCCGGCGATGGGGAAGACCTCGATCGTGCTGAACATCGCCAAGAACGTGGCCCAGATCCATCAGCTGCCGGTGTGCGTGTTCTCCCTGGAGATGAGCAAGGAGCAGCTCACCTACCGGCTGCTGTCGATGGAGGTGGGCATCGAGAGCGGCCGGCTGCGCACCGGCCGGCTGCAGCAGGAGGAATGGCCGCTGCTGGGCCAGGGCATCAACACCCTCGGCCAGCTGCCCCTGTTCATCGACGACAAGCCCAACGCCGGCGTGCTCGAGATGCGCTCCCTCTGCCGCCGGCTGATGGCGGAGCAGGGCAAGGAGCTGGGCCTGATCGTGATCGATTACCTGCAGCTGATGGAGGGGTCCACCCCCGACAACCGCGTGCAGGAGCTGTCGCGGATCACCCGGGGCCTCAAGGGCATGGCGCGGGAACTGAACGTGCCGGTGATGGCCCTCTCCCAGCTCAGCCGCGGGGTGGAGAGCCGCACCAACAAGCGGCCGATGCTCAGCGATCTGCGCGAATCGGGCTCGATCGAGCAGGACGCCGACCTGGTGCTGATGATTTACCGCGACGAGTACTACAACCCGGAAACGGCCGATCGCGGCATCACCGAGGTGATCGTGACCAAGCACCGCAACGGTCCCGTGGGCACGGTGAAGCTGTTGTTCGAGCCCCAGTTCACCCGCTTCCGCAACCTGGCGGCACCCTGACCCTTGCGCGCCCGCACCGGCATCAACATGGGAGCCAATTCCCCCGCCGACCGATGAGCGAGCCTCCAATCAGCCACTCCAGCCATCCCAATCGGGGGGGAGCGGACCCGAGCGGGCCGGCTCCGGCCGCGATGGGCTGGATGCTGGCCCTGCGCTGGCCCGTCGCCCTGGTGGCCGCCGTGGGGATCGCGACGGCCTCCCTGGGCAGGATTCTGCAGGAGCCGATCAAGATCGAACTGGTCATGAAGAGCCCGTTTCCGGTCTCGGGCCAGGTGGATTTGGGCTCGATTCAGACCCCGGTGGTGATCGACAGGATCACCAGCCCGATTCGCACCGCTCCGATTAAGACAATTCCGATCACCGCGAAGGTGACGATGGCTGAACCGATTGGCCTGAACTCGCCCCTGAAGGTGAACGTGCCGGAGCTGAGCCGTGGGATCGACGTCGCCGTCCAAGGTCCCGTTGAAGCCAGGGTCAGCACACCGGTCACAGCCCAGGTCAGTGGAGCGGTGAACGCCCAGGTGACGGGCGATGTGGGAGCCACGGTGGACGGCCATGTGGAGGCCACGATGTTGAACAAGCTGGATCACACCCGCATCCGGATCGGGTTCTGACCAGTGGATCAGCCGTTGTTCCGCTGAAGACCAGAGCAGCCAGAGAGCCACTGAGCCGGCACGGATCGTGCGTGCCACCTGCCGGGCCAGGAGCCTCGAGGCACTGAACAGCCGGGGGGGTTGCCCTCAGCCTGGACCAACAGCGGTGGTTCCGGTCATTCGGCGGCTCTAGCGTCGGGGCAGATGCTGCACCGTCATGGCCTGGCCCCGGCGCGGGTATGGCCCCGCCCTGCTCCCCACCCGAGCCGTCGCGGCTGGGCTGGCTGGCCTGGGGATGGTCGCGGCGGCCTCGGGGCTGCGCGCCAATGAGGTGATCGGCACTCCCGGCGATGGCGGCATCATCACCGTGCGGCCGAGCACCAGCATTGTGAGCAAGCAGCGGCTGGGTCAGTTCGTGGGCATCTCCGGCGCCAACAGCGGCGCCAAGGGCCTCTCGCTCAACCGCGTGGTGATCCCCCCGGGCGGCAGCGCGGCGGCCCACCGCCATCTGGGTTCGGAATCGGCGATCTACCTGGTGCAGGGCACGGTGCGCACCCGCTACGGCGAGCGCCTGGAGCATGCGGTGGTGAACCGGGCCGGCGATTTTCTGTTCATCCCCGCCGGGGTCCCCCACCAACCCACCAACCTCAGCAGCAGCGAGGCGGCCGTGGCGATCGTGGCCCGCAACGACCCGGACGAGCAGGAGCATGTGGAGCTGATCGACGCGATGACGCCGGCAGCGCCGTCCGCTCACTCGCCTTGACGCCAGGAGCAGCAACGCACAAGCTCGTTTGTTCAGCTGCTGGAAGTTCCAGCACGCCGGCCTGGATCGGCGTGAGGACGGCTCAGGGCGACTCCTCCAACCTCGTCACCCACACCCCCACGCTGAGGGTCGCCCCACTCGGTCCAACGAATGAGCCCGCCACGGGCGGCACGGCCTCGGGGTGGCGAGCCACGGCCACGGCCATGTGGTCAGGGCCCGCGAGGCCGCCGGTGGTGGGATCAAAGCCCTTCCAGCCCGCTCCGGGCAGGTACACCTCTGCCCAGGCGTGGGTGGAGCCGGCCGCCGCCGCCGCGGCCGGATCATGGAGATAGCCGCTCACGAAGCGGGCGGCGAGGCCCAACTGGCGGACAGCCCCCATGAACAAAGTGGCGAAGTCGCGGCAGGAACCTGAGCCAAAAGCAAGGGTTTCCTCGGCCGTCTGCACGCCCTGTTCCTCACGGCGCTGATAACGCAGGCTGGAGTGGATGTGACCACTGATCCGCTCCAGCAGCCCATAGGTTTCGATCCGCTCGCCAGGCTTCAGCAGGTCCGCTACCCAGCCCGCCAGCAGCGGAGACGAGCTTGCCCCAGGCTTCCGGCGGTAGGGGGCCAGCAACGGCTGGTCTTCGTCGCTGTAGCGGAAGGGGAACTGCACAACCTCCTCATCCACCAGGAAATCCAGGGGGGCCTGGTGGTACTGCTGGACCACCAGTTCGCTCTCGATCAGCAGCTGAGCCGTGGGTTCGCTGAAGCTGGCGATCGCCACCGAATTGTCTTCCACGTCGCGGTGCCAGCGCAGCCTGGCCGGCGGTGTGATGAGCAGGCGTGAGGTTTCGATCCGCAGTTCATGGCCCTCCCGCGGCCTGAGCCGCAGAGCATGGACGTCAAGCCGTACGGGCGCCCCGAAGCTGTAGGTGGTGAGATGCAGGATCCGGAAGCGCTGCATGGCCGTGGCAGTTCAGGGCAGTGCGAGGTCCCTAGGCTGGGTGTTGACGCCGCCGATGGGACAACCAGTCCATGCCGATCGCACAGATCGACACCGAAACCGTGATCCGTTCACTCGGTGATCACTCTTTCTTGTTCTACGGACTTGTTTTCTTCGGCATCATTCTGGCCCGCTATTTTCTGCTGGCGGGTGGATCCTGGTGGTGGCTGTATGCCCGCTCAGCCGCCCCGGATCCTGGATCAGTCCCCCCTGGACCGACGCCACGGCAGCCCCCCCCAGGCGCCGATGGCATCGGCGCCGACATCCGTCTGTCCGTGCTCTCGGCGGCCGTGTTCGCCCTGGCCACCGCCAGCGTGCTCACCCTCCAGAGCCATGGGCTCACCCGCCTCTACGCCAGGCCAGACACCTACGGCTGGTGGTACCTGCCGCTGAGCTACGCCGCCGTGCTGATCCTTCAGGATGGCCTGTACTACGCCACCCATCGCCTCTTTCACCACCGCTGGCTCTACCGCTGGTGCCACCACGGTCACCACCGCACGCGCCAGCCAACCCCATGGACCTCCTTCGCCTTCGATCCCCCCGAAGCTGTGGTGCAGGCGCTGGTGCTGGTGCTGATGGTGATGCTGGTGCCACTCCACCTGATCACCCTGATGGCGGTGCTGAGCACCATGACGGTCTGGGCGATCGTGAATCACCTCGACCTTGATCATCTCCCCAACGGCTTTCCCCACCACTGGCTGGGCCGCTGGGTCATCGGGCCTGCCCACCATTCCTTGCATCATCGCCACCCGGGTGTGCACTTCGGGCTCTATTTCACCCTCTGGGACCGGATCGGCGGCACCGAAGACTCCAGCTATGCCGCCGCCGTCGAGCCACCCGGCGATCTTGGCGCCATACATTGACCTGATGGCCCTGAGCGCAGCCCCCAGCGAAACTTTTGAGCTGATCGTCGTCGGCGGCGGCCATGCCGGCTGCGAAGCAGCCCTCACCGCAGCACGGCTGGGGATCTCCACGGCCCTGTTCACCCTCAACCTCGATCGCATCGCCTGGCAGCCCTGCAACCCGGCGGTGGGTGGCCCGGCCAAGAGCCAGCTGGTGCATGAGGTGGATGCCCTTGGCGGCGTGATCGGCCGCCTCGCCGATGCCACCACCCTGCAGAAGCGCGTGCTCAACGCCAGCCGTGGCCCGGCCGTGTGGGCCCTGCGCGCCCAGACTGACAAGCGCCAGTACGCCCGCCAGATGCTGCAGCTGCTGCAGCACACCCCCAACCTTCACCTGCGCGAGGCGATGGTCACGGGGCTGGAGGTGGACCTGGAGGGCAACGACCCCAACCAGGCCGGCCATGGAGCCGTGGGCCGGGTCATCGGCGTGCGCACCTTCTTCGGCAGCGTCTATGCCGCTCCGGCCGTGATCCTCACCACCGGCACCTTCCTGGGTGGGCAGATCTGGGTGGGCCAGCAGTCGATGAGCGCCGGCCGCGCCGGCGAGCAGGCCGCCGAAGGGCTCACCGAAGCGCTGCAGGCCCTCGGTTTCCACACCGACCGCCTCAAGACCGGCACTCCGGCCCGGGTGGATCGCCGCAGTGTGGCGCTCGATCAGCTCGAGGAACAACCCAGCGACGCTGAGGGGCGTTTCTTCTCCTTTGATCCAGCGGCCTGGGTGAGCGGCGAGCCCATGGCCTGCCACCTCACCCGCACCACCGCCGCCACCCACCAGCTGATCCGCGACAACCTTCACCTCACGCCCATCTACGGCGGTTTCATCGACAGCAAGGGCCCCCGCTACTGCCCCTCGATCGAAGACAAGATCGTGCGCTTCGCCGACAAGGACAGCCACCAGATCTTTCTGGAGCCTGAGGGCCGCGACACCCCTGAGCTGTACATCCAGGGCTTCTCCACCGGCCTGCCCGAGCGGCTGCAGCTGGAAATGTTGCGCACCCTGCCCGGCCTTGAGCACTGCGTGATGCTCCGGCCGGCCTACGCGGTCGAGTACGACTACCTGCCCGCCACCCAGTGCCTGCCCTCTCTGATGACCAAGCGGGTGCACGGTCTGTTCAGCGCCGGCCAGCTCAACGGCACCACCGGCTACGAGGAGGCCGCGGCCCAGGGCCTGGTGGCGGGGCTCAACGCCGCCCGGCTGCTGCGCGGCCAGGAGCCGGTGCACTTTCCGCGCGAAGGCAGCTACATCGGCACCCTGATCGACGACCTGGTCACCAAGGATCTGCATGAGCCCTACCGGGTGCTCACAAGCCGCAGCGAATACCGCCTGGTGCTGCGGGGAGACAACGCCGACCGCCGCCTCACGCCCCTGGGGCGGGAGCTGGGGCTGATCGACGACCGCCGCTGGGGGTTGTTCCAGGCCAAGCAGGCCGCCATCGCCGCCGAGAAGCACCGTCTCGAGACGGTGCGGCTCAAAGCCAGCGACCCGGAGGCGCCGGAGGCCGAGGCCCGCTCGGGCGCGCCGATCAAGGGATCGATCACCCTCGCCGATCTGCTGCGGCGCTCCGGCTTCCACAGCCGTGATCTGGTGGACCTTGGCCTGGCCGATGCAGGCCTGCCCCCTGGAGTGCGTGAGGGAGCGGAGATCGACCTCAAATACAGCGGCTACCTGGCCCGCCAGCAGCAGCAGATCGACCAGGTGCGCAGGCAGGACCAGCGCCCGATTCCGGGCGGCATCGACTACACCACCATTGCCACGCTCTCCAAGGAAGCCCGCGAGAAGCTCTCCGCCGTGCAACCCCTCAATCTCGGGCAGGCCTCCCGCATCCCCGGGGTGAGCCCGGCGGACACCACCGCCCTGCTGCTGTGGCTGGAGCTGCGCCGGCGCCGCGAGTCTCAGGAGGGGCGATTGCCCCATCGGGAGGCCACCCCTAGGATCACCGGACTTCACACTTGAGCCCAGCAGCCATGGGCGGTGATCCGCGTCCCATCTCCTCCTCCCGCGCGTTCTGGGAGCTGAAGGCCGAGCAGGTCATGGACCGCGTCTTTTCCGCCGGTCTGCCTGCGCTGGGGATCCGCTCCGGGGAACTTCCGACCTTCGAGGGCTACAGCCGCGACCCCCACCAGCCTGAGCCCAGCCTCACCATGGACTCCGGCTGCGATCCCGCACCCATCGATGTGGTGGTGCATGACGCACCGCCGCGTCTTCGGCCCGCAGCCCCGGCAGGAAGCCGGTCCGTCCCCCGGCCCCGCGGCTACACGGCCGCCGCTTCAAAAGCCGCGCACTCCAGGCAGCAACGCCCACTGCTGGTGTTGATGGCACTCCTGTCGGTGCTGGGAGCCGGCAGCACCCTTCTGGTATGGCGGGGCTGGACCCAGGCGAGCATCGCCCTGCAACAGGAGCGCACGATCCAACTGCTCGAGCGCTTGCGCTCGGTGGGGCCCCTGGGGGCTGCCGAGCCTGGAGCCACGGCATCCGCCACCACTCAGCCTGCAGGCCAGGCAGCCGATGGCAGCGCCACCGGACTGCCGCCGCCCCCGCCGGAGGAAGCCTGGGTGCAGGAACTGGGACCGCTGGAGTCCAGCTCCCGTGCCTCAGCCGCACCGCCGCTGCGGGTTCCCGTCAGCGGCACGATCACCAGGGGGGCTCCCCCAGCGCCCGCCATGCCGGCACCGGGAGGCGCCAGTGGCTCCGGTCCTTCCGCAGATGGTGGCGGGCCTGCTCCCGGAACCGATGGCGGATCCCCCGAGCTGGTGGGGGTGGTGCAAGTACCCGGTCAGAGCGGCTCCGCCATCTTCCAGATGGGGGGCAGTTCCACCAGCGCATCGGTGGGGGAGGCGATCGGAGCCACCGGCTGGCGCCTCCACTCAGCCAGCGGCAACTCCGTGGTGATCGAGCGCAACGGCCAGCAACAGCGGGTGAGCATCAGCGGAGGCTTCTGAGCTCCTGCGTCCCGGCCAGGTCCCGCTCCAGGAGCGTCATTCATACCGGCGTGAGGCCTGCCCTCCTTAGTCTGGACAGCCTGAGTTGAGGCTGATGGCCGACTCCCTGCTCACCAGGCCATGGGTCTCCCCCACACCCCTCTGGGAAGCCCCGATCAGCGAGGTGCTCAACGCCAGGGCTGGTGCCCAGCTCAGCGGTGCCTGGAAGCTGCTCCTCCTCGGTGATGGCAGTCCCACCCGCCATCTGCACCTGCTCACCGGCACACCGATCACGATCGATCTGATCGCGATGGGGCCTGAACTGGATCCACGGGGTTCGCTGACCCGGCCTGGTGCCGTCCAGGGCAGGCCCGCCGAGGTGGCTGAGCTGGTGCCGCCCCTGCTGCGCCGGCAGGTGTGGCTGCGTTGCAACGGCCAGGCCCTGGCCTGGGCCGAGAGCTGGTGGAATCAGGCGGAGGCCGAGACGTATCTGCGCGACAGGCAGCAACCGATCTGGCTGAGCCTGACCAGTGAGCGGGCGGAGCTGTTCCGGGAAGTGGACGGCCTGGCCCAGGTGAACGCCGACTGGCTGGAGCGGGGATTCGCCGCAAGGGGACCGTTCTGGAGCCGCCACTACCGCTTTTTCCGCCAGGGGCGGGAACTCACGGTGATCCGGGAGGTGTTCTCACCGGCGCTGGAGCGCTGGCTGGGGGCGAGCCATCACGACGCAGATCTCCATAAAGCTTTATGAAGTCACAGCGATCTGTGGCGGTTTCCACTTGACAACTTGCGCATGTGGGCAATCTGAACAGGATGGCGTCATCGGTTACACCTGTTTGACGATGACCACCACCATTGGACCCCTCGGAGGGCACCACCCTTCCGCAGAAGCCGGCGATCAGTGGCTCTCCCTCACCGACCTGGGCCGCTCCCTCGGCCTCTCAGCCGTCAGCTGCGGCCGCCTGCTGATTCAGGCGGGACTGCGCCAGCTCGATGGACGCCCCACCGAGCGGGCCTTGCACCTGGGCCTGGCGCGGGCGAGCGGGCAGGGCCTCCACCGGGGTCGTGCAGCCCTCTGGCAGCAGGCCGGCTGTGCCGCAGCCCTGGCGGGCGACTCCCCGCGGACAGCCCATCAGCCCAGCCTGGTGGAGCAGTGGGCTGAACTGCTCTGGGCCCTGAAACAGGGCTCCCCATCGATCATCACCTCAGCCGAGCAGATGGCGGAGGATCTGCCCCATGAGCTGGTGGGGGCCGTGAACCGTCAGTTGCAGGACAAGGGCTGGGACTTCCAGGTGAGCCACCATCCCTCCAGGCCCCAGCAGTCCGCCCCGCACCACAGCCAGGGGGGCCCTGCCCGCAGCCGGGCGCACCTCAGCCACTAAATCGATCAGCCACTGAACGGAAGGTTCCGGTCCTGGGCGACTCAGCCCAGGCGCAGGGCTTCAGCCTGTTTGCGGCTGTTCTCCAGCAGCTCGCTGAGCTGGGCCTCGTCGGTGTGGCTCAGGCTGGTGCGCAGCAACTTGGCATGGGGCGCGAAGCTGCGCAGCCTCTCCAAAACCCGATCGGGCGTAGCGTCGCGCACCAGCAGGCAGAGGGCAGCACTGGCCTTGGGCAGGGTTTCACCGAGCTCCCGCAGGAAGCCGTCGTTGATGCCCAGATCACTGAGCGCCCCGGAAGCAGCCCCCATGCCGGCACCGACGGCGGCACCGAGCAGAGGGTTGAGGAACAGCAAACCCACCAGTGACCCCCAGAAACCGCCCCCCAGGGCGCCGGCTGCGGTGAGGTTGATGGCCTGGCGCAGGTGCACCTGGCCATCGGCATCACGCTCCACCACCACGGCATCTTCCAGGGAGATCAGATGCTCCTGCTGGATGGAGACCAGCTCCTTGCGGACGGCTTCTGCCTCTTCAACTTTGGGAAAACCCACCACGATCAGGTTGCTCATGGACGCTGCGGAGTGTCGGGACCGATCCTCAGGCTAGGGCGCTTCACTCCCGGCGAGGACGCCGGCTGGAGCGGGGCAGGGGCCGCCCCTCGGAGGGGACTGAGCCCGAGGCATCCGGCTGTCGTGGCGGCTCGAACGGCGCTGGTGACGCCTGTGCGTCCGGTCGCACAGGCTGAACGGCAGCCGGGCCCCGGGCCGGAGGCAGCAGGGGGGCCCCCCGGCGGGAGATGGCCTCAAGGGGGCGGCGGTTTCCTGCCGCCGGCGCCGGAGCCCTGGCCGCTGGCAGGGGTTGGGGCTGACGCTCGCTCCTGCGTTCCCACAGCGTCACGTCCGGTCGCAGCGGGGGCCTTCCCCGTTCCGGGGTCTCAGCCCGCTCCTGCCAGGGTTCCGGCCAGTCATCGTCACCCTCGAGGAACCAGTCGATGCTGTTCTCCACCCAGCGGCCCAGACCCTCCAGGCCGGCTCGCCCGCCGCCGCCGCCTCGGCGCTCGGCTCCACGGCCCTGTGGCCGTGAGCCCGGGCGAGCCCCGGCCACTCCATCCACCAATTGCCGTCCCGCCGACATCCATTGATCCAGAGACCCGCCGGTGCGGCGGCGTCCCCGGCGGGGAGGATCACCCGAACCGTTCATGGCCCTCGCCTGTGCCATCGCAACCGATGTGATCCGACCTTAACGGCCACTCATCGGCCATCGGCCCGGCGTGGGCTCGGGCCCAGCAGCCCCAGGCGGTGGGCCCGCATCCAGCGTTCTCGCCCCAGGCCCAGCAGGGCGATCGAGACACCCCCTCCCTGCAGCACCCAGAGAAACAGATCCACGGGCCCCGGCCGGTTGGCGGCACACTAGGCCGCACGGGCTTCGAACACCAGGGCACAGCTGACATCCCAGCGTCCGCCATGAAGCCGCTCACAGCAAAGCCGGCAGGCCAGTCCCCGCACCCGGCGGCGGTAAGCCGCACTGATGCCGCAGCAGGGGCAGCGGGCGATCCAGGGGGCCGACGCCAGGGGCAGCGGGTAGTGGTGGCGAAGGCTCACCGCGAACTCACCCTGGGCGGCGTTGATCCGGGCCATGGCCGCACGGAAGTGGGGGCCATGCACCTCCCTGACCTGCAGCACCCGGTCGATCCAGGCGTGGATCATCTCGTGGCAGAGGGTGCCCAGGGTGGCGCTGACGGGCAGATGGGCCAGGACTGGCCGTGAGAGCACGATCTCGCAGAGGGCCGAGCCATCACGCCGGCGCCCGCGACGGTAGAGACCGGCGGTGCGGCTCATCCGTCCGTCGCTCCAGCGCAGATCCAGCAGGGGCCGGCCGCCCGGAGCCAGAGCTCCGGCGAAGTGCTCCCGGTCGAGGCGATGGAACAGGGGCAGCAGGGGCTCCAGAGGCATGCCGCAGACGGGTGGGTCAACCGTTCAACCAGTGTGAAGGGTTCGATCCCGGGGCGGCGGGGCCGTCGGTCAGACTCTGCAACCTGAACGCGCGCATGCAGACGATGGACTGGGGTCTGGCCCAAACGATCGGCACCAAGGCCCTGCTGGCCGGAGCTGGGGCTCTGCTCCTCTACTGGACCTACACGGCCGTGCGGCTGGTGATCAGCGCCCGCGGCATCAACCCCCTGCTCAAGCAGTTCTTCACGCAGGTGGCGTCGGGCCAGATCGACGGGGCCTACCTGCTCACCACCAGGAACTACCGCTCGCATGTGAACCGGCAGCAGTTCATCCGCTTCCTGGCCGGGCTGCAGCTCAACAAGTACCGCAACCTCAAATCAGGCCGGCCCCGGCTGCAGGAGGGCCAGATCATCCTGACGGTGAAACTCAAGTCGGAAGCCAAGGATGAGCTGCCGCTCGATTTCACCTTCGTGAAGGTTGAGGACGCCTGGCGGGTGGACCGGATCCAGAAGCTGGCCGCGGCCTGAACGGGGCCCCATGACCCTCAGCGCCACCGATCAGGGCCGCGCCGGGGAACTGCGGCGTCTGCTCCAGCGAGCCGCTCATGCCTACTACGTCCTCGATGCCCCCGAGATGGAGGACGCGGTCTACGACCGTCTCTACCGGGAGCTGGAGCGGCTGGAGCGGCTCCACCCGCAGCTGATCACCCCCGACAGCCCCACCCAGAGGGTGGGCGGCGCGCCGGCGGACGGGTTTCAGGCGGTGCGGCACCGCATCGGTCTGCTCAGCCTCGAGAACGCCTTCTCGATCGAGGAGCTCGAGGCGTGGTACTCCAGGCTGCTCAAGGTGCTCGACCGCAGCGCCCCGCCCGGGGAAGCCCCGCCGGACCTGCCGATGGTGGGCGAGCTCAAGATCGACGGGAACGCCCTGGCCCTCAGCTACGAGCACGGCCTGCTGGTGCGGGCCGTCACCCGGGGCGACGGGGAATCCGGAGAGGAGATCACCGCCAACGTGCGCACGATCCAGAGCGTGCCGCTGCGCCTGCTGCTGGAAAATCCACCGGTGTGGGTGGAGGTGCGCGGTGAGGCCCTGATCCCCGATGGCACCTTCGCGGCGATCAACGCTGAGCGCGCCGGGCGGGGCGAGCCCCTGTTCGCCAACCCGCGCAATGCCTGCGCCGGCACCCTGCGTCAGCTCGATCCCCAGGTGGTGGCGGCGCGGCGCCTCGATTTCTTCGCCTACACCCTGCACCTGCCGGACGACTGGCGGCCCGCTCCGGGCGGCGGCGATCCCGGGCGACCGCGCAGCCAGTGGGAGAGCCTGCGCTGGCTGGCGGCCGCCGGCTTCCGGGTCAACCCGAATGCGGCCCTCTGCCCGGATCTGGCCGCCGTGGAGGCCTTCTTCGCTGCCTGGGAGCACAAACGGCGTGAGCTCCCCTACGCCACCGATGGCGTGGTGGTGAAGCTCGATGACCTGCGTCTGCAGGCCGACGCCGGCTTCACCCAGAAGGCGCCGCGCTGGGCGATCGCCCTCAAGTACGCCGCCGAGGAGGCCCCCAGCCGGCTGCTGCGCCTGGTGGCCCAGGTGGGCCGCACCGGGGTGCTCACCCCGGTGGCCGAATTCGAGCCCGTGCCCCTGGCCGGCACCAGCGTCAGCCGGGCCACCCTCCACAACGCCGACCGCCTGGCCGAGCTGGATCTGCACGCCGGCGACACGATCGTGGTGCGCAAGGCCGGCGAGATCATCCCCGAGGTGGTGCGGGTGCTGAGCGAACTACGGCCGCCGGGAGCCGCACCGCTGCAGCTGCCCGTCAGCTGTCCGGAGTGCGGATCTCCGCTCGTGCGTGAGGAGGGCGAGTCCGCCACCCGCTGCGTGAACAGCAGCTGCCCGGCGATCCTGCGCGGCGCCCTGCGCCACTGGGTCAGCAAGGCTGCCCTGGATGTGGATGGGCTGGGCAGCAAGCTCATCGAGCAGCTGGTCGACCGGGGCCTGGTGGGCTCGATCGCGGATCTCTACCGCCTCGACGCCGCCCTGCTCGCCAGCCTGGAGCGGATGGGGGAAACCTCGGCGCAGAAGCTGATGGCCGCCCTTGAGGCCTCGAAGCAGCAGCCCTGGCACCGGCAGCTGTATGGCCTGGGCATCCACCACGTGGGGGCGGTGAACGCCAAGGCCCTGGCGCGGGTGTTCCCTTCGGCCAATGCCCTGAGCATCGCCGCGGCGGAGCAGCCAGAGGCCATTACGGCGGTGTTCGGCATCGGCGGGGAAATCGCCGAGTCCCTGCGGCAGTGGTTCGCCACACCGGCCAACGGCGCCCTGCTGGCGGAGCTGCAGACGCTGGGGATGTCCATGGCGGCCGCCGAGGGGGAGCAGGGAGTCGGGGGAGCTGGCGGCGGCCCTGGCGGGGCGGGTCACCTGAGCGGCCAGACCTTCGTGCTCACCGGCACCCTGCCCAGCCTCAGCCGCAGCCAAGCCCAGGCCCTGATTGAAGCCGCCGGGGGCAGGGTGAGCGGCTCGGTCAGCAAGAAGACCAGCTACGTGGTGGCCGGCGCCGAGGCCGGCAGCAAGCTGGCCAAGGCCGAAGACCTCGGGGTGGCCGTGCTCGATGAGGCGGGCCTGCGGGCGCTGCTGGAAGCACTGAAGGGCGGCGACTAGCAAGGCCTCCAGAGCAAGTCCAGGTCAGGTCGAAGAGGATGCTCAGGGCGCTGGGAACAGCCGCTGCCGCAAGGATTCAGCCAGTCGCGGGTTGCTGGCAGCCCACTCAACCAGGCCGCGGTCCTGCAGGTAGGCCTGCCACTCGCCGCTGGGGGAGGCCGCTCTGCCCTCCAAGGGCAGCGGTTCATCCACCGGCCGACGGGTTTCACCCATGGCCAGCCCGCTCACCATCGCCAGGGCGATGCGCACCTGGCGGGCCGGCTTCTGGTTCACAAACTCGAATTGGTGCTCGATCGTCCGCCCGTCAAGGCCCTGACCCACCACCAGGAAGCGGCGCGAACCATCCTCTCCTTCGCGGCTGGAGCCACCTCCGCGCAGCAACCCACCGAGCAGGCCGAGCGGCGCGCTGACGTACACCGGCACCACGAAGGCCGCCGCCGATTTCATCGTGTTCATGGTGCTGGCACCCACCACCTCCCCCAGGCCAGGAGGATCTCCCCCTGCCCCGCTGGTCACCCAGCGACTGATGCCCTCGGCGGGGATGAAGCCGGCCGGTCCAGCGATCCCTCGCTCATCGAGCACGATGGTGCAAGGGCTGCCGTAACAGAGCGCCTGAAAGGTGGTGGCCAGCACCGGGGCGGGCCCAATCGCTGCAGATCCAGCCAGGACTGGCGGCGCGATCAGCAGCAGGGTGAACCCAGCCCCAAGGCAGGCGCACGCGCACTGGGCACGGTAACGATGGGGATGATGGATCACGGTGCCAACTGGTGCAGCCTGATGTGGGTGGCATTCATCCTGCCCCTGGTGGCCCTGATCATGGTGTGACCCCTGAACTGATTGACGCCGATGAGCTGAGCAGGCCTCTTTCATCGCGGCGGCTCCGGCCGCCCGAGGGCCCGCTGCGCCGCCCGGACCGACACCCAGATCGCGCCCACGGTGGCGAGCAGCCCCAGGATGCGCAGCGCCCATGTGCCGGGATCGGCCTCGCCATGGAGCACTTCGCCGAAGCGGGCCACATCACCGGCCAGCTCTCCGAGGGCGCAGAACAGCACGGTGCCCGGCAGGATCGCAATCAGCCCGATCACGTAGTCGCGCAAGGTCACCTCGCTCAGGCCATAGGCCAGGTTGAGCAGGCTGAAGGGAAAAGCCGGCGAGAGGCGGGTGAGCAACACCAGCTTCAGGCCCTCATGGCTCACCGCCCGCTCGATCGCCAGCAGCTTCGGTGCAGCCTGCAGCCGGCGGCGGGTCCAGCCCCGCAGCCAGTGGCGGCCCACCAGGAAGGTGGCGATCGCCCCCAGCGACGCGCCCAGAAACACGATCACGCTGGCCCAGAAGGTGCCGTAGAGCGCCCCGGCCAGCATCGAGGCCCAGACCCCCGGCAGCAGCAGCGTCACCCAGAGGGCATAGAGCAGAACAAAAGCCACCGCCCCGGCGGGCGAACGCAGGGCGGGCAGCAGCGGCTCCAGCCAGGCGGAAGGGTCCACGGGCTTGGCGGTGGTGGAGGGCCAACCCTGGCAGGAGCCGGCAGCCGGCGGCGGCTGCCGGGGGAAGAGGGGGCCTCGCGGCGGGGCGATGGCCTGGGACAGGGGGGAGGGCGGAGTCGTGATCGGGGTACCGGCGAAGCAGGCGGATGGATGGGGGCACCGGCGCCAGGATGGCGCCATGGACAGCAGCGCCGTTCTCAGCCCCTGCCGCCGCTACCGCTACGCGCTCTGGCGGCGCTGGGATGGAAGCCGGGGAGTGGTGATGATCATCGGGCTGAATCCGAGCACGGCCGATGAGGCCCGCGACGATCCCACCGTGCGGCGTTGCATCACTTACGCCAGGGACTGGGGCTATGGCGGGCTCTGCCTGACCAACCTGTTCGCTCTTCGCGCCACCTATCCCGCGGACCTGAAAACGGCCGCGGATCCCATCGGCCCCGAGAACGACCGGCACCTGCGGACCGTGGCCCGGCTGGCCGACCTGCGGGTCGCCGCCTGGGGCGTGAACGGAGCCCACCGGGGGCGCGCCACCGCGGTTCTCTCCTCCCTGTCCGGCCTGCACTGCCTGCGTCTGAGCAGTGATGGCCACCCCATGCATCCGCTCTACCTGCCCCGTGGCCTGCGGCCGGAGCCCTGGCAGGCGTCGTTGTGTTGCTGAGGCCGTTCCTCAGGCCGATGGTCGGTTGAGTCACCCAGGGCTGGAAAGCATGATCAGTACTCGTCTGCCTGTCGCTGCCATGGCCTCACGCCGCCCCGGCCTTCTCTCGGATTTCAAGGGCTTCATCAACAAGGGAAACGTGGTGGACCTGGCGGTGGCGGTGGTGATCGGTGGAGCCTTCGGCAAGGTGGTGGACTCGGTGGTGAGCCTGGTGATGACCAGCCTGCTGGAGCCCACGCTCAAGGCCGCCCAGGTGGAATCGATCCAGGCCTGGCCCGCCGGGGCGGTGCTCGTGGCACTGATCAACTTCCTGGTGATCGCCTTCGTGGTGTTCCTGATCGTGCGGGCCATCGAAGCCACCAAGCGCAAGGAGGAGGCGGTGGCGCCCCCCGACACCCAGGCGCAGCTGGCCTCGGCGGTGACGCGGCTGGCGGAGGCACTGGATCGCAAGGGGCTGTAGGGGCCGATGGCCGGGGGAGATCCAAGGCCCGTTGCGGGTGGCGCCCCGGGGGTCCCCATTCCATCCCGTGAAGGGAGGCCCTTCTGCCGGTTGCCCACCATGAAGTGGACATGGTGCTCGTCTTGCCAGCCCATGGAGAGACGTCCTGGCCAGGGCCTGCCTTTCCGCCACCTGCTGCCGCAGGTTCCCTACCTGGGCGGCGCTGGCTGATGGAAGGGAACCACCGGATCCGAACGATCGGACAGACTTCTACGCTGGCACCCCTGAGCCGGGGAGACGAGCGCCATCGCCCGCCGTGAGCGATCCACCTCTCCAGGGGCCAACCGAGGCTTCGGGTCTGTTCCCCGCACCTTGGAAGCACCACCACCGGGCCCGGAGGAGCAGTTGGTGGCGCTGCTCCGGCGCTACGGCATCAGGCCCTACCGCTACCGCGGCCAGCGGCGCACCACGGTGATGGCGCGGCTGAGCCGCAGCTTCGTGAACGACACGCTCTGGCCGGAGTTCGAGGAGCTGCAGCAGACCCTCTCGACCTACTTCGATGCGCTCACCGACCGGGTGATCGAACAGGTTCTCGAAGTGGAGGCCAGCGAAGCGGAGGAGCGTGCCGAGGTAGCGCAGCTGGAGCCGGTGGAGCATCAGGGGACGTTGTTGTAATGCAGACGGAAGCCACAGCGGGGGCTCCCTCGAGATCGGATCATCGCCCCCTCCCGTCCATGCGAACACGTCGCGCCTCTTGGCAGATTCCCCAGGAGGAGAGCATCCAGCAGTCGGCCATGATCAGCAAGGATCCCGACTTCTCGCCACAGAATGAGAGAAGCCACGTCGTGAGATCCCATGATCATCAGCCAGCGCTCAACAGGCAAAGACTGGCCCGACATTCCCTATCCCGACTGGGAAGCGACGGCCACAACCCTGCAGCTCTGGATGCAGATCATCGGCAAGATCCGCCTGGTTCAAACACCATGGACCAACCACTCCTGGCACGTACCTCTCTACCTGAGCACCCGTGGCCTCACCACCTCACCCATTCCCCATGGCGGCCGCCTGTTCGAGCTGATCTTCGATTTCATTGATCACCAACTGGTGATTCAGACCAGCCTGGGGGAGCGGCGTCGGGTCGCCCTGGAGCCCCGCAGTGTGGCGGAGTTCTATGGGGCGGTGATGGCTGAGTTGCACGCCCTGGGGTTCGATGTGGAGATCAGGGCCACACCCTGCGAGATCGCGGACGCGATTCCGTTCGAGCATGACAGGCAGCATCACCACTACGACTCCGATGCCGCCTGCCGATTCTGGAGAGCCTTGCTGCAGGCCGATCGTGTCTTCAAGGACTTCCGATCCCGCTTCCTGGGCAAGTGCAGCCCGGTTCATTTCTTCTGGGGAAGTTTCGATCTGGCGGTGACTCGCTTCTCCGGCCAGCTGGCACCGGTTCACCCTGGGGGCATTCCCAACCTCCCAGACTGGGTGACCCGTGAGGCCTACTCCCATCAAGTGATCAGCGCTGGATTCTGGCCAGGGGGCGGCGGTGTGCAGGTGCCATCCTTCTATTCGTATGCCTATCCAACCCCATCAGGATTCGCCGAGAGTGCCATCACTCCAGCTGAAGCCAGCTGGAATGCCTCTCTCGGCGAGTTCCTCCTCCCCTACGAAGCCGTTCGAGCAGCCCCATCACCCGACGAGGTACTGCTGAACTTCCTGCAGAGCACCTACGAGGCTGCTGCTCAAGGCCTGAACTGGGACCGGGAACAACTGGAGCGGCAACCGATCTCCGCTTAGAGGGATGGGAACTGATGCCTGTGCTGGAGGGCCTGCAGGCCTGGGGTTGTTCAACCCCACAACCTCCGCCGTGACACCCCCAACTCAGGAGGCCCTGGGATGACAGTCCCTCGGGCACTGCTCACCACCCTCTAAGTCGTTCCTGTCCCTGCACAGCCGTGGTGATCAAGAGCAACCGGCTCGGCGCTGATCCCAGGCCTTGATGGGGGTGACTGGGCCTCGGCCTCCGCCAGGTTGGCGCGGCACTCGGCCACCACCTCAGGCGGCGCCTTGCCGGCGAAGTTGGGGTTGGCGAGGCGTCCGGCGAGGCCCTGGATCTCCTTGGTGGCCTTGGCGAGGTCTTTCTCCAGGCGGCCGCGCAGGGCGTCGAGATCCACCAGGCCCTCGATCGGTAGCAGCACCTGCAGTTCGCCGCTCACCGCCGCCAGACAGCGCTCGGCGCTCTGGGAGGGCTTGTGGCCGGCCACGGCCAGCAGGTTGCGCACCACCCGGATCGCCTCAATCAGCCCGCCGATAGCGGATTTCAGGGCTCCATCCAACCGCGCCAGTGAGCCCATGCCAGATCTCCTCGGTGAGGTGGTGGGGCATCAGCGGATGGAGCATCACCAGCTGCTGCTCCAGCACCTTGGCGAGCTCCTGGTGCGACTCCCGCGCCGCCCCTTTAAGCTCGGCCTGTATGTTCAGTCGCCGGACCAGTTTTCGCTGTCACCTGACAGACGAGACGGCGAGACCCCATGGCTGCATGACCCATTGGCCGCCATCAGCCGATCCGCGATGGATCTCTCGGTGCAGCCGCGCATCAGTTCCCATTCTCGACTGCCGGCTGGGTCGCTTCGCGGACGTCAACCTCCAAAGCCCGGGCCAGGCAGAGTGGTGTTGATATTGTGAATTTCTGCATTTTTATCTAGCCTGCTCGGCAGAATGATGCCACGGTTTGCTTTATTCAGGCTTGGCGAATCAACCGGAAGCCATGTCAGCAGTAGGCCATATTGGCGAGACGATCTGTCTCATCGGATGTGGCGGCCAGGGAACGTCCATTGCTGATGTCCTTCTGAAGCATGGGTTCAACGTCGCGGTTCACGATCGCGACATCACAGCAACGCACAAAGCCCGGGATCTCGGAGCGCGCGTCGAGCACGACGCCGCAGCGGCGGTTCGCTCCGCCACAGCCCTCTTCCTAGTAGTGACGGCTGGATCCCCGACGCTGCAGTTCCTGGCACGGCCGGAAGTGCGGGACGCCCTCTCTGCCGACACCCTTGTCGTGCAGATGGGCAACATCTCCGTAGAGGACACGATGACCTGCGCCGCGCACGTCGGAGGCAGCGATGCCAACTTCTGCGAGGTGATCCTCGGCGGCCCGATTTCCACCATCCTTGACGGAACCTGCCCCCTCATCTATGGAGGAGACGAGGTCAGTCTGAAGCGAGTTCGTCCGCTTGTGGAGCCGTTCGGCAAGCTCATCCCTGTGGGTCACGTGGGTCATGCGGCAGCCTTCAACATTGCCGGTCTCATGCATCTTTATGCCATCCTGCATGGCTTTGCCCTGGCAACGGCGATGGTCGAACGATCCGGGCTGGATGTCGATCTCTGGCGGCAGAGCATCCGGGAGGGCATCGGCGGCCACCCAGGAGAGTTTCTGGCGGATTACCTCTGGCCGGCCCATTTCCAGGCACGCAACTACGGAGTGTTCGGACCCGCCCAGGTCAAGCAATCCGGTGCCAGGGCTGAGACCCAGATGCTGGCGGAGCGTGCGGCGCGGCTGGGCCTCGATGTAGGGATTGCCAATTCCATACGCCGGGTCCATGAGAACGCCTGCGGCAAGGCGGCAGATTCCGACTGGACATCGATCTACGACGAACTGGCTCCACCAGACACCCGCTTCGTCCGACGAGCGAGAACGAATGAAGAGGTCACCGCCGCGTGGGCCGGAGCCCAGGCGGCAGCCATGGGTTTCGCCAAGAAGGCCATACCTGTCGATACCTTCGGCGTCGCGAAGCTCACGGTGCGCGATGGCATGAACCGGCGCGTCGCCCGTGTGCGCCCCGACGCGAGCATGCTCGAAGTCGCCGAACTCATGGCAGTGACGCAGGCCAGCGATATCATCGTTGTCGATGCCGACAGCGACTTCATCGGTGTCATTTCCGAGGGCGACATCATCCGGACCGTCCTTCCTGACTTCAGTGAGGTGGCCGCAGCCCATGGCTCCCTCAACAACGCCGCCCAGCTCTTTCTCGAAAGTGCCTGGAAGCTCCGCGATCAGCCCGTGGCCCGCCTGATCATCACCAACCCCCTCACTCTCCATCCCGAAGACAGTCTGCTCAAAGCTGGAGTGCTGATGGCGGAGAAGATGATCCGGCGGCTGCCCGTCGTCGATGACGGCAAGTTCGTGGGAAGCCTCTCGCGAGCGGATCTTGCCTGGATCAGCATGTGGCAGGACCGACCGACGGCCCGAAGGAACGCCGCCGGGAGCCAGCAATGAGCGATCCCGTTCCCTCCAGAGCACTTCTGGGCCATCTCTCCGCACGGCAGACACGCGTCGGCCACGGAGAGGAGGGCTTCGTCTCAAGCAGCCATGGCTTCCTTCCAATCGAGGTGCCCAGGCCCTCGCTGCCTGCCTCCCATGCGGCATGGGACCAGGTCGCGGACCAGCTGCCTCTGCTGTTCCGCGCGGGCGGGCTGCGGCGAACCCTGGAGAGCCTCCCGAACCTGCCAGCCGATCCCGAGCACCTCGAAGACGACAGCCTGTGTCGGGCAGCCAGTCTTCTGGGGATCTTCGCCCATGCCTATGCCCGAGAGCGCGAGGCCGCCAGCCGGCCCCTCAGTGGCGGCGACGCCCTCGCCCGCTACGGCTTCGAAGAGGACCGCGAGGGAAAGCTGCCACCGGAGATCGAAACCCCCTGGCGCACGGTCTGCCTGAGGCTGGGCAGACCCGGCGCCTGCCTGTCGATCTCGGATCTGGTTCTCTACAACTGGCGCCTCCGGGATCCGAACGGGCCCCGCCTCGTCGAGAACCTCGACCTCAACACGCCCACGACCGGCGTCGATGAGGAGAGGTTCTTCTACATGACCATCGTCGAGTCGCTGGCCCTCACCGCGCCGGCCCTCGAGCAGATCGTCCGGGCCCAGGAGGCCTGCCTGCAGGACGACCCCGACACCCTCAAGTCGATGCTCCTGAGCCTGGCTGACGGACTGCGCAGCATCACCCTCCGGACCCTGCACAAGATCGACCCCAATCCCCACGGGCCGCACCACACCGATCCGATCATCTGGTCCCGCTTCGTGGCTCCCTTCGCGGCACCGGTCCGGATGGTGGAGCCGGGCTTGTCGGGAGCGGCAGCACCGGTCTTCCACCTGTTCGATGCCTTCTTCCGGCGCCCACGCCACGACACGAAGATCGGCCGCGAAAAGAACCACCTGGCCGCCTGGAGTCCACGCAACACCATGAAGCTCGTCGACGCCATCCGTGCGGTGGACGTACCCGCCTGGGTGGAGCATTTCGACGACTCCGAACTGCGCGGGATCTGGCGTCACACCCTCGAGAGCTACGCCGGCTCCCATGGATGGCTCGGAGCACACCGGCTCAAGGTCTACGGGTTCATGGAGACCGGCTTCAAGGCGGGACGCACGGCGACGAACGGAGGTTTTTCGGGGAAATCCCAGGAACGGGCCTGGGAACGTCTCGACCACGAACTCGACGATGCCCGCCGCGAGAGGTTCGGCGCTCCACCCGGCTTCAGCCTGGCGCGACGCGTCGAGGTGCGTCAGGCCCAGACCGACGAAGGTGCCGATGTCTTTCGCGTCAGTTTCGACATCGCCGGTACCGGCCTGCGCTTTCAGCCGGGCGATCGCTGCGCCGTCCTTCCCCGTAACCGCCCCGAACTCGTGCAACTCACCCTCGAGGCCCTGCGGGCCTCTGGAGACGAAACGGTGCCGCTCGACCGGTTCTGGACGAACCACATGCGCTCGATCCTCGGCAGGGAGTCCCCGTCAGAGCTACCGCTGTCGGTCCTTCTCACCCACGGTCAGTTGCGTCCAGTAGAGCGCCTGGTGGGCAAGCGTCTGTTCACCCTGTCCAGGGCAGAGACACTTCATCAACTGCTGGAGGCCCGCCGCGAAGACGAGTTCGAGCTCTGGGAAATCTTCACGATGATGAGCGAGGCCCGCTACGACGTGCGGCGCCTCTGGCAGGCCGAGCCCTGGGAGCCCGAGAGCCTGGCGCGGGTGGTGCACCCCGCCGCGTTCCGCGTCTACTCCATTTCCTCGGCTCCTGACGCCCCGCTACCCAGCCTTCTCGATCTTTCGGTTCGGGCACTGCGGTACGCGTCCCCTGGACCGGATGGCCGTCCCGCCGAACGCGTCGGCATGGCCTCCCACTTTCTCTGCCAGCCCATCGAAGACGACGAGCAGCCCGTGGCCCTCGCCGTGATCGGTCCACCGCGCTTCGCCCTGCCCCCGGAAGCGCAGCGACCGATCGTGATGTTCGCCGGGGGATCCGGCGTCGCCCCCTTCCGCGGCTTCTGGCAGACGCGCTGTGCGCAATCGGGGACGGGGCGCAACCTGCTCGTGATCGGTACCCAGCAGGAACGGCAGCTCACCTATCGCGACGAACTGGAGCGGCTCGTGGAAGCGGGACGGCTCGAAGTGCATGCCTGCTTCTCCAGGGAGGACGCCCAGCTCGTCACCCGCGACCATCAGCTCCTGTGTCAGCCGGCTGCGCGGAGCTACGTCGATGCTGCGATCACCAACTCCCTGGCAGAGGAGCTGCTCGATCTGCTGATGCCCAGCGACGGCTCCCTTGAGGCAACTCTCTACATCTGCGGCTCTTCACGCTTCGCCCACACGGTCCATACAGCCCTCAGAACCTTGCTCACCGAGCGACTGGGCAGCCTCGAGGCGGCAGACGATCACCTGGCCCGGCTGATGGCGCACCGCCGCCTGATGCAGGACATCTTCACCACCTTCGCGCCGTCGAGCGCTCCGGGCGTGCGCGGTTCCCGCTCCTGCGACGCCTCCGAGGTGGCCTGCCACAACAACCCGGTCGACGGTTTCTGGATGGTGGTGAGGGGACAGGTGTACGACATCACCGAGTTCCTGAACACCCACCCGGGTGGTCACCAGATCCTGATGGCGTCCGCCGGCACCGATGCCACCCGCAGCTACGAAGCCGTGGAGCACCACCTCAATCCCGAGGTGCATGCCATGCTCGATCTCTTCAAGATCGGTGCGATCCGCCGTCTCAACTTCAGCGGCAACTGGGGGGTCACTCTGACCACTTCCGGAATCACAACGCTGATGCTCAGCGACTGCTTCACCGCCTGGGTGCGGGCGCTCTACCACGTAGCAGAAGTGGAGAACGCTCTCCTCAACAATCAGACCCTTCGCCGGAAACCAGCCACGCGCGGAGAGCCCGCGAACGACCGCAACGCGCTCAAGGCCCGTGTGATTCTCGAGCTGCGCACGGCCTTCGAACAAAGCGTGGTCGATGGCCTCGTCAGCTCCATCGCCCAGGATCTGTGGCAACTCACGACGGGTCTGTTCGACGCATCGGCCCCTCTCGACGCCCTGAACGAGCGTGTGCGGGCCGTGAAAGTGTCGGCCAGCGCGATTAGCACCCATGATCTGCTGGATGAAGCGCAGAACCTCATCGGAGAGCTGGGGTTTCCGCAGGGCGATCGGGACCGGGCCGCGCTGAAGAAGGCCTGGCGCATCCTCGACCTGCTGGAGGACGAGGCGGCAATCTTCTTGCGCCAGCTCAAGCTCACGCTGTGCGAAGGCGTTCGGGCCTTCGAAACCCATGAGGGCCATACCCCGGAGCGTGCCAGCCAGCAGGTGATGGATGCCTTGCGCCGCGTGCCCGAGCTGCTCGCCGGACATCACGACGCGATCCATGGCCGCGCCCAGGAGCTAGGGCTGCAGCCTGTCTCCGGCACTCCAGTGGCCTGATCCAGTCGAGGGCCTTGGTCGTTGTCCGGCCCGAGGATCGACTGCCGTTGGAGTCGGGCTCGTGCCACAGGTCATGGGCGTGGCTGACAGCCACGCACCTTCCTGATCAGGCAATCGTGGCCAGCCGCTTCCGGGCCAGATCCGCCTGGGCCTCGGCCTCCGCCAGGTTGGCGCGGCACTCGGCCACCACCTCAGGCGGCGCCTTGCCGGCGAAGTTGGGGTTGGCGAGGCGTCCGGCGAGTCCCTGGATCTCCTTGGTGGCCTTGGCGAGGTCTTTCTCCAGGCGGCCGCGCAGGGCGTCGAGATCCACCAGGCCCTCGATCGGTAGCAGCACCTGCAGTTCTCCGCTCACCGCCGCCAGACAGGGCTCGCTCCCCGCAGCCGAGGCTGAGGAACCGGGATCGCGCACCTCCACCGAGGCCGCCCGGGTGAGGGCGGTGATGTCGCCCGTGGCCTGGCTCAGCACCGCCGTCAGCTCCGGCCGGCTGGTGAGGAACACCACCGGAGCGCTCTGGGAGGGCTTGAGGCCAGCCACGGCCCGCAGGTTGCGCACCACGCGGATCGCCTCGATCAGCTCGGCGAACTGGGCCTCCAGAGCTTCATCGAGGGCCGGCTCATTCACCGGCGGCCAGGCCTGCAGCGCCAGGAACGTGCCCTCCGGCGCACCGGTGAGCCCGTGCCAGAGCTCCTCGCTCAGGTGGGGCATCAGCGGATGGAGCAGCACCAGCAGCTCGGCCAGCACTTTGGCCAGCACCTGCCGGGCCACCCGCTGATCGGCCAGGGCTTCGGGGTTGAGGGTCTCGCCCAGGGTGTCGCCTTCGCTGGCGGGCCGGGGGTTGAGTCTCCGCTTGAGCAGTTCGATCGTCCAGTCGCACACCTCGTTCCAGGCGAACTCGTAGAGCCCCTTGGCGGCCTCGCCGAGGCCGTAGCTGCCATAGCGCTCGGCCGTTTCGCGGTTCACCCGGGCCAGGCGCGAGAGGATCCAGCGGTCGGCCAGGGTGAGGCTCGCTGGATCGGGCTCGCCCAGGCTCGCGGGGGTCTCGCCGCCCAGGTTCATCAGGGCGAAGCGGGTGGCATTCCAGAGCTTGTTGGCGAAGTTGCGCGCCGCCTCCACCGTGGCCGAGCTGCCGCTGGCGCGGTCGTAGTCGAGGCGGATGTCCTGACCGGCGCCGGCCACTTCACGCACCAGGGCGAAACGCAGGGCATCGGCGCCATAGCGCTCGATCAGCGGCAGCGGATCGATGCCGTTGCCCGCTGATTTGCTCATCTTGCGATTGTTCTCATCCCGCACCAGGCCGTGGATCATCACGTCGGCGAAGGGCATGCGGCCGGTGAAGGCACCGGCCAGCATCGTCATGCGCGCCACCCAGAAGAAGATGATGTCGAAGCCCGTCACCAGCACGCTGGTGGGATACCAGGTGGCGAGGTCGGCGCTGGCCTCGTCGGGCCAGCCCAGGGTGGAGAAGGGCCAGAGGCCGCTGGAGAACCAGGTGTCGAGCACGTCGGGGTCCTGCTCCAGCTGCAGCGGCCGCCCCTCCGCCCGGCTGGCCTCACCGAACTGGTTCTCTGCCTTCGCCTGGGCTTCAGCGGCGTCGCGCGCCACCACGTAGGGGGTGGAGTCGGTGATCACTCCGCCCGTTTCACTCACCACGAACCAGGCCGGAATGCGGTGGCCCCACCAGAGCTGGCGGCTGATGCACCAGTCGCGGATGTCGGTGAGCCAGTCGCGGTAAACCTTCTCCCAGCGCTGGGGCACGAAGCGGGGCTCGCCCCGATCGAGGGCCTCGCGGCAGCGGGCCGCCAGTGGCTCGGTGCGCGCGAACCACTGGGTGGAGAGCAGCGGCTCCACCGGCACCTTGCCTCGATCCGAGAAGGGCACGCTGTGGCGGTGGGGCTCCACCTTCACCAGAAAGCCTTCGGCCTCCATCGCCGCCACCACCGCCTGGCGTGCTTCGAAGCGATCCAGCCCGGCGAAGCGGCCGCCAGCGGCGTTCATGGTGCCGTCCCTGGCCATCACCGTGATCTGCGGCAGCCCGTGGCGGGCGCCGATGGCGAAGTCGTTGGGATCGTGGGCGGGGGTCACCTTGACGCAGCCGGTGCCGAAGGCCGGATCCACGTGCTCATCGGCCACGATCGGGATCTCACGGCCCACCAGCGGCAGGGTGAGCGTGCGCCCCACCAGGGCCGCATAGCGGGGGTCGGTGGGATGCACCGCCACACCGGTGTCGCCCAGCATCGTTTCCGGTCGGGTGGTGGCCACCACCAGATGGTCGGTGCCATCGGCGGCGGCGGCGCCAGTGAGGGGATAGCGGAAGTGCCAGAGGTGCCCGTCGAGCTCCTTCATCTCCACCTCCAGATCGCTCACGGCCGATCCCGAGGCTGGACACCAGTTCACCAGGTACTCGCCCCGGTAGATCAGGCCCTGCTCGTGCAGACGCACGAAGGCTTCCACCACGGCTTTGTTGAGGCCGGGATCGAGGGTGAAGCGCTCCCGCCGCCAGTCCACCGAGTAGCCGAGCCGCCGCAGCTGGCCCACGATCGTGCCGCCGCTCTCGGCCTTCCAGCTCCAGGCGCGCTCGAGGAAGGCGTCGCGGCCCAGGTCGTCCTTGCTGCCGCCCTCGGCCTGGATCTGCTTCTCCAGGATCGTCTGCACCGCGATCGAGGCGTGGTCGGTGCCGGGCAGGCAGAGCACGTTCCTGCCGCGCAGGCGCTGGAAGCGCACGATCGTGTCGATCAGGGCGGTCTCGAAGCCGTGGCCCATGTGCAGGCTGCCGGTGACGTTCGGCGGCGGGATCACCACGCTGAAGGGTTCACCCGGGGCGTTCGGATCGGGATGGAAGGCGCCGGCTTCCTCCCAGGCCGCCTGCCAGCGGGCTTCGGTACCGGCCGGGTCGTAGGTCTTGGGCAGGACGCCGTCGGGGCTGGGGGCGGCTGAGGCCTCGGTCACGGCAGGCGGGGGAAGATCTGCCCATGCTCGCAAAGGGGGCAGGATCACCCTGCCCCCACAGTCCTGGGGGGGCGGATGCCGCCGAATAAGAGGCCATTTCAGGGCGACGCGAGGCCAGATGACATGACCGCCAGAGGGCGCAAGGAAGCACCGCTGCTGGACTCGATCGCCGACGGCGTCAGTCAGAGGTCGTGGGTGAGGAAGACCTCCTGGCCAAAGACGTTCTGCACCACGAACAGCAGAACGAAACCGATCACCGCCGCGATCAGGGGCGTGGTGATCCAGCCGGAGGCGATGCCGCCCAGCACGCCCCAGCGGATCTGGCGCACCCCCTTCATGCCTTGCAGCAGGCCGATGCCCAGCACCGAGCCGATCACCGCCTGCGAGCCCGACACCGGCAGCAGCGGAATCGTGGGCAGCCCCCACCCCGCGAGCAGGCTCTCCAGCGCCGTGGAGGAAAACAGAAACAGCACCAGCGAATGCGACACCACCACCACCAGCGCCGCCAGGGGGGAGAGGGTGAGCAGGCTGTCGCCCACGGTCATCATCACGCGGCGGGAGTAGGTGTACACACCCACCGCCACGGCGATGGCGCCGATCAGAAACAACTGCTCCACCGACGACACCTCGAACGGCCCGAAGCTGAGAGCACGGAACGGCGACGCCTCCACGAAGAAACCCATCACATTGCCGATGCCGTTGGCGCCGATTGCATAGGAGCCGAAGATGCCGGCCAGCAGCAGGCCGCTGCGGGTGTTGCGATCGAGCGAGAGCAGGTGGGGCTTGGTGAGGCTGATCCAGGCCACCAGCAGCTTGTACATCACCATCGCGAAGATCGCCCCGAGCACCGGCGACACCACCCAGGTGGCTGCGATCCGGCCCAGCGTGCCCAGGTCGGTGGGGGAACCGCTGAACAGGTTCCAGCCGATGATCGAGCCCACCACCGCCTGGCCGGTGGAGGCCGGCAGCCCCACGGCGCTCATCCAGGCCACCGTGAGCGCAGCGGCCAGGGCGGCGGTGAAGGCCCCCGGCAGGGCGTTGATCGCGCCCAGCTGGCTGAGCCCCTCGGCGGCGCCGCTGCCGCTGGTGACCGCCCCGATGATCACGAACGTGCTGCAGAGGAAGGCGGCGGTGGGGAAGCGGATCATGCGCGTGGCCACCGCGGTGCCGAAGGCGTTGGAGGCGTCGTTCGCGCCCATCGACCAGCCGAGGAACAGGCCGCTGGACAGAAAGATGAGCGTGACGAACAGGGCCATGGTCAAGGCGGCGGCTCAGAGGGATCGCTTGATCGCGAAGATGGAGAGGTCGTCGCCGATGTTCTCCGCCTTGTCGGCCAGGGCATCGAGCATGGCCGCCGTTTCCCGCAGCAGCGTGCGCTGCTCGAAACTCAGATCGGCCGCCACGATCCGGCGCTTGAGCTTGTAGGCGAGTCGGTCGGTTTGGTCTTCGAACACCCGCACCTCGTTGAGGTGGTCGCGCACCGCCGCCGGTGTGCGGAAGAAGGTGCGCGCCGCCACCAGCACGGCCTGCACGCCGCGGACCGCCATCGCCGTGAGTTCGGCGAAATCCGCGCCGAATTCCGGCAGCCGCTGGGGTTGCACGATCATCAGCTCCTCGAAGTCGTCGCCCATGTCATCGAGCAGGGCGAACAGGCTGCCGAGCAGCCGCAGCACATCGCCGCGTGCATCAGGCAGCAGCATCTCGGTGTAAAGCATGGTCACGATCGTGCGGCGCAGCTCGCTGCAACGCCGTTTGATCTCGGTGAGCTGGTTGAGCTTCTCCAGGCAGATCGCTTCTTCTTCACTGCCGCAGAAATAGGCCTTGAGGCCCAGCTCTCCCACGATCACCCCCTCGGCGATCTTGTCGAGGAACTCGTCGATCAGGCCTTCCAGGAAGCGGGTCTTGCCGAACAGCGGTGGAGTTTCGCTGGACAACCGCTTCCCCCTCACACGTGCCTTGCTTGATTGAAGCCTATGGCCGTGGCCTGGGCTTGACCACCTGCTGAAGGTTCGATGAAACCCAATTCTTCAGCCCCGTTCGGCGCCATCTGCGACTGGGAGCACGTTCGGCCGGAGGCCGACGCGCCTGCGGATCCCGATGCTGGTGTCCATCGCCCTGGGGGGCGTGCTGGGCTGGCTCCTGGGGGAGTTCCCGAATCGCCCCTCCGGGGGTTGCGATCGGCTGGTTCCTGGTCAGCCTGACCGCGGCGTCCACGGGCCTCACAACACCCCAGGCACCCGGCCTGTTCACCTATCTCTGGTGGGCCGTGGGTGGTCTGCTGTTGAGCCTGGGTGGCCAGCTCCTGCTCGATCTGGCCACCCGCCCCCTGGGCCGGCACGTCCGATCCGGCCGGGGGTGACGCGGGAGGGTGGAGCGATCACGCCCCTGGAGGTGCCCTGAGGCAGCGACTAGGCGCCCCATCCTCTGGCACCCGCATCTCGGCCATCAGCCGTGCCCGCAGGGTTCTGCGAGGCAGTTCGGGATCGATCTTCGTGGCCCTGGCTCACGTGCCGAGGATGTTGATGGCCCGAGCCGCGATCACGGCGATGGTCAGCAGGGAGATGGAGCTTTCGAGCATCATCAGCAGCATGGCCCGCGCGCTGAGCGGGATGGCCCCGGTGGGACTGAAGGCCGTCGCCGTCGAAAAGCCCAGGAACAGGTAATCGATGAACGTGGGTCGCCAGTCGGGGCGGACGGCATCGGGCACCCCCTCCTGGGGGAAGAACCAGTCCGCCCGGATCGGCAGACGATTGAGCCTCGCCTCGGGGCCGCCGCGATCGAGATGCCAGAACGCCAGTGAAAAGGTGACCACGTTGGAGACCCAGATCGCGATGCCGGAGGCGAGCAGCTCAATGGCATTGAGCTGTCCTCGCCCGAACAGCATCTCCTGGATCAGAACCACCAGATTCGCGATTGTGATGCTGCCGACGGCGACCACGAACAGCCAGGTGGTGATGCGCTCGAGGCGCAACCATCTCCGGCTGCCAGCCGTCAGTCCGACGGCCAGCATCGGAATCAGAACCGTCCCGAAGAGTATGAAGTCGAAGCCGACAGGAAGGAGCCGGAACCGGTTCGGCAGCCCCCTCTCCAGCGCCCAGAGGACGACCACGGCAAGAATGGCGGACCAGCGCAGTTCAATGCGCAGGGATTTGACGGACTGGCTTTGGTTCATGCCGACTACTGCAGCGCCATGGCCAAGCGCAGCCGCTCCTCCGGGCTGATCAGATGGTCGAGATCCTCGGCGTCCTTGTCGACGGCGATCTCCACCCAGTTCACCTCACCGCTGAACGTCCCGCCGGTTGTCGGGTAGTCGTCGGTCACCGGCGAACCAGCCTCGAAGCCGACATCGCAGGTCTCGTCGGCGGAGAACACCATCGGTTCGGTCTGATCGACGCGCCCTTCGCCCGCCCTCGCTCCGTCCACATACAGCGTCACCGTGCCCCCCTTGGCCAGGCCGCCGCCGTCGTAGGCGAACTCCATCCGCACCTGGTGAGTTCCAGGGGAAATCGCCGCTGTGCCCGCGACCGTATACCGGTGGACGCCATAGAAGTTGTAGCAGTACTTCGGCTTGCCTTCCTTGGCGTAGAGGCTCCAGCCACCGGTGAGCCCCCCCTGGGCGACGATCACGCCCTCGGCACCCTCTGGAGGCACCACCACCTCGGCGGTGATGGCGTGGGACTTGTTCTTGAAGTTGACGATCGAGCTCTCGCTCAGCCGCCCCATGCCGCCGAACAGCACTTGCCGTGTTCCCTTGATCAGCTGGGGCCGGCCGGCGATCTCGGGATTGGCCCGCTCGGCGAAGCGATCATCCAGCGGCAGCACGTTGTATCGGGTGGCTTCGATCAGCCACAGCCGCTGCAGTTCATGGAGCTTCTGGGGATGTTCCCTGGCCAGATCCTGCGCCTGGGTCCAGTCGGTGCTGGTGTCGTAGAGCTCCCAGACATCGTCGTCGAAGGCGGCCAGTTGCACCTGACCGGTCACCCAGGGCGTCCGGTGCCGGGTCACGGCGGTCCAGCCCTTGTGGTAGATGCCGCGGTTGCCCATCATCTCGAAGTACTGGGTCTGGCGCCGTTCGGCCGCGTTGGGGTCGTTGAAGGAATAGGCCATGCTCACGCCTTCGATCGGACGCTGCTGCACCCCATTCACGAAGGTGGGCTGGGGCAGGCCCGCCGCTTCCAGAATCGTGGGGGCCACATCGATCACATGATGGAACTGGCTGCGGATTTCGCCCTTGGCCTGGATTCCCTTCGGCCAGTGGACGATGGTGCCGTTGCGGGTGCCGCCGAAGTGGGAGGCCACCTGCTTGGTCCACTGGTAAGGCGTGTCCATGGCGTGAGCCCAGCCCACCGCGTAATGGTTGTAGGCCTCGACTCCGCCCAGCAGATCCAGCCGCTCGGTGAGGAACTCGGCGGTTTCGAGGTGGGCAAAGCCTGTGAGCGGAGCCATCTCGTTGAAGCAGCCCTGCAGGGACCCCTCCGCTGAGGCGCCGTTGTCGCCGATGATCACGTAGATCAGCGTGTCCTCGAGAATCTCCAACTCCTGTAACGCATCGATCAACCGTCCGACATGGTGATCGGTGTGCTCCAGGAAGCCCGCATACACCTCCATCTGGCGGGTGAGAATCGGCTTCATCTCGGCCGTGATCGTGTCCCAGGCGGGAATCTCCGGATGGCGCCCCGTGAGCTGACAGTCGGCAGGAATCACCCCCAACTGCTTCTGACGGGCGAAGGTTTCTTCCCTCAGAGCGTCCCAGCCCTGGTCGAACTGACCTTTGTATTTATCGGCCCATTCCTTGGGCACATGGTGCGGGGCATGGGTGGCGCCAGGTGCGAAGTAGGTGAAGAACGGCTTGTCGTCCATCAGCGCCCTCTGCTGGCGGATCCATTGGATCGCCTTGGTGGTCAGATCTTCGCTGAGGTGATAACCCTGCTCGGGTGTCTTCTTCGGTTCCACCGGCGTGGTGCCTTCGTAGAGCGCCGGATACCACTGGTTGGTTTCACCGCCGATGAAGCCGTAGAAGTATTCGAAGCCGCCGCCGCCGGTGGGCCAGGCATCAAAGGGCCCCATTGGGCTCGTCTGCCAGACCGGCACTTCATGGCACTTGCCGAACTGCGCGGTGGAGTAGCCGTTGAGCTTGAGGGTGCGCGCCAGGGGAGCACAGCTGTTCGGCAGGATCGAGTTGTAGCCGGGCGCTCCCGTGGCCATCTCGGTGATGCCGCCCATGCCCACCGAATGGTGGTTGCGCCCGGTGAGCAGGGCCTGCCGGGTGGGGGAACAGAGGGCGGTGGTGTGGAAGCGGTTGTACTTGAGACCACCCGCAGCCAGCTTCTCGATGTTCGGGGTGTGGCAGGGCCCACCGAAGGCGCTGGAGGCACCGAACCCCACATCATCCAGCAGGATCACGAGCACATTGGGTGCTCCCGCCGGCGGCCGCAGATCCCGGATCGGCGGGTAGATGGTATCCGGATCTCTGGCGTCGTAGGTGATCAGGCCCACATGGGGTTGATCGGGGATCGGCAGGATCTGGCGTTGCACGGGATCGGTTGAAGCCATGACGGAGTACCTGGTGGGGACAGAGCAACAGGGAAAGATTGGGTTGGATCGCAGCGACGCTTTTCGCTGGTACCCGTGCGAATCGCCACTACTGGCGCGCCAGGATCATGCGCATCTTCTCTTCCAGAGATTCCACCGATGTGCCGGTCACATCCACCATTGCCCGCTTCACGGTGCCGGTGAAGGCGAAGGGTGGCTTGTAATCGGGCATGGTGGGCGATCCGGGATCGGCACCCACGGCGGCGCCAGCCGCCAGTCCCAGGCTCAGGGGAATCGTGACCGGAAGATGGCCCTCACCCACCGGCTGGCCATCCACGAACAGCTTGATGTCCGCAGGAGTGCCCTTGCCGTTGGCGATGTCCGCCGGACCGGTGGGAGTGAACTCCACGCTGAAGATGTGATGGCCGCTGGGAATCGATGCCGTGGAGGTGATCCGGAAGTGGCTGTCGGCCACATAGTTGTAGCCGTAGGTGAGGAGTCCGTTCTGCACGTAGAACGCAAAACCGCCGTCGTTGCCACCCATGCTGAACAACACCCCATCGGCTCCGCCTTCGGGCACCACGGCCTCCACCGAAATCGAGTGGGGCCGGTTCATCACCCTGGGGGCCGCGTTGGTGGGCACCACCTGGGTTCCCGGGTAATAGACGTAGCGCTGTCGATCGGCGGCGATCTGAGGGCGCTCCACCCCGAAACGCTGAGTGCCGCGACTGTCGATCGGCAGCACGTTGTACTTGCCGGCCTCCACATACCACATGCCGATCATGGCGATGAGGCGGTCGCGCTCGCTGGCGGCGAGGTCGTTGGTTTCGGCGAAATCCTGCTCGAGGTTGTAAAGCTCCCAGCCATGGGCGTCGAGCTGGATCAGCTGGTCGTAGGAGATCGGATCGCCGAACCGGCGGCCCGATTCGCTGAAGGAAGTGCCCGGCCAGGGGCAGACCGCACGCCAGCCCTGGTGATACAGGGAGCGATGGCCGAACATCTCGAAGTACTGGGTGATGTGCTTGCTCGCCGCAGTGGCCTCGTCGAACGAAGAGACCAGGCTGAAGCCCTCGATCGGGCTCTGGGTCACCCCCCGGATGGTGGTGGGCGCCTCGATCCCCAGGGCATCGAGCACGGTGGGCACCATGTCGATCGCGTGGGCGTACTGGCTGCGGATCTCCCCCCTTGCGTTGATGCCTTTCGGCCAGCTCACGATGAAGGGATCGCTGGTACCGCCCCGGTAGGTCTCCCGCTTCCAGCGCCGGAAGGGGGTGTTGCCGGCGTGGGTCCAGCCCCAGGGGTAGTGGTTGAAGTACTTCGGTCCACCGATGTCGTCGATGGCGGCCAGGTTCTGCTCCAGGTTTTCCGGCACGTTGTTGAAGAACTTGCCCTCGTTCACCGATCCGGTGGGTCCGCCCTCGGAGCTGGCGCCGTTGTCGGAGATCACCATGATCAGGGTGTTGTCGTATTCGCCCAGATCCTTGAGGAACGCGATCAGCTCGCCGATGTAGTGGTCGGTGTGCTCCAGGAAGCCGGCGAACACCTCCATCATGCGGGCATACAACCGGCGCTCATCGTCCGAGAGAGAGGCCCAGTCCTGCACGTCGGGATCGTGGCGCGACAGGGTGGTGTTCGGGGGAATGATGCCCAGCTCCTTCTGGCGGGCGAACGTCTTCTCGCGGTAGGCGTCCCAGCCAGCATCGAATTGGCCCTTGTATTTGTCGGCCCATTCCTTCGGTACATGGTGGGGCGCATGCATGGCGCCAGTGCAGAAGTACATGAAGAAGGGCTTGTTGGGAGCCACCTGCTTGGCATCGGCGATCATCGCCTTCGCCTTCTCCACCAGATCCGGTGTGAGGTGATAGCCCTGCTCAGGAGTTTTCTCAGGTTCCACCTGGGTGTTGTCGCGCACCAGCTCGGGGTAGTACTGGTGCGTGTCGCCGCCGAGGAAGCCGTAGAAGCGCTCAAAACCCCTTCCCAGGGGCCAGCGGTCGTAGGGTCCGGCGGCGGAGGTGGCCTCCGCAGGGGTGAGGTGCCACTTACCCACGGCATAGGTGTTGTAGCCCTTCTGCAGCAGAATCTCAGAGAGGAAGCCGTTCTCGAACGGGATGTAGCCGTTGGAGCCTGGGTAGCCCATCGACCCCTCGGTGATGCAGGCCAGCCCGTTGGAATGGTGGTTGCGCCCCGTGAGCATGCAGGAGCGTGACGGCGAGCAGAGCGCCGTGGTGTGCATGTTGCTGTAGCGCAGCCCATCGGCCGCCAGGGCATCCAGATGCGGCGTGGCGATCGGACTGCCGTAGCAGCCGAGCTGCCCGAAGCCCGTGTCGTCCAGAACGATGTACAGCACGTTCGGCGCGCCCTCCCGGGCCCGGTTGGGCTCGGGCCAGGCCGGGGTCGACACATCGGCGGTGCGGCCGATCACACCGGGGAAGGCGGTGCCGGGCTTGTATTCGTTGAGCGGCATCGATCCGGGGCGGAGGGTCGCCCGAAACTTAGACAGACAGGCCAAAGTAAGTTTTCTCACCCGTGCCATTCGACACAGCGCTCAGCAGAGCAGCGCCAGCTCCTGCTGGAAGGGGCTTTGCAGCAGAAGATCTGTCAGCCCCAACCGTTCACGCCAGATGCTGATCGGGGTGTCCCAACCTTCCTCCCAGCGCGATGCCAGCAGGGTGGGGCCCAGGCGGGCCACCTCGAGGCCGAAACGCACACCGTCCCAGAGGCGCTCGTTCTCCAGCGGATCCTGGAAGGCATGGAAGATCCAGGCGGTCAGCACGGCGGCGGACTGGGGCTGCCGTAGAGCCGAGGCGTAGTAGGCCGAGCCCGCCGCCTCCCCGGGCACATCCACTGGAATCGCCAGAATGGTGTGGTGGATGTCGTGGGTGGCGCGCAGACGCCGCTGCAGGTATGCGCCGGGGCCATCCATGAGGCTGGTGTCGGGCGGGGGAACGGCGTGAAGGCCCAGCCGGTCGAAGCGGGCCTGGTAGAGACGGCCCAGGCTGCCGGCGGGCAGGGCGCGGAACACCTCGGCCGAGGGCCAGGGGCCCCAGTACTGATCGTCGGCGAGCTGCCGCAGCGCCGGATCCTGCAGCAGCTGATCCCGGCCCATCTCCCCCAGCGGCGAGTTGCCGAGCGCATCGAGCAGCGGCACGGCATGGGGGAAGACGTGCTCCGGGTCGTGGGCGGTTTCCAGCAGGCCCACCGCGGCCCTGAGGGTGCGGTGACGCAGGTCGGGATCGATCTTCATGGGGCCTCGGCCTTCAAGAGGAGCCGGCCACCGGCGGGGCCGCCAGCCGCTGGATGTAGGCCTCCAGGGTGCCAGCGTTGATCCAGCCGGTGGCAATGGTCTTGACGTGGGTGTGAGACACGCGCCCCCGGTGCACGTGCGAAGGACCTGCCGGGAAGATCAGCAGCTTGCCTCGCTCGGCCTCCTCGTGGTGGTCCTGCCAGTGGAACTCGGTGCCGCCTTCGGGGAGGGTGTTGAGGTACAGGATCCAGGCCAGAACCCGCCGGATCGGCTCGGTGGCCTCCTCGGTGGTGGTCCAGTCGCAATGCCAGCTGCGGAATCCTTCTCCGGGCTGGTAGCGCTGCAGGTTGAAGATCGGCGTCACGTGCAGCGCACGCTCCGGACACACCTCCAGCAGACGCGGTCGCTCATCGAGATAGCGCTGCAGACCGGCCGACACCCCCCGCAGGATCACCTCCGCCAGGCCGTGGGCCTCGGGATCGGAGCGGTCGATCGCCACCAGGCTGATGTCGGTGGAGACCTTGGCGGGTTGGGCGGGATCGTGGCCGAACGCCACCCCGGCACGCTGCAGATCAGCCCGCCGCTCATAGAACGCCAGGGCCGCGTCAGCCAGGGCGTCGTAACCGGGGCTTCGGTAGGTGCCGATCAGGCGCATCGCGTGCCTCCCACTGCCGATCACCGTACGAACCCGCAAACTCAGGCCGGCGCTGACTCCCGCGCCCAGGGAATCGCCACCAGCGCGTCGTGGCGCTGCCAGCTGTGGGGCTCGCTGAGCACATGCGCCGTCAGGCCCACCTGCTCCAGGGCAGCGGCGAGGGTGGCCGGGACCAGCCCACCCTCGCCGCCCGCGGGCTCCAGCGGCAGTGCCAGCACCCGGGGCTCGGCCGGATCGGCCATCAGCTTGAGGTTGACCTCCTCCAGCTCCCGCTCGAAGAACAGTCGCCGCATCCGGGCCGTGGTGCGGGAGCCGATCGCCGCCGCGAACACCTCCAGTCCCTCGCGGCTGCCGTCGGCGCCACAGTTGAGCGCCAGCCAGATCAGCAGCTTCGCCCAGCTCTCGGTGGTCCACAGGGGCTGGAAGCTGACACGGTGCTGCCGCACCAGCTCCCCCAGGGCGAAGTCGACCAGACCGGCCTGGAGCGCCGCGGCCTGGGGTGTGCTGGCGCCGGAGCCGGCTGAGGTCACGGATGGAGCATGGCGGCAGTGATCCAGGCTGCCGCAACCGGGACCCTGATCAGGAGTTCCGCACAGGAGCGGCGGCTGGCGGGCCTGAACCGCTGCAGGTCCGCCCTTGGGGGCAAACTGCAGGGGCTTGCACAGGACACGCCCATGGCCCTGGATCTGAACGACCCGGAGCTCGAGTTCTCCGATCTGGTCTACGCCTACCAGAGCTGGGTGATGGCGGTGATCAACGACGAGAAGCTCGGCGGTGAGGAGAAACTGCTCACCGACGACATCACCGAGGACGCCCTCAACTCCATGCGCTTCCTGCCGGGTGAGGTGACCTCGGCGATCGAGACCTCCCTGGCTCGCGTCTACGACGTGGACCCCGACGAGCTGGCCGAGCTGCTCTTCCCCGGGGAGGACTGAGCCACACGTCCTGAGGTCGTAGCGCACACCGGTGGCCACCGACACCTACCTGCTCGGCACCGATCCCATCGAACTCGAGCGGCTGCGCCTTCAGCACGAGCTCTGGCTGCCCGAAGCGCGGCGGGCCTGGCAACGGGCCGAACTGAAACCGGGAGAACGGGTGCTTGATCTGGGGGCGGGCCCGGGGTTCGTGGCCAGGGAGCTGGCCAGGGAGGTGGGACCCGGGGGCCGCGTGCTGGGCCTGGAGCTGAGTGCGGCCTACGCCGAGACGGCCCGCGCCACCGCCGCGGGGCTGAGCCAGCTGGAGGTGCGCCAGCACGACCTCTGCCGGGATCCCTTCCCCCAGGAACCCTTCGACCTGGTCTGGTGCCGCTGGGTGGCGATGTTCCTGGGTGACCTCGACCCCCTGCTCGACGGGCTCGCCGCCAACCTGGAGCCGGGCGCCAGGGTGGTCTTCCACGAATACATCCACTGGAGCAGCTTCGGGTTGCATCCAGGCGCTGAGGCAGTGGCAAGCTTCGGCCGTGCCGCCAAGGCCAGCTTCCGCGCCGCCGGCGGTGATCCGGATGTGAACCGCCGCCTGCCCTCCCTGCTCAGCGAGCGGGGCTTCCATGTCGATGAGCTGCGGCCGCTCAGCCGGGTGGGACGGCTCGGTGACGGGGTGGCGCGCTGGTTGGAGCGATTCGTGACCGTCTACGGCCCCGAGCTGATCCGGCAGGGCCTGTGGCGGGAGGCGGAAGCCGAGCGGGCCCAGGCCGAGATGGCCCAGGCCCGGCAGGATCCAGGCGCCTTCTGGGTGGGGCCCACGGTGATGGAAACCCGCGCGACACGATGACTGTCCAGAGCCGTTGAACAAAACCGATGCCCTGGACCATTGCCGACAGTCCTGATCAGAGCGGCCGCATAGCCCTCATCACCGGAGCCAACAGCGGGCTGGGGCTGGAGTCGGCACGGGCCCTGGCCAGCCGCGGGGCCACGGTCGTGCTGGCCTGCCGTTCCCGCCGCCGCGGGGAAGAGGCCCGCGACGAGCTGCTGCCCGCAGCGGCGGCGGGGATGGAGGTGCTGGAACTGGATCTGGCCGATCTGGCCAGCGTGCGCGCCGGGGCGCACTGGATGCGGGAGCATTACGGCCGCCTGGATCTGCTGCTCAACAACGCCGGCGTGATGGCTCCGCCCCGGCGCCTCACCCGGGACGGCTTCGAGCTGCAGTTCGGCACCAACCACCTAGGGCATTTCGCCCTGACCTCCGCGCTGCTGCCCCTGATGGAGGGGCGCCCTGACGCCCGGGTGGTGACCGTGACCTCAGGCGCCCAGTACTTCGGGCGGATCGCCTTCGACGACCTGCAGTCGGAGCGGCGCTACGACCGCTGGGCGGCCTACAGCCAGAGCAAACTGGCCAATGTGATGTTCGCCCTCGAACTGCAGCAGCGGCTGGAGGCGGCGGGCAGCACGGTGGTCTCCCTCGCCGCCCATCCTGGGCTGGCCCGCACCAACCTGCAGCCGGCGTCGGTGGCGGCCAACAGCTCCCGCCTCGAAGAGCTGGCCTACCGGCTGATGGACCCCCTCTTCCAGAGCGCCGCCATGGGGGCCATTCCCCAGCTCCATGCCGCCACCGCCCCAACGGCGAAAGGCGGCGAGCACTATGGGCCCGATCAATGGGGGGGGATGCGCGGATGGCCGACCCAGGTGCGGATCGCACCAGCGGCCCTCGACCCTTCTCAGCGGCGGAGGCTCTGGGAGGTGAGCGAGGCCCTCACGGAGGCCCGGGCTTGAGGCGGTTTCTGCGGCTGGCAGGTGCCCTGTCGCTGTTGCTCGGCCTCGGTGGCTGCGGCAAAGGCCTCCTCCCCGACACGCTGTTCATCTACGTCGAGAACGAATCCGGCCTGAGTCGCCAGGCTGAGATCGGCGATTCCCGTGGGGTGGTTCAACAGCTGCTCCAGGATTTTGAGCGGGTCAATCCGGGGGTGCGCATCCAGGTGCGGCACTTCTCCAGCGAAGCGCTCGTGCCCGCCACGGCCTACCGCTCCTCCCGCGCCCTCGGCCCGGATCTGCTGGTGACCCGGGTGGTGACGGCGCTTCAGCTGCACCAGCAGACCTTGACCACACCGGTGAGCTTTCCCGGCAAACAGCTCGATGAGATCCACCCCCGCTTTCTCTCCCAGTTCCGCCTGGCGAACAATCAATTCCTGGCGGTGCCCCTGGTGGCGGAGCCGCAACTTGCCTGCTTCGACAAGCGACGCGTTCCAGATCCGCCCGCCAGTCTCGACCAGCTGATCGCCCTCAGCGCCAAGGGAATGCGGGTGGGACTTCCCCTCGGTGTCACCGATCTCTACTGGACCACCAGCGGGAGCGAGGCCGAAGGCAGCTTGAAACTCCTGCTGGAATCCGACGGCGGTGGTGCCGCCCTCCCGAGGCTCGATTCAGTGGAGCAGCGCCACCTGAGGGGATGGCTCAACTGGCTGGACGATGCCAATCGACAGCAGAACGTGGAGTTCGCCGAGGAATCGATCGATCTGGTGGAACGGCTGGGCAAGGGGGAACGGGACTGGATCAGTTGCAACAGCCTCTGGCTGGGCCGCCTGGGCCGCCAGCTGGGATCCTCCCTGGGGGTGTCGCAACTGCCGGGGAGGACGGGCCGACAGGCCAGCACCCTCAGCCGTCTGAAGGTCTGGAGCTTCGGGGAACACTCCAGCCAGCGCCAACGGCAGCTGGCGAAAGCCTTTGTGCTGTTCACCCTCAACCCGGTGAATCAGCGGCGGCTGATGCTGGCCGGCCCCGGCAATCTGCCCGTCAACCGGCAGGTGCTGATTCCCGTGAAAAGTTCGAGCCGTTTCGCGGCCATGACCGCCAGCCTGGACAATTCCACCATGCTGAACTTCCGCAATCCCGACAGGGTGGAGCAACAGGTGGGCCGGCTGAATGACCTGCTGCGTCAGTTGATCGCGGGAACCCTCGATGCCGACGGGGTGCTCCAAGGTCTGACCGTTCCTCGCGGAGCACCTCCGGACCCCGACACCCCCTGAGCGCGGGCTGATGGACAAACTTCTTCTCGAGATCTCAGGCTGGTTGGGCTACCTCAGCCGCCCCCTGGTGCTGCTGCAGGGGCTCACGATTGCGGCGCTGATGCTCGGCTACCACTGGGGCATCCAACCCCGGCTGGCCGCACGCCCCCCCCTGGTGCGGCTGCTGGGCACCCTCGGCCTGCTGCTGGCCCTGCGTCTGAGCGCCGAACTTCTCCAGGCGCTCGGGCAACCGAGCGGCCTGGTGGAGTACACCGTTCGGATCTATGCCATCTGGCAGGGGCTGATCGTGGCGCGGGTCCTGCTGTCCCGGCGCTGCGGGGCGGCCCCGACCAATCGTCTCTACGGCCGCATCGTCAAGCCCCTCTTTCTTCTGTTCCTGGCGGGATCCCTGGTCAACCAGCTCGATTCACTGCAGGACGTGGCCGATATTCCCCTCTTCCCGCTGTTCAACGATCCGCTCACCACCGGCGGCGTCGTGCTGCTGTTCACCATTCCCTATTTCCTGGTGGTGCTCTCGGAGTTTCCAGTGACCTGGCTTGGCGGCCTGCTGCAGCAGATGCTGGGGTTCAGCGAAGGAACCCGGCAGGCGATCCAGATCGCCTGCCGCTACGTGCTGATCGGCGGCGGAGTCCTGTGGGTCATGCAACGGATCGGGCTCAACGCCAACGCGATCGCTGCCGTGGCCGGTGGTCTCTCGGTGGGCCTGGGCTTCGGCATCAAGGAGGTGTTCTCCAACTTCATCAGTGGGTTGTGGCTGTTGTTCGAGGGGTCCGTGGGCCCTGGCGAGATCCTGTTCATCGATGGCGACCCCTGCGAGGTGCGCAGCCTGGGGCTGCGGGCCGCCGTGCTCTGGCGCGACCGTGACAACGCCGAGCTGGTGGTGCCGAACCAGGACTTCTTCACCACCACCACCACCACCTACACCGGCTCCGACCGGATGCGCCGCAGCCAGGTGGACGTGTCTGCCTCCTATCGCCACGACCCCGCAATCGTGATTCGCCTGCTGGAGCAGGTGGCTCTGGCTTCAGCGCGGGTGCTGAACCAGCCAGCCCCGAAGGCCCTGCTGCTCAGCTACGGCGATTCGGGGATCAACTACGCCCTGCGCTACTGGATCGAGAATCCAATGAACAACGCTGGGATCAAGAGTGAGGTGAGCATCGCCATCTGGCACCGCTTCAGCGAGGAGGGCATCGAGATGCCATTCCCGCAGCGGGTGCTGCACCAGGCTGTGCAGGATCAGGACATACAGCAGCCAGGAACCGAGACCGCCAGTCAGGCAACCAAGCTTCCTTAGCCGCCATCGTCATCACCAGTACTTCGGATAGCGGCTAGCACGCCCGGCATTGTTGTAATGCAACGCCACCAGGGTCACCTCCAGCGAACCGAGCTGGGTGGACTGCAGCGAGAACAGGATCACCGGGTCTGAGCCTGCCGGCAGATAGACTGTACCGATGGCCATCGCCCACCACATTGGCTTGAACAAAGTGAGAGGCATCAGGCCCGGGATTCTCTGTAGTGGCGAACGAACTCAGCAACGACAAAAGGGTTCATCAAGCAGCGAAGTCGCAATCTGAAAGGGTAGCCACAGTGATGGTGCTTCAGACGCGTGGGAGGCAGTAGTAGCGGAATGGGAGGCCCCGTGACATGGAAAATCCTGTTGCCGCTAACCTAAGCCAGCCAGAAGGTCTCTCCTTCTTTCAACGCCTCCGCTTTTTCGATTAAGCCATGAGCCCACTGACCCCTCTCAGCCAAACCCTGCTGAACGCAAAGCGCCGGAAAGGTATCAGCTTTACCGAGCTGGAATCGCTTCTGAATCGCGATGAAGTATGGATTGCGAGCCTGCTCTACGGCCAGGCCACGGCCTCGCCGGAGGAAGCAGAGATCCTTCTCGCAGCCCTTGATCTAGATCCCAACCTGGCCAGCGAACTCTCCACACCTCCGGTGAAGGGTTGTCTCGATCCTGAGCTCCCCACCGACCCCCTCATTTATCGCTTCTACGAAATCATGCAGGTGTATGGCCTGCCGTTGAAAGATGTCATCCAGGAGAAATTCGGCGATGGCATCATGAGTGCAATCGACTTCACACTGGAGGTCGATAAAGTGGAACATCCAGCCGGCGACCGAGTCAAGGTCACCATGTGCGGCAAGTTCCTTGCTTACAAGAAGTGGTGACCCGAATCCCTCCCATCAAAGGCCGAGTTCAGTGAGACCGGGGTGGTCTTGTGGCCTCGGTCCCTGCGGCCAGAGGAATTTGCGTTCCTCGTCGGCTATCGGCACATCGTTGATGCTGGCCTCACGCCGTCTCATTAGACCCTGATCACTGAACTCCCAGTTTTCGTTGCCATAGGCCCGATACCACTGGCCGATTTCATCATGCCACTCGTACTGAAAACGGACCGCAATGCGGTTGTCGTGCCAGGCCCATACCTCCTTGATCAGTCGATAGCCATTCTCCTTGGCCCACTTGCGCTTCAGGAACGCCACAATTTCTTGGCGGCCCGTGATGAATTCTGAGCGATTACGCCAGTAGCTGTCTTCCGTGTATGCCTGCGATACTCTGAGGGGATCCCTGGAATTCCAGGCATCCTCCGCCATTCTTGCTTTCTGTATCGCCGTTTCTTGATTGAACGGTGGCAGCGGTGGTTTTGCAACCTGGGATGTGATCTCGGTCAAAATCGGAATTATATTGATCCATCGATCTGCATAACCGAATCAACGGCCTCAGTACGTATCAAGCGCCACCGAGGGAAGACCCTTCTTTGCCGGAAGGCGCGGAGAAGCAATACAAAGACATTCCATTCTGTGAGGCAACTGCCCACCCAGCAACCTCGTAGAAGAGCGGAGGCTTTAGTCAATGGCCAGTCCCATCTCCATTGTCTATAGACACAATTTCGCTTCAACGCTGTATTGATGCACGCTTCTGGAGCCGAGATCCGCCATGACAACAACTGTCACGGCAGGTGTTGTCGTACAGCAAGCAGGCGCGTGGTGGTGGTGAGCGCGTGGCCCAGCACGAAGGCTCATGGGGCGCTGATCAGCAGCGGCTGATCGACTTTGGGCACTGGGCTGTGACGTGGAGTGGCTGAGCCGAATCCTCACCGAAGTGACCGACCAGGGTATTCCGCGTTGGCCCCTGGCACGGGATTGATCCGGGTGACAGCCTGACGCCGAACCCTGGGAATGGGAGAACAGCCAGGGCCGAGTGTTGCATTCCTGATTCCTACGGGTCTGTGGGATTCGCTGCCGCGACCCTGGGCTGATTCCCCTTAAGTGGAGGCTTCCAGCAGCAGCGCCGAGGGTGAACTCCCCAGCCATGGCCCCAACGGCTCCAGCCACGGCAACACCGTCAGGCCCTGAGCTGATTCCCGCCGATACCCTGCGCCAGCTCAACCTTCGCTCCGATGCGGCCGGCTGGCGGCAGTCGGTCGGGCATGGGGCGCTGATCCTGGCCAGCGGGCTGATCTGGGGCGACGCTCGCCTGCCCTGGGCGCTGCGGCTGCCGGCCCTGCTGCTGCTGGGCTGGGGCCTGGCCTTCGCGTTCTGCGCCATGCACGAATGCGGCCACCGCACCGCGTTCGCCAGCCGCCGCCTCAACGACGCCGTGGCCTGGTGGGCCGGGGTGCTGAGCTTCTACAACGCCGACTTCTACCGCCGCTATCACCAGTGGCACCACCGCCACACCCACCAGCCGGGCCTGGACCCGGAGCTGGAGGATCCGCCGCCCACCAGCCGCTGGGCCTACCTGCTGGAGTTGAGCGGACTGCCCTGGTGGATCGGCAAGCTGCGGGGCCACGCCGCCGGCCTGCTCGGCGACTTCAGCGGTCGTCCCTACATCCCCGCTGAGGCCGCCCCGGCGCTGCGGCGCTCGATCCGGCTCCAGTTCGGTGTCTACGGTCTGGTGCTGCTGCTGTCGATTCCTGGCGGCAACGGTGTCCTGCTCTGGCAGTGGCTGCTGCCGCTGGCTCTGGGACAGCCCCTGCTGCGCTTCGTGCTGCTGGCGGAGCACGGCGGCTGCAGCACCGCCACCGATGTCCTGCACAACACCCGCACCACCCGCACCCTGGCGCCGCTCCGCTGGCTGATGTGGAACATGCCCTTCCACGCCGAGCACCACCTGATGGCCTCGATTCCCTTCCATGCCCTGCCGGCGGCCCACGGCTGGATCGCCGGGCGACTGGAGCACAACGATCCGGGCTACCTGGCCGTGCACCGGGCGTTCCTGGCCGATCCGTCGAGGCTGACGCTGAAAGGGGCTTGACCATGGCCGCGGCGATCCAAGGCCGGGATGCCGTATTTGAGCTGGGTCCTCTGGCGCTCAGCTGTGGCCGGGTCCTGCCCGGCGCCCGCCTCGCCTACCGGGTGTTCGGTGAACTGAATGCCGCGCGCTCCAACCTGGTGCTCTACCCCAGCTCCTACGGCGCCTGGCCCGAGGACATCGACTGGGTGGTGGGCCCGATCCTCGATCCAGCTCGGTTCTGCGTTCTGTTGGTGAGCCAGTTCGGCAACGGCCGCTCCAGCAGCCCCAGCAACGCGGTGATGGGCGTGGCTGAGCAGGGCTGGGTGATCCATCACGCCGACAACGTGGCCGCCCAGAAACGTCTGATCCAGGAGGTGTTCGGCGTGGAGCACCTCGCCCTGATCTATGGCTGGTCGATGGGGGCGCAGCAGGCCTACCACTGGGCGGCCCTGGAGCCGCAGGCGGTGGAGCGGATCTGCTGCCTCTGCGGCACGGCCCGCACCACGCCCCACAACCGCCTGTTCCTGCTCAGCCTGCGCCAGGCCCTCACCACCGATCCCGCCTGGGATGGGGAACACTTCAGGGCCACCCCCGAGCAGGGTCTGCGCAGCTTCGCTCTGATCTACGCCAGCTGGGCCGCGAGCCAGGCCTTCTACCGGGATGGGCGCCACAAGGCCCTCGGATTCGCCAGTGTGGAGGAGTACGTGGAGCTCAGCTGGCTACCCGCCTACCGCCGCCATGATCCCCACGATCTGCTGGCGATGATCGACACCTGGCTGGCCAATGATCTCGGCGCCGCCGTGGGGGCCGCCCTGGGGGATGGCAGGCCCCTGGAGCTGGCCGAGGCCCTGGGGCGGATCACGGCCCGCACCACCGTGATCGCCGGCTCCCACGACCTGTACTTCCCCCCCGACGACTGCGCCGCTGAAGCGGCCTGCATCCCCGGCGCCCGCTTCGAGCGGCTGGAGTCGGTGCTGGGACACCGGGCCGGCAATCCCCGCGACGCGCCGTCTGAGCAGGCCACGATCCGCGCCGCCCTCGAGCGCCTGCTGACGCCTTGATTCGCCGTTCCGCCCGCCCCCGCTGAGCCCATGACCGACCTGGCCCGCTACGCCTCCGACCACGGACTCCGCCATGTCCTCTTCTCCTTCTCGGATCTGTTCGGGGTACAGCGCGCCAAGCTTGTGCCGGCGAGCGCCGTGAATCAGGTGGCCCGCGATGGCGCCGGCTTCGCGGGCTTCGCCGCCTGGCTGGCGATGACCCCGGCCGATCCCGATGTGCTCGGCCTGCCCGATCCCGCCAGCCTGGCGGTGCTGCCCTGGCAGCGCAACGTGGCCTGGGTGGCCACCGATCTGCAGGTGGAGGGCCGGCCGCTGGAGCAGTCGCCGCGCTGGGTGCTGCGCCGCCAGCTGGACCGGGCGGCGCAGCTGGGCTACAGCTTCCGGACGGGGGTGGAGGCGGAGTTCTTCCTGTTGCAGCCCGGCGGCACGGTGATCGCCGATGGCCGCGACACCCAGAGCAAACCCTGCTACGACCAGCTTGCGCTGATGCGCCAGTTCGAGCTGATCGGCGGCCTGCTCGAGGCGATGGAGGAGCTGGGCTGGGGGCCCTACCAGGCCGATCACGAGGATGCCAACGGCCAGTTCGAGATCAACTGGACCTTCGCTGATGCCCTGGTGACCGCCGACCGCCATGCCCTCTTCCGGGTGATGGCCCAGGCGATGGCGGAACCACTGGGCGCTCGGGTGAGCTTCGGGCCCAAGCCCTTCCCCCAGCTCACCGGCAGCGGCGCCCACCTGCACCATTCCCTCTGGGACGACTCGGGCCGCAACCTCTTCCACGACCCCCGCGGCGAGCTGGGTCTCTCGCGACTGGCCTACCACTTTCTAGGGGGTCTGCTGGAGCACGCCCCGGCCCTGTGCGCCATCACCAATCCCACCGCGGAGAGTTACGCCCGCCTGGGAGGCCAGACCACCAACTCCGGCGCCACCTGGTCACCGGGCTGGATCAGCTACGGCGGCAACAACCGCAGCCACATGGTGCGCATCCCCGACGACCAGCGTCTGGAGCTGCGTCTGGCCGACAGTGCCGCCAGCCCCTACCTGCTGCCGGCGGCGGTGCTGGCCGCCGGCCTCGACGGCCTTGAGCGGCAGCTCGATCCCGGACCGCGCAACGACGCCAACCTCTACACCGACCCGCCGGCTCCCGGCACCGCGGCCCCTCTGCCCGCCAGCCTCGAGGAGGCCCTCACCGCCTTCGCTGGCGACACAGTGCTGCGCGAGGCCCTGGGGGAACCCTTCTGCCAGGCCTACGAGAGCCTCAGGAGAAAGCACAGCTAGTGGTTGCCTTCAGGCGGATCCACCGCGGGCCCGCCATTCAGCCTCGCTGTAGCGGGGGGTGATGTGCTGGGGACAGTTCCAGTCGTAGGCGCACACGCTGATGCGGATCACCCGCTCAACCAGGGCGGGCTCGGTCTCTGGGGAGGGGAGGCTGAGGGCTTCGCCATCGATCTTGAGGCGACGGCGGGCGGGGTAATCCATCAGGAACAGGGCCACCCGTGGATCCTTGGCCAGATGGCCCACCGTGAGCAGCTGGCGGTTGCCGCCGAAATCGGCGAAGACCAGGGTGTGCGCATCGAGCAGGCGGAGGAAGCCCACGGGGCCGCCCCGGTGCTGGATGTAGGGGGCGCCGTCCTCGGTGAGGCTGGCGATGTAGAAGCTGTCGCGCGCGGCGATGAAGGCGGCCTCCTTCGGGCCGAGCGGGTCCGGTCCCGCGACAGCCGGCACCGGCTGAGCACGGCCATAGGCCCGAAGCTGTTCGGCGAGCACGGCGGGGGTGAGGTGACGCCGCAGATAGTGCTCGGTCATCAGGCCTCCATGGGATGGAAGCCATCGAGCGCTGCGACCCGCTCCAGCCAGGCGTTGACGTGCTCGTAGGGGCCCAGATCGATCTGGCCGTCGGGGGCGAGATGGATGTAGGGGAACACGGCCACATCGGCGATGGTGGGACGGCCGAGGGCCAGCCAGGGCTGGACGGCGAGATGCTCATCCAGCAGGCGCAGCACCGCCTCCGATTTCTGCCGGGCCCGGTCGATGTTGATGCTGCTCACCCCCAGAAGGTGATGGAGGCGGGCACTTTCGGGACCCTGCTTGATCTCACCGGCGGAGAAGGCCAGCCAGCGCACCACCTCCGCCAGACCGGTGGCGTCGAGGGGTAGCCAGGCTTCACCGCCATGGCGCCGGGCCAGATACACGAGGATCGCGTGGGAGTCGGCGAGGGTGACCTCCCCATCCACCAGGACAGGAACCTGGGCGGCGGGGTTGAGAGAAAGGAAGGGCTCGCGTCTGTGCTCACCCGCCATCAGGTCGACGCGGATCCAGCGGTACTCGAGCTGAAGCAGGTGAAGCAGCAACCGGGGGCGGTAGCTGTTGCCGGAGATCTCGTGGCCGTAGAGGCTGATCATGCTGTAGACCGAACGGTCGATACACCACAACACTACAGACCGTTCGGTCTTGCAGCGCTCTGGCTTCAGCTTCGTCACATCCAGTGGCTCCAGCCCCCGTCAGGACCAGTGGCGGTCCCGCAAGGGCTCTGCCATCACAATGCAGTTGTTGTCCAGGCTGTGCGCTGGTGCGAACGCCCCATTCCTTCGCCCTGCTGCTGAGCCTGGCGGCCGTCGCGGCTGGCTGTCAGAGCGAACCCACGCCGCAGGCCAAGGCCGTGGCCGTGGCGGTGGAACCGGTGAGCAGCACACGGTTTGCCGAGGAAATCTCCACGATCAGCACCCTGGAAGCGCCCGAGGAGGTGAATCTGGCGGCCCAGGCGGGCGGGCGAATCGAGAGCCTGCGGGTCCGCCAGGGCGACGCGGTGCGCCAGGGGCAGTTGCTGGTGGTGCTCGATCAGGCCCAGTTGCGTGAGGAGGTGAAGGCGCTGCGGGGTCAGCGGGATGAGAGTCGACTCAATTTCCAGCGTTTCGAATTCCTGGTCAAGCAGGGAGCCGCCAGCCCCATCCAGCGTGATTCCCTGCGCCAGAATTTGCTGGCGGCGGAGTCGGCCCTGCGGGCCAAGCAGGCCGATCTGGCCTACAAGGACCTGAGGGCGCCGATTGATGGGGTGGTGAGCGAGGTGACGGTGAAACCGGGCGATGTGATCCGCGCCGGCACCCCGTTCACCACCATTCAGCGCACGGCCCGGCTGCTGGCACGGGTGGAGGTACCAGCGCGCTTCGGTCAGCGGGTCCGTCCTGGCCAGCCGGTGCTGCTTGATGCCCCCGCCGCTTCTAGCCCCGTGCAGGGGAGAGTGGTCTCCATCGATCCCCGGGTGAACAATGCCACCCAGGCCTTTCTGGTCAAGGCGGAGCTGGACAACCCCAGCGGTCGGTTCCGCAACGGCGAGCGGGTGCGCACCAGGCTGGTGATCGACGACAACACCCAGTTGGCCGTGCCCGCCCTGGCGGTGACCCGCACCAGCGGCCAGACGTTCGTGTTCGTGATGGGCAACCTGGCGGAATTGGAACGCCTCCCCGGCAACGCACCGATCGAGAAGCTGCGCACTCTCCCGCCCGAAAGCCGCTTTGCCCTGCAGGTGCCTGTGAAGCTCGGATCTCTACAGGACAACCGGTACCCGGTACTCAAGGGGCTGCAGGCCGGGCAATCGCTGATCGTCAGCAACCTGGTGAGCCTGCGACACGGCACCCCGGTGAAGGCGCAGTGAGCGATCTCGAAGGGCGCCTGGAAGAACTCACTCAGCAGGTGTCGCAACTCGCCGTCCAGCTCAAGGAGGTGCAGGAGACCCTCCGGCTGGTGGGAGACGTGCAGCGCTTCTCCCGGCTGCGCGAGTTACTGAGCGCCGGTGATCTGGATGCCGCCGATCAGGAAACGGCGCGCCTGCTGATGGATGAGCTGGCAGGCAGCGGAGGTGAGCTCAGCCCCCAGTCGCTGGAACGCTGCCCAGCTGGGCCGCTGCAGATCATTGACGCCCTCTGGCAGTCCAGCACCTCCGGCCGTCAGGGCTTCGCTGTGCAGCAGCGCCTCTACCGCGATCTGGGCGGTAGCCGCGACACGCTGATCGCCCAGGATCAGGAGCTGTTCCTGCGCTTCACCCAGCGGGTGGGCTGGCCCCTCGTGGAAGGCGTTGGCTTTGCGATGCCGGAGCAGGAGGACCTCACGGTGCCGGTGGCCACGGCTGTCGATGCGGAGGGAGTGGTCCTAGAGGGACACATGCCCCTGCGCTGCTGGGCCACGGACTACGGCCTGAAGGCCGCAAACCTGTTGATGGCCCGCCTGATCGAGGTTTTTGCGGCCTGAGCAGGCTCCACTGAGCCTGGGGTCATGAGGTTCAAAACTGTGATGGCTGGACCGGTTTCTCCAGCCGGAAGGCAGCGATCGCCTCATGCAGGGTGGGAAAAAACCGCTCGGCACCGATCCGTCCCGCAAAGCCGGCCCTGCTGAGTTGCTGATAGAGCTCCTGCTTGACCTTGGCCATGGCGAAGACGATGCCCTTGGCGGTGAGTTCGTCGTGAAACTCCTGCAGCACATCGGCGGCGGTGATGTCGATCTCCACGATCGCCTCGGCATTGAGCACGAACCAGCGGACCGGGACCCCCTCGGCAGCAATGGCCGCCAGGGCGCGGCGGCGGAAGTCCTCGGCGTTGGCAAAGCAGAGGGGCGCGTCGTAGCGGTAGAGCACCAGTCCGGGAATCGTGGTGGCGCCCTCCCAGTCGGTCACGTCGTGCAGGCCCGCCAGATTGGGTACATCGCCCAGAACCGCGTCGTGGGGGCGCACCAGGCGGGCGAACAGATCGATCACCGACAGGGCAACGGCCAGCCCCACCCCCACGAGGATGTCGGTCAGAAGAACGCCGGCGAATGTGATCAGCGCCAGGCGAAACTCACTCAGCTTGAAACGCCGCATCCGCTGGAACTCAGGGATGTCGATCAGGCGCAGGGCGGCGTAGATCACGATCGCCCCCAGGGCAGCCTTCGGGAACAACGCCAGCACCGGGCGCAGGAAGAGCAGCACCAGCAGCACCATGGCGAAGGCCACCAGCGAGAACAGCTGGGAGCGACTGCCGAGCGACTCGCCGATGGCGGTGCGGCTGCCGCTGCTGCTCACCGGAAAGCCCTGCATCAGCCCATTGCCCAGATTCACGGCCCCCAGCGCCAGCAACTCCTGGTTGGCGTCGATGCGATAGCCACCCCGGCCGGCGAAGGCCCGGGCCGTGAGCACGTTGTCGGAGTAGCCCACCAGGGCGATGCCCACCGCCGTGGAGATCAGGTACTTCAACTTGTCGGGCGCAATGCCTCTCGGCAGAACGAAGCTGGGCAGTCCGGCAGGGATCTTCCCGATCACGGCGACCCCGATCCGATCAAGATCAAAGAGCGAAACGGCAGCCACGGCCAGCAACACCGCCAGCAGCGGCCCGGGGGCGGTGGGGAAACGCCGCTGGATCAGCAACAGAAAGGCCAGCACCCCGAAGGCCAGCAACAGGGTGGGCAGATGGATCTCGCCGCGACGGCCCGCCAGCTCCAGCAGCTCACCGAGCAGCGACTCGGCCTCCAGATCCATGCCGCTGATCTTGCCGATCTGGCCGCTGATCATGATCATGGCCACCCCGGCCATATAACCCACCAGGATCGGCTTCGAGAGCAGATCAGCAAGAAAACCCAACCGGGCCCAGCCCCCCAGAAAACAGACCAGGCCCACCAACAGGGCCAGCAGGCTGGCGAAGCTGGCGTAGGCCAGGGGATCACCCCCGGCGATCGGCGCGATCGCCGCCGCCGTCATCACCGCCGTGGTGGATTCGGGCCCCACCGAGAGCTGGGGGGAGGAGCCGATAAGGGCATACAACAACATCGGCGGCAGGATCGCCCACAGCCCGGCGACCGGCGCCACACCGGCCAGCTCCCCATAGGCCATGCACTGCGGCACCAGATAGGCGGCCACGGTGATGCCCGCCAGCACATCTCCCCTGAGCCAGGAGGGTTGGTAGGAGAGAAGCAGCCTGAGACCCGGCAGGAGTGATCCGGACATCCCATTGGCCTGTCGCACCCTCTTCTCCCCCGATCCCTCTTTGGACAGGCCAGCAGAACCGGCCCACCGGAAGCATGGGCCCTGACCATCCGACCCGCTTCAGCCCGTAAGGGTTTGCAGGGAACTGGGGCCTTGAAATATGAATGGATGCTTGTGCCAGAGGGGGCCGGCTCCCTGTTACTTCCACATCAAGCAGCCCATAGCGAACGGTTGTCCGAACCATGGCGATCTATTCATGGCATCATTTGGGTGAAGAGCGGAGTCTTGAGCTTCTCGACACCCGGCTCGACACCGGCCTAGATACGCTTGAAGCCGAGGCAAGCCTCACGAAGTATGGGCCCAATACCTGTTTCAGAAGCAGTGAAAGAGCCGGCTGACGATGTTCCTCGAGCCGTTCAACCAGCCTCTGGCTTACATCCTGATGGCCGGTCTGCTGCGCAGCGAGGTCGTCGAGCGGGAGGTGCTTAAGGAGAGTTTCATCGAAGTGGTGGCGCTGGCGATTGGCGCCGTGGAAATGCTCGGCAGCACCACCGTGATCTGCACCGACAAGGCCGGAATCCTCAGCCAGAACGGAGAAGACCGTGCAGGAGGTGGAGGCCGGTTGCGAACACCTAAGCGGCTCCGGGATCGGCTAGGGCATCGAGGAGGGCAGCGGGTGGAGGGGTACCGGGTGGTTCCTGGGATTCACGGCCATCGGCGGCGGTTTCAAGGCCGCGAACCTGCTGATGGCCCACCTGATCGAGGCTTGCGCTGCTGGAGCCGTCTCCGCTGAGCCTGGGCGATGGTGGCGAATCCAGCTCCCGCCAGGGCCCCAAACCCCGCACCGATGCGGGGGTAGGCACGGTACACCCTCTGGTACGTCTGACTGCGAAAGCGCTCCTGGCCAGTGGGGTCCTGGGCCATCGGCTCGATGGCCCTGCCCATGGCCCCGCCAAGCACGGCGCCGATCAGCGCCGCGAACAGTCTCTGGCGGTGAGCTGCATTCATCTCAGGCAGACTCCACATCGCCGGTGAGGAGATACTGGCGCTCCAGCCCCTTGATGATCACAAACAACACCGGTGCCACCCCCAGGCTGAGCACCGTGGCCACCAGGTAGCCGCCGAAACTCACGGTACCGATCGACCAGCGGCTGATGGCACCAGCACCGGAAGCGGTCATCAACGGGATGTAACCCACCAGTCCAGATGCCGCTGTCATCACGATCGGTTGGAATCGAACCTTGGCCGCATTGATACCAGCCTGGGGCAGACTCATGCCAAGCCGAATGAATTCATTCGCCTGCTCCACGATCAGGATCGCGTTCTTGCTGGCCATGCCGATCAACATGAGCAGACCCACCTGGGCAAAGATGTCGTTGCTGATCACCGGCCAGAAACCACCGGCCTGCAACAGGTTGGCGCGTCCCCAGATCGCCACCATGGCGCCGAGGGTGGCCAGGGGCACGGTGAGCAGAATGATCAGGGGGTCGATGTAACTGCTGTACTGGGCAGCCATCACCAGGAACACCAGCACGAAGGCCAGGGCAAAGATCGCTGTGGTTGCTCCTCCGGCGCTCCTCTCCTCGAGGGAGAGACCTGACCACTCGTAGCCGAAGCCGGGGTCAAGCGTTTCTGCGGCCAGTTCCTCCATGGCGACGATCGCCTGGCCGGAGCTGTAACCGGGGGCCGGAACACCCTGGATCTTGATCGACTCGTAGACGTTGTAAGACGTGATTGTTGGCGGAGCAATGAAGGGCTCCGTCTTGATGACACTCTGCAGTTGCACCAGGTCACCGGAACGGGAGCGCACAAAGAACGATCCGATGTCTCCGGGCTGACGACGCTGATCGGCTTCTGCCTGAATGTAGACCCGGTACTGATCCGATCCGAGGATGAAGTCGTTGACGTATTTACCGCCAAGGTACGCCTCAAGGGTTCCGAAGGCTTCGCTCACGTCCACATCGAGTGCCTTGACCAGGTCCCGGTCCAGCGTGATCGCCATCTGCTCGGTGGCGGGGGTGAAGCTGGTTCTGACCCCCTGCAGTTCAGGCCGCTCCCGGGCCGCTGCGATCAGGGCCTGAGCATTCTTGATCAATACATCCATCGGCTGGCCCGCACGGTTCTGCAGGTGAAACTCGAAACCTCCCGTCGCGCCCACTCCGTCGACAGGCGGAATGTTGGTGGCGATGGCGAAGGAACCGGTCACCTCGTTTTTGAGTCTGACGTTGATCGACTGGAGCAGGCTGAACACGGATTGGTCTGCCTCGGTACGCTGATCCCAGGGCTTGAAGCGAACAAAGAACAGATATTTGTTGTAAGCGTTCCCTTCCAGGCCATATCCCGCGGCTCCAAGGAAGCTTTCAATATCCGGATAGTCCTTGAGGATCCCGCTCACCTGCTTGACCTGCCCCTGGGTATAGGGCAGGGCAACCGTGGGAGGGCATTCGCCGATCAAGATCATCAGGCCCTGGTCTTCATCAGGGATGAACCCTGTCGGCACGATGCCCAGCATCATCACGGTGGCGATCAGCCCGACAACGAAAAAGCCAAACACGATGTGACGCAGCCCCATCAACTGCTCAATGGCTCTGCCGTACCAAGCCACCAGTGCGTCAAACATCCGGTTGAAGCCCCGGAACAACCAACCGAGTCCCCAGTTGATCCCCCGCTGGATGGCATCAGGTGGGGCACCCTCCGGCTTCAGAAACAGCGCACTGAGGGTGGGCGAGAACGTCAACGCATTGAAGGTGGAAAACACGATCGCCGCTGCCAGGGTGACGGCGAACTGGCGGTAGACGATGCCGGTGGTGCCAGGGAAGAAGGACACCGGGATGAACACCGCCAGTTGCACCAGGGCTGCGGTGATGGTGGGAGTAGCCAGCTCGTTCATGGAATCCAGCGCCGCCTGCAGTGGCTTCATGCCCTGGCCGAGCTTTTGCTTGATCGACTGCACGATCACCACCGCGTCATCGGTGACGGTGCCGATCGCCAGGATGATGCCGAACATGGTGAGCTGGTTGATGCTGAAGCCAAGCCCCAGCACCACCGCCATGGCTCCCACCATCGCCACCGGCATGGCCAGGGCCGGCACAATGGTGGAGCGCCAGTCCTGCAGGAACAGCAGGATCGTGAGCACGGCCATCACGATGGCGTCACGCAGGTTGCCCGTCACATCCGCCAGGGACGTGGTGACGAACAGGGTGGAATCATAGGGAATCTCATAGCGCAGACCAGGCGGGAAGTTGGCGGACAGCTCCTTGACCTTTTCCTTCACCCGATTGCCGGTATCGAGGGCATTGGCACCCGGCAACTGATACACGAACAGAGCCGCCGAAGGCCTGCCGGTCTGGGTGGTGTCAACGTCGTAATTCTCCGCGCCCAGCTCCACGCGGCCCACATCGATCAGCTTGACCAGCGTTCCGTCCTCACCCCGTTTCAGCACGAGGTTCTCGGCATCGGCCACATCACGAAAGCGACTTTCGGCCTTCAGGGGGATGGCGACCTCCTGGCCCTCCGGGCTGGGCTGTTGTCCAAGGCGCCCAGCACCGGTCTGGATGTTCTGCTCCTGGAGCGCCCGCTCCACATCAAGCGGGGTCAGATCAAAGCTGGCCAGTCGTACTGGATCCAGCCAGATCCGCATGGCGTAGCGCCGCTCACCAATGATCGTGATGTTTCCGACACCCGGCACGCGGCGGATCTCATCACTGAGGTTCTGGTCGACGAAGTTGCTGAGGAACAGCTGGTCGTAGAGCGGCTCACCGCTGGCGTCTGTATCGGCGTAGAAGCCGTAGGCAACCAGAATGCTCGGCGAGGCGGCCTTGGTCGTCACCCCCGTCTGCTTGACCATGTCGGGCAGGGTGGGTGAAGCCTGAGAGACCCTGTTCTGAACGTTCACCTGCGCAATGTTTCGGTCCACTGCGACGGGGAAAAAGACGTTGATATTGCTGATGCCATCCGATGAAGTGTTGGAAGACAGGTATTTCATGTCTTCCACCCCGTTGATCTCCTTCTCCAGCACCCGCGTCACGGTGTCGAAGGTGGTGCGGGCATCGGCACCGATGTTGGTGGCCATCACCTGGATCTGGGTAGGTGCCAGCTGAGGCAGCTTCTCCAGGGGCAGCAAAGGGATCGCCACGCCGCCGATCAGCAGGATCACCAGCGAACACACCGTGGTGAGAACGGGGTTGCGGATGAAGCGGTCGGAAAGGCTCACGGTTGATCACGTCCAGATCAGAGCCTAGAACTGGCCAGGGAATTGTGCAGTCATAGACTTTACAATCATCCTTACCTGGACCATAGAGCGGGGCCTAGAACAAACCCGCGTGGAGATCTCTCAGCCGTGGAGATTCATGTGACGATCAGATGGACGAAGGCCGATGATACCCTGACGCAGCAGCGCTCTCAGGCCACACACAACAGCACACAGGCGAATAGAGAATTCCCTGCTGCGGCATTCGTCACCTGAGCCCCAGCACAGGCCCACAGGTGACGAATGCCGCAGCAGAGAGGAGACCTCGGAAACGATCAATCGCCATAGGCCACTTGACAAGCTGCATTCAGCAGCTGAGCCTCATCAGCTGTCTGAGGCGTGCGGCCATCGAGGGTGCCCTGTTGACAGTCCGCCGTGAACTCCACCAGATCCGAGCCACTGTTGGCAGCAAAGGTGATGCTGTCGGTGCCGACAGGCTCAACACTGGGGTAGTACAGCTCGTAGCTCGTCTCGGGCACCTCGATGTAGGTGACCTGATCGTTGATGGCATCATCCACCAAGCTGGTGATGGTGGCGGTGGTGGCCAAAGCGCCGACACCCCAGGCCACTGATCTGGCACCCCACCAGCCCCAGGGCGGAGAACTCCAGCCGCCATACCAGCCGTAGTTCCAGGGGCGAGCGGCGCCCCAGCCAGGCCGGGCCCATCCGGTCCAGGTGTTGTCCCAGCGATTATCCGCGCGGTCGCCTCGTAGATCGGTTCGATCTGAAACCCGGTCACTGCGTTCGTTCTGACGGATGTCGGTACGCTCGGTGCGGTTCGACTGACGGATGTCGGTGCGCTCAGTGCGCTGGTCCTGGCGGTCGCCGGCGTTGTCCTGGCGCCCCTGCTGACGGGAGCTCGAGGCATCACGGCGATCTGCCTGGGCCGTGCTGCGATCGCTCTGGCGGGCCCCGGCATTGGTCTGTCGGGTGCCGGCATTGGTCTGACGCTGGCCCTGTCCGCTGAAGGACCGAGAGCTGCCGGAAGAGGTTGCCCGGGGCGAAGATGTCCTCGACGAGGAGGCCCGTGACGAGCCGCTGCTCCAGCCACCCGAAGGTTTCTGGCTGCCGCGGAACGCACTGCCGCCGTTGCTGTAGGAGCTGAAGCCTGTACGACCACTGGAACCTCCACTCCGCCCACCACCGGAGCTGCGGCCGCCTCCCCCGCCACCGCGACTTCCACCACCACCGCGTCCACCACCGCCACCGCGTCCGCCGCCACCTCGGGCGATCTGGAACTCAGTGCTGCCCGCATCAGCCGAGTTGAGGCCTGAGGCCGCCGCGGGGTCCATCGGCGGCAGTGCCAGCGCCAACCCAAGGCATGCAGCGGTACCCAGTCGAAGTAATCGTTTCATTGCTCGATCGCCTCCCGGAGACGACGGCAACCATCATCGAAACAGGCAATATCGACTCTTCCATTGGCGCCGAAGCTGAGGCCCACCAGATCGCGACCGGCGTAGGTCCGCCCAGCTTCCTCACGGACACTGTTGAGGTAGTTGGGATTGACCACACAGAAGGCGCGGTCATTGAAGCAGAGTTGGTTGGTGGAGAAGCGGATGGAAGCGTTGCGGGCCGGGGTCCAGGCGCCCGTAGCAGGATTCAGGCCATCAATCCGCACGTAGGGATCATCGAAGACCCGGTAGGTCACCTTGGTGGCCCCGATCTTGTGGCGATATTCGGTGGCCTCTCCTACATCCACGGCCTCCACCGTGCAGGGGACGGAGGCAGCTCCCTTGAGAGAGCATGTGGTGGTGATGGTATAGAGCGACTGGGCCATGACGGCGCCGGGGAAGGCAACGGCTCCCAGCAAGAACGCGCTGCCGAAAGGAATCAGAAATCGAAACCGGGTCATGGAGGGAGCAGGGGAGTGGGTGGGCAGGGCTGATGGTTTCAACGTGGCCAGCCGTGTCGCACCGATCGCGCTTCCGTTACCAATGTCCACAGAGCGGTTCGCTGTACATGGCCCGCAGGTACCGCTCCTTCGCCTGCTGATGGCGTGCTCCCAAGCCAGCGTCAGGCTGACCTGCGCCGGGATCCCTTGGCTGAAACCTGCCATCGACGAGGGCCTGCAGCCACACCGCCCGCATCCCTGGACACCGTCCCTTCGTCCAAGGTGGAGAGCGATTGCGCCGCTGCCAGAGGCAGCCCACTGGTCATGTGTTTCTCGAGCACCTCCAGTTTCGCCGCCGCGGCGCTGCTGATTCCCCTGAGCGGGGTCGCCGTGGTCAGGTGCTGGCGCGGGCCGTCCACCGACCTGCTGCCCCTGGCCCTCACCCCGGCGTTGTTCGGACTCCAGCAGGGGCTGGAGGGACTGGTGTGGCTCGGCCTCGATGGAGGGGGACTTGAGCCGATGACCCATCGGGCGGCTCTGGCCTATCTGTTCTTCGCCCATGGCTTCTGGTTGGCCTGGATCCCCTGGTGTGCCCTGAAGATCGGAGGCGGCTCGAGTGATGCCCCCCCCAGGCGGCTGATTCAGCTGGGCCTGGTGCTCGGCATGGTGGTGGGAGTGTGGCTCTGGGTTCCACTCCTGCTGGAGCCCGGCAGGGTGACGCCGACCGTGGTGCTCGGCAGCATCGAGTACCAAGCGTTGATCCCCCCCTACGGGCTGGTGAACCAAGGCTGGGGAACCCTGATCTACGGCCTGATCATCACGATCCCCCTGCTGCTGACACCTCTTCGCCGCCTGCGCTGGTTCGCGGCGGTACTCATGGCGGCCTTCGTCTATGCCCAGGTGGCCTACACCCACGCCTTCACGTCGGTGTGGTGCTACCTCGCGGCCCTGCTCTCAGTCCTGCTGATCTGGGTGGTGGATGAACCGACGGAACCCAGCCTCGCCGGTCCGCTGGGCCCCTGACAGATGGTCCGGACTCTGATCGTGGTGATGGCGGACCGCCGCCTCACACCACCTCCAGCACCCCCCGGACCATGGCCATGCCGCAGTGGAAGGGATACTCGCCGGGCTCCATGGGCGGCAGTTCAAGGCTGGTGCGGGCGTTCAGGGGCAGATCCAGGCTGCGGCGGAAGTCGGGGACGATCACCTGCGCAACGCAGCCGCTGGGATCGAGGCGGTGAAAGGTGAGGCGAACCGGGCGACCGGCTTTCAGCCTGATCCGGGATGGCGAATAGCCGCCATCGACGGTGATCGTGACCTCCTGAAGGCCGCGCTCCCCTTCACTGGCGGCCACGGCATGGCCATGGCGGCCGAGAAACCACCAGAGCTGCGCCGCGATCAGCCCAAGGCCGCCGGCGGTCACCGCCAGTTTGAGTTCAAGGGGCTGGTCGATGGTGCGCCAGAGCGGTTCGCCGGTGCTGAGGACGGAGGCAACGAAGCTGGTCATCAGCTGACGGCAACGGGAAGGGGGGTGGGCCGGAAACGGCGCAGGCGCAGGGCATTGCTCACCACCGACACGGAGCTGAAGGCCATGGCGCCGCCGGCGATCATCGGGCTCAGCAGCCAGCCGGTGAACGGGAACAGCAACCCGGCGGCAATGGGCAGGCCCGCCACGTTGTAAGCGAAGGCGAAGACCAGGTTCTGGCGGATGTTGGCCATGGCGGCGCGGCTGAGCTCGATCGCCGCCGGCACCCCGGCCAGGTTGCCGGAGATCAGGGTGATGTCACTGGCAGCGATCGCCACATCGGTGCCGGTGCCCATGGCCAGGCCCACATCCGCCGCCGCCAGGGCCGGGGCGTCGTTGATGCCATCGCCCACCATCGCCACCGGGCCCTCCCCCTGCTCGTGCAACCGGCGGATCACGGCGGCCTTGTCGGCGGGGCGCACCTCGGCGATCACCCGCTCGATCCCCAGCTGGGCGGCCACCACCTCGGCGGTGCGGCGGGCGTCGCCGCTGAGCATCACCACCTGCAGGCCCAGGCGCCGCAGGGCGGCCACGGCGGCTGCCGCGCCGGGCTTGAGCGGATCGGCGATGCCGAAGCAGGCTTCGATCCGCCCGTCCACCGCCACCGCCGCCACGCTGCAGGCGGCCCCTTCGAGTCGAGCGGCCAGGGGCTCGAGCGCCGAGGTGTCAAGGCCGAGCTCGCTGAGCCAGCGAGGGGTGCCCACCAGCACGTCCATGCCACCGGTGCAGCCCTTGACTCCCCGGCCCGCCACCGCCTCGAAGCCCTCCACGGCGGGCAGCTGCGGATCCTGGAGCTGGGGGCGGACGTAGGCCACGATCGCCTCGGCCAAGGGATGCTCCGAGCGCTCCTCCAGGGCTGCCACGGCGGCCAGCAGGACCTGGGCCGGCAGCTGGGCAGCGGGCAAGCACTCGAAATCGGTGACCTGCGGCTGGCCGCGGGTGAGGGTGCCGGTTTTGTCGAGAACGATGGTGCGCAGCCCGCCGGCGGTTTCAAGCGCCTCGGCGCTGCGGAAGATCAGCCCGTTCTCCGCCCCCTTGCCGGAGGCCACCATGATCGATGTGGGGGTGGCCAGGCCGAGGGCGCAGGGGCAGGCGATCACCAGGACACTCACCAGGAAGAGCATCGCCAGCACCGGGTTGCCGCTGATCAGGAACCAGACCACGAAGGCCGCGATGGCCAGGGCGATCACCGCCGGCACGAACCAGCCCACCACCTGATCGGCCAGCCGCTGCACCCGGGTGCGCGAGCTCTGGGCCTGGCGCACCAGTTCCACGATCTGGGCGAGCACGGTACCTGCGCCGACTCGGCTGACGCGGAAGGTGAAACTGCCGCTGCGGTTCATGGAGGCGCCGATCACGTCGTCGCCGGGGCCCTTCTCCACCGGGGTCGGCTCGCCGGTGAGCATCGATTCCTCCACCCAGGAGCTGCCCTCCACCACCACCCCATCGGTGGGCAGCTTTTCGCCGGGACGCACCTGCACCAGATCTCCCACCACCACCAGCGCCACGGGGATCTCCTGCGCCGCACCGTCGCGCAGGACCCTGGCCGTGGGGGGCTGCAACTGCAGCAGCCGCCGGATCGCCTGTGACGTCTGGCCACGGGCACGGGCCTCCAGCAACCGGCCCAGCAGCACCAGGCTCAGGATCACAGCAGCGGACTCGTAGTACACGTCGGCCGGCAGGCCTTCGGCGATCAGCACCTGGGGGAACAGGGTTGTGAACAGCGAGGTGAGCCAGGCGATGCCGGTGCCGGCGGCCACCAGGGTGTTCATGTCGGCGCTGTGCTGGCGGAAGGCGGTCCAGGCACCGGTGAAGAAGTCACGACCACACCAGAACAGGACCGGAGTGGTGAGCAGCAGCTGGGTCCAGGGGCTGGTGAACCAGCCCGGCAGGAACGGCAGGGCATGGACGCCGAGCATGTGCGGCAGGCTGGAGAGCATCACCAGGGCGGTGAGCACAGCCGCCACGCTCACCTTGCGGCGCAGGAGGGTGAGTTCCTGAGCCAGTTCCCGTTCCATCCCCGACGGCGATCCGGCCGGCTCATCGGTCTGGCAGCAGGAGGGACCGGAGGATGGTGCACGCATCAGAAACCTGTCATCGAGGGCCGGACCATCGCGAGGGGCGATGTCCTCAACCTATGGGCTCCAGCCCACTGGAGGGTCAACCCTCCAGTCTCCGGACCTTCGCCGGCGAGCGCCACCGGCTGGCCCGAATGTCCACATCCGAAGGGGTGCCAACAGGAGCTGGTTTGACCACCATGAAGGGGGACAGTCCTGCCAGGACGCATCGCCCGATGGCCCATTCCACCCATGCCTGCCGGCACCAGCGTCCCCGGATCGCACGACTGGTCGCGGCCGGCTGCGCCCTCACCCTGCTGATTCCACTGACGGCGATGCCACCAGCCCACAGCCAGGGCCAGGGTGGACCGGGGGGTCCGGGGCGCATGGGGATGGGCTACTCGGATCAGCACTTCATCGTGCGCATGATTCCCCATCACGACGGGGCCATCGCCATGGCGGACCTGGCCCTCACCCGGGCACGCCGGCCTGAGATCAAGGCCCTCGCCCGCAGCATCAAGGACAGCCAGACGCGGGAGAACGCCCAGATGCGCGCCTGGTATCGCAAGTGGTACGGGCAGGACGTTCCCACCTGGCCACTGGGTGCCGGCCGGGGCTGGCAGGGAGGCATGGGCGGCCCCATGGGGATGGGTGGCGGCATGGGGATGCACGGCGGCACCAACCTGAGCGCCCTGCGCCAGGCCGCCGACTTCGATCGCGCCTTCATCGAGCAGATGATTCCCCACCACCAGATGGGCGTGATGATGGCCTCGATGGCCCAGATCAATTCCCAGCACCCCGAGCTGCGTGCGCTGCAGGAGTCGATGGTGCGGGTGCAGAGCGAGGAGATCCGCCAGATGGAGCAGTGGTACCGCAGCTGGTACTGAGCCGCCATGACAGCCAACGAGGAGGTCCTGCTCGCCGTTCACACCACGGTGGCGAGCCACGACGACGCCAGGCAGCTGGCACGGGAGGTGATCACGGCCCGACTGGCAGCCTGCGCCCAGCTCGAGCCGATCGAGAGCCTCTACATCTGGAAGGGGGAGCTGGTGGAGGAACCGGAGTTCCGGATCACCTTCAAGACCACACGGAAGCGTCTGCAGGCACTGATGCAGGTGGTTCGTGAGGCCCACCCCTACGAGATCCCCGCGATCACGGCCACCCCCCAGCAGGATCCCGATCCCGACTATCTGAGCTGGGTGGTCGGGCAAACGAAGCCCCTGGCGGGGTGAAGGCCGGGGCCAGGCTGGAGCGAGGGGCGACAGGATGGCAGCCTTGCCGACTGCTCCTGCGCCGCGATGAACCCCAGCGCCATCAGCTCCGGCCCAGCGATGAGCTCGCCGCCGCCACCTCCCTGGGTGGATGCACGCACGCCGCTGGGCCGGCTGATCGCTGCGGTGCTGGCGGTGGAGCCCGTGCGGCAGCTGCTGTTCCTCCAGGCCCGGCGGATGATGATCCGCACGGCTGAATCCCGGGGCATCCCCTGGCGGCAGCGCCGCGAGCAGCTGCTGCTGGAGGCTGAACCCCTGCTGGCCGCCAGCACCGATGCGGCCGTGGTGGCACCCCCTTACTACCGCGCCCGCTTCCATGCCTATGCGGAGGGAAACCTCTGCTGGGAGGCCGCCTGCGAGGCGGAGCAGGCCACCGATTCGGTGGCCCTGCGGGTGTGGAAGGAGGAGAAGCAACTCACCCCCGAGGCCGCCCAGCAGCGGATGCGCGACGGCATCTACGCCGCGATCGCACCCAGCCTGAGCGGCCCGGTGCGTGACGCCCTCGACATCGGCTGCTCCGTGGGGGTGGGCACCCTGGCCCTGGCGGACTGGCTCGAGCAGCACGGCCACGCCGGGGTGCGCGTGAGCGGGCTCGATCTCTCCCCCCAGATGCTGGCGGTGGCGCGGGTGCGCGACGCCGCGGGCCGCATCACGGCCTGGCACCACGGTGCCGCCGAAGCCACGGGCCTGCCGGCGGCAAGCTTCGATCTGATCACCGCCCAGTTCCTCTGCCATGAGCTTCCCGGGCACGCCAGCCGGGCCGTGCTGGTGGAAGCCGCACGGCTGCTGCGGCCGGGTGGCGTGCTGGCCCTGGTGGACCAGGATCCGGAAGCGGACGTGATCCGCGCCATGCCACCCGCCCTCGCCACCCTGCTCAAGGCCACCGAGCCCTACCTCGAGGACTACTTCCGTCTCGACCTGCCCGCCGCCCTGGCCGACACGGGCTTCACGGCCATCCGCCGGGTGGCCTCCGACCACCGCCACCGGGTGCTGGTGGCCACCCGGCCGTGATCCGCGTGCGGCTGTTCGCCGGCCTGCGCGAGCAGGCCGGCTGGGGGGAGCGCACCATGCCCATCCCGGCGGATTCCCCTGCGCCCACCCCGGCGGCCCTCTGGCGGCAGCTGGGTCTGGGGGAGGACCTCCCCCCCCAGGTGCGGGTCGCGGTGAACCAGGGCTTCGCGCCAGCGGATCAGGTCCTTGGCCCCGGGGATGAGGTGGCCTTCCTGCCCCCGATCAGTGGTGGCTGACCCCATGGGCGACCCTGATGGCTGAGCGCCAACTCGAGCTCGTGCTGCAGCTCCATCCAGCCCGCTTCGATCCCCTTGCCGCCCTGACGGACTGGCACCGGAGCCTCAGGGCCGGAGGCACCGAGCCACCCGCTGCGGAGGCCCACTTCATCGGCCGGGTGCGCGGCCGCAGGGCCGATGGCGCACCGCTCGAGGCCCTGGAGCTGGAGCACTACCCCGGCATGACCGAGGCCCAGATCCAGCGGCTCGCCGCCGCCATCGGCCGCCGTCACGGGCTGCTGGCGGTGCGGGTCGACCACCGGGTGGGCCGGGTGCTGCCGGGCGAGGCGATCGTGCTGGTGGCCGTGGCCGCCGATCGCCGCGGCCCGGCCCAGCGGGGTGGCCAGGACCTGCTTGAAGCACTCAAGCACGACGCCCCCTTCTGGAAGCGGGAGTGGAGCGGCGGCGTGGGCCGCTGGGTGGAGGGCAATACGGCGTTCTGAACGCATGACCTGCGAAGGCCTTCTGAGCCGGCCGCGGCCGGGGGATCCTCCAACCAACCAGCGGCTTCAGAGGATCGGCAGGCGCAGCAGCTGCGCCCACAGCTCCGTGCCGGCCGCCAGGGAACCCAGGTCCGCCGGAATCTCCAGCAGCAGGTCGGCCCCCTGCAGCGAACCGATGCGCGAGGAGGCCTGGCTGCCCTCCACCACAGCCAGCAGCTCCCCCTCGGGCCCCACGCGCAGACGGGCCCGGGCCAGCTCGGGTCGCCCGGCCGCCCGCTTCAGCCCGGAAGCCAGGCGCACCCTCAGGCGCGGCAGAGGCTCCACCGGCGCGCCCTCCAGCCGCTGCAGCGCCGGCACCAGCAGCTGCAGCGCCGTGATCGCCGCCGCCACCGGATTACCCGGCAATCCGAAAAACGGTGTGCCCAGCAGGTCTCCGAAGGCGAAGGGCCGGCCGGGCTTGAGGAACAGCTTCCAGAAGACCACAGACCCCAGCTCCGCCAGCAGCGGCCGGATCCAGTCGCTGTCGCCCGCCGACACCCCGCCGGTGCTGACCACCACATCGCAGCCGGCGGCCAGCCCCAGGAGCGCCCCGCGCAGGGCGGCGGGCTGATCGGCCACCACCCGCCGCTCGGCCACCACCACCCCCAGCCGCTCGAGCAGCGCCACGAGCAAGGTGCCGTTGCTCTCCCAGATCTGCCCTGGCCCCCGGGCTGCGCCCGCCGGCACCAGTTCATCGCCGCTGATCAGCAGCCCCAGCCGTGGCCGCGGCCGCAGTGCCAGCTCAGCCACCCCGCAGCTGGCGAGCCGGCCCAGGGCGGCTGGGCCCAGGCACTCCCCGGCGCCCAGCAACTCCTGGCCGGCGGCGGCCTCCTCATCAGCGGCGCGGATCCAGGGGTTGTCCCCAGCCTCGCGAATCAGGCGCAGGCGCGCGCCGTCAGCCTCCACCAGCTCCTGGGGCAGCACCCGGGTGGCGCCCTCCGGCAGCGGCGCCCCGGTGAGGATGCGGATCGCGTCTCCCTCCGCCAGGGGTCGGGGGTAAGGAGCGCCGGGGGCCGAGCGGCCCAGCAGGGGCCACGAGTGTCCCACCTGCGGGACACTCGGCTCCGCCAGGGCGTAGCCGTCCATGATCGAGGCCCGGAAGCCCGGCACCGCCTCGCGGGCGATCACCGGCTCGGCACACACCCGCCCCAGGGCCTGCTCCAGCGGCAGGGTCTCGCTGCCGGCCAGGGGCGTGAGGGCCGCGAGCACCTGGCGGCGGGCCTCCTCCAGGGGCAGGCCGTCCCGGGGGTAGGGCTCTGGCGATGCGGTGCTGCTGCTCATCGGGGCTCTCGGCTCAGGAGGGCGAGGCGCCCGGATGGTGCCAGGCGCCTTGGCGTCCTCCCGTCTTGCTGAGCAACCGCACCGGGCCGATGGTCATGGCCGGATCGGCCGATTTCACCATGTCGTAGAGGGTGAGCAGGCCCACCTGGACAGCGGTGAGCGCCTCCATCTCCACTCCCGTGGGCCCGGTGGTGCGTGCAGCCGCCTCGACGCGCAGCCCACGGTGATCAGCGCTGGGCTCGATGCGCACCTCCAGGCCCGTGAGCGCGATCGGATGGCAGAGGGGGATCAGCTCCCAGGTGCGCTTAGCGCCCTGGATCGCCGCGACCCGCGCCACCGCCAGCACATCCCCCTTGGGGGCACGGCCATCGAGCACCAGCGCCAGCACCTGCGGGTCCATGGTGATGAACCCCTCCGCCACGGCGCGGCGGTCAGTGGCGGGACGATCGCCCACCTCCACCATGTGCACCTCACCGCTGGCGTTGAGGTGGCTGAGCCGGCCTGGGGCTGCGTCCATGCCGGCGATCATGGCGGGTCAGGCTCACTTGAGCATCGAATCCTTGCCCATGGAGCCGTGCTGCAGAGCCGCTACGAGCCGAAGAGGGGACCGGTGCTGGCCAACCTGCTGATGATGACCCGCTCGATGGCGTTCAACCGCATCGAGCAGCGCCGCAACCGCTGGCAGCTGGTGCAACGCTGGTCGCATCAGCTGTTTCCCTCGGCCGTGCGCAGCCCCCAGGAAGCCGCCGAGGCCGATGACCGCTCCCGCCAGGGGCGGAAGCCGATCTCGACGAGTCCGAGCGCCAGCAGCACGCCGGCTGCAGCGGCACACTCACCTCCGCCAGCGGCAAGGTGCTGGTGACCGGCAACCCCAGCCACACCATGCTGATGCTCGACGGGCTGCCGCCGCCGCCCTACACCACCTACCCCACCAGCGCCGCCAGCAGCGTCAGCGTCAGCATCGAATCGCTGGGGGCCCTGGGGGCCCAGCCCGCCGGACGCCGAGTTCTCTCCAGCACGATCTGATCACCATCGTGACCATCGCCCCCCAGCTCACCACCCCCGGACCCGACCGCCTGGAGCCCGGCATCGCCTTCCCGCACCTGCAGCGCGGCCACCTGGACACCCTGCAGGTGAACCTCACCTACCGCTGCAACCAGGCCTGTGGGCACTGCCACGTGAATGCCGGCCCGACCCGCACCGAAAGCATGGAGGCCGCCACCCTGGCCCTGATCCCACAGGTGCTGGCCGCCAGGGAGCTGCGCTGCCTCGATCTCACTGGCGGGGCACCTGAGCTGCACCCCCAGTTCCGGCAGCTGGTGCGTCAGGCCCGCGCCCTGGGAGTGGAGGTGATCGATCGCTGCAACCTCACGATCCTGCAGGAGCCGGGCCAGGAGGATCTGGCCGCCTTTCTCGCCGAACAGGTGGTCACGGTGGTGGCCTCGCTGCCCTGCTACCTCCAGGACAACGTGGAACGCCAGCGGGGCTCCGGGGTCTTCCAGCGCAGCATCAGCGGCCTGCGCCAGCTCAACGCCCTCGGCTACGGCCATCCGGGCTCGGGCCTGAAGCTGAACCTGGTGTACAACCCCCAGGGGGCGGCGCTGCCGCCGGCGCAGGGGCCGCTGGAGGCCGACTACCGGCAGGTGCTGGGGGCCGAACACGGCGTGGTGTTCAACCGGCTGTATGCCCTGGCCAACATGCCGGTGCAGCGCTTCGCGGCGGTGCTGAGGGCCCAGGGGGAGCTGGAGGGCTATCTGGAGTTGCTGCGCCGCAGCCATCGCGACGACAACCTGGCCCAGGTCATGTGCCGCCAGCTGATCAGCGTTGACTGGCAGGGCTACCTCTATGACTGCGATTTCAACCAGCAGCTGGGGCTGGCCGCCGCTGGCGATCCTGCAGCCGTCGCTGAAGCCGGCGGCCGCCATCGGTCCCACCTGCGCGATCTGCTGCGGCGCGACCCGGCCGGTGATCCGATCGAGGTGGCGGAGCACTGCTTCGGCTGCACCGCCGGCAGCGGCTCCAGTTGCGGCGGAGCGCTGGCCACATGACTGGCAGCCGTCGGCGAGGTGGCCCCTCCAGCGCAGCCTCGGGGCGATGGCTCCTGCTCCTGGCGGTGGCGGCGCTGGTGGCCCTGTTCTTCCTGCTGGATCTGCCCCAGAGGCTCAGCCTCGAGGCCCTGCGCGACGCCCACGCCGGCCTGCTGGCCTGGCGCCAGCGGGCTCCATTCAGCGCCGCCGCCCTCTACGGGCTGGCCTACGTGCTGGTCACCGGGCTGTCCCTGCCCGGCGCGGCGGTGATGACCCTTGCCGGTGGAGCGGTCTTCGGGCTGGGACTCGGCACCCTGCTGGTGTCGTTCGCCTCAAGCGCCGGCGCCACCATCGCCTTCCTGCTGGCCCGCACCCTGCTGCGGGAACCGATGCTGAAGCGGTTCGGCGCTCGCCTGGCCCCGATCGAGGAGGGGTTTCGCCGCGATGGCGTGCTCTACCTGCTCAGCCTGCGGCTGGTGCCCGTGTTTCCCTTTGTCCTGGTGAACGTGGTGATGGGGCTGACCCCGATCCGCACGCTCTCCTTTTATGTCACCAGCCAGATCGGCATGCTGCCCGGCACCCTCGTGTACGTGAACGCCGGCACGCAGCTGGCGCAGCTGCGCAGCCTCGAGGGCATCCTCACGCCACCGCTGCTGCTGTCGCTGGCACTGCTGGGGGCCTTTCCCTGGATCGCGCGGCTGGCCCTGGAGCGCTGGAAGCTCTGGCGGCTCTACCGCCCCTGGACGAAGCCGGCCGGGTTCGAACGGAACCTGATCGTGATCGGTGCCGGGGCAGCGGGACTGGTCACGGCTTACATCGCCGCGGCTGTGAAGGCGAAGGTGACCCTGATCGAGGCCGATCGCATGGGCGGCGACTGCCTCAACACCGGCTGCGTGCCCAGCAAGGCCCTGATCGCCACGGCTCGGGCAGCGGCGCGCATGCGCCAGGCCGATCGCTACGGCCTCGAACCCCACGAGCCCGTCGTGTCGCTGCCGCAGGTGCTGGAGCGAGTGTTCGCCAAGGTGGCGGCGGTGGCCCCCCACGACAGCGTCGAGCGCTACGAGGCACTGGGGGTGGAGGTGCTGCGCGGCCATGGCCGACTGATCGACCCCTGGACCGTGGCGATCAGCGGCGGCGATGGCCGGGAGCAACGGCTCACGGCGCCTGCGATCGTGCTGGCCACCGGCGCCAGCCCGGCGCTTCCGGATCTGCCGGGGGCCGAGACGGTCGGTCTGCTCACCAGTGAAACGGTCTGGGAGGCCCTGAGGGATTGCCCACTGGCCTCACCGCGGATCGTGGTGATGGGGGGTGGTCCGATCGGTTGTGAACTCTCCCAGGCTCTGGCCCGCCTGGGCGCCCGGGTCACCCTGCTGCAGCGGGGCCCGCAGCTGCTCAACCGCGAAGACCCCGACGCGGCCGCCGTGGTCCGCCAGGCTCTTGAGGCCGATGGCGTGCGGGTGCTCACCAGTTGCACGGTGCGGGGCTTCGAGCCCCGCCCGGCGGCGAAGGCGGTGCTGATCACCTCCGGCGACCCCGAGGCCCCCGAGGCCTCGGAGCTGCTCTGTGATCAGGTGCTCTGCGCCATCGGCCGCCGGGCACGCCTGGAGGGCTATGGCCTCGAGGAGCTGGGGATTCCCACGGGCCGCACCATCGACACCAACGCCTCCCTTCAGACACTCTTCCCCAACATCTATGCCGCCGGTGATGTGGCCGGCCCCTGGCAGTTCACCCACACCGCCGCCCACCAGGCCTGGTACGCCGCCGTGAATGCCCTGTTCGGACCTTTCCGCCGTTTCCGCGTCGACGGGCGGGTGATTCCACGCACCACCTTCACCGATCCGGAGGTGGCGGGGGTGGGGCTGAGCGAAAGCGAAGCCGCCCGCCAGGGGGTGGCGGTGGAGGTGACCCGGTTTCCGCTGCAGGAGCTCGATCGGGCGATCGTGGAGAGCGCCGAGACCGGCTTCGTGAAGGTGCTCACGCCTCCGGGCAGCGACCGCCTGCTGGGGGTGTGCATCGTGGGTGAGCAGGCCGGTGAACTGCTCACCGAGTTCGTGCTGGCCATGCGCTGGCGCCTGGGACTCGGCAAGATCCTTGGCACCATCCATGCCTACCCCACCCTCTCGGAAGCCAACAAGTACGCCGCCGGCGCCTGGAAACGGGCCCACGCCCCCCAGCGCACGCTGGCCTTGCTGCAGCGCTTTCACGCCTGGCGGCGCGGCGTCTGAGCTTCAGCTGCAGGGCCGCAAGACAGGCACGGCGGGCACGGCAATGATGGGGCCACGAGCTGCGGTGGGTTTCGCGCGCGGCTACCCCTAGCTTCCCGGCCACGCACCCATCTTCGGCCGCGCCAGGGAGCTGGGCGCTCTGGTGCTGGGCAGGACCGGTCGGTCGGCCCCTCGTGGAGCTGATGGACCGGGCGCCCGCGTGGATCAGTAGCCTTCGAGGGCGGTAACGCCCCCCGCTTCAGGGAGCCTGCGCCAGGGGTCTCTCGCGCACTCCACGCGCACTCCAACCCCGGGCCCACCATCGATGACCAGCACTCCTTTGCACGGCGTCTCCTCCAGCCCCAGCCTGCGCGAGGCCGTACAGACCTATTACGGCACCACTCTGGCCAGCAGCGCCGATCTGCGCACCAATGCCTGCTGCGATGCCAGCGCAGTGCCCGCCGCCCTGAGGCCCCTGCTGGGCCGCCTCCATCCCGAAGTGCTCTCCCGCTACTACGGCTGCGGCCTGGTCTGCCCGCCGCTGCTGGAGGGGGCGCGGGTGCTGGATCTGGGCTGCGGCAGCGGACGTGACGCCTACCTGCTCGCCCAGCTGGTGGGCGCCGACGGCGCGGTGGTGGGCGTCGACATGACGGCGGAGCAGCTGGCGGTGGCCGAAGCCCATCGCACCTTTCACGCCGAGCGCTTCGGCTACGACAACGTCCGCTTTCTGGAGGGCTACATCGAGCAGCTCGACCAGCTGGAGCTGGAGCCGAGCAGCTTCGATGTGGTGATCTCCAACTGCGTGGTGAACCTCTCCACCGACAAGCTGGAGGTGCTGCGCGGGGTGCGGCGGTTGCTCAGGCCCGGCGGTGAGTTCTACTTCGCCGATGTCTACGCCGACCGGCGGGTGCCCCAGGCCCTGCAGGCCGACCCGGTGCTCTACGGCGAATGCCTCAGTGGCGCCCTCTACTGGAACGATTTCCTGCGCCTGGCCCGCCAGGCGGGCTTCGCCGATCCACGCCTGGTCAACGACCGCCCCCTGGAGATCACCGATCCTGAGCTGGTTGCACGCACGGGCGAGCTGCGCTTCTTCTCCGCCACCTACCGGCTGTTCAACATCAACAGCCTGGAGGATGCCTGCGAAGACCACGGCCAGGCCGTGATCTACCGGGGCACCATCCCCGGCCACCCCCACCGCCTCGACTTCGACAAGCACCACAGCCTTGAAGCGGGCCGGGTGTTTCCCGTCTGCGGCAACACCTTCCGGATGCTCCACCAGAGCCGGCTGGCACCCCATTTCAACTTCATCGGCGCCGACTCCAGCGCCCACTTCGGCCTCTTTCCAGGCTGTGGCAGCGTGATGCCTTTCACAGCCGGCGTCACCGGGGGTGTCACCGGCCCCACGCCAACAGCGGCAGGTTCCGCCTCCTGCTGTTGAGGGCTTGAGCCCCGTTGCTGACCATTGATCTGACCCCACCATTCGTAGGGATTGAAGCCGTACTCCACCGCTCGTCCCTGCATCTCGAGCGTCCAGCCGAAGCCCCGATCCCGCAGGGCGAGCGCCTCGAGGCAAGACCTTCGGTTCAGACGCATCGGGCCGAGTTCCTTGGATCCATGACCCCAGCCCATCTGGATCAGGCGGGTCGTCAGGCGGTTGCCCAGCACCAGATCCGCGTCTGGCGCCGTCACAGAAGAAGATCCGCTGCACAGCGAGCGCGGCTCAACCACCTCGGCAGCGGCAGCAGGGTGGAGGCGACTGGCCCGGGCTGCTGGGGGCGGAGGCCCATGGGAAGGTAACGGCACTGTCGCGGGTCGCCGCCATGGGCTGGACGCGCCCCTCCACGCGGTTCTGCATCTTCCTGACGCTGCTGAACGACCGTCTGGGGGAGAGCATCGTCTTTCCCCTGCTGCCGTTCCTGCTGGCAAGCTTCACCAGTGATGGACGCACCCTGGGGCTGCTGGCGGGCAGCTACGCCCTGGCCCAGTTCCTGTTCACCCCCCTGATCGGTGCCCTCAGCGACCGCTACGGACGCAAACCGGTGATTGCAGGCTGCGTGGCCGGCTCGGTGCTGGGCCTGGGCGGTTTTGCCCTGACCCTGGCCCTGCCCTGGCCGGCGGGCAGCTCCTGGCCCCTGCCACTGCTCTTCGGCGCCCGGCTGATCGATGGGGTGAGCGGTGGGACTGCCGCCACCGCCGGCGCGGTGCTGGCCGACATCAGCCCTCCGGAGAAGCGGGCCAAGGCCTTCGGGCTGATCGGAGTGGCCTTCGGGCTGGGTTTCATCCTCGGGCCGGCTCTGGGGGGGCTGCTGGCGGGGGTGAATGTGACCCTGCCACTGCTGCTGGCGGTGGCGGTGGCGGCCGTGAACCTGGTGCTGGTGCTCACGGTGCTGCCGGAGACCCATCCGCCGGCCGCGCGCCTGGCCCTGCCCCGCAAGCGGGAGCTCAATCCGCTCACCCAGCTGATGCGGGTGTTTCGCAACCCCCGGGTGCGAAGGCTCAGCCTGGCCTTCTTTCTGTTTTTTCTCGGCTTCAACGGCTTCACGGCCGTGCTGGTGCTCTATTTCAAACAGGTGTTCGGCTGGGGGCCGGAGCTGGCGGCCATGGCCTTCCTGGTGGTGGGCGTGGTGGCCACAGTGGTGCAGGGCGGCCTGATCGGACCGCTGGTGCAACGCTTCGGCGAAGGGCGCCTCAGCCTGGCCGGCCTGGGTCTGGTGATCGTGGGCTGCCTGCTGATTCCCCTGGCCACGGAGGCCAATGCTCTGCCGGTGGTGTTCACGGCCCTGCCCCTGCTGGCCTTCGGCACAGGTCTGGTCACCCCCTGCCTGCGCAGCCAGGTGTCGCGCCGGCTGGATGACAGCGGTCAGGGAGCAGCCCTGGGCAGCCTGCAAGGCCTGCAGAGCCTGGGCAGTTTCATCGGCCCCCCCCTGGCGGGCCTGGCCTATGACCTGGTGGGCAGGACCAGCCCCTTCTGGACCGGCATCGCCCTGTTCCTGGTGGTGGCCCTGCTGGTGGCAGGAGGTGGACCCCTCAGCAGCCTCTCGACAAGCAAGCCCACGACAGTGCCTCCCAGGTCTTGATTGCTACCTTCCTTCCAAGAGCCCCAGCCATGGATCCGGTGATGAATGAACCCGTCGTGGCACCGGAGCTCTACATCAACCGCGAGCTGAGCTGGATCGCCTTCAACAGCCGCGTGCTGGCCCAGGCCCTCGACCCCACCACGCCCTTGCTGGAGCAGGCGAAATTCAGCGCCATCTTCAGCAACAACCTCGATGAGTTCTTCATGGTCAGGGTGGCGTCCCTGAAGTCGCAGCTGGAGGCGGGCCTCTCCACCCTCAGCGACGACGGACTCACCCCCAGGCAGCAGCTGGAGGCCATCCAGCAGAAACTGCGCCCGCTGCTGGAGCAGCAGCAGGCCCACTACCGCCATCACCTCAAACAGGAGCTGTTCGATCAGGGTGTTCAGCTGATCGACTACCAACGCCTAAACAAACAGCAGAAGACCTGGATCAACACCTACTTCCGGACGGCCATCTTTCCTGTGCTCACCCCCCTGGCGGTGGACCCGGCCCATCCCTTCCCGTTCATGAGCAACCTCAGCTTGAACGTGGCGGCGCTGATTCGCGATCCCGACACCGGACAGCAGCAGTTCGCCCGGGTGAAGGTACCCACCAAGACCCTGCCGCGATTCGTCGAGATTCCAACCGAGCTCTGCACCCGCGAGCCCGCTCCCGTGTACACCGTGGTGCCCCTGGAGCAGGTGGTGGCCTTCAACCTGCAACTGCTCTTCCCCGGCATGACGATCGAGGGGCATTACTTCTTTCGCATCACCCGCGACGCCGACCTGGAGCTGCGGGATCTGGAGGCCGACGACCTGATGGAGGCCCTGCAGGAGGGCCTGCGCAAACGCCGCCGCGGTGGTGAGGTGGTGCGGCTCGAGGTAGCCGACGAGATGCCGGATGAAGTGGTGGATCTGCTGATGGAGGGCACCGATGTGGATCCGGCGGACCTCTACCGGATCAATGGGCCCCTGGGGCTTGACGACCTGATGCGCCTGCTGGCGATCCCCCTGCCCCAGCTCAAGGACAAGCCCCACCAGGGCCGCACCGCCCCGGCCCTGGCCAGGGCGCAGAAGAGCCGGCTGGGGGATGGCTCGATCAAGGCGGAGGAATTCGAAAGCATCTTCGCAGCGATTCGCCGAAGCGATGTGCTGCTCCACCACCCCTACGACCTCTTCTCCACCTCGGTGGAGGAGTTCATCAACCAGGCCGCCGACGACCCCTCGGTGCTGGCCATCAAGATGACCCTTTACCGCACGTCCAAGGATTCGCCGATCATCGCGGCGCTGATCCGTGCCGCCGAGAACGGCAAGCAGGTGATGGCCCTTGTGGAGCTCAAGGCGCGCTTCGATGAGGACAACAACATCCAGTGGGCCCGCCAGCTGGAGCACTCCGGCGTTCACGTGGTCTATGGCGTGCTGGGTCTCAAGACCCACACCAAGATCATGCTGGTGGTGCGCAAGGAAAAAGAACGCCTACGCAGCTACGTGCACATCGGCACCGGCAACTACAATTCCAAGACTTCCAGCCTCTACACCGACATCGGCCTGCTCTCGGCCCAGCCTGAGCTGGGGCAGGATCTGGTGGAGCTGTTCAACTATCTCACCGGCTTCTCGAAACAGCAGAGCTTCCGCAGTCTGCTGGTAGCGCCGGTCACCCTGCGCAAGGGAATGGAGGCCCTGATCCAGCGGGAAATCAGCCACGCCCGCGAGGGCAAAGGGGGACACATCCGCGCAAAGATGAACGCCCTGGTGGATCCAGCGATCATCGCTCTGCTCTATGAAGCCTCCCAGGCCGGGGTGGTGATCGAGCTGGTGATCCGCGGCATGTGCTGCCTGAGACCCGGAGTGCCTGGTGTGAGCGAAACCATCCAGGTGATCAGCATCATCGGCCGCTTTCTCGAGCACTCCCGGATGTTCTGGTTCGCCAATGGCGGCGAGGCGGAGATGTACATCGGCAGCGCCGATTGGATGCCACGCAACCTCGACCGCCGCGTCGAAGCAGTGACGCCGATCAAGAATCCGCAGCTGCGCGGCCAGCTGGAGCGCCTGCTGGACGTTTACCAGAACGACGACTGCGCCGCCTGGGACATGCAGAGCGACGGCAGCTTCATCCAGCGTCGGCCCAGCGGCGAACCCCACTGCGCCCAGCGCGATCTGATCAAGCAGTGGCGCACGGGCCTGACGGCCCAGGCCTGAGCGTTCACGACTTGGACCTGGCAACAGTTGTAAGCATCGCTACACCAGTTGCCCAATTGGCATCAGGGATAACTCAATGAAGAAAAGTAGCCTTGCTCCTTTAGGGATTTTTCGGATTCCTGCAGCAGCCAACCACCCGACCCTGCTACATTCCGCGCACAACACTTTCGGAGGCTGGGGTGATGGGGACACCTTTGCAATCCACCCCTGCCACAGGCCTCGCTTCCAAGAAAGCGAAGCCAGCGGCACGGGTGGCTCAGCCGAAAACCGGAAACGGTCGGCTCAGCGCCGATTCCATCGGTTGGTATCTCAGCAACATCGGCCGGGTCCCGCTGCTGACGGCAGCGGAAGAGATTGAGCTGGCTCACCATGTGCAGACGATGAAGCGCCTGCTGGAATTACCCGACGCTTCCCTCACCCCCCGCCAGCGTCATCAGATCCGCATGGGCGGCCGTGCCCGTGACCGCATGATGGCCGCCAACCTGCGACTGGTGGTGAGCGTTGCCAAGAAGTATCAGAACCAGGGTCTGGAACTGCTCGATCTCGTCCAGGAAGGGGCCATCGGCCTGGAACGCGCAGTCGACAAGTTCGATCCCGCCATGGGCTACAAATTCTCCACCTATGCCTACTGGTGGATTCGCCAGGGCATGACCCGGGCCATCGACAACAGCGCCCGCACGATTCGCCTGCCCATCCATGTGAGCGAAAAACTCTCGAAGATGCGCCGCATCACCCGGGAGCTCTCGCACCGCTTCGGCCGCCAGCCCAACCGGCTGGAGCTCTCCCATGCCATGGGCATGGACATCAAGGATCTGGAGGATCTGATTTCCCAGAGCGCTCCCTGCGCCTCCCTCGACGCCCACGCCAGGGGTGAGGAAGATCGCAGCACGCTGGGCGAGCTGATCGCCGATCCGGCCAGCGCCGAGCCCATGGATTACATGGACCGCTCCATCCAGAAGGAGCACCTCGGCGCCTGGCTCTCCCAGCTCAATGAGCGGGAGCAGGAAATCCTCCAGCTGCGCTTCGGACTGGAAGGCAAGGAGCCGCTCACCCTCGCCGAGATCGGCCGCAAGATCAATGTCTCCCGCGAGCGTGTGCGCCAGCTCGAAGCCAAGGCGATCATGAAACTGCGGCTGATGAGCAATCTCCAGCAGGCCGCCTGAGCCAGGGCTGCTGCCAGGCTGGGTCCCGCCTGCTGGGAGTCAAGCCGTGATGGGGGTGGCGTTGGTGTCGCTCTGGCTGGCCGCTGTGCTGGGCCTGGCCCTGTGGACGCGCCGGCGCTGGAGCGATCAGCCCGAGTGGAGTCGCAAGGTGCTGCACATCGGCGCAGGGCCGGTCGTGCTGATCGCCTGGGCCACCGGAATCGATCGCTCGATTGCCCTGCCGGTGGCGGCCCTGATCACCCTGCTGGCGGCCCTGAACCACCGCCTCCGCGTGCTGCCGGCCATCGAGGACGTGGGGCGCCACAGCTATGGAACGGTGGCCTACGGCGCCGCAATCACCCTGTTGCTGGCGCTGTTCTGGCCCTCTCAGCCCCGGGCCGTGGTGGCGGGAGTGCTGGTGATGGCCCTGGGGGATGGCCTCGCCGGGCTGCTGGGACCCTGGATCCCTTCACCGAACTGGCTGATCATGGGGCAGCGAAAATCGGTGGTGGGCACCACAGCCATGGCCGGCATGGCCCTGATGGTGCTGCTGCTGCTGCGGCAGCTGGGGGGTTCCGGGCCCGGCCCAGTCGCCCTGGTGCTGATCAGCCTGGCAGCCACCCTGCTGGAGCAGGTCGCCGTGCTCGGGCTGGACAACTTCAACGTTCCCGTGGCCACGAGTCTGCTCTGGAGCTGGCTGTCACTCAGGCCCTGAGCATCCCCTCGCAGCGGCGCTGCCAGTCGGTGGAAGTACCGAGGCCTGCCACCACCAGACGATCGCTGGGCTCGGCCTTGAGCCGCAGCTGCCATTGGCGGATCACTTCGGCCCGATCCATCCAGGCCTGGAGCACCGTGGTCTCGATTCTCTCGGGATCCCAGCCCCGCTGACGGGCTGCACCCAGGGCCCAGCCGAGCAGATCATCGAGCTGAAAGGGTCGAAAGCCAGCGAACACCGGCCCGGTGGAGTCTCTGGAAGCACCACTCTGCTCGAGATAAAACAGCTGGAGAGGTTCGCTCAAGCCGCAGAATTGGAGGAGATAGGACATTGGGTTGGCTCCTGATGCATCACCGGATGCCTCAAGGAACGGCAACTTAGTGCGCCCACCAGAATCAATTGTTCAACAGGAACATCCTGTTGCAAAAACATGATTCTGGCAGTCTCACTCTGGGAGTGCCAGAACTAATCCAATCAGACCGGAGCCAGGTTGGCGGACTGGGCCTCAGCCACCGCTTCGGCCAGCCCGGCAAGCACCGTGCGCGTGGTCTCCAGGTCGATGCAGGCATCGGTGATGCTCTGGCCGTAGGCGAGCTGGCTCAGGTCGGCCGGAATCTTCTGGTTGCCTGCCACCAGATGACTTTCGATCATCACCCCCATCACATGGCGAGAGCCACCACGCACCTGGCCGGCCACCTCGGCGAGCACGTCTCCCTGGCGCCGGTAGTCCTTGTTGGAATTGCCGTGGCTGCAGTCGACCATCAGCCTTGCCGGGAGTCCCTCCTTCTCCAGCGCATGGGCCGCCAGCTCGATGGCCTCCGGGTGGTAATTGGTGCCTCCCTTGCCGCCGCGCAGCACCAGATGGCCATCGGGGTTGCCGGTGGTGGAGACGATCGCGGCATGGCCCAGCTGGCTGATGCCGAGGAAATGGTGGGGCTTGGAGGCGGCCTGCATGGCATGGATGGCCGTGACGGCACTGCCGTCGGTGCCGTTCTTGAAGCCGATCGGCATCGACAGGCCCGAGGCCATCTCCCGGTGGGTCTGGCTTTCAGTGGTACGTGCCCCGATCGCTGTCCAGCCGATCAGATCGGCGATGTACTGGGGCACCACCGGATCGAGCAGCTCGGTGGCCGCGGGCAGCCCCATCTCGGCCAGGTGCACCAGCAGGCCCCGCGCCAGGCGCAGACCGGTGTTGATGTCGTAGCTGCCGTCGAGGTGGGGATCGTTGATCAGGCCCTTCCAGCCAACGGTGGTGCGGGGCTTCTCGAAATACACCCGCATCACCACCTCCAGCTGGTCGCGGTGGCGCTCACGCACTTCGGCGATGGCGTCGGCATAGGCCTGGGCGGCCTTCACGTCGTGCACCGAGCAGGGACCGACGATCACCAGGAGGCGGGAATCCTGCCCGTGCAGGATCGCCTTGATCTTCTCGCGGGCATCGAGCACCGTGCGGGCCGCCTTCTGGCTCAGGGGCAGTTCGCGATGGAGAACGGCCGGTGCCACCAGCGGCCGTGTCTCCACGATGTGGAGGTCGGAGGTGGTCAGCATGCCAGGAGCGGTCGTGAACCGTGGGCGGATCTTCCACCCTAGAGACTCCCTTCGCAGCATCTTTGGCAGCGACGGTGACCGAGGAGGGGCCCTCGGCCGGAAACAATGGGACCAACTCCCTCCTTTCGCCATGCCCTCTTCAGAGAGCGTCACCGACCTGCTGGTCAGCTACCGCCAGGCGGAGACCGAGAGGGCGGCCCTGGGTGTGCCGCCCCTACCCCTGACCGCCCCTGAGGTTCAGGCCCTCACCCAGCTGCTGGAGCAGCCTCCCGCCGGTGAGGAGGCGTTCCTGCTCCATCTGCTCAGTGAACGCATCCCACCGGGAGTGGATGAGGCCGCCTACGTCAAAGCCAGCTGGTTGAGTGCCATCGCCCAGGGGCTGAGTGCGAGCCCCCTGGTGAGCCCGATCGAGGCCACCAGGCTGCTGGCCACCATGATCGGCGGCTACAACGTCGGTGCCCTGATCAGCCTGCTCGCCCACGGCGATGCCACCATCGCCGCCGAGGCGGCCAGCGGCCTCAGCCGCACCCTGCTCGTCTACGACTCCTTCCACGACGTGCTGGACCTGGCCTCCAGCAACCCCTGGGCCAAGCAGGTGGTCGAGTCCTGGGCCGCCGCCGAATGGTTCACCGCCAAGCCCGCGCTGCCCGCCGAAATCACCGTCACGGTGTTCAAGGTGGAGGGGGAAACCAACACCGACGACCTCTCCCCCGCCACCCACGCCACCACCCGCCCCGACATCCCCCTGCACGCCATGGCGATGCTGGAGACGCGCATGCCGGGCGGCCTGGAGCTGATCAAGCAGCTCCAGGCCAAGGGTCACCCCGTTGCCTACGTGGGCGATGTGGTGGGCACCGGCAGCTCACGCAAGTCGGCGATCAACTCCGTGCTCTGGCACACCGGCACCGACATCCCCCATGTGCCCAACAAACGCGGCGGCGGCGTGATCCTGGGGGGCAAGATCGCACCGATCTTCTTCAACACCGCCGAGGATTCCGGCGCCCTGCCGATCGAGTGCGATGTCTCGGCGCTGAACTCGGGGGATGTGATCACGATCCGCCCCTACGGCGGCACGATCGAGCGGGCCGCCGGCGAAGCAGGAGCGGGTGAGGTGGTGGCACGGTTCGAGCTCAAGCCCAGCACCATCGCCGATGAGGTGCGCGCCGGCGGCCGTATCCCCCTCCTGATCGGCCGCTCGCTGACCGACAAGGTGCGGGCCCAGCTGGGTCTGTCTCCCTCGGAGCTGTTCATCCGTCCCGCGGCTCCGGCCGACACCGGCAAGGGCTTCACGCTGGCCCAGAAGATGGTGGGCAAGGCCTGCGGCCTGCCGGGGGTGCGCCCCGGCACCAGCTGCGAGCCGCTGATGACCACCGTGGGCTCCCAGGACACCACCGGGCCGATGACCCGCGATGAGATGAAGGAGCTGGCCTGCCTCGGCTTCTCCGCCGATCTGGTGCTGCAGAGCTTCTGTCACACCGCCGCTTACCCCAAGCCGGTGGATCTGAAAACCCATGCCGAGCTGCCCGATTTCTTCAGCTCCAGGGGCGGTGTGGCCCTGCGCCCCGGCGACGGCATCATCCACAGCTGGCTCAACCGCATGCTCCTGCCCGACACCGTGGGCACCGGCGGTGACAGCCACACCCGCTTCCCTCTCGGCATCTCCTTCCCGGCAGGCTCGGGCCTGGTGGCCTTCGCCGCAGCCATCGGCGCCATGCCGCTCGACATGCCCGAATCGGTGCTGGTGCGCTTCTCCGGTTCGCTCCAGCCCGGCGTCACCCTGCGCGACGTGGTCAACGCCATCCCCTGGGTAGCGATCCAGAAGGGCCTCCTCACCGTGGCGAAGGCGGGCAAGATCAACGTGTTCTCGGGCCGGATCATGGAGATCGAAGGGCTGCCCGATCTCAAGCTGGAGCAGGCGTTCGAGCTGACGGACGCCACCGCCGAACGCTCCTGTGCCGGATGCACGATCAAGCTCTCGGAAGCCACCGTGGCCGAATACCTGCGCAGCAACGTGGCGTTGCTCAGAAACATGATCGCCCGCGGCTATCACGATGAGCGCACGATGGCCCGGCGCATTCAGGCGATGGAGGCCTGGCTGGCCGATCCCCAGCTGATGGCCGCGGATGCCGACGCCGAGTACGCCGAAATCATCGAGATCAACCTCGATGAACTGACGGAACCGGTGCTGGCCTGCCCCAACGATCCCGACAACGTCAAGCTGCTCTCAGAGGTGGCCGGGGACCGGATCGATGAGGTGTTCATCGGCTCCTGCATGACCAACATCGGCCACTACCGCGCCGCCGCCACGGTGCTGGATGGGGCCGGCACCAGCGCCGCCCGGCTGTGGGTCTGCCCACCCACCCGCATGGACGACGAGGTGCTGCGCGCCGAGGGCTACACCGCCAAATTCGAGACCGCCGGCGCCCGCATGGAACTGCCCGGCTGCTCGCTTTGCATGGGCAACCAGGCCCGGGTGGAGGACAACACCACGGTGTTCTCCACCAGCACCCGCAACTTCAACAACCGCCTCGGCAACGGCGCCCAGGTGTACCTGGGAAGCGCCGAGCTGGCGGCGGTCTGCGCCCTGCTGGGCCGCATCCCCAGCCCGGCCGAGTACCTGGAGATCGCCGCGGCCAGGATCGATCCCCTCTCCGATCAGCTCTACCGCTACCTCAACTTCGATCAGATCGCCGGTTTTGAGGACCAGGGGCGCGTGGTGAGCGAGGAGGACGAAGCAAGGGTGCTGGCGGAGGTTTGAGCCTCGCCATCCGGGACCACCCCGAATTCCGTAGCGATCGTTACAACAAGGCAACGAAACCGGCCATCCCAGCTGGCGTCCTTACCTTTCAGGCGTACATCGTCGCGGACTGATCATGCGCCTCAACCGACTCCTCACCACCGGCATGGCCCTGACCGTGGCCGGTGCCCTCAGCCTCACTGCCTGCTCGAGCCAGAAGGAAGCCGCCCGTCAGTCCACCGAGAAGTTGGCCGACACCGCCACGGCCACCGGTCAGGCAGCCCTGGCTCCGGCCGTGAATCCCATCCTCGATCTGCTCAAGACGGGGGAAGCTGAAGTGAAGGCCGGCAACCTCAACGCCGCGATCGCCACCATGGGCGGCTTCAAGGGCCTCTGGGAGAAGGCCGCGCCCGTGATCCAGCCCCTGGCCGGCGACAAGTGGTCGGCGATCAACGCCGCTGCCAACACCGTGCTCAGCACCTTCGACAAGGGCGCCACCCCCGATGCCGCCGCCGCGGGCTCGGCGATCAGCGGCCTGATCGGCCCTCTGAGCGCTCTGATCGGCAAGTAGGTCCGCGAGGAACCACTGGGCCGTGTCGGTGAGACGCTGGGACCACCCCGGCGTCCTTGCCCCCTGGATCAGGAAATCCTGCTGTTCGAGCCGGCCCAGCCGGCCGCCCATGCGCTGCGCACCGTGCTGGCCTTCCCCAGCACCTACTCCGTGGGCATCACCAGCCTCGGTTTTCAGGTGGTCTGGGCGACCCTGGCACGGCGGTCCGACCTGGATGTGCGGCGACTGTTCACCGACCGGGGCGACCCCCCCCACCGCCACTGCGACCTGTTCGGGCTCTCCCTCAGCTGGGAACTGGATGGGCCGGTGCTGCTGGATCTGCTGGAGCAGCAGCGCATTCCGCTCTGGAGCCAGGAACGGGGTGATGACGATCCGATCGTTTTCGGGGGCGGGCCGGTGCTCACCGCCAACCCCGAGCCCCTGGCCCCCTTCTTCGATGCCGTCCTGCTGGGCGACGGCGAACAGTTGCTGCCCGACTTCGTGGAGGCGGTGATCGCCCGCCGGCAGGCCCCCAGAGCCGAGCGGCTGCGCGCCCTGGCCATGGTCCCGGGTGTGTACGTGCCGGCGCTCTACTCCCCCCGCTACGACTCCGATGGCCGCCTGCTGGGAGTCGAGCCAACAGAGGCCGGCATCCCGGCGACCGTGGCCAAGCAGACCTGGCGGGGCAACACCCTCAGCCACTCAACGGTGATCACCCCCGAGGCGGCCTGGCCCTCGATCCACATGGTCGAGGTGGTGCGCAGCTGCCCCGAACTCTGCCGCTTCTGCCTGGCCAGCTACCTCACCCTGCCGTTCCGCACGCCGTCGCTGGACGATGGTCTGATCCCCGCTGTGGAAGCGGGTCTGGGGGCCACCCGCCGGCTGGGTTTGCTGGGGGCCTCCGTCACCCAGCACCCCCAGTTCGACGACCTGCTGAGCTGGCTCGACCAGGACCGCTTCGAGGACACCAGGGTGAGCGTCAGTTCGGTGCGGGCCGCCACGGTCACTCCACAACTGGGGCGGATCCTGGCCCGACGGGGAAGCAAATCGCTCACGATCGCCATCGAAAGCGGCAGCGAGCGCCTGCGCCGGGTGGTGAACAAAAAGCTCAGCCGCGAGGAGATTTTCGCGGCCGCCCGCTACGCGAAGGAGGGCGGGCTCAGCGGCCTGAAGCTCTACGGCATGGCCGGCCTTCCCACTGAGGACGACGAGGACATCGAAGCCACCGCCGATCTGCTGCTGGCGCTGAAGAAGGCCACCCCCGGCCTGCGCCTGAGCCTGGGGGTGAGCAGCTTCGTGCCCAAGGCCCACACGCCCTTCCAGTGGGAGCCGGTGCGGCCGGAAGCGGAGAAGCGCCTGAAACGGCTGGCACGCCGCCTGCAGCCCAAGGGCATCGAACTGCGACCCGAGAGCTACGGCTGGAGCGTGATCCAGGCCCTGCTCTCCCGGAGTGACAGGCGCCTGGCACCGGTGATCGCGGCAGTGCGGGGCCATCACGGCAGCCAGGGGGGTTGGAAGACCGCCTACCGCAGCGTCTGCGAGCAGCCTGAGGGAAGCCTGCCGCCACCCCCGCCCTGGCAGGACGCGATCCATGGCTTCTGGGAGCCGGAGCGGGTGCTGCCCTGGGAGCACCTGGAGGGGCCCCTGGCCAAAGCCACCCTGGCCCGTCACCGGCAGGAGGCCCTGGCGATCGACGGGGTCAGGCCCGCCGGCGCGGATCCGGGCTGAGGGAATAAGCGCGCAGGCCGCAGAGCAGCACCCAGCCGGCGATGTTGACGCGGCTGTCGTAAAGAGGAATATCGGTGGCGTGGAGCGCCATCAGCACCAGGAAGGCCGCCCACCAGGCACGCTCGAACACAGCGCCGCTGGCCATGCCGCGGCGGGCTGCCTGAATCTGCAGAGCCAGCACCAGGCCCACGAGCAGCACCGCCACAAGAGCCCCATGGCTGACCGCCAGGTCGATCGGCAGGTTGTGGGGATGCCCATGCCAGATGCCGGCGGTGCGCAGCGGGTAGATCACACTGAAGGCAGCGGCGCCCCAGCCCAGCCAAGGGCGTTCCGCCACCAGCTGCAGGGCCACTCCCCACTGGTTGACCCGGGTGATGGCCAGGGGCCGGCGACCGGCGAACTCCAGGTCGCTCAGCCGCTCCCAGATCACTCCAGGAACCAGGGCACGGGCGGGCTGCTGCAACACCAGGGGCACCCCAGGCAGGCTGGCCAGCCCCACGGGGAGCAGGAGCAGCAAGAGCAGGGGCAAGAGCCAGATCAAGCGGGCCGGACCCGCGACCAGCGGGAGCGCCAGCACCAGGGCCCCCCAGGCGTTGCGGGAGTCGGTGAGGGCCATGGCGGCCACCAGGCCCACGGTGATCAGCAGCGCCGGCAGGCGCTTCCACCACGACTGGCGGCCCTGCAGCACGGCCGCCAGTGCAAAGGGCCAGACCAGGGCCAGCCAGGCTCCGGCGATGTTGGCGTAGTCGAACAGGCCGGCCAGACGCCCGGGCGGGTTGCCACCGGCCTTGAGGTGCCAGATGATCGCACCCCCCAGGATCTGGAGCGGCCCGCTCCAGCCCCAGAAGAGCTGCCCCAGGCCGGTGACGATCACCGGTACGGTGCCGGCCACCAGCCAGAGGGCCACCCGACGGCGGGCCGGGGCTGAGGCCAGGTAGGGCTGGAACCCCCAGAAGGCCCAGAAGAAGGGCAGCCAGTTGCCCAGACCCACCCAGGCCAGCCAGCCGCTGGAGGCGGTGAAACAGCCCAGCAGCATCAGGACCGACACCAGCAGCAGCATCTGGTTGACCCGATCCCGCCACCAGGGCAGACGCTGGCGGCAGCCCAGGATCAGGGCCACCAGCAGGAGGATCCCGGCCAGCAGGGCCGAACTGGCCAGCAGCAGCAGGCCCAGCTGAAAACAACGCCAACCGAGGGGAGAGGCACTCTCGGGCCTCGTCGCATCAAGGCGCCGCAGCCACTCCTGCCTCACGAGAACACGGCGGTACGACCCCGGTAGACCATCACCTGACGGCGCAGGTGCAGGCGCAGAGCCCGGGCCAGGGCCAGCCGCTCCATGTCCCGGCCCTTGCGGATCAGGTCCTCCACTTCATCCCGGTGACTGACAGGCACGGTGGCCTGCTCGATGATCGGTCCGCCGTCGAGATCCTCGGTCACATAGTGGGCCGTGGCCCCGATCAGCTTCACGCCCCGCTCCCAGGCCCGGTGATAGGGCTGAGCCCCCTTGAAGGCCGGCAGGAAGGAATGGTGGATGTTGATCACCATGGGAAAACGGGCGAGAAACTCAGGGCTGAGCACCTGCATGTACTTGGCGAGCACCACCAGCTCGATGCCGTGGTCGCCGAGGAGCTGCAGCTGCGCCCGCTCAGCCTCCTGCTTCGAGGAGGGCAGCACCGGCAGATGAACGAAGCGTGCGCCGAAATCCTCGGCCAGGGCCTGGAGATCGGGGTGATTGGAGATCACGAGCGGCACCTGCATCGGCAACTCCCCGGCGCGGGTTCGCCAGAGCAGATCCACCAGGCAGTGATCCTGCTTGCTCACGAAGATCGCCACCCGCGCTGCGGCGTCGGAGAAATGGAGCTGGCCCACGCCACCGAGCCGCTCCGCCAGAGCCGTCACCGCCGGCGCCACCGCCTCCCGCGGCAGTCCGAAACCCTCCAGCTGCCACTCGATCCGGCTGAGGAACAGCCCGGCACCGGCATCGGTGTGGTGATCGGCATGGCGGATGTTGCCGCCGTTGGCCGCCACCCAGCCGGAGAGCTCACTGACCAGACCGGGACGGTCGGGGCAGATCACCTGCAGAATCGCTGTGGGCACGCTCATCGGCACCGGGGCCTGTCTCGATGGGCATTGTGCCCGGCGCTCCCCAGACCAGTCGCCAGCAGGGCAGACGGCCATGCTGGAGCGACGTACAGTCGCGCCTGACTTCGGTGCTCGCCATGGCCGCTCAGCTGGTTTCCACCCTTCGTCATTCGCTGAGGCGGCTGGCCCTTATGGCCCTCGCCGTCGTTCTCAGCTTCGGATTGGTGGCCTGTGATGGCGGCCAGGCCAAGAAACCGCCGAGCATCAGCCCCGCCGACATGGCGATCATCCAGCGGCAGGCCGAGGGATTCCTCGCCGCCAAGGACCGTCTACCCGAGCTGGCGTCACTGGTCAACGAGAAGAACTGGGTGTTCACCCGCAACCTGATTCATGGCCCGATGCAGGAAGTGGGCCGCGAAATGCTCTACATCAACCAGCGCCTCCTTCCCGCCGACCGCGCCGGGGCCACGGCCCTGGCCAACCAGCTCAAGAGCGCCCTCGCCGAGCTTGATGAGGCCGCCCGTCTCCAGGACGGTGAACGGCTGCGCAAGAGCTACATCAAGGTGGCCAGCGGCTTCGGTGCCTACACCGAGGTTCTCCCGGCTGCCGCCCTGCCCAGCGGCTCCGAGGGCTGAGCGCCACCACCGCGGCAACGGAGAACCAGACCGGTTCCAGGTCGGTTGTGGTGATCGGCGGCGGCATCGTCGCCCTGGCCACGGCCTGGCTGCTGCAGGGCCGCGGCCATCGGGTGCGGCTGATCGCCCCGGACGCCGACGGGCCTGATCCCGAGGAGTGCCGCAGCGGCAGTGCCGCGGCCCTGGGAGTGCTGATGGCCCAGGTGTTCCAACGCAGCAGGGGCCGCGCCTGGCGCCTGCGCCAGACCTCCCTGAGCCTCTGGACTCAGTGGCGCCAGGAGCTGAGCAGGCGTGGCTGCCCCATCCCCTTCCAGGCGGGATTGCTGCTGTTGGCCCGGGACGCCGGCGACGCCGAGCGGCTGCGGCAGCTGCTGGAAGAACGCCAGGCTCTCGGCCTGCCCCTGAGCTGGTGGGAACCATCGCGGTTGCAGGAGCTGGGTCTGGGTGAGGCCGGGACAAGCGCGGGCGGTCTCCATTCCGCCGAGGACGGACAGCTGGATCCCCTGGCCGCCATGGACGCCTTTCGCCGTGATGGCCTGCGGCGGGGGCTGGAGCTGTTCAGCGACCGGGTGGTGGGACTGGAGCGGCGGCCGGCAGGCTGGAGGGTGCACGGCCACTCAGCCGGGCAGGCCATGGAGACCGAGTGGGTGGTGGTCGCAGCAGGCCTGGCCAGCGAAGGGCTGCTGGCCCCCCTCGGACACCAGCGACCGCTCCAGCCTGTACTGGGCCAGTGCCTGGAGCTGGCCTGCACCCCGCCGACCCGCTTGCCCTGCCCAGTGGTGTGGCAGGGCCTCAACCTGGTGCCCCGGCCCGGCGGGGAGCTCTGGCTAGGGGCGACCCTGGAGCCGGGGGATCTCGCCGACCCGGGGCTCCTTGAGCCGATGCGCCAGCGGGTCGGTGAGGCCCTGGGCTGCGGCGGGCTGAGGGCGGCGGTGGTGATCCGCCGCTGGCAGGGACTGCGGGCCAGGCCCATCGGCCGACCGGCCCCGCTGCTGGAGCATCTGGAGCCAGGACTGCTGCTGCTGAGCGGTCACTACCGCAACGGTGTCTTGCTGGCCCCGGCCTCAGCCCAGTGGGCCGTGGATCAGATCGAAGGCTCCCTTACCTGTCGTTAACGAATTGGGGGAGATGGCTGGATAGCGTCACAGGGTGACTGCAGGCCCAAAGAATTTTCTCCCCACCATGAAACGAAGCCAGCCCAATTCCCTCGCCAAGGTCGGTACGGCCCTGGGTCTCAGCCTCAGCCTGGCCCTCTCCGCCTGCGGCGGCGGCGGTGGCGGTGGCGGTGTCACCGGCAGCCTCAATGGAGCCGGAGCCTCCTTCCCGGCTTCGATCTATCAGCGCTGGTTCCAGGATCTGGCCAGCGAGGGCATCAACGTCAATTACCAGTCGGTGGGGTCAGGAGCTGGCGTGCGTCAGTTCGTGGCGGGCACCATCGATTTCGGCGCCTCCGACGCGCCGATGAAGACGGACGACATCGCCAAGGTCAAGCGAGGGGTGGTTCAGGTGCCGATGACGGCGGGGGCCATCGCCGTGGCCTACAACCTGCCGGGTTGTGATCTCAAGCTCAGCCAGGAGCAGGTGGTGGGAGTCTTCCTCGGCAAGATCAAGAACTACAAGGATCTGGGCTGCGCCGACAAGCCGATCACCGTCGTGCACCGTTCCGACGGCTCCGGCACCACCTATAACTTCACCAACAGCCTGGCGGCCTTCAGCGACGAGTGGAAGAACGGACCCGGGGCGGCCAAGTCGGTGGCCTGGCCCACCGGCGTGGGTGCCAAGGGCAATGAAGGCATCGCCGCCACCTTGAAGCAGACACCCGGCGGCATCGGCTATGTGGAAACCGCCTACGTGCAGGGAGAACTGCAGGCGGCGGCCGTGCAGAACAAGAGCGGTGAAATGCTCAAACCCACGAACGAAACGGCCAGTGCGGCCCTGGGCTCGATCGACATCGGTCCCGATCTGGTGGGCAGTGATCCGAATCCGGCCACGGGCTACCCGATCGTGACCTTCACCTGGATCCTGCTCTACAAAACCGGCAACGGTGACAAGACCGAGCTGCTCCAGAAAGTGTTTGAGCACACCCTCTCGCCCAAGGCCCAGTCGCTGGCGCCCGAACTGGGCTACGTGAGCCTGCCCCCCGAAGTGGTGACCAAGGCCAAGGAAGCCGTGGCGAGCATCGGCAAATAGCCATTCAAAAAGCCCTCCCTGCACGGCAAGGAGGGCTTTGTTGGTTCAGGCCATCATCAGTGGCTGATCACTTGCTCTCGGTGAACTCCGCGTCGATCACATCATCGGCACTGGAGCCTGAGGAGGTGGCGCCGGCAGAACCATTGCCGCCCGGTTCGGCCCCGGGTGCACCGGCTTCCGCACCGGCCTGCTGGTAGACCGAGGCGCCCACCTCATAGAGCTCCTTCTGAAGCTCCTCGAAGCGAGTCTTCATCGCCTCGTAGTCCTCCTTGTCGACAGCGTCCTGGAGCTGCTTGCGCTTCTCATCCATCTTGGCTTTGACCTCCGCACTGACCTTGTCGCCCAGGTCGGTGAGTTGTTTCTCGGACTGGTAGATGAGGGTTTCGGCCTGGTTCTTCAGGTCGATGCGCTCGCGCTTCTCCTTATCGGCTGCCGAGTTGGCCTCGGCATCCTTCACCATTTTCTCCACCTCGTTCTCACTGAGGGTGGAGGCCCCGGTGATCGAGATGCTCTGCTCCTTGCCGCTGCCCTTGTCCTTGGCGGTGACGCTGAGGATCCCGTTGGCGTCGATGTCGAAGGTGACTTCGATCTGGGGAACGCCACGAGGTGCCGGCGGGATGCCGTCGAGACGGAAGGTGCCCAGGCTCTTGTTGTCGGAGGCAAGCTCGCGCTCCCCCTGGAGCACGTGGATCTCCACGTTGGTCTGACCGTCGACCGCGGTGGAGTACACCTCGGCTTTCTTGGTGGGGATGGTGGTGTTGCGGGTGATCATCTTGGTCATCACGCCGCCCAGGGTTTCCACCCCCAGCGACAGCGGGGTGACATCGAGGAGAAGGATGTCCTTCACTTCACCAGCCAGCACACCTCCCTGGATGGCAGCACCCACGGCCACCACCTCATCGGGGTTCACTGTCTGGTTGGGTTCCTTGCCGGTGACCCGCTTGACCAGCTCGAGCACCGCGGGGATGCGGGTGGAACCACCCACCATCACCACCTCATCGAGCTCAGAGGAGGAGAGCTTGGCGTCCTTGAGGGCCTGCTCCACCGGTACCCGGCACCGATCGATGAGCTTGGAGGCCAGCTCCTCGAACTTCGCCCGGGTGAGGGTGAGATCGAGGTGTTTGGGCCCCTCGGGGGTTGCCGTGATGAACGGCAGGTTGATTTCGCTCTGGGTGGCGCTGGAGAGCTCGATCTTGGCCTTCTCAGCCGCCTCGGTCAGGCGCTGCAGGGCCTGCTTGTCCTGGCGCAGATCAATGCCTTCATTGGCTTTGAAACTGGCGGCCAGATGATCAACGATCACCTTGTCGAAGTCGTCCCCACCCAGGTGGGTGTCGCCACTGGTGGAGAGCACCTCGAACACCCCATCGCCCACCTCGAGCACCGAGACGTCGAAGGTACCGCCGCCCAGATCGAAGACCAGGATGCGCTCGTTGCTCTTGCGATCGAGGCCATAGGCCAGCGCCGCCGCCGTGGGCTCGTTGATGATGCGCAGCACCTCGAGACCGGCGATCTTGCCGGCATCCTTGGTGGCCTGGCGCTGGGAATCGTTGAAGTACGCCGGAACGGTGATCACCGCCTGGGTGACGGTTTCACCCAGATACTTGCCGGCGTCGTCGGCCAGCTTGCGCAGCACCTGAGCCGACACTTCCTCCGGGGCGAACTGTTTGTTCAGCACCGGGCACTTCACCTTCACATTGGCGCCCGACTTTTCGACCCCATAGCTCACTTCCTTCGATTCCTCGTTCACCTCATCTACGCGGCGGCCGATGAACCGCTTCACCGAGTAGAAGGTGTTCTCCGGGTTCATCACCGCCTGGCGCTTGGCGATCTGACCCACCAGCTGATCCTGGTTCTTGGTATAGGCCACCACCGATGGTGTGGTCCGGAACCCTTCCGCGTTGGCGATCACGGTGGGCTTGCCGCCCTCCATCACCGCCACGCAGCTGTTCGTCGTGCCCAGGTCAATGCCGACAACCTTGCCCATGGGTTCTCACCTCCTCTGAATTGAATGTTCTGTCCCATGCATCTTCATCAGTGGGGGCCACCGCAGGCGAGGTGTGGTTTCCGAACAGTGAGCGGGCGGGCGGCGTCCAGGCCCGTACATTTCGCTGCCGGCATCGCCCCGGACCCCAGCCGCCATGCCCTCTGAAATCTCCGCCCACACCTCGCTCGTGGCCGTGCTCGGCGATCCGGTGCGCCATTCTCTTTCACCGGCGATGCACAACGCCGCCCTGCGGGAGCTGGGACTCGACTGGGTCTACCTGGCTTTGCCGGTTCAGGCCAGTGATCTGGCAGTGGTGGTGAGAGCGCTGGAGGCCATCGACTGCCGCGGGCTGAACGTGACGCTGCCCCACAAGCGGTCGGTGGCGGAACTGGCGGCGGAGCTCACCCCCCTGGCCCGGCGGGTCGGGGCCGTGAACACCCTGGTGCGACGCGCGGGCGGCGGCTGGCTGGGCACCAACACCGACGTGGAGGGGTTTCTCGCACCGCTGCGGGCCAGCGCCAGCCAGGACACGGTTTCAGTGCCCGACCTGGCGGGAGGGCGGGCTCTGGTGCTGGGCTGCGGCGGCAGCGCCCGGGCTGTGGTGGCGGCACTGGTGGAGCTGGGACTGGACCGCATTCAGCTGGCCGGACGTCGGCCCGATGCCCTGGCGGCGTTCCAGGCGGAGTGCGGGTCCTGGGCACCGCAGCTGAGTGGAGTGGCCTGGCCGGCGGCGGCCCATGAGCGCGGTGATCTGCTCAGGGCGCTGGCCGAGGCCGATCTGGTGGTCAACACCACACCGGTGGGCATGGGCGCCAGCTCCAGTGCCTGCCCTCTGGATGCGGCTGAGCTCGACGCCCTGCGCCCGGTCAGCCTGATCTACGACCTGATCTACACCCCCCGGCCAAGCCGCCTGCTGCTGGAGGCCCGTCAACGGGGCTGCGACGTGCTCGATGGCCTGGAGATGCTGGTGCAGCAGGGGGCCGCCGCCCTGCGGCTCTGGATCGGAGAAGGCACCGTGTCCAGGCCGCTGCCGCTGGCCGCGATGCGCCAGGCCGCGCTCGATCAACTGGGCCGCCCCTGACACCGGCCCCCCGGAGATCCCCCCCTAGCCTGGGTGCACTGCAGCCGTCGCATCCCGCATCCATGGAAGGCCCTCCGCTCTGGCAACGGCTCCTGGCCGTGCTGGCCTATCTGCTGCCCTGGAGTGACGGGGTGCCGTTCGGCGAGGCCCTGTTCGGCCTGGTGCCGGCCCTGCAGTGGCTGGTGCTGCCGGCCCTGCCGCTGATGGCCCTGCAGCAGCAGATTCCCTTCGGCGGCTTTCTGCTCTTCCTGGTGCTGTTCCTGGCGGTGGTGCGCAATGCCCGGGTGCCCTACTTCATCCGCTTCAACGTGCTGCAGGCGATCCTGATCGACATCGTGCTGATCCTGCTCTCGCTGGCCTTCAGCGTTCTGCTGCGCCCGCTTGGGGCTGGCTTCGCCCTGCGCACCCTCAGCAACACCGTGTTTCTGGGCACCCTGCTGCTGGTGGTGTTCTCGGTGGTGCAGAGCATCCGTGGCCGTGAACCCGACATCCCCACGGTCTCGGAAGCGGTGCGCATGCAGCTCTACTGACGCCACCGCCGGGACGCCTGGGAAGGAGGAGACCGGCAGGTAGGCTGATCGATCCGTTGCTGGCAGCGTTCTGCCGCCGGCCTCCCACGAGCCCATCACGGAGCCTCAGCACCCATGTCGCAGAAGCCTTACTACGAAACCATGTACATCCTTCGTCCGGACATCCCGGAGGAAGAGGTGGAAACCCATGTGGCCAAGTACCGCGATCTGCTCACCGAAGCAGGCGCCGAGGTGCTCGATTGTCAGATGCGCGGCAAGCGCCGCCTGGCCTACACGATCGCCAAGCACCGCGAAGGCATCTACGTCCAGCTCAACCACGATGGTGACGGCCAGCAGGTGGCCCTGCTGGAGCGCGCCATGCGGCTCAGCGAGGACGTGATCCGTTACCTCACGGTCAAGCAGGACGGCCCGCTGCCCACCCCCCGCAGCGCTCCTGCTGCCGCTGAACCGGTAGCAGCCGAAACCTGAGCCCAGCGCGAATCGACGAATCCCGCCCAACCTGGGGATGATGGGACGGCCTTTCATCCCTGGCCAGCTTCATGGCTACAGACCTCCCCAGGCCAGGAGTGACACCACCGGTGCCGATTCCGGCCGAACTGCGCAGCCCTGAGCCAGAGTCTCAGCCGCCGGACGACCGGCTGAGACGGGAACTGCGTGAGGCCACCCTGGAACTGGAGGTCACCAAGGCTCAGCTGTCGACCTGCCAGCAGGACCTCGACCGGGCGCGACGCCAACTGGCCGATCTCGAGGAATTGATCAGGGATCTGCCGCAGATTTTCGAGCGCAAATTTCATCAGCGCCTGCAGCCCCTGCTCGATCAGCAACAGCTGCTGGCCCAGGACAATCACGCCCTCAGGGAACAGGCAAGGCGCCTGCTGCCTCCGGCACCACCGCCTCCCCCGCCAGAACCTGAGATCGAGCCCAGGCCGGCGGCCGACTCAAGGCAGCAGGATGTGCTGGCGCCTCTGCGGGCACTGCGGCAGCGTTGGCTCAGACGTTGAGACCACCCCCCCGCCACATCCGCCAACCGAGGGGCGTCCCCGTGGGGCTGGTGCGGCTTCAAGCCCGGCGCCGGCTTGCCGCCCAGAGGCGTGTGGGCATCCCCCACACATAGATGAATCCCTCGGCGGCCCGGTGATCGAAGCGATCGTCACTGCCGTAGGTGGCCATTGCGGGCACATAAAGGCTGTCGCTGCTGGCACGGCCGATCACCACCGCATTGCCCTTGTGCAGGCGCAAGCGCACCACGCCGTTGACCGTGGCCTGGGTGCAGTCCAGGAAACCGTCAAGTGCCTGCTTGAGAGGGCCGAACCAGAGTCCCTGGTAGACGAGATCAGCCCAGCTGGATTCGATCTGGCGCTTGTAGCGCAGCACGTCGGCGGCCAGGGTGAGGCTCTCCAGCTCCTGGTGGGCACGGATCAGCAGCAGCAGGCCAGGCGTTTCATAGATCTCCCTTGACTTGATCCCCACCACCCTGTTCTCGATGATGTCGAGGCGGCCGAAGCCATGGAGGCCGGCGAGCTCATTGGCGCGGCGGATCACACCGACCGGATCGAGACTCTCTCCATCGATCGCCACCGGGTTGCCCTGCTCGAAGGTGATCTCCACCACCTGGGGCTCATCCGGCGTGTCGCGGATCGAGCGAGTCATCGCAAACACCTCTTCGGGAGGCTCGACCATCGGATCCTCCAGCGGACCCGCCTCGATGCTGCGGCCCAGCAGGTTGAGATCGATCGAATAGGGAGTCTTCTTGCTCACTGGCGCCGGGATGCCGCAGCGCTCGCCGTAGGCAATCGTTTCCTCACGGCTCATGGCCCATTCCCTCGCCGGGGTGAGTACATTCAGATCGGGAGCCAGAGCACCGATCGCCACATCGAAACGCACCTGATCATTGCCTTTGCCCGTGCAGCCATGGGCAACGGCATCGGCTCCCTGCTCCCGCGCCACCTCCACCAGCCGACGGGCGATCAGGGGGCGGGCCAGGGCTGTGGAGAGGGGATAGCGACCCTCGTAGAGAGCATTGGCGCGGATGGCGGGGAACGCGAACTCGCGGATGAAGGGTTCGATCAGATCCCCAACGATCGACTGGCTGGCGCCGGAGTCGAGCGCCTTCTGGCGGATCGGCTCCAACTCGTCACCCTGGCCGAGATCCGCGGCGAAGGTGATCACCTCCTCGACTCCCCATTCCTGCTTGAGGTAGGGAATGCAGACACTGGTGTCCACCCCGCCGGAGTAGGCGAGCACCACCCGCTTTGCCCTGGCGCCCTGCTCCTGTGCCATCCCCTCAGTCCTGTGCGTTCGAGCTGTTGCAGGATTGTCCCTCGTCACCGTCACCGGAGCGGCCCGCGGCGGCGGCCGGCCCCCGGTCCCAGCGGCTGGCGATCCAGACCCCCATCAGCAGCGGTGGAATCAGCACCAGCCCCCACACCTTCCAGGGCACCACGGCCAGGGGTTCGGGCCAGCGCTGGCCGGCCGACACCAGCAGTGCACTGATCAACAGGGCCAGGCTCCAGCCCAGGATGAGCGAAGGGAGTTTGCCGTCGGCCAAGGGGAAGGTTCGAGGTGCTGGCTTATGGTGGTCGATCGGCGTCCAACGGTTGCACGCTTCACAGGCTTTCCATGAGCACCCTCGACAGCATCAACCCCTCCCTCACCCGCTACCGGCGGGATGAGCCGGCGCCGGTGCTGCCCTTGCGGGATGAGCCCGATCTGCTCAGCTGGCTGGAGAGCAGTGGCCGCCTGGTGACCGATGAGGAAACCGCCGCTCCGGATGTGAGCACGGTGGAAGAAGAGGAGCTTTCGGCTCTGATGGGCGAGAAGGAGGAGTACAACCAGGCCGATGAGCAGTCGGATGAAAACTGGGAAGATTGAGATCCTGACCTAAGGTCCGGCCGCATCGCCACAGCGCCGCGGCGGCGTCAGGAGTCTTGGCCCGAACAACCCAACTGTCGGCCCCAGCAGGGGTTACCACCACTCCGGCCGATGGTCGGCCCAGTGCCCTGTTGTTGGCCGTGGCCGTTCTGATCGTCTGCGTGCTCTGCGACGGCCTCAGCGGCGCCCCCCAGCTGACGCCGCCCCTGCTGGTGGCCGCCCTGGTGAGCTGGGCGCTCTGCCACTGGGGGGTGCCCCGGCTGCGAGCCCTGAAGCTCGGCCAGGTGATCCGGGAGGAAGGCCCCCAGGCTCACCACGGCAAGGCCGGAACGCCCACCATGGGAGGTCTGCTGGCGGTGCCTGCAGGGGTGATCGTGGGCGGGCTGGTCTCCCCCGGCGACGACCGGCTGCTGGCGGTGGCGGCAGTCACCCTGGCCTACCTGGCCATCGGGGGTGTCGACGACTGGCGCAGCCTCACCCGCCAGACCAACACCGGCCTGACCCCCCGGGGCAAGCTGCTGCTGCAGGCCCTGGCGGCGGCCCTGTTCCTGGCCTGGGCCCAGTGGAACCTCTGGATCCGCCCTGATGTCTCCCTGGCCCTGGGCTGGGTGTTGCCCCTCGGTCTGCTGATCCTGCCTCTGGGGTTGTTCGTGTTCCTGGCGGAGAGCAACGCCACCAACCTCACCGACGGTCTCGATGGCCTGGCGGCTGGCTGCGGCGCCATCGTCTTCACCGGCTTCGGGGCCCAGCTGATGCTGCGGGGGTCCCTGGGGGATCCGGCCATGGCCGGCTTCTGCGCCGCCATGGCCGGGGCCTGGCTGGGATTCCTGGCCCACAACCGCCATCCGGCCCGGGTGTTCATGGGCGACACGGGCTCGCTGGCCATGGGTGCGGCCCTGAGCGCGGTGGCCCTGCTCAGCGACAGCCTCTGGCCGCTGCTGCTGATGGGAGGTGTGTTCCTGGCGGAATCGCTCTCGGTGATCCTGCAGGTGTGGGTGTTCAAGGCCACCAAGGGGCCCGATGGCCAGGGCCGCAGGCTGTTCCGCATGGCTCCGCTGCATCACCATTTCGAGCTGGGTGGCCTGCCGGAGCTGACGGTGGTGATGCGCCTCTGGGGAGCGAGCGCGCTGCTGGTGCTGCTGGGACTGCTGCTGTTGCCCTGAGCGAATCGGCTGCAGACTTGAACAGTGACTGAAGGAACGGGAGTCTGAAGTGGCCTACTTCACCTGGAAGGAACAGGGTCTGACCGCCGACTGCGCCAGCCTCGAGGCCATGGCGGCCCGGTTCGAGGAGGCGGCGGCCCTGATGCGGCGCATGGCCACGGAGGGGTTCAGCCTGGAGCGGCACAGCGACGGGCAGCACATCACCCATCCCGATGCGGGTGTGTTCGAGGCCTACGGGTTCATCAGCGAGGAGCCACCCGTGCGCCAGCTGGATCTGATCCCAGGGGGCTGAGCGGTTTCCGGGCCGTCAGCGGCGCAGGTAACCCACCACCCACACGGCAACGAACCCCAGCGAGGAGAGCACCAGGTAGATCAGGGCCCACTTCTGGAACGTGGCGATGTCCTGGCCGAACACCAGGCCGGATTCAGCATCACCGGCGGTGGAGAAGGCGAACAGGAGGCTCAGCACGGTGGTCGGGCGCGGATGCCTTCTCTAGCAGGCTTTGCCGGGGGCGAGGATCGGGAAAGATCGCCACAAGCCCCATGGCCGCCGCCCCGTTCCCGCGAACCCTGATGCTGCTGGGCAGCGGTGAACTGGGCAAGGAGGTGGCCATCGCCGCCCAGCGGCTGGGGTGCCGGGTCATCGCCGTCGACCGCTATGCCGGTGCTCCAGCGATGCAGGTGGCCGATCAGGCCGAGGTGATCGCCATGTCCGACCCGGAGGCTCTCAAGACAGTCGTGAGGCGCCACCGCCCCGATCTGGTCATCCCGGAAATCGAGGCCCTGGCCGTGGATGCCCTTGCGGAGATCGAAGCGGAGGGGATCACGGTGATTCCCACGGCCCGGGCCACGGCCGTGACCATGAACCGCGACCGGATCCGGGACCTGGCCGCCGGCACGCTCGGCCTGCGCACGGCCCGCTTCGCCTACGCCGAGAGTGCCGAGGAGCTGGCGGCGGTGGCGGCTCCCCTGGGCTGGCCCGTGGTGGTCAAACCGGTGATGAGCTCCTCCGGCAAGGGCCAGAGCGTGGTGCGCTCGGAAGACGGCCTGTCCGCCGCCTGGCAGGCGGCCCTGGACGGGGCCCGGGGCTCTGGCACCCGGGTGATCGTGGAGGAGTTCCTGTCCTTCGAGCTGGAGATCACCCTGCTCACGGTCAGACCCTGGTCGGGCCCCACCCTCTTCTGCCCGCCGATCGGCCATGTGCAGGAGCGCGGCGACTACCAGTGCAGCTGGCAGCCGGCCGCCCTCGGCGAAGCACAGCTGGCGTCCGCCCAGGCCATGGCCCTGGCTGTCACCGACGAGCTGGGAGGCGCCGGGCTGTTCGGAGTGGAGTTCTTTCTGTGCGGCGAGCCGGGCCGGGAGGAGGTGGTCTTCTCCGAGCTCTCCCCCCGCCCCCACGACACTGGCCTGGTCACCCTGATGGGGCAGAACCTGAGCGAATTCGAGCTGCACCTGCGGGCGGTGCTCGGCCTGCCGATCCCCGCCATCCGCTCCAGCTCTGCCGCCGCCAGCCGGGTGATCCTGGCGGATCAGACCCTCGACGCCGTTGCTTACACCGGAGTGGCCGAGGCCCTGACAGAGCCAGACACCCAGGTGCTGCTGTTCGGCAAACCCAATGCCCGCCCCAATCGCCGCATGGGGGTGGCCCTGGCCAACGGGGCGGACGTGGCCGAGGCACGGGCACGGGCTGATCGTGCCTCGGGTCAGATCAAAGTGGTGGCGGCAAGCTGAGCGGCGCGGCCCCTGGCTTTCAACCGTTTTCGGTTATATCGTGCGCCGATCAGGATTCCCCATGGCTCAGGCCCAGCGTCACCCCAACCGCCCAGCCACCGGCAAGGTCGACGCTGCCAATCAGGCTGAGCGCGCCGCAGCCACCGTCATCACCCTGAGCCGTCGTCAGGGGCGCAGCGAGCCCAGGCCCATGGGTCTGCTGAGACGTGCCCTTCGCCCAGCCATCCTGGTGGCCTTCGCCAGCGGCATCGGCCTGGGCTATGGCCTGTCGGGCCCACTGCCACAGCTGATCGGTCCCGCCCTGGCGACCCTGAGCCGGATGGCGCCATCCCTTGGCGAGCTGGTGCCGCCCCTGCCCATCAAGCACAGCCGCATCCTGATCCTGGGCTCCGACCAGATCAGCGGCAGCACCGATGTGATGGTGGTCGCCGACATCCAAGACGGCACCACCAAGCTCACCCAGGTGCCGCGGGACACGTTCATTGAATCCAGCCGTTTCGGGGTGCTCAAGGCCAACGCCCTCTACGCCTCAGGTGGAGTGGAGGCCGTCAAGGAGGAGCTCACCGCCCTGCTCAGCACCCCGGTGGACCGTTATCTGCTGGTGAATCTGGACGCTGTGCAGAACCTCGCCGAGGCCCTGGGTGGGGTCGAAGTGGATGTTCCCAAACGGATGTACTACACCGACAGCCGCCAGGATCTCTACATCGATCTCTACCCCGGCATGCAGCTACTCAAGGGCAAGGACCTGGAGGGCTTCCTGCGCTTCCGCAACGACGAGCTGGGCGATATTGGCCGGATGGAACGCCAGCAACTGGTGATCCGCGAAGTGTTCCGCAAACTGGCCCAGCCCAGTACCGTCACACGCCTGCCGGAGCTGCTCCGGATCGCCGGCAACGACATCAGCACCGATCTCTCTCCCCTGGAGCTGGGGAACCTGATCAGCAAGCTGGGCAACACCAGGCTCAGCACCAATCGGCTCGCCGGCAGGCTGTACTGGCACGACGACCTGAGCTACTGGATGCCGGATCTGAACACCAAGCACGCCGCCTCCCTGGAGGCTGAGCCCGGCGAACCGGAATCCAGCCCCTGAGGCTTCGGTGTCCGTGTCAGGGAGACCCCAGCTGAGCCGGGGTGATCTCGGCCATGGGCATGCCGGCGTCACCCCAGCCATTGGCGGGCAGCAGGTCGGGTGCGCCTTGGCCGGGTTGTACCGCGGCACCGGCGTCGAAGCCGCCGTTGGTCCAGGCCAGCAGCAACCCGCGAAGGGTCCCGCCACCCTCCGCCAGGGGGGACCCCAGGTTGAAGTGATCCCCTCCGCCCACCAGCACAAGGCGATGGCCGCCTCCGCCGCGGCTGGCCTCGCGGCGCATCGGCCGGATCGCCTCCGGATCCGGTGGCACCACCCAGTCGCGGGTGCCGCTCACCAGCAGCACGCGGGCGTTCATGCCCTGTCCTGCACCGGTGTTGAAGAGCAGCGACATCGGCGGACTCACGGCCACACCCACCTTGACGCGGGGATCGGCCAGGGCCGCCTGATCGGCGGTACCGAGGAAGCTGCACTGCAGCACCCAGCTGAGGTTGCGTTCCGGGTCCAGCACATCGTCGCAGCGTGTCTTGAGCTGGATGTTGCTGGGCCTGGCTCCCGCCAGCTGCAGCACGGTGGTGGCCCCCCACGACTGTCCGAGCACGGCCACGAACTTGGTGTTCAACGTCGTGGGCAGTCCGGCGAGACCCGCCGCGGCCCCATCAATCACGGCTGAGACATCCAGGGGCCGCAGACGCAGCTCATCCGCCTCCGGGGGAGGGACCTTACCGGAGAGCATGGCCTGCTGCTGACCCTGATCACTGCCCGGGTGGTAGGGCAACAGCACCGTGTAGCCGTGGCTGGCCAGGTGGCTGGCCCAGCCCTCGAAGCTCTCCGGTGCATCCCAGAGCCCATGGGAGATCACCACCAGCCGGCCGCTCGCCCCTCTGGCGGGGCTGATCTGCACCACCTGCAACGGCTTGGGCCGGTGGGGGGCCGGCAGGGTGATCAGCTTCCGTTCCACTGTGAGAGGTCCGGGCTGACTGAGGGCCGGATCAACACTCGCTGGAGTTCGCCCTGCCATCAGTCGATCGGCCGGTTCCTGCTGATTGGCCAGCCGCCGGACCGCGAACAGGGCCTGGCCCAGGTCCACTGAGGCGGTGGTGCCCGGCAGGGCCTTCATCACGCTCAGCATGGTCAGGGGGCCCTGGGCGGCCGCCTTGTCCAGCGCCCTGGAGAGATCCCTGCCCTCGAGCTGGGCTGGCAGGCCATCGATGCCCCCCAGGGCAGAGACCAGGAGCAGCGCCTGGTTGAGCATGGGCGAACCTTCGGCCTCGTTCACCACCGCCGGCACCTGCAGCGGCAGCGGAGCATTGAACAGGCCCACCAGCTTGCGACCGATGAGGCCGTTGGTGGCCTGGTCCAGTTCAGCCAGATCACTGCTGCCGGCGAGCAGCCGATCGGTATGGCTGAGCTCATCCAGGTTCACGCTGAAGCTGGTCTCGAGAAAGGGCAAGAGCAGCTCCACCCGCTCCAGCGCCCTGGCAGGAGTTTGCAGGAAGGGCACCGAACTCAACAGCCCGGCGAGGGTGAGCAACAGCGGAGCTGCCGGAGCGGAACGAAGCGCGCGCAAGTGATGGCACCCGAGGATCTCCATGATCTCTCCTCAGCGCCTGTCTGTGCTGCGGTCCGTCAGGACACGATGGCCACAGGCGGATGCTGGGCGAGCACCTGTTTGAGATACCGGCCCGTGTGACTGGTGGGGTGCGCAGCCACCTGCTCAGGAGTGCCGGCCACCACGATTTCACCTCCCTTGTTGCCTCCTTCGGGCCCCAGGTCGATCAGCCAGTCCGCACAGCGGATCACATCGAGGTTGTGCTCGATCACCACGATCGAATTGCCCTTGTCCACCAGTCGCTGCATCACGTCCATGAGTTTGTGGACGTCGTAGAAGCTCAATCCGGTGGTGGGCTCGTCGATCAGGTAGAGGGTCTTGCCGGTGGCCCGCTTGGAGAGTTCGGTGGCCAGCTTCACCCGCTGGGCCTCACCGCCGGAGAGGGTGGGGGCCGGCTGGCCGAGCTTGATGTAGCCGAGGCCCACATCCACCAGGGTGCGCAGACGGTCTGCAGCCTGGGGGATGGCGGAGAACACGTCAGCGGCCTGCTCCACCGTCATCTGCAGCACGTCGGCGATGGTGAAGCCCTTGTAGGCCACCTGCAGGGTTTCGCGGTTATAGCGGGCACCCTTGCAGACATCGCACTGCACATAGACGTCGGGGAGGAAGTTCATCTCGATCACGTTCACCCCCTGGCCGCTGCAGGCCTCGCACCGGCCTCCCTTGACGTTGAAGCTGAACTGACCCACCTGATACCCCCGGGCCTTGGCCTCCACGGTGGCGGCGAACACCTGGCGGATCGGATCAAAGGCGCCGGTGTAGGTGGCCGGGTTGGAGCGGGGGGTACGGCCGATCGGGCTCTGGTCGATCACGATCACCTTGTCGACCGACTGGATGCCGCGCAACTCGTCGAGGCCGGAGGGGAAGGGAACCCGCAGGCCGAGTTTGTGCTCAAGAGCGGGATGCAACAGCTCATTGATCAGGGTGCTCTTGCCACTGCCGCTCACCCCGGTGACGGCCACGAGCCGCCCCAGGGGAAGATCGACATCGAGACCCTGGAGGTTGTTGCGGCGGCAGTTGACCAGGGTGAGTTTGCGGCTGCCGGCCGAACGTCGCTCAGCCGGGGTGGGGATGGAGAGGCGGCCGCTGAGATAGGCGCCTGTAAGCGACTCCTCGGCCTCAAGCAGGTTCTGCAGGGACCCCTCGGCCACGATGTGCCCGCCGTGCACGCCAGCACCCGGTCCGATGTCGACGAGATGATCGGCGGCGCGGATCGTGTCCTCATCGTGCTCCACCACGATCAGGGTGTTGCCCAGATCCCGCAGTTTGAAGAGGGTGTTGAGCAGGCGGTCGTTGTCGCGCTGGTGCAGGCCGATACTGGGCTCATCGAGCACGTAGAGCACGCCGGTGAGACCCGCTCCGATCTGGGTGGCCAGGCGGATGCGCTGGGCCTCGCCTCCCGAGAGGGTCATGGCCGGCCGATCGAGGCTGAGGTAATCAAGGCCCACATCCAGCAGGAACTTCAGGCGCATGCGGATCTCCCGCAGCACCAGGTCGCCGATCTGGATCTGACGCGGAGTGAGCAGAGGCTTGGCCCCCTGGGCCACCCCCATCAGGGCCTCGATCCGCTCGAGGGTATCGGCCACACTCACGGCGGTGAGTTCATGGATGGCGTACGGCCCCACCCGCACCGCCAGTGCCTCGGGCCTCAGACGGAGCCCATGGCAGGTGCCGCAGGGCACCATCTCCAGGTACTGCTCCAGCTTCTGGCGCACCGATTCACCGCTGGCGTCGCGCAGCTGTCGCTCCAGGATCGGCAGGATCCCCTCGAACGGCCGCAGGTACGCCTGGCTCTTGCGGTAGCGGCTGTCGGCCTGGATCGGGATCGGTTCCTCGCTGCCATGGACCACCACCTGACGCTGGTCGTCGGTGAGCTGATTCCAGGGCGTCTTGATCTCGAAGCCGAAGGCCTCGCCCACGCTGTAGAGCAGGGAGAAGTAATAGCTGTTGTCCTTCTCGCTCCAGGGCGCGATCGCCGCGTACACCGGCAGGGAAGGATCGGGCACCACCCGCTCCAGCGTGAACTGGCGCAGATGGCCGATGCCGTGACAGTCGGGGCAGGCGCCGTAGGGGCTGTTGAAGGAGAACAGCCTGGGTGACAGCTCCTCCATCACGGCGCCGTGAACCGGGCAGGCGAAATTCTCGGAATAGAGCCGTTCCCGCTCCACCCCGTCCGGGAGCTCCTCGCCGGCCTTGGGCACCACCTCCACCAGAGCCAGGCCATCGCCGCGCTTGAGGCAGGTGCGCAGGGAATCGGTGAGCCGCTCGTTGATCCCCTCCCGGGCCACCAGACGATCCACCACCACCTCGATGTTGTGGGCGTGGTTCTTGTCGAGCTCGATGTTGTCGGAGAGCTCCCTCACCTCGCCGTTGATGCGCACCCGGGCGAATCCCTCGGCCACCAGGCCGGAGAGCAGCTTGGTGTGGGTGCCCTTCTTGCCCCGCACCACCGGCGCCAGCAACTGGTAGCGGGTACCCTCCGGCAGGGTGGCGATCCGGTCGACCATCTCGTCGATGCTCTCCGGCCGGATCGAGCGGCTGCACTGGGGGCAGTGGGGCTCGCCGGCCCGACCGAACAGGAGCCGCAGATAGTCCTGGATCTCGGTGACCGTGCCGACGGTGGAGCGGGGGTTGTGGCTGGTGGACTTCTGGTCGATCGAGATCGCCGGCGACAGCCCTTCGATCGCGTCGACGTCGGGCTTGTCCACCTGCCCGAGGAACTGGCGCGCATAGGCGGAGAGGCTCTCCACGTAGCGGCGCTGACCCTCGGCGAAGATCGTGTCGAAGGCCAGGGAACTCTTGCCGCTGCCGCTCACCCCGGTGAAGACCACCAGCCTGTTGCGCGGCAGGGTGAGATCGATGTTGCGGAGGTTGTGCTGCCGTGCGCCGCGCACCCGGATGACATCCTCGAGGCTGCCGCCGCTGAGCACGGTGCTGGGATCAAGCCCAGGGGAGGCGGCCAGCACGGACATGGCCTCGGGGCCGCCTCCATTCGTGGCGGAGCTCTTGGATCCGGAGACGGATCTGGCGCGGGGCATTCAGCGACCCTGACAGCCTGGAGTCTACGGGCTGCTCCTGCGGCTCAGGAGGCCCCCTGCTGCAGCAGGCTGGCCACGTAGCTGCGGGTTTCACCAGAATCGCCCCCGGCGAGCTCGGCCAGTTCCCGCTCCCTCTCTCCGCTGTCTTGCAGGGCAATCACCCCTGTCCGGGTGCGGCCCGCCTCCACCTGCTTGCTCACGCGGAAGTGGTGCTGGGCCATGGCGGCCACCAGGGGCTGGTGAGTGACACAGAACACCTGGCGCTGCTCGGCAAGGCGGCGCAGCAGGGCGGCGATGGCCCCGCTAACCCTGCCGCTGACGCCGCTGTCGATTTCATCGAACAGCAGGGTGACGTGGGGATCGGCTGCCGCCAGACAGGTTTTCAGGGCCAGCAGGAAGCGACTCATCTCCCCGCCGGAGGCCACCTCCTGCAGGGGGGCCAGTGGCTGGCCGGGGTTGGCCGAGAACAGGAATCCAATCGCATCGGCCCCCTCATCACCGGGCGGGGCCGGTTCGATCGAGACCGAGAAGCGCACGTGGGCCAGCCCCAGGGGCCGCAGGGTATCCATCAATTGCCGCTCCAGGGCCGTGGCGGCGACACGGCGCCGCTGACTGAGCCGTGCGCAGGTCTGATCACGCCGTAAGCGGCAGCTCTCCTCCTGCTGCTCCAACTGCCGAAGCGAGGCATCGACCCCGGTGGCATCGAACTGGCGGCGGAGATCGTCCCGAAGGGCGATCAGGGCGTCGAGCTCCTGGCCGTGGCGCCGCTCCAGGGCCCTGAGCTGGGCCATGCGCTCCTGCAGTCCCGAGAGGGTTTCAGGATCGCTCTCCAGGCCGGCACCATAACGATCCAGGCCCGAGGCCAGCTCCTGCAGCAGTTGGACCGCCTCGGCACAGCGCTCCAGCCAGGGCTGGAGGCCCGCATCGAACCCCTGCAGATGCTGCAGCTCCTGCTCAATGGCGGCGAGGTGATCGAGCACCGACGGGGCTCCCTCCAGACCCTCCACCAACCGTCCACTCACCGTCGTCACCCCCTGCTGCAAACGGACCGCGTGGGCCAGCCGGTCCTGCTCCCCCTGCAGGCGCTGGCGCTCCTGGGGGTCGTCGAGCTGAGCCGCCTCCAGATCCTCCAGCAGCTGCAGACGTCGTTGCCGATCGAGCTGCTGACACTCCTGCTCGGCTCTGGCCGCGTCCAGGGCCGTCGCCACATCTTTCCAGGCCCGCACGGCCGTGCGGGCCGCCAGCAGGGCCTCGGCGATCGGTTCCCCGCCAAAACGATCCAGCCAGCGCCGCTGCTGCCCCGGACGCCCCAGCTGCTGGGTCTGCCCCTGAACGGTGAGCTCCAGCAGCAGAGGGCGCAGCTCCAGCAACTGGGCGCGGTTGACGATCACTCCATTGATGCGGCCACGGCTGCTGATGCGGTCCTCCTGCTGGCGCCACTCACGGCTGATGATCAGATCGGAGTCCACCGGCTCGAGTTCCTGCTGCATCAGCCAGGCCCGCACCGGCTCCGAGAAGGAGAAACCGGCTTCGATGCACGCCCGCTCACAGCCCGGACGCAGCAGCCGCAGGCCCTCACCCCCCTGGGCCCCGCCGAGCAGGGCATCGAGGGCATCGAGGAGGAGAGATTTGCCCGCGCCGGTCTCCCCGGTGAGAACGGTGAACCCGGGCCTGAAACTGAGATCCAGAGCATCGATCAGGGCGATGTTCTCCAGACGCAGACCCGTGAGCACTCCGGCCTCCGGTGAGTGCCCAGACCGTAGCGGCGGTTGCTTTCGTTTAGAAGAGAAACAGTCGAACTCCTCCCTGATGGTCCTCTCGGATCAGGCCACGATCACCGGGGACACGATCGCGGAACACACCAGCAGCGCCGAGGAACTCAGCGACTTCATCGAAGCCGCCGGTCTGCTGACCTACGACCCGCAGGCGATCTCGCGGATCTACTCCGGCCACCCCCGGCGCCTGCTGCGTCGTCTCTGGCAGACCCTGGTGCCCATCAGCCTGTTTCTGATCGGCGTGGGCTTCGACAAGTTGCTCGGGACGCTCAGCAACGAGAATCGGGCACGGGCGCGGGCACGGGAATGCGCCGAACTTCTGGCAGCCCTGGGGCCCGCCTTCATCAAGGCCGGCCAGGCCCTCTCCACTCGGCCGGACATCATCCCGCCGGTGCTGCTGGAGGAACTGGCCCAGCTGCAGGACCAGCTGCCGGGCTTCGACAGCTCCCTGGCGATGGCCTGCATCGAGGAAGACCTCGGTGCACCGGTGACCAGCCTGTTCCGCCAGCTGGACCGGGAGCCGATCTCGGCAGCCTCCCTGGGCCAGGTGCACCGGGGGGTCCTGCTCAGTGGCGAGGCCGTTGCGGTGAAAGTGCAGCGTCCGGGGCTGCGCGAGCAGATCACCCTCGACCTTTACATCGTGCGCCAGATCGCCTCCTGGCTGAACAGGAACGTGCGCCTGATCCGCAGTGATCTGGTGGCCCTGATCGATGAGCTCGGCAAGCGCGTCTTCGAAGAGATGGATTATCTCAACGAAGCCAGCAATGCTGAACATTTCGCACGCCTCCACCAGCACAATCCCCGAATTGCCGTTCCGCGCATCTACCACGAAGTCACCAGCCGCCGGGTTCTCACGATGGAGTGGATCGAGGGGGTGAAGCTCACCAACCTGGAGGCCGTTCGCGCCCTGGGCATCAACCCGGACGACATGGTGCAGGTGGGAGTGAACTGCAGTCTGCAGCAATTGCTGGAGCATGGTTTTTTCCATGCGGACCCCCACCCCGGTAACCTGCTGGCCCTCCCCGATGGCCGATTGGCCTATCTCGACTTCGGCATGATGAGCGAGGTGAGCCGCGAGTCGAGAACTGGTCTGATCCAGGCCGTGGTGCACCTGGTGAACCGCAACTTCAGCTCTCTTTCTCGTGATTTCGTCAATCTTGGATTTCTCGGGGAAGAGGTGAATCTCGAACCGATTGTTCCGGCCTTCGAGAGTGTCTTCGGCCAGGCCCTGGAGATGGGTGTCAGCCGCATGGATTTCAAAGCCGTCACGGACGATCTCTCCGGTGTGATGTACAGGTTTCCGTTCCAGGTGCCGCCCTACTACGCCCTGATCATCCGCTCACTGGTGACGCTGGAGGGCATCGCCCTGAGCGTGGACCCCGACTTCAAGATCCTCGGTGCCGCTTACCCCTACTTCGCCCGCCGGCTGATGGAGGATCCGGATCCAGCCCTGCGCAGCAGCCTGCGCGAGATGCTCTTCGACGGTGATGACTTCCGCTGGCAGCGACTGGAGAATCTGATCAGCAGTGCCTCCCTTCAGGACCAGCTGGATCTGGAGGGATTGCTCGATCAGGTGCTCGACTTTCTCTTCTCCCCCAAGGGCGGCCTGCTGCGCCAGCAGCTGGTGGATGCCCTGGTGGACAGGGTGGATGCGATCAGCTGGCAGGCCTTCCGCCGGCTGGGTCGCCGCCTGCCTCGCCGCCTGCAACCGCCCGGACTGCGCAGCCCCCTTCTCGAGAGTGAGGAGGACGCCCTGCTCAGTCTCGAGCCGGTGCAGCAACTGCTGACGATCCTGCGTCAGTTGCCCGGCTTCGAGCCCCGTTTGCTGCTGCGTCGGCTGCCGCGGCTGCTGGGGGAACCCGATCTGCGCCGCATGGGCGTGCAGCTGGCCCAGGGTCTGGCGGAGCGGAGCGTGGTGCGACTTCTGCGCGACGTGCTGGTGGCCCCCGAGCTGCGCCAGAGCGCTGTTCTCAGTGCCACCGGCAGCTCTTAGAGTTGATTGATCACCAGGTTTGAGATCTTGGCCCGTCCGCCCAAACTTCTGGCCGTCCTGCTCGGGCTCTCGCTGAGTGCAGCAACGCCAGGACTGCCGGTGCATGCCGCCGAACAGGTGGTGTTCGTGAGCGGAGCCTTCCGGCGCTCGATTCCTGTAGCCGACCTGGAGCACCTGGCCCAGACGGGTGAGGCCCGCGGGCTGCTGGCAGATGTGCTGCACTTCAGCCGGCAGGATCCGGCCTCGGTGGCCAAGATGCTCAATCAACAACTTTCCCTGCCCCTGGTGCTCACCAGCCGCCTGCTCTCGACGCGGATCGGCGAAGCGCTGCTTCAGCGGTTGGCGGGGATCTTCGCTCCGATGAAGGCTCCCCAGAAGGGTGTCCAGGCCATCCGTGGCGCCCTGATCACCGGCCTGGCCAACGGCAACGGCAACCTCACGGCCACTGGGTTCCTGCAGGCCTACCCGGCCCAGGAGCTGGCGGTGAACATTCCGGCTCTGCTGGGTGTCGTCAGCAAAGCGAGCTCGATTTCCGATCTTGTGCGCTTCTTCTCCGAATCCCCCCTCGACGGGTTGCGCGGCGATGGAGCCGTGAAACCCGGCAGCGGCGATCAACCCACGACCGGATCCAAGATGGACCCGAAGCCAGAGACCTCCCCAGCGGCACCGGCAACGGCGCCCTGAGGCACAGCCCAAGCCTTCGGAACTGCTGGGGACCTGGCGCGTAGATTCGTCTCAGCCTGACTGCCTGCCGACGTGCCCCTGCTTTCAGCTCTTCGGCGACTGGGCCAGCAGCCAACGATGCAGGACTGGCCGGGGCTGATCGAGGCGTACCGGCGCTGGCTGCCGGTGAGTGAGGCCACTCCGGTGATCACCCTGCGGGAAGGTGCGACTCCCCTCATTCCGGCGCCGGCCGTGGCTTCACGGCTGGGCCGGGGCATCAGGGTGTTTCTCAAATACGACGGCCTCAATCCCACCGGCAGCTTCAAGGACCGGGGGATGACCATGGCGGTGAGCAAGGCGCGGGAAGCCGGCGCCGAGGCCGTGATCTGCGCCAGCACCGGCAACACCAGCGCCGCCGCGGCGGCTTATGCCCGCCGCGGCGGCATGCGCGCCTTTGTCCTGATCCCCGACGGCTATGTGGCCCAGGGCAAGCTGGCCCAGGCGCTGGTCTACGGCGCTGAAGTGCTGGCGGTGAAGGGGAACTTCGATCGTGCCCTGGCCATCGTGCGCGAGGTGGCCGATGCCTACCCGGTCACGCTGGTCAATTCCCTCAACCCCTACCGCCTGCAGGGGCAGAAGACCGCCGCCTTCGAGGTGGTGGATGCCCTCGGTGACGCACCCGACTGGCTCTGCATCCCCATGGGAAACGCCGGCAACATCAGTGCGTACTGGATGGGCTTCCAGGAGTACCGGCAGGCCGGCATCAGCCGGCGCCTTCCCCGGATGATGGGTTTCCAGGCCAGTGGATCCGCGCCGTTGGTGCTGGGTCACACGGTGGATCAACCCGACACGATCGCCACCGCGATCCGGATCGGCAATCCCGCCAACCGTGAGAAGGCCCTCGCCGTGCGTGAGCAGAGTGGAGGCAGCTTCCACGCCGTCACCGACCAGGACATTCTCGAGGCCTACCAATTGCTCGGCCGGGAGGAAGGTGTGTTCTGCGAACCGGCCAGCGCTGCCTCGGTGGCCGGTCTGATGCAGCAGAAGGAACAGGTGCCCGCCGGCGCCACGGTGGTGTGTGTGCTCACGGGCAATGGTCTGAAGGATCCCAACACCGCCATCGACAACTGCGATGGGGCCTTCCATGCCGGCCTGGCCCCTGAGGTGGATGTGGTGGCCAAGGTGATGGGCTTCTGAGCCCGGGTCGCTGAACCCAACCGTCAAAAGCCCCATGCCGGAGTTCCGGCATGGGGCTTTTGACTGGGGTGTCAGTGGGCAAAGCGTCCATGGGAAAAGAGGGCCCAGGATGGGGAGAACAGGTGCAGAGAGAGAACCTCCCGAGAGGCCGGGGTTTTCCCCAGATCCGGGAAAGAGTGGAAAACCTTGAATTCGGTCGTCATTCCGGTGCTTATTCCTCAGCTCTGATTCAAAGAAATCCAGTCCGGAACTGGGATAGAGAAGTTTTCCGCTTTTTCCCCAGCCCCTACGACTACGAGTTGGATTTGTTCTTTTCTCAATCAATTCAAAACCAGTAACCGGATTGGGGAAAGGACAGGGGGAATCGGGTTCGAGCCGGCTTGTTCTCGTTGCGCTTCTGACAGCGGTGTGGAAGCGTGGTGGGGCCCTTGGCGGGCTTGTCCTCTCTGGAGTCGTATCGCGATGAAGCTGGTCTGCTCTCAGGCGGAACTGAGCGCCAGCCTTCAGCTGGTCAGCCGCGCCGTGGCTGCACGTCCCACCCACCCAGTGCTGGCCAACGTGCTGCTCACCGCCGATGCCGGCACTGGCCGGCTCAGCCTCACCGGCTTCGATCTCAGCCTCGGGATCCAGACCAGCCTGCCGGCATCCGTCGAGAGCAGTGGCACCATCACCCTGCCGTCGCGCCTCTTCGGGGAAATCGTGGCGCGGCTCTCCAGCGACAGCCCGATCAGCCTGAGCTGTGAGGAAGGTCAGGAGCAGGTGGAGCTCACCAGCCGCTCCGGCAGTTACCAGATGCGCGGTCTCTCCGCCGAGGACTTTCCCGATCTGCCTCTCGTTCAGACCGGCACTCCCCTGCGTCTGCAACCGGAGGCCCTGGTGAAGGGGTTGCGGGCCACCCTGTTCGCCAGCAGTGGGGATGAGGCCAAGCAGTTGCTCACCGGCATCCACCTCGGCCTGGCCGATCAGGATCTGGAATGCGCCGCCACTGACGGGCACCGCCTCTCGGTGCTCCGCCTCGAGAAGGCCTTCTCCGGCGCCGAGGACGGCAGCGAACCCTTCGCGGTCACGGTGCCGGCCCGCTCCCTGCGCGAACTGGAGCGGCTGCTCACCGCCTGCAGCAGTGACGACCCGGTGAGCCTTTACTGCGATCGTGGGCAGGTGGTGTTCCTCTGGGCCGACCAGGTGCTCACCAGCCGCAGCCTCGATGGCACCTACCCCAATTACCGACAGCTGATCCCCGATCGCTTCAGCCGAACCCTCGAGCTGGATCGCCGTGGGTTCATCCAGGCCCTCGAGCGGGTGGCGGTGCTGGCCGACCAGCACAACAACGTCGTCAAGCTCAGCAGTGATCCCGGCAGCGGCCAGCTGCACATCAGCGCCGATGCCCAGGACGTGGGCAGTGGTTCCGAAGACCTGCCGGCCATGATCAGTGGTGATCCGATCGAGATCGCCTTCAACGTCCGCTACCTGCTTGATGGGCTCAAGGCGATGACCCCCGAGCGGGTGGAGCTGCGCTGCAATGCCCCCACGACCCCGGCGGTGCTGACCTCCGCGCAGGATCCCACCTTCACCTACCTGGTGATGCCCGTTCAGATCCGCAGCTGAGGCCGTGACCCTCCCCGAGCAACTGCTGCTCAGCGACCTGCTGCGGCGCCGGGTGCGCTGCAATCAGGGGATCGACCATGGTGCTGGTCTGCAGGGCTGGATGCACCCTCCCGTGCACCGCCTGCTGGGCTGGGTGAGCAAGCCTTCGGCCTTCGGGCCCCGCCGCCTGGTGTGGCGGCTCAATCAGCTGCGCGGGCTCACCGACCAGGAGGCTCTGGTGCAGGGGGATCCCGCGGACACCGACCCCGCCACCCTGGAGCGCTTGCCCACCCTCTTCGAAGCAGCCTTGCTCGGGGGCGGCAACCAACTGCTGGGTGTGATTGCCGACGCCAACGTGGAGTTGCGCAGCGGCCGCATCCTCGACTATTTGGTGGCCCGCAGCGATCCGCGTCTGCCTGGCAGCAGCCGTTGGCTGCTCTCGCCCGATCGCATCGTCGATCAGCAGCCCGGGCAGGTGATGACCGCTCTGCAGGGCCTGGATGATCTGCCCCTGGCCCGCGCCAGCGTGCGTCAGGAGTTGCTGCGGCGCTCCCGCCGCTGGCGGGAGCAGTTCGAGGAGGTGGGGGGGCGCTTCGAGGAGCGGCTGGAGGGCTGGCTGGAGGAGCCGCCCTGGCAGGATCCTGATCCCCTCCACCCCGAAGTCCCCCTGGAGGACCCCCCCCTCAGTCGACTCGACGAGCGGGAGGACTGGGATGACCCTGAGGCCTGGGGAGAGCCCCTGCGCGACGATTCGGCTCCGCCACAGCGCCGGGTAGCGCGAAACCGGCGACAACCCCACGATGCCGATCCGCTCGAGCCGGATGATCCCTGGATCTGAACCCACACCAGCGGCCGGCCGGGGCCACGGGTTCGGCCACACTGGAGCCCTGATGAGTCCCCGCTGTGGTTGCCACACCCTCCTTCCCGGTCGCCGAGGCCCTGCGCCAGGAGGGCCTCAGCCAGTCCGACTACGAGGAGATCCGCCGCCGGCTCGGTCGTGACCCCAACCGGGCCGAGCTGGGCATGTTCGGGGTGATGTGGTCGGAGCACTGCTGTTATCGCAACTCCAGACCGCTGCTCCAGGGCTTCCCCACCAGCGGACCGCGCATCCTGGTGGGCCCCGGCGAGAATGCCGGTGTGGTGGACCTGGGCGAGGGACAGCGGCTCGCCTTCAAGATCGAGAGCCACAACCATCCCTCCGCCGTGGAGCCGTTCCAGGGGGCGGCCACTGGGGTGGGAGGCATCCTGCGCGACATCTTCACGATGGGGGCCCGGCCGATTGCCCTGCTCAACGCCCTGCGCTTCGGACCCCTCGAGGACGAGCGCAACGTCGGCCTGATGGAGGGCGTAGTGGCCGGCATCGCCCACTACGGCAACTGTGTGGGGGTGCCCACGGTGGGGGGGGAGGTGGCTTTCGACCCCAGCTATTCCGGGAATCCCCTGGTGAACGCCATGGCCCTGGGGCTGATGGAAACCGAGGAGATCGTCTGCTCCGGGGCCGTGGGGGTGGGAAATCCGGTGGTGTACGTGGGCAGCACCACCGGCCGCGACGGCATGGGCGGTGCCAGCTTTGCTTCTGCCGAGCTGAGTGCCGCATCACTGGATGACCGCCCGGCGGTGCAGGTGGGCGACCCCTTCCTGGAGAAGGGGCTGATTGAGGCCTGCCTCGAGGCGTTCCAGAGTGGCGATGTGCTTGCGGCCCAGGACATGGGGGCCGCGGGTCTCACCTGCAGCTGCTCGGAGATGGCCGCCAAAGGGGGTCTGGGCATCGAGCTCGACCTCGACCGGGTGCCGGCCCGGGAGAGCGGCATGAGCGCCTACGAGTTCCTGCTCAGCGAGTCGCAGGAGCGGATGCTGTTCGTGGTGAAGCCCGGCCGGGAGGTGGCGCTGATGGAGCGCTTCACCCGCTGGGGCCTGCAGGCGGCCGTGGTGGGTCGCGTATTGGCCGACAACGTGGTGCGGGTGCTTCAGGGAGGCCTGGTGGCGGCGGAGGTTCCCGCCAGTGCCCTTGCCGATGACACCCCGATCAACCACCACGAGCTGATCAATGAGCCTCCGGCTGCCATCCTGGCCCACTGGCGCTGGAGCGAGGCCGACCTGCCTGCCGCCACCGCCGAGGGCATCACACCGGCCGGCGGTCCCCTGGCGGGCCAGTCCCTGGGTTGGGGCCCCGTCTTGCTACGCCTGCTCGATGACCCCACCATCGCCAGCAAGCGCTGGGTCTATCGCCAGTACGACCACCAGGTGCAGGCCAACACGGTGATGCCTCCCGGCGGCGCCGATGCGGCGGTGGTGCGCCTGCGTCCCCAGCGGGGTGAGGGCGCCATGGAGGCCGCCAGGCGCGGCGTCGCCGCCACCGTCGACTGTCCCAACCGCTGGGTGGCCCTGGATCCAGAGCGGGGGGCGGCGGCGGCGGTGGCCGAAGCTGCCCGCAACCTCAGCTGCGTGGGGGCTGAACCCCTGGCGGTCACCGACAACCTCAACTTCCCCTCCCCGGAGACCCCCACCGGCTACTGGCAGCTGGCCATGGCCTGCCGCGGCCTGTCGGAGGCCTGCCGGGCCCTCGACACTCCCGTCACTGGCGGCAACGTCTCTCTTTACAACGAAACCAGGCGGCCCGATGGCAGCCTGCAGCCGATCCATCCCACCCCCGTGGTGGGGATGGTGGGACTCGTGCACGACCTCGATCACGTCACCGGCCTGGGCTGGCAGGCGCAGGGCGACCAGCTCTGGCTGCTGGGGGTGCCCTTGGCGGAGAGCGACGTCGACGGGAGGCTGGCTCTGGCCGCCTCCAGCTATCTGGAGAGTGTCCATGGTCTGGCAACGGGCCGGCCCCCGCTGACCGACCTGACGCTGGAGCGGGCGGTGCAGGGCCTGCTGCGCCAGGCGATCATGGCGGGCCTGGTGGCCTCCGCCCACGATCTCAGCGACGGTGGCCTGGCGGTGGCGGCCGCCGAAGCCTGCATCGCTTCCGGTTTCGGCGCCGTTCTGGAGCTTCCCACCGATGCGGGCCGTCTGGATCGCCTGCTCTTCGCCGAAGGGGGTGCCCGGGTGCTGATGTCGCTCAGACCCTCTCAGGAGCAGGCCTGGCAGGAGATGCTGGCGACCCATCAGGCTGCCGCGCTGCCAGCGCTGGCGACGAAGATCGGTCGGGTGGGTGAAGCCGGCGCTGCCCTGAGCATCGAGCAGAACGGCACCGTCCTGCTGTCCCTGGAGTTGGAGGAGCTGCGCGCAAGCTACGAGAACGCTCTGCCGCGCCGACTGGCCGCGGCTGGCTGAGGCACAATGCGAAGGTAAAAGAAAGGTGAACGGGCCTGTGGCAAGCGCGCACCCCACGCCGGAACGGCCCGACCGGATGGAAGAGGCCTGTGGGGTCTTCGCCGTGTACGCCCCTGGCCAGCAGGTGGCCAACCTCACCTACTTCGGCCTCTACGCCCTGCAGCATCGGGGTCAGGAGTCGGCTGGCATTGCCGTGTTCAATGGCGACAAGGTGCGGCTGCACAAGGACATGGGCCTGGTGAGCCAGGTCTTTGATCAGGACGTGCTCGAGCGCATGCCCGGTGATCTGGCCGTGGGCCACAACCGCTATTCCACCACCGGCAGCAGTCGGGTCTGCAACGCCCAGCCCGTGGTGTTGATGACCCGACTCGGCCCATTCGCACTGGCCCACAACGGCAATCTCGTCAATGTCGAGGATCTGCGCCAGTCGGTGCAGGCCAGTGAGATCCAGTTCACGTCCACCACCGACTCGGAGCTGATCGCTTTCGCTCTCCAGCACGCTGTCGATGGAGGGCTGGGCTGGGAGGAGGCGATTCGCGATGCGGCCGGCCGCTGCCGTGGGGCCTTCAGCCTGGCCATCGGTACCCCCGATGGGCTGTTCGCCCTGCGCGACGGCCATGGGGTGCGCCCCCTGGTGTTCGGCCACCTCGGCGACAAGCACCAGGGCCAATGGGTTGTGAGCAGCGAAACCTGCGGGCTCGACATCATCGGTGCCGCCTACGACGGCGACGTGGGACCCGGTGAGCTGATCCGCTTCAGCGCCGGGGATCCGCTGCCGGCCCGCCAGCGCTGGTGCGATGAGCCCACCAAGCTCTGCGTCTTCGAGATGATCTACTTCGCCCGGCCCGACAGCCGCTTCTTCGGCGAATCCCTTTACAGCTACCGCCACCGCATCGGTGAGGTGCTGGCGCGGGAAACCGCGGTGGAGGCCGACATCGTGATCGGGGTTCCCGATTCCGGCATTCCCGCTGCCATCGGTTTCTCCAAGGCCAGCGGCATTCCCTTCGCTGATGGCCTGATCAAGAACCGCTACGTGGGCCGCACTTTCATCCAACCCACCCAGGCGATGCGGGAAGCAGGCATCCGCGTCAAGCTCAACCCCCTGCCGGATGTGCTCTCCGGCAAGCGGGTGGTGGTGATCGACGATTCGATCGTCCGGGGCACCACCAGCCGCAAGCTGGTGATCGCCCTGCGGGAGGCCGGTGCCACCGAGGTGCACATGCGGATCAGTTCACCGCCCGTCACCCACCCCTGCTTCTACGGCATCGACACCGACAACCAGGATCAGCTGATTGCTGCGCGCCTCAATCTTCAGGAGATCACCGATCACCTCCAGGTTGATTCCCTGGCCTATCTCAGCCAGGAGGGCATGCTCGAGGCTGCCCACGACAACGCATCTCACTTCTGCACCGCCTGCTTCGACGGTAACTACCCGATCGAGATGGACGATTCCGTGCGGTCCAGCAAGTTGATGCTCGAGCCCACGGGTCTGGCGGTCCGGGTCTGAATGAATCTCCTCAGCTGAGCAAGGGCACCAGCTCCTGCACGGTTTCATCGGCTGAACAGGTCCAGAGCGGTTCAGCCGGGCCTTCCTCGGCGGTACTGCGTTGCAGTTCGGACACTGCCAGACGCAGGCTACGGCCAGTGGAGAACCTCAGGGCCACGATGGATGAGCGTCCTGCCTGAAGATCGGCCAGTTCATCCTCACGCTGGCGGAAGCGCAGACCGATCTGACCCAGATCGCCACGCTCGCAGCGGCGCAGGCTCTCCACCTGAAGACGCTTCAGCTGGCTGTGGCGGCTGACCAGCAGCACGTCGGTCCCCGGATCAACGCAGGCCGCCCCCACCACGCTTTCGCCCGGCAGAAGGCGCAACAGCATCGGACCCTGCGCGGCCTTGCCCATCAGCGGCAGGGTGTCGTCATTCACCGCCAGCCTGAGCAGGCGGCCCGTGGTGCTGGCCACCACAAGGTCCTGACCGTCCGTGCAGGGCACGACCCGGCGAAGCTGGACGCCGTCCTTGAGCTTCAGAACGGTGGCGGCCCGGCCGGAGAGTTCGCTGAACGCCTCGATCGGCAGCCGTTTGAAGCGGCCATCGCTGCTGAGCAGACCAAGGGTTCCCGTGGGCTTCTGCGGCAGGGGCAGCACCTCCACGATCGGATCGCCCAGAAGGCTCTCCGGTAGGAACTTCTCCAGGGAACCGGGCTGCTGGGCGGCGAATTCCCAGCGCAGCATGGCCACCCGGCCACTGGCGCAGAAGGCCAGCAGGGAGGGCTTGTCGGCCACCGGCAGGATCAGGCGGGCCGGGGCCGGATGCTCCCCCAGCGGTGCCGCTTCATCGAGGTGCAGCCGACCCAGCACCTGGGGTGCCACGATCCGCACCACCCCATCGGCCTGAATCAGCAGCCGCCCTTCCCCGGGCAGGGCATCGAGGGCCTGCTGTCGTTGCAGTTCGGTGTTGGGCCGCACGGCTGCCGCCCGTTGGGCCACCAGATCATCACCGCCGGCCACCAGCCTGGTGCGGCGGGGGGTGGAGTAGCGCTTCTTCAGGGCCTTGAGTTCGCTCACCATGGCATCGAGCAGGGCCGGTCGATCGTCAAGAAGGTGACGCAGCCGTTCCCGTTCCTCCAGTAGCTCCGCCGACTCCTTGCGCAGCCCGTCCTGCTCCAGACTCGTGAGCCGGCGCAGTGGCATGGCCAGCACGGCATCGGCCTGGCGTTCACTCAGGTCGAAGTGCACCTGCAGGCTCGCTCTGGCACTGGCGGCGTCCGAGGACCCCTGGATCCTCTCGATCACCTCCGGCAGGGCTTCCAGGGCTCGGATCAGGCCTTCCACCACCTCGAGCCGGTCTTCGGTGCGCCGCAGGGAATGGCTGGTGCGGCGGATCAGGGTGTGTTCCCGGTACTCCAGGAAGTGGTTGAGCATCTGGCGCAGGCTGAGCTGCTGGGGCTGCCCGTTCACCAGGGCGAGCAGGATGGCGCCGAAATTGCTCTGCAGAGAGGTGCGCCGTTGCAGGTCGGTGAGCACCTTGCTGGCCTCGGCATCGCGGCGCAGTTCGATCACCACCCGCATCCCCTCGCGGTCGCTCTCGTCACGGATGTCGGCGATCCCGCCGATCTTGCCGTCGTTCACCTGCTCGGCGAGCTTCTCGATCCAGCCCGCCTTGCTCAGTTGATACGGCAACTCGGTGATCACCACGGCGCTGCGCCGGTGCCGGCCCTTGCCAGGCTGAACCTCCTCGATGTGCGCGATGCCGCGCATTGGGATGGTGCCGCGCCCCTGCAGGTAGGTGTCGCGCACGCCGCTGCCCACCAGCACCTCTCCTCCGGTGGGGAAGTCGGGCCCTGGAACCAGTTCCAGCAGCTTCTCGTCGCTCAGTTCCGGCTTGCGGATCAGAGCGATCAGTGCCTCCACCACCTCGCCCAGATTGTGGGGGGGAATGCTGGTGGCCATGCCCACGGCGATACCCGAGCAGCCGTTGAGCAGCAAAAACGGCAGCTGGGCCGGCAGCACCGTGGGCTCCTGCTGGGAGCCGTCGAAGTTGGAGGTGAAATCGACCGTGTCGCTTCCGATCTCATCCAGCAGCGCCTGGTGTGCGATCGGCGCCAGCCTGGTTTCGGTGTAGCGCATGGCCGCCGGCGGGTCGTCGTCGACCGAACCGAAGTTGCCGTGTCCATCCAGCAGCGGATGGCGGCTGGCGAAGGTCTGCACCTGGCGCACCAGAGCGTCATAGACCGCCTGGTCGCCATGGGGGTGGTACTTCCCGAGCACATCGCCCACCACCCGGGCACATTTGCGGTAGGGACGGTCCGGGGTCAGCCCCAGTTCATGCATCGCGAACAGGATGCGGCGCTGCACGGGCTTGAGACCATCGCGCACATCGGGAAGGGCGCGGCCCACGATCACGCTCATTGCGTACTCGAGGTACGAGCGCTGCATCTCCTGATGCAGGGAGATGGGCTGGACGCGCTCCTCGGCCATCCGGTTCTGGGGTCTGAGGGCGGAAGGCGCTCAGCCTACAGATCCTCCCCGGTGAGGTCCCATCCAGCGGCCTGTCTCACTCCTCCTCGGAGTCTTCCCCGTCGCTGCTGCCGGTGGCATTGGCATTGGCCCGGTCGGTGGCGGCCTTGATCGCCGGGTTCTCGAGCAGGACGCGGGTGCTGTCGCGCAGCCGTGGGCCCCAGAGTTGCTCCTTCTGGTAAGCCTCCAGCACGTAGTTGGGTTCGAGCGCCAGGGCCTGGCTGGCCATCTCCAGAGCTTCCTTCTGATCGCCCGGCCGGGCATTCAGTGCGGCGGCCAGGGCGAGCATGGGTTCGGCGGCCTTGGGGTTGATCTCCAGGGCCCGGCGCCAGCGCCGGATGGCGTCGTCCTTGCGGCCGATCTCATACAGCACCAGGCCCTGGTTGTTGATCGCCTCCCAGAAATCCTTGCGCAGGCCCGAGGCCCGCTCAAACGACCCCAGGGCGGCCTGGGGATCGTTGAGCAGCAGGTGGGCATTGCCCAGGTCGAAATGGGCTCCAGGATTCTTGCTCTCCAGCTTCAGACCGGTTTCCAGCAGACCGACTGCCTGGCCGGGCTGACCGTCCCGCAGGGCCAGGGAGCCTTCCGCGAACCAGATCCCGGGGTTGCGCGGATCGAGCTGCTTGGCACGCGCCAGGGACTGGCCGGCGGCCTTGATCTCATTGCTGCGCAGCTGCGCTTCCGCCAGCAGCACCCAGCCGCGGGGATCGTTGGGCAGGAGCTGCACCGTGAGGCCCGCCAGCCGGGCCGCGTCATCGGCCTGCCCCAGCCGCAACAGCCGTGTGGCCGCCTGGGCGATGCCCAGTCCCGCCGCCTCAAGCTCCTCTCCCTTGGGTACGTACACATAAGGAACGAGGGCCTTTGCAGGGGCGGACGGCCCGATTGCCAGGGTCAGGGCCAGCGGAGCCGTCGCCAGAAAGTTGAACCAGCGCGGAGCCATGCAAGCCGTTCGATCCAGGGTTCAGCCTAGGGTTCCGCTTCTGGGGTCCCGGCCTGGGCCGACCGCAGATTGCGCCGCCACATCCAGGGCTTGATCCTGCGCAGGGCGGAACCACGCAGCCGCTCATCCCAGTCGGCATCACTCCAGCCGAGGGCCTCTTCGGCGTGAAGATTCAGCAACCAGTCCCTGGGCTGCAGGTCAGGATCCTCCGAGCTGGGAAGCGGCTGCTGGTTCCATGGGCAGACGTCCTGGCAGATGTCGCAGCCAGCAACCCAGGGACCCATGGCCGCGGCCATGGCGGGCGGGAGGGCATCGTCCCGGTTTTCAATCGTGTGATAAGCCAGGCAGCGGTTGGCATCGACCACAAAGGGCTCGCTGATGGCGCCGGTGGGGCAGGCCTCGATGCAGCGGCTGCAGCGGCCGCAGAGAGGTTCCGATGGAGCATCTCCAGGGAGATCGGCGGTGGTGAGAAGGTGGCCGATCAACATCCACGACCCCCGGCGGGCATGGATCAGGTTGCCGTTCTTGCCGATCCAGCCAAGGCCCGCCTGCTCGGCCCAGGCCTTGTCCAGCAGGGGGGCGCTGTCGACGCAGGCCCGCCAGCCCACGCCAGGGCACTGATCCTCCAGCCAGCGCCCGAGCCGGCGCAGACGTCCATCGATCACCCGGTGATAATCCCTGCCCCAGCCGTAGCGGGCGACGGCCAGGCTGCCCGGTGCCCGCTTGGTGGCCACGTGATAGTTCAGCCCCACCGCCAGCAGGCTGCGTACGCCGGGCAGCAGGCTGGTGACCTGGCGGCGGCGCGGATCGTTCATCCAGGCCATGCCGGCCTGGTGACCGGCCTCCAGCCAGCGCTCCAGCGCTGCAGTGCGCATGGGCATCCGCCCATCGCCAGGTAAGGCGGCCAGGCCCACCGGTTCGAACCCCAAGGCTCTGGCCCGGGCCTTGAGCGCAATCGCCAGCTCCCGGAGGCGGTGCTCCGAGCCGGCCGGAGCGGCCGGTTGCTGGGGATGGCCTGATCTCACCCGTACAGTTGCCCGTGATTGCCATCCTGCTGTGACTACTGCCTCAACCAGCCGTCTGGGCTATCTCCTGCGCTGGCTCGGCCTCACCCTTGTCCTGCTGCTGGGGCTGCAACTGGTGGCGGTGGTTTCCGCCTGGAGCTGGCAGGAGGAGGCTTTCCGCCAGATGGTGATCGAGCGCCTGATCACCCAGTCGCCGATGGCCCTGGTGGGCCTGCTGCTGGCGCTGTTCGGCTCCCGCCTCGACCAGACCGACTCCCGCTCCCCCCTGCGTTGGCTGGTGGCGGCTCTGGCGGCCCTTCTCGCCATTTCCCTGGCGGTGTCGGTGCCGGTGGCGATCAGCGGCGATGGAGTGCTGACCGCCAAGACCGAGCAGACCCTGAACGCCCAGCGCAGTCAGCTGGAGATGGCCAAGCAGCAGAGCCAGAATCCCCAGGTGCTGGAGCAGTTGGTGCGCCAGGCCGAGCAGTCGGGGCAGATCCCCCCCCAGGCCACCGATGAGCAGAAGCAACAGGCGGCCCGGGGCTTCATCGACCGCCAGCTGCAGCAGATGGAACAGCAGTTCAAGGAAGCGGAGCGGGCTCAGGGTCTGGCGGTGAATCAGCGCCGCTACGCCGGCACCGGCTCGGCCGCAGTGCTGGCCGTGGCCTTCACCCTGCTGGCTCTGGCCGCGTTGCTCTGAAATCCCTCGGAACCATCCCGGAGGCTGCTGCCCCCCCAGGCGGCTGGCTAGGTTGCTCTCAGCAATCCGAACACCGGACAACCGGGAAGATCCTTGGTGCAGTCGAGCCCCAGACCTGATCAACCCTTGGGGACCCGGTTGCAGCAGGACCTCAAGAATGATCTGATCGCCGGTCTGCTGGTGGTCATTCCCCTGGCCACCACCATCTGGCTGGCGACCACGGTGAGCCGCTTCGTGCTCGCTTTTCTCACCTCGATTCCCAAACAATTCAATCCCTTCAATACCCTCAATCCACTCCTGCAGGAGTTGATCAACCTGGGGGTGGGGTTGCTGGTTCCTCTGTTGGGGATCCTGCTGATCGGCCTGATGGCCCGCAACATCGTCGGGCGCTGGTTGCTCGATTTTGGCGAGGGGACCCTCCAGCGCATTCCCCTCGCCGGATCGGTCTACAAGACACTCAAGCAACTGCTTGAAACAGTCTTCCGAGACAACTCCACCCGCTTCCGCCGGGTCGTCCTGGTGGAATATCCGCGCAAGGGCCTGTTTGCCCTCGGGTTTGTCACAGGAGTTCTCGGCAATGCGATGCAGGGGGGCTTCGATCAACCGATGCTGAGCGTGTTCATTCCCACGGCTCCCAACCCCACCACCGGCTGGTATGCCGTGGTGCCCGAAACCGCGGTCCGCGACCTGGACCTCTCGGTGGAGGATGCCTTCCGCACGATCATCTCCGCGGGGATCGTCAGCCCCGATGATGAGCGTGAAACGCCGGCCAGCCGCAGCTTCTCCAGTCTTCTCGCCCAGCTGCGTGCCCCCGTCTTCTCCTCCGTACCTCCCAACAAGCCCTGATCCGCGGTCTGCCCCCCTCGCCCCACCCGATGCTGAGTCGATCCATCTCCAGAGAACTGGCCCTGCTGATGCTGGGCCAGGTCAATGACCGCGTTCCGCCGGCTGATCTGCCGCTCGAAAGTCTGCTGCAGCAGGCTCTCGCCAGCCTGGCCCAGCATGTGCGCGAGGCCCTGGACAACTCCGAGCTCGATCTGCAGCAGGCGCAGCAGCAGCTGCTCGACAGCGAACTGATCGATGGGGCCGATCAGATTTCCAGGGTTCGGGATCATCTGCAGCGGGGTCTGACCCATGCCGAGCAGGCCCTCAATCGGCTCTCGGCCAGCCTGGAGCTGCCGCGTCTGCTGATGCTCGCCGACCAGAGCGAGATCCGTGAGGGGGCGATCGCCCGCACCCGCGCGGTGCTTCAGGACCGCGATGCCCTGGATTCCCGTCTCGATGCCGTGATGGAAGGCTGGCGCCTCGGTCGTCTGCCCCGCATCGACCGCGACATCCTGCGGCTGGCGGCTGTGGATCTTCACACCTTCGGAACGCCGGCACCGGTGGCCTGCAACGAGGCCGTGGAGCTGGCCAACCGCTACAGCGATGATCAGGGCCGCCGGATGATCAATGGGATCCTGCGCCGCCTCACCACCTCCGTCTCCTGAGCAAGCATGGTCTTCGACTGGTTCCGGCGGCGCACCACTTCCACCGAGCCTGAGGCTGAGCCTGCGGTGGCCAGTCAGGCAGGCGATGACGAGGTCGCTGACAGCTCTGCCGGCCTGTCTGACGCGCCAGTGCCAGCCGCTTCGGCCGCTGAACCCGCCCCCGAGCCGGCATTCCAGGCGCCAGCCACGGCCGCCGCTGTCGATCAGGCCGCCCTGGACTGGGCCCGTCAGGCCTATGCCCGCCTCAAGGCCGAGCAGGAGCGCAGTCGGCCAGCCGCCGCAGACCAGGTAGCCGAATCGGAGCCTGAACCCGTTGCGGCCCCTGCGCTTCAACCTGAACCTGTCCCCGCCGCTGAGCCGGAGAACTCCTCCGAGATCCAGGCTTCTCCAGAGGATCCGATCACACCATCCGGGTCAGCCACCACTTCTGGGCCAGCTCCAGCCCTGGAGCCACCCGGTCCCGCCGGGCCCTCCCTGCTGGAGCTGGCCGCGGCCAGCCGGGCCGAGCGCCAGCGGACCGTGCTCGCTCCCGGCACCGACCCGCAGCCCAAGGCTGAGCCGACGGTCCCCTCGACTGAGGAGGCCAGCCCAGAGCTGGGGTCCTTCGATGCCGATTTCACCTGGTCCGCCGAGGTGCTCGCGGCCCAGGGCCGCCGCGCTGATCAGGTGTCGCTCGAGGAGATCGACTGGCTCGGCCGCCTGCGCCGCGGCCTGGAGAAGACCCGCCGTGGCCTGGTCACCCAACTGCTCGAAAGCCTCGGAGACGATCCCCTCACCCCGGAGGTGCTCGACGATCTGGAAACCACCCTGCTGCGCGCCGACGTGGGGGTGCAGGCCACCGACCACGTCCTCGAGGCCCTGCGCAGGCGTCTGAACGAAGAGGTGGTGGAGCCTGCGGAGGGTCTTCGTTTTCTCAAGGAGCAGCTGCGCGGGCTGCTCGAGACGCCGATCGAAGCCAGCGGCGAGCTGCTGCTGGCCCCGCAGCGGGACCGACTCAATGTCTGGTTGCTGGTGGGGGTGAATGGTGTCGGCAAAACCACCACCCTGGGCAAGCTGGCCAATCTGGCGGTGCGCAGCGGCTACAGCTGTCTGATCGCTGCCGCCGACACCTTTCGCGCCGCCGCCGTGCAGCAGGTCACGGTCTGGGGCGAACGCAGCGGTGTGCCGGTGATCGCCAACCCCAGTGCCAATGCCGATCCGGCCGCTGTGGTCTACGACGCCATCGGCGCAGCCCGCTCCAGGGGCATCGAACTGGTTCTGGTGGATACTGCCGGCCGGCTGCAGACCAAGAACAACCTGATGGAGGAACTCAGCAAGGTGCGGCGCATCGTCGACAAGCTGGCCCCGGAGGCGGTGGTGGAATCCCTGCTGGTGCTTGATGCCAGCCAGGGTCAGAACGGCCTGCGCCAGGCGATGGCCTTCGCCAGTGCAGCCGGTCTGACAGGGGTGGTGCTCACGAAGCTGGATGGCAGTGCCCGGGGTGGTGTGGCCCTGGCGGTGGCTTCCGAAGCCGGCTTGCCGATCCGTTTCATCGGCGCCGGCGAGGGCATTCGCGATCTGAGGCCCTTCAACAGCTTTGAGTTCGTCGAAGCTCTGCTCTCCAGCTGAGCGGCCTCAACCCGGGAATCCTGCTACCGTTCGGCCCCTGCGGCCGCCTGTTACGAGCCGCATGCCGCCAGCCCGCGTGCCCCTGCCACCGCCTCGGCCCCATCAGGCCCTCACGGCATCGGCTTCCCTGCGGCAACTGCTCGACAGCCTCAGCCGGGAGCAACGGCGCAACCAGGAGCTGCTCGCCTCCCTCGGCTTCGCCCTGCGCAGCTTCACCAACCTGAACCGCTTCCTGGAACTGGTTCCCCTGGTGTCTTCCCGCCTGGTGGGAGCTGAGGCCAGTCTGCTGGTGGTCTTCCACCCCGACGGGCGCCTCTGGCGGGAGCACACCCAGGCCAGTCCCGCCTCCCGCAGCGGCGAACTGGTGCGCCTGCTGGGGGAGCTGGATCTGCCCGCTGGCCTGGCTGAGGAGGAGGAGGTCTCCCAGCTCGATCTGCAGGTGCGCCGTCTGCTGGGGGAGGTGCAGCTGTTCGGCACCTCCGTGGTGGCCCGCAACCGCGCACGCGGACGCCTCTACGTCTTCGGCAGCGCCGAAGGCCTGCCCTGGAGTGATGTCCACCGCCGTCACGTGCAGCTGGTGGCCGATCTAACGGGCGTGGCGATCGAAACCGAGCTGCTGCAGGAGGACCGCCGCCGCCATGAGCGCCTCGATCGCCAGCTCAACACCGGTGCCGAAATCCAGGCGCAGCTGCTTCCCGACCACTGTCCGGTGATTGAGGGGGTGGAGCTGGCCGCCCGCTGCCGGCCGGCCTTCGAGGTGGGGGGTGACTACTACGACTTCATCCCGACCCGGCCACGGCTCAGCGGACGCCGTCGTGAAACCTCGCGCTGGGCCCTGGTGATGGGCGATGTGATGGGCAAGGGTGTGCCCGCCGGCCTGCTGATGACCCTGCTGCGGGGGATGCTGCGGGCCGAGGTGCTCAGTGGCCATGCCCCCGACCGGATCCTGCACGACCTCAACGAACTGGCCCAGGAAGACCTGGCCCATTCGCACCGCTTCGTCACTCTCTTCTATTCCGACTTCGATCCCCGCAGCCGCGTGCTCCGTTATGCCAATGCCGCCCACAATCCGCCCCTGCTCTGGCGGCACCAGCGCCACGGGGTGGAGCGCCTCGATGCTCCGGGGTTGCTCATCGGCCTGCAACCGGAGGCCCAGTACGGCTGCGAGCGGGTGGTGCTGGAGCCCGGTGATGTGGTGCTCTATTACACCGACGGGGTCAGTGAAGCCCTCGGCCTCACGGGTGAGCGCTTCGAGGAGGAGCGCCTGCAGCGGCACCTGGGAGAAGCCTGCCGGGCCGGCAAGAGCGCCCAGGGTGTTCTCGATGCCCTGTTCGAGCGGCTCGACCGTTTCGTGGGTGCGGACCGGCAGCTGAGCGACGACGCCTCGATGGTGGTGCTGAAGGTGCGTGAGGAGGTGATGCTTCCAACCCTGCCCGGCTGAGTGGGGCCCCAGGCTCGGATGCGAAGCTGACGCTTCGCGGCATGGTTCGGCTTCGATGGCGGCACAGGCTTCCCAACCGGCGCGCTGGAGTGACCGTTTCGAGGAGGGGCTCCACCCGGCCATCGAGCGCTTCAATGCCTCCATCGGCTTCGACATCACCCTGCTGCAGCAGGACCTGGATGCCTCCGTCGCCCACGCCCGCATGCTCGGCCGCTGCGGGGTGATCAGTGTCGCTGAGGCGGATCAACTCATCGCGGCCCTCGAGACGGTGCGCACGGAGGCGGCCGAGGGGCAGTTCCGCCCAGGGGTGGAGGCCGAGGACGTGCACTTCGCCGTGGAGCACCGCCTGATCGCCCTGATCGGCCCCCTGGGCAAGAAGTTGCACACCGGCCGCAGCCGCAACGATCAGGTCGGCACCGATCTGCGCCTCTGGCTGCGCCAGGCGATCGATGGTCTCGATGCCGGTCTGCGGCGCTTCCAGCAGGCCCTGCTCGACCAGGCGGAGAATCACCTGCACACCCTCATTCCCGGCTACACGCACCTGCAGAGGGCCCAGCCCCTCTCCCTGGCCCACCACCTGCTGGCCTATGTCGAGATGGCCGAACGCGACCGGCAGCGTCTTGCCGACGTGCGTCGCCGGGTGAACATCTCCCCCCTGGGGGCGGCGGCCCTGGCCGGCACACCTGTTCCGATCGACCGGCGGCTCACGGCCGAGGAACTGGGCTTCGAGGCGATCTATGCCAACAGCCTCGATGCGGTCAGCGACCGCGACTTCGCCGTGGAATTCAGTGGAGCCGCCAGCCTGATCCTGGTCCACCTGAGTCGTCTGTCGGAGGAGGTGATCCTCTGGGCCAGCGAGGAGTTCGGCTTCGTGGGCCTCACCGACCGCTGCGCCACCGGCAGCAGCCTGATGCCCCAGAAGAAGAACCCCGACGTGCCCGAGCTGGTCCGTGGCAAGGCCGGCCGGGTGTTCGGCCACCTGATGGGGTTGCTGACGATGATCAAGGGTCTTCCCCTGGCCTACAACAAGGACTTCCAGGAGGACAAGGAGGCGCTCTTCGATGTGGTCCGCACCACCGCGGATTGTCTCGAGGCGATGGCGATCCTGCTGGAGGAGGGCATCCGCTTCCGGCCCGAGCGGCTGGAGCAGGCGGTGGGGGCTGATTTCTCCAATGCCACCGATGTGGCCGACTATCTGGTGGCCCGTGGTGTTCCCTTTCGCGAGGCCTACCAGTTGGTGGGCGGTCTGGTGAAGACCTGCGTAGCCGAGGGGCTGCTGCTGCGGGATCTGTCCCTGGAGCGCTGGCGCCAGCTCCATCCCGCCTTCGAGGCGGACATCCACGCCGCGATCGAGCCGCGTCAGGTGGTGGCCGCCCGCCGCAGTGAGGGGGGAACGGGTTTCGAGCGGGTGGCCGAGCAGCTCAAGCGATGTCGCGAGCGGCTGGAACCCCCCGCCCCAGCCGCCTAAAGGCCTTTCTGCTCCAGCTCCTGGGCGGCGGCCTCCAGCACCTCGGGGCCCGCGCTGCGTTCCCCCGCCCGCTCCCCCAGCCGGCGGCGCCAGTGTCTGGCCCCCGGCACCCCCTCCACCAGGTGCACGAGGTGGCGGGCGATGGGCCAGAGCCGGCGGCCGGCCCCGCACCAGCGGCTGGCGTGGGGAATCAGGCCCCGCACCACCGCTGAGGCCAAGGCCGGAGGTCGCTCCCGGCAGCCGAACAGCTCCCGGTCGACCGTGGCCCAGCGCAGGGGATGGTCGTAGACAGCGCGACCCACCATCACCCCATCCACCTGAACCAGTTGCTCCTGGCAGGCCTCCAGGCTGAGCAGGCCGCCATTCAGTTCGATCGTGAGCTGTGGGCGGTCCCGTTTGAGCTGATGCACCAGGTCATGACGCAGGGGCGGAATCGTGCGGTTCTGCTTTGGATCCAGGCCATGGAGCCAGGCCTTGCGGGCATGCACGCTGAAGCGGTTGGCGCCGGCGCCGGCCACCCGGTCCACGAAGGCCAGCAGCAGTTCATAGCTGTCGTGATCATCGATGCCGATGCGGTGCTTGACCGTCACCGGCAGGGACGAGGCGGTCGCCATGGCCTCCACGCAGCGGGCCACCTGATCCGGGTCCGCCATCAGGCAGGCACCGAACCGTCCCTGCTGCACCTTGGGGCTGGGGCAGCCCACGTTGAGGTTGATCTCGTCGTAGCCCCAGGCAGCAGCCAGCAGCGCTGATTCCGACAGCAGCGCCGGATCGTCGCCCCCCAGCTGCAGGGCCAGCGGATGTTCCTCGGGATCGAAGTCCAGCAGCGAGTCGCGGCGTCCGTGGTGCAGGGCCTGGGCCACCACCATCTCGGTGTAGAGCAGGGCACGGCGGCTGATCTGCCGCATGAGCACCCGGAAGTGCCGGTCGGTGCAGTCCAGCATCGGCGCCACACTGAAGCGGTAGGCCCCGGCAACGGGTGTCGTCGCGTTGTCTCCCTGCCCCATTCGCCCATGCTGCCTGTCGACTGGTCCCTGGTGGTCGCCGGAGGAGGGCCCGCGGGCTACATGGCGGCCATCACGGCCGCCGAGCAGGGGCTGACGGGAGTGCTGCTGCTGGAGGCCACACCCCAGCCGCTGGGCAAGGTGCTGATCAGCGGCGGCGGGCGCTGCAATGTCACCCATGCCTGCTGGGATCCCCTTGCCCTGGTGGGCCATTACCCCCGCGGATCGCGGGCCCTGCGCGGGCCGTTCAGCCGCTTTGCACCCGGCGACTGCCTGGCCTGGTTTGCCGAGCGGGGACTGGAGCTGGTGGAGGAACCTGACGGTCGCCTCTTTCCCCGCAGCAACCGCTCCAGCAGTGTGGTGGCTGTCCTTGAAGCGGCGGCGGCCGCCGCCGGGGTGACCGTCTGGAGGGGGGCCGCCCTGCGCCAGGTGGATCCACGCGGGAGTGGTGGTTTCACTCTGCGGCTGCGCCTCTCACCGGGACTGGCTCCTGCCGGGGCTTCCAGCAACCTCAGTGCCGCGCGCCTGCTGCTGGCCACCGGTGGCCATCCCAGTGGCCGCCAGCTGGCCAGCCAGTTGGGCCACGGCGTGGTGGCGCCGGTGCCATCCCTGTTCACCCTGGCCCTGGAGGCCAACCCTCTGGCCGCCCTGCGCGGGGTGGTGATGGATCCGGTGGGACTGGAGCTGCGGCTGCCCTCCGGGTGCTTTCGCGAGCGAGGACCACTGCTGATCACCGGCTGGGGGGTGAGCGGTCCGGCCACCCTGAGGCTCACCGCCTTTGCGGCCCGTGCGCTCAAGGACAGCGGCTACCGCGCCGAGCTGCGCATCGACTGGAGTGGCGGCTGCTCTGCCGCGGAGCTGGCGCATCGCTTCCATGTCGCCCGCGCCGAGCAGGCCCGCCGCCGGTTGCTCAATGCCCGTCCATGGCCCGAGCTCAGCCGCCGGCTCTGGATCCACCTGCTGGAGTGCCAAGGGGTGGCCCCCGACCAGCGTTGGGCTGATCTGCGCCGGCGCGACGAGGACAGGCTGCTGGGGGCCCTGCGCTCCAGCACCTACGCGGTGGGCGGCCGCGGCCCCTTCGGTGAGGAATTCGTCACGGCCGGCGGTGTCACCCTGGGGGAGGTGAATCTGGCCACGATGGAGAGCCGAAAGCAGCCAGGCTTGTATTTCGCCGGTGAGCTGCTGGATGTGGACGGGGTCACCGGCGGCTTCAACTTCCAGCACTGCTGGACCAGCGGCTGGCTTGCCGGAGGCGCCATCGCCAGGGAGGCCCGCGAGGGGCTGCCGGTGGCGGTGCACTCAGCGGATCTTGTCGAAGACCGAGAACATCGGTAGATACATGGCCACGAGAATCGCTCCCACGATTATACCGACCATCACGATCATGATGGGCTCCAGGAGAGAGGTGAGCGCTTTCACCGCCACTTCCACCTCATCTTCGTAGAAATCGGCGACCTTGGAGAGCATGGCATCCATCTCACCGGTCTCTTCGCCAATGGCCAGCATGCTGAGGGCCATTTCCGGAAAGACGTTCTTGCGGGAGAGGGCCACGCTCACGGGGATGCCATCCTGTATCTCCACTCTGCAGTCCTCGATCGTATCGGCAAAGACGGAATTTCTTGAGGTGTCTCGAACGATCTCCAGACTCATCAGAATCGGCACACCGGCTTTGCTCAGGGAGCTGAAGGTTCGGCAGAACTGAGCCGTTTCTGTTTTCTGAATCAGGTCGCCGAAGAGGGGAATCTTCAGGGCGAAGCCATCGACTCTCCTCTTGCCCAGGGGAGTTTTGTAAAACCCGATGAACAGCCAGGCGGCCAGGATCAGAAAGGCGATCAGGAACAAGGAGAATGTCGAACGAAGCAGGGCGCTCAGATTCACCATCATCTGGGTGAAGACAGGCAGCTCCGCACCCAGCTGCTCGAAGATATCGGCGAAGGTGGGGATCAGAAAAATCGTCATGCCGAGGAAGACGGCAATGGCGATCATCAGCACGATGACTGGATAGGCCAGGGCTCCCTTGATCTGATTCTGAAGCTTGGCATTCTGCTCCAGCAGCAGGGCCAGCCGTTTCAGGGTTTCATCGAGCACGCCTCCGAGTTCTCCGGCTTCGACCATGGCGATGGTGATCCGATCGAAGACCTTGGGCCAGCGGCGCATCGCCACTCCCAGGCTCACCCCCTGACTCACGTCGCTGGCCACGGCTTCAAGGGCCTGCCGGAAGATCGGTTTCTTCTGCTGCTTGGCCACCAGGGTGAGGCCCCGCACGATCGGCACACCTGAATCCACCAGTGAAGAGAGCTTGCTGGCGAATATCGCCTTCTCCCGGACATTGGGCCTGGCCTGGAACATCGTCCCCAGATCCCGGCTGAACAGACTGGCGACTCCCTTCTCACCACTCGCCTGCACCGAGCGGGTCGAGGCCATCGGCACCACGGAGGTTGCGGCAATGCCCCGTCGGCGCAGGTCCCGCTTGGCGCTGGCCAGGTCAGGGGCTTTCAGCTGGATCACCTTCTGCTGGCCCCGCTGGTTGGCGTAGGTGGCGGTGAAGATCGAAGCTGGTGCATCGGTCGCCGGCACCAGGGAGTGGGCGAGGATGCCCCGCCGGCGCAGGCTGCGGCGGGCCGTGGGCAGATCCGAGGCCTCGATCCGCAGATTCCGCTGGACCCCCTGGATGCTGGTGTACGTGGCCAGAAAGGCAGGCATGGTGGATCCGATCAGAGGGAGTTGCCGAGCAGCCGGTTCAGCTCATCCGGCTTGGTGGAGTGGCTGCGGGCTTCCTCCAGGGCGATGTCTCCCTGCTTCACCATGTCGGCCAGGGCTTTCTCCAGGGTCTGCATGCCCAGCTGACCGCCGGTCTGAATCTGGGAATAGATCTGGGCTGTTTTCGCTTCGCGGATCAGATTGGCCAGGGCCGGTGTGTTGATCATGATCTCCTGGGCCATCACCCGGCCATAGCTGTGCCTGGAGGGAGAACTTCTTCGGCAGAGAGTCTGGGCGAAGATCGCCGCCAGGCTGGTGCTGAGCTGGGTGCGGATCTGGGCCTGCTGGCCCGCCGGGAAGACATCCACCATGCGATCCACGGTCTGGGCGGCGGAACTGGTGTGCAGGGTGGCGAACACCAGGTGACCGGTTTCTGCAGCGGTGATGGCCAGCTGGATCGTTTCCAGATCACGCATTTCCCCCACCAGAATCACATCGGGATCCTCCCGCAGGGCAGCTCTCAGGGCATTGCTGAAGCTTTTGGTGTCTTCGTTGAGCTGGCGCTGATGGATCAGGCTCTTGTCATTAGTGTAAGCGAATTCGATCGGATCTTCGATCGTGATGATGTGCTCGGCCCGGCTGTGGTTGATGTGATCGAGCAGTGAGGCCAGGGTGGTGCTCTTGCCCGATCCGGTGGGCCCCGTCACCAGCACCAGCCCCGAAGGCCGTTTGGTGATGTCCACCACCACCGGCGGCAGGCCCAGCTCCTGGGGAGTGGGCACCTTGCTGTTCAGGGCCCGCATGGAAGCGGCATAGGTGCCGCGCTGACTGAAGACGTTGATGCGGAAGCGGGCCAGGCCGCGCAGGCCGTAGGAGCAGTCGAGTTCCCAGGTCTGCTCCAGCTGCTTCCGCTGGGAGTTGGTGAGGATCGAGAAGATCATGCGGTTGCAGGATTCCTCGCTCAGGGCCTGCTCCCGCATGGGCCTGAGTTCCCCGTTGAAGCGTCCGTAGGGTTGCTGGCCGGCCGAGAGATGAAGGTCGCTGCCCTTCTGCTCGACCAGCTCTTCCATCAACTCCTCGATCTGGAGCTCCATCGGGACCATGCCGGGTTGATCTGGATTCTGAGGGCTGCTGAGACCCACTGCAACACTCAGTGGCGCGGGGTCAGGCAGTAGGGGCACTCCAGCCATTCATCCCTGAGGCCCGCCCCGCAGCACTGGCAGGTCAGGGTGGTGAGTGCCTGGGCGCGCCGCTGGGATTCCAGTTCGGAGTCGGTGAGCAGCATCCGCTCCACCTCCTCGAGGGTGGTCTGGCCGTGGCGCACCAGTTCCAGCCCATAGCCCAGCAGGGTTTTCATGCCGGTCTCGATCGAAAGATTGCGGATCACGTCGGTGCTGGCGCCCTTGGCGATGGCACTGGCGAGGTTGTCGTTGATCCTCAGTACTTCGTAGACGCCGATACGGCCCTTGTAACCCCGTCCCTGGCAGATGGGACAGCTGCTGCCGTCGGCCCTCGGTCCCCGCTTGGCTTTGTAGAAGGTGATCGATTGCTCCTGGCTGGCGAAGAGGCCGAAATGGCCCAGCTGTTCCTCCCCGGGGTGGTAAGGCACACGGCATGACTCGCAGACCTTGCGCAGCAGCCGCTGGGAGACGATCCCGATCAGGGAGGCACTCACCATGAAGGGTTCCACGCCCATCTCGCTGAGCCGGGCGATGGCACTGGGGGCGTCGTTGCAGTGCAGGGTCGTGAGCACCAGGTGGCCGGTCAGGGCTGCCTCGATGGCGGTCTTGGCGGTTTCGCCATCGCGGGTTTCCCCCACCAGCAGCACATCCGGGTCCTGACGCATGAAGGCCCGCAGGGCGGTGCTGAAGTCGTAGCCCTTGTCGCGGTTCACCTGGGTCTGGGTGATGCCCTTGAGCATGTATTCGATCGGATCCTCGACGGTGGAGATGTTGATGCCGGGTTCATTCCGTTCCGAGAGCAACGCATACAGCGTGGTGGACTTGCCCGACCCGGTGGGCCCGGTCACCAGGACCATCCCGAAGGGCCTCGAGCCCATCGATCGCACGGTGTTCAGGGCGTCCGGCTCGGTGATCAGCCGGTCGAGGCCCAGAGTGGTGCTGCTGCTGTCGAGCAGACGCAGCACCACCTTCTCCCCCCAGCGGCCCGGCAGAGTGCTCACCCGCAGTTCGATCGTGCGGCCGCGGAACATCCGGCGGATGCGGCCGTCCTGGGGCATCCGCCGTTCGGCGATGTCAAGGTCGGCCATGATCTTGAAGCGTGAGGTGACTGCCGGGGCCAGGCTTCTGGGCAGGTGTTCGACCGGATGCAACACCCCGTCCTGGCGAAAGCGGATCCGCAGCCCGTCTTCCTCGGGCTCGACGTGGATGTCGCTCGACTCCGACTCCATCGCCTGGATCAGGATGCGGTTCACCAGGCTCACCACCGGTGAGGCGTTGGAGGCCTTGAGGCTCGCCTCCAGGTCCAGCTCCTGTTCCTCGGCAGCGGGCGCCTCGTCCAGGCGGTTCTCCAGGCTGAGACCCTCCAGCAACGAGAGGCCGTTGGGCTGGGAGGTCAGGGCGGTGTCCTCGCTTGGGCGATGGCGTCGGTCGGCCATCTTCTGCAGCAGCGCCTCGCTGATCTCCTCCTGCAGCCCCAGGCGCAACTCCGGGGTGATGCCGTTGGCCAGCACCGCCTCCTCCAACTGCTGGCGCTGCTGCGCCTGCCAGTGGCTGGGGATCGCGACCTGGAGCCGCTCTCCCTGGCGAGCCAGGGGCAGGGCCACCCACTCCCGCCAGTGCTGGGCGTCGATCCTGGGGCAGGCCTCAGCGGCCCGCGGATCGGCCAGCTGCAGGTCCCCGGGGAGCAGCAGCTTCTCACCGCTGAGCAGCTCGGCCTCCAGGCGCCGCTGCTGGAGCGTTTCGGCCGCAGGGACCGGGCGTGTCGCCGAGAGGGTCATGGCCGGGGGCCGAAGGGATCAGGTGCGGGCTTCCCCCGCTTGTGGGAGGAGCCCGTCGACCATCAACATGTTTAGGACCGATCGGCGTTGCAGTCAGCATGAGCGGCGAAGCCACTCCTTACCCACAGGATCCCTCCGCTGGGGTGGAGTCCCTGATTCAGGACCTTGACCAGTTGGGAGGAGACTCTCCGGCCGACACCGGCTCACCCGAGCCGGCTTCCAGCGATCCGCAGCCCTCGGCCGCCGCCGCTGCCGAGGCGGACGGTGAGCCCCTGGCCCAGCGGCTGTCCGCCGAACTCGAGACCCTGCGGCGGGAGCATGAAACGCTGCGCGGCCAGTACATGCGCATCGCCGCCGACTTCGACAACTTCCGCAAACGCCAGAGCCGCGATCAGGAGGATCTCCGTCTGCAGATCGCCTGCTCCACCCTCAGCGAGATCCTGCCCGTGGTCGACAACTTCGACCGCGCCCGCCAGCAGCTCGATCCCCAGAGTGAAGAGGCACTGAGCCTCCACCGCAGCTATCAGGGCCTCTACAAGCAGCTGGTGGATGCCTTCAAGCAACTGGGGGTGACCCCGATGCGGGTGGAGGGTGAACCTTTCGATCCCAGCCTGCACGAAGCGGTGCTGCGGGAGCCCAGTGACCTGGTGAGGGAGGACCTGGTGATCGAGGAACTCCAGCGCGGCTATCAGCTGAACGGGCGTGTGCTGCGCCATGCTCTGGTCAAAGTCTCGATGGGACCGGGTCCCGGGGCCTCGGAGGGGGCCGCGCACCCGGCCCAGCACGGGGCAGCGGGTGGTGAGGAATCCAGCTGATGGCCGAGTACTACGACCTGCTTGGGGTTTCCCGCGACGCAGACGCCGACACCCTCAAGCGGGCCTACCGGCGCCTGGCCCGCCAGTACCACCCCGACATCAACAAGGAACCCGGCGCGGAAGACCGCTTCAAGGAGATCGGTCGGGCCTACGAGGTGCTCAGTGATCCCCAGACCCGGGCCCGCTACGACCAGTTCGGTGAAGCCGGTGTCTCCGGAGCCGGTGCCCCAGACATGGGCGACATGGGAGGGTTCGCCGACCTCTTCGAGACGTTCTTCAGCGGTTTCGGCGGTGCCGCCGGCGCTGGCGGTGGAGGTGGCCCTCGTCGTCGTGGTCCCCGACAGGGGGATGACCTACGCCTCGATCTCAGCATCACCTTCAACGAGGCGGTCTTCGGCCAGGAGAAGGAGGTGCAGATCCGCCACCTGGAAACCTGTGCCACCTGCCAGGGCAGCGGCGCCAAGAGCGGCAGCGGTCCCACCACCTGCGGCACCTGCGGTGGGCAGGGTCAGGTGCGCCGGGCCACCCGCACCCCCTTCGGCAGCTTCACCCAGGTGGCCCCCTGCCCCACCTGCGAGGGAACCGGCCAGGTGATCGCCGACCCCTGTGGCGCCTGTGGCGGCCAGGGGGTCCAGCAGGTGCGCAAGAAGCTGCGGATCACGATCCCCGCCGGTGTCGACTCCGGCACCCGTCTGCGCGTGGCGGGCGAGGGCAATGCCGGCCAGCGTGGCGGCCCCGCGGGTGATCTCTACGTGTACCTGTTCGTTCAGGCCCACGACAAGCTGCGCCGCGACGGCATCCACATCCACTCCGATGTGGCGGTGAGCTATCTCCAGGCGATCCTCGGCGACACGATCGAGGTGGACACGGTGGATGGGGCAGCCACCCTGGAGATACCCGCAGGCACCCAACCCGGCACCACCCTCACCCTCACGGGCAAGGGCGTTCCCAAGCTGGGCAACCCGGTGGCCCGGGGCAACCACCATTTCAATGTGAAGGTGCAGCTGCCCACCAAGCTCAGCAGCCATGAGCGCGAGCTGCTCGAGCAGCTGGCTGGTCACCATTCCACCAAGGACCATCCCCACAAGAGCGGCCTGTTCGGCGGGCTGTTCGGTTAGCGCGATGGCCCGCCTGTGACCAGCAGCCCTCCCTCGGGTTCCCGGCCAGCGGAACCCAGCCTGCGGCTCGATCTGCGCGGCACCCCCTGCCCCCTCAACTTCATCCGCAGCCGACTGGCGCTCGAGACGATCTCGGCTGGTGAATGGCTGCAGCTCGACCTCGATGCCGGCGAACCCGAGTTGATGGTGGCCGAGGGACTGCGCCAGGAGGGACACCGGGTCGAGCTGGAGTCCGGGGCCATCCCTGAACCGCATGAATCGGCCGACCAGGAGGGCGTCCGCTTGTGGATCCGCCGCCATGGAGACTGAGGCCGAGGCCAGGTATGTGGTGGGCAGGGCGATGGTCAAGGGCCTGGTCACCGCGATTCAGGCCAACTTCTGTCAGGTGAGCCTGGAGATCCCTGGCCCCGGAGGACTGGATCAGCTGCTCTGCACCCGACGCAGCCGGCTGGGTCAGGCGGGTGCTCGCATCCACGTGGGTGATCGGGTGGGGCTGGAGGGCATCGACTGGCCGGCCGGCCGTGCCGCCGTGGGTGATCTGCTGCCACGCACGAGCCTGCTGGGCCGCCCACCGGTGGCCAACTGTGACCGGATCGTGGTGGTCATTGCCATGGCCGATCCGGCCCCGGATCCGGAGCAACTCAGCCGTTTTCTGCTCACAGCCGAGCACAGCGGTCAGCCGGTGCAGGTGGTCTTCTCCAAGGTGGATCTGGTCCCACCCGATCAACTCGAAGGCTGGCGGCAACGGCTGAGGAGCTGGGGCTATGACCCGATCGCGGTCAGCACAGCCACCGGTGAGGGATTGGCCCTCCTCAGGGAGCGGCTCGCCCGCCCCGGAATCGCCGTGGTGTGCGGTCCGTCAGGGGTGGGCAAGAGCAGCCTGCTCAATGGTCTGGTTCCTGCTCTGGCCCTGCGGGTCGGCAGCGTCTCGGGACGGCTCAGGCGCGGACGTCACACCACGCGGCATGTGGAGCTCTTCCCCCTGGCCCCCGGGGCCCTGATTGCCGACACCCCTGGCTTCAACCGGCCTGAGCTGCCCCGAGATCCCGCTGTTCTGCCGGCACTTTTCCCGGAGATCGCCTCAGCCCTGCGGGAGGGGCCCTGCCGCTTCAGCAACTGCCAGCACCGCGGTGATCCCGGTTGCCGGGTGGGCACCGCCTGGGAGCGCTACGCCTACTACAGCCAGGGCCTGACGGAGTTGCAGCAGGCCAGCGCGGGGGCTCTGGAGACCCGCTCCCAGCGTCCCCCCAGCGGCCCCTCCCGTCGCCGTCAGCGTCAGCAGGCTCCTGATCTGGGCTGATGGAAAACCAGGGCAGCCGACAGCTTCACCCCCCGAGACCGGGCAGGTTCAGGCCGCCGGTGAGTTCCTCCATCCGTTCCTTCATCGTGCCGGTGGAGATGTCGTAGGCGGCTTTCAGGGCCTCGAGGGTGGCGGCTTCAGTGGCCTCGGCGCCATCGGCCAGCAGTTCGGGGGAGAGGCGCACCTTCAGCGGTTGCTGGTTTCCGGTCAGCCAGACGCTGGCCCGGCCATCGGCGCTGCTTCCCTCCAGTTCCATGGCGTCGAGCTCGTCCTGGAGCTTCTGGGCATCCTGCTGGATCTGCTGGGCCTTGCGGAAAGCTTCGGTCAGCTGTCCGAAGTTGGGTAGTCCGAAGCCGGCCATGCAGGAATCAAGAGCGCCGCTTCAGGCTACGGCCTCCCCTTCGACGCTCAGACTCCTCGCCCAGCTGGCTGTCGCCGGGAACTGAAATCCCCCAGACGCTTCACCTCGGTGTGGAGCTCAATGCCGTGGGCACTGAAGACCCGCTGCTGGACCAGCTGGATCAGCTGGTCGATGTCATGGGCGCTGGCGCCGCCGGTGTTGACGATGAAATTGGCGTGAATCGGCGAGACCATGGCGCCTCCGAGCGCCAGACCCTTGAGGCCGAGCTGCTCGATCAACTGGCCGGCTTTACGGGGCTCGGGGTTGCGGAAGACGCTGCCGCAGCTGGGCTGCTGGTAGGGCTGGCTGCTGGTGCGGCTCAAGAGATTGGCGCTGGTGCGCCGGCTGATCTCAGCGGGATCATGGCCCGAGCTGAGGCGGAACCGGGCCGAGAGCACCAGCAGCTGTTCCCGCTGCAGCCGGCTGTGGCGGTAGGCGAACTCCAGCTCGCTGGCTTGCATGACGAAGGGGCCATCCCCCCCGTTGGGATCGAGCACCGTGACCTCCTGGAGCCAGTCCGCCGTGCAGCCCCCCTGGGCGCCAGCGTTCATCACAGCGGCCCCGCCCACGGTGCCGGGGATTCCCACAGCCCACTCCAGACCGCTCAGGCCAGCGCGGGCAGCCTTGCGAGCCAGGGTCGGGATCGGCTCCCCGGCCTGGGCTTCCACCAGCCCCGTGGCCGCATCGATCACGCTGCCCTGCAGCCTGCGGTTGCAGAGGGTGAGCCCCTCGAGTCCGCCGTCGCTGATCAGCAGGTTCGAGCCGGCTCCGATCAGCCGCAGGGGGATGGTTTCGGCCCGGGCCCATCGGACCAGGGCCATCAGTTCGTCACGGCTGGCCGGTTCGGCGAACCATTCAGCCGGTCCTCCCACCTTCCAGGTGGTGTAGTCGGCCAGGCTTACCTGGCTCAGGGCAGGCTCGTGGGCCGGGGTGAGGGGCACGGCTCAGGCGGCCAGACGGGCGGTGGGGGCATCGGGTGCATCGGGCGGCATCAGCTCGGCGAGGGCCTGGAGTCGAGACCAGAGGCCGTTCACATCGCCAGCTCCCATCACCAGCACCAGATCGCCGGGCTGGCTGCGGCGCACCACCTGTTCAGCCAGCTGGTCCAGCGTGCCGCTCACCTTCAGTGGCAGGTCAGGTCGGAGTTGCTGCAGGCGATCGGCCAGTGCCTGACTGTCGACACCGGGTATAGGCACTTCTCCAGCGGCGTAGAGCGGGGCGAGCAGCACCGTGTCGGCGAGGGTGAGGGCAGCGGCAAAAGCATTCAGGAATTCGGCGGTGCGGCTGAAGCGGTGCGGCTGGAACACGGCCACCAGTCGTTGGGGCACTTCCGGCAGAGGGCTGCGGCCGCTGGTCACCATCAGACGGGCCATGCGCAGAGTGGCCTCCACCTCGCTGGGGTGGTGGGCGTAGTCGTCGACCACCTGGCGTCCGGCCCAGCGGCCCCGGAAATCGAAACGGCGCCCGGGGGAGCGCAGGGTTCGCATCGCTGTGGCCAGGGCGCCGAAGGGGACGCCCTCCAGGCGGCAGGCCGCGAGGGCGGCGGTGGCGTTGCTGAGGTTGTGGCGGCCAGGCAGGGGGAGGCTGAAGCGCCCCACCAGCTCACCCTGTTCGTAAAAGTCGGCCATGGTGCCTTCGCCGTGCTCCTCCACCGCCAGGGCGGCGAACTCCACCCCGTCGCTGCGCTCGATCGACCACCAGGCTGTGGGTTGGAAATGCTGGCGCAGCACCGGACAGTCGGCATTGGCGAGCAGGGAGCCGCAGCCGGCGGCGAAGCGCTGGAGCGTCTGGATCAGAGCGTCGAGGTCGGGGTAGTGATCGGTGTGGTCGAGCTCCAGGTTGGTGATCAGTCCGAGGCTGGATCTGAACTTCACCAGGGAGCCATCAGACTCATCGGCCTCGGCCACCAGTACCCGGCCGCGGCCACTGCGGGCGTTGCTCTGAAACGCGGGCACGATGCCACCGATCACGGCGGTGGGGTCCTGGTCGGTGGCTGCCAGCAGGGTGGCGATCAGGGTGCTGGTGGTGGTCTTGCCGTGGCTGCCGGCCACGGCGATCGAGGGTTGAGCGTTGATCAGGGCCGCCAGCACGTCGGAGCGGTGGCAGATGGTGAGGCCGGCTTCGCGGGCTGCCATCAGCTCGGGATTGCCCGCCGGCACCGCCGTACTGATCACCACCAGCGCCGGGGTGCCACCATCGCTGTTCACAGACGCGATCGTTTCGGCGTCCTGGTGGGCGAACACCCGCACCCCACGTCGGCGCAGGGACTCGAGCACGGGACTCTCACGCGGATCGGATCCGCTCACCTGAAAACCGCGGTCGGCCAGAATTCCAGCCAGTGCCGACATCCCAATGCCGCCAACCCCGATGAAGTGAAGGGGGGGCCGGTGGTCGAGCAGCGGTGCCAAATGCGTCTCCATGCGGACCCGAAGGTAGGTGTTGACGCTGCGCTTGTCTCTCCCCTTTTAACGCTTGTTTGGCTCCGCGAAAGGTTCAGCTGCTGGAGTGCCTCCAGAAGGGGGGAGGCCATTTCTGTATGATCGGCAGCCAAACTCCCCTTGTCAACGGGTTTCCCGTTCCTGCCATGACCCTGCGCGTTGCGATCAATGGATTCGGCCGGATCGGTCGCAACTTCATGCGTTGTTGGCTCAGCCGTGGCGAAAACACCGGGATCGAGGTGGTCGGCTTGAACGACACTTCCGATCCGCGCACAAACTCCCACCTGCTTCAGTACGACTCGATGCTGGGCCACATCCGCGATGCGGAGGTCAGCTACACCGATAACGCCATCATCGTGAATGGCAGCGAGATTAAATGTTTCTCCGACCGCAATCCCCTCAACCTGCCCTGGAAGGAGTGGGGTGTGGATCTCGTGATCGAGTCCACCGGTGTGTTCAACGATGACGTGGGTGCCAGCAAGCACCTCCAGGCAGGCGCCAGGAAGGTGATCCTCACCGCCCCCGGTAAGGGTGCCGGAGTTGGAACCTTCGTGGTGGGCGTCAACGCTGACCAATACCGCCATGAAGATTTCGACATCCTCAGCAACGCCAGCTGCACCACCAACTGCATGGCACCCGTGGTCAAGGTGCTCGACCAGACCTTCGGCATCGTCAAGGGAACGATGACCACCACCCACAGCTACACCGGTGACCAGCGCATTCTTGATGCCAGCCACCGTGACCTGCGACGCGCCCGCGCCGCCGCCGTCAACATCGTGCCCACCTCAACCGGCGCCGCCCAGGCCGTGGCCCTGGTCTATCCGCCGATGAAGGGCAAGCTCAACGGCATCGCCATGCGCGTGCCCACCCCCAACGTGTCCGTGGTTGACATGGTGCTTGAGGTGGCACGCGGCACCACCAAAGATGAAGTGAACGCCGTGCTCAAGGCCTCTTCCGAGGGCGCCATGAAGGGAATCATCAAGTACTCCGATCTGCCTCTGGTCTCCAGCGACCACGCGGGCACCAATGAATCCACCATTGTTGATTCAGATCTCACCCTCGTGATGGGTGACAACATGGTCAAGGTCATCTCCTGGTACGACAACGAGTGGGGCTACAGCCAGAGGGTGGTCGATCTGGCCGAGCTGGTGGCCAAGAACTGGAAGTGAGCTTTGCGTCCTGAGCTCTGAGTCCCGGGGCCGTCCTGCCTGCAGGGCGGCTTTTTCATGGTTCAGTGCAAGGGCTCAGTGAAAATGTGTGAAGCCTCCACCCACGTCCTCCAGGGGTGAACCGTCGCCGGCCCAGCGCAGAATCCCTGAGCCCGGGGTCAGGGATCCGATCCTCCGGCTCCCGGGCAGGGACTGGATCAGCTCCCGGGCCCAGCCGGGATCGAGGGCCAGCACCAGTTCGAAGTCTTCACCGCCGTTCAGGCACCAGGATTCGGCGACGGGCAGGGCCGCCATCTCCGCGTCGATCGGAAGGTCCCGGCGTTCCAGAAGAGCGTCACAGCCACTCCCCTGGGTCAAGGTCCTCAGCGCCGCTGCCAGTCCATCGCTGCTGTCGGTGCCAGCCACCCTCCAGGCGCTGCCCACAGGCCGGCATGAGGCCAGCGCCGCCACCGCATCCAGCCGGGGCCGCGGCCTGCGGTGCGCCAGAACGGCTCGCTCCAGAAGGGCTGGACCGGCTTGGTGCCAGTTGGGAGCGGACGGAGAGGACGGCATCTCTTGCATCAACGCTGCGAGGCCCAGGCGGCTGAGGCCATGGGGGCCCGTGCTCACCAGGGCATCACCGGGGTGACCATCCCGACGCCGGATCGGCCCGTCCGCTCCGAGCCGCCCCAGGGCTGTGACAGCGAGAAGCCGCTGGCCGCCGCCGCTGCAATCGCCCCCCAGCAGCGTGCCGCCGTAGCAGCCCAAAGCAGCGCTGAGTCCGCGGTACACCCCCTCCACCCAGGCCCAGGGGGTGGCCGCGGGGGCCACCAGGGCCACCGTCAGTCCCAGCACCTCCCGGCAGCCCATGGCCGCGAGGTCCGAGAGGTTGGCCGCCGCTGCCCTCCAGCCCACATCCTCGGCGGCCATGGTGGCTTCGATGAAATGGACTCCCTCCACCAGCACGTCGGTGTTCACCACCAGTGTCCGCTCCGAGCGGCCATCCAGCAGAGCGGCATCATCGGCGAACTGACCGGGGGGAGCGAAGGCTCCGAGGCGCTCAATCAGCTCCCATTCCCCCAGGTCGGCGAGGGTTGGCGCGAGGTCGGAGTCCTCAGCCATGGGGCCGCAGGTTGCCGGCCCCCTCCACCACGGTCGCTTTGACAATGCCGTCGTCGGCGGTGAGCTCCTCGAGTACATCGAAGCCCTCGACCACGTAGCCGAAGGCGGCGTAGCGGCCGTCGATCAGATTGAGGCCCGCCGGGGTGAGTTCCGCCTCGAACAGGAAGAGGAAGAACTGGGAGGAACCATCGTCGAGGGCGGTGTCGGAGTGCGCCCAGCCCAGGGTTCCCTTGGTGGCGAAAGGCAGCACCGGCGTGGCCTTGAACAGGCCGAGCTCTTCGAAGGTCTTGTTGTAGAAGGGCTTGCTCTGACCCGGCACCATGATCTCAAGGGGTACCTTCCGTTCGTGGCCGGAGGCGTCCACATAGCCGCTGGAGGCTCCTTTCGGATCGCCGGACTGCAGGACGTAGAAGTCTTCGGCGCGTATGAAGGGCAGGTTGTCATAGAACCCCCGCTCGACCAGATCGACGAAGGCTCCGGCGGTCAGCGGTGCGTTGTAGCCATCCACCACGGCGATCAGGTCGCCTTTGGTGGTGGTCAGCTTGACGGTGGCGCGGCCCAGCAGCCTGGGCAGGTCGGCGAACTCTGCCGGAATTTCGAAGGGGAACGGCCCCACCAGCAGGGCTTCCGCTTCTCCGATGGTGCTCAGGGCCCGGCGACGGGTGGTCAGGAAGGCCTCGCGGTCCTGCTGCTCGGCGGCCACGGCCACGGCCTGCAATTCAGATTCGAGGCGGTCGAGCAGGGCCGTGGCCTGTTCGCGCTGCTTGGGCTGGTAGGCCGCCAGCAGGGCCGAACGCCGGTTGCTCAGCTGAGCCTGGGCTTTGCGGGCCTTGCCGGTGAGGGCGCTCCAGCGCTTGGCACGCAGGTCGTCGCTGCTGTCTTCCAGGCGATGCTGAAGGTTCTGCAGATCCGGCTGCTCGATCGGCAAGGCATTGCGCAGCAGGGAGGCAGGGTCGGTGACGGCGTTTCCCGGCGGCAGGGCAGCCACCACTGGGCTGACCAGGCCGAAGCTGGCGCCGCAGGCGATCACCAGCGCCATCAGCAGCAGCGTCAGGGCCCGCCAGGGGTTCCGGCGCTGCTTTCCGAGCGGCTGGTCCACTGGCCGGGGGGCTTGCGGTTGCTGAGAACTCCTGCTCATGGATGTCCCTGCCGGTCTCCGGGCGTTATGCCGTTCTTCGGACTTTGGCACAGTTGGCCTGGGTCCAGACCCAGTCTCTCAGGGTGGTTCAACGGCCAGCCGTACAATCCCGCTCACCCGTTCCGCCGGAATGATCTCGAGCAACGACTTCCGAACTGGCACCACCATCGAGCTCGATGGACAGGTCTGGAGGGTCGTCGAGTTTCTGCACGTCAAGCCTGGCAAGGGCTCTGCCTTCGTGCGCACCAAGCTCAAGGCCGTCCAGAGCGGCAACGTGGTCGAGAAGACCTTCCGAGCCGGGGAGACCGTCGCCCAGGCCCAGCTCGAGAAATCCACCCTGCAACACACCTACATGGAGGGTGACGAGTACGTCTTCATGAACATGGCCTCCTACGAGGAGACTCGTCTCACGGCCAAGCAGATCGGTGATGGGCGCAAGTACCTCAAGGAAGGAATGGAGGTGAACGTGGTGTCCTGGAACGGGTCCCCCCTGGAGGTGGAACTTCCCAACTCCGTGGTTCTCGAGGTCACCCAGACCGACCCTGGCGTCAAAGGTGACACCGCCACCGGGGGGACCAAGCCTGCCATCGTCGAGACCGGCGCTCAGGTGATGGTGCCCTTGTTCATCACCATTGGCGAGAAGATCAAGATCGACACGCGCAACGACAGTTATCTCGGGCGGGAGTCCTGATTGCCATGCAGCTCGACAACGACCAACTGCAGAACCTGCTCATCTTCCTGGAGCAAAGCGACATCCAGGAGCTGAAGCTCGAGGGTGACGATTTCCGCCTCGAAGTCCGCCGCAACCTGCCGGCTCCAGCGGTGCTGGCCCCAGCACCGGCCCCGGTGGCGTCCCCCCCGGAGGCACCAGCCGCTCCGGCGCCGGGTTCCGCCGGCGTCACGGCCCCATCCAGCCCGCCGCCGGCCCCATCTGCGTTGCGGGCCGATCTCGTCGACATCACGGCCCCGATGGTGGGCACCTTCTATCGCTCTCCCTCGCCTACCGATCCCCCCTTCGTCGAGATCGGCAGCCGCATCAGTGTCGGCCAGCCCGTGTGCATCCTCGAGGCCATGAAGCTGATGAACGAGCTGGAGGCCGAAGTCAGCGGTGAGCTGGTGGAGATCCTGGTGGACAACGGCACACCGGTGGAATTCGGCCAGGTTCTGCTGCGGGTCAAGCCCGCCTGAATCCACGGGTGCTGCGCCGAGCCGGCTGTGGCCGGGCTCAGCCCAGCTCCCAGGCTGTCTCCAGGGCCGCCACCATGCTGTCGGCACGGGCCACGCCTGAACCGGCAATGTCGAAGCCGGTGCCGTGATCCGGTGACGTGCGCAGGAAGGGCAGCCCCAGGGTGGTGTTCACCGCGGCATCGAAGGCCAGCAGCTTGACCGGGATCAGCCCCTGATCGTGATAGAGCGCCAGGTAACCGTCAGCTCCCTGTCCATCGCCCCGCCAGGCCGCGGCCGCCCCCAGCCAGCAGCTGTCCGGCGGAAGTGGCCCCTTCACCGTCACCGAGGGATGCCTCTGCCGCCAGCGCTCCAGCAGAGGAATCAGCCAGTCCTGCTCCTCCGTCCCCAGCTGGCCCCCTTCGCCGGCATGGGGATTGAGACCGGCCACCGTCAGGCTGGGCTCCGGCTGGAAGCGCCGGCAGAACGCCAGCAGCATCTCCAGCTGATGCTCCACGAGGGCGGGTGTGAGGGCCTGGGGCACCTCGGCCAGGGGGATGTGGGTGGTGGCCAGCAGTGTGTTCAACCGCCAGCGGCCCCCTGGTGCTCGGGCGGTGAACAGCATCGAGGCCTGATCCCGTCCGCAGAGCTCCGCCAGCCGCTCGGTCTGACCGGGATAGCGATGGCCGGCGGCGTGCCAGGCGTGTTTGGCGATCGGCGCCGTGGTCAGGGCCCGTGCCTGACCGCTGAGCACCAGATCCACCGCCGCATTCAGCCAGGAGAAGCTGGCGGCACCACTGGCCGCCGTCCCCTGCCCCTGGACGATCCCCTCCCGCAATGGACTGTCGAGGATGGCGTAGGCACCTGGATCCGCCAGCGGCGCCGAACTGCGGTCGCGCAGCTCCATGTAGGTCTGCTCCAGCCAGCGGCGGCAGCCCACCAGCACCACATTCACGGCCGTGCCCCGCGCCTGCAGGGCAGCCAGGGACTTGAGGGTCACCTCGGCGCCGATGCCGGCGGGATCCCCCAGGGCCAGGGCGATGACTCCTTGTTTAGCGTTGTTGCCAGTGGCCTCGAGAGTCATGATCCGCTGGTTGCTTCTGGGGGGACTGGTTCTGGGCCTGGCTCATGGGTTGCAGAAGAAATGGGTTGTGATCGACTGGTGCCGCCTGAAGGCTGACCTGAACATTCCCAGCCTCACCAATCTTCAGCCGCTGGCAGCGCCGGTCTGCCCTGAGGAGGTGCAGCCAGCCCCTCGCTGAAGAGCTTGTTCCTCCTGAAGGGAAGCCCTGAATCCTTCCCGGTAGCTGGGATAGCGCAGCCGGTAACCGAGCTCGACGCACAGCCGCCTGTTGCTGGTGCGGCGATTCTCGCTCCAGAAGCTGCGGGCCATCGGACTGAGGCTCTCCTGGATCCGCCCGTAGGACTCCACCTCGGGTAATTTGCAGTTCAGCAGGTGGGCGGCATAGCCCAGGGTTTCACTCGATGGGCAGGGCCTGTCGTCCGCCACATTCAGTACTGGCGGCCGCTGGTCACTCGGCAGGGCGAGGTTGTGCAGCAGGGCGCCAGTGATGTCATCGACGTGGATGCGGCTGAACACCTGGGCCGGTTTGTGGATCAGGCGGCTGCTGCCGGCGCGCAGTCCATCGAACGGGCAGCGCCCCGGCCCGTAGATCGCCGGCAGGCGGAACACCTGCAGGGGCAGGCCGCTGGCCTGCCACGCCTGTTCGCAGGCCAGCCGTGCCCGGCTGCGGGGCAGTCCCGGTGCAGGGGGGTCGCATTCCCGGACCCAGTCGCCGCCGCGATCTCCATAGACCCCGGAGGTGGAGAGGTAGCCCAGCCATTGCAGCGGCAGGCCGGCCAGCAGGGCACCGAGGCTTTCCAGCACAGGATCCTTGCCGTCACGGCCTGGGGGAACCGTGACCAGGACATGGGTCACCTCCTCCAGGGCTGCGGGCTCGATTCCTGGCCTGAGCTCGCTGGCGAAGGCCACCGGGCTGATCCCCTCCCCAAGAATGGGATGGCCACCGGGGCGGTGGCTGATCAGCACCGGCATACCAGTGGCGGCCACGACCGAGGCAAAGCGCCTGCCGCTGTAGCCGCCCCCCAGCACCAGCATCCGGCCGGATGCCCCTCTCCAGGGGCTGCGGTTGACAACACCATTCACCATGAGTACACCTGTATCACTGCTTGGCTCCGCCGATGGCCTCCGCCTGTTTCTCTGCATCCCGTCTCCTCCCAGCGAGTCTGCCCCGCCCTGGCCAGATCCGTCTCTGGAGCTTCCCCCGTGCCTTGGGGGCTCTTCCACTGGTGGTGGTGGCCCTGGTCCTCACGGCGGCCCTGGTGGCTCCCGAGCAGCCCGCGCAGCTCGCGGCCCTCTGCGAGCGTCACAACGGGCCAGCGGCCTGCCGCGTCTGGTGAAGGAGGCTCGGTTTCAGGCCGGCTGCAGGGTCAAGGCTGGCCTCTGGGGAAGGGGTGTCGGCTGGGTTGGTGTCGCTGGCTCGGGAGCGGCCCATTGCAACAGACGCACGGCCAGGCGCAGGTCCCCATCCATCCAGGCCCGGATCGCCATCGCCCGGCGCGGATCGTAGAAGCGCTGACGCCGGTACCAGTCAAAGGCGTCAGCGTCGCTTTTGTGGCCGTTGCAGGCGAGGCAGGCGGGAACGCAGTTTTCGGTCACGCTCAGCCCGCCGCGGCAGCGGGGCATCAGATGATCAATCGACTCCGAGCGATTGCCGCAATAAATACAGCGATGTTGGGTCTGTTTATGCAGGGATTGTCTCCAGCGTCTGACGCGCAACTTGGGGCAGAGATCCTCAAGGAAGACCGCATCCCTGACCTGCATTCCCATGCCTCGGTTGCGGACAGTTTGCCCATGGCTTCTGGACTGTCAATGTGTCGACGACTTCATTTTTTCAAGCTGATCGCGACCGCTTGTTCACGGCGCCTAGCCGACTAGAATCCAATTCCACGATGCGCGGCGGTGTCCCTGCGAGTCACGCCAGGGACACTGCCGCGCTGCCTGCTGCAGCTTGGGTCCTGCGGCCTGATCGAGGTGATCTCCCCGTTCGATCCGGTCACCCAGGCCCAGTTGCGACGGATCAGGCCGGCGGGCCGCTGGCGGGCCCAGCGCCATTGCTGGGAGTTTCCGCTCGAGGCCGCAGGTCAGCTCGAGGCTCTGCTGGGGGGGCGCTTCGTGATCGAGCCGGGCCTCGCCCGGTGGATGGCCTGGCTGCGCCAGCCCCTGCCCCCCCTGCCCCCCCACCGGGAGTTGGTGGAAGCTGCCCAGCTGGAGGCTCCCTTGCCGGACGGGCGGCAGCTGTTCAGCCACCAGCGCACGGCGGCCCGCTGGTTGCTTGCTCGCCGTGGAGCGGTTCTGGCCCATGCGATGGGCCTGGGCAAGACCCTCACAGCCCTGGTGGCAGCCCGCGCCCTGTCCCGTTGCGCCGACTGCCGCATTGCCGTGGTGGCCCCGGTGGGTCTGCACGGCTTCTGGCGGCAGGAGTCCCTGGCCCTGGAACTGGCCGTGGAGCTGTTCAGCTGGGCGCGATTGCCGGCGGAACTGCCCCCTGCCGGCACCGTGCTGCTCGTGGATGAGGCCCATTACGCCCAGAACCTGGGCGCGGCCCGTACCCGCGCCCTGCTGCGCCTGGCCCGTCATCCGCGCCTGCGGGCGATCTGGCTTCTGAGCGGCACCCCGATGAAGAACGGCCGCCCGGTGCAGCTCTTCCCCCTCCTGGCGGCGATCGATCACCCCCTTGGCCGGGATCAGCTCAGCTTTGAGCAGACCTATTGCCAGGGGCATTGGCGCGAAAGCGGGGGGCGCCGCCACTGGCAGGCCAACGGCGCTGAACGCCTGGAGGACCTGCACCGTCTGATACAGCCGTTGGTGCTGCACCGGCGCAAGCAGGATTGCCTCGACCTGCCCCCCAAGCGACGCCTGATCTGCCCCGTGGTGCTCAGTGCCAGCCAGGCCCAGGGCTTCGAGCATGAGCTGCAGCAACGGGTGGAGCGCTACCGCCTTCGGGCCGCCCGCGGCGAGGTGCGCCGCGACGCTGAATCCCTGGCGATGCTCACGGCTCTCAGGCAGATCGGCGCGGCCTACAAGCTGCCGGCGGCCCAGGCTCTGGTCACGGAGTTGCTCGCGGACGGAGCGGCGGTGGTGGTGTTCACAGCCTTCGTGGCCCCTGCCGAGCAGCTGGCCGCGAGCCTTGGTGGTGCCGTGCTCACGGGCCGTCTCAAGCCACCGGAGCGGCAGCGCCAGGTGGAGCGCTTCCAGGTGGGCCAGGTGTCCCTGCTGGTGGCCACCTTCGCGGTGGCGGGTCTCGGCTTCACTCTGCACCGCGCCAGTCACGTTGTGCTGCTGGAGAGGCCCTGGACCCCGGGCGATACCGAGCAGGCGGAAGACCGGGCCCATCGCATCGGTATGGCCGGTCCCCTCACCGCCCACTGGCTGCAGCTGGGGGTGGCCGATCAGCTGGTGGACGGGCTGATCGCCAGCAAGACCGAGCGGATCGCCCTGGCCCTCGGGGGCCGTCAGGCGATTCTGCGCCGTCAGGCCCTGCCGGCGATGGTGCGCCAGTTACTGGAGGCCTGGTGAGTCAGGGGGCCGCCGCCGCCGGGATGTCGCGGCAGCTTTCCTGGCGCACACGGATGTCGGTGACCAGCTGGGGATCAACGGCATCCTTCGCAGCCTTGCCGTTGCTGGTGGCCTTGAGCAGCTCCGCCGCCTTGTCGATGTCCTGGCAGGCCCTGGACTGGTCGCCCCTGAGGGTGTGGATCACGAAGCGGTCACTGAGGGGACGGGCCTCCAGCGGGAAAGCGCTCACCACCTTGTCGCAGTGTTCGAGGGCCTGATCGAGTCGATCCACCTTGATCTCATCGAGGCACTCGTCCCGGCGCAGCCGTGGTGATTCCGTGGTCGGTGGCTCCGCCGGCGCGCAACCCGCCAGGGCCAGGGTCAGTGCCAGAACGCAGCAGAAGGCCCGGGGGGGGGCAGTGCGAAGGGAATCAGTAGGAATAGCGGTCATTGCGAGTGGTTCCGCCGCCGCTGGGGATGGGAACAGGACCAGTGCTGCCGTTGGCGGGGATGTCGGTCCTCAGCGGCACGGGTTTTTCACTGCCATAGAGGGCTCCCATGAAGCGGCCGCAGTCGGGGAAGGCATCGGGAGAATTCACCACGGCCTCAGTGATCATCACGGCAGCATGTTCAGGAGAGGTCTTGAACAGACTGGAGCCCTGGCGTTTGATCAGGGCGTAGGCGGCGTTCCAGCTCACTTCGTGATCATTGCCGGCCTTGCGCATGAAGCAGTACACCTCCGCGCCCTTTGCGCCTGGATCGCTGGGGTTCGGCTGACTGACCTGGGCGAGCCGCATCGGTTGGCTCAGCACGGGGATCGGACCCGCCAGGAGCACCAGGCCGGGCATCAGGATCCCATGCAGGACCGACCTCAGCCTGTGGCTACGGTCCCTGGCGGGTGCCGTGGACGTTGGGCAGGGGCGGAGGAGACGGGACAGCATCGAATCGGTCAGTGGAGCCGGGCATCGGGCACCAACGTATCGGTCGACTCCGAACTGTCGAGGGGGCGGCACTGGTGCCTGTCAACCGGAGGAATGACCAGCTGTGAATGACAGCACCATCCTGATCACGATCGGCACCACCAGCAGCACCGTGATCAGCCGCACGGCGTGAAGGGCCGCCACGGCTGCACCGACACCGAATTCAGCGCCCACCAGGCTCATGCCGCTGATGCCGCCGGGGGCTGCCCCCAGCAGGGCGATGATCGGACTCACCCCCAGCAGCCGGCTGCTCCAGAGGCCGACCACCAGGCCTGTGGCCACCAGGGTGACGGTGATCAGGATCGCCGGCCGCCACAGTTGCCGCAGTTCCGTCAGCGCTGAGCTGGTGAGGCCGGTGCCGATCACCGTGCCGATGGCGATCTCAAGGCCCGTACGGGTGCCAGGGGGCCAGTGGGCCACATCCCAGCGCCCGCTCATGCTCACCAGGCCCGCGCCGAGCAGGGCTCCAGCCAGCGGAGCCGCTGGAATCCCCGTGCGCAGGGCGAGCAGGCCACCGCCCAGGCCGGCCAGGAGGTAGATCGCCAGAGTGGCCAGGCTGGGCATGCCCGCAGGTGTCGCCAGGACGTCTCAGTCTGGGAGATGGCTTGAGCGGTGGGCGGTTCTGTGTTGTGATCGGCCTTCTTGGTTCGATTGCCATGCCCTCGGAATCGGTGTCGTTCCGCATCACCCGCACGGCGGAAGATCTCGCCCAGACGGTGGCGGCCTTGTCGCACCGGCTGGTGCACCTGGAGCAACGGCTGGGCCTGCTGGAGATGGCGCTGGAGGAAGACCAGCAGCCGGAGTCCGATCAGCTCCAGGCTCTCTCCAATGTGGAGGTGCTGTTGCGGGACTGCCGCCAGCTGCTCGAGACGTCAGCGCCGGCGTCCTCTCCGGTGGCTGTTGAGCCTGCCCCGCCGCAGGAGCTGGACCTGGCCGCCTAGGGCGAAGGACACCTCTCTATCACTCAAGCTGGCGGTGGCCTGCGTATGGGTGGCAGAATGAAAAGAAAAACAACCATGGCCAGCACCTATCCGGCCTGCCCCCTACCCCGTAACGGGGGGTCGTTGGCCGCTCAGTCCTCTGTCCACCGCCCGGGCTACATCGAAGGTGGCCATCAGCTTGAGAAGCTGGAGTTCGCCCTGGCCATCGCCATCAGCCGTGGGGACAGCAGCCGGGCGGGCCAGTTGCGCTCCCAGATCGAGGCCCTCGGTGGTCTGGGCGAAGAGCCAGGCACCTGATCAGCTGAACCGGTCACTTCCTGTCTGGCTTCCGATTCCTCTCTCTTTCAAGCCAAATTCTCGCCGAAGCGTTAAAGTGCTTGAAGATTGATCTGTTGTTGTGCTTGCGGTTCAAACGCGATCTTCGATCGCCATGTCACAAGGATCAGAGCAACGAAGCCAGTTTCTCCGCGATGCGGCCAAGCATGAATCCCGTGCCGAAGCTGCTGCCCAGCGGGGTGATCTAGTCGAAGCGGCCCAGGCTGTACTCAAAGCTCTGGATTGCGAGCGCCGAGCCGGCAGTACCGGACCCCAGATCCTCCAGGTGATCAAGCCAAGATCCTGAGTGCTTTGGCACCCTTCATCCACAGTCCCTGACAGGCATTGAAAATGGATTGTTTTCGGATCACAAGCGGGTGACCGGACTCGAACCGGCGACGTTCAGCTTGGGAAGCTGACATTCTACCACTGAATTACACCCGCAGGCTGGCATTGGCTGTTGGCCAATCGATGCCGATGATGTGCTGATTTTAGAAATGAACCGTTTCAGGGGCTGACGCGGTTGTGGATGTGTGACACCTGATCGGTACATTGCATGGCCCAGGTTAGCAGCCTTGGGCCTTGGGCATTGCGGAGACTGCCAGTCGAGTTCAGGGCTTGGCAGCCGGCACTTCGCAATTCACGGCGGCGGAGAGCTGTCGGCGTGCCGTGATGACCGGCCGTGCCTTGGTCTTGAGATCGGCGGCAGCCTGCTCAAGGGTCAGCTTCTTGTCGTTTGTCACCCTGGCCACTTCACCCTTGAAGGACTTGAGCTGCTTTTGGAAGGCCTGCAGCCGCAGTTTCTCGAGGTCCTGCTTCGAGGTTTCGAGAGCGGCCAGGGCCGTGCCGAGGGCCAGGTCTGCGGACCGGGCCTGGCCCACCGTGGAGGTCGGCTGCAGGGCGGCCACCTGCTCGAGGGCCTCGGCCACCTCGCCGAGCTGTTGGCAGATCTTCTGCTCGGTCTTGAGTTCCTTCTTGGCCAGGTCAGGTCGCTGGCAAGACATGACCGCCAAGCTGGCCAGGGCGACGACAGCAAGGATGGAACGGCGCATGGCAGTGAATAACGTTCATTTTGAACTCAATGTTCCCTGCGCCGAATCGCCATTCCTCTGGGCGGGACTGTCTCAGCGGGCCAGTTCGATCGCCGCTGCCGCCACGCCTGCACCCGTACTGGTCGTCGACAGGCCCAGCTCCTGCAGGGTCGCCTCAATGGCGGCCACCGCTGTGAGCACGTCGCGATCACAGACGAAGCCCAAGTGGCCGATCCGGAACACCTTGCCCTTGAGGTGGTCCTGTCCGCCTGCCAGCAGGATGTCGTAGCGCTCCTTGATCTTCTTGCGCAGCACCTCCGCGTCAAAGCCTTCGGGGGCCACCGCCGTGATCGCCGGGCTGCCGTGGCCTTCAGCGGCGTAGAGGGGCAGGCCGATGGCACGCATGGCCGACTGGGTGGCCCGCTGCAGCCTGGCGTGGCGGGCGAAGATGGCCTCCAGTCCTTCCTGTTCCATCATTCCCAGGGCGGCTTCCAGGGCGTAATACAGCGTCACAGGAGGCGTGAAGGGGTTGCTGTCGGCGGCGGCTGACTTCCGGTACTTGCCCAGATCCAGGTAGAACTTGGGCAGATCCGAGCGCTTGTGTGCCTCCCAGGCCCTCTCGCTCATCGCCACGAAAGCCAGACCGGGCGGCATCATGTAACCCTTCTGGGAGCCCGAGCCCACCACATCGAGGCCCCAGGCATCCACGGGCACCGGACACGCTCCCAGGCTGGTGACGCAGTCAGCCACCACCAGGGCCTGGCCATGGGCATGGACATGGCGGGCGATCGTCTCCAGGTCGTTGATCACCCCTGTGGATGTTTCCGAATGGGTGAGGATCACCGCGCGGATCTGTTTCTCGCTGTCGGCTTCGAGGGCCAGGCGGAAGGCCTCCGGATCCAGGGGCTGGCCCCAGTCGGCGCGGATCACCTCCACCTCCAGGCCATAGGCCCTGGCCACCTTCACCCAGCGCTCGCCGAACTTGCCGTTGTCACCGCAGAGGACTTTGTCGCCCCGGCTCAGCACGTTGATGATGCCCGCCTCCATCGCAGCTGTGCCGCTGCCGGTGAGGGCCAGCACATCACCTTTGGTCTGGTGCAGCCACTTGAGCTGGGCGGTGGTGTGCTTCACGATCGCCTGGAATTCGCCGCTGCGATGGCCGATCGGGTGGCGGCTCATGGCCAGCAGGACGGTCTCCGGCACCGGCGTGGGACCGGGGATCATCAGACTGAGCTTGTCCTGCATGGGGGGCGCTGGGGGGACGGGCGCGGCGGCCCAATCCACCACCTTAAAAAACCAGGGTCCCCCCTCCCTGGTCCAGCGCCCCGACCGATATCCCAGCCATCCCCCTGCCGATGACCCAAGCGACGCCCTTCACCCTGCCGGTCTGGGTGGCGGCAGCCGCCCGCGGAGCCCTGGAGGCGCTGCTGGAAGACGAGGGCCTTCTGCCCGGCGCGGCGGCGATCAGGGGCTCCAGCGAGGCTCAGCCGCTGGAGCTGCTCGAGCCGCCGGGCGTCGGGCTGGTGCCGGTGGAGGCTGCTGCCACCCTCGGCCATGGCCAGGCCTTGGCCATGACTCGCTGCGATCCGGGCGATGGCCTGGATCTCACCCGGGGCTTGCTGGTGTGGGTTCGGGCCAGTTGGTGGGATCCGCCGCATGAGGCGGAGCCGTCCCATCGGCTGCTCCTGGAGGCGGGGGAGGGGCTGGGCGTCCAGGCCGGCAGCCGGGCGCTGTGTCTCTCGGCCTATGCCCGGCGCCTGCTGGAGGTCAACCTTCTGCCGCTGGTGCCAGCCGGCCGCGGACTGCGGCTCCAGCTGGTGTTCCCCCGGGGCCGGGAGCTCGCTGGCCGCACCAGCAATGAAGCCTTCGGGGTGGTGGACGGTCTGGCCCTGATCGGCACCCAGGCCGTGGTGCAGCGCAGCGCCGCACCCGATCGGCTCGAGCAGTGCCTGGAGATCCTGCGCCAGTGGCCGCACTCGGCCCACCCCGGCGATCTTGTGCTGGTGGTCGGCGAGAACGGGCTCGATCTGGCTCCCCGGCTCGGCTTGCCCGCCGGCCTGCTGCTCAAGGCCGGCAACTGGCTGGGACCACTGATCGTGGCGGCGGCCGAAGCCGGCGTCGAGCGGCTGCTGCTGTTCGGTTATCACGGCAAGCTGATCAAGCTTGCGGGCGGGATCTTCCACACCCACCACCACCTGGCCGATGGTCGGGCCGAAGTGCTCACGGCTCTGGCGGCCCTTGAGGGGTTGGGAGGTCCTGAGCTGCAGCGGCTGTTCGCGGCAGCCACGGTGGAGGCGGCCCTGGCGGACTTGCAGCAGCTCGATGGGCAGCTGGCCGCCCGGGTCGAGGCGCGGCTGGCGCTGGCGATCGAGACCCGCAGCCAGGCCTACCTGGCCCGCTATGGCCGGTTCAGCATGCGGATCGGCGCCGCGCTCTTCGATCGGCAGCGGCAGCTGCGGGTGCTGGGCCCCTGCGGTCAGGAGCTGCTGGAGGCTTTCCGGCACGACCTAGGGTGAGCCCAAAAGGCCATGCAGGCCGTGATTCGGTCGTTATGTCCCACCCGTCCCCCTCGACCGAACAGCCCGAAAGCGCACGCCTGCCGGCGATCGTCATCCTTGATTTCGGCTCCCAGTACTCCGAGTTGATCGCCCGTCGGGTGCGGGAGACCGAGGTGTATTCCCTTGTCCTGGGGTATGCCACCAGCGTGGATGAGATCCGACGCCTGGCCCCGAAGGGAATCATCCTCAGCGGCGGCCCCAGCTCGGTGTACGACGAGGGGGCGCCCCTGTGCGATCCCGCCATCTGGAGTCTGGGAATCCCCGTGCTGGGGGTCTGCTACGGCATGCAGCTGATGGTGCAGCAGCTCGGCGGTCAGGTGGAAGCCGCCGGCCGGGGCGAATACGGCAAGGCGCCCCTCTACGTGGACGACCCGATCGATCTGCTCACCAACGTGGAGCACGGCTCGACGATGTGGATGAGCCACGGGGATTCGGTGCAGGCCCTGCCGCCGGGCTTCAGCCGGCTGGCCCACACCGACAACACTCCGGAAGCAGCGGTGGCTGATCACCAGCGGCGGTTGTACGGAGTGCAGTTCCACCCTGAAGTGGTGCATTCCCGCGGCGGGATGGCGATGATTCGCAACTTTGTTTATCACATCTGCGGCTGTGAAGCTGACTGGACCACGGCGGCCTTCATCGATGAAGCGCTGGCCGATGTGCGGGAGCGGGTGGGGGACAAGCGGGTACTTCTGGCGCTCTCGGGTGGGGTCGATTCCTCCACGCTGGCCTTCCTGTTGCACCGGGCCATTGGAGATCAGCTCACCTGTATGTTCATCGACCAGGGTTTCATGCGCAAGGGGGAGCCGGAGTTCCTCACCGAATTCTTCGATGCGCAGTTTCATATTCGAGTCGAATACATCAATGCCCGCGATCGCTTTCTTGCCAAGCTCGAAGGGGTCACCGATCCTGAGCAGAAGCGCAAGATCATCGGCGGAGAATTCATTCGGGTGTTCGAGGAGGAAAGCAGGCGGCTCGGACCCTTCGATTACCTCGCCCAGGGCACCCTCTACCCCGATGTGATCGAATCGGCCGGCACCAACCTCGATCCGAAGACCGGCGAGCGGGTGGCGGTGAAGATCAAGAGCCACCACAACGTCGGAGGTCTGCCCAAGGATCTTCAGTTCAAGCTGGTGGAACCCCTGCGGCGTCTGTTCAAGGACGAGGTGCGCAAGGTGGGCCGCAGCCTCGGCCTGCCTGAGGAAATCGTGCGCCGCCACCCCTTCCCTGGACCTGGCCTGGCCATCCGCATCCTCGGGGAGGTCACTGCCGAGAAGCTGAACATCCTGCGGGATGCCGACCTGATCGTGCGTGAGGAGGTGCAGGAAGCCGGGCTGTATCACGAGATCTGGCAGGCTTTCGCCGTGCTGCTGCCGGTGCGCAGCGTCGGCGTGATGGGCGATAAACGCACCTATGCCTATCCGATCGTGCTGCGCTGTGTGTCCAGCGAAGACGGCATGACCGCCGACTGGTCCCGCCTGCCCTACGACCTGCTGGAGCGCATCTCCAACCGGATCGTCAATGAGGTGCAGGGGGTGAACCGCGTGGTCCTCGACATCACCAGCAAGCCCCCCGGCACGATCGAGTGGGAATGAGCGCTGCGCTGGCCTCTTTGGTCGGTGTTCGATACCATCGGCTCCCAGCCTGTTTCCCTTGACCGCCGTCAGCCAGCAGGATCCCCAGATGCAGCGCCGCCTGCAGCAGGACAGCATCCTGCTGGGGGGGAAAACCATCTATCTCAATCCCTTTCTGTACTGGCGTCGCTTCGATGCCAACACTGACCGCTGGTTGCGGGAGCCCGGTCAGCTGCAGGAGGAGCAGATTCTGGCGAACCGTGGCCGGTTCTACCCGGAAGTCCACTGGGAGGAACTCAGCGACGGCGACCGCCAGATCAAGGATGGCGCGGTGGAGATGTTCATCAAGAGCCTGGAGCTGATCAGCACCTTCCATCCCGATCTCAGCGCCGGTCACCTGCTGGAGGTGGAGCGCAAGATGGCGGTCACCAAGAAGCGGGCCTTTGAGCGCTGGGTTGAGAAATCGCTGCAGCGTCGCCAGAAGCTGGAACAGCGGGAACGGCGCCGGTTTGATCGTGAGCGTGCCCTGCGGGGCTGGGGCGAGTGGTTCAGCCTCGACATGACCCGCCAGGCCCTGCTGCCTTTCACCGCCGCCCTTGCTCTGGCCGTGGTGGGCGGCTGGTGGGTCGGATCGCGCGAATTCTGCCGCGCGGTGATTCTCGAGCCCGGGATCCAGCGCACCCCCTGAACCCTCTCGAGCTCTTCTGGGAGTCAGACTGGGGAAACGGTCCGATGGTGCTTGCCAGCGGCGTTCGCTTCAGGAGTTGTGCCATGGCTGCCGATCCCTTTGATGCCCTGCGGCTCAGCCTGATGGAGGACCTGCTTCCGGTCGGCATCGCTGTGGTCGACCGGGCCCGCCGGGGCGGACCCCGTCAGGTGGTCGAGGCCTTCACCTCCACGGATGATCCCCTTGGGCAGTTGCGTCAGGAGGGGGATGCGGCCGCAAAGAAGGTGCGTGAGAGCCTCGATCAGGTGCAACCTGGGCTGGGCAACCCTGTCGTGAGGGTGGAGGTGCGCGACGTGCCCTCTTCCCCCTCTCCTGATCCGAGCGGTATGCCGCCCGTCTGCTCCCCCACTGGGCCCGAGGAGCGGCGGGCGCTGCAGGAGGCCTTGGTGCGTATCTCCGGGCGCCTGGAGGAACTCGAGCATCGCCTCGGGGCCTGAAGCGATGGCCAGTGGATTCCAGACCGGCTCGCCGCGGCAGTCGGGGATGAGCCATCAGCCGGCCTGGTTGCTGGCGGTGGTCCTGCTGGCTGCCTCGGCGATGGGGGCCCGCCTGGCCTGGCTGCAGCTGGTCCAGGGCCCCGAAAACCGCCTGCGGGCCGACCAGAACCGCATCCGCCTGGTGCCACGTCACCCCGTCCGCGGCCGTCTGCTCGATCGTCATGGGGAGGTGCTGGCCACCAGCCGCCTCACGTACAACCTCTACCTGCAGCCTCGGCTGGTGACGAAGGAACGCTGGCCGGCCCTGCGCGAGAAGCTGGCGTCGCTCCTGGCGCTGCCGGTGGATCAGCTGGAGCTGAACTACAAGGAGGGACTCCAGGGTGATGGCTACCGGATCGAGCTGGCCAGTTCCCTGAGCAGCGTCCAGGTGTTGCGCTTCCGCGAGCAGGCGGGCAATCTCGATGGCGCCGAGGTGGATGTCGACTACCTGCGCTCCTATCCCGGCGGCCCCCTGGCGGCCCATGTGCTCGGCTACACCAGTGGCATCACCGAGGAGGAATACACCCGGCTGGCCGACAAGGGCTACCGGGTGCAGGACCGCATCGGGCGTACCGGGCTGGAGCAGGTCTACGAATCCCACCTGCGAGGCGAGTGGGGCGGCCAGCAGTTGGAGGTGAATGCCGCGGGCCAGGTGCAGCGGGTGCTGGGGGATAAACAGGCCCGCGCTGGCAAGGACCTGCGCCTGACCCTGGATCTGGACTTGCAGCGCACCGCCGAGAAGGCCCTCGATGGCGTCGCCAAAGGGGCGATCGTGGCCATGGATCCCCGCACTGGCGCGATCCGTGCCATGGCGAGCCGCCCCAACTTCGACCCCAACATCTTCTCCACCGGCCCCACCACGGCTCAGTGGAACAATCTCAACCGCCCGGAAGCACCCATGCTCAACCGGGCGATGCGGGCCTTTCCTCCCGCCAGCACCTTCAAGCTGATCAGCACGATCGCCGGCCTCGAATCGGGGCAGTACGGCCCCACCTCCACCATCCCCACCTCCGGTTCCTTCTGCTACGACGGCCAGTGCTACGCCGACCATGGCAGCTTCGGCAGCATCGGTTTTCCCTTCGCCCTGGCGGTGAGTAGCAACAGCTTCTTCTACCGTCTGGGCCTGAAGGTGGGATCCGAGGAGCTGTTCCAGGCGGCGCGCCGCCTGGGCTATGGCACCAACACCGGCATCGAGCTGCGCGATGAGGAGAGCCCGGGGCTGCTGGGGGACAAGGCCTGGAAGAAGAAAGTGCTGGGTGAAGCCTGGACGTCCGTGGACACGATCACCTCGGCGATCGGTCAGGGGGCCGTTTCGGTGACGCCGCTGCAGATGGCCAGGCTCTATGCGGCCGTGGCCAATGGCGGCTGGCTTGTCACACCGCACCTGGTGGAGCGGGACACCCCGCGGACCTGGATCGGGCTCAAGCCCACCACCCTCCAGGTGCTGCGCCAGGGTCTGCGCGAGGTGGTCACCAACGGCACCGCCACCATGCTCAACGATCCCAGCCTGCCGCCGGTGGCCGGCAAGACCGGTACCGCCGAAGACCCGCCGCGGCCTGATCATGCCTGGTTCGGCGGTTATGCCCCGGCGGGTAAACCCGATCTGGTGATCATTGCCTTCGGCGAGAACAGTGGGGGCTACGGAGGCACCGTCGCTGTTCCGATGGTGAAGGCTCTGCTGGCCACCTGGTTCAAGCCGGCTCAGGCTGCCAGCTGAAGGCCGGCACCGGCCACATCGCTGTAGAAGCGGCGAAGCTGGGCCGTGGCACCGTCCCAGCCCCAGCGTTCGGCCTCATGGCGGGCCGCCAGCCGCAGCTGTTCGCGCCGCTCGGGACTGGCCAGCAGCCTCAGGGTGGCGGCGGTCAGGGATGCGTCGTCGTCGGGGTCGTACAGGCAGCCGTTGATCCCATCGGTGACGATGTCGGGGATGCCGCCCCGGTTGGCACCCACCACGGGGCAGCCCGCCGCCATCGCCTCCAGCAGCACCAGCCCCAGGGTTTCGGTGCTGGAGGGGAAGAGGAAGGCATCGGCACTGGCAAAGGCGCCGGCCAGCTCCTCACCGCCCAGGTAGCCCACGAAGGTGGTGGCCGTTCCCTCGAACGCTTTCTCCAGCTGGGCCCGGTGCGGGCCGTCTCCCACCAGAGCCAGCCGGGCCTGGGGCAGGGCATCGAGCACGGGCCGGATCCGCTCGATCTGTTTCTCGGCCGACAGGCGACCCACGTAGAGCAGGAGGCTGTCGCTGTCGGGATGGCGGCCCATCAGCCGCCGCCGCATGGCGTCCGAGCGCAGCTCGGGTCTGAACATCTCGGTGTCGACGCCTCGCTGCCAGAGGGCGGTGTGCTGGATGCCCCGCTGACTGAGCTCCTCCACCATCACCGAGGACGTGCACAGATTGAGCACGGCCTGGTTGTGGGCGGCCTTGAGCAGTTCCCAGAGCAGGGGCTCCAGCACGCCCATGCCGTAGTGCTCGAGGTATTTGGGCAGGTGGGTGTGATAGCTGGCCACCAGCGGGATCTGGCGGGTTCGTGCCATCCAGATGCCCCCCAGGCCCAGCACCGCCGGGTTGACCACATGCACCACATCCGGCTGGAACGCTTCAAGGGCCTCGGCCACGGCCGGACGGGGCAGGGCGAGTTTCAGCTCCGGGTAGAGCGGCAGGGGCATGGCCGGTACGCCGATCACCCGGGCTCCCATGTAGAGCGAAGGGGCGCCCTCCGGGCAGAACAGCAGCACATCGTCCCCTGCCCGCACCAGGTGTTCCACGGTCTTGGTGAGACGCGTGACGATGCCGTCGACCTTGGGTAGGAAGGTTTCGGTGAACAGGGCGATCTTCACGGGAACCGCTGTCGGGGCATGGTCCTGGTCATCGGCTCAGACGGTGGCCTTGAGAGCCGCCGCCTGGGTGGTGGTCCAGGAGGAGATGCAGGGAATGCGTGAGCGGTCGCAGCGGTCAGCCCAGCGCCGGGCCACATCCACCACTTCGCTGAGCAGACCGTCTTCAAGGGTGGTGGGTTTGAGGCCCAGCTCGATCAGACAGCGGTTGTCGACGATCAGATCGTTCTCGATCGCCTCCTTGCGCGGGTTGGGCAGGTGGTTCACCTGGGCGCCGGTGACGGCCGCGACCTTCTCCGCCAGATCCTTGACCTTGTGGCTTTCGGTCATCTGGTTGTAGATGCGCACCTTTTCGCCGGAGCCGGGCGGGTGATCGATCGCCAGCTCCACGCACTTGACCGAATCACGGATGTGAATGAAGGCGCGGGTCTGGCCGCCCGTGCCGTGCACGGTGAGGGGATAGCCGATCGCGGCCTGCATCAGGAAGCGGTTGAGCACTGTCCCGTAATCGCCGTCGTAGTCGAAGCGGTTGACCAGTCGGGGGTCCCGGTCGGTGAGATCGGTGTTGGTGCCCCAGACGATGCCCTGGTGCAAGTCGGTGACGCGGATTCCGTCGTTCTTGTTGTAGTAGTAAAAAAGCAGCTGATCCAGCGTCTTGGTCATGTGGTAGACACTGCCCGGATCCGTGGGATGCAGGATCTTCTCCCGGAAGCGGGTGCCGTCGGCCTGGGGCACTTCAACCGTGAGGTAGCCCTCGGGGATCGTGGCGCCCCGGTGGGAGCCATAGCCATACACCCCCATGGTCCCCAGGTGGACGATGTGGATGTCGAGACCGCTCTCAACGATCGCGCAGAGCAGGTTGTGGGTGCCGTTGACGTTGTTGTCCACCGTGTAGCGCTTGGTGGCGCTGGACTTCATCGAGTAGGGCGCCGCCCGTTGCTCGGCGAAATGAACCACAGCCTCGGGCTGTTCGCTGCGCAGCAGCTCGAGCAGCAGGTGGTAGTCCTGGGCGATGTCGAGGTGCACGAAGCGGATGGCGCGGCCACCCGTCTCCTCCCAGGCCCGCAGGCGGTCGTGCACGGTGGCGATCGGGGTCAGTGATTCCACCCCCAGATCCACGTCGATCTTGCGCCGGCTGAGGTTGTCGACCATGACGACCTCGTGGCCGGCCTCGGCCAGATTCACGCAGCAGGGCCAGCCGCAGAAGCCGTCGCCGCCGAGAACGAGAACCTTCACGTCTGAACTCCTGCTGAACGAGCCGATGCTCCTGGAGGCAAGCTACTACAGGCGTTCGGCCCCCCCTCAGCAGGCCGCCGGGATCCAGGGACTCAGCTGATCCTCGCCGCCACCGCCACCATCAGCAGCACCAGCACCAGACCCCCCAGCAGCAGCAGGGTGGTCGACCGGCTGCGCCCTGTCCCTGTCTCGATCACCTCCATGCGGGGCTCCCTGGCGAAGGCATTGAGCTTGCCGCCGTCTTCCTCGGTGACCGACATGGATGGGGCGCAGTTGAAGCCGCAAGTTACCCAGTGCCGGCGGTTCTGGCCTTGACCTGAGAAGGACTGTTACGGGACCTCGATCTGAGCGGGGGCACCGACAAGGCCCTGCTGCGGTGAGCTGGCGCTGGCCTCGGAGCGCACCGGCAGCCGTCCTGCCAGGTATCCGGTGCGGCCCGCCACGGTGGCCATGGCCATGGCGCGGGCCATGGCTTCAGGATCGCCCGCCAAGGCGATGGCGCTGTTGATCAGCAGGGCATCCGCGCCCATTTCCATCGCTTGGGCCGCTTCGCTGGGAACACCGATGCCGGCGTCCACCACCACGGGAACGCGGGCGCTCTCGATGATCAGGGCGATATTGGCGGCATTGCGGATCCCCTGGCCAGAGCCGATTGGAGAGCCCAGCGGCATCACCGTGGCGCAGCCGGCCTCCTCCAGCCGCCGCGCCAGCATCGGATCGGCGTTGATGTAAGGGAGCACCACGAAGCCTTCCTGAACGAGGGCCTCAGCGGCCTGGAGGGTGCCGATCGGATCCGGCAGCAGGTGCCGGCTGTCAGGAATCACCTCCAGCTTCACGAAGTTGTTGTCCTCCTGCCCGGCAAGCCGCGCCAGCTCCCGGCCCAGCCGTGCCACCCGCACCGCCTCCTCGGCGGTGGCGCACCCTGCGGTGTTGGGAAGCATCCAGTGGCGGCTCCAGTCGATCGCCTCGATCAGGCCCTCATGTCCGGCGGCAAGCGACTGCACCCGGCGCACCGCCACGGTGACGATCTCGCAGGAGCTGGCAGCCAGGCTGGCTTTCATCGCCGCCAGGCTCGGATACTTGCCGGTGCCGGTCATCAGGCGGCTGCGGAAGGACCGTCCCGCGATCACCAGGGTGTCGCTGTCCATTGGGATGTCGTTGAAGCCCAGGCCATGTCGCGAAACTACCGCGAACGGTGGCCACGGCGGCTGTTTTGCTCCGCTGGACGGCGCTGCCGCCCTTAGCCTTCACCCACGTGCCCTGAACCTTCCCGATGCCGCTGCTCCTGCCGCTGCTCCTGGCTGCCGCCGGCCCCCAGCTGGCCATGAATCCATTGCCGGTGGGAAGCGTCGTGCCTTTCGGAGCACCGCCCACCCCAGCGGTGCCGTTGTTTGAGGCCGAGCTCGGACCGGTGGAAACCTTTGATCCCAAGGGCCGGGCTGTCGATCTCGCTCGCGATTTGCCGAGGGTATGGTCGGGCGTCTACCGCTCCTTCAGCGGAGGCGAGCCCCTGCCGGTGCAGCTGCGCCTTTCGGAAGCCACCCCCATGGGCCAGATGGTCGACCTGCGCGGTGAGATGCAGGTGGGAGAGACCACCGTGGCGGTGCAGGGCAACCTCAACGCCAAATCCGACCAGCTCGATCTGCTGATGCTCTGCGACTGCGAGGTCGGCGGGATGGAATCGGGCGGGGAAATCATCGGGCTGCAGGGGCTGGAGCTGGCTGGATGGGTGGCGCCCCGTCTGACCCATCCAGGAGGTCGCTTCGACCTGCGTCCGGTGGCTCAGATGCCAGCTGCGCCTTCACCGTCCGCTGGAGCGCCGGTTCGAGGTTTGTGGTGACCGGTAGGAGGATTCAGGCATGCGTTTGAGGGTCACAGGCCGCTGAAGAGTGACCCTCACGCCGCTTTCTTCGGTCCCGAGCTGTCGTTCCTGGCAGGGCTGGAAGTGCCGGACCCGGAGTTGCTTCCGGTGCTTGAGCGCCCGGCAGTCGGGGCCATTCCCTTGGGCGGGCCGGCCGGCTCGACCGCCTCGGCAGGAAAGCGACGGTCGAGAAGCTTGAGGCGCTTGTTCGTGGTCTTGTTGGTGGGATCGAGGGCCAGGGCCTGGTTGTAGGCCTGGCGGGCCTCTTCGGGCAGGGACTGCCTCTCGAGGGCATAGCCCAGATTGTTGAGGGCGACGGGATAATCCGCTTTCGCCTGCAGGGCGGATTTGTAGTGACGGATGGCCGCGGAATGGTTGCCCTGGGCTGCCAGAGCGAAGCCCAGAGCGTTCTGGATCAGCGCACGGGCTTCGCCAGGTTCGCCCTCCGAGCGCTTCAAAGCCAGCTTGAGTGTGTCGACCGCCTGGTCATAGAGGCGTTTCCGCAACTGGACCGAGGCCAGCTCGTAGAGCGCGGCGGAATCCTTGGGGTCTTCCTTGACCTGGGACTCCAGTTTGGCCAGGCGAACTTCGTCAGCGCGCACCCGCCAGACCTGCAGGCCGATCACCACGGCTGCACCCCCGAGCAGGACGATCAGGCCGATCAGATAGGCCTGCGGAAGGAGAAGGTCCATCGGGCCTGCGGGGGGTTGGCGAATGCGCGGAGTTGGATCGGTGAGCCTGAGGTCAGGCGCGGGCGGCGCCCACCACCTCGCTGAAGCTGCCGGGATCGGCCAGGGCGAGCTGGGCGAGCATCTTGCGGTTCAGGAGCACATCGGAGCGCTTGAGACCACCGATCAGGCGGCTGTAGCTGAGGCCGTTGAGGCGAGCGGCCGCGTTGATGCGGGCAATCCAGAGGCGACGGAAATCGCGCTTGCGGCGACGACGGTCGCGGTAGGCATTGCACAGAGCCTTCATCACCCGCTGGTTCGCGGTGCGGAAGAGGCTGCCATTGCTGCCCTGGAAACCGCGGGCGAGGCGGAGGACCTTGTTGCGGCGTTTACGGGCGACATTGCCCCTCTTGACGCGGGCCATGGAAATCTCTCGGTTGAACGGTGGGAATCAGGAACTGCCGTCTTTCGCCTGGCGTCTCAGCCTGCGTAGGGGAGCATGCGGCTCACGTTGTCGGCATCGCGCTCATCGACGACCGCCATGGTGCCGAGGTAGCGCTTGCGCTTGGGGCTCTTGTGATCGAGCAGGTGGTTGTGGAAGGCGCGCCGACGCATGAATTTGCCACTGCCGGTCACCTTGAACCGCTTGGCAGCTGCTCGGCGGGTCTTGAGCTTCGGCATGTCTGGCGCCTGTTCACAAACAACCAAAGTACGACGCGGATGCCCCTTCCGCCAACTCCCCCAGGATCATTCCCTCGGCCGTACGGTTTTTCGATGCGATTCCCCGCTCTGCCCTCACCGCTCCCCCTGCCCCGTCTGGCGCCTCTGGCCATGGGCCTCGGCAGCTCCCTGCTCATGGCCCCGGGCTGTCGTGCCATGCCTGCGGCGGCCTTGCACTGGCCCACCTCCCCTCGCCCCGCCATCGAGCTCAGCCAGCCGGTGCTCTGGGTTGCCCTGGGTGCCAGGCTCGGGCCGGCTCCTGGGATGGCTGCCGCCAAGGCGACACCTCTTCTGCTGAATGCCGCCGCCGGCAGTCTCGAGCTGGAGGACGCCAGTGGCCGCAAGTTCCAGGGCCCCAGCCTGAGTCTGCGCTGGCGGCAGCGGCCCCTGCCGGAGCCCCTGCTGCTGGAGCGCACCGTGCTGGGCCCCTTCCCCAGTTTCGAAACGGCGGATCAGGCCGCCTCGGCCTGGCGCCTGCTGGGCGTGGAACCCGTGATCGCCCATCCAGCGGAGTGGGAAGTGTGGGCCCCACCCCGCACGGCTCCGCCTGAGGGGTTCCAGGCCAGGACCTGGTCGCGGGAGGAGATCACCCGCCTGGAGCTGGAGGCCACGGCCGCCGACGGCAGTGTGGTCGCGCTGGAGGGCCCCCTTCTCCTGAAGGCCCCGCAGGGTTTGCGCTGGGGCAAGGGCGTGTTCCAGGGTCCCTTCCGCTTGCAGGCCAACGCCTATGGCGGCTGGAGTCTGATCGAACAGGTGCCCCTGGAGCGCTATCTGCTGGGGGTCGTTCCACATGAGATCGGCGCCGGCTCCCCAGCGGCGGCCCTTGCCGCCCAGGCCGTTCTCGCCCGCACCTGGGCCCTGCGCAACAGCCACCGCTACGACGTCGACGGCTACCACCTCTGCTCAGACACCCAGTGCCAGGTGTATGCCGATCCCCGTCAGGCCGGCGCCGCCGTGCGGGGTGCCGTGGAGGCCACCCGCGGGCAGGTGCTGAGCTGGGAGGGGCAGCCCATCCACGCCGTCTACCACGCCAGTAACGGGGGCATCTCGGCCGGATTCGATGAGGTCTGGAGCGGCCCCCCCCTGCCTTACCTCCAGGCCCGCCCCGATGGGCCGCCGGCCTTTGCCCAGCGCTTCGCTCTGCCCCTGCCCGCCGCCTCCTTGCCGGAGCTGCTGCGTCAGGGAAGGGCCGCCTATGGAGCGGATCATCCCCTGTTTCGCTGGACCCGGCAGCTGGATGACACCAGCATCCGCCAGTCCCTGGAGAAGGGACCCGGCGGCGTCGGAGAGCCCCGGGAGATCAAGGTGCTTGAGCGCGGCCCCAGCGGCCGGGTGCTGGCCCTCTCGGTGGTGGGCAGCAGCGGCCAGCGGGTGCTGCGTCGCGACGCCATCCGCCGCACGTTCCGGCAACTGCCGAGCACCCTCTTCGTGCTCAAGCCCGATGGGCCCGGCCGCTGGAGCTTCACGGGTGGTGGCTTCGGCCATGGCGCCGGTCTCTCCCAGCAGGGGGCCATCGATCTGGGTGGTCGCGGCTGGAGCCAGAGCAGGATCCTGGAGCACTATTACCCGGGCACCAAGCTGGTCGGCATCGAAGCCCTCAGTGGGGGCCTTTAGAGTTCGCCCTGACGCGGACCAGCCACGCCGGCGCGTTGCCATGACGGAGTTGCCATGACAGCCACCGGATACAGCCCCAGGGGGCGTCGTGGCAAAGCTGCCCTCTACGTTGTGCTCTGCAGCTGGGCCGGGGTTGCGCCCCATTGGCTGGAGCCGCCCCGTAACCTTCTGCCCGCAGCCAGCCTCACCCTTCTGCTCGGTGCCTATGTGGTGCGCACCGTGCTGGGGCAGCTCTGGAGCCGCAACCTGGCGCAGAGCTCAGCCGAAGGCCCCGCCCTTGGGACCGCCAGCGGCGACGGTCCTTGGCCGGGGCCCTGGCCATCGGTGGATGTGGTGGTGGCGGCCCGCGACGAGCAGGCCGTGGTCGGCCGTCTGGTGGAGCGGGTCAGCCGTCTGCGCTACCGCCAAGGGGTTCTGCGCCTCTGGGTGGTGGATGACGGCAGCGAGGACCGCACGCCCGAGCTGTTGAAGGCTCTCGAGGCCAGTACGCCGATGCTGCGGGTGCTGCGGCGGCCCCGCCATGCCGGCGGCGGCAAGTCGGGGGCCCTCAATGCCGTGCTCGAGCAGCTTGAAGGTCGCTGGATGCTGGTGCTCGACGCCGATGCCGGCCTGCAGGAGGATCTGCTTGAGCGGCTGATCCCTCGGGCGGAGCAGGGTGGCTGGTCGGCGATGCAACTGCGTAAGGCGGTGGTGAATGCAGGCAGCAACCTGCTCACCCGCGCCCAGGCCATGGAAATGGCCCTGGATGCGGTGGTGCAGGAGGGCCGCCTGGCCGGCGGTGGTGTGGCGGAATTACGGGGTAACGGCCAGTTGCTGCGCCGGGAAGCGATCATCCGGGTCGGAGGCTTCAATGAGGACACCGTCACCGATGATCTCGACCTCAGTTTTCGGTTGTTGCTGGCCGGTGAGCCCGTGGGCGTGCTCTGGGATCCCCCTGTGGAGGAGGAAGCGGTGCTCACCGTTCCAGCGCTCTGGCGCCAGCGTCAGCGCTGGGCGGAAGGCGGCCTGCAGCGCTTCTTCGACTACTGGCCGGGGCTGTTCTCGGAGCGCCTGAGCCCAGCCCAGAAGCTCGACCTCACCAGCTTCTTTCTGCTGCAGTACGTGCTGCCGATGGTTTCGGTCGTCGATCTGCTCACCGCCTTGGTCACCCGCACCGCCCCCACGGTCTGGCCGCTCTCGATCGTGGCCCTCGGCCTCTCCGGCGCAGCGATCGTGGCCGGGTGCCGTCGCCCCAGCGAAGGCCCTGCCCTACCGGCGATGAACCCTCTGGCGGCCGCCGTTGGGATTGCTTATCTCATGCACTGGTTCGTGGTCATCCCCTGGGTCACCCTGCGCATGGCCCTGCTGCCCAAGCGCCTGGTCTGGGCCAAGACCCAGCACCTGGGTGGCGAAAACGTGACCGAGGGCAGCACCGGCGACCTCGCTGTCGCCATCGATCCCCTGGCAGATCCGCTCTCGGATCCCTCCACCCAGGTCTTCTGAGCCAGCTCGGCTCACTCCTCCAGGCTCACCACCTCGCCGTTGAAGAAGTCGGCCAGACGGCGGGCCTGGTCATCGAGTGGTTGGCGATCAGGGGGTGGGTTCGGCGCCGCCTTTAGGGGCCCAGGCGATGGAGCCAGGGTTGCGGCCATCGCCTGGGGTGCCGTGGCCTGGGAGGTCGGCGCTGGTGGGGATGCCGAAGGAGTTGGCATCACAGGTAGTGCCACTGGTGGTGGCGCGGTGGGTCTGGCCACTACAGGTGGGCTGACCGCTGGGCTGCTGGGCTGGTCGGAGGCTTCCAGCAGCACCTGGCGGGGCCTGCCCAGGGCCTGGCGCAATGCCGACTCCAGCAGGGGCAGGCGGCTCTGCACCATGGCGATCCACTTGCTGCTGACCCGCACCACCACCCGCTGGCCATCGAGACGCACCAGGGAGGCCTGCTGGGAGAGCAGCATGCGGGTGGAGGGCAGCTCCAGGCTGGAGAGAATCTGCTGCCAGAGTTCCCCGAGATCCTGGTGGTCGGGGCCGGGCGCAGGGGGGCTGGCTGGGGTGATGACTGGAGCATCAGGAGTGGCTGCTGCTGCCTGAGGTGCTGTTGGCGTTGCCTCGGGCGTCTGGGGCCGAGTCGTGGCAGCTGGGGTCCGCACCGTCGCCGGGACGGCGGCCGCAGCCACCGGCTCCACCAGCAGCCCCAGCAGCAGCACCTCCAGCCAGAGCCTGGGTTGGGCGCTCTGGCGCAGCTGCTGTTCGCTGCCCCTGAGCTGCGCCTGCCAGCTGAGCAGCCGTGGCTTGCCGATGCGGCGGGCCTGTTCAGGTAACAGCGGTTGCACCTGGGCGCTGACCGCAGTGAGCTCCAGCCGGTCCGGGGCCACCCCGGCCAGCACAAGATCCCGGAGCAGGCTGACCAGACCCTGCAGCACGGCCCCGGGCTCCCGCCCCCGTTCGAGCAGCCGCCGGCAGGTCTCGAGAAGTCCCACGGGATCACCCTCTCCCATGGCGGCCACCAGCTCGAGCAGCTCCTGATCAGGCACGGCGCCGAGCAGGTCCCACACCGCCATGGCCTCGATCGGCGCGCTCAGCAGGCTGAGCTGATCGAGCAGGCTCTCGGCATCGCGCAGGCCACCCTGAGCCCGCAGCGCCACCACATGCAGAGCCTCGGGGGTGATGCCGATCTCCTCCTCGCTGGCGATGAAGCGCAGATGACCCTCGAGCGCCTCCAGGGGTATGCGGCGGAAGTCGAAGCGCTGGCAGCGGGAGAGGATCGTCGGCAGCACCCGCTGGGGATCTGTGGTGGCCAGCACGAACACCACCCGAGGCGGTGGTTCCTCCAGGGTCTTGAGCAGGGCGTTGAAGGCGGCGGTCGAGAGCATGTGGCACTCATCGATCACGTAGACCTTCCAGCGGGCCTGCACCGGCGCGAAGCGGGAGCGCTCGATCAGCTCACGGATGTTGTCGACGCCGGTGTTGGAGGCGGCATCGATCTCGATCACATCGAGGGCGTTGCCGGCCGTGATCGAGCGGCAGAGCTCACAGGTGCCGCAGGGGTCGGGGGTGGGCCCCGGGGACGTCAGGCAATTGAGCGACCGCGCCAGGATCCGGGCGCTGGAGGTCTTGCCCGTGCCCCGGGGCCCGCTGAACAGGTAGGCCGGAGCGATGCGGTTCTGGCGCAGGGCACTGGTGAGAGTGGAGGCGACCGCCTCCTGCCCCACCAGCTGGTCGAACCGCTGGGGCCTGTATTTCAGGGGCAGGGGAAGGTAGGCGCTGGCCTGGGTCATGGCGGCTGCTCCCCGGACGGCCTGGCCCATGAGGCTACTCAGAGGGTTTCGGGGCCAGCAGGCGCTCCAGACGCTCCTCCATCTCCTCCACGTCCTCGAGCTGGTCGGCCAGGTTCTGGGCCGCCAGCCGCAGCTTGAGGAACGGCTCAGAGGCCTCATCCCGCCCTTCACCCCAGCGAGCCTCCGCCCGCGCCAGCTCCGCCTCCAGCTTCTGCTGCAGCTTCAGGCGCAGACCATCGAGCTGCTCCAGGCTCTGCAGTGCCAGTGTCCGACCCTTCTCCAGCTGTTCCCCATCCAGGTTGAGGCCCTGCCTGAGCAGCAGACGCACGCCGGTGATCAGGGCCGCCGGCACCAGCTGGCCGAGCATCAGGGCTCCGAGGCTGCCGGTGTGCAGCCAGCCCTCCACCTGGGCACTGCGGTGACGACCGGTCTTGCACCAGATGGCGAAATGCTCGCAGTTGTTGAAGATCAGGTTGTAGCGCTGCTCTCCAAGCCGGCCCATGGCACGGCGCAGGGTCATGCCCGCCGGGGAGATTTCGCCAGGGTCGTAGGCCACCACCACTACGGGTTCACCGCGGCTGAAGTCCCCGAGGGTTGAGCGCAGGATCGCCCGGCCCTCCAGGTAGTGGGCCACGCTGCCATCCCCCAGGTCGATGCCGTGGTGGTGGAACAGCCCATGCTGCCGGGGCACCTGGAGATGGTCGGCGGCTGCCATGGGCCGTGATCGTGAGGCAGGACCGGTTCAGCCTGCCGCCGGGCCTTCAGGCCGGGCAAGGACGGTCAGGGGTGGATTGCCGATTGCCGGTCAGGCCGATTCCTGCTGGCTGACCACGCTGGGATAGGGGAGCACCTTGGCCTTGCTGCGTTGCTCCACCAGCTCGCGGGTGATCGTGTACGTGCTGACCTCATTGTTGGAGGGCAGGTCGTACATCAGATCCAGCATCAGCTCCTCGACGATGCCGCGCAGGGCTCGGGCACCGGTGCGGCGGCGGTGGGCCTCGTGAGCGATCTCCTCGATGGCGCCGGGCTCGAACTCCAGACGGACGCTGTCCATGCTCATCAGCGTCTGGAACTGCTTGACCAGGGCGTCGCGCGGTTCGGTGAGGATCGACTCCAGGGAGCGCACATCAAGGGGTTCCAGCACAGCGCTCACGGGCAGCCGGCCGGTGAACTCCGGGATCAGGCCGTAGCGCACCAGATCGTCGGGTTCGAGGTGACGCAGCACGTGACTGGCCTTGAGTTCGCGGTGACCGCGGCCGCGGCCATCCGCAGGCAGGAAACCGATCGAATTGCGCCCCAGGCGCCGCTGCACCACCTCTTCGAGGCCGACAAAGGCACCGCCGCAGATGAACAGGATCTGGCTGGTGTCGATCTGGATGCAGTCCTGGTAAGGATGCTTGCGGCCCCCCTGGGGCGGAACGTTGGCGACGGTGCCTTCCAGCATCTTGAGCAGCGCCTGCTGCACACCTTCACCGGAGACGTCGCGGGTGATCGATGGGTTCTCGCTCTTGCGGGCGATCTTGTCGATCTCGTCGATGTAGATGATGCCGCGCTGGGCCTGCTCCACGTCGAGGTCGGCTTTCTGCAGCAGGCGCAGCAGGATGTTCTCCACGTCCTCGCCCACATAGCCCGCTTCGGTGAGGGTGGTGGCGTCAGCCACGGCGAAGGGTACATCCAGCAGTTCGGCCAGGGTCTGCGCCAGAAGGGTCTTGCCGCAGCCGGTGGGACCGATCAGCAGGATGTTCGATTTGTGCAGGCGGGTGGCGCTGCGGTCGGTCTCACCCTTGCCGTCCCCCTGCCAGGCCAGGCGTTTGTAGTGGTTGTAGACAGCCACCGAGAGGACCTTCTTGGCCTCGTCCTGACCCACCACCTGCTGATCGAGGAAGGCCTTGATCTCATGGGGTCTGGGGATGTTCGCCAGGGTGGGGGCGGGCTTGCTGCTCTTCTTGACGGCAGGTTTGCGGCCGTGGTCTCCGCTGGGCCTGGCGCTGCCGTGGCTTTCAACCAGCTCCTCATCCAGGATCTCGTTGCAGAGATCGATGCACTCGTCGCAGATGTAGACCCCGGGTCCGGCGATCAGTTTGCGCACCTGCTCCTGAGACTTACCGCAGAACGAGCACTTGAGATGGGCGTCGAACTTGGCCATCGGGCTGGGGCGTCCTGGTCAGGGGGTGGGGCATGGGCCGGCCTTCCAGGATGGGCCGAAACCAGAGGTTCGTCAGCAGACCTTAAGGATCAAAGCGTGGTGGTGTCATCCACGACCCGATCGATCAGTCCGTAGCTGACGGCTTCAGGCGGAGACAAAAAGTAGTCCCTGTCGGTGTCCTCCGCAATCTTCTCGAGGGGCTGACCGGTGTGCTCAGCCATCAGACCGTTGAGGGTGTCCTTGAGGAAAAGGATCTCCTTGGCCTGGATCTCGATGTCGACGGCCTGTCCCTGGGCGCCCCCGAGGGGCTGGTGGATCATGATCCGCGCACTGGGCAGGGCCATGCGCTTGCCCTTGGTGCCGCCCGAGAGCAGGAACGCGCCCATGCTGGCCGCCAGGCCGTAACAGATGGTCACCACGTCGGGAGCCACCTGCTGCATGGTGTCGTAGATCGCCAGCCCGGCCGTGACGGAGCCGCCCGGTGAGTTGACGTAGATCTGGATGTCCTTCTCGGGATCTTCCGCTTCCAGGAACAGAAGCTGGGCCACCAGGGAGTCGGCCACCTGATCGTCGATGCCGGTGCCCAGGAAGATGATCCGCTCCCGCAGGAGGCGCGAATAGATGTCGAATGCCCGCTCACCACGCCCCGACTGCTCCACCACCGTGGGCAATACCCCTGGCGAGGCTTGCCAGCTGTTGTGGATCGGATGGGAGCGAAGGGCTTCGATCACGCGGCCGGGGCAGGGGAAATGGAGCAGGCGTTCAATCTATGGCGGCTTCAGGCCTGGTCGTCGGTCTCGGCAGCTGGCGCGGCCTCAGGTGTTTTCTCAGTGAGGATGCTGTTGGCCTCGAGCCACTCCAGCAGGCACTCGCGCAGGAGATCCTCAGCCACGGCTTCGCGCAGCCGCAGCGGATCGATCGAACTGGTGTCGCTCAGACCCTGGCTGACCTCCTTGACCTTGGCCTCGATCGCGTCGGCCTCGGGGCGGATGCCTTCGGCTTCAGCCAGGGCCTTGAGGGCGAAGCTCCGCCGCAGCCGCTGCTCGGCCTCCGGGCGGGAGCTCTCCATCAGGCTGCGCACCAGTTCGGGGGTGAACAGCTTTTTCACATCCATCCCCTGCTGGGCGATCTGGGAGGCGGTCTGCTCAAGCAGCGAGCGGATCTCCTGCTGGATCAGCGTCTCGGGCAGATCCACCTCCAGTTGCTCCACCAGTGCCGTCAGCAGGGCGTCGTGGCGGCTGCTGCGGGCCCGCCGTTCGGCGTCCTCGCGCAGGCGGGTCTCCAGATCCGATCTGAGCTCCTCAAGGCTGTTTTTGTCACTGGCCTCCTTGGCGAAGGCGTCATCCAGGGCCGGCAGTTCGCGCGCCTTGAGTTCCTTGAGGGTGATGTGGAAGCTGGCCTCGCGGCCCCTGGCCTCCTCCTGGGGGTAGTCGTCGGGGAAGCGGCAGCTCACCTCGCGCTCTTCGCCCACGGACATGCCGAGGATGCCCGCCACAAAGCCGGGGATCATCCGCTGCTCCTCGAGTTCCACTTCCATGGCGTCGGAGCTGCCGCCCTCGATCGCCGCGCCGGTGTCGACGAAGGTGCCGCTGAAAGCCACCACCGCCACGTCGCCTGTGGCGGCGGGCCGATCCTCCACAGGCACGAGGGTGGCCAGCTGGCGGCGCGATTGCTCGAGCATCTCCTCGACCCGCGCGGGGTCGTAGGTGATCAGCTCGGCTTCGGCCTTGAGTCCTTTGGTGGTTTTGAGGCTGGGGGTGGGTTGCACGTCCAGCTCGAGGGTGAGCGTGAGCTCCTCGCCGGGGCTGAAGCGTTCCAGCAGGGCCTCGAAGCCCCCGCTCAGCTCGGGGCTGCTGAGAGCGTCGATCTTCTCCTGCTCCAGGGCATCCCGCCAGACGCTGTCCACCAGGTCTTCGAGGGCGGTGGCCCGGATCCGCAGAGGTCCGATCTGCTGGAGCAGCACCGGTCGGGGCACCTTGCCCTGACGGAATCCGGGCAGGCGGACACTTCGGCTCAGCTTCGCCACAGCGGCCTCGTAGCTGGCCTGGGAGCGGCCGCCGGGGACGGCCACCTCCAGCGCCAGCCGGCTGCCGGGGCGGGGGCTGGTCTTGACCTTCAGGGCGGAGCTCATGGCGAAACGGCCGGGCCGCGGCGATGCAGCCCCTGATCCTATGAAGTCGTGCTCCATGGTTTCCGGTCGACCCGCCCGAGGCCCGGGCCACGTATTGTGTGCGCAACGACATGTGGTCGTTGATATCGGCCAGGACCATCCGGTTCCATCTCGAGCCTTCGGTCCACCGTGCTCAGCTGCCTTCGCCCCACGGAGCGAGACGCTGGCCCAGGCTCACCAGGTTTTTCCCGTTCCCCCGCAACCTCCTTCTTCACCTCCAGTTCGCCCTTGATCCCCCAGCCCTGCTCATCGGGGTCAGCCGTCTCTGCGGCCGTCGCGTCTTCCGCCAGCCGAGCCCACTTCGTAACCCGTGGCGAGCTCCAGGCCCAGCCTTAACGATCAGTGCATCTACCCCTTTCTGCCGTTGTCAAGCACCGCCTCCTTTCAACCACTTCCCAACCGCCCCCTGACGGTGGCCGTTCTTGGTGCGACCGGTGCCGTGGGGCAGGAGCTGCTGGTTCTGCTGGCGGAACGCCGCTTTCCGGTCGGTGATCTGCGGCTCCTGGCTTCACCCCGCTCCGCTGGACGCCGGCTGGCGTGGCAGGGCCGCGAGCTCCCCATCGAGGCCGTCGACGCTGCCGCCTTTGAGGGGGTTGATGTGGTGCTGGCCTCCGCCGGTGGCTCCATCTCACGGCGCTGGGCGCCGGTGGCGGCGGCGGCAGGCGCCGTTGTCATCGACAATTCCAGTGCCTTCCGCCTGGATCCTGAGGTGCCGCTGGTGGTGCCTGAGGTGAATCCGGAGGCGGCCCTGGGTCACCGGGGGATCATCGCCAACCCCAACTGCACCACGATCCTGCTCACCCTGGTCCTGGCGCCCCTGCAGGCCCGCCGTCCGATCAGGCGTGTGGTCGTGAGCACCTACCAGTCGGCCAGCGGTGCCGGGGCCAGAGCGATGGAGGAGCTGCGGACCCTCAGCCGCACGGTCCTTGATGGGGGAGAGCCGGTGAGCGAGGTGCTGCCCCACTCCCTCGCCTTCAATCTCTTCCTGCACAACTCCCCCCTGCAGCCCAGCGGCTACTGCGAGGAGGAACTCAAGATGCTGCACGAAACCCGCAAGATCATGGCTCTGCCGGAGCTGCGGCTCTCAGCCACCTGTGTGCGGGTGCCCGTTCTGCGGGCCCACTCCGAGGCGGTGAACATCGAGTTCGAGCAGCCCTTCCCGGTCGAGGAGGCCAGGGCCCTGCTGGCCGCGGCTCCAGGAGTGGAGCTGATGGAGGATTTCGCCGCCAACCGCTTCCCGATGCCCACCGATGTCACCGGCCGTGATCCCGTGGCGGTGGGACGCATTCGCCAGGACCTCAGCGATCCCAACGCCCTTGAGCTCTGGCTCTGTGGCGATCAGATCCGCAAGGGGGCGGCCCTCAACGCCGTGCAGATCGCCGAGTTGCTGCTGGATCCGGCCTGGCGCCAGGCCGACTCCCAGCCTGCTGTGACCCCATCCGCTTCTGCCGTCGGAGGTGCCGTTTGAGCATCACGGCTCATCAGGCCATCACGGGTCAGCAACCGCCCTTCGGCCGGATGCTGACCGCCATGGTCACCCCGTTCAATGGGGATGGCGCGGTGGATATCGAGCTGGCCGCGCGCCTGGCTGTGCATCTGGTGGATCACGGATCCGACGGACTGGTGCTCTGCGGCACCACCGGCGAGTCCCCCACCCTGAGCTGGCAGGAGCAGCATGACCTGTTCGAAGCGGTGAAACGGGCCGTGGCGGGCCGAGCCCTGGTGCTCGCAGGCACGGGCAGCAACTGCACAGCCGAGGCCATCGAAGCGATCGTGCGGGCGGCCGACGAGGGCGCCGACGGGGCCCTGGTGGTGGTTCCGTACTACAACAAGCCGCCTCAGGAAGGGCTGGAAGCCCACTTCCGCGCGATCGCCCAGGCGGCCCCCAGCCTGCCGGTGATGCTTTACAACATTCCGGGTCGCACCGGCTGCAGCCTCGAGCCCCGCACCACGGCCCGCCTGCTCGACCTCCCCAATGTGGTGAGCTACAAGGCCGCCAGCGGCAGCACCGATGAAGTCAGTCAGCTTCGGCTGCTCTGCGGCGACCGGCTGGCGATCTACAGCGGCGACGACGCCCTCACCCTGCCGATGCTGGCCGTGGGTGCCGTCGGCGTGGTGAGCGTGGCCAGCCATCTGGTAGGGCGCGAGATCCAGCGCATGATTTCCGCCTTTCTCGCCGGCGAGCTGGCCGCGGCCCTGGCCCTGCATGAACGCCTGCTGCCGCTCTGCCGGGCCCTGTTCGCCACCACCAATCCGATTCCCGTCAAAGCCGCCCTTGAACTGGAGGGCTGGCCCGTGGGGTCCCCCCGTCTTCCGCTGGTCTCCGCCGACAGCGACGTCCGTGCCCGATTGACCTCCGCCCTGGCTGCCCTGCGTCCCACCTGACGCCATGGCTTAGCTCCAGCGCAGTGCGGCCTGGAGTTCTCGCAACAGCAACACTCCGATTCCGTCCATCTTTTCTGCAATCCTTCGTTCCACACCCCATGAGCTCAAGCAACAACAAGACATCTCCCACCACCAAACAGCCGACCCTGCGGGTCATTCCCCTGGGCGGTCTTCATGAGATCGGCAAAAATACCTGCGTTTTTGAATATGGCGATGACCTGATGCTTGTGGATGCCGGCCTGGCCTTCCCGAGCGATGGCATGCACGGCGTCAATGTGGTCCTGCCCGACACCAGCTACCTGCGTGAAAATCAGAAGCGCATCCGCGGCATGATCGTGACCCATGGTCACGAAGATCACATTGGCGGTATTCCCCATCACCTCAAGAACTTCAACATCCCAGTGATCTATGGCCCGCGACTGGCCATGTCGATGCTCCAGGGGAAGATGGAGGAGGCTGCCGTCACCGATCGCACCGTGATTCAGACGGTGAGCCCCCGGGATGTGGTCAAGGTGGGCCAACACTTCCAGGTGGAGTTCATCAGGAACACCCACTCGATCGCCGACAGCTTCAGCCTGGCGATCACCACTCCCGTGGGCGTGGTGATCTTCACCGGAGACTTCAAGTTCGACCATACACCTGTTGATGGCGAATACTTCGATATCCAGCGTATGGCCCATTACGGCGAGCAGGGTGTGCTCTGCCTGTTCAGTGATTCCACCAATGCCGAGGTGCCCGGCTTCACCCCGCCTGAGCGGTCGGTGTTCCCGAACCTCGACCGTCACTTCTCCAATTCGGAAGGTCGGGTGATCGTCACCACGTTCGCCAGTTCTGTTCACCGGGTTTCGATGATCCTTGAACTGGCGATGAAGCACGGTCGCAAGGTGGGCCTTTTGGGTCGCTCCATGCTCAACGTGATCGCCAAGGCGCGCGAACTCGGTTACATCCGCTGCCCTGATGAGCTGTTCGTGCCGATCAAGCAGATTCGCGACCTTCCCGATCGTGAAACCCTGCTGCTGATGACCGGCAGCCAGGGTGAGCCCCTAGCGGCCCTCAGCCGAATTTCCCGCGGTGAGCATCCCCAGGTGCAGGTGAAACCCACCGACACGATCATCTTCTCCGCCAGCCCGATCCCCGGCAACACCATCTCGGTGGTGAACACCATCGACCGGCTGATGATGATGGGGGCCAAGGTGGTCTACGGTAAGGGCGAAGGCATCCACGTTTCTGGTCATGGCTGCCAGGAAGATCACAAGCTGATGCTTGCACTCACGCGGCCGAAATTCTTTGTGCCGGTGCACGGGGAGCACCGCATGCTCGTGTGTCACTCGCGCACGGCCCAGTCGATGGGAATTCCCGCCGACAACATGCTCATCATCGACAACGGCGATGTGGTGGAGCTCACCCCCACGACCATCCACAAGGGGGATCCGGTCAAGGCCGGTATCGAATTGCTGGATGCCTCCCGCAACGGCATCGTTGACAACCGCGTGCTCAAGGAACGTCAGCAACTGGCCGAGGACGGTGTGATCACCCTGCTGACCGTGATCAGCACCGATGGCGTCATGGCAGCCCCGCCGCGGGTCAACCTGCGCGGAGTGGTCACCACTGCTGATGCCCGCCGGCTCTCGATCTGGGCCGAGCGGGAGATCGGCTGGGTGCTGGATAATCGCTGGAACCAGCTGGCCCGCAACACCGGTGGTACGGCCCCCGAGGTCGACTGGGTGGGTGTGCAGAGGGAGATCGAAGTCGGTCTCCAGCGCCGCTTGCGGCGCGAACTGCAGGTGGAGCCCCTGATCATCTGCCTGGTGCAACCGGCTCCGGCGGGCACCCCCGCCTACAAGGGCCGTGCCGATGCCGAGCCGGACAGCCGCACGGCCCCTCGTGGCGGTCGCCGGGAAAGCTCAGGGCGTGAACCCGTGATCCGCAACCACGCACCTGCCCCTCAGCGTGTTCAGGCCTCTGTCGCTGCCACGGCCACTGCGCCTGTTGCCACGATGACGCCAGCCAGCGCACCCGCCGTGCAGGCGGCCGTGGCTAAGCGGGAGGAACCGGAGATGCCCGCGAACCGTGTGCGCCGCCGCCGCTCCACCGCCACGAGCTGATGGCTGCGGGCTGGGGGGCCCCGGTGCGCCTCAGCCCAGCACCACCCGCAGAAGCCCCTTCGCCAGCTCAGCCTCCTCCTCGGGACTGAAGCGCTTCTTGCCTGCCCCGTCGCGGACGGAGGCGGCTGGCTCGTCCAGCACTTCCACCCGCACGGCCTCCATGTCGCTGTCAGGAGGAGCCGGTGCCAGGCTCAGGGGGGCAGACCCCATCGCTTGGAGATCCGCGGCCCAGGGCATGGCGGCCGCCTGGTTGGCCTCGGGCTTGCTCTGCTCGCAGAGCGCCAGTCCCTCGGCAGCCAGATCGTTGTACGTGCTGCCCCTGGTGGCGGTTTCCAGCACCTGGCGGTAGAGCTCGCCGGCCTCTTCGGGCTGGCGCAAGCCATAGAAGTGAATGTGGCCCAGCAGCAGTTTCAGCCGCAGGCTGTGGGGATCACCGGGCTCGAGTGGTGTGTGCTCCAGCAGGTCCTGTCCCTCCTGAAGAGCCTCGGCGAAGCGCCCCTGGCTGTAGGCCAGCTCCACGCTCTTGTAGGTCTGATCGAAGCCGCTGGATGTCATCGGATGGAGGGGGAAGAGGCCTCCCCGGGTTCGGGGGGGCCGGATGGATCAGCAGGCTCGCTCGGTTCCGGCTGGAGTCGCACACTCTGCCGGTCCCAGATGAGGCTCCTGCCTCCAGGCAAGGTCAGGCTGCCAGGCCCCTGGCTCAGCGGCAACCGGCGCCGCAGGGATTCCAGGCTCCGGGCCCCCAGCCGTACGCCGGCGGTGCGCTCCAGCCAGAGATCGAGCAGCAGCTCCTGGCTGCCGGCGGTGAGCTCGCTCAGCCGTTGGCGGTGCAGTCCTGGCCCCTGCGGCTGGCCTGCGACGAGCGGGGCTGCTGGCGTCTGCAGGGCCACGAGGGCCAGCAGGGCGAGCTCCTGGGTGAGCTCCTGGGTGCCTTCCAGGCGTTCGGCCAGTGCACCCAGACGCCGCCAGGCCCCGGGATGAAGCTCCTCCAGCACCGGCATCACCTCCTGGCGCAGGCGGTTGCGGCTGAATCGGGGATCGGCGTTGCCAGGATCCACCCACAGGGGCAGCTGCCGCTGCCTGCAGAAAGACGCGGTCTCGGCCCGGGAGAAGCGCAGCAGGGGACGCACCAGCTCGATGCTGCCGCTGAGGGGGCGCCGTGCGCGCAGGCTGCTCAGCCCCCGCAGGCCGCAACCCCTGGCCAGGTTGAACAACAGGGTCTCGGCACGGTCACTGCCGGTATGGCCGGTCACGACTCGTGTGCAACCGAGGCTGAGGGCCTGCTGGTTCAAACGCTCGTAGCGCCAGTGGCGCCCAGCTTCCTCATTGGCGATCTCGTGGGAGGCAGGCCCAGTAGGGGCGTTCTCGACCCACATGGGCAGGCCCAGGCTGCCGGCCCAAGCCGCCAGCTCCCCGGCCTGATCGGCGGCTTCCTCCCGCCAGCCGTGGTTGCCGTGCCAGAGGTGCAGTTGCCAGCCGTGCAGGCGTTGCAGCTCCAGCAGCAGGGCCGTCAGGGCCATCGAGTCCTGGCCACCGGAAACAGCCAGTAGCAGCCGCCTCCCCCGGGGCAGGAGCTGGGGGTCCTTCAGCAGCAGCCGGTGCAGCCGGTGCTGCAGGGGACCCCATGGGAGAATCCCTTCCATCTGCCCTGCTCGCCGATGTCGCGCCTCACCAGCCTGCCCGCCTCCCTGCAAGAGGCGCTGCATTCCCGGCGGCTGTTGAAGGTGATCGCCGGCTTGAGTAATTTTGAGGCGGCCAGCGTGGAGCGGATCAGCCGGGCCGCCGGTGCCGGTGGCGCCGACCTGCTGGATGTGGCCTGTGATCCCGACCTCGTGCGCCTGGCTGCAGCGGCCTCCGGTCTGCCGGTCTGCGTCTCAGCCGTTGATCCGCAGCTGTTCCCCGCAGCCGTGACCGCTGGGGCCGCGATGGTGGAGATCGGCAATTTCGATTCGTTCTACCCCGAAGGGCGGATCTTCGGTGCCGAGGAGGTGCTCGCCCTCACCCGGCGCACCCGGGAGCTGCTGCCGGAGGTGGTCCTGTCGGTCACGGTCCCCCATGGACTCCCCCTGGATCAGCAGCAGCAGCTGGCCGGCGATCTGGCAGTCGCCGGCGCCGATTTGATCCAGACCGAAGGCGGAACCAGTGCCCGGCCCTTCAGCCCTGGCACTCTCGGCCTGATCGAGAAGGCCGCACCCACCCTGGCGGCGGCCCACGCCATCAGCCGGGCGGTGCAGCTTCCCGTGCTCTGCGCCTCAGGGCTCTCCGCTGTCACGCTGCCCCTGGCTATCGCTGCCGGCGCCCATGGGGTGGGTGTGGGTTCAGCCGTCAACCGGCTCAATGATGAACTCGCCATGGTGGCGGTGGTGCGCAGCCTGCGTGAGGCCCTGGCCCCAGCGCATGCGGCCGTGGTGGTCGACTGAGGTCTCCTGCCAGCTTGTGACGGTTCGGCCCACTGACTTGGCCGGGTCAGGTGGTGTTGATTAACTTGGAATCGACCCCGAGATTCTTTCCATGGGCCCGTTCCTCTGGCTCCTGCAATGGCCCATCCGGGCTCTTGTGCTGTTGATCGTGGGAGTGTTGCCCCTCGGAGTCGAGTTCAGTAGTTTTGGCACCGCCCTGCTCTCCGCGGTGGTGATCGGCCTGCTGGGAACGCTGCTGATCTGGCCGTTGAGGCTGGTGCTGGCACTGCCCTGGGCCCTCACAAGCCTGGGCGGCATGGTGACACCGATCACCGCTGTCTACAACTGGGTGATCACGATCGTGCTGTTTGCCCTGGCGGCCTGGTTGATCCAGGGCTTCCGGCTCAAGAACGGTCTGATCAGCGCGGCCCTCGGTGCCATCGTTTACAGCGTGCTCAGCACCTTGATCCTGGGCTGGCTTGGCCTTGATGTGGGCTTCACCCGGGTGTCGGCCGCTCTCTCCTCGGCAGTCGGCGTGGGCTGATTGATCTGAGGGCCTGTCGGAGCTGGTGATTTGCCGCGTTTGTTTCGGTTTGCCGAGCACGCGCAGGCGGACACAAGCCGCAGCTGATTCCTAGGATCGATCCTGTCTTCATCCAGGGGCCACCTGGAACCAGAGGCCATGGCGCGCTTCGAGCTCCAGGCTCCCTATGAGCCCAAGGGTGATCAACCCACAGCCATCGAAGCCCTTGTGGACGGTGTCGATGCTGGTGAGCGCTTCCAGACCCTGCTGGGGGCCACGGGCACCGGCAAGACCTTCACCATCGCCAATGTGATTGCCCGCACCGGCCGTCCGGCCCTGGTCCTGGCCCACAACAAAACTCTCGCTGCGCAGCTCTGTAATGAGTTGCGGGAGTTCTTCCCCAACAACGCCGTCGAATATTTCATCTCTTATTACGACTACTACCAGCCGGAGGCCTATGTTCCGGTCTCAGATACCTATATTGCCAAAACAGCATCGATCAACGAAGAGATCGACATGTTGCGGCACTCCGCCACCCGCTCGTTGTTCGAGCGCCAGGATGTGATCGTGGTGGCCTCGATCAGTTGCATCTACGGCCTCGGCATTCCCTCGGAATACCTCAAGGCCGCGGTGCGCTTTCAGGTGGGTGAGGCCATCAACCTTCGCGCTTCTCTGCGCGAGCTGGTCAACAACCAGTATTCCCGCAACGACATCGAAGTTGGGCGCGGTCGCTTCCGGGTCAAGGGAGATGTGCTCGAGATTGGCCCCGCCTACGAAGACCGCCTGGTGCGCATCGAGCTCTTCGGCGATGAAGTGGAGGCGATTCGCTACGTCGATCCCACCACCGGTGAAATCCTCCAGAGCCTGGAGACCATCAACATCTATCCCGCCAAGCACTTCGTCACTCCCAAGGACCGGCTCGAATCGGCGATCGCCGCCATCCGCGACGAACTGCATCAGCGCCTGGAGGTTCTCCATGGCCAGGGACGCCTGCTGGAAGCCCAGCGGTTGGAGCAGCGCACAACCTATGACCTTGAGATGCTGCAGCAGGTGGGCTACTGCAACGGCGTCGAGAATTACGCTCGCCACCTGGCGGGGCGCCCGGCCGGCACACCACCCGAGTGCCTGATCGACTACTTCCCAGACGATTGGTTGCTGGTGGTGGATGAGAGCCATGTCACATGCTCCCAGCTCCATGCCATGTACAACGGCGACCAGGCCCGCAAGCAGGTGCTGGTTGAGCATGGCTTCCGCCTCCCCAGCGCTGCCGACAATCGCCCGCTCAAAGCTGAGGAGTTCTGGTCGAAGGCCCGCCAGACCATCTTCGTGTCAGCCACCCCGGGAACCTGGGAGATGGACCAGAGCCAGGGTCATGTGGCCCAGCAGGTGATCCGCCCCACCGGTGTGCTCGATCCGGTGGTGGAGGTGCGTCCCACTGAGGGCCAGGTGGATGATCTGCTTGGCGAAATCAGGCTGCGGGCCGGGCGGGATGAGCGCACGTTGATCACTACCCTGACCAAACGGATGGCCGAGGACCTCACCGATTACCTGGCTGAAAATGGTGTGCGGGTGCGCTATCTGCACTCGGAGATCCATTCGATCGAGCGGATCGAGATCATCCAGGATCTGCGCAACGGTGAATTCGACGCCCTGGTGGGGGTGAATCTGCTGCGGGAAGGCCTGGATCTGCCCGAGGTGTCCCTGGTGGCGATTCTCGATGCGGACAAGGAGGGATTCCTGAGGGCTGAGCGCTCCTTGATCCAGACCATCGGCCGGGCGGCCCGCCATGTGGACGGGACGGCCCTTCTCTATGCCGACAACCTCACCGATTCGATGGCCCGTGCCATCTCCGAAACCGAGCGCCGTCGGGCGATCCAGCAGACCTACAACGAGACCCACGGCATCACCCCCAGCGCTGCCGGCAAGCGGGCCGGTAATGCCATCCTCAGTTTCCTCGAGGTGTCCAGGCGCGCTCAGGATCAGGCACCCACAGCCGAGGCCGAGCCGGCGTCGTTTGCGATGGTGCCTCTTGATGCTCTGCCGGAGCTGATCCTGGAGCTGGAGGACAAGATGAAAGCCGCTGCCAAGAACCTGGAATTCGAGGAGGCCGCCAACCTGCGCGACCGCATCAAGAAGCTGCGCCAGAAGCTTGTCGGCCGTACCTGAGTTGGCCTGAGGCCACCGGCTGGTCGAGCAGCTTGGGCCTTCAGCGGCCGGCGGCCTTGAGCACGATCTTGATCGTCTTGAACAGGATGAGCAAATCCAGCCAGACGCTGCTGTTGCGTAGATAGAAGAGGTCGTAGCTGAGTTTCAGTTCAGCGTCCTCCACCGTGGAGGTGTACGGCATGTTCACCTGGGCCCAGCCGCTCAGTCCCGGCCTGATCCAGTGGCGCAGGCGGTAGTTGGGAATGAGCTGTTCCAGGTCCGTCTCCAGCTCGGGCCGCTCCGGGCGTGGACCGATCAAGCTCATCTCACCCCGCAGCACATTGATCAGCTGCGGCAGCTCGTCAAGGCGGGTGCGCCTCAGCCACTGGCCCACCGGTGTGATCCGTCCGTCGTTCAGACCCGACCAGATCGCCTCCCCCACCTCCTCCGCATCGGGGACCATCGTGCGCAGTTTGATCACCTCGAAGGACTTGCCCCTCAGGCCCGTGCGCTTTTGCCGGTAGAGCACCGGTCCGCCATCGCCCAGGCGGATCAACGCGGCGGTGATGGCCAGCACCGGAGAGGACAGCAGCAGGAGCAGCAGACTCACCATCACATCGGCATAGCGTTTGAGCTGACGCTCGAAGCCACCACCGCGCTGCTCGCTGCGATCGGAGAACAGCAACCATTGATCCTCCACCCAGTGGGGCGGGATGCGCTGCAGCTCCTGCTCTGCCGCCAGAGCCAGGGAGGTGACGGGCCGGCCCTCCGCCAGGGCCCGGGCGCAGGAGTCGAGTCCATCGGATTGCTTGAGCACCCCCTGGCTGAGGGCGAGGCCGCAGTTCTCGTTGCCCTCGGCCTGCATCAGTTGCAAGACCTCCTGACCCAACACGTGGATGGATGGAGCCTGTATGGCCCCGATTCGCTCCCATTCAGCCCTGATCGCCTCCCGCTCGCCGGGAAGACTGACGATGTCCCACTGGTCCTGTCGGGTGGAGTGGGCCAGCTGGCGCAGCAACAGCCGTACGCCTCCACTCCAGAGCGCCGCCAGGGTGAAGAGCGGCATCAGGCTGCCGCGGTGGAGCAGCGTCACGTCCGGTGCCGTGCGCAGCAGCCAGCCCACCAGGGCACCAGCGGCTGTGGTGGCCGCACTGGTGATGGCCAGGCGTACCACCAGCTGGCTCCAGCGCAGGCGCCTCGCCTTGAGGAGTGTGAACGACCCGAACAGCCAGCCGAGGCTGAGATAGATGACGACCAGCATCGCCAGCAGTCCCAGCTGATTGTCCAGGAAGCCATTCCGTTCCCGGTCGATCCAGGCGGCCAGCAGGCAGACCCCCAGGGCATCGAGGCCTGCGGCCAGGGCCAGCCAGCGGCGGTGGCGCAACCAGTGCACTAGGCCATGGCCTCCTGCGCCGTGGTGGTGCTGCCGCCAAGCTGGAAGCAGGCATGGACCGCCTGGAGCGCTTTGACGCCATCGGCTTCCGCCACCACGCAGCTGGTGCGGATCTCGCTGGTGGCGATCATCTCGATGTTCACCCCGGCCTCCGCCAGGGCCCGGAACATCCGGGCGGCGGTTCCGTGGGTGCAGGGCATGCCCGCGCCCACGGCACTCACCCGGGCGATGGCCAGGCCTTCTTCGAAGCGAGCCTCTGGCCAGGGGGCGAGCACCGGTTGCAAGGCGCCGCGGGCTCGGTTGAGATCGTCGCGGCGCAGGGTGAAGCTCATGTCGCGGCTGAGCTGCGGACCGGAGCCGTGGGTGCGCTCCGACTGGACGATGGTGTCGAGGCTGATGCCGGCATCAGCCAGCGCCCGGCAGACGGCCGCGGCCGTGCCGGGGCGGTCGGGAACCTGGCGGACCACCACCTGGGCCTGGTTGCGGTCGAGGGCCACGCCGCGCACCGCCGGATCGCTTACGTCACAGGGGAGCGGGTTCTGGCGCAGCTGGTGCTCCTGCAGCTCGAACACCTCGGCGGCGGCGCGCAGGGCCCGAGCACCCTGGCTGCCTTCCACCAGGCAGCTCACCTTGACTTCGCTGGTGGCGATCATGCGCAGGTTGATGCCGTAGCGGGCCAGGGTGTCGAACAGACGAGCGGCGATGCCCGGCCGCCCCATGATCCCGGCCCCGGAAATGCTCAGCTTGGCCAGTCCCGCCTGGGTGCTCAGGGCGCTCTCCTCCACCCCCAGCTCATGGAGCAGGCCCCGGCAGACTTCGCGGGCCGCCTCCAGCTGGCTCTCCGCAAGGGTGAAGGCGATGTCGTTGCTGGCGCCGACATGGGTGGCCTGCACGATCAGATCCACGTTCAGCCCCGCCGTGGAGAGAGCCTCGAACAGCAGGGCGGCCACCCCGGGATGGTCAGGCACCCGGGTGAGGGCCAGCACCGCCTGCTGGCTTTCCAGATCCGCCCCATCCACCGGACGGCCCAGCTCCAGTCCCTCACTGCCGATCGGCCTGGGCATGCCGCTGGTGAGACGGGTGCCGGGGGCGTCGCTCCAGCTGGAGCGCACCACCAGGGGCACGCCGTAGTTGCGGGCGATCTCGACGGCGCGGGGATGCAGCACCGCCGCGCCGAGGCTGGCCAGCTCCAGCATCTCGTTGCAGCTCACCTCCTCCATCAGGCGGGCTTCGCTCACCTGGCGCGGGTCGGTGGTGAGCACCCCGGGCACATCGGTGTAGATCTCGCAGGCGTCAGCCCCCAGTGCCGCGGCCAGGGCCACCGCCGAGGTGTCGGAGCCGCCCCGGCCCAGGGTGGTGATCTCGGGCGTGCCGGCACTGCCGCTGCTGGTGCCCTGGAAGCCGGCGACCACCACCACCTGGCCATCCTCGAGCCGTTTGCGCAGCCGCTCGGTGCGCACCTCGAGGATGCGGGCGCGGCCATGGGCCGATTCGGTCACGATGCCCACCTGCGGTCCCGTCATCGACACGGCCGGCACGCCGAGGCTGTGCAGGGCCATCGCCAGCAGGGCGATCGACACCTGCTCGCCCGTGGCCAGCAGCATGTCCATCTCCCGCTGGGGGGGCTCAGGGCAGAGTGCCCGCGCCAGGGAGGTGAGCTCATCGGTGGTGTGGCCCATCGCCGAGACCACGATCACCAGGTCGTGACCCTGCTCGCGGCTGGCGGCGATCCGCCTTGCCACCGCCTGGATCCGCTCCACGCTGCCAACGGAGGTTCCCCCGAATTTCTGAACCAGCAGGGCCATTCCGGTCGGCAGAGGTGTGTGATGCGGCGATTATCGGGCTGTGGCCAGCAGCAGCCCATCGCGGAAGGCTTCACCGGCCTCGGCGCCCCGTTTAAGGGCAGCCTCCACCTCCAGCACCTGGGCCAGCAGGGTCAGCAGCCCGGAGGCGGGTCGCCCGCGGATCTGCCGGCGCATGACGTAGATCCGCTTGGGGTTGCCGATGCCGGCGGCCTTGGCGATCACGGCCACGTCCTGCTCGCCACGCTTCTCCAGCAAACTGACCCACAGCCAGCCCCTGACCTGGCTGGTGAGCGAGGCCACCAGCCGCAGGGGAGGCTCTCCCGCCTGCAGCAGATCATCAACCAGGGCGATCGCCGCGCCGGCGTTCCCCTCCAGCAGGGCATCTCCCACCGCCAGGCTGGTGGTGCTGTGGCCGCCCACCAGGGCCGCCACAGCTGTCACTTGAACCGGTGCCTCGCCGCTGTAGAGCGCCAGTTTCTCCAGTTCGCTGCTGAGCCGGGCGCTGTCGCTGCCGATCGCCTCCGCCAGGGCTTCCGCCGCCCCCGCCGCCAGCTGCACCCCCAGCTCCCGCGCCGTGCGCGCCACCATCTCCACCTGGCCGGCCCCATCCCAGGCCGAGGGCAGCTGAAAGCTCTTCTCCAGGGCCCGCTGCCGCAGCGCCTTGGTGGTCCGCAGGCGAGCATCGGGTTTGCCGCTGCTCACCAGTACCAGGTGACAGCTCTCTGGGATCAGATCCAGGCAGGCATCCAGCTGGCCCGTCAGCTCGGCGGAGCAGGGGCTGGTGAAGGGACTGCGCTGCAGCAGGACGAGCCGGGCACCGCTGCCGAAGGGCGGGGTGCGCGCCTCGCTCAGGGCCTGGGCGGCCTGGGTATCGTCGGTGCCATCGAGGCGGGTGAGGTTGATGCTGTGCCAGGCCGGATCCACCTCCCTGTTGATCAGCTCATCGATCGCCCGGGTCCTGGCGGCTTCGTCGTCACCCCAGTAGAGATGGATGGGCATGGGGCGGCCTGGCTTGGATCTGGATCATCCGATCTTCAGCGAAAGTGTGCGGCGCATCCGTCAGTGGCTGGGTCCCACCGATCTGGATCCGCTCCAGCAGGAGGTGCTGGAGCGCCTCGTGCATAGCAGCGGCGATCTGACCATCGCCGCCGATCTGCGTTTCAGTGCGGATGCATGCGCCATCGGGCTCGCGGCCTTGGCAGGGGGGGCCGTGATTCTCACCGACACGGCCATGGCGGCCGCGGCTGTGTCGCCGATGGCCCGGCGCACCTTCGCCAATCCGGTGCGCAGCATCCTCGAGTGGGCACCGGCTGCGGCGCCGCCTGGCGGCACCCGCAGCGCCGAGGGCCTGGATGCGGCCCTGGCGGCCTGTCCTGGGGCGGTGGTGCTGATCGGCAGTGCCCCCACCGCGCTGGAGCGCCTGCTCGATCAGCCTTGCGGCCCCAGCCGGCCAGCCCTGGTGATCGGCATGCCGGTGGGCTTCGTCGGGGTGGCGGAGAGCAAGCGGCGGTTGGCCGCCAGTGATCTGAACCAGATCCGGCTCGAAGGCAGCAAGGGTGGCGCCGGCCTGGTGGGAGCCACCTGCAATGCCCTGCTGCGCCGGGCCTGGCTGGAGGCGTCTCCCCCGCCTCCAGGCGCCCCCATCCCAGCAGTCCGGCCGGAGCCGCCTGATGGCCGGCCGCTGCCCCGGGTTCCGGTGTCGGTGGGGGAGCTGATCGACAAGCTCACCATCCTGGCGATCAAGCGCGAGCGCATTCAAGAGCCGGAGCGGGCCTGCCTCGTGCGAGCCGAGCTCGATCAGCTGCAGGCTGTGGCCCGACAGCTGGGTCTCGGCCCCGACCATGGGGTCGTGGCGGAGCTGGGCCGGCGGCTCGAGGCGGTGAACAGGGAGCTCTGGGATGTGGAGGAGGCGATCCGAGCCCAGGAACGGGCCGGATGTTTCGATGGCACCTTCATTGCCCTGGCGCGTTCGGTGTATCGCCTCAACGATGAGAGGGCCGCGCTCAAGCGCCGCATCAGTGAATGGAGCGGCTCGGCCCTGGTGGAGGTGAAGTCCTACGGCTGAATCAGGCCGCGGCCTGAAGACCCACGGCCACATGGCTGTTGGCCTCGATCCGCCCCAGCACCTGGCGGGCCCGCTGCACCACATGGGCCGGCACGCCCGCCAGGCGGGCCGCCTCGATGCCGTAGCTGCGGCTGGCGCCGCCCGGACGCACCTGGTGCAGAAAGAGCAGGCGGTCGCCTGTTTCCTCCACCAGCACCTGGTAGTTGGCGACACCCGGCAGCAGCGAGGCCAGCTCGTTGAGCTCGTGGTAATGAGTGGCGAACACCGCCCGTGCCCGCAGCCCCGCCGCCAGGTGCTCCGCCACGGCCCAGGCGATCGAGAGGCCATCGAAGGTGGCGGTGCCGCGGCCGATCTCATCGAGAAGCACCAGGGAGCGGTCGGTGGCGTGGTGAAGGATGTTGGCGGTCTCGGCCATCTCCACCATGAAGGTGGACTGGCCGCTGGCCAGGTCATCGACGGCCCCCACCCGGGTGAAGATGCGATCGGCCAGGCCGAGGCGGGCCGATCGGGCCGGAATCCAGCTGCCGATCTGCGCCATCAGCTGCAGCAACCCGTTCTGACGCAGGTAGCAGCTCTTGCCGCTGGCGTTCGGCCCGGTGAGCACCACCAGGTCGGGGCGTCCCTGCTCCCCCAGGTGCAGATCGTTGGCGCTGAACGACTCCTCCACCAGGAGTTGCTCCACCACCGGGTGCCGTCCCGCCTCCACCTGAAGGCAGCGGCTGTGCTCCAGTTGCGGCCGGCAGTAGCCATGGCAGGCGGCCACCTCCGCCAGCGACGCCAGGGCATCGAGGCCGGCCACGCGCCGGGCGGCCTGACGGATGGGTCCGGCCAGCTCGCCCACCTGCTCACGCAGCTGGCTGAACAGCTCGTATTCCCGTTGGGCCGCCCGGGCCCGCAGGTGCAGGATGCGGCCTTCGCGCGCCTTGAGCTCGGGGGTGACGAAGCGCTCCTCGTTGGCCAGGGTCTGGCGGCGGATCCAGTGTTCGGGCACCCGCCCGGCCCGCGCCCGGCTCACCGAGAGGAAGTAGCCGAAGCTGCGGTGGAACTGAAGCCGCAGGGTGGGGATGCCGCTGCGACGGCGCTCCTCCTGCTCCTGGGCCGCCAGCCACTGGTCCTGATCGTCGAGCCGGTTGCGCAGTCCATCCAGGCGGCCGTCGACGCCGTCGTGGATCAGGCCACCCTCGCTGAGGCTGAGCGGTGGCGCATCCACCAGGGTGTGGCGCACCAGGGCCGCCAGCTGTGCCAGCTCCGGATCGGTCTGCTGAAGGGCACTGAACACGGCCGCGGTCGCTGGCTCCAGCAGGGCGGCGAGACGGGGTAGACGCTCCAGTCCATCGGCGAGGGCCACCAGATCGCGGGCGGAGGCGCTGCCGGCCCCGGCGCGGCCCGCCAGGCGCTCCAGATCACCCATGGGCCGCAGCAGCCGGCGCAGGGCCAGGCGCAGGGGCCGTTGCTGCACCAGCACACCGATGCCCTCCTGGCGCCGCTCGATCGCCGCAAGTTCCATCAGGGGGGCGTCCAGCCAGCGTCGCAGTGCCCTGGCCCCCATGGCGGTCATGGTGCGATCCAGGGCCCAGAGCAGTGACCCCTGAAACTGTCCATCCCGCTGGGTCTCGGTGATTTCCAGGTTGCGGCGGGTCTGGGCATCGAGCACCAGCTGATCGCCGCGCTGCTGGAGGGTGGGCCGATCCAGCGGGATGCGGCCGGCGGTGGCGGCAGCTGTCTCGTCGGTGGCCGGCTGGGTGTCATCGAGATAGCGCACCAGGCCGCCGGCGGCCCTCAGGGCCAGGGGCGCCTCGCCCAGGCCCAGGCCCTCGAGGCTGGCCAGCTCGAAGCGCTCCAGCAGGGTGCGGCGCGCCTCCGGCATGGTGAAGGGGGTGAGCGGCAGCGGCGTGCGGTGGATCGACTCCGGCGCCCAGGCCGGCTCGCCGGTCTCCGCGGTGGGCCAGAGCAGCTCGGCCGGCTCCAGCCGCAGCAGGTCCTGGTGCAGCTGATCGCTGCCCTGGCGCTGCATCAGCTGGAATTCGCCGGTGCTCACATCCGCCACCGCCAGCCCCCACTGGCCCTGCTCCAGCACCACAGCCGCCAGCCAGTTGTTGCGGCGTGCCGCCAGCATCCCCTCCTCCAGCACGGTGCCTGGGGTGAGAACGCGCGTGATCCCCCGCCTGAGCAGGGCGCCCGGGGCCGGTGTGCTTTCCAGCTGGTCGCAGAGGGCCACGGCCAGGCCACGGCGCACCAGTTCGCCGCAGTAGCGCTCGGCGGCATGGTGGGGGATGCCGGCCATCGGCACCCGCCCGATCCGTTTGCCCCCCTCCTTCCCCGTGAGGGTGAGCTCCAGCAGCCGCGACACCCGGATGGCGTCCTCGAAGAAGCACTCGTAGAAGTCGCCGAGGCGGTACAGCAGCACCCGCTCGGGGTGGGCCGCCTTCAGCTCCACGTAGTGGCGCAGCACCGGTGGCAGGGCCTCGGGATCCACCAGGCCGTGGTGGTGCCAGGGAGGCAGCGCGTCCGTGGGATCGCCGGGCTCGACCGGCTCCGGCGATCCCGCAGGCTCGGGACTCCCGGCTGTGAACTCGGTCCCCTTGCCCCGGCGACGCCGGGGGCGCGCTGCGGCCTCCGCCATCAGCTCGTCATCACTCTCGCCAGTGGGGCCGTCAGTGGAGGCTGTCCTGGCTGTGCCCCTCGGGGAGGGGTCGGCCTCCAGGCCAAGGGCAGCCACCAGCGAGAGCTGTTCTTCCGGCGGCGTGGCCACGGCTTGCTCAGGGCTGTGGCGATCGTAGGAGGGATCATCCGAAGCCCTGCGGCAGCCTGGCGGGGCACCGGGCTTCGGCACTCCCCACAACTTGTGAAGGATGCCCGGTGTGGGCCGGAAAATCCCGGAAGCCCCATGGGAGAATCCAGCCACTGCCTGCCCCGGCCCGTGTGCCAGGGACCGCGCACCCCGCCCTCTCAACCATGCAGATCCTCAACACCCTCACCGTTCTGGCCCTGGTGGTGATGTCGTTTGCCCTTGTGGTGGCGGTCCCGGTTCTTTACGCCAGCAGCGATGACAGCGGCCGCTCCAACCGCCTGATCCTTCTGGGTGGAGCGGCCTGGGTTGCTCTGGTGCTGCTCAACTGGGGCATGAGCTACTTCGTGGCCTGAGTCCATTGACCGTTTTTGAAGGCCGCTTCACCGACGTCGGCGGCTTGCGCATCGGCATCGTGGTGGGTCGTTTCAACGATCTGGTCACCGCCAAGCTGCTCAGTGCCTGCCTGGATGCCCTCTCCCGCCACGGCATCGATACCAGCCCCAGCAGCGAGCAGCTGGACCTGGCCTGGGTGCCCGGCAGCTTCGAGATTCCCCTGGTGGCCCAGCGTCTGGCGGCCTCGGGCCGCTACCAGGTGCTGATCACCCTGGGTGCGGTGATCAAGGGAGACACCCCCCACTTCGACTATGTCTGCGCCGAGGTGAGCAAGGGGGTGGCGGCGGTGTCGCGCAGCACCGGTGTGCCGGTGATCTTCGGCGTGCTCACCACCGACACCATGCAGCAGGCTCTCGAGCGTGCCGGTATCAAGAGCAACTTGGGCTGGAGCTATGCCCTGCAGGCCCTGGAGATGGGCAGCCTGATGGCGGCATTGCCAGCACCAGGCTCAGCCAACCCTCCGTCATGAGACGGCCCCTGATCGTCCTGTGAAGGCCGATTTCAGCCGCTCGATCGATCTCGATGCAGCCAAGCCTCGACAGGGATACTTCCACCTGAGACGGTGACCATTCAGCTGTTGCGGGAGTGGCCTCCCGGTTACGGCGGCGTGGAACGGGTGGCGCACGAGCTGGCTGTCGCCTGGGAGGACATGGGGCGTGAGGTCAGAACCTATTGCCTGCAGGGGCCGGGTCGGCCACCCGTGTCTGATCCGCTGCCGGTGAACTACCAGCGGGTTCCCTTGCCAAGGCTGGCGTTCGGGCAGCTGCTGCTGCCCCTCCCCTCCCGCCAGTTGATCCGTCTGTTGCTGAGCAGGGATCCACTCCACGTGCACTTGCCCTGTCCAGCACTGCTGGCCATCAGCGTGTTGGCCCGGGTGCTCAGGCCACGCCGCTGGATCCGTCTCCACTGGCATGCCTTTCTGGAATCCGGTGCGGGTCCGGGTGGGCGCCTTGTCGACGTGTATCAGTGGTTGGCGCTGCGCTGGGCCGCCGCTGAGGCCGACCAGGTGGTGACCACGTCCCCTGTGCTCGCGACCGCTCTTCTGGCCGAGGGGGTGAAGCCACAATGCCTGGTGGTTCTGCCCTGTTGCCTTGGTGAGTTTCAGGAGCACCAAGCCGATGCTGCCTGGGAGCGGCGAGTAGCGAGAGGGCCACGGCAGGACGGTGATCCATTCCGGTTGCTGTACGTCGGCCGGCTCGACAGTTACAAACGAGTGGAGTGGTTGATCGCGGCTTTCCCGGCCAGTGGGGCGGAGGTGCTGCACATCGTGGGGGACGGCCCCCGTCGTCGGGAGCTTGAAGTGCTGGCGGCCAGTTCCAGCCATGGAAGACAGGTCATCTTTCATGGCCGTTTGAACGAGAGACAGAAGCAGCATCTGCTGGAGAGCAGTGACCTGCTGGTGTTGCCTGCCGATCGCAGTAACGAGGCTTTCGGCATCGTGCAGCTCGAGGCCATGGCCTGCGGGGTGCCAGCTCTGGCTTTCGGCCGTGAACGATCCGGCATGGCCTGGGTGGGCAGCCTGGCCGTGGTTTTCGGCCGTCCGGATGCTCGTCCAGATGAGCTGCCACAGCTGTTGGCCAGCCTTGTTCAGGACCCTGATCTGTGGGGGAAGGCCAGCCGGGCGGCGAGGCAACGCTTCATAGTGTTGTTCTCCAGAAGAGTCTGGAAACAGGCGCTGGAGGCTCTGTGGCCGTGACTCTTCTCAGCAACCTGCTTCTCTACACGCCTGGCCATTCGGGCTTCTCGAGCTATGTGAGGCGGGTGATGCCTGGGATCCCAGGCTATCGGCTGCTGATGGATGGTGAACACGGTGCAAAGTGTTCTGAGGGTGATTGGCTCCCGGACTGCTTGCCATCTTCAAGGCTCCAGGCACTGTTGCACAGGCTGTCTCTCAGCCAGCATGGACTCAATGTGAAGGCTGTTCTCGCTTCAGCCGGTCTGAGTTCCGCGGATGTTGCAGCGGTCTACAGCCCCTACTGCGATGTGTTGTTTGGCTTGCCGCTGATTCCTCAGGTGATCACCTGTCATGACCTGACACCCCTTCACTGTGCCAATAGCAGAAAGGCAAGATGGCGCTATCGTTTCTGGACCCCGGTGCATCTGCGACGAGCTCAGAAGGTGATTGCCATCAGTCACTTCGTCGCGGACCAGTTGATGGCATTTGGAGTTCCGTCTGAAAAGATTGAGGTTGTTTGGAATGGGGTAACCATTGAGCGCGACCCAGTGCGTGCGCCGGCGAGCCATGACCTCGTGATGCTGGCACGCCATGATGCCAATAAAAATGTTGGATTCGTGGTAAAGTCATTTGCTAAACTCCTTGTGAAGAAGCCCGAATGGCCTGGGCGGCTCGTGGTGGTAGGACGCCAAGGGCGCCAGACGGCGCTCCTGAAACGACTCCAGCAACAGCTGCCTCGTCCAGATCGTCTCCAGTTGGTCGAGTCGATGGATTCGTCTGCATTGGTTGAACTCTTGCGCCAATCTCTAGCCTTGGTTTCAGCCAGCAGTATGGAAGGTTTCGATTACCCCGTACTTGAGGCTAAGGCGGAAGGCCTGCCAACGTTGATCAGCGCCATTCCAGTGCACAAGGAACTTCATCATGAGTCATCTCTTTTTTTCGACCATACAGGCAATGGAGAGGATCTGAGCCATGGCGTGATTGAATTAGTCAACAACCACTCTCTATGGAATCAGCTGTCAACTCGGGGACTCAAGCTGGCGGCCTCTTTGACTCTCCAGCGTCAACAGGACGAGATCAAGACGGTCATCAATCCACTGATCCGGTGATTGAGCTGAGAGATGTCTGGTTGAGGATCCCTGTGACCTCGTCTGAGACCCGCAGCCTCAAGACAGCACTGCTTCGTTCTGTGACCGGAGGTAAACTCAGGCACTCCCGTTCGGGTGCTGTTATTGAGGCGTTGCGGGGAATCACTTGCACGATCAGGCATGGAGAGCGGGTTGCCTTGATCGGACACAATGGGGCTGGGAAGTCCACTTTTCTCAAGCTTATATCGGGAATATACTTTGCTACTTCTGGGTCATTTAAAGCCTCATGTGATGTGTTTCCTATGATCCAGAAGAGCTTCATCACTAGCCCAGAGCTCAGTGGTGTTCAAGCTGTTAAGGCTCACTATCTGCTTAGTCACAGCAATCTTCGTGGCTTCCAGGCTTTTCTCGACAATGTCCTTGAGTTTTCTGGACTCGGAGACTTTATTCATTTGCCCGTTAAAAGCTATAGCGAGGGAATGGCTTCTAGGTTGTTATTTTCAGTGTTGACTGAATCGAAGCATGAATGTCTCGCGCTTGACGAGGGTTTTGGAGCCGGTGATAGTCGATTTTTTGACAAAGCTCAGGAAAGGATGCAAGAGTTCATTGGAAAAGCAGGGACGTTGATTCTTGCCTCTCATTCTGATGTCTTGCTGCACCAGTTCTGCTCTCGCGGAATTGTTTTTGATCAGGGGACGATCGTTTATGATGGGCAACTCGAAGGGGCACTTGACTACTACCATGGCATCAATTACTGATACTCTTAATTATGCCTGGCGTACACGCAGGGTCTGGTGGTTTACGGCAACATCACGTACACGTGCCAGATTTGCACGAACTTTTTTTGGCAGCTTCTGGTTAGGTTTTTCGAACATGTTGTCGATTGCGGCACTGGCCCTTGTTTACGGAACGGTGTTTAAGGTTGAAGATTTTCAGGTTTACATTGTTTACCTGGGGCTGGGCCTTGTGATTTGGAATTCAATTGCCGGTGCAATCAGCGCTGCGCCTAACTTATTCGAACAAAATTCAGCTCATGTGCAAAACACCAATCTTAATCCCATCTTCTATACGCTGGAAGAATGGAGTTTCCAGATTCAGACTTTTGTCCAATCATTTGGGCTTGTGTTGCTGGGTCTGATGTTTTTTCGACATTCATTATTGGCCAACTTCTTATTGTTCTCATGGTTACCGTTGGTGAACTTAATATTGATCCTATACTGGGTACCCCTGATCGTTTGCTTGTTGGGCGCTCGCTATCGAGATCTTTATCAACTTGTACCCATAGCCCTGCAACTGTTATTCCTTCTTTCTCCAATTCTATATGATAAAAAAAATCTGGGCCCACTGGCCTGGACTGCTGATATCAACCCGTTGTATCGTGTCTTGAGTCCACTTAGGCATAGTCTGATGCACGGTGGGATCCTTTGGGGGCAAGTTCTTTCTATGTTTATTCTAAACATACTGGGTATTGTATTTGGCATTTGGTTGATGAATCGCGCTCGGAAAACTCTTCCTTTTCTAATTTAGATACTGCTCTTAGCCTTCAACGCTGACGCGAAGAGTAGCGCAGAAGTCTGACCATATCTTTTCATACATCTCATCAAAGCGTTTAGATCTGGACCTAAGGAGATTGACTGTAGATGCTTCTGTGTAGCTGCGGTTATTGCCAGACTGCTCTTGACAGGTTGCGAGCATAGCCGCTCTCCAGTCCTCAATATCATAATTCTCAATGACGTGTATGTATTTGTTAAAGTCGTAGAGATTGTTGATTTCATGATGGGATGGAATACTGCTGGCCAACACAGGAGTGCCCATGCAAGCAGCATCCAGAACAGGTATCCCAAATCCTTCGGCAGCAGAAGCACTGACGACGCATGCTGCCTGCAAGAAAGCCTGAGCCTTTACTACATCATTAACATAGTCTGTAAAGATGATGGTGTCGGAGGCCATGCCGAGCATGCTCATGGAATAATCTGTATCGATAATCTTTCCCATAATGACCAGCTTGTAACCAGTGCGGGACAGGCCAGAAGCTTGAAATGATCTGATGATAAGTTCGACGTTTTTCCGGGGCTCAAGTGCAGAGTTAAATAGCAGAAATTTAAATGCCTGTAATGTTGTAAATTCCTTTCGAAGCAGCCCGTCTCTTCCCACGCTCGTAGTGGTGGTAGTCAGCGTTTGCTCATTATATTGAGCATGCCGAATTGAGGGAGGCTGAACAACTACTATTGAAGGCTGAGATTCGTGAAAAGGAAAAAATGTAGTGTACAGAGAGCGAGTATGCTCAGAAATGTATGCTTTTCTGCTCTTGATACTCAAAGAGCCTGCAAACTGGATTGCAGGCCTCCCTGAGGGGATTTGCAGCAAAGGTATAAAGTCATGAACAATATCAAGGGTTCTTTCGCCATTCGTTCCAAGTGTGATGTAATGCGGACAGGTTTTGATCAAGAGGTCGAAGTCATTAGTTATGATTGAAAATGGCTTTAGTTTCTCGGCCTGAGACGCAATATCTGATCGAAGAAATATGTCTTCAATGGAGACAATACCAGAAATATTAGAAAGATAACTAGTCCTCTCTTCATTCAGGAACGGGCTATCATTAAAGTAAAATCGAGGAAACATACTGATCTTCCTCCCTTTTGCCACAAGTCCAAAAGGACTCTTGAGAAAATTGTATAATAAAGAAAACTTTAGCTTTAATAGAGAAGATGCGGTGGGAAGTCTTAGTAATTTGGCCAGCCTGCCCCTTTCATCTGATTGGGTATCAGTTCTGCGATTGTGAAGCCCAAGGCGACTGACAACTTCTGACGCTCTAATCAGACGCAGGGCCTCACTGCCTACCGTGCTCTTTTTGGCTTCCTTTTGCTTGGGGGCAAATTCTGTCAATATCCATACTTCATGTCCTAGTTCACGCAGGGCAGTGATCAGATTCTTTGAAAATACGGCAATTCCACGATGCTCCTTCTGTTGGAGCTCCCAGGCTGTGACGAGGATCTTCAAGGTCTGATGGAGAGTCATCAGATCGTAGCCCACCGATTACCCTGAAGCCAGTTTTAAAACGTAATAGTATGTCTGAAGACTGCGTGTAATGCCAAAATTCAACAAAGATCTTCAGGTTGTATGCGTTGTGTCCGCACATGAAATGCGTTGACTTTCACACCTTGGCGTACAAAGAATCTGAATTCCAGCAGCTTGCCAATCGATCCAACGGTGTTGAAAATTACTCGAGAGGTTGCCATGGATCCTTGGCGGGACTGGACCTCAGCCATGCCGAGTGTGTGAAAGTCATGTTGAACTCTTGCTGAGTCAAGTCGACTGGAAGTTACATCAAAAAATCCAATAATCTCATCCGTGGAATCTAGGGTTAGATAGCTTAGTTCTGCATAATACTCCGATTCAGCTTCAACTGTTATGTATGGTCCATGGAACAGATGTCCTTCCTCAAGCCCGAGAGAAAGACGACCTCCAAGCTCATGCACACTGCTCACGGCAGTAGGCATCTCAATACAAAAGAAGAGGTGGCGGTCAAGATTTGGCTTGCCGTTAGACTCAGTGGGAACCTTTGAGAGAAAATAGGACTCTAAAGAATTGCCTGGTGTAATTGGCCTTTGAGAAAAACGAACCAAGAGGTTCAAGACTTCCTGTCCGTGGGCCCAATCCCGTTCACTGCAGCACAAGCCAAAATAAAGCCCATCATCGTGCAGGAAGAGACATGTTGGATCAATAATATTAAAGCCATATCTTTGAAATTTATAAAAGAATTCTGTAAAGAGAATCAGCAGCTTTTGGTTCTCTCCAAATCTCCAGAAGAATGGATGATGTTTGTATCTTTCTGAAGTGGCTCTTCCCACCCCAAAGATGTTGCCATCTTCGGCAATGGCATTACTGCCTCCACGGAAGAATGGATAGGGATAGTGAAACGAGGATGGGGCATGAGACTGATTGATTTTAAATGAGATATCAACTTCCAGCACTTGGCTCAAGGTGCCGCCTGCCAAATCCACTTCCATAATACGGAAGGGTGTGATTTCATGAACAATAAAAAGCCGTTCATCCTTGATATATGGCTGCCAATTCTTGCCAAACTTAAAATCAGGATCACTGCAAGTCAGCTTGATTTTTCGTTTATTCCTGACATCGTAGATGAGAGTCTGAAAGTCAGAAAATGGATTTCCGATGATAAAGACATAAGCATCAATCCCGTTTGAAACAGTTCTAGGGTCTCCACCGGGACCAAGCGAAAACGTCTCAGAGACCTCCAGTCTACCAGCTATCTTTGTGTACTTCCTCAGGATTACTCCGTCATCATGAAACTCTTTATTGCCGATACCATAGTAAGGCAGGAGGGGGTATGTGCCATTGGCTGAATATAATGTATCTTCCAAAAAAAAGAAGCTATAAAAAAAGTCAACATATTCATTATGCTCAGCACACTTCTCGGATAAATAGATGACTTCAGCATTTTCGTGCGAAAATTGCTCTGCAAACCTCTCAAGATTCATGGTCGATGCCGGTGGATGTGGCTGTCTGATGACTGGCGCTAATCAGTTTACTTATGCTCAAGTCTTTCTGTTTTGCAGGAAAATCAGGAAAATTGCGTTGAAAAATCAAGTGGTGACATAAAGTTATGAAATACTGAGCTTGCGCAAGTACTCGCTTCCAGCGACTGCCAAGGAGGCCTCATGCACTGAAGCCTCCTTGGCCCATGGGGTCTTGGCAAATTCTAAATAAAAGTATTGTCTGAATGTTCTTTCACAATATATTTTTCAATAACCTCATTAATTTTGTACTTAGCACACCCAATGCACTGCTGTGGCTGGATGGAGCCGATCAGCTCTTGGTGCTGATTGCCGCCCCACAGGCTTGGCAGTTCATTCCAGTCGTCACGGGTGTAGTCGTCGGTGAGAACATAGACGCCTCGCGCATCACAGCAGAGGTGAAAATTGTGGCTTGCATCGAAAACACCGCCCAATGCAGTTGCCCTGCAGGACTCAAAGCCATAGTGTGAGGGAAAATCCTTTGGATAAGCGTTCTTGATAATGGCTCTAACGTTGAGCTCGTCGGCAAGGCTGGAAAATAAATCTACTTCGTTCTCGTTAGAAAATACTTCGTTGTCGTCGCTTGCATGCTTGAAGGTAGGCGCAAATTCGTTAACAACAAAGTCAGACTTAATCAAGTTGTCGGCCGAGCTCCAGCGAAGGAACTTGATTGAGATATCCAGGTCGGGGGCCAGAGCACGCGCATTCTTGATATTTTCTAAAATCTGGTCAAACTTATCAGGAGTCTCTCTTTTCAATGACGACCACGTAGCGGCCGTAGCGGCGTCTAGAGAGACGCCAAGCCAATTGAGCTTCTTGAGATCATCTTTATTCAACCTGTTCAGGAATACTCCATTCGTGATTAATCCCATAGGGATTGAGTTGCTGTTGCCTGATTCAAGCAGGACTGAGATATTGCGGTTCAGAAGTGGTTCCGAGTCGCCGGCGATGCGCCACGACCGAATTCCCCAGGACTTGCTGAATGAGCCCAGCCTTTCCATCGTTGAGTCAGGCATGAATCTGCTGGGTCTTGATTCTCTGCTGGCTGCCTGACAGCACCAAGCACAATCAAGGTTGCATGAGCCATCGACAGGGTCGATGTCCACCATTACTGGTGGCCGATAGGCGCCAGTTTTGATCCCGCTCAACTGATCAAGATGAGAAAGAAGCTTGAATGACTGGGACATCAGGGTGAGCTTGCTGGAATGAGTGTATCGTGCTTGACAGCGGAACTCTACCCTGTTCTACAGAGTGTGATGGAGGTTCACCCTGGTTGGCTGTCCGCTTGGGCTGCGGAACTGAACACCAATGATGGAATGGACGGTGGGTTGAGGTGATTCAGTACTTTGACACCAGTGCTGTCACCATTTCGAGACAGGTTTTTGACTGAGGTCGGAGACGTCGGTTTCCGTTTGTGGCTGTGCTCAGTGGCGCATATGAAGGTGCGTAATCGGCGAGTCAAGGGGTTCTGGATTGCTGAGGGTGAAGAAGCTGCGGATTTCTACAGTTGGAAATGGTTGATGCCCTCAACACGTTGTGGTGACTTCATGGAACCGGAGGCTCGCTTACGAAATTTCTGTATGAGGCTTGCGCGCTCATGCTGTTGGCAAGAGCACCTGAGAGGATTGCGTCTGCAATTGCGGAAAGCACCTCTTGGAACCAGAGCTAACCTTTTGAATCCAAGGAAGGCGATCCATGGACCAGCTCAGGTGTGCCGACTGCAAAGACCTATCTCTGTGATCCCCTATGATGCATCCATCGGGTGCATGGGGCGTTGCCAGGGCATGGAGCATTCTGACTTACCTCAACAGAATCTCTTGAATATGGTTGATGTCAGGCCGGCCAGCCAGCCCAGTGAGCACTGTTCAGAAGCAAAGGCGGTGCCTTCTCTCCTATCCCTTGGTGCCGGCGGAAGAATCTGTCAGGTGAGGGATTGCTCATGACCTCTTCTATTGCTTTCTATGCTGTCGCCAACGACGCCTATGTACCGACTGCGGTGATGGCTCTTCGGTCGTTTCAGCGGTGGCATCCTGAACTCGCATACTTTCTACTTGGCACGATCAGGACCTTCAGCCCCGAATCCCACGAGTTGATCAGGCGCTACGGGATTGAGCTCATCGATGTGGATGAGGCGGGCCGCTTCGTCACCCAGGGGACGAACAAGGATCGTTATCCTGTTGAGGTATTTTATCCACTGAAAGCACCGGAGTTGCTGGCGGAGCGCGGCTATGACTACAGCATTGAGGTTGACGGGGATGTGTTTGGACCGGAACCTTTCGACATCCCCCGCCTGAAGTCCCTTTTCAAGCGGACCAGGGGATATGCGGCAAGACCGGTGGGTTCGCTGGCTCGCACACTCATGCACAAGCGTCAGGAGCTGAACCAGGAGTTTGACTTCAGCCCCAAGACTGTTGCGGCCACGCTGGGCTTGACACGACGCAAAATTTGGAGGAGGTACGAAGCGCAGGCAGGGATCATCTATTGGAACAACATCGCGATGGCGAAGATGGGCCTCTTTGAGAAGTGTGTCGAGATCTTCCGTCAATGTCATGGGTGTTTTGAGGCCGACCAGGACTTGCTAGCCTTTGCAACGGCGATTCATGACATCCCAGTCCTGAAGGTAGGTCATCCCTATAATTTTGGTTTCTTTGAGGATTCTCCCTGGGTGGATCACCGAATGCAGCGTCGCTTCAGCAAGGGGCAGTTCGCTGGTGTGTATGCGTTGCATTTTGTCTTCGCCAAGCCGTGGTCAGTACTTGAGCAACCCACTCCCGTCAAGATTCACTTCGTCAATGCATGGCGAGATTTTGTATGCCATGAACTAGGGGCTGATGCTGGTCGGTTCTTCCGCGAGGTGCAGCCGATCGGTGTTGCCAAAAGAGCTGTGGATCAGGTGACCGGATGAGACGACTCGCAGATCTGCTCAAACCTTTTAGGTCGTTGCACCGAGCTGTGAAGGGATGGCGTGAAAGACGACTGACGGCAATGGTGAAGCGAGCCAAGCAAAGAGCACGCACTTTCCCTTACGAAGAAAATCCCCGCCTTTCACTCATCGTCCAGTCATTCAATCATGTCAAGAACATAGATCAGATCATGCGTGGGCTTCGGCAGGCGGAAGTAGAAGAGATCATTATTTGCGAAGACGGTTCAATTGATGGATCACGTGAGCGTTGGGCCAAGCATCTCTTGCGACGCAACGATTTCGTGCTCCTCTCGAATGACCTTCATGAAATCCGCGCCTCTGACAGAGCGATTTCGCTGAGCAGAGGAGAGTTTATATGCATGATTCAAGATGACGACTTATTGCCTCCAGATGGCCGCTGGATTCAGCGAGCACTGGCTCTTTTTAACGCCTATCCCTCTCTCGGCTGTTTGGGAGGGTTCATGGGGTTCCGTCAATATTCCTGGATTGATGAATGTTTCCAAACATTTGACTTTGACCAGAATATGCCTGTCTGCGAGAATCAGATTCCTACCATCGATCCCCACACTGGTCTTCCATTCATGTTCATCGAAAGTGTGAATATTGGACCATACTTTATTCGCAAGAGCGCGTTTCAAGCGGTTGGGGGATGGGACTTTTCGTTTTCTGAGCCAGGAAATCCTGGGATGGGTTACGACCACGAACTGGGTTTTAGGATGTGGTCCTGTGGATTTCAGACTGGGCTTTACTACGCCCCACAGTTCGATAGCACGCTCAATGAACTTGCCGGCAAAGGTGGCACTCATCTCTGGGGGAAGGAGGCCCGTGATCGAGCGGGCGAAACTTTTCCTGAGAGGCTCCGACAGAGGTATGAAGGCGTTTATGGGGAGATCCGGCAGCGGGTTGATGAGTCCAACGCGTTGCTCATTCCTAGTTCCACGGCCTATGTTGAGTTGCCTCTGAGGGCGTGATTTTAATCAATCATTGTTACCTAAGATTGTAGTGAAGCATTCGATCTGTCTTGTATGTGCTTATTTCGGGGGGTGGCCGGCCTATATTGATCTCGTATTCCATACATGTGCAAGGAATCCTACGATTGATTGGCTCATCTTCACTGATTGCGGATACTTGGATGGCGTCCCAGAGAATGTCAAGCTCATCGCAATCGATTTCGATGGCTTTCGTCAGTTGATCCAAAGCCGGTTCGATTTCCCTATTGCCCTTGAACGGCCATACAAGCTCTGTGATTTTAAGCCTACGTATGGATTTGTTCTGTCTGCGGAGGGCCTCCTTGATGGCTATGACTTTTGGGGGCATTGTGATTTAGACATTATATTTGGCGACCTAAGAAAATTTGCTACATCAGATGTCCTCGACGCCTACGATAAAGTGTTCACGCGTGGACATCTTACATTATACCGGAACAATTCATCGATTAATGAGTGCTTTATGCTCAATTGCGACGAATATTATTATAAAAAAGTACTCTCTAGTCCGGAGTCATGGGATTTTGATGAGATGCCTGGAATGAACAAGCGGTTTCGTGATTTATCGATTCCTCAGTATCCCAGTCGCGGCTTGCTGGGGGACCTTGATCCAACGTGTCGTCGCCTAGTACTCTGGGCCCCAGGGGTGGGGGGCTCAACGAAAGACCACCTCGTGCAGGCTTTCTTCTGGGAGGACGGGCATACCTATCAGGCTTGGTGGAGACCGGGCGGATCTGTTGTTCTGAATGAGCTAGCCTATCTACATCTCCAGCAGCGGAAGTTTGACCCGCCAGATTTTTGTGTTGATGAAGAGCTAAGCGGTTTTTTTGTCACGCCCTCTGGGTTTGTACGGAAATATGGCGCGGTACGCATCATCGACTTGCTCAGCAACAATGACTATTCTATTCCAGAATGGATCGCCTCTAGCCACAAGCGATGGAAGGATGCGCGTCACTATGTGAAGACTTACGGCACAGGTCACCGTGTATTTACTGAGTAGATGCGTGGCTTTTGATCACATGAAGTGACTTTTCATTCAACTCATTCAACCAAGCCGAGACTGCTTGAATCAGTTGTACCTTGCGCTGAAGTCGGGGTCTTAACTTAGACCTAAACACTCTGCCAGGGCCTATTTCTGGCTTATTTGATTCATCATATCCAGCAGCTTCTGTCCATCTCTGCCTAAATTAGAGGTGTGGATAAGTTGCTGATCGGAGTGTCGACAGTGCTCCATGTGCGGATATGATATGCGTTTAACAAGACACCGTCTTCCACGAACACACGAAACTCCAATAGATCGCCAAGGTTGAAAGTTGTATCAAATTCCACACGGGCTTCCCGCATAGACATGTTGGTAGATACCAAGTCAACCACCCCAAGTGTTTCGAAGCCAATCTCTTCGCCGCTATCATTTAATTTGCATGCAGTAACTTCAAAATTTCCGACAATGATCTCATCTGGATGAATCGACTTTGTTAAATAGCTAAGCTCTGCACAGAATCGACCTTTGGCTTTAACTGGCAGGTAGGGTCCGTGAACAAGATGCCCACGTTCTCCTACTGAAACACGGCCACCAAATTCATGAATGCTCGTTATGCCACAGGGCATCTCGATGCAAAAAAACATATGACGACTGAGGTTTGGAAGTCCTCCCTTTTCACAAATGGCTCGCTTTTCAAAAAATTCAGATAGCCGCATTCCAGACTTATATTCATCGCCTCTAAAAACTATTAATAGGTGCAGGAGCTCCTGATTGTGGGCCCAATCACGCTCCGTACAGCACAGCCCAATGTAAAGGTTGCCATTGTGATAAAAAACACTTGTAGGATCAATTATATTGAAACCACATCGGTAAAAGTCATAAAAAAAACCGGTCATGACGATTGTGAGGTCACTGCCATCGCGTGCCGACCAAAAAAAGGGATGATGTCTGTATCTCTGGGATGTTGCCCTGCCTAGGCCATAAATCAAGCCATCCCTCTCTAGCGCGTTGCTTCCACCTCTGAACATGGGAAAGCTTTGAGACGAATCCGTGAAATGCGTATTTGAGTGAAACTGAGGTAGTTTAAAACTTATATCGACTTCACGTATGAGTTCAGCGGTCCCGTCTTTGATATTGACTCTGTAGATTCGGAATGGCGTTAGTTGATGCACAAAAAACAATTCGCCGTTGCACAGATAGGGCTGCCAATTCTTTCCATATGTAAAATCAGGGTCTTGAACGCGTATCGCCACTCTTCGCCCTTCGCGAACATCATAAAGCGAGGCGCCAAGTGGATCCTTTTCGTTTATATGGACTGTTATGATAATGGCATATGCGTTTGTTCCATCGGAGACAACTCTGGGATCCCCGCCTGGGCCAAGGTCCACGATGTCGTCGATTTCGTATCCGTTATCGGCCTTGTGATACCGCTTCAGAAATACACGGTCATCATGAAAATCAGGTTTTCCTAAATTGTAGTAGGGCTGTACGGGAAATCTCCCATTCACGGAGTATAAAACTTCATCCAGCATGAAATATGCATAAAAAAAATCCACATGATCGCCCAGTTTAATGGTCTCTTCATCCAGGATCAGAATCTCGGCTTTGGTTGGGTCGAACAATTTGTAAAAATCAGAAACTTCCATCGGACTCGCTCTGTTGATTGAATTGTTTGACTTCCAACCGGCTGGCGGTATGGATCTGGCTTGATCTTATCCCCCCCTGCGTCAGCATTGCAGTCCTTCCGGTCTGTCCCGTGCACAAAGAGCCAAGACGACGACCATCAACCTGATCTGGGACACCGGCGCGTGCGGTCAAGTTCGCCAGCGGCCAGCGTATGAGTCACCCAACCGCTTGAGCCGGATCACGACCCAGTCCCTCTACAACTGCTGCAGCCAGAGGCAGAAGCCAAGTGAGTTGATGCCAGCCACAGCCGAGCTGCCGTAGCCATAGGGAGAGCCGACATTCTGGCCGTCGTGATCCAGGCGGCCCGCCTGGATGGCCTTGAACAGGGGGCCTTCTGCGCGGGAGCGTTCACGTACCTCCACCAGCATGTCCGTTGGCGGCAGGCCGCTGAGGATACCCATGGCCCCAGTGCAATGAGCAGGGCTCATCAGCGTGAACATCAGCACAACAGCCAGGAACAGCTTGGGAAGAATCGTCGTTTATGGTAGTGCACCTTCAAGTGGTGTTACTGAGAAGGGCCTGTGATCCTTTCTGGAGGATGAACAGAAGCAGTTAGAGGATGACTAACTGGAAGCTGATTGCGCAGCTCCATCGATTCACTATGACCCTGATCACTGAATGTGGAACTCATCGATCGACGGGATTCTTATAGATCGAGGCTGGAGCGCTCCGGTTCAGTTGATGGCTGCTGCCGCCTTCTCGGCAGGATCAGTATCGGTAAGCGCCAGCGGCTCTTCTGCCTCCGGGATCTTGGCCATGGTTGCCTCGGAGAAAGACCGGCGCCGCTCCAGCCGCCATGCCTCCTGTTGCACCAGCAGTTGGCTGCCCACCAGCCGGATCATGGCTGGGTCGTTGGGGAAGATGCCGACCACGTTGGTGCGGCGTTTGATCTCCTTGTTCAGGCGCTCGAGTGGGTTGGTGCTCCAGACCTTGCGCCAGTGCTCCTTGGGGAAGTGCAGGAACGCCAGCACGTCGCCCTCGGCGTCCTCCATCACCGGCACAGCGGTGGGGTACTGCTTGCGCAGCATCTGCTTGACCCGCTGCCAGTGGCCCTGCGCCTGATCACCGGCCTGGATCACAAACATGGCTTTCATGGCGGCCGGCACCATATTGCGAGATCAGCAATGGCTCCGGCACTTGGACGATGAAGCCGATAGATGTGAAGAGTCTGCCATGGCTACTTCAGCTGTGATCGGGATCAGCTTGCAAGCGCATGAATGCTGGGAGAGTTGTCTTTGACGCACGGACTCAGGCAAGAACATATAAATGATGTTCCGTGACAGTCGTCCCCCGTTTCTGCACTGCCGAACGGACCTTTCTGCATGGATTCATAAATGAGATATCGCTTGAATCATGATTCAAAGTGAGTGACTATGGCCGTAATCAGTGGGCGCATGACTATTCACAGATGATGGCTCTCTGGGTAGAGACTTGTCGGGGTACTTCGGCAAGTCTGATGTCATAGATTTCTAGGCTTGACTCCTTGTTTACGAATATCCTAGTTTCCAGGGAATATCCTATTTTCCCTACAGTAGAAAATGTTATCTCGAATTCGCTCAACTTCCTGTCCGTTCCGTGGAGGCGATATTCTGCCAGCGTTTCTACAGCCCCTTCGAGGCTGATGCTGATATCAAAAACACCCACTTCCTCTGTCCCATACGGATGTTCACATGAGTAGGCCACGATGGCAACATAGTGGCGTTCGTGTTTGATCTTTAGATAGGGACCGTAAGCGAGGCATCCTTCTGCGTCAGAGCTACCAATCCCGTCGGTTGTTCGAGATAGTGGATAGTCGCTATGCAACTGCTCTGGAATTATTGTTATACTTGCTGGAATATCGCTTCTGGCTCCAATGCTAGATAGGCTATTCTCGATCAACTTTGCTGCTTGCTCAAGGGGTGCGGTGCTTTGCGTGATTGGGGCCGCAGGTATCTGAATCAATAGATTCCAGAATCGTTGACCAAAAAACCATTCTCTCTCAGAGGCGCATATGCCGAAGTAGAGTTTCTCTTTCCAGAGGAATAAAGATGTTGGGTCTATAACATTGAATCCTTTTTCGCGAAAACCTGAAGTTTTGGTGGGAATGATGACTCTGAGCCTTTTCGATTCAGAGATTCCCCAGATGAAAGGCCGATGCTCATGTCTGCTTGTGGTTAGATGGCCTGCCCCAACAACACCTGATTTGAGAGTAAGGCCATTGCTTCCTCCTCTGAACATTGTGTAGCCATCGTGAGGGGCAGGAATGCCGAGTTCAGTTTCGCAATAATGTTCAATGTGAGCTGCGCCGCTACCGTCAAACTTAAGAATAATGAAAGGCGAGAAGCCATGAATAACATGGAGTATTCCTTCCTTGATGAATGGTTGCCAGTTTTTCCCGGGCTTAAGGTTATCGGGCAGGTTTGCTTGATATTCGAGCCTGGATGGTAATTGAATGACTTTGATGCTGGAGGTATTGCCGCTTGTTTTGTATGATCCACTAAAGCAGACAATAAAGGCATTTATTCCGCACGAAACAACCCTTGGGTCTTCCCCATGCGTTAGCTGCTCTTCGCTCAACTTCTCCAGATTTCCATCTTTATCGCTGTATTCGCTTAGTATGATCACACTGGAGTAAAGCTCCGCAGTGTGGCTCATGCGAGGGATGTCAAGATTGAACCGGCGATGGACAGAGTAAATCCTTTCATCAAGGACAAAAAACGAATAAAAGGCGTCAGCCATCCCATTGATGGGACAGTAGTTTATTTCCGACCAGGCAACAGTGCTGGACTCAGGATTCTGAGAATTCATTGGCTATCTCCTATCTGCCACTGCCTGTTGGCATTGTCGCCAGAGTGATTATACACTCCCCGACCCGTGAGTGGACCTGCTCAGATGTGACGGCTTCTGGAGACGGATACTGTTGATGCATCATTTTAGTTTTCTACCATTGTATACCGAGCATGCTCGCGATAGGACGTGGCGTGACATCAAACTCTTGCGCCAGGCTTGCGGAGTGTCTCACGAATGTGAGGACGAAGAGACCCTGGCTAGCCTATGCAGCGTCTCTAGTGAGTAGCTAATCTCCACATATTTTATCATCTATTGTGATTGAGGTCATTGCGATGCTTTGGCTGGTGTTAGGGCGGACTTGCTTGGGCACTGCGGGGCATCTCCCGCTTGTGCAGAGCATTCCCTCCTGAATGGCAACCCATGCCTTCTTTGCTGCACGTGATGCCCAGCTATAAGGCACTCTCCTTGAATCTCTGATGGATGTCCAGGAGGCCTGCGCTGGTCATGGTATTGGCTCAGGTTTCCGCCACGCGGTTGTCGTCAGTCACCAGCAGTCGTTAGCCGTCAGGATTCTGCTGCAGCTGCACCAAGGTCTCCTTGGCACAACGACCTCTGAACGGGATTATCGAAAATGGCTTCATCGTGTTTCCATCGGCCAGGTGCGTTTTGCCAACAGCCCTGCTCCAGAGGTAAGTTGAGACTTTCATTACTTGATTGTCAGTAAACTCTCATTCGCTACAACTCCTCCTCCAGATACGCATTGCATGATTTCTGCTTTGCGCCTTTTTAGCATCCTTTCTTCTCTGTTGTGTATTCACTTGGGGCTTCCTGAGAAAGTGAGCTCGCGGTCTGACTGAACAAAAAGAAGCTCCAGCAGCTTCTTGAGGTTCATGACCAGCACATTCAACGCGATGGCTTAACCGTGGGTCACCGCGAGCTTCTCACGGATCATACCTAATCTATACTGCCGCTTGCCTTGGCCGATCTTTCCTTCAACGGTGTTGCCTTGCCGCTGGTCATCAAGAAACTGCTGTTTCTCTGCGGCAACCAACTCAGGATCGCTCTTGGGCCGCCCTAGGCGCGGGCCACTCAATCGAATTCCATGTCGCTGACAGAAGGCTCGATTCGCTCTAGTGCGATAGATCTGGTTTGCACAGATCACTTTGGGGTAGTGACCGTATCGGCGGCGGTAGGCGCTTGCTTGAGCCTTTATGTCTTCTCCTTCGTTGTAGGGGTCGAACCTCAGGCGATTGAGAAACGTGAATCCAATACCTGTGACGGAGATTGAGATCTTGGCCCCGAATTCAACATTGCAGCGAGATTTTTTGCGCACGATAGGCCGAATATGAGCCTGTACCAAGCTGACCATCCTGTGAGGGATGCTTCTGCTGTTGGTGTGGTAGAGAATACTCTGCTGACGGACCAGCTCACTGACACCAGTAGCTTCTGGTATAAGTGCCGACCGGCCGACAGAAGGCTTCCACCGCAGGCCATCAGGGTATCAATACTGGCCAGATTGCGCACCAGATGGCCGAGCTGCTGCTTGATGGCTTTACGGATCTTGCTGATGCGAGGCCGCTTCTTTTTGGCAACCGCCAGAAACTGCTGCCTGGCCTTTTTGCGGTGTGTGCGAGGCTTATGCCCAAAGGCATCTCTAACATGAGTGTGCATCGCATCAATCAGTGTCTCGGTGACTTCCCTGGCTTCATTGAGCAACGAGAGATCAGTTGGGTGTCGGATATCTGCCGGAGCGCAAGTGGCGTCAATCAGCAGTGAACCCTGGTCGGGCGATGCCTTGACAGATGGCGTGCGCTGTTCGTCAACACTGGTAGATCCACGGCTTTGGTCGTTTTCGTCAAGATCTTGAGATTCTGCGGATCGAATCACGTTCAGACCATGGCGCACGATCCGCTCGTTGCAGTCGTTCACCACTGATTCCGGCAGCAGCTTGCGAAAACAGCCCATCATGGATGGATCAAACGGTGCTGAATATTGGAACACCTCCAGGTCGATGAAGAATTGGAGATAGGGGTTCTCCTTGATCTGCTCCACCAGTTCTTCATCTGTAACCCCAAGGCGCGCCTTGATGATCAGGGCGCCCAACGCCATTTGAAAAGGCTTGGCACGCGCTCCAAAGCCCTTGCAGAACTGCGACGCATAGTCATCTTCCAGTTCATCCCAGGGAACGAGCTCAGCGAGCTTGATCCAGCGATTGTCACCCGTGAGTTTGCCGCCAAACGGCAGGAAGAAATCCTCAAACGGGAGCTGGTGACGATGCTCACGCCGATAATGTGGAAAACCCTGGGCGGCTTTTCGGTTGGATTGGGCCGATTTGCGCACATCTTACCGCCGCGAACCGCTCTGATCCATTGTGGTGCAAGCAATCTGACTCTTTTCAGGAAGCCCGAAGTAAGGTTGGCAATCGTAGTAACTTCCGTCACCCTGCTGGCAGTACAGGAAGAGATTAAAACGACTTGCAGTCGCTTGATCTGGCAGCTGAGACCGTGATTATCTTACTTGAGGAATTGAGGAATCAACATTCGGTGAAGCCAGGGCAAATGACCCAGGACTGGATAGTCAACATTGGCCGAGGCTTCATTTCCGTATCTCAGCCGCAGTCTCCAGAATAGCTTTGCGTATTATTCCCTCTGACTTTCTTGCCGCTTCAATCGATGGATGCCCCCATTCATCCCGGTAAAGGATCATTCCTTCAGGCGTTACATATGTGCATAGATGTGTGGGGCAAAAGATATCTATTAGATCAATTATCTTTACTTTATTGGTTTCACTCAATCGGAAAAGGGCCCTGTCAAGTTCTTTTCGCCTTGTTAGGGTTTGCTCTTTATTGGGTATTACGCATCTATTGCTCCACGGCGGTGCATACCACTGAGGAATTGCCATGTCAGGCGTGCAATTGGCCTCTCGCTCAAAGGGAAGTGTATGAAGGAAAATAAATCCAATTCCTCGGGCCGACAAGTGGTCGGAAAGATTGGCTATTCCTTGCTCCACAGTCCTAATTGCATTCGTATTGTCTGGGGACATTTCTTTCGGCGCAAAATCATCGGTCTTGAAGATCGAAAAAACAACATCTCCAGGCTGGAGCTTGGCTATCATCTTGGGAATCACTGAATTCCAGTAATAGTCATTTGCCTCCGTATCTTCTTGTTCTGGAGTGCTTTTAACTTCCTTTGCAGGTGAAGCACCCCATGATGAAGTTATGGTGACAGAATATTGATCCCTCTTGACCAGATCATCGAATGCTTCAACAAATGAAGCGGAATACGAATTTCCGATCACCAGAACTCTTTTCTTAGCATTAGTGAAACTGCCCAAAGTGCAATCAGAAATGCTAATATTCTTGCCAACTTCTTCATTGCCTGACAAGACACAGTCTTCTCCAGCCCAGCGTCCAGTTGCGCCAGGTATCTTATATTGATACGTCAGGGATTCGCCGCCTCGCCCTTTTAGATTGGCTTTAACGCCTAGAAAGATGTGATTTGTGTTCTCTTCCGCTTCTTCTGCTGCCATGGTTATCGGAATTGAAAAGGCCAGTAAAGCGCCCAGCCCGGCCACAATTGTAATTGGTCTTCTTCCATTGGCCACTTGAATGCTTCTGAAGGGCCTTTCAATAAATTTGTATGAAGCGATCGCTAACACGAGAATCGTGATTGCTTGGATTGGAACTGACCACCAGTGAATCCCAATCGTCCAACGACTGATTGCAAGCACTCCCCAGTGCCACAGATACAGTGAATATGAAATCAAACCAACGTAGACTACTTTTTCTGCCGTGAAAACCTTAAATGCTGCAGTTCCATTCTTGAGGCAAGCGATGAGTACTGCTGAAAGAACAACTATTGATAGAGTAGCTATTCTTGCTTGGCTGACTGGTAGGAGCATGACCGCAACCATGCCTGCCACGACAATGAATGGGGGCACTTGCTCCAGTGCTTGCTCAACCTTGACCCGCCTCTGATATCCAATAAAAATCAAGCATCCAGCCGCCATCTCCCAGAAGCGATTTGGCATCAGAAAATAAGCGGCAGGTTGATTAATTGGATAGAAATACATAAATCCAATTAATGACGCAACCGAAAATGCCCCCACCCAGACAAAAAGATTCCGAGCGCCTCTATGGGTTTGCCGCCCAAACCCAGAAAACCAGATCAGGAATGGGAAAAGGAGGTAAAACTGCTCTTCAACTCCAAGCGACCAGGTGTGGGCAAAGGGGTTAAAATCTGTATATTGAGAGAAGTAGTCTGCTGATTCACTGAAGAGCGATATATTCGACATTCCAAAGAGTGCCTTCTGGCCAATCCCAAGTGCTATATGTGGCTCTGGATTGACCAGGCTGATCAATAAGCTGGTGATCAGAACGAAGACCACCAAGGCGGGCACTAGGCGCTTGATTCGTCTCTCGTAAAATCCGGATAAAAAATCTCCAAAGTTCTTGCTTCTTCTGTCTGCCAACGAAGACGTAATCACATATCCTGAAATTACAAAGAATATATCCACGCCAAGGTAGCCGCTTGGCAGGATCTCCTTGTTGAAATGGTTGATGATGACCGCAACCACTGCAAATGCCCTGAGGCCATCAATCTCGGGCCGATATCTGCCCCCCATCGTGGATGATGATGCGCTCAATCTTGTTTCTTCGGGTGTAATCACTCTTTCTTCGAAAGTGGTCGCGATCATACCCTGCCTTGCCCTCTCTCTGCTGCGTGAATCAGCGGTTTTGCAATGCATCCGTAGTTCATGTGGCAAGCGTCAATCCAGTCGCATTCCGCAGAGGTCAATCAGCGCCGCGTTGCTCTGATGTCTCTAGACACCACGTCCTGGGGCTGATCCGCCATGTCCACGCCTGGTTCGAAGTTAGTTGGAACAGCGGGGTCGGTCCATGGGTTCGGTGCTTCAGCTCACAACCGATCCACCCCCGATGAGTGCTGCGCCATCGGCCAGACTTCGTCTGGAGGAGCTCCATCCAGACGCCACGTCCCCTCCGTGGTTGTCCATCCCGAGGCATTTCGCCAGCGTGGCAGCTGCTGAATGCTCAGCTCCTCAAGGCGTCAGATCATGTCAGTGGGGCAGCTTCCCCTGGTTTCAGAACCTCCTCAGCCAGGAAAGTCATTTCCAGATCGGCTCCTGGCGCCTCAGGCCGTGCGCCGCTAGTGGAGTCCTGCAGGCAGCCGAGGCTCCTCGCTACGCGTGTGAGCCGCATCTGCCATGAGTCTGGTTACCCCTGGATCGTTGTCAATGCCACCTATCTCCGCTGCCGGTGCTTCAAGGCCCTGCAGACCTGATCTCGGCCGTGGGTCGGTAAGCGCGGCAGCGAGGAATTTTGGATGAGCTTCAGCTGCTGGGTAGAAGGCAAGGCCTACGGCTCCCCAGGGAGCATGGCTTCACCAAGTCGATCTGCTCCATGTCCCAGGGCTGCTGCTCGCTGTGCTGCCGGCTTCACTGTGCCCGCAACCTGCTGCAGCTGCTGGCCAGGAGCGGACTGTTGGCTCGGTGTCCCCTCCCATCAGGTCCAAGTCGGCAGGCAGCGGCAACGATGGCAACCTCATGAACGCTTCCTGACCCAGTCTGGCGATGGTGAGTGGACGAACCGCCCCCGAAGGCTGCGCAGCCTTGGACAAGCCTCAGCCGGCAGTAGCGAGGGTTTCGCCTTTGCTCCTGCGCACCCGTACAGACTTCGATGGCGCTGAGAGCCTCCAATGCGGAATGGCGCAGGCTGCAAGGGGTGAAGGCCCTGGCCCTGTCCTGCGGCCGACTCGGGGAAGCTGGGCACATTGCCGCGGAGCGGTGGTACCCACAACGAATGCAGCACCTGACACGTCCCGTCGTCACGGTTGAGCCGACCCTCATCGAGAGTCGCGTATGGGGCCTCGTCATCCCCGGGCTTCTGCCGCTCCAGGCCGCTGGTGTAGGCGTCACCTGCCTGAGCCGATGGCCGGCCGGAGTTCAGGCAAGAATTGACCGCGGGCCCCTCCATGGGGCATGCTCGTCAGATCGGTCGCCTGGCGACGGATAGGTCAGGTCACCTGGCCACAGTGCGGATGTAGCTCAGTGGTAGAGCATCTCCTTGCCAAGGAGAGGGTCGAGAGTTCGAATCTCTTCATCCGCTTGATTCTGTCGGGTCCTGATCCAGCATCAGCAGGTTCTGGCTGCCGACGTCCCTGAATCCGAGTTGGCGGTAGAACCGCTGGCCTCGTGTGGTCATCAGGTACACCCGTTCGGTTTGGGCCAGGGCGGGAGCCTCCAGCAGGGCGCGCACCACGCGACGGCCGATCCCCTGGCCCCGGTGGCTGCCGGCCACCACGACGTCCCACAGCACCGCCCGGAACAGTCCGTCGCTGGTGGCCCTCCCGAACCCGACCAGCTCCCTCGCCTTACCAATGCCACCGGCGCGCGGTCCCCAGGCGGTGACCACGGCGTCGCTGCCGCTGAGCATCCTCCGCAGCTGCTGGTGGCTTCGCCCCTGGGCCCAGAAGCTGTCTTCATCCAGCAGCCTCTTGAGTTGTCCGAGCGCTCCGAGTGGCATTCCACCAGGTCCAAGCCCCAGTTGCAGGCCAAGGGCCCCCGGTCGATGTCGAATCAGTCGCAACCTGCCAGGATCAGGTTGTTCCCGCCGGTCATCGTTCGCGGCAGGGGGTGGGCTCGGCGATGTCAACGGCTGGCCAGTCCGTCGGAGGCGGACCATCAGCCTATGGAAGCGGCCTGACCTGGACACCTCGATCTGCCCTCCTGTCCCTGGCTGGACCTCGGCTTCGATCCCTGAAAAGCCTTGCCACAGCTCCCTTCTGTACCACTCAGGGGAGGATGGCGGTGGTAGAGTGGTCCGATTCGGCTGGATTTCTCCATGCTCAAGCTGCTGCTTGGTGATCCCAATGCCCGCAAGCTGAAGCGCTACCAGCCGATCGTCTCCGACATCAACCTGCTGGAGGAGGACATCTCCCCTCTCAGCGACGATCAGTTGCGCGGCAAGACCGCTGAGTTTCGCCAGCAGTTGGAGAATGCCGGGAGTCCTGCCCGGCAGCGCCAGCTTCTCGACGAACTGCTGCCCGAGGCCTTTGCCGTGGTGCGTGAAGCCGGCAAGAGGGTGCTGGGCATGCGTCACTTCGACGTGCAGCTGATCGGAGGCATGGTGTTGCACGAGGGGCAGATCGCCGAGATGAAGACGGGCGAGGGCAAGACCCTGGTGGCCACCCTGCCGGCCTACCTGAACGCCCTCACCGGAGCAGGCGTTCACGTTGTGACCGTGAACGACTATCTCGCCCGTCGCGATGCCGAGTGGATGGGCCAGGTGCATCGCTTTCTCGGTCTCTCGGTTGGGCTGATTCAGCAGGACATGGCTCCGGCCGACCGCCGCCGCAATTACGCCTGCGACATCACCTATGCCACCAACAGCGAGCTTGGGTTCGATTACCTGCGCGACAACATGGCGAACGATATCGAGGAGGTGGTGCAACGGGACTTCAGCTATTGCATCATCGACGAAGTCGACTCCATCCTCGTCGATGAAGCGCGCACGCCTCTGATCATTTCAGGTCAGGTTGAGCGCCCCCAGGAGAAATACATGCGGGCCGCAGAGATTGCCGCTCTGCTTGAGCGTGCCGAGGGTATGGCGAAGGACGGAATTGACCCCGAGGGTGATTATGAAGTCGATGAAAAGCAGCGAAACGTTACCCTCACAGATGAAGGGTATGCCAAGGCTGAAAGTCTGCTGGGCGTGTCCGACCTGTTCGATCCTGCCGATCCCTGGGCCCACTACATCACCAATGCGCTGAAAGCCAAAGAGCTCTTCATCAAGGATGTGAATTACATCGTCCGCAGCGACGACGCCGTGATCGTGGATGAATTCACCGGCCGCGTCATGCCGGGCCGTCGCTGGAGTGATGGCCAGCACCAGGCGATCGAGGCCAAGGAGAACCTACCCATCCAGCCGGAAACTCAGACCCTCGCCAGCATCACCTACCAGAACTTCTTCCTCCTGTATCCGCGCCTGGCAGGCATGACCGGCACCGCTAAAACCGAGGAAGTGGAGTTCGAGAAGACCTACAAGCTCGAGGTCACGGTGGTGCCGACCAACCGACCTCGCTCCCGCCAGGATCTGGTGGATCAGGTCTACAAGAACGAGGCGGCAAAGTGGCGTGCCGTTGCGGCGGAAACCGCTGAGATCCATCGTGCCTCCAGGCCGGTGCTGGTGGGAACGACCAGTGTCGAGAAATCTGAGTTGCTGTCAGGCCTGCTGGCGGAGCAGGGCATCCCCCACAACCTGCTCAACGCCAAGCCCGAGAATGTCGAGCGCGAGGCTGAGATCATCGCCCAGGCTGGCAGGGCGGGTGCTGTGACCATCGCCACCAACATGGCCGGCCGCGGCACCGACATCATCCTTGGAGGCAACTCCGACTACATGGCCCGCCTCAAGTTGCGTGAGGTGCTGTTGCCGCGTCTGGTGCGTCCTGAGGACGGCCACCAGCTGCCCGTGCCGTCTCAGCAGCCCCTGCCCCCTGCAGCCGGCTTCGGCGGCCGTCAGTCGGAAGCATCCATTCCCCTGGCGGCCCCCAGCGAAACCCGTGCGATCGGCGCCCTTTACCCCTGCGCCCTCAGTGAAGTCACGGAGCGGGAGCTCGGTGAGCTGGCCCGGGAGCTGGTGAAGGCCTGGGGCGACCGGGCTCTCACGGTGCTCGAACTGGAGGACCGCATTGCCCAGGCAGCGGAGAAGGCCCCCGCCGAGGATCCCCAGATCCAGCAGCTGCGCCGCACGATCGCCAGGGTCCGCGGTGAGTACGACGCGGTGGTGAAACAGGAGGAGGAGCAGGTGCGCCAGGCCGGCGGCCTGCATGTGATTGGCACCGAACGCCATGAGTCGCGCCGGGTCGACAATCAGCTTCGCGGCCGTGCGGGGCGCCAGGGCGACCCCGGGAGTACTCGCTTCTTCCTCTCGCTGGAAGATAATCTGCTGCGCATCTTCGGTGGTGATCGGGTGGCCGGGCTGATGAACGCCTTCCGCGTGGAGGAAGACATGCCGATCGAATCCGGGATGCTGACCCGCTCTCTGGAAGGGGCCCAGAAGAAAGTTGAAACCTATTACTACGACATCCGCAAGCAGGTATTCGAGTACGACGAAGTGATGAACAACCAACGCAAGGCCGTCTATGCCGAGCGGAGGCGTGTGCTCGAAGGGCGTGAGCTCAAACTGCAGGTGATCGGCTATGGCGAGCGCACCATGTCCGACATCGTTGACGCTTATGTGAATCCCGATCTCCCTCCCGAGGAATGGGATCTGGGCCAGCTGGTGGCCAAGGTCAAGGAGTTCGTTTACTTGCTGGAAGACCTCACCCCAGTTCAGCTCGCGGGTCTCAACACCGAGGAGCTCAAGGCCTTTCTGCGGGAGCAGCTTCGCAATGCCTATGACCTCAAGGAAAGCCAGATCGAGCAGGCGAGGCCGGGGCTGATGCGGGAGGCCGAGCGCTTCTTCATCCTCCAGCAGATCGACACCCTCTGGAGGGAGCATCTCCAGGCCATGGATGCCCTGCGGGAGTCCGTCGGCCTGCGCGGTTATGGCCAGAAGGATCCCCTGATTGAATACAAGAATGAGGGCTATGACATGTTCCTTGATATGATGACCGCGATGCGTCGTAACGTGATCTATTCAATGTTCATGTTTGCACCCCAGATCCAGGCTTCCGGCGTAAGCGCCTGATCAGTCCGGTCCGGGACCAGTGCAACATGCGATGCGCTCAGAGGGCCTTAGGTAGATGTATATCGAGCTAATGTCATGCCACTGAAAGAATAGGATTCCGGGTTCCTGATGCTTGGAAGGATCAAGTCTTGTTCTCTCTGGCCACCTTCTTCCATGCTGTTTTCAGGATGATGATGGAGTGTTCGTCATCGGATGAATTCGGCCACCTGGGTCCCCGTCGAGCTCGCTGCCGCCACTTCCCAGGAACTCCATGATTTCGCGGTCCTTCAGGCTCTGGGCCCTGCCGCCGCAGGCTTCCTGGAGAGGCCGGCCGGCAGCCACCTCGCGCAGGCAGGTCTGCAATCGGCTGAGTTCGCTCTCGAGGGTGTCGATGCGCTCCATCAGGTTACGGATCACCTTGGCCTCCGCATCCGGCAGCTGGGAGTGGGCGAGGGGATCGATACGCACCCCCGACTGGTGAATGACGCGGCCCGGAACTCCAACGACCGTGCTGTCGGGGCCCACATCGCGCAGCACCACCGAGCCGGCGCCGATGCGGGTGTTGGTGCCCACAGTGATGGCTCCCAGGACCTTGGCACCCGCGCCGACAACCACGTTCTCCGCCAGTGTGGGGTGACGCTTCCCATGTTCCTTGCCGGTACCACCCAGGGTGACGCCCTGAAAAAGCAGGCAGCGGTCGCCGATCTCGGCGGTTTCACCGATCACCACACCCATGCCGTGGTCGATGAACACCCCGTGGCCGATCGTGGCGCCCGGATGGATCTCAATGCCGGTGAGCAGGCGGCCGATCTGCGAGCACAGCCGGGGCAGCAGTGGCACGTTCAGGGTCCAGAGGCGGTGGCTGAGGCGGTGCAGCACCAGGGCCTGGAAGCCCGGGTAGCAGAGCAGGATCTCGAGGGTGCCGCGAGCCGCCGGGTCCCGCTCCCGGATGATGCGTAGATCAGCGAGCATCGGGTCCAGGAGTCGTCTGATCATCCGGCCTGAGCGGCTTCGCCCTCGGCTGGGCTCTCGCGTGGGCTGATCAGGCCGATCTCCTTGCGCAACAGGTCGATGGTGGCGGACCCCAGATAGCTCTGGGCGCAGTGCACCTGAGGCAGGCGCATCAGCTGGGACCGGTTCTGACGCAGGGTCTGCTCCACCAGGGGCAGGCTGGGGCGGTCACAGAGCACGTGGCTGGCGGCCCGCAGCAGGGCCAGCAGGCGGCTGCCCACGTCAGGGTTGGCCGTCATCACCAGCAACTCATTGCCGCGCATGCTGTGCAGGATCACCTCGGCGGCCCGCAGGATGCCCGGGCTGATGCTCACCAGGCCGACACAGCTGCCGGCCCGCAGCTCCTTGAGCAGGTTGAGCTCGTGGTGGAAGTCGTTGAGGTCGACCGCCACGGCCCGTACGCCGAAGCGCTGAGCCAGCTCCTCCACGGGCTGGAGAAAATAGCGGCTGGTGACCACCGTGCCGTTGCTGGAACTCTCCAGCACGGCCTCGAGCTCCTCCATCGGCACCACCTCCCCGGGCACCTCCAGGACGGGCTCCAGTTCCTCGGCGATCAGCATCGAGGCGCCGATGTCTTCGCGGGGTGTCGACACCAGCACCCGGGCTCCGCAGCGCAGGCGCCAGTCGATCTCACGGGTGAGCAGCTCACGGGCCTGCTGCAGGGTGCAGCCTGCGTTGAGCAGGCCGTCAACGCACTGGCGCACCTCCCGGTCGATGTCGGGGCGCAGGCGGTTGCGCAGGCCCGGTGGCGCCTTGAGCTCACGGGGCTTCTGCTGGTCGCGCACGTAGATGCCCGAGCCCGCCATCGCCTCGACGACCCCATCGTTCTCCAACTGGCGGTACACCTTGCTGATGGTGTTGCGGTGCAGGCCGGTCTGCATGGCCAGCTGCCGCGTGCTCGGCAGGCGATGGCCCGGCGGGTAGTGCCGGGCGGCGATCGCAAAACAGATCTGGTTGTAGAGCTGGGTCGACGCCGGGATATCGCTTTCCTGCTGGATGTGGAATCGCACGCCGGAGGGAACCAGTACGGGTAGGGCCACCCTACGGAGCTTCGGCGCTGGTGACAATTGCCCCTGTGGCATACGAGCCTGTGCCGGTTGCCGCCGTCACACGGACCAGTGGCCCCTGCCCCCTCTCCTCCAGTCCCAGCCATGGCCCAGTGGATCACGATCGAACCGGCGCCCGAGGCGGCCGCCCCCTGCGCTCTCCGCTGCTGGTGGGAGCCCCCCGCCGCTGCACCCCGGGCCGGGGTGCTGGTGCTGCCGGAGGTGTTCGGCATCAACGGCTGGGTGCGCAGCGTGACGGCACGGCTGGCCGAGCAGGGCTATGCGGCTCTGGCGGTACCGCTGATGGCCCGCACGGCACCTGATCTGGACCTTGGTTACAGCGATGGTGAGCTGGCGATCGGTCGCGCCCACAAGGAGCGGGTCAGGACCGATCAGCTGTTGGAGGATCTGCAGACGGCCGCCACCTGGCTGCAGAGGAACGTGTCCGGCCGGCTGGGGTGTGTGGGGTTCTGTTTCGGGGGGCACGCGGCCCTGCTGGCGGCCAGCCTGCCGGCGATCGGGGCCACCGCCGCCTTCTATGGCGCCGGGGTGGCCAGCGGACGGCCGGGCGGCGGAGCCCCCAGCCTGGAGGTGCTACCGGATGTGGCTGGAGCGCTGACGGTCTTCTGCGGCCGGCTGGATCCGTTGATTCCCCCTGCTGATGTGCAGGCGATCGCCGCGGCCCTGGCGGCAGCCGATCCCAGTGGTCAGCGGCTGACCCTGCGGATGGCCGAGGCAGGCCATGGGTACATGTGCGAAGAGCGCTCCGATTACCGCAGTGAGGCAGCAGCTGAGGGCTGGAGCCGGATGCTCGAGCTCTTCTTCGCTGGTGAGCTCGAAACGGATTGAGGCCTGGTCAGGCTTCGCTGGGTGCAGGTTCTGCGTTGCTGAGCTGTCTGACAGGGGAGGGGATGGTGCGCACGGCCTTGGCCGCCTGGGCGGCGGCATCCTTCTCCTTGGTGAGTGGCGTCTTGCGCGGGGTGAGGAACATGATCATGTTCCGGCCTTCCCGCTTGGGATCCTGCTGGATCTCGGCGCTCTCCTCGAGATCCTTGGCCATGCGGAACAGCAGTTGCTCGGCCAGGGCTGTGTGCTGGATCTCGCGACCGCGGAAGATCACCGTGCACTTGACCTTGTCACCGTCCTTGAGGAAGCGGACCGCCTGACCGATGCGCACCTGGTAGTCGTGCGAGTCGATCTTGTAGCGCATCTTCACCTCCTTGACCTCGGTCTGGTGAGACTTCTTCTTGGCTTCCTTGGCTTTCTTTTCCTGCTCGAACTTGAATTTGCCGTAGTCCATGATCCGGCAGACCGGCGGATCGGCCTTCTCGCTCACCAGCACCAGGTCGAGGTCGCGGTCCTTGGCCACATCCAGGGCTTCCTCCCTGGTGATCACTCCGAGCTGGCTGCCGTCGGCATCAACCACCCTGAGCTGGGGATAGCTGATCCGTTCGTTGATGTTGGGGAGCTCCCGGACGGGGGCGCGGCGATCGAAACGGGGACGAGGTGGCATTCAGAGAGGCGAGGGACCGGCAGTGGGGATCGTTGGACCTGGTTGAACCAGATGGTCACCCTAGGACGCGCTGCAGCGCCGGCAACGCCTGACGGATTGGATCGTCGTCCTGCAGCCACAGCGGTTGATGCTGGCGGCGGAACCAGGTGCGCTGCCGCTTGGCGTACTGGAGGGTGCGCCGGGTGGTCAGGGCGATGGCCTCCGCTTCAGTCAGCTCTGCGGCCAGCAGGGAGCGGGCCTCGCCGTAGCCGATGGTTCCCAGCAGGGGGAGCTCGTCTCCATAGCGGCTGATCAGCCGCTCGGTTTCCTCCACCAGACCATCGCTGTACAGGTGCTGGCTGCGCCGGCTGATCCGTTCGCGCAGATCCGCAGGGTTCAGGCCCAGCTCCAGCACCCGCCAGGGGGGCGGGCTGGCGCTCGGCTGGGCCGTGTGGGGCCGCCCGGTGGCGTAGATCACCTCCAGGGCCCGTTGGGTGCGCACGGCATCGGCGGCGGCGATCCGCGCGGCGGCCAGCGGATCCGCCTGACCCAGGAGCTGGTGGCAGAAGGGCTGACCGAGTTCCTGGAGCTGGGCCCTCAGCGCGGGCTGGGGCGGCACCGCCGGAGGTTCGAGGCCGTGGATCAGAGCCCGCAGGTAGAGGCCACTGCCGCCCACGAGGAAGGCCACGCCCCGGCGGCGGTGTTCGGTGGCGATGGCGGCCCGGGCGGCGCCGCAGAACTCCTGCAGGTTGATCGGCTGGTCGGGGTCGCGCAGGTCGAGCAGGTCATGGCGCACCCGGGCACGCTGCTCGGCGCTCGGTTTGGCGGTGCCGATGCTCATGCCCCGGTAGAGCTGGCGGGAGTCGACCGAAAGCACGGCCAGATCAAGGGCTTCGGCCAGCTCGATCGCCAGGGCGGTCTTGCCGCTGGCGGTGGGCCCCATCAGGGCGATCAGCAGGGGCGGCAGGGGCATGAAATCCTGGGGGTGCACCCCTGACTCGAATGGGCCGCCAGAGGCCCCTGGGGGCGCCTGTGAGCCTTCGGTGGTAAGCTGAGGGCCTCGGGCAGGGGTTCAGGCGCGTCATTCGCCTTCTAAACCCACTCTGTTGCCCAGCTGTCTATTTTCCCCCATGGACCTCGCCGTCCGCCTGGTGTGACCTCCGGAATGAGCGACGCTTCCAAGATCCAGCACGCCTACGGCGCCGAGCAGATCCAGGTGCTCGAGGGCCTCGAGCCGGTGCGCAAACGCCCGGGCATGTACATCGGCACCACGGGGCCGAGGGGGCTGCATCACCTGGTCTATGAGGTGGTCGACAATTCCGTCGATGAGGCCCTGGCCGGCCACTGCGACGAAATCCTGGTTCGCCTCTGTGAAGACGGCTCCGCCGAGATCACTGACAACGGCCGCGGCATCCCCACCGACATCCATCCCCGTACCGGCAAGTCGGCCCTGGAAACGGTCCTGACCGTTCTGCACGCCGGCGGCAAGTTCGGCAGTGGTGGCTACAAGGTCTCCGGCGGCCTCCACGGGGTGGGCATCTCCGTGGTCAATGCCCTCAGCGAGTGGGTGGAGGTCACCGTGCGCCGTCAGGGTCAGGTGCACCGGCAGCGCTTCGAGCGCGGCGCACCGATCGGCAGTCTGCGCTCAGAAGACGACTCCAGTGGCGCCACGGGCACTGCGGTGCGCTTCAAACCCGACATCGAGATTTTCAGTGGTGGGATCGACTTCGATTACGCCACGCTTTCAGGTCGGTTGCGCGAACTGGCCTACCTCAACGGCGGTGTGCGCATTGTTTTCCGCGATGAACGCGAGGCGGCCAAGTCTTCCGATGGCAGCCCCCATGAGGAGATCTATCACTACGAAGGCGGTATACGCGAGTACGTCACCTACATGAATGCGGGCAAGGATCCCCTCCATCCCGACATCATCTACGTCAACGCGTCCAAGGATGGCGTTCAGGTGGAAGCGGCGCTGCAGTGGTGCGTGGATGCCTACTCCGACAGCATTCTCGGCTTCGCCAACAACATCCGCACCGTCGATGGCGGCACCCACATCGAGGGACTGAAAACGGTCCTCACCCGCACCCTCAACACCTTCGCCAAGAAGCGCGGCAAGCGCAAGGACTCCGATTCCAATCTCGCCGGTGAGAATATCCGTGAAGGCCTCACGGCCGTCCTCTCGGTGAAGGTGCCTGATCCCGAGTTCGAAGGTCAGACCAAGACCAAGCTCGGCAACACCGAGGTGCGCGGCATCGTCGATTCGGTGGTCGGCGAGGCCCTCGGTGAATTCCTGGAATTCCACCCTCAGGTGATCGATCTGATTCTCGAGAAGGCGATCCAGGCCTTCAATGCGGCTGAGGCGGCCCGCCGGGCCCGTGAGCTGGTGCGGCGCAAGTCGGTCCTGGAGAGTTCCACCCTCCCAGGCAAGCTGGCCGACTGCAGCTCCCGAGATCCATCCGAATCGGAGATCTATATCGTGGAGGGTGATTCGGCTGGTGGCTCTGCCAAGCAGGGTCGTGATCGGCGCTTCCAGGCGATCCTGCCCCTGCGCGGCAAGATTCTCAACATCGAAAAAACCGACGACGCCAAAATCTACAAAAATACCGAAATTCAGGCGCTGATCACAGGCCTGGGCCTGGGGATCAAGGGCGAGGAATTCAACCTCTCGGCCCTGCGCTATCACCGCATTGTGATCATGACTGACGCTGATGTGGATGGCGCACACATCCGCACGCTTTTGCTCACCTTCTTTTATCGCTACCAGAAAACCCTGCTGGAAGGTGGCTACATTTATATCGCCTGCCCGCCGCTCTATAAGGTGGAGCGTGGCAAGAATCACACCTATTGCTACAACGAGCAGGATCTCAAGAAAACTCTCGAGGGGTTCGGTGAGAAGGCCAACTACACCATTCAGCGCTTCAAGGGCCTCGGCGAGATGATGCCCAAGCAGCTGTGGGAAACCACCATGGATCCCACCACCCGCACGATGAAACGGGTAGAGATTGAGGATGCCGCCGAGGCCGATCGCATCTTCACGATCCTGATGGGCGACAAGGTGGCTCCTCGCCGCGAATTCATCGAAACCCACAGCGCCGAACTGGATTTCGCCCAGCTCGACATCTGATGGACTGGCGCTTGATCTGGCTTCTGGGCTTCGCTTTGATCGCCCCTGCCGCCCTGCCCGCCGGAGGAGCCGAACGCCGATCCCCGGAGTTACGCCGCCGCCAGGGTCAGGAGCCCTGGCTGGTCGATGGTCTTTCGGCCACGGACCTGGCCCTGCGCTGCTCACCCCATCACCAGGCCCCTTGCCTCATCCGCCTTGAGCAGGGAGAACCGCTGCGGCTGTTGCGCACCTGGAGTGAGCCGTGCGGCCGTCGCTGGTTGCAGGTGCAGGCCCAGACCAGCCTCCAGGGTGCTGGTCCCTGCCGTGGCTGGCTTCCTGGGTGAGGGATGCCCTGCTGGTGGCGTGCGGAGCCGTGCCCGGCAGCTGGCTGCGGTTGCGGCTGGTGAACCACTTCACACCACTGCTGCCCCGCAGGCACTGGGCCACCGTCGTGGTGAACGTGTCCGCCTCGTTTGCCCTCGGGCTGCTGGTGGCCCTGGACCGTCGTTGGGGCCTGGCCGGCAACGGGTTGCCGCTGCTGCTGGCCACCGGCTTCCTGGGCAGCCTCAGCACCTTTTCCACCCTGATGGTGGAAGTGCTGCAAACCCTTCAGCGGGGCCATCGACGTGAGGCCCTTGTGCTGGCGGTGGGATCGGTGCTGGCGGGGGTGGTGGCGCTGGATCTGGGACTGCGGCTGGGGGGTCGATGAGCGGCCCGGCTCCGCTGCGGGGGAGGCTGCAGCGATTCGAACTCCGGGAACTGGCGCTGGTGGGCGCCGGCGCCATCCCCGGTGCCCTGTTGCGCTGGCAGGCGGATGTGCGACTGGCTCCGGGGCTTGGCGGTGGCGCTGAAGGCACAGCCGCAGCCCATCTGGTGGTGAATCTGGCCGGGTCGTTGCTGCTGGGGGTGCTGGCCGGACCGATCCCCTGGCGCACCCCCCTGCTGCTGGTGCTGGGAATCGGCTTCTGCGGCGCGCTCACCACCTTCAGCTCCTGGATGCTGGATCTGGTCCAGCTGCAGCGGGGGTGGGGCTGGTCGGTGGCCCTGCGTCAGGCCGCCCTCAGCCTGGGGCTGGGGCTGGCTGCAGCGGCGATGGGCTACCGGCTGAGCCACTGGTTCTTCCCTCGCCTGCGCCGCTGGCGCGGGAGGAACCAGCAGGCTGGCTCGCTCAGGCCGCCAGAGCCGCCTCGATCGCCGTGGTGAGCTCGACGCCATCGGGTTCGACGGCACTCTTGAAGCGACCCACCACCGTGCCGTCCCTGCCCACCAGGAACTTCTCGAAGTTCCACTCCACGTCACCGGCCGGCTCCACGCTGGTCAGCACGTCATAGGGAGCGGTCTTGGTGCCCTTGGCGTGCACCTTGTCGAACAGCTCGAAGCTGGCGCCGTAGGTGGTGGAGCAGAACTGCTGGATCTCGGCCAGCGTGCCCGGTTCCTGGGCCCCGAAGTCGTTGCAGGGAAAACCCAGCACCTTGAGGCCGCGGGGGCCGTAGGTGTCCTGCAGGGTCTGCAGTCCGGCGTACTGGCGGGTGAAGCCGCAACGGCTGGCCACATTCACGATCAACAGCACCTGGCCTGCGAAGTCGCCCAGGCGTTGTTCCTTGCCCGTGGCGTCACGCACCACAACATCCGACACATTCACAGCCATGGAAGATCCTCAATCGGCCGGACCCTAGGCGGGCGGCGTCGCTGTGACGGGCCTTCGCCCATACACTCGGTGGGCCGCGATCCTTCAGGCCGATGAGCGAGGGAACCAGCGGCAGTGGCGCCTCTGCCGCAGGGGTGGCCAGCAACGGCCGGCTGCCCGTGGCCGATGTGGTGGCGCGGCAGTTGCAGGCGCTGCTCACCGCCGGCAATTACGCCGGCGTCAAGCTGCTGCTGGAGCCGGTCCAGCCCGTCGACTGCGCCGAGGCGATCGGCGCTCTGCCGCAGACCCTGCAGGCCCTGGCCTTCCGCCTGCTCGCCAAGGATGAGGCGATCGAGGTTTATGAGTATCTCGATCCGCCGGTGCAGCAATCGCTGCTGGAGCGGCTTCGCTCCGGTGAGGTGCTGGAGCTGGTGGAGGAGATGTCGCCTGATGATCGGGTGCGGCTGTTCGATGAGTTGCCCGCCAAGGTGGTGCGCCGGCTACTGGTGGAGCTGAGCCCGGCCGAGCGGCGCGTCACCGCCCAGCTGCTGGGCTACGAGCCGGAAACCGCCGGCCGTCTGATGACGACCGAATTCATCGACCTCAAGGAGTTCCACAGCGCCGCCCAGGCCCTCGACATCGTCCGTCGCCGCGCCCGCGACACCGAAACCGTCTACAGCCTCTATGTCACCGACGCCTCTCGCCATCTCACCGGCATCCTGTCGCTGCGCGATCTGGTCACGGCCGATCCGGAGGATCGCATCGGGGATGTGATGACCAGGGAGGTGGTGAACGTGACCACCACCGCCGATCAGGAGGAGGTGGCCCGCATCATCCAGCGCTACGACTTTCTGGCCGTCCCGGTGGTGGATCTGGAGCAGCGCCTGGTGGGGATCGTCACCGTCGATGACGTGATCGACGTGATCCAGCAGGAGGCCACCCGCGACCTCTACGCCGCCGGCGCCGTGCAGGCCGGCGATGAGGACGATTACTTCCAGAGCAATCTGTTCACCGTGGCCCGTCGCCGGGTGGTCTGGCTGCTGGTGCTTCTGGTAGCCAACACCGGCACCTCGGCGGTGATCGCTTCCGAGGAAGGGGTGCTCAAGGAGGTGGTGCGGCTGGCGGCCTTCATCCCGCTGCTGATCGGCACGGGCGGCAACGTGGGTGCCCAGAGCTCAACGGTGGTGATCCGCGGCCTGAGCACCCAGCGCATCCAGGCGCTCGGGCTGTGGCGAACGGTGGGTCGTGAAGCGTTCTCAGGATTGCTGCTGGGCCTGCTGCTGGTGATCGTCGTGGTGCCCTGGGCCTGGCAGGTGGGGGGCGGGATGTTGGTGGCCACTGCCGCCGGCATCAGCCTGGTCTGCATCACCACCCTGGCAGCCACGGCAGGAGCCTCGTTACCGCTGCTGTTCGACCGGCTGGGTCTGGATCCGGCCCTCATGTCGGCGCCGTTCATCACCACGGCCACCGACGTGGCTGGGGTGCTGATCTACCTCAAAACGGCGTCCTGGCTGCTGAACCATGTGGGCATGCCGGCCTGAGCGAGCTGGATTCGGTGGAACTCGTGCCAATCCTGAGAAGACCTTCACACTTCTTCAGGTTAGGCTTTACACACTGTCAGAGTTCCGTCGTCGTGGTTGCCGCCCTCTCCACCCGTCCAGTCGCCCTCCAGTCCCCCCCCACGGTGGACACTCGCCAGGCCCCCATTGCCGTTCGCACGCTGCCGCCGGTGGATGGCGACCTGGTGCGCTCGTACCTGCGCGACATCGGTCGCGTGCCGCTGCTGACCCATGAGCAGGAGATCACGCTGGGCCGTCAGGTGCAGGAGCTGATGCGGCTGGAGGAAACGGAGCAGGAACTGGAGATGCGCGCCGGAGGCCAGAAGCCGAGCGCGGCGGAATGGGCGAGCGCGGCGGGTCTGAGCCCGGCGCTGCTGAAGCGCAAGCTGGCCAGCGGCAGGCG
>CALRMN020000001.1:0-448546 GCA_943369245.1 Synechococcus sp. UW140 | reverse complement strand
CTCCGCTACGTCACCTACGCCGTCTTCACCGGTGATGCTTCCGTCCTGGAAGATCGCTGCCTCAACGGCCTCCGCGAAACCTATCTCGCCCTCGGCGTCCCCGGCGCTTCCGTGGCTGAAGGGGTCCGCAAGATGAAGGACGCCGCCATGGCTCTCGTCAACGACCGCAACGGCATCACCCCCGGTGACTGCTCCGCCCTCGCCTCCGAGATCGGCACCTACTTCGATCGCGCTGCCGCCGCCGTCGGCTGAACCGCTGCTGCCGCGGTCAGCGGAGCGTGCGTGGTGCTGCCCGGTACCTCTGTCTTCTGGGTTCCCCCCACGCTCCGTCTGGCCGGGCTTTGTGCCGTTGGCAGCGTTCAACCCAGCTGCCGTTGCCGCCGCCGCCGGAACTTGCTGGGCGATCCCCAGCCCGATCCAGAGGTTGTCGAGCCAGGAGCCGGCAAAGGCCGAGAGCTGATCGGAGCGGCAGGCCATCACGTTGCCGATCTGAGCCGAGATGATCGAACAGAACGCCACCGCAGAGGCCGGCTGCTTGATCCCCACCAGCTCAGGTGGCCCGCCCTGATCCAGCAGCAGGGTGCCTCAGCCTGGATCAGGCCCAGAAAGAGGTAGGCCCATTGCATCAGGGGGCCGTTCAGAAGCGAATCACCGGGTGACGGGGCGGATGGCTCATCACATCGGGTTCCGGCCGCTCGTCCCCCAGGGCCAGCGCTGGCAGCAGATCCGTTCCGAGATCCACCGCCAGGATCTGCAGAATCGTCAGCACGGCCGGGATGCGCAGGGCCACCATCGTCAGGACGGGCACCACTTCCGGCACATTCGAGGCCAGGATGTAGGCGATGAACTTGCGGATGTTGGCAAACATCGAGTGGCAGCGACCAGATCGGATGGGCGGGGGAGACCAGCACAGCGGAGGCTGGGGGCTGTCTCCCGGACCTCACCCAGCCTTCCCGCGGCGCGCTGTTGCCGGATCAGGTGACGGACAGCACCCCAATTCTGCGCAAAAAAGAGTAAGACTCAAATGGCACCGGCGAGCGAAGGGCTGTTTCCGCAGTTCCCCGCAGCACGGGAACGGTGCAGCAAAAAGCCCTGGACAACCGGGGCCTTTCTGCTCAGGCTCGGCTCGGTGTCGGTCACAACCGGCCATAGCTGTGGCCACCCGGGATGCACCTCAGCCACAGGTCAGCGCCATCGTTGGCCCGTGCCATTCCCCCATCCCCGCCACCCTTCGCCACGTCCGCCCTGGTGGCTCATCGCCGGGGTGCTGATGACGCTCTGCCTGAGCGGATCGGGCTGGCTCAGCTGGCAGCATCCCCAGCGCCCGTCACGCCAGGCCGCCCAGGTCACCAGCGCGGGTTGCCCCGATCCATCCGCCCTAGGTTGAGGGCAGCCGCGCCACTTCGCTTGACCGTTCTGCGCACCCTGCTCACGGCCACCGCGGCGGTGGTTCTCGCCGCCACTGCGGCTTTCGCCGCACCGGCCGCCTCCCTGCTCAAGGGACTCAAGCTGCCGGTCCCAAGCGGTCTACCCAGCCTGTTCGCCGCCAATGCCGTGGGTCAGATCAGCCTCAACGGCCAGCTGGGCGGCACGCCCGAGGGCTTGCTCGCCAAGCTGCGCACGTCCCTCACCAGCCAGGGTTACAGCGAGCGCACCATCAACACCGTCTCGGGCCCGTGGGGCTTGAATCTGGTCTTCGATCCACCGGCTGGCATCAGCGTTGACGGCACCCCAGCCGGCAAGACCGCCGTGCTGGTGCTGCAGGCCACGGCGCTCGGTCCTGGCAAGCTCAACCTCAACGTGCGCTACGAAGCGCTCTGAGGGGTCCCTTAGGCTCAATGGCCTCTGCTGGAACGGGTTTGCAGGACGCCCCCTCGATGGAGATGCTGAGCCTGTTTCCCCGCTACGTGCTCAAGGGGCACCTGCCGGACGCTCTGCTCACCCAGCTCATCACCCTGGCGGGCCAGGTGCTTGCCGATCCGGACACCTCCCCGGATGCCTCGGTGAAGCTGGCTGGTCAGCTGGATCAGCAGCGAGAGCTGGCTCCCCAGCACCCGGCGGTGACCAGCCTGGCCAACACGGTGATCCTGCCGGGCTGTGACCACTGGATCCGCCATGTGATCGAGCGGCAGCCCCCCCAGGGCCGTGGGCCCTGGCTGCCCGGACGCTACGGCCTGCAACTGGTGGATGTCTGGCTCAATGCCCAGAGAGCCGGCGATTACAACCCGGTCCACACCCATGGGGGCAGCTTCTCCGGGGTGGTGTTCCTGAAGGTGCCCCCCCAGATCCGTCCCGACAGCTTCGACGGCCAGCTCTGCTTTCACGGACCGGAGGAGTGGCACATCCAGAGCTTCCACACCGGCATGGTCCACTACGCCCATCCGGTGCCGGGTGACTTCTACGTGTTTCCCGCCTGGCAGCCCCATTCGGTGCCGCCGTTCCGAGGAGAGGGGGAGCGCTGGTCCCTGGCCTTCAACGTGATCGCCGTGCCGCAGCCGGCTGGGCTGCGTCCCCCCGGTGCTCCCTCGGTCGCAGCAGGGCGTCCTGCCGCCAACACCCCGGCGAACGCCAACGTGAACCTCTCGCTCTCCAGTAGCCGCCCCAAGCCAGGGGGCTTCTCCTGAAGCTGGCCGGCACGCGAAGCAGGCCATCCCTGGCCTTCTCGATCCCCAGGGCGGGACATCGGAGCGCTCGTTTCGGGCGTCGTCTGCTGGCTTTTCTGCTGACGATGCTGTTGCCGTTGTGGCTCGCCTCGAGCGGACTGGCGGTTGAGCGCAAGGGGCTCGATGGCTCGGCTGGGGCTCAACGCCTCACCTCCCACACGATCGCGCTCGAGAGCCAACCCTTCCATGCCGATCTGCTGAGGATTTCCCAGCGCTGGCAAGAGGCTCCGATCGGTCAGGTGGTGGGGGAGAGCCCCCGCGACACGCTGCTCAATTTCTATGTCGTGATGGCAAAGGTCTACGGCCTGCTCGAGCAGTTGGTGGCCGAGTCGGGCAGTCAACCCGGCCTGTTCTGGTCGGACGAGACCCACAAGCGGGCCCAGGAAGCCAATGACTATCTCCAGGAGGCCATCACCGCGCTCGATGTCAAGGCCTTGCCCCAGAGCATTCGTGCCGACATGGCGATGGAGTATGCGCTGAAGCTGAAGAAGCTGCTGGATTACAGCTTTCTTCATGCGCTGGAGCCTTTCGAGATTCCTAACCGTGATGAGATGCTGCGGTTGTCGCGGAATCACCCCAACAGTGCTGGCTACTGGCGGATTCCAGGCACGTCGATTTCCCTGACTAATCAGATTGAAGGATCTGTCGACCCCCACACCTATTACTTCTCGGCCGAGACAATTGCCGAGATCCCCTCTCTCTACGAAAAAATTCAAGACTTCACGGCACCGCCTGGAAGTTTCTTCACCCCAAATTTCTATCGGAGCTATGCAAGGACTCCCGGCCACATCTTGCCGCCGAAATGGTATTTGATGTTACCCGCATGGTTGCGCTCGGATCTGCTCGAGCGCAACCTGCTGGGTCAGACCCTCTTCCAGCTCATGCTGGCGTTGGTGCTCTGGGCCGTGTTCCTGGCTCTGACCACACTGCTCCTGGCCCTCTTCTGTCGCACTTACCACCAGGGGTTGAGGCGCCAGGATGACTGGGACCCCTTCCTGACGGGACGTCGCGTCAACCTGGCCTGGATGAGGGTTCTTCTGATCGGGCTGGTCCCACCTCTGGCCTGGTTCATCGAGATGCTGATCGATGACTATGTGAATCTCACGGGAGGCATGCTCATTGCCAGCAAATCTTTCTTCTACAGCGTCTCCTATGTAGGGCTTGGCCTGCTCGCTTTTCTGGCTTTCGAGGCCCTGGGGCGCTCCATTTCGCGCTGGATCGTGGTGGTGCTGGGCCAGCCCTCCGAGCTGCAGTGGCGCCGTGTCAGCAACCTGATCATGCCCCTCTGCCGGGTTTTCGGAGCCCTGGTGGCGATCATCACTTTTTACAGCCTGCTGGCTCTGTTGGGGTTGCCACCCCAGACGGTACTGGCCTTTTCGGCTGTGCCCGGTCTGGCAATCGGTTTGGGAGCTTCGAAATTACTCGGCAATCTCTTTGCGGGTCTCTCGATTCAGACCGATCGGCCCCTCAAGGTGGGTGAGTTCTGCCAGATCGGCGAGCATGAGGGATTCATCACCAAGATCGGGCTGCGTTCGCTCGAAATGAACACGGTCGAATCCAGGGTCACCATTCCCAATTCCCTGGTCGATGAGCAGAAGGTGGTTAATTACTCCGTACGAAGCGGTGATCCGGAAGAGCCGTTGTTGCAGGGACTGGACCTGCGCCTAGTGATCGATCAGCCACTCGTTCCCTTTCAGATTCGCGAGTTGTTCCGCCTTGTGAATCGCGCCATGCGGGAGAGCTCTGATCTGAGCCTTCCCTTGGCCAGCCTCGATCCATCTGTGGATGTTGGTCTGGTTCTCACCTGCCATGCTCAGGTTGAAGCGTCCGACTGGCCGCGTTATCTGGAGACGCGCCAGTGCTTCATCATCCGACTGCGTCAGATCTTGTCTCAGGTGAGCCAGTGTTACTTCAGATTCGGGGTGTCCTATGACACTCCAAGTGACACTCTGCGCTCCATTCCCGAGATCGTGACTCAGATCTTCAGTGACGAGCCCTTCGTTCATCTTTGCGCCTGTAATTTCCTACAGATCAATGACTTCAGCCTTGACTTTTTTGTTGAGTACGAGTCGGATCAGCCCAGCCTGGCCCTGTTCGAAGCGGCCCACGGCCGGCTGCTCTGTGCCCTGATTGACACATTCCGGCGGCTGGGGATCGAGATACCCGTCCCCACAACAGTGGAGATCGAGAAAGTGTCGCTTTCCGCCACCGCCCCGCCGTCACCTTGATCTCCCCGGCCCCGGCGGAACGTCACGGTCGCCGGCCCGGTCCTGCCACCATCGCCTTTGCATGCACCCTCCTGCCGTGAGCAGCGCCAGCGCCGAAACCCTCCCCTCGGCTCCCGCTCAGCAGAGCCTGGCCTGGCGCAACGCCTGGTATCCGGTGGCCTATCTGCGCGATCTGGATCCGGATCGGCCCACGGGCTTCACCCTCCTGGGCGACGACCTGGTGCTCTGGTTCGATCGCAGGGGCGATGCCGGCTCGGAGACTGAAGGGGGTCAGTGGCGGGCCTTCGCCGATGTCTGCCCCCACCGGCTGGCGCCGCTCTCCGAGGGGCGGCTCAACGCCGCCGGTGAGCTGGAGTGCCCGTACCACGGCTGGACGTTCGACGGTCAGGGCCGCTGCACCGCCATCCCCCAGGCCAGCGCCGGCAGCCAGCCCAGCGACCGGCGCAGCTCCTGCCGTTCCTATGCCACGGCCACCGGCCAGGGGTTGCTGTTCGTGTTCGCGGGGGAGCCCGGGGCGGCGGCCTCGGTGCCCCTGCCCCTGGTTCCCGTGCTGGAGGAAACGGAGGCCGGCTGGCTGGTGCAGGACACCTTCCGCGATCTCCCCTACGACGCCCTCACCCTGCTGGAGAACGTGCTCGATGTGAGCCACGTTCCCTTCACCCATCACGCCACGGTGGGCCGGCGCGAAACGGCCGGCCCGGTGGACCTGCGGCTGGAGCAGGCCGGCCCCGGGGGGTTCAGCGGCGTCTGGGAGGAGGGTCCGCGCCGGGGCAAGCTCGGCAGCCAGTTCACCACCTTTCTGGCTCCTGGCCTGATGTGGCACGACCTCACCGCCCGTGGCTTCGCCCGCATCCTCACCGTGGTGTACGCCACCCCGATCCGGCCGGGGGAGTGCCGGTTGTTCGCCCGCTTCCCGTTCCAGTTCGAGTCCCCCTGGCCGGGCCGGCTGCTGCGCCTGCGCCCCGAGTGGCTCCAGCACATCGGCAACCACACCGTGCTGGAAGACGACCAGATCTTCCTGCACTGGCAGGAGCGGGTGCTGGAGGCCCGCGGCGGCAGTGCGGCCCTCAGCCGCGCCTGCCACCTGGCCACCGGCGCCGACACCTACGTCAAGGCCCTGCGCGACTGGGTGGTGAGTGGGGCGGGCGAGCCGTTCCCGGATCAGCCGCTGCCGCCGCGTCTGGGTCGCAGCGCGCTGGTGGAGCGCTACGAGAGCCACACCCGACACTGCCGCAGCTGCTCCGGCGCCCTGCGCCGGATCCGGCGCTGGCGCCCCCTGCTGCCTCCCCTGGCCTGGCTGGCCCTGCTGGCGATCGCCTGGTTCCACACCCCCCTGGCCCTGGCCGCCGGCGTGGGCGCGGCCGGCCTGGCGGGTGCCGGCTTCTGGAAGCTCGGCCAGTGGGAACGCCTGCTGCTGGCCGGCAGCGATCGCCCGCCCCGCAACAGGAGCTGAACGGTTGCCGGGCCATCGCCACCGGTGCATCCACCGGGGCATGTCCCTCAGCCGCTGTGCACCACCGGGATGTCGGCCAGGCGGGTGGTGGCGGCCCGCGACAGGCGCTGGCGCTTCATCGCCCAGGCCGGCTGGAGGCCGCAGGCGGCCCACTGCACCGTGCCGCGGCCGTAGCGGCGGTTGAGGCCATCGATGGTGGCCATCAGCGCCTCACGGCGCCGTTGCTGCTCCGGCGGCAGGGGGGCGAGCAGATGGTGCTGCAGCTGCTCCAGCGGCTGCAGGTTCTGCAGCAGCACCCCCGCCTTCTGCAGGGGCTTGTGGGGGCGGAACAGCCGATCGGCCAGGGGCAGCGCCGCCGCCAGCAGCACGCTGGTGTCGTTGCTGGCCAGCGGCAGTGCCACGGTGGCGGCGTTCGCGTAGAAACTCGTGCCGTTGAAGGGGCTGCTGCGCACGAACACGGTGATCGCACCGGCGCGCTGGCGCTGGCGGCGCAGCTTTTCGGCGGCGCGGCTGAGGTAGGTGGCGATCGCCTCGCGCAGCTGGCCCAGCTCGCGCACCGGTTCGCTGAAACTGCGGCTCACGCAGGTTTCCTGCTTGGCGGGGGGGGCGGCCACCAGGGGCAGGCAGCTGTGGCCCCTCAGTTCCTGCTGCAGGCGCAGCCCCACCACGCCGGCTTTGCTGCGCAGCTCGCCGCTGGCCATGTCTCGCAACTGGAGCGCATTGGCCACGCCGCGCAGCCGGCACCAGCGCGAGAGCTTGCGGCCGATGCCCCAGACGTCCTCGACCGCAACAGCCGCCAGCCAGGGGTCGGGATCGGCCAGCGCCCCCAGATCGAACACGCCGCCGTGGGCCGGATCGGCCTTGGCCAGCTTGTTGGCCAGCTTGGCGAGCACCTTGGAGGGGGCGATGCCCACCGCCACGGGCAGCCCCAGGTGACGCCGCACCTGCCGGCGCAGGGCCCGCCCCCAGGCGCTGAGGTCGCCGGCGGCGGGGTGGTGCAGCCGGCCGAAGGCCTCGTCGATCGAATAGACCTCCAGCTCCTCCACCCAGGGCTCGAGGGTGAGCATCAGCCGCTGGCTCATGTCGGCGTAGAGGGCGTAGTTGGAGCTGCGCACCACCACCCCGTGGCGCTCCAGCTCCCGCCGCACCTGGAAGTAGGGCTTGCCCATGGGGATGCCCAGGGCGCGGGCTTCGGCGCTGCGGGCCACGATGCAGCCGTCGTTGTTGGAGAGCACCACCAGGGGGCGGCCGATCAGGGATGGATCGAGCGCCGCCTCGCAGGAGGCGTAGAAATTGTTGCCGTCGATCAGCACGGTGGCCCAGGCCATGGGCGCCCTCAGAGCGGGTGGATCACGTGGATGGCCACCCCCCAGAGGCGGGTGTCGTCGGCGTCGGTGAGCTCCAGGGGCGGATAGGCGGGATGGGCGGCCTCCAGCCGCAGCCGGCCCCGGTGCCGCACCAGGCGCTTGAGCGTGAAGGCCCCTTCCAGCACCGCCACCACGACCCGGCCATGGCGGGGCTCGACGCTGCGGTCGACGATCAGCAGGTCGCCGTGATGGATGCCGGCGCCGATCATCGAATCGCCGCTGACGCGCAGGAAAAAGGTGCTGCTGGGGCGGGCGATCAGCTGTTCGTTGAGGTCGATGCCGGTTTCGACGTAGTCGTCGGCGGGGCTGGGGAAGCCGGCCGCCACGCTGCCGCCGGCCAGGGGCAGCAGCAGGGCCAGGCGCCGCTCGCGCAGGGGCAGGGGCGTGAACGGTTCGCTGAACCCGCCGCTGATGGCGGCCGGGTGAGCGGCTGGGTCGGTGGTCACGGGCAGCCGCTCAGGGATCGCCAGAGTAGTGCACATGTACTGGTTGTCGCTTCATGACGGCCGCTTCGTGACGGCAGGTGTCCCGACGTGACGAGCGGTGTCGCCTGAGGGCCGGAGCCTTGTGCCGGCCCTCAGGCGGGGGGAGAGTGACTGCAGCGGGATTCGGAGGCTCCAAGCGATGGACGACACCCCCCCTGAGCAGCATCCAGGAGTTCGCTGACGATCCGGCCCCTGCTCCAACACTCTCATCGGATCACTGGTTTCCCCGGCGGTTTCAGCCGCTTTGTCCTTGCGCCGTCTCAGGTGCCCCGGACTCTCTGGGAAGCCCCACTGGAACCCTGGCCCCAGGTGCCAGCGTCAGCGGCTCCGCCCTTTGAACAACCACCCAATCGATTCCGGTCCTGAACAACCGCATCATTGACGGATACACAACTGAAGACGCGCAACGGCATGGTCTCCATGCCCACCCGACGATCTGATCGATCGTGGAGCGGTTTCCGCTCCGCGGACAAGCGCCCGGTGGCCCCGCCACCGGGCTTTGTTGTGGCCAGCATGGGGCGCGTCGATGACGTTGGGGAGCGAGCGATGGTGGTGCAGGTGCTGAGCGAGGCGGAGCGCTTCAAGCTCGACCGCTCCGATGACGCCGCCTTCTACGCCGAGCCCCGCTTCGTGCACCATCTCGACGGTGCCTTCCGTGACCGGCTGACTGCGCTCTACCGCGAGCGGATTCCGCCCTGCGCAGTGGTGCTGGATCTGATGAGCAGCTGGGTCAGCCATCTCCCCGAGGAGGTCCGCTATGAGCGGGTGATCGGCCATGGCCTCAACGGCCGGGAGCTGGAGGCGAATCCGCGCCTGGATCAGCACTGGCTGCAGAACCTCAACCGCGACCAGCGCCTGCCCCTGGAGGACAGCAGCGTGGATGCGGTGCTGATCGTGGCGGGGTGGCAGTACCTGCAGCAACCGGAGGCGGTCGCGGCGGAGCTGCTGCGGATCCTGCGGCCCCAGGGGCAGCTGATCGTGGCCTTCTCCAACCGGATGTTCCTGCAGAAGGCCCCCCAGATCTGGGCCGACGGCAGCGACCGGGATCATCTGGAGTACGTGGTGCGGGTGCTGGTGGCCCAGGGCTGGCCGATGCCGGAGCTGGTCGCCGAGTCGACCCGGGCGGCGGGGCCGCTGGGCTGGCTGGGGGGCCATGGCGATCCGTTCTTTGCGGTGATCGCCCGGAAACCGGGACCCGGCCACCGCGCCAACCACGGTTAACAGTTCTTCACACTAGGCTGGCCGGAACGCTGGAAACCCATGGCTGCTCTCGTCAACGTGATCGCCCCACTGCTGTACATGGGCTGCTTCGCCGTCATCCTCGGCGGTGCGTTCGCTCTGATGACTCAGAACCTGCGCAACAGCGAGCGGGTCGCCACACCGCGCCGTCGCCACCCTGAAGCCCCCAGTCCCGGTGAAGAGGTGATGGTGGTCGACCTCAGCCGTGAGCGGCTCGAGCAGCTCTACCAGCAGGCCTCCTGAAGCCCTGCGTGACCCTGTGATCTGAGGCTTTTGGCGTTGATTGCGGGGCACGGCCGTCACCCTGTCGCCCCGTCGCTGGCGGTGATTGGTGCCGGTGTGGCCGGTTGTGCTCTGGCGGCCAGGATGCGCCGGCTGGGCTGGCCTGAACCGCCGCTGCAGCCGCTGGTCAGAACGCTGGGGGATCCACAACTGGAGCGGGCCGCCGCGGCCATCGCCGCCATCGACACCAGTCCGCGCTGTGCTCTGCTGCTGCTGATCCAGTCCGCCGCGGCTGAGGCCTGGCGGCGGCTTCCCTTCCGCCTGCTCAGCTTCGGAGGCTGCAGCCCAGAGCCGTTGGGGGCTCTCGCGGCTCTCGATTCAGCCCCTGGAGGATGGACGCTGCGCCGTGGTGGCCCACTCCACGGCTGAAGTGGCCAGGCTCCACGCCGGAGTGAGCGGATCGCGCTCCTCGGTGGCCCGGCTGCCCGGGGTCACCTCTTCGCCCCGACGGGAGCAGGCGCTGATCGCGGTCCTGGCCTCAGCCCTCTCGGCGGTGATCGGGCCCTGGATCGCACCTTTGGAGCTGGAGGGCGCCGATCCTCAGCTGATGCGCTGGGGGGCGGCTTTCCCTGATGGATCCGGCCTGGCCAGCGAGCTGATGCTCTGTCCGCAGAGCCGGATCGGCTTCTGCGGTGATTTCGTCAGCGGCCCTGGTCTCGGCCGGATCGAGGGTGCCCTGCGCAGCGCCGAGGAGCTGGCGGAGCGGTTGCTGGCGGAGATGGGGCCCGCGTCAGTGTCTGCTCAGGAACAGCCGGCCTGATCCTTGCGCTCCAGCCAGCCGTCGGCCTCCCTGGCCAGGGCCGCACCTCGGGTGGTGTAGAAGACCAGTTGCCGCCGGTTGCGGTAGAGGGGAATACGTGTGGCCTGCAGTTCAGCTTCGGCGCGATGGCGGCAGCTGAGCAGGGCGTCGAAGTCGATCGGCTCTGCCCCAGGCTGGGCCGACTCGGTCTGCTGGCTGATGGCGGGGCAGAGGCGCTGGCGCACGGCTTTGAGCAGAAGAATTTCCTGCTGCAACGCCTGATCGGCAAGGGTCTGGTAGCGCTCCTGCTGGTTCATGCAGCTCAGGGCATCCTGCGCCAGGGCCGCGGGACTCAGCAGCCAGCCGGCGGCCATCAGCCTGAGAAGTCTGATCACCACCGCACCACCCTCAGGCCTTGGCCGTGAAGTGTATGGGGCGCTGCTGAGGCGTTGGGATGGTGTGGCGCAGTGGCGGAACAAGTTTGCCGCCTGATCGCTGCCTGCGCCGCCTCAGGCGTGTGGATCCTGGGCCGGCTGGTGCTTCTGCAGAACGAGGGAGGCATCGACGTGGGCCAGGCTCTGAAGGGGCCAATCTCCAACGTCCTGAACGACCTCGCCATTCTCATCGATGAGCCCTTCAGAATCGGGTCATGCGTCTGTGTTGATGACGTCATGGGGACTGTGGAGGGGGTGGGAATTCGCTCCACAATGATCCGCAGCCTCAGCGGCGAACGCCTCATGATCAGCAATGAAGATCTGCTGGGAAAGGCAATTCAGAACTATGGGGATCTGCCCAAGCAGCGGGTAGCCACCACGATCGGCGTTGTGTATCAGACGTCTCTGGAAACGATCAAGGCGATTCCCGCCCTGGTTGAGGCAGCGATCCGCTCCAAGTACCCGGCGGAATTCGATCGCTGCCATTTCACGGGCTTCGCTGACAGCACCCTGGAATTCGAATTCGTCTATTTCATTCCCGCAGCCGATATGGTCCTGTTAGTGGATCACCAGCAGGAGATCAACCACGCCATCATGGAAATCTTCCAGAAGCACGGCATCGAGTTCGCCTATCCCAGCCAGGCGCCCTTCCTGGAATCCGCCCAGGTGACGACCAGGGATGTGGCTCTGGACATTGGTTGAAGCACTAATATGCGGTTTGCCCATGAACGCGAGACGAAGCACGACCGGGCTGGGGGCGCTGATGCTCACGGCTGCCTTGGCCAGCGCCCTCGTTGAGGGCCTGCGGCCAGCATCCGTCTGGAGTCAGGCCGCCGAACCCAGTCCCGCCCCTGCCGCTTCCAGGGGGGGCTCCCTCAGCTTTGGAGGGCAGCGGTACTGGCATCGCTTCTCCGCAGGCGGGCAGCATGAATTCACCCCTGAGGGTCAGAGCAACCTGACCACCTGGCGTGACATGGTGACCCTGAACGTGCACGAGAGCGTGCGCAACGGCGACCAGCTGGCAGACCTGGCCAATGGGGTGCTTGCCAATTACCGCCGGGCCGGCAGGGTCATCCGCACGGCGTCCAAGCCCAGAACGGAGGCCCGACCGGCGGAGCACCTGATCGTGGCCCTGCTGCCGGCACCCGGCCTGGTGGAGGCGGTGTTGGCCCGGGTGGTGCTGGTTGATGGCGTGGGGGTCGTCGTGGTGCACTCCCGCCGTGCCTACGGAGCCAGGGCGGCCGACTCGGCAGGCGACTGGCTCGCCGCCAATGGCCCGGCAGTGGAAACCACCCTGATGGCCTGGAGTGTGAAGCCTGCCCCGGCCCAGCTGCGTCAGCTCCAGCGCTGAGCGGCCGGGCCTCATCCCCGGAGGCCGGCACCGGCTCCTGCGGAGTTCTACGCCAGCATCGCTGCACTGGCCATCCCTTGGCCTTAGCGCCTCCCTTTAAAGGGAGAGTCAGGTCGCACGGCCACTGGTGCGAATGAATCGAGCTGTGGGCAGAGGGGGCTTGACTCTCCAGTTGGATGGAGACCATACGGTTGGTCTGTTCTGTTTCCCACCGATGCGCCACTCCTCGCTCCCTGTCCTGCTGATCTGCCTCGGCGCACTTGCCCTGGTGGCTCCGGCCGTCCGGGCGCAGATCGATCCCGCCATGGATCACCAGCATCATGACCACGCGATGCCCATGGGCCATGGCGACCACGCCCATGACGTGGGCCCCGCCGGTGCCACCTACGACCTGCGCTTCATCGACGGCATGGTGCAGCACCACACCGGCGCGCTGCGCATGAGCGAATTCGTCTTCGACATCGGCCAGCCGGGTGTGGGGGCTCTTGGCAAGAGGATCTGGCGCGATCAGGCCAGTGAGATCCGGGCGATGGGGCTGTGGCGCAAGGCCTGGTATCCCCAGGCACCGGTGTACCCCGTGGCGCTGGCGCCCGGCGGTGATCCGGACAGCCTGTCGGGCCTCACGCGCATGAGTCAGGCCCAGATCGAGGGGATGCGCATGATGGGCTCCGGGCCAACCAGGGAGAACCGGGTGGTGTGGTTCCTCGAGGGCATGCTCGATCACCACGGTGGGGCGCTGAAGATGGCCCATGACGCCCTGGCCAAGAGCACCAACACCACCATCCGGCGCTTCGCCCGGGACGTGATCCTCGCCCAGAGGGCCGAGATCATCGAGCTGCGCCGCATGCTGGCGGTGGAGGGACTGCGCAAGCCTGAGTATCACAGGTTCGACCCTCTCTTCCGGCTCTGAAGACAACTCCGGGCCGGATCAAGCCGGGCCGGAGTTCTCGTTGGCGTTCAGTTCTGGGGGCTTTGCCCCCTACGCGCGCCGATCAGCAGGCCCAGGCCCGAGCCGGCCACCACCAGGGTGAGCAGACCGAGGATGGCGGAGTACCAGGGCTGCAGGTTGATCAGCCCGAAGTTGCCGGTGTGCAGCTTCATCAACCAGAATGCCTCGATCTCCCGGGCCGAGAGCAGGCCGTAAAGGGAGCCGGAGAGGGCGGTGAGGATGATCGGCAGGGCCGCCAGGGGCACGAGGGCACGGTGAAGGCGGCGCAGGTGCTGGCGGCTTCTCATTCGCTCTGCAGCGCCTTGTGCAGCGCCTGCTCATTGGCGCAGGGCATCCAGGCCCCGCCCATGGCAAACACCCCCTTGCATTTCAGTTGGGCGGCGCGCCGCTCCGCCTCCTGGCGGGTCTTGTACATCCCCTTGGCGTGGGCGCCGGCGGGAGTCGGATCGAGCCAGGGGGCAGCGGCGGCGGCCATCAGGGCGAGCACAACGGGCACCGCCATGGTTTTAGATTGAGGCTTGCCTGGGTTCATTTCGCTTTCGAGACCGCCTTCTGATAGGCGTCGAAGGAGCTGCAGGGCATCCACTCCTTGCCCATCGCAAAGGCACCGCTGCAGGCGAGTTTCCTGGCCCGTTGTTCAGCTGCCGCCTTGGTGGGGAACATGTCGTTGGCCTGCGCGCGGGCAGCAAGCGGTGCAAGGCTCACCGAAGCGGCACCCAGGCCCGCTGAGAGGAGCAGAACCAGACCTAGGCGCGGCATGGGCAGGGGATGGATGACGGTGATGCGAGTTTAGAGTCTCCTGAGGAGTGGAGAGTCAAGCCGATGCAGACCGCCCTTCATCAGGCACCAGGGGGTGCCATGAAGATCGGCTCCCTGGCCGCCCGCAGTGGTCTGCCGGTGAAAACCCTGCGTTACTACGAGGACCTGGGTCTGCTGCCGGCGATCGGTCGCACCGAGGGTGGCTACCGCCTGTTCAGCGAGCAGAGCCTGCGCCGCCTGGAGTTCATTCGCCGGCTCAAGACCCTGGGTCTTTCCCTGGAGGAGATTCAGAGCTGTCTGTCAGTGCATGATGCCGGCGAGCTGCCCTGCCATGACATCCAGGTGATGCTCAACCACCAGATCGAGCGCATCGAGCGGCAGATCAATGACCTCGACCAGCTCAGGACCGAACTGGAGGGATTGCTGGCGGGCTGGCGCAGCGACCCCGCCCGGGAGGCCGATCTGATCTGCCCGAACCTGAGGCTCTGAACCAGGTGCATTTCGGTGAACCGGGATCATCCCGCCCTCAGACCGTGGCGGATGGCCTCAACTCTGGGGTGGTCTGGTCCTGCTCCTGGCAAGGCGACGCGGCGCGGACTGCAGGCATCCTGCAGGTTTGTCTCCAACGAGCTGATCCCACCGAGATGCTCCTCATCCATGACCTGCTTCTGGGCCTGCTGCTGTTAATGGGTCCCCCTCCGGTGGCCATGGCTGTGGCCGACGGCCGCGCCACCGTGCTCTCGATCGGCGATGGCGACACGATCCGTGTGCAGAAGGACCTGCGCCGGATCACTGTGCGTCTGGCCTGCATCGATGCCCCCGAGCTGGATCAGGCTCCTGATGGCGCCAGGGCCCACCGCCACCTGCAGATGCGCCTGAAGATCGGCTCCAGCGTGAGCCTCAGGCCCCAGACCGTGGATCGCTTCGGTCGCCTGGTGGCCGAAGTGATCGGCGAAACCAACCTCGGCCTGGCGATGGTGGAAGACGGCGAGGCCTTCGCCTTCCGCCGCTATCTGGCCAGTTGCGACGCCAGGGAGTATCTCGACGCCGAAGACCGGGCGATGCGCCGTCGCCATGGGGTGTGGCAGATGCCCGGGGGCATCATGCGGCCGTGGGACTTCCGGCGGGGCAGAAGCCGCCGTTGATCGGACCACCAACCGCTGTTGCAGGCCAGTGCCTGGGGCACCCTGTCGATATGCGAGGCACGGCTGCACTGGCACGGCCACTTCATCCAGAAGCTCGAAAGCCAGCCGGATCTGGAATTCCGCGAACTCCATCCGCTCACCGCCGGTCTGCGCAGCAGCGACCGGGGCGGCTGGCGGCCTGGGCCGAGTGACGCACCGGACTGCCGTTCGTGGATGCCTGCATGCGGGCGATGCTGATGTCGGTGGCCAGCTACCACCTGTAGTTGCCATGGCGGGAGAGCGGACTGCATCTGGCGCGGCTGTTCGTCGATTGCGAGCCCGGCATCCACTGGCGGCCGTGTACCTCCATCGTGAAGCCCGATGGCGCCGCCCGGGAGGCCCGTGCGCGGATCTGGGCCCGGCCACAGGAGCTAGGCTTCGCAGAGCTGGCCAATGCGATCCAGGCCATGCTCATCAGCCGGTCAGCAGATCCAGTTGCAGCTCGATCTGGATCTGGCCTGATTTCCGTGGCCATGCCAACCGCCTGGAGCAGGCCTGCGCTGCCATGAAGGATTGCTGCGCTACCAGGCCGGAATGATTGCACACTTTAAGGATTGCTCTAGGTTTTGGTCTCGATGGATGCTCCCATGGCTCAATCTGTCTCGCTGCTTGCTGCCACCGGTCTGGCTGGGCTGGCCCTGGTGAGCCTCTCGATCACCTTGCTGATCTGACCAGCTGGATCCCGCCCACCTGCCTGATCTGCCGTCCCCGGGGCTGCAGACCCTGGCACCGTTGCGCTTCAGCGATCATGCGGCTGAAGAAACCACAACAGTGGAAGAGTCGGTCCAAGGACCACTACCATCCCGCCGGCTCGGTTGAGTGATGACGATTGCGTCCCAGGGGCTCGATCCAGTGCTCGCGGACCATGTCGTGGCGAAGCTTGGCTGTGTCAAGCCGACAGCCCAGCTGAATGGACCCCTGGTCCAGAAGACGCCCCAGCCTCAGCGCGGTTGCCTCCTCGACGCGTGAGAAGTTGTCTTGCTGATCGGTGAGCCAGGACAGCTCTCCGTAGGTGATCACACCGGTCGAGAAGGATTCGAGGAAAAGCTCGCCAACCGTCATGCCCTTTGTTGCGGTATGTAAACATTCTGGCGTCCCGCCGGGCCGTCCGTGGAGGGTCGCCCTCAGGAGGGCCGGTGCCCCCACCCCTGCCGGCCCGCTTGGATGCCTGACCACGTTGACCGCCCCACCAAGACCTGTCAGGTCCGCGGACGACCGTTTCAATGGCGGAAGACGTGGAAAGATGTATGGGATGAAGTCCGTCACTGTTCGGATCGCTGCGGTACAAACCGGAATCGCATTGATTCACCCGTGCTGCGAAGCCAGGGGCAAAGGTTGAATGATTGTGACCGAATTTTGCATCCAGGCTTTTTGATCAACGCCTCCAGATGAATAGCCCCACACTGAATCTCTCTATAATTAATCGTTGAGTCTTGCGGATAAGTTGTCATCCCGCGGAGGATTCTCAAATCCCTGCCTGAGCACTTTGAGCACTGAAGGATGCGTGTTGGATCTGCTTTTGGGAAAGAATCTGCTGGCCCCGTTCCCAGGCACATCGTCGTGAGAGAAGTTCCAGATCGTCAAACCAGGTTGTCTTGGTCATCTGTCCACCATGCAGCCGGATGTGATAAACATGGGCTTCGATGACTATGCCTGGCGCCATACAGGTTACGGCAATCATCATACCGATATCTTCGCCTTGGGATAGCCCCATCCAGCCGCCTGCCCTCTTCAGCAGATTGGCATCCACAAGTAACGTCGTTGGCCCCAATGGGATGCTGGCCTTTGGCGTTGGCCAGGCACGCCAGACATCCCCTGGATGGCTGGGGCCAGCTGGCACTATTGCAGGGTCACCTTTACCATCATCTGTGCAATATCCAGCAGACCACAATGCACCACGCTGAGACAGAATCGCCTCAAGCCGTTGATCAATGGAGTGGGGATAAAGCCAGTCATCATCATCAGCACTGGTGATCCAGTCACCACGGGCAATCACCAATCCAAGATTGCGAGCCGCAGCTTGGCCGATCGGTCGATCTGTCGCGATGACAGTGGCCTGGTCGCTGATTGTTGCAGGAAGCCCAGTACGACTGGCCCCATCAATCACGATGACATGTTCAACCAGGCAGTCGTTATTCTGTAGACTTTGATTCAATTCCACCAGCATGCTCAGCCGATCTGGCAGTAGCCTGGTTGGCGTGATCACGCTGACCGTCATTGGTTTCCCTGGAGACTTCATTCCTTCTTGTTCTCGACTTAAAAGGCCCGGGAGCCTCAGTCTCCTCCAGGCTTCAAGCTTGAAATGAAAGCTTGATGTGATATTGATTTAAAGGGAGCGATGCGGCGGGCCAGCCCCTCAAACCTGGACGATTTCACCAGACACTACCAGTCTCCAGACAGCCCTGGGCTTCCCTCAGGCCATCTTCTGCGCGTACAGATCTCCCGCGTTGCTGGTCTCCTTGGCTTCAAGGCGGGGCCATTGTCACCCGGTCCATGGATCTGGCCGGCAGTGCTGGGTCTGAGCTGTAATTCAGATCCCGGGCAGGGCATCCGTAACAGCCCCAAGTCTCCGCCAGGACTTCGATCGTCTCAAGCCAATCGGCCAATCTGGTCAACCCATTGCCCCCTGTCGGCTCTCTGCGCTGGATGCCTTCATTGCTCAGGTCAGTGCTTCGCCTGACTTGAGCCGGCCGTCCTCTCGTTCGACGCTGTAATGGGTTGGTGAGGGATTGGCCTGCTGTGGTGCGTGCGTCTCCGTCCGATCAGGCCAGAGCCAATCCACAACCCACCGACGTGCTGGCGGGCTCGATCGAGCGCGTCACCTTCCACAACGCCGAGAACGGTTTCTGCGTGCTGCGCATCAAGGCCCGCGGCCATCGCGACCTGGTGACGGTGGTGGGTCATGCCGCCGAGATCAGTGCCGGCGAATGGGTGACGGTGAGCGGCACCTGGGTGAACAGCCGGGAGCACGGCCAGCAGTTCAAGGCCTCCTTCCTCAAGGCCTCAGCGCCCACCACCGCGGAGGGGATCGAAAAGTACCTGGGTTCAGGAATGATCCGCGGCATCGGCCCGGTCTACGCCAGCAAGCTCGTGGCGGCCTTTGGCGACCAGGTGTTCGAGGTGATCGAGCAGGCCCCCGAGCGGCTGCGGGAGGTGCCCGGCATCGGCCCGGTGCGCGGTCAGCGGATCAGCCAGGCCTGGGCCGATCAGAAGGTGGTGCGCGAAATCATGGTGTTCCTGCACAGCCATGGCGTCGGGACCGCCCGGGCCGTGCGCATCTTCAAGACCTACGGCAACGACGCCGTGCAGGTGATGGCCGAGAACCCTTACCGCCTCGCCCGTGACATCCGCGGCATCGGCTTCCGCACCGCCGATGCGATCGCCGCCCGCCTTGGCATCGAGCCCGAGGCGATGATCCGCCTGCGTGCAGGACTCAGTTACGCCCTGATGGAGGCCAGCGGTGATGGTCACTGCGGGCTGCCCACCGCCGATCTGCTGTCGCTGGCCGCTGAGCTGCTGGCGGTGGAGCGGCCCGGTGGGCAGCACGTTGAGGCCGGCGCCACCGCTCGGGTGTCCCTGGAGAGCGGCCTGATCCAGCGCGCCCTCGATCTGGAGCTGGGCGAGGGCTCTGTGGTGGCGGACACCCTGGCCTGTGAGCCGGCGATCTTCCTGTCACATTTGCACCGCGATGAGCGCAGCATCGCGGCGGCGCTTCAGGAGCTGGCGTTGGGCACACCTCCTTGGGGAGCGATTGAGGCCGGCAAGGCGATTCCCTGGGTGGAGCAACGCCTCGGCCTGGAGCTGGGCGCCAGCCAGAAGGGGGCGGTGGAGCAGGCCCTGGCCAGCAAGGTGCTGGTGATCACCGGCGGGCCGGGGGTGGGCAAGACCACCTTGATCAACGCCATCCTGCGCATCCTGGCGGCCAAGAAGCTGCGCATCCTGCTCTGCGCCCCCACCGGCCGGGCCGCCAAGCGGATGGGCGAAACCACCGGGCTGGAGGCCAAGACGATCCACCGGCTCCTGGAGTTCGACCCGGCGGCCTTTGGCTTCAAGCGCAACGCTGAGCTTCCGCTGGAGTGCGATCTGCTGGTGGTGGATGAGACCTCGATGGTGGATGTGCCGTTGATGGCCTCCCTCCTGGATGCCCTGCCACCTGAGGCGGCGCTGTTGCTGGTGGGTGATGTGGACCAGCTGCCCTCGGTGGGGCCCGGCCAGGTGCTGGCCGATCTGATCCACAGCGGCGCGATGCCGGTGGCCCGGCTCACGGAGGTGTTCCGCCAGGCGGCCTCCAGCCGCATCATCACCACCGCCCACGCCATCAATGCCGGCAAGATCCCCGATCTGCGGCCGCCGCCGGCGGAGGCCACCACCGACTTCTATTTCCTACCCGCCGAGACACCCGAGCAAGCAGTGGCGTTGATCCTCAAGGTGGTGGGCGAACGCATCCCGGCCCGCTTTGGCCTCGATCCGATCGCCCAGGTGCAGGTGCTCTGCCCGATGGCGCGCGGTGGCTGTGGCTCCCGCTCCCTCAACATCGAGCTACAGAAACTGCTCAACCCTGACCCCACCGAGCAGGTGGAACGCTTTGGCTGGCGGTTCGCGCCGGCCGACAAGGTGATGCAGGTGGCCAACGACTACGAGAAGGAGGTGTTCAACGGCGATGTGGGCACGGTGGAAACCATCGACGCCGATGCCAGTGAACTCACGGTGCGTTACCCCTCCGGGGAAGCCGGGGGCTTTGACGGCCGCGAGGTGACCTACGGCTGGGGCGAACTCGACAACCTGGTGCCGGCCTACGCCTGCACGATCCACAAGAGCCAGGGCAGCGAATACCCCGCCGTCGTGATCCCGCTGCTGACCCAGCACTACGCGATGCTGCAGCGCAACCTGGTATATACCGGCATCACTCGCGGCAAGCAGCTGGTGGTGCTGGTGGGCCAGAGAAAAGCTCTGGCGATGGCGGTGAAGAATCACCTGGGCCGCCGGCGTTACACCAAGCTGGCGGAGTGGCTCAGCACATCAGGGGCCTCCACCAGGGCGGAGAGAAACTGATCACGCAAGCAGACGCAGCCCTGGCCAGCGACCTTCTCAAGGACTCCGTGGTGTGTTTCCTGAGATCCGTGGAGAAGACCTCCACGATGGCGATGTCAGGGAGGCGTGAGGCAGCCATCAGAAGGGATGCCACTCTCCGGGACGCTCAGCGCAGCTGAAGGTCACATGATCAGGCTGTGACTCCAGATCGGTTCCCCGTGGCCGCTGTCAGAGGACGGTCAACCGTATCTTCCTGCCCTGATTGCCATCAGCCTGGACGTTACCATTGATCCATCGACTCTTTGAACTCATGGCTTTAACCGGTGCTGATCTGCTCGCCAAAGTGAAGGAGCTGGGCGATGCTTCCAAGTCCGACCTGGTGCGCGCTGCAGGTTATGTGAGCTCCAAGAAAGACGGCAGTGAGCGACTCAACTTCACGGCATTCTACGAGGCGCTTCTCAAAGCCAAAGGTGTCAGCCTTGGGGATGGAGCTGACCAGAGCAAAGGGCGCGGTGGCAGATCTCTGAGCTACATCGCCACGGTGCAGGGCAACGGCAACCTGCTGGTGGGCAAGGCTTACACGGCCCTGCTCGATCTCAAGCCAGGCGATGAGTTCGAGATCAAGCTGGGTCGCAAGCTGATCAGGTTGGTGCCCGTTGGTGGGACTGATGAGGAGGAGTGATGACGCCAGGTCGGAGGCACGGTCATGACACAACGAACCGTCCTGCGCCTGGGTGATCCACGTCTGCGCCAGGTGTCCCGCCCCGTTGTCCGGTTTGGAACGTCTGATCTGCGCACCTTGATCACGGATCTCCGGGACACCATGGCGGCATGCGATGGGGCAGGCCTGGCGGCTCCGCAGATCGCCGTGCCGCTGCGGGTCGTGATCTTTGGAATCACTGTCAATCCGCGCTATCCAGAGGCACCCCCGATACCGGAAACTGTGCTCATCAATCCGGAGATCACCCCGATCGACCAGGATCGTGATTCAGGCTGGGAGGGGTGCCTCAGTATTCCGGGGCTGCGAGGACAGGTGAGTCGCTGGAGGCGGATCCATTACCGGGGCTTCGATGCAGAGGGCCATCCGATCGCGCGATCCGTTGATGGATTTCATGCCCGCGTGGTCCAGCACGAGTGCGACCATCTCGATGGCGTGCTCTTCCCGGACCGGCTGGTGGACACCAGGTCCCTGGGCTTCACGGAAGAACTCGAGGCCAGCGGTCTGCTGCCGGTAGGGGGATCCTTGGCGTCAGGCAAGCCAAGGGGCACCCTGGACACGATGCGCCAGCAGCTCGAGCAACACTCCGCGCTGGAGGATCTGGGGCCTCTGTTCGGCCCGAAGGCTCAGGGGCGTGCCCCTGGCCGGGATCCCTGCTGAACAGGGCGAGCCAGGGCATGGCGATCAGCACTTGCCAGAATGAACAGCCCGCTCCCCATCGATGCTGTTCCCGGCTCCCGTCTGCTCTCCCTTCGCGGCGGTCAGGATCGCCGGGCTGCAGGCCGCCCTGATCCTGCTGCTCACCCTGCTGATCAAAGCCAGGATCCAGATCAAGGCGGCTTCAGCACTGGGGGTGCTCCTCCTGGCCCTGCAGACCCTGGTGTTCCTGGCCGCCAGTGGAGCCCTGGGGCTGGTGAGCCTCGGTGGATTGGCCTTTGCCCTCCACCGGCGGCCAGAGCGGTCGGTGTGACAGCGGCTCTGGCAAGCCCACCAACTCTGCGCTCACGTTCCAGAGTGCTTCAGCAAGGGCATCGTCCTGGGCTTCGGGGCTGGGTTCGGCAGAGACGAAGCGCAGCTGCCCAGGACCGATCAGGCGATTGACGTGATAGCTGAATCCCGGGCTCCCATAGGCGGCAGAGCTGGCAAGTTCGGCCAGCAGAGACCCCGCCTGCTCAGGAGTGGCCGTGAGGCGCAGCAGGTCGCGGGCCACCAGGGCAAACAGCCGCTGACCCCATTCGTTATGGCGGCGGCTCTGGCGGAAGAAGCCGCTGCTGCTGCGCGGGATCACCAGACCCGGACTCCAGGCCAGCACCGGCATGGTTGTGCCGCGCTGGCGCAGGCGACGCTCGAGGCCGCGGGCGAAGAGCAGGTTGCAGAGCTTGCTGTCCTTGTAGGCCTTGTCGGCGTTGAAGGGCATGTGACCGTCCACCATCGAGAAGCCCGCACCCGCCCTGAGGCCCGCCAGATCACCCAGGCCTGCCGCCTGACCCACCCGGCCGCCGGGTGAGCGGGGATCGTGCACCTCCGAGGCGGTGACAACCAGCCGCGGGGCCTCGCTGCGCTCGAGCAACGGGAGCAGCTGCATCGCCAGGGCCTGATGGCCCAGGTGATTCACCGCGACCGTGAGCTCATACCCCTGGGCGGATCGCTGTGGCTCAGCGGCGCCGCTGTATTGCAGTCCGGCATTCAGCACCAGAGTGTCGATCGGGGTGCCGCCGGCGATCAGCTCTTCGGCACAACGCTCGATGCTCTCCAGATCGCCCAGATCGAGGATGGGGGTGAGCAGATCGGCACTGCCGACGCCCAGCAGCTTCTGGCGAGTGGCGTCGGCACGGGCCTGATCACGGCAGGGCAGGGTGAGCCTGTGGCCGGCCCGCTGCAGCAGCAGGGCCGCCTGATGGCCGATGCCGGAGCTGGCTCCGGTGATCAGGATCCGCCGACGCTGGGGGAACGCGCTGGTCAACGGGTCGTCGTTCATGGGTTGGCTGCCGAGCTCTGGCGATGGAACAACCCCTGGCCATCGACGTTGAAGTTGTCGATCTGGACGCGGCTGGCCGGTCCATCGCCAGCCACGCTGAAGGCCACCGCGCTGGGCCCAGCGGCGTTCTCGCCGCTGGGCTGGTAACGGAAGGTGTCACCGCTGATGTGAGTGAGGGGATAGGCCCTGCGCTGTGGGCCCAGTTCCAGCACCAGGCCGCTGCCCTGGGGTTTCACGGTGATCTCTCCAACGAAGGCGTTGCTGTAGAAGCCGCTGTAGGCCGCCAACGGCCTCGCTGGGGCTGGATCTGTGGGCTGCTGGGGCACCCGCGGATACTCCTGTCGGGCGATCCCGGCGAAGAGTGCCCCCAGGGGCTTGAGATAGTCGAGCTCGACCTTGCCGAAGCGGGCCAGGTCGAGGAAGCTCAGCGCCACCGTTTCAGGCACTCCGATCGGCTGGCCGTTGGTGAGCACCACAATGCCCAGCGACTCTCCCGGCAGCAGGTACACCGCCGTGGCGGCGCCGAGCTCGAAGCCACCCGAATGGCTGAGCTGCACGGCGCCCTGGTCGGTGCTGCTCACGTTCCAGCCCAGCCCGTAGAAGCCCGTGCGATACACCGCTGGATTGGGAGAGGGCGCGCTGACGATCAGGGGGCGGTGGGTGTCGGCGAGGGCGGCCGCAAAGACGATCTGATGGCCTCCGGCAGCTGACCCCAGTCGCCCTCCCAGTCGCCCTCCCGCCAGCTGCATCCGCAGCCACTGGGAGAGGTCGCGCGCCGTGGAACTCACTCCACCGGCGGGCGACTGGGCATCGGCGTCCCGCTGGTGCCGGGCCACCCAGCGGCGGCTGACCGCTCCTTTGGCTGTCTCCCGCACATGCAGGGCGGCACGGTTGGAGGCCGCGAGGAAATCAGCGTGGCTGGAGCTGGTGCGGCCCATGCCCAGTGGGCGATAGAGCCGCTCCCTCGAGAGCTCCTCCCAGCCCTGGCCACTGGCGTTGGCCGCCGCGACGGCACCCGCCGTGAACCCGAAGTTGGTGTAATTGAAGACGGCCCGAAAGCGGTTCCCCAGCGGCAGCACCTCCAGGCGCTGGAAGATGGTGTCCCGATCGAAGCCGATGTCCTCCAGCAGGTCGCCCGCGTGGTCGGGCAGACCGCTGCGGTGCGAGAGCAGATCCCGCAGGGTCACCTCCTCAGCGATGGTGGCCGGCCCGAGTCGAAAACCGGGAAGGTCACTGATCACCGGATCGTCCCAGCGCACGCGCCCATCCCCTACCAGGGCCGCCACCACTGTGCTGGCAATCGGCTTGGAGAGCGAGGCCAGCTGAAAGATCGTGTCGGGATCCACCGCCCCGGCCTTGCCCACCTGCCGCTGGCCGTAGCCCCTGAGGAACACCACCCGATCGTCGTGGACCACGGCGATCGCCATGCCAGGAACCCCCGTCAGCCGCAGGATCCGGGTGGCAAGGGCATCGAGAATCGGCAGCGCCGCCGAGACCTTGGCCGTGGTCACCAGGCGCGGTGGCGGTGGCGGGCCGGCCATGGCTTCGGCAGCCTTCAGCGAAGGCCCTTGACCAATCAATCCAGCGCCCAGCACCAGGACCGACAGCGCGGACACCTGACAGAACCGCTGCAAGGAGCCAAAGAGTGAATCGTTGAGCCTGAGTCTGCCAATCATGTGGGTCGTGCACCTGGGGACAACGACGGTTTCATGGCGCGACGCAGCGTACCCACGCTATCGATCACGTCACCACCTTGGAGGATCCGCATTCGGATTCAGTTTGGAGTTCCCCATGTGGGCCGCGTTAGGGACGTGTTGACCGCGAAGGAGCTGTTACCAATTCCAACCGAAACACAGGGATCACCGCGCCAGGGGTGAGGACTCCAGGAGCTGATTCTGCCCGGAGTCACCAGTGACGGCAACGGATCATGCACGTGGATCAGGTCAGGAGGTGGTTCTCCGCCATGGTCAGAGACCGTCACACACACTGCTATCGGCACCACTGTTCTTTCAGCAAGCCAGGTACGATGCCTGAAAGAATCACTCGGACGTGCTGGCTTTCACTTTGAAAACCATGCAAGTCGAGATCAAAGGTAGTGACATGCCAGCTCAAAACATGAATCAGCCTGATCGCTCAAGCATCGAAACTCAGCCAAAGACTCTATCGCAGTCCGGCCATTTCTTCGACAGAATCGCTGGTGTTCTGCTAACGGATGCTTTCCATCATCCGCAAAAAAAATGGCGGTTCACCCTGCTCCTACTGACCACGCTGTTGCTGATGGAGACAATGCTCTCGAGTTGCGCTATGGCAAGGTCAGCCAAGCGCCGCGTGCAGGGCAATAGACAATCAGCAGCATCAAGACCTGTCAATGTCTCAACGAGTGGATTGGCCTACTCAGCATTGATCCCAGGTGCTCCTGAGGGAAGTAATACCCTTGACATCTTTGCCTGTAAGCAGAATTCTGGACCTCCCTGCCCGACACTGGTTTATGTTCATGGCGGATCGCTGATGAGAGGCGATAAAAGGAGTGCTGGTTCCATGTCAGACCTCTTCAATCGCAATGGCTTCTGCCTTGTCTCCCTGAACTATCCAGTCTATGGGCGTCCTGTCAACGGGTTGATCGAGCAGCAGATGGCTGCACTTTCTTCCGCCACGGCTTGGCTTGAAGGCAATCTCAGGAAAACCAGGCCTTCATGTACAATGAAGGACGCTGCCATGATTGGGCATTCAGCCGGAGGTTATCTCGCGGCACTGACTGCCACCAGTCCGCGATATCGAACGACAGCAAATGCTTATCGCCTGTTCATACTGAACGACTCCAATTGGTATACAGGCAAAGTTGCGCGATTCAGGGACAGTCTGGCCACCATTTTTGGAGAGAGTGCCATGAGCGAATCAGGCAGAAATGCCGTTCTTGCTGAGTGGGTACCCGCTCAACTTGTCAAGACATCATGTCCGGAGAAGTCATCGCCGACCGATGTGATGATCATGTATTCAACCCAGCGTCCCGAAAAACAGCAGAATGAAATCAGATCGTTCGCCGACATACTCAATAAATGCTCTGGCTTCAATGCATCTCTTTCGGCACATTCATATGATCACAAAAGCATGCACACGAGAATCGGAGAGCCTGGAAGCACAACCGGGGCGGCAATCCTTGCAGCTCTGAAACGTTGATCATTATCCCTATTCTCTACAGTTGACATCGTATCTCCAATAGACTTCTCTCATCTACTTATACCTGGTCCAGCTACAGCTGATCTGCTGCCCTTGCAGAAATCACCGAGTCTTTGGGGGTTTCCCGAAGGACATCATTGCCGGATCAGCTTCAGCTGCACGGTCAGTGGTTGCCTCCACGGCCATCAGCAAGGGAACCATGAACCTCCCTAGGCCTCATCGTTCTCGGACAGGTGCTGGCCACGGTCGGCCATGAGCTGCATTCGCTGTACTGGTCAACAGTGGTCTGCATTGGGCAGATGACTCCAAGCACGATCCTCGAGCCCACCCTGGCAGTCAGTCGAGCCATCAGACGGTCTCTGGGCATATCGGATACATCCCGGCGTGGGCCATGCCGCATGGCCTTAGGTTCTGCATCTTCAAACGACATGAAAAAGGCATGATCACTGTCTGATCAGTAACCCATCCGCTCAGCAGCTCACTCTTGGCATGGTTAGATCCACCAAGGCTCCATCAGTGCAGCACCGCATGGAGTCGCAATGCAAGGAGATGGCGTCGTGGGGCCCAATCGGCTCATTCAGCGGCTGCGGCAGCACCACGCCCTCCGTCTCCGCGAGGTGTTTACCCTGTGGGCTGAAGGAATGTTCCACAGTCTCTTCTGCAGCAATTCATGCTAACCTGATATCAGTCACAAGGCTTTTATGCAGGGCTACGCAATTGTAGGCATGGCTTGCAGATATCCCGGAATCAAGGATACTTCATCATATTGGCAGGCGCTTGTCGGCGGAGAGTCGCTCCTGAAGGAGATGACTGACTCCTGGTCTAAGCTTTACTACAACAAAGACCAGGATAGATCTAATCCGCGAGAATCTTATTCAACGATCTATACCAAGATATATGGCTCGATAGCTGAAAATAGCTGGATTGACTCTCTTAGATTTGCGTTTCCACCCAACCTCGTTGAAGGAGATCCATCCCAGTACCTCTGCCTCCAGGTGGCCGCCGAGGCCATGGCAGATGCCTTGCGCGGGCGGGTCCCTGATTGGATTCCCCATGAACGGACCGGGGTGGTGGTCGGAATGGGTGACCATCCACACCGGGGCATCGTCGGAGCGTTGATGAACGGCATGATCATGGAGCATTTCATTGACGTTCTTGCGGATTCCGTGGGTGCAGTTCTGAAAGGAGAACGAAGGAAGCAACTCCGCTCACTGCTGTCATCAACCTATGAGTTGGTTGCTGATCCTGCAATTACACCTAATCTCATATCTAACGTAGTTTCTGGAACGATTGCCAACAGGCTTGGTCTGCTCGGTCCAAACTACCTTGTAGATGGTGCCTGCACTTCGGGCATGATCGCCGTGGATCATGCAATCAAACAGCTGGATGCGGGTGATTGCGACCTGATGTTGGTAGGAGGTGTTCAGGCGACGATGAACTTTCCAATCTATCAATTATTCTGCACTATTAATGCCTTGTCGGAGGAGGGTATATTCCCGATGTCGAAGTCCGCATCAGGAACCCTTCTCTCCGAAGGAGTTGGTTTTATTGCCTTGAAGCGCTTATCAGATGCCGTAGAATCTGGCGATACAATTTATTCTATAATTCGATCAGTTGCCTTAGCCAGTGACGGAAAAGGTGAGGGACTCCTGGCCCCGAATCGTCAGGGTCAGGTCGTGGCGATGAAGAGAGCATACGAAAAATGTGACATCGAGCCCTCGGATGTTTCATTAATCGAGGTTCATGCGACGGGAATCCCACACGGAGACAATACCGAATTATCATCGATGCTAGAGGTTTTTAGGGATTGTCATCGTGGCCTTTCTACGATTGCGATTGGATCTATCAAATCTCTGATTGGACATACGATCCCTGCCTCTGGCGTGGCCAGTCTGATCAAGATCTCTCTTGCTCTACAAAACAGGCTGATCCCCCCTTCGATCTGTCCGGACCCCTTAGAAGCTGTTGCTGATCACTCCACTCCTTTTTATATTAATCGCACGCTTCGACGTTGGTTTCACTCGCCAGCCAAGCCGCGTGTTGCAGCCATAAACTCGTTTGGCTTCGGTGGCATCAACGGTCACTTACTCCTTCAAGAATTTATAGCTCCAGATCAGCAGGATTCCTCGCCAGGCGTTCTGTTCCCGTATCCAGCCTCAAGGTCATCAGCGCTCCCTGATGCTGCTGGCCTGACCCTCGAGAACGACTCATCTGGAAGAACCTACCGTGGTTTGCTCAAGTATCAGCACCTGGGGTACACAACCACTGGTCGGGCTATCTTTCTGGCGGCATCCTCCCGGTCTGAGCTGCAGGAATTGATTGCGGGTCTTGATGTTGACGGGATTCAACAGGCAGTCCTGTTCAGTACCCCGCATGACAAGGATCAGTCTTCCGGGCACTCGGTCAGGCTGGTTGTCTTTGCAGCTTCGCTCAAGAAGCTCGCAGAGGGTCTGCAGGATGCCTCTACCTGGCTGGCTGGAAACCCGCCGTCATCAAGTCACCGAGGACGGCATTTCATCTATTCGGAGTCGGTGATTACACGCGGTAAGATTGCATTTCTGGTTCCTGGAGAAGGTGTTCAGGCACCTGAGATGCTCAGTGATTTGACAACAAATATTGATCTTTTCTCCTATTGGTATAACTTCATGGACGAGGCGCTAGATCGTGAAATCCCACTCGGCTTGGTTACCTGTATGCCGAACGCTGATTTGAGCTGTGCTCAGTCGGCCAATGCCAGGCGAATGGAGCTTCTTTATGCTCAGGACTCGGCAACTCAAATCATTGCTGCTTGCCTGATGTCTTTCTATGAAATTGCTTCTCGCATAGGACTTCGTCCAGATCAGATTGTTGGTCATAGCCAGGGCGAATCAAATGCGGTAATGCTTTCAGGCAGTCTTGCCACGATGAAAAATCAAGGCGACTTGAAGGCAAGAGTGAAGCAGATTCATGAGTTCTTTTCTGAAGCTGACTCTATTGATGAATTCCCTGAGGGGTCAACATTTGCAATTTCTGGACTAGATACCAGCCAACTTAAAGAAATCCTGAATCGTCAATCTGAATGGTCGTTAATTTCTGATAACTGTCGCTCGCAGCGAATTGTCTTTTCCGAGGCCGCATTCAGTAAGGAATTGGAAGAGCAGGTGCTTGCTGCCGGAGGCTCATTGCTGCCAACCCCACTAACACGACCTTACCATACACGATACTTCACACAAGGCGCAGAAACCCATCGCAAACTCTACAGGCAGTTTCCCCACTCAATACAGTTTGAGCCGCATCACGCAACTGTGTATAGCTGCCTGACAACACAACCATATCCCAACGACTATGAAGAAGGAACCCGAATCTTCATTGATCAGTGGATCAATCCTGTCAGATACGAGGAAACGATACGAAACATGTATGCCGATGGCGCAAGGTACTTCATTGAGCTGGGTCCCAACACTACATTAACTAGCTACACCAAGGAAGCGCTCTCTGAATATTCTGATATTGTTGCAGTCTCGCTTGGTACCTCACGGAAGGACAGCACGACGGCCTTCCTACAGTCGGTGGCCACCCTATGGACTTCAGGACTTGATCTTGATCTCGAGGCCCTCGATGCCCTCTTCATTGAGCGATATCGTACTGGCCTGGCGAGCGTGACGAGGCCTGCTGCGGCCGTCCCCGTTCTTTCCGAGATCCCTCAGTACAATTCCGTCGGGCTCAGGGACTTCTTGGCAACCCTGCCTTCAGACTCCGGTCCTCCTCCCGGAGGGAATCGAGAGGAATCATCTGTCCAGACCTTGTCAGACCAAGGGGTTGCCTCTGTGGCCTCCAGCAGTGAGTCAAACTCCCCAAGTACCCCGAATCCCTCCAGCCCCTCAACATCCCAAGCCTCGGTTGTCACACAACAGGATCCTGTGCTGAGCCATCAACTTCTGCTGGAGCACAGCCGAACCATCCTGACGATGCTGGCCAGCGCTGATGCCACCTCCAAGCAGATCTTCAATCAGGTTGATTGATCAATGCCATTGATGCTGGTACAAGCAGCTGACCCACTGCTGTGCCAGCAACTCTCAAGAAGTTATTTATCGGAACAGGAGCGAAGATACCTGTCTCGATTACGTCATTCCGCTCGGATTGCAGACTATGTTACCAGTCGTTTGGCCAGCAAACTATTATTGCTGCGATGGCTTCAACATGGTCCTGTTGCTGCTGCTGAATTGGAACTGTATGGCCCACCTGCCTGCCCACCGAAGCTCTACCTCCATCAGCGGAATCTCAGCAAGCTGCATGTATCTGTTTCCCATTCCAGAGGTCTGGTTCTCGTTGGCATGACTGATCAGGCTGCATTCGGTCTTGATATTGAGCATGTCACAGGTCATGACTGGCCAGCTATCTTTGCTTACATGCGGTGGCCCATGCCCACGCCAGCACATCAAGTACCCATGCAGTTTTTATGTTGTTGTGTCTGGACGATCTATGAAGCTGGCTTCAAGCTTTTTGAGGGACTTGTTGCTCAAGCTGACTTCCGTCTTTTTTCCATCACCTTCCATGTCAGTCAACCATTGGTGAACCGGTGCGCATTTTTTTTTGAAGCGGCGTTCGCAGACCTGCGCTTTAGTGGAGATGGACTTGTAGGGAATGATTGGACGATTGCAGTGGCGAAGCAGCCTTTGACGTACTGATCATGCTGAGCTGAATGTTCTCTCGGTCGAGACTGGGACTGCAAGGCCACCAATAGAGATGATAGTCTCTCTGAAAAGATAACCGCAATCATGTCAACTCTATTTCCAGCTTCGATCTAACTGGTTAATAGTTTGGCGAGATCCCTGCCAATCTCACTATCCGGTTCAGCAATCTCCTGCGATATATCCGTATGACTGACTGGGTAGGCCTTTACTGTAGTGTACATATGGAGCTTCTCCTTAAGAAGAGAAGCAAGGATCAAGGAGCTGTCGCGGCTAAAGCGCTTCATTGTTGTTGCAAAAAAAGCCCATCCCTTGTCAGGATTGAGAGCATGTGCAGGACCACTCAATAGGTTTTCAATTGGAGAATAGGCACTTATAAGATCATCTAAGCTATCGGCACCACTAGTTTCATGTCCAATTAGACGCTCAATCTCAAGTCTTACGTTCTGACGTGCGGCATCGTATCGCTTTGATAGATCATACGCAGCGGAGTCGACGAAAATAAATGATGTCCGAGGATTAGAGAAGAGTCCCTTAGACAGTCCTAATGCGAGCAGATAAGAGCCAGCTGAATGCCCAAGGTAAATCACAGGAGCAAATGGATCAACTGGGCAAAGAACTGCTAATTCAGAGCTGACCCAATGGTCAAGTGACCTTAAAGCCAAGAGCTGGTCTTCTATCACAGAACCAGTACAGACGGCAGAAAGGGGATAGTCACAGGAGAGAAAATTATAGCCAAGATGGTTAAAATAATAATCCTTTCCTGATACATGACGTTTTGATCCCCTTCTCAGACCTCCTCCATGCAGAAAAATAACGGTTCCCTTGGCTGGGACAGAAGACAGCTGATAGGCATCAAGGGTAACCTTACTGCCATGCGAACCAATAAGCGCCGGTGCGTAGCATACATCCCTATGGCAGATAACTGGTAAGTCTGGAAGGAGACGTGTTGGCGATTTTCGAGGAAATGGCCCTAGAAAAAGTTTTTTAAAGCGGATTAAGGGCTGGCAGATTTTAGGAGACATGAAAAGCCTTAGACAATGAGAAATGGAGAGCGGACTAATGCTGACTCAGGAAGCATAAGCGCTAACTCGCTGATGACATAATAGGAAGAAGGGCAAATGTCGATTCAACAACTCATGTGCTCATGATCAATCATCTGGCCAAAAACCCGATATTCAAACATTAGAAAAGCCTAAGTCTACAACAGAAACTGAAGCATGACTAGTGTAACAAGGATAGAGGCAGGTTGACTGGGCGCTCAAGACAGGTCTAGGTGACTTTCAGGAAAGCTGTCACTCCTGGGCCGCCATTCAAGCGGCCTGAGGCAATGGTCCTGCCGGCGGTGTCATCGGCTCTTCTAGAAGCTTGTTGATCAACACCACCTCAGGCTGGCGCCAGCAGCGGGTGGATCGGCTCCATCGACGCGGATGTTTCTGCCGGGCTATCTCGTAGACATGGGCGCGTTGCCAGCAGATGTAGACGGCATGGCCGCTTGGACATTGCCTCTGGTTGTACCCATCCATGAACGACGTCACCTACTCGCAGGCCTCCGCCTTGCTGTCGAATGGCCGGTTTGCGTAGTCAGGCCGGTACTTGACGGTACGAAACAGGAATACCGAATAGGGGTTGTGATTCGACACGTGTGGCCGAGAGAACGAGCGCAGCACCCCCAGCTCCTCCAGCCTGGCCTCGAGAGTGGCGGAACGCATGGCATTGCCGTTGTCGGAAGGGAGGATCAGCGGCTGCTGTGGAGCCTGGTTGACGCCGAACCCCTTGCGCCGGCAGTAGCGCTCCGAGAGGGCCCGCTGCATCCGAGCTACGGCGATGTCTGCCGACTCCACCTCCGTCACGTCCCAGGCCACCACCTTGCGGCTCCAGACGTTGATCACCAGGTAGAGAAACAGCCACACACCCCACACTGTGGTGGGCAGATAGATGATGTCCCACGACCAAACAGGATTGGGGCAATCCGCCCTCAAGCACGGCACCGACCATGGCTCCAGAGGCCTCCATGCCCGCCCCCTCCGTTGGCACTGTCCCGCCTGGTGCAAAACCCTGTAAAAACTGGACTCCGAGCCGTAGACGAAGTCTTCTCCGAATGAGTTGAACAGGTCCTGATCGGCCGGTGCTGGCACGATCTGTCCTGGAGGCAGCCAGACGAACTCCGGCTGACTGCAGGTAAGCAGGATCCGCAGGCGTTCCTCCTCGCTTAGGCGGAGAGCGACATGGCGGGAGCTGGCTTTACGGCAGTCCTCACCGCACCATCACCCAGGAAGGCACGCCGCCAGAGCTTGAAGGTGCGCAGGGAAATGTCGATCGCCCTGTAGACAGCGCTGAGGGTGGCGCCGAAGGCCTTGGCCTCACCGATCAGCTCGATCGCCTTCCGCCGGTGCGCAGCACTCGTTAGCCTTCCTCCTCTTCCAAGCAGAAGGCCACCCACTTTGTTCGCAGCACCAGAAGCGATCCCGCCTCCGCGAGGTCCTTCTCCTTGCGCTGCAGCACCTTCATGAGGGCCTTGATCTATCGCTGGTCTTGAGCGCGGGGCAATTCGATCTCCATCTGCTCGGTCATCGTCAGCACCGGCTTGGCGTTGGCATCGTTGATGGCCTAACGCCAACGGGCGAACTGCACAGGGAAGAGGCCCCGCACGCGGCGGTTCGCACCAAGATCGATATCGTTGAGGCCCGCGGTCTCGAGCACCACGGTGAACTTGTCGGCAGCGTTCCAGCCTTTTGATCCCTACTCGGATGCGGGCACCACCTCTCCCTGCAGACGAAAAGCCTTCCTCCAGTTGTAGAGGGTAACGACATGGATGACCTGCTCCTCGGCAATCCGAGCCACGCTCTGCCGCTAGGGCGAGCTCATCCGCCACCTGACATCAGCCTTCACGGCCTATCTGTAACGACGCATGGATCCTCTCCATCAAGCCCCGGGGTGTGAAGTTGAGAGGGGTGACATCCTTCCTTAAAGCGGGGGGCTCGGCGAGTAGCAGGTCGATTATCGTCCACTAGGTAATGCAGTGGATTGGCAGACCCGCTTCACTTGCAGAGATGTCCTAACATTGTTCTTGAAATGGAACTGCTGCACCACTGCGCTAGATTTCCCATCCCTCGACAAATGACATCGATACCTGTACCACACCTGGCGACCTCCGTAATGGCACACTCCATGACACCTGCTGAGCACATGGCGGAGGTGCCGGAGAACTCCTAAGCGTTCCTCAACCTACATGGACAATACCGACGTGCTACTGAGCATCATCAAAGAATCAAAGTGAAGCCGGAGTGAAGCAAGCCATTACCAGGAGATGCACTCCCCTAAAAACCGTACATATGACATGGAAGCATGCAGTAGAATAGTCCTTGTAGTAGAATAATCCTTGAAACCAAAACCACAAACATGGAGAACGAAAAGGGGACTACTGATCAGACGTTTCACATTGAGATGGTAAGCCAACTCAAGTTGCTGCCCAATAAGTTTCATCAAGTATCTGCCGAAGATCTTGATCACTTGAATGAAATATCCAACAAGGAGGCCGAAAGGCAACTGTCGCTTACATCAGCCGCTATGAAGTTATTTTCAAACTTTGAAAAGCTACTACCAAATGGGCCCATTGCAGCCAAGAAGCTGGGTGGCTTTGCCAGTACATCCAAGGATCAGCCAAAGGCCTGATAGTCTTTGGGTAAAGGAACAAAAATCATGTGCTCTACGTTACCTAGAACTGATGGGTCAAGAAAGACGCATGCAGAAGCTTTCAAAGAAAATCATTCCGCTATGATCTAAACATAACCCATGATTCCCTATATAGACACAATCTGACAGCCACCTTTGGGATTGAATCTGTATTCACCAGGATCTGAGTCAGAAGTTCTGGTCAAAACCTTAGGCCCAAATGGATTGGCGGTACAGGCGTAAGTTTGTTGATTCCATTTTATAATATTTCTGATCCCGAAGTTATAGTAGTTATCGAAGCCATTGTGAGTCATGCAATTCCAATCAACTCCATCCTTTGAACTCCAAAGCTCAGCGCCTCCGTAGGAGGACAGAAAGACTTGCATTGTATCCCAGTCAAGAAGTCTGCCAAATCTGGTTTTGCGTTCGTCCCTCAATGCCCACAGACCAAATACAGACCAATCCATGGTTCCTAGAAGCAGACGGTCATCGATACTAACAATCTTCCAGATATAAGCATTGAAATAGTTGCCGAAACCGGGGCCGCGCCCACTGAGTGGCAACAAGCCATCACGTGGATTGGCACAAACCAGCTCCAACTCATCGTTGGGAGCAAGCCGCAACACTTCCGCTGCTGCTGGACCGACATTGTTGGTTCGATCGTGCCCACCATTTTGAATACCTGTACCGATATACAGATAGTCTCGGTGACTGCACAAAGAAATGATTCCCTGATTCAATGCTCCTCGGCCGCCACCGTCTTGAACAACCAAATCCCATGTGAAATCATACTTGCCTACGCGCTTGCCTCTCCACAGCTGAAAGCCATTTATTCCGCCAGTTCCAGCATAAAGTAATCCTTGATGGATACAGAGTTCATAGACAACAACAACCTCAGGGAACGTTCCTAGCCCCTTCCCGTTAATGGAAAACCATTCACCTGTTGTCGGGTCATCTGTCGCGAAAATCGTGGTGATTCCGGCTCCGTTAACATTTCCATTGGATGCGCCCGTAATTGTCGTGACCAATAGCTCGTCGTACTGAAGCAGAGAACGTATAGAAGTAAGTGTTATTTCATTGGAGGAAAATTCTGAGATAATACTAGGTTTGGGTAGTCTGTGAAAACTTTTGCCGTCATAGCTCACCATCAGATCAGGGCCATCTCCTCTGGACCGAGATGTTGACGCCACATAGAGTGCCTTATCTGCTGTACCGTCCTTGTAGGTACACATGCTCCGATAGCCGTAATGCCGTCTGAACGGGGTACCGGTTTCAGGGACATACCAATCAGCCTGATGAACTCGCCTAGGCGAAGGCGATTCTGGGCTGAAGCGCCAGATCTCAGCAGCGGAAACTCGATCTTCAAAGGCCTGCTCGTAATTCTTATATTCAATTGGCACAGGCCACATGTCTATATGGACATTCGGCATGCCAAAACGGAGAAAAACGAGGTTGGCGCGGCCAGTACCGATGTACATAGAACCTTTGAAGACAGCCGCTGAATAGGCATAGGCATTGTAAGGGTCTCCAAATCCGTTGGCGCATACTGGTGCTGGATAGGCGGGCTGGTGCAAGGTCTTTGTCATGATCAAGCCTCATAGACAGGAATGTTGCTCATCAGTCCTTGAGTTATTTCAGATAATGTATGTAGCGATGGGAAGGATCTCCAAATATCAGCACGATCATTCACTATCTTGTTCTCAAGAAAGAACTTGAGGTCGCCTGCATACTCATTGGTTTCAATCTGTTGACCCTGAGCTACACCATACGGGTTGGCACAATTGGGAAAATAAGGAAGCTGCAAAAAACTGAGAAGTGAAGTCATGACTATCTCAGGATTAATGACAAGCTCCTCGTAGCTGACATAATGCAGGCGACTCCGGTCAATACTTGGCAGAATAGATTGAATGTTTTCGTGACACAAAGCCCAGATCATCTCGGGTATGGTCGAGGCGTTGCCCTTGTAGCGACGGGCGAATGGGATTATTTCCTGCAGCTGCGAGTCAATCAGTGACTTGATAACTGCCGATGGATGACGCACAAGATAAATGAATCGAGCGTGTGGAAACTGAGCCGATATCCTTTCAAGTGTTTTCCTGCTATAGGCATAAGAGGGAGTCTTGTCAACGAGGTACTTCTTTGAAAAACTCTTATTGATATCCGTGAAGAAGTTGAGAACAGGCTCCTGGGCCTCAATATATTTAGCCTCAATCCGATCTGAATCTTCCAAGCTTATTCCGTTGATCTTGGCTCGCAGTCGAACAGTTCCACCCAGCAGATGCTTGGTTTCAGGTTGACTCAAGGCTGCGTGCCGCTGAGCATATGAATCATAATGAAGAAGATGCAACTCTTCTGGCGACTCTATATCAGGATGTTGATCCAGCATCCTTTGCAGCAAGGTTGAACCAGAGCGAGGCGAGGACAGGATGAAGATGAGTTCATATCCTGTGTTGATAGGCTCAGGATCGGAAAAGGTGGGCTTTTGAATTAACGACTTAAACTCCTCAAACTGTGACTTCTCGAATAGGGGTCGTCTGTATTTACTGTCGTCAACAGCTTGTTGAGTATGACCTTGGTCGACACTGGCAACTTGCTCATTGGCTACAGGACGAGGGGCAGATTGCTTGATAATATAATCACTTAGCTCGCCAATGGTCAAGTCAGATACGTATTGGCCTTCTACAGGCATGACCAACTCTATGAATGACAATCGCTCATTCCTGAGGGCCTGACATTTCTGAAATATGGAAACAAAATCTACTGATGTGAGACCAAGGTCTGCTATCAGATGAGTGCCCGCCGAAAGAGGCTCATCGTAGAAGATATCATTTTTTTCGCAGTACTCATCGATAATCCTTATGACGTCCTTGAGCATTGTCTTACAAAAGCTGCTTAACTATAACATGACTAACGAGGAGCCATTCCCTAGGCAGCCTGTTGCCTCAATTCCTCTGCACCTCGTGACGGCATGCTTCCACTATATGAGCATAAGAGCATAGTGGGTGCAGCGTTCACAAATGATATCGAGCATTAAGCATGGCTGTACGCGCAGAGGAAGAGCTTTTGTAGCCCCAAGGCTGCCACTTTAATGCACAATTATGTCACGGCACCCTTCTCACTTTAACAGCATCAACCAAATAGTCTATGCGTATTACCCGAAGCCAACTTATCACATTAACATGAATAGTGCATACAAGTCCTGATTTGGGCATGTCCAAGCGCCAAACGTCAAATTTTGGGTCATATGCCTTACGATGGTTGCAGGTGCGCACAATGTAATGAATAACACCAATCAGATTTTGGTGACGGTTCGCCCCGTAGGAGACTGGGTCAAGGCATCAGAGCGGGTGGTGGCCGCAGGAGCATCTGTATGTCTGCAGAGCTTTGGTTTTGAAGAACACATAGAGGAACTTTGGAATCAATATCTGACAAAGTTCAGTACAGGCATCTTCGCTGTTTCCTGTAAAGACTTTAAGACAGCGAAGACATTGAAGTCTCTGGCTGATGTGAATAAGTCAGCTTCGATCCAGTCGCTTCGGGTGATTGTCCCTTGGAACCGAGTCAGCAAGGACCAGGTCGTTGAACTGGATAGCCTCAATCCGATTCCCAAGCTTGGAGCAATTAAGGATGTTGAGCAATATGCTCGGTCTCCGTGGGGGCAACAAAATGATCCATGCGTTCTTATCGAAGGTTATGAAGCGGGAGGACTCTGCGGACGTGATTCTCAATTTATACTTTTCCAAAAAGCCTTAAGTTGTCTCAAGGACTGTAGGTTAATCGTAGCAGGTCCCGTCGGTCTGCTTTCATTTTCGGCCCTGAATAGTCAGGGTGTCCGATCCATCCTCCTGGATGAACAGACTCTACTCCTTGAAGATACCTATCTGCCACTGCCTACTAAACAATTTCTGAATAGAGTCAATGGAAGACAATCCATTGTCTTGCGTTCAGCCGCTGATAGTACGGAAGAGGTCAGGTGCATATCTTTGCCTGGGAAAGGTGCTCCTAGCTACCTCTTTGGAAGCAGCATAGAAGCTTCGGATCTGAGTGAATTAGCCACCTGGAATTCCGAGTGGATGTTCCCTGTCGGAGAGGGTATTGATCTTGCTAAAGAATTCTGCGTACAATATCGCACCCTTGGCCGGGTTATCTCTGCATACCGGTCGATCAAGTTGAATCATAATTCAGCGACACAACATCCCAACACGATAGCTGAGCAGTTTGGTGTCAGATATCCTATTATCCAAGGCCCTATGTCACGGGTTAGTGATAATGCTGAATTTGCGGCAAGCGTTGCGCGGGGAGGAGCCCTGCCCACCATCGCTGCTGCGATGCTGACAGCTGAGGCACTTGAGAAGGTGCTTGTGAAAACAGCTGTACTGATCCCAGATTCACCTTGGGGAGTTGGGCTACTTGGGTTCATTGATTCAGGTCATTTACAGTCTCAGATCTCCGTATTGAAGCGCTCTAATGCCAGCTTCTGTATACTTGCCGGAGGAACTCCAGCTCAAGCCAAGGAGATTGCATCCAATAAGCTCAGAGTCTTCATTCATGCTCCAACACCTGAGCTACTTGACCTGTTCATCAAAGAAGGCTGGAGAGACTTTATCCTTGAGGGGAGAGAATGTGGCGGACATATTGGTCCTCTAAGTTCACTCAATCTTTGGGAGCGATCCATCAAGGTTGTTCTCAATCAGAGTTCGGCTGTCAGTCGTGAAGTCTGTCTTGTACTTGCGGGTGGTATTCATGACCAGGTTTCAGCAGCTTTTGCTGCATACATGGTTGACGATTTGGTCAAAGCGGGTGCAACGTGTGGATTGCTCATTGGCTCAGCTTATCTGGCAACACGTGAAATTATTGAAGACAAGGCCATTACTCGAACGTACCAAGAAGTTTCGCTTAAATGCTCCAACACTGTATTTCTTGAGACATCTCCCGGCCATCAAAGCAGATGTGCTGATACAGCCTTTTCTCGCGAATTCAATGCCAAACGGGATGAGCTGATCAGTGCGCAGGTTCCCGTCAGAGAAATTGCCAATCAGTTGGATCAATTAATTCTTGGACGACTGAGACTGGCTTCCAAGGGTTTGCAGCGAGGGGAGGGAGGCTTAGTTCAGGTCACGGAAGAAGATCAACTTGAACTTGGAATGTATATGCTGGGTGAAGCGGTTTGTCTGATCAGCGATCAGACGACTATTCATGATTTGCATGAAAGCATTAAGGCTGGTTTGGAGACACCGAGCGAAAGAGCACAACAGCAGAATGCTGAACAAACTTCCCATATTGATATTGAAAATGAATATAGAGGCAAGCAGGATATTGCAATTATCGGTATGTCATGCAAGCTGCCTGGTGCCAACAATCCTGAGCAGTTCTGGAATTTAGTGATGCGTGCAAAGGGTCAGATCAAGGAAATTCCAGAAGATCGATGGTCCATCACAGACTTTTATTCAGCTGATCCCAAAGAGAAAAATAAAATCCATTCCAAGTGGGGTGGTTTCCTGGACGCAGTTCAATTTGATCCAATTGAGTTTGGTATTCCACCACAATCGCTGTCCTCAATCGATCCGGCGCAGCTATTGGCACTGGTCTGCGTCAAGGAGGCTCTTCTAAATGCAGGATATCCGGAAGAGAGTCTTTATGATCGAGAATCTACATGCGTTATCATTGGTTATAGCGGAGGTCTCGGTGAACTGGGACAAGGATATGTCATGCAGGCTGAGCTGTCACCTCTCTTAAATAACCAGCCAGAAGTTGACAAGCTATTGCCAACTTGGACTAGTGACAGTTTTGCGGGAATTCTACCAAATGTTTCAGCCGGAAGAGTTGCCAATAGATTCAATTTTGGTGGAACTAATTGTACGGTTGATGCAGCCTGTGCATCGTCATTGGCTGCATTGGATGTCGCTTTGCACAAGCTAAGGCAGGGTGATGTCAATATGGCTGTTGTCGGAGCGATTGACACGCTTCAGTCTCCCTTTGCTTATTTTTGCTTTTCAGAAACTCAGGCCCTCTCTCCAACTGGACAAGCCAAGTCGTTCACCAGTGAAGCCGACGGCATAGTGCTTGGGGAAGGCGCCGGAATCCTTGTACTCAAGCGCCTGGAAGATGCAGAAGCAGATGGAGATTCAATTCAGGCTGTAATCAAGGGCATCGGCAGCTCAAGTGATGGCCGTGGCAGGACAATGACCGCACCTTCCCATCATGGACAGGTGCAGGCATTCGCCCGGGCCTACGCCGATGCTGCAGTCAATCCGGCCATGCTTGGCTATTACGAGGCTCATGGGACGGGCACACCTGTAGGTGATCGATCCGAGATCAGAGCATTGACCACATTCCTGGAAGCACAGGGCAGTCCGCATACTCACTGCGCGGTTGGTTCAGTGAAGACTCTGATTGGCCATACGAAAAGCACTGCTGGGATGGCGGGGCTTCTGAAAGCAACACTAGCATTGAAAAATAAGTCTATTCCACTGCATAGCAGGACCGAAGCACACATTGATGAAGTTATTAGATCCGAAACTGTTTATCTACCTACCGGTAATCTTCCCTGGCTAAAGGAAGATTGTTGCAAGCTTCGTACTGCTGGTGTCAGCGCTTTTGGCTTCGGCGGAACAAATTTTCACGTTGTTCTACAGGAATATACCCCCAAAGCAGTTATTGATATCGAGACACCAGCTCTGCAGCCCCGGCTGTCTTCAGGTCATAGAATACTATATTTTAATGCAGGTCGGGGCGGTCTTGCTGAGTGCATCAGTTTAGCTTTGACACATACACGTCAAATCAAAGAGGAGTGCGACTTGAATGGCTGCTCTACCGCAGTAAATCAACTGATTGCTGACACTGTCAAGAGCCAGGATATTTCTACTCACCAACATGATGGCGCAATAGACTATGTGATCATGCTTGTGGATCTCGCCAAGGCGGATATTGGCGACAAGCTCGAGATAGTTCTTGCCCTTCTAGAAGGAAAGATTAGTTATTCTGACTCTGTGCGTGAGTGGCTCATTTGTCGGTCGGAATCATCAGGAATACAGATTGATTTCAAAAGAGCTGAGCAGATAGCACTATTGTTTCCAGGCCAAGGTTCTGACTATCCCGGTATGGGTGCAACATGCATGGGGGCCGTGCCACTCCGGTCCCATGAGTTGCTGTTGCAACTGATTCCGAACAGCAAATCACGTGCAGACGTCCTAGATCACTATATGTTTGGCAAGGCTGAGGTAGGAATGGCTCCTCCTCCTGAGCTCAAGCAATCCTTACTTGCAATCACTGAGGTGGCCTATCTAGAAATTCTTAACTATCTGGAAATTCCATGGTCAATGGCACTCGGGCACAGTCTCGGAGATTTTGTCAGTCTTCATGCGACAGGATGGTTGACAGACACCGAGTTGGTTGAACTACTTCGATGTCGAGGAGAAGCCATTAGCAAATTTGGTAAAGACGGCTACGGCATGCTGATCCTCTTTTGTTCAGCTGAGCAAGCCAAGGAATTGCTGAGTAAGGTAGCCCCACATTCATTAACGTTAGCCAATATCAATTCCCCTACACAGATCGTCTTGTCAGGTCAGATTACAGACCTGCAGAATGTTGAACTTGCTTGTATTAATGAAGGAGTGTCGACACAAAGAATGCAAGCCAGTCAACCTTTTCACTCCACCTTAATGCAGGAGTGTAACGATCATTTTAAGGAGATTCTAGACACAATTGAATTCAAGACTGATCATGACCATGCTCGCCGTTCGATCTTGAGCACGGCACCTCAGTCAGGCTCTGTCAATGAGAAGAATCTCAAGGAGCTCATTAACTCTCACATGATTTCTGGCGTTGACTTTATTGAATCCGTGAGACAAGCTGAAGCGCTAGGCTATACTTTCTTCATTGAAGTTGGGCCAAAGAAAGTATTATCGAAGCTAGTTCGATCCTCCCTTGGTTTATCGTCATCAACAGCAGTCTCTCTTGATGGTCCCCAAGGGATGGAGGATTTTCTAGGATCTATCATGCGGATTGCCAGTTATGGAGTAACGTTGAACTGGTCAAGACTCAGGGGGATGCTTAACCAATCTGAGTCCACATATGCAACAGCTACGTCAGAACGAATTCCCAGAAAAGCAAGCTTCAACTACTTTATTAATGGTGCTCATGCATGGAAGTCTCGCCATAAACTACATCAAAGTTCACAGCATAATGTTCATCATGCTCTAGCAAAGATCACTAATCGAAAATCCGAGGAGATACTTGACCAAGATTTAGCAGATCCAGTCCTGCTAACATCTGTTCAAACGCCTCCTTTCCGCCACCAACTCGTCCCAATGAACCAACCCAACCAGGCCAACCAGCTCAGCAGTCTCCGCCTTGAAGCTTTTCGCACTTACCACGAAACGCTGCGCATGATGATAAATTCTCAGACCCAAGTATTCTCAGCATTTCTGAGCTCATCACCCCAAAGTACGTCTGCTTTGGACAGTCCAGCCTTTATCTTTGACCAACAGCCATTGACTGGGTCGGTTGTTCCATCGGATGCAATTTCGTTTACAGCACCGACGGCAAGCCAGGTCACCTCTCCGACAACCCATAGCAGCAACCCACAGCAACCTGTTCAATCCCTCTCACCCTCTTCCAACTCAAATGGGAGCGGAGGGATGATCCAGCATCCGACGCCATCTCCAGCCATTCCTGTAGAAAGCGTTCAGACAAAAAGCCAGGACGTGGAGCCCGCTCCTGCTTCCACCTCCAATGGACATGCCTCCGCAACCACAGGACCGAAGCAAGCGCTGACAAGCCTTGATGCAGCATCCATCTTGTCCAGGCTTACTTCTATCTTGTCTGAGAAGAGTGGCTACCCAGTTGATTTGCTTGATCCCGATCAAGATCTGGAGTCTGATCTTGGAATTGATTCCATCAAGCGAATCGAAGTTATGGGAGGATTAATGGCTACACTGGCAGACGTTTCTCCAGAAGCCATACAGAGCATCCAAACTGGAACCAGAGACCTCAGAACACTCAGGGAGGTGGCTGGACATATTGCAGCTATCCTAGGAGGAAGCATTGACAATGTCGTTGCTGCCGAGGCTGCTCAGCCGGGAAAGTAGTTGGCGGGAAAGAAGAATCTATACCGTTTCAACTTTCCCATTTTAAAAGTGTTTGCTATCGGCTGCCAGCCCCGAGGTCTGGCGAATGTCTTAGCAAGGCAAGACGTCAATATGTTGTACTTGCACCAGATGAAAAACAAGACTTTTACAGTAGCCTATTCAATGGTGCATCCCAGGTAGCAATTCATCCCTGCTCAGTAATTTCATCGAACCAAGCTTTTCCTCCAGAACAATTCAGCGAAAGAATACAGTCTTACAGTGACTCACAAACAAGCAGCCTAGAGGGCATTACATTTGTAGTCCATCTGGAAGACTTCGGTCAGTCACTGGATAGCTTGGATAAGTTTTCGCCAACTGACGCTGTCACTTCTCTATGGACTGTTTTCGATAATCTGCGTACCCTAATGCATCCAATTGGACATGACTCCAAAAGTCATCGTTTAATTGTTATTCATCATGGACAGGGCGACTTTGGTCGTCGATACAGTGCGAGTGACGACACTAAGTGCTCGGAGTTAAACCTTACTTACGTCTCGGCACTTTCAGGCATGCTAAAGTCAATTACATCTGAATATCATTCTATTCGCTCAACTATAGTTGACATCTTCCATGAAGTTATTGAATCTAAAAGCACCAGGAAATACTTGGATTTTATCTGCTCACTGGATGAGCCTGAGCATGAGTACACAATCAACAGTGATGGCTTACACGTCCATACCATCGTTCCCTACCAGCCTCCCTCTGAATCTACCAACTTTTTAGATCTTCAATCTAATCCAAAGTGCTTACTGGCTCTTGGCGGTGCTCGAGGAATTTCCGTAGCGGCCTTAGAAAAGATTGGTTCCAAGCAGACTTCATTAGTGGTTACTGGCCGATCTGATCTTACTTTGCCTTCATGGTATGATTCTAATAGTACGATTCACCAGCTTAGGACAGATCTGATCCAACGTCATCAAGAAGCTGGGCATAAGTTTACTCCAGCATCAATTGAAAGAGAACTTAAGAAAATATCTTCTTCCCTTGAGGCTATTTCAACAATTAATCGCTTGTCAAGCCTATATGCTTCAGTAACATATGTGCAAGTTGACTTTCTCGATCCAGATGCTAATTCAATAATCCTAGAAAGTCTGTCGAACACTGGGCTCCAGGTTGATGCTGTTATTAATGTTGCTGGCATTATAGAAGATTCTTTAGTGATCAAGAAGAATCGAGATAGCTTTGAACGTGTATTATCAACTAAATTGAATGCTCTTAAACTAACTTTTCAGTTGCTTGACTCTCATCCAGTCGTCAAGCTCATTAACTTTGCATCGATCGCTGGAAAAACTGGAAACTTAGGTCAATCTGATTATTCAGCGGCCAATGAACTTATTAACGCCGGCAGCTGGCTTTCTGCATTTGCCAACCCTGGCCTCAAAGTCAATTCAATCAATTGGGGACCATGGGCCTCAGCTGGGATGGCGACCAAGGAAGTCAATGAGGCGTTCGTCGAAAGAGGAATCATTCCAATTCCTCTTGATCTTGGTGCAGAATGCATTGCGTCACTGATGACCACCGACTTCAGCCTTCCTCTGGAAGTTACTACTGGTGTGTATGATTCAACAAGGTTTACCCAATCCTATTTTGATATAGAGGATATTTCGAGTTCATATCCATTTTTAGGGAACCATACTCTATCATCCTCAGTATCCAACAATCATGGAATCATAACCCAAGTCTACAAGTTCCTGCTCGATCCAAATTGTCTCCCATACCTTAAGTCCCATCGCAAATTTGGCCGGCCTGTAATGCCAGCTGCAGCTTCCTGTGTCTTTGCCCTTGAAGCCTTTCAACGTGCGACTAAATCAACTTCAATTGAACCATCAACTAGCATAATACGCGTTTCCACCGAAGTACTATCAGGCATCGTATTTGACAATTTTGAGCCACGTGAACTTCTTTATGAAGTCACCAATTCAGCCGAACAGTCATTTACGTGTAGTCTCAAGAATAGTCATTCTAGGCGCTACTCTTATCGTACCAATGTACAGAAGATCCTCCAACCTGAGATCAGTCATGAGCTACTCTCTGCTCTTTCATCAGAACAATCCGATCAGAACAGCCCTATTGCTGTTAGCCAAGAACTAAGCTATGCAAAATACCTATTTCATGATGGTGTCTTTACTGTCATTAATGGCACTTCCTTAATTTTACCTAAATCTGAGATTATTATTTCTACTTTAAAGTCATATGGCACTAGCGCACTTTTAGGTATTTCAGAGTCAGTAGAAGGATTTCTTGACCCATCTCTGCTTGATGGTCTCCTTCAGATGGGTTTAGTCATCCTTCGTGAATTGTATCAGACGAGTGCACTACCAAATCAACTTGTGGTTGATATCTATGCAGCACCCATCCCTGGCCAGCAGTATCTAGCATGTGGACGTATTATCGAAGTTAATAGCTCAACCAGCAAAGCATACTATGAAGGCATCATTACTTCTGAAGACGGCAGCCCTCTTCTGTGCCTGTCCCATGCAGAGATGACTCATTCGACAAGTATGATTGATTAGACATACAGGACACCTCAAAGTATTGCCATAACCCAGGCTGACTTGAGAAGCCACAAGTCTCATCCTCTGCACGTGCAGATCCGCCTGATGACTGACATCCATGTCTTCAAGGCGGGACGGTTGCCCCACTACCGGATGGATCAGGCCAGCAATGGCCTTGAGGAGCAGTGCAGGTAACGAAGGGAATTGTATGTCAGATACGCAGTCCCCACCATGCTTTCGTTCTGGCCAGTCCAATCTACCTTGTCAGCTTGCCGCTCCTGCCGGTTGTGATTGCACCCAAGACATGCTCAACCCTGGCCCGTACAGTTGATCGGACCTTGTTTCGTTCCTTGGCCTCATCGCTCAAAGGATGGCAGCGTGAACCCATTTCATGGATTCGGCTCTCAAAACCAGCCGCTTCCAGTAGATCCTCAGACCGTGCGCCTGCGTAGCCGGAATCAGCCCAGACGAAGTTATCCCTGTTCTCAGGGATCCAGCACCTGCGGGATCATCTGGCTGTCGTGAAAATTAGCTGGCGTAATCGCATCTCTGCGGATGAAGCCATGTTCAGCATCAATGCAGATGCTGTTCTTGTATCCATAGTGGCTGATGCCGTTTTTCTTGACCCAGCGAGCATCAAGTTCCTTCTGCCGCAACCGTTCTGACTTATCAGCCCATCCATCTGGCAGCTGGCCTCGCTTGATGGCTTCGTTCTCGGGCCCGCGCGAGATTCGCTGTTTGGGGACAGGGACCAGTGTGGCATCGATGATCTGCCCGCCACGAGCCACCAGTCCCTGGAAGCGTAGGTGCTCCTCAAACCGTTCAAAAGCTCATCGAAGACACCCGCGTTGCGGAGCCGTTAGCGGAAGAAGGCAATGGTGGTGACATCGGGAATGGTGTTCATCACTCCCAGACCGACAAACTCCTCAAACGAGCGCCTGCCCTCGACCTGGAATTCCAGCCCTTCATCGTTGAGGTTGAACAGCTGCTGCAGTACCAGTATCTTGAGGAGGATGAGCGGAACAATCCGCTTTCTGCCGGCATTACTCGTGCGTTCATGGCTGTAACCCTGCTCCAGCAGTGGCCTGAATGCCTCCCAGGGAATCGCCTCAGATAAGGTCGCTAACGTGGACTTCATCTGCTGAAGCCTGTTGATGCGCTTCTCCTCATCCCAGAATCCACGCTGTCCCATTCAGCTTTATTGAACTGAACGAATTCTATTGCATCCGTAACAAACTATTGGGGCACAAAGAAGTTTTTCGAGGTGCCCTTCATTCATACTTCTTAAGTCTTGTCGAGAGAGGTGGGAATCCTAGGATCATGCATAGATGATCGCAGCGTTCGGTCAGTTCATTATCATTTATTAGCTGTTTCCAATACTCGGGAATGATTTCATACGGATTTGAATAGTAGCTGAGATTAGCCGATGGATCTCCACCTAGGGTAATATCCATCCACCACGATGTCTTATCTTGGATTGGCGAGACCACTCTCTCAGCATCTATATCGATCAGTTCAACTAGGCGTGTGCTCATAGAAAGCCTTCGCTTAATTTGTGAGCTGAGACGCTTAGCAGGAGTAGTCTGATTTAATGATGGCGTATAGTTTACATAGTCTGAGCGTACAAGCTGACTGATTCGTTCAAACGAGTAACGACTCACTGCATCAGGGTGTCGCAACACTCGAACAGAGCTAGCCGTACGATGTTTCTCCTTTGATTTGAGCAGTGCTTCATTGATCGAGCACCACATGGTGAGTGGATCAAGTACAATATCTGGCTGCTCTTCTCTAGCAATTGACCACCAGGTCAGAAGTGAGTCCAAACCATGAATCGTAGTTAGTACTGAAGAGGCATAGAAGAAAGGGTCTCTAAAGAGGTATATAAATTGAGATCCAGGGAACTGTACTTCAAGTTGAGATACTACATCAGGATATAGTGCCATGCTAAACGAAGGATCATATAATTGACTATTACAGTTCCTCAGAAACCTTTCATAAGTCCCATCAAATGCATTTCTAGAATACATGACACGGAGGTCATGATGTGCTGCGTCAAGTTGATAGGTCTCAAATCCGCCATAAATTACCCCTGATAAGGCACGGATTAAACCATCATCCACACCATATAGATCGAGGGGGGAAGCAAGCCGTTGAAGAGTTTCGGGCTGATTTCTAAATGGAAGATGGGTATGTGGTAAACCGATTCCTCCAAGCTGACCCATTCTTTTACAGAATGATATTGCACCACAACGGGGGGCACTAAGGACAAAGTGTAATCGATGAAAGTCAGTTGAAAAAGATGATGGAGCTGATTCCGATAAAGCGTCATGAGTGCGTGACATTGCTTTTATGGCAGGAGGGACCAAAGGTCGACATTTATGAATCTAGTAATTGGAGCCAAAAGATTTAAAAGAATACAAGTGTAACCGACGTCAATCTTTGCATAGCCCTTTGAACCAATAAAGTTTGTTGGCAAGCTATTTTGCAATTTAATTTGGAGCTCAACGTACTGAAGACCATCAATTTCAACAGTTGTCGGGCTAATCGATGAAACCCTGCCATTAAATTCTTTGTCAGATACAGAGTATAGTCTCAATACGCACGGTAGGTCAACACGCACACGTGCACGATCATATTCCGGAATTAAGGCAATGGTCTGCATCAATGGCTGAGCTTTGACCGTGACAATGGTTTCTCCTGGTGTCACTGTTTTACTTAGCAAAGCTCTAGTATTGGAACTAATAACACCATTGAATGGCATTTTTAGTATGAGTTTATCTAATCGAGAATTGATTGTATCCAAAGCAATCTTTCCAACTTTTAGGCTGCTCTCGGCAGCACTCAATTCATCCAGGGCTTTAGATAATTGTTCTTCAGAATTTACATCTTGGTCAATTATCTGCTTCCTTTGAGCAACCTTGACCTCTGCCTCGGCCGATTGAAGCTCACTTTTTGCACCTTCTAACTCGCCAGAAAGGGCTGCCTGTGACGAAAGCAAATTTTGAAGCTGAAACTCACTGATTGCCCCAGATTTAGTCAAACTCCTAAGCTTCAAAACCTGATCATCCTGAATCTTGATTTGGCTTTGAAGAGCAATAATCTTTGATTTAATTTTTTGTACTATTGCTTGTGCACTTTCTAGTTCCTCATTCCTATTTTGACCTTCAAGTTTGATGCTACCAGTTTGTATGGAACGTATCAGAGTCTTCTGTGTGCGAATATCGGATTGAAGCTTAGAAATCTGCTGAAGTTGTTGACTACGCTGGGAGCTCAGCGTAGGAGAATACAACTCGAGTATCTTCGTACCCTTGCTTAGGATAATCGAGGATGGTCCAGATTGAAAGATATCAGACACAGTTGCTGTTTCAGTAGAGCGAATATCGAGCGTCTCACCTTCAGTTACATTAGCTGAACCCGTGACAGAAGCTCTAAAGGGGAAAAGGAATATAACTATTAGAATAAATGCCAAGAATAATTTACTTTTAAAAATACTTGTAATTCCAAAATGTACGGAGTTTAGTAAAGTTTTCGTCGGTCTACCTGATTGAATTACTAGTGATTCATCTGGTATACTTCCTAATGCGTATGGTTTGGGGATTGCATGGACTGTTGAATTATCGGATCTGCGTGATGTACGGCTTTCAATGAGCTTTACAAAGAATGTAAGATATAGAAAGCGTAATAGTAGTATTGTCAGCGCAACTCTAACAATTAATGCCGTCCAATGGCCGGCAAACTGAGGAATTTCGGCAGATATATTCGGAATCAAAATATTATATAGTATGAGCATCTTAATGCTGAATGCGATCAGCAAAGCAACAAGAAAAAGGAAGCTATTAACATCTGGTCTTGAAAGTGAAATTTGGTTGAATTTTCCTTTGACAAGAAGTGACAGTGTAGAGATGGTTCTTTTGAATGATATTTTGAGATAATTCTTGGGCATAAACCCAAAGAATTCAAGAAGTCGCCTTCCAGGAGTATTACGCACTGGTATCAATAGTATTATCATGCTGGCCAATGCACCCTGTATTACAGCAGCAAGTATATTGAGACGTGAATATGGTGATGAATCAGGAATCGGAGTATATATATAAAGAGAAAGAATACACAGAATGACTAAATATAGTCGCACCAAGAGTGGTTGAGCAGCTAGGACAAGTTCTTCAATCTTTAAAGAATTTTCCTTTTGCTCTTTGGCGTTTTGTTCTTTGGCGAGCCTTGGGAGGAATCCCCATTTTAGTCTCAAGTATAATTTTTGATCGTTTATTCCGAGCGAATAGGAGAGTAATATCATTGTCATAACACTAATAAAGTTTATCACAACCAACATGATCAGCAGGCGGGAGATGCCTGTTAATGGATCAGACCTTCCAGCAAGTAATATCGCCAGCGGTTTTGGTCCAAAATAAAAACTGTATATTGAGGCTAGAAATAGAATCGCCGTTAATGGAAATATCCAAGCTTGTAACCGAATTAACTCCCTTGGAGGTCTCAGCAGCCCCCTAGACGTTATCCAGTTAAAATTAAGTAGCAATATCTTACTATCTTCTTTCGTCTTCTCAGGCCTGGCTTGACTTTTTCTAGAGCCATTAGAGTCGTATGGACTTAGTGCAGAACCATTAGCTTGCAGCTTATCTCCTCGTGCAGATAATGTTTGAGGTTGGACTTCTGCGGGAAGCAGAATCCCATTTGTGCACAACCAACTGATATATTGATCACGGCTGATTCCAGCACGTGATGAGTCAAGAAACTTCTCGCAGCTTATGAATAGTTGATTGGTCGAACCATCATTTGAATCAATATTAAGGATAGCCTCCCACTCTAACGCAGATACCTTGAGGGATGTCGTTCTGTCGCCAAAATATAACCTGTACTGGCCTTCAACTAGAGGAGATGTGCGAATTGAGGGGTTAATAATGTAAGAACTATTTTCTCCAGCTATCATAATAATGAATATGAGGGAACGTAAATCAATGGATTTTAAAATTCATTATCTTCGTCGTTAAGTGTTGCAGACGTATTCATTTCATTGCCGGATTCTGTGAATCCTGAACTTTTGAGCTTTTCAAGCTTATCCGCTAAATCATGGATCAACTGTTCACAACGACTCTGCTGATCATGCTTATTCAAGCTTGATGGATCGAAGACTGCTTCAGCAGTTGATCCATTAGGATTGACAGACTTAGCTGCCGCCATCAAACTAGACAGAGCGAATTCATAATCTGATTCATGGTATTGAATCAAGCCCCAGCAATAATTGAAGCGGGGACTGTTACTGGTCTGTACTCTAGTAAGTTCATCCTTAGCAGCACTATATTCCCCAAGATCAATATAGCACTCAGAGGCATCAATAGAAAGCCGTTCCTTCAGCCTGGGAGGGCATTCGTCATTGTCTGCCGTTCGCAGAACAGCAAGACCACGAACTTTGTCCCCTTTGGCAATTAGAATCTCGCCAAGCAGGATCTGTGAGTAGTGATTCTTTGGGTCAAGCCTCAAGCAATTATTTAGGTTGCGTTCACAATCTTCCAACTGTCCTAGCTGCAGCTGAGCAATGGCAAGCATTCTGCGTAGTTTCGTATCGTTCGGATTCTGCAGAACTGCTTCTCGCAAGATTTTGGCAGCATTGTCAGCGTCGCCGAGCTGTTGAAGGAATGATGCCAAAGCAGTAACATCTGCTTTTTTAGAGGGCTTTTGAAGGAGCGCCCTATTTGCATACTCTTGCGCAAGTGTTTTATTACCTTCTTGAAGCCTCAACTTTCCAATACGTGAAATCAATCTGATGTCTTCCGGTGTTAGCGAAAGTGCCTTTTCAAGATGGGCCATGGCAACTGCAGAATCGCTTTCTGATCGTGCAATTGCAGCCATTGCGACATGGTACGGAGCATAGAGCTCACCATCTGGTACTCCGGCCAGGATACGCCTTGCTTCCGGGAAGTTCTTTTCCTTAAGGATTAGCGAACGAACTTGCTTGAAGGTCGATTTCAAGTGACCTGGAAGGACCAACGCCATTGCTAAGCACTCCTGAACATGTTGACAGTAGCACGACATTCATGCTGCAGTCAACATTGCTGGACTGCCAGCAGTTGCATATGTTGCACCGTTTTGCGACTCCTTGCGCCTATTGCCTTTCGTCTCGTGTCAGGGATTCCGAAAAGCTCCTGAAAAACTTGTCTGGCTCGCACATTTAATGGTGAGAAAGCTGGAATACGTGGTCACGGCTCCATGAATTAGCAGAAGACTGTCTCTGATCATTGAGCGTCTGATCAAGTTATCAATTGCTCCCCTCCTAAAGTCAGCGCCTTAATGGTTCGCTAAAAACGATGTGAGGCGTGCGATATTGGGACAACTAACTTCTCTAATCGAAACGTAGGAGCGGATACCGGCCAGCCATCCACTACAGCGGATCCAGACGCTGGCGGATCAGGCGCTTGAACGTTTCTCAACCCCACCTTCTGTGACCTTTAGCCTCCTAAGGCCTTACGTCGATTCCGCGGAGAACTGCTGCTAGTCTCAGTGCTGCAGGCGTTCTAAGGGGTTCGCTCCAAGTTGGATGCTGGAGGAGTTCCGCTATAGGCTGCTCCTCCAATGGTTCTTGGGCTTTGACACAAATGATCCGGTCTAGGCACCCCAGCACGTTCACCCAGATCAGATACGGGATCTTGATCGCGCACGTAATGTGCGAGTTCAAGGAGAAACTGATTGGGTCCCTGCGTTGAAATAACTACTCAGCAATGAGCATTCCTCGGTGGACCTCATCCTGCTAAAGGCTTGGGCTTCTCACGCGTCGCTGGAGTGAATCGCCGACCAGGTCGATCCACGGCAATCACCCTCAAGGCCTAGAGCAGGTTGAGATGCTTCCAAGGACGGCATGAAGGGGGCCATTTGCGCGGCAGATGCCCGAGCGTTGAGGAGCCACTGGGCGATTTCTGCAGCTTCAGGCTCAGCAACAAGAGCCACCGCTCCAGTACAGATCCCTACGTCTTGCACGCCTGCAAGTCCATCGCCAACCCGCCATTGCCCAGCTATCAGGGCATGTGCTAAGGGACAACCGACACGATCTGAACGTCGATTGTCGCACCACCCCCACAAGCCGACTCCCAATCGATCAAAGCCTGCCGAGAAAACGAGAAAGTGTTCGGGTGGATCCAAGCATTCTGTCGCCTGCGTGAGTACAAGCTCTGCGGCACCGAGAACGTAAGCAACGCGGTTGGCCTGCACGTAATTGCCTACAACCTGATCTGCCTTAAAACCTGCTCAGGCCTGCCATGGTCACGGCATGAACATCCGGAAGCCCAGAGGAATGGCCAATCGGCGGCCGCCGAAGAGCCCAAACAGGGAGGAGCAAATGCAATGAGGCTACCTGAGCGGCTGAAACGCCGAAATCCAGCCCGAGAATCGAACCAACTGCTCAGAAAGTGAATAACACTTCTGCTGAGAGAGGCTCTTCCACGAACTCCTCAGTGTGATGTCACTAGAAAGAGCCGCATAAGACTCTGTCTGAACTCTTCACGGCTGGGATGAAACCATCGCTTCCCTCGGAAGGACTGGGTGAAGCCTTCACCCTCTCGAATTCCATCACAGTGCTACCAGCCATCAGCTGATCTCATTGTCCTCCCAATGATCATTCGATCTGCCGACATAGAGATATGTGGCATGCCATTCAAATTTGCTTACTCCCATGGCGATAGTGTTTAGTCGCCTGAATCCTGAAATACTGGGATTGCAATGTTGATCCCGAGCCTCCTACATGCTGCCACAGCCAAGCCATGCCTCTTTTCTTGAATTATATTCAATCTGCTCATCATTGGAGTCAATCAGTATCAGAATACTTTTCTAGGTACATTTGCGGAAATCTGCCTGTTTCTTCGGGCCTGGGATCTCCGTCAGATACATTGCTTGGCGCCGTACCTTTAATTGTCTTCTCCCATTAAGTTGATCACCAGCCGTCCCTAAGGCTGATCTGAATGAGGGAAAGCAAGCTTGTCGTCCTCTGTCGCGTTCAATGGCTGACCTTGGCTTCATGATCAGGGTACATCCACAAACTGGAACAACTGATGCGGCCTCGCACGAGAAGCTATGCCAAAATCGATGAGCTTCAGCTGCCATCTGAGAATGCAGGAAGCTCAATCAGCTCCCCCCGCCCCCCCCCCAGAAAGCTTGATGACAGTCGCTCTTGTATTAATTTTATGAATGCCAGCATGAGACGTGAACTCCATAAATTCCTATTATCCATTTAGACGGCAATCATCAATTCCCATGTTTACTCTTTTCCTGCCTGGTAGTTTTCGCCGCAGCTCTGACTACATTTGGCTTAGTAGTTGCTTGGCTGAAAATAGTGACTATTTCACTGTTGACTATCCAATTTCATCCACTGTCGCCAAGCTAAACTCAGAATTTTACGATTCGGACTCATTGCTACAAGTTCGACGTGAACTGGTTTATGGAAGCCAATCATTACCGGATTCCCGCCTCTCGGTCGCCGATGAGGATTCCGTTATAGGATCATTCCTCAAACAGGTGAGAATTCGCCACGGGCAATCATTGTCCGATCATGAGATCCTCCGTCAGACACTGATCGTAGGCCATAGCCAGGGGGCCGGTCACGCCGCATTGATTGCGCTTGATCACAGTCTCGGTGGAGTCCTGCTAATTTCCGGACCAGCTGATTCCTATCACCATGTACCCTCTGCCTGGACGAGTATGAGATCAAGAACACCTAGAAGTCGATTTACAATGTTCGTCCATGCAGAAGATAGACATGCTAGACTATGCCTATATCATTCGAATGCACTTAGCTTGAAGACAATTAGTGTGTTAACAGAGACAACTGACTTGGACGATGTTATATCAAGTCAAGTTGTAATTGACACGAGACCCCTGCCTCCTTTAAGGTCTCACGACTGCCTGACTTTTGACTCTACAAAGCTTGATGAATTCAACAATAAATACCTTTCTAGCATTGTCAGCAAATGCAAGTCAGACCTACCAACGAATGACTTTCAACTTAGTTCGATCACCCCTTGAAATCTTGTTTAGCCCAAATGAAAGATTCCTCATTTCCCGGCATTCTGCAACCAAGCCCTTTACATAAGCGTCACATTAATGGCGATCAAATTGGCAACTCAGCACATGCACCGACTTATGGAACTGACGACTCTCAACTTGAATCACTGATTGAGAGAGCCAATCTTGACAGTTATGTTGCAGGGCGCAAAAACAGTATCGAACATAATGAACTTACTCGGATCATATCACTTGCTCGCAGTGATGATGACCCCTCCTTTGTTGGTAATTCGGATGATCAGGACGTTGAGCATCAGCTTAGCCCTGAGCCTCCAGGTTCCGAGCTTGAGCAAGAGCCGTTCGTTGAGATGGAAACTGAAAATGCTCATGTGACGTTGTTTCGATTCCTGTTTGACCCCATTGAAAATACCGCACAGAATGGCGGAGCTTCTGAGTTGGTACTTCCCGACGACTTGATCCAAGATCTACAGAATCTAAAGGACAGGATGCAGCATCGCTACAATGTTATCAAGCGAAACCTTTGCAATAGTAAAGCTCATGATTGAACCCATTTTCTTGTTGAGTCCACCCCGCTCTTTTTCTTCAGTAGTTTCATCTATAATTGGACAGCATCCTGAGCTTTACTGTTTTCCAGAGTTGCACCTGTTATGGCGAGATAATGTTGATCATGTCCTTTCCAGTAAGTCAAATGTATCGCAGGCTCGTTTTGCTCCTAGTGGCCTATTGAGAGCGATTGCGCAGATTCATGAAAATGTACAGAACAGCGTATCCTGCAGCCGGGCATGGATGTGGCTAGAAAACAATAGATCGCTCACGACTAAGCAGTTATTTAATTATTTGTGTGATGCCCATGCTCCCAAACTCTGTATTGAGAAATCTCCTGGGAATACTCAATCTATCGACCGTATGATCAGATTGTTCAAATTTTATCCAAATGCCAAATTTATTCATCTTACTCGAAGCGTAGTTGGCGCTTCCAAGTCGCTCAAGGAGTTCCTAGAATATCAAGAATCAAATCAGGGACAGCGAAAAGGCCTCAGACATCCTCTTGCTAAAGATAATTATGCTTTAATGTGGTATGCGATACATAAGAGTATATTGAAATTTCGCTCTATAATACCCCCTTCAAACTTCCTTACAGTTAAGGGAGAGTCAATTTTATCCGAGCCTCATGTTGTGCTCCCTCAAATCTGCGAATGGCTTGGCGTATCGACTGATTCTAACAGTATTGATGAAATGTTACATCCAGAGAAGTCTCCATACGCCTATTTTGGCCCACGTATGGCACCATGTGGGAATGATCCAAAGTTTATAACTAATCCTGAATTCCGGCCGATGCGTAAGAAGGACTATTCAGTCGAGCAAGTCCGATCCTATTTGAATTCAAGTGACCGTTCCAACTTTGCTCGATACTATATAGAGAAATCCGAGAGCCCAGCAATTGTCTCAAGGCTGCAGGATTGGAATCAGTCGCTTCTTGAACTGGTTCTAGATATAGAAGCTCAACTTGGCTACGCTTGAACGAATGAATCTTTTTCCTATTTCCCTCCCCGGAGGGAGTGGCGAGACCCAGCAAATTTTAGCTGGCCATCAGTCTATAGATGCTGCTGGACTATGGGTTCTCCTGTCCACTACTTCTTCTCGTACGCTTGTTTATTGTACTTCTTCCTCCGCTGATTCACGCTTTGTACTTCCATATGACTTTGTATACCTAGGCTCATCTTCTTGTGGGAAGCTTTTCTTCTTGGCTGAGAATAGCGCAAGCATTCAGCCACTATTGTATGTCCTTCAGCATGAATGTGGTTCAGGCATCACTGTAACCAGTTCGATTATTGATAGCAAGTATGATCATTGGGAAGATCTACTTAGCTTCCTTAGTCCTCGTGATGGTTTTGCTGTTGCTTCTACTTTGCATGATTCTCCTTTGCTCAATGACAATGCCCTTAGTGCGTCAACCTTGGCTTCTGTATGTGTGCCATTTCACAGTGTTCGCGATGTTATAAGCCTAAGGAAGCTTTCTTGGCCTATACTCTCTAACATTTTTAGCGGCTCATTGACGAATACTGTTATTTCTGGGTTTCAAAACAGTTATCCAAACCTTTCGGTTGTTGATACTATTGAAATTGGGAATAATTCAGTTGCTTTAGTTGCCAATGATTCTTCCATCAGAACTCTGAGTTGCGGGGTTGAGTCTCGTCTATTTATCTGCACTGGCTCATCGCAGCCAAGACTTGTTCTTGGCCGCTCTCTTTTTTCACTCGATAACTCACTATCTATTTCACCTTCTACTTCAGACTTGATTTATCCTTCTTTGGGCTTAGTCTTGGCTCCTTTGCTTCATTTTAATCAGTCTTTAACGGACAGCCAGTCAGCTAACTTATATTTTTACAGCATTGATTATACTACTACTTCTATGTATTGCTCTTCTGACTGTAGCTCTGCATTGGCACCGATTGGCGCTATTGTTCATCGTGACCATGACCTTGTACCGCTACTAGTCCATCACATGGACTATTCGCAAACTCTTATTTACTCTTCTCGAGTTGACCACTCAATTATATATTTACCTGATGTTTCTTTTGTTTCGGATTCCTCCTTTCAAGCCTCCTCTTGAGCATTCCTCTTGATTTATACAACTGCTGTTCTGGCTATGGGTATCTGCCTGCTGCTTAGTGAGGGCTTCCTGAATAACGGTGCTCAACCAATTCATGTGTAGGCCTTTGCGCCCGCATGATTGACCGGCATGTTGCCGGTTACGTTTTCTATACACTAACAATCAGATCGCCCCAGCGAGCGCACGTATCACTATTGACCGTTACTGTCATCGCGTAGAGCTTTTACAGATCGAATTGCCATGCAAAATGAAGAATGAAAACGAGGCGCAGCGGCCCAGGGATCTTCTCGGTGCACATCAACACGAAGCTCATGGAGATGTTGCCCTAAATATCGGCATTTCGTCAGGCCATGATCAGTTTCAGCAATTATTTTCGCTCTTCTATGTCAAAGACGCCCTCCACATCATTGCATCGGCATTGTCGACGGGGTGCTCCCTTCTGGTGGATCAGGCTCCTGCATCACTTTCTCAGGAGGCCCCACATGGAGAGCAGCCGCGGTGAACAAATGAATCCCTTACCCTGTTCATTTTGATACATTTGAGGTGGTCTGATCAACAGCTCACTCCTCCAGCAGGGCCTGCTCGATGCGCCGATCGGGGATGATCCAGATCAGGGCCACCACCACATAGATTGCTTGTGACAGCCATGGCGCCGCAAAGGCCGCCAGCACGGCCAGGGCATAGAGCAGCAGCGAGAGGCGGCCCTTCAGGTCGCGGCCGATGGCCTTGCGCAGCAGGGAGTTCTTGCCATCATTGCTGATGATCGCCTGCTGCAGGATCCAGTAGGCCACCGCGGCCAGCAGCAAATTGAGGCCGTAGACCGCCGTGGGCAGGGAGGCGTAGTGGTTTTCGCCGATCCAGCGGGTCGCGAAGGGAACGAGCGACAACCAGAAGAGCAGATGCAGATTGGCCCAGAGCACTCCACTGCTCACCCGCCGGCAGGCCTGAAGCAAGTGGTGATGGTTGTTCCAGTAGATCCCGATATAAACAAAACTCAGCACATAACTGAAGAAGATCGGCACCAGAGCCAGCAACGCCCCGACACCTTGCCCCTCAGGGCTCTTGAGCTCCAGCACCATGATCGTGATGATGATGGCGAGCACCCCGTCACTGAAGGCTTCAAGGCGTCCGCGACCCATGGCTGAGTTCCGGATCACTCAGAACAACGACGAGCAGGTGCTGGTGGACGTGAGTTTCATCAGCGACCACAACGCACCGTATTGAGCCTGGCTGAGCGACAGCTCGGTCTGCATGCGCTGGCCCATCGGTGTGCCCGGCGCCGCTGTGGCCCCCAGCTCGGTGTTGATCACAGCCAGGCCCTGGCACATCTTGTCGATGTCGGGGTTGAGGTCGCTGCTGGCTCGGGCGGGCAGGCTCAGGCACAGCAGGCTGATCACCAGCCCCGCAGGCCAGGATCGGGTGCTCATGGGGCTGGTTTGGCCAGGGGAAGGAGGCACTTGTCGGAATCGCAACCGGCAGGACCAGCTTCCATCAGTTCACCCTGGTCGTAACGCTGCAGCGCCTCGAAGAAATCAGCCGTGCGCCGGCGGTCCAGCACCTCCTGCTGCAGGCGGGTGTAAGTGTCTTGATCGATCGGCTCGAACGGCAGCCGCGGGAAGGTGGCATTGGCATCGAAGCGAGCCAGCAGCGCCGCCGAGATGTAGCCCTCGCCGTCATCGATCGCCTTGTGGATCGCTTCGGCGAGCGGCTCGATCTCGTTTTCGCGGAACTCCACCGTGGCGGAGGTGTTGTGGGCCGTGTAGTGCTTCTGCACCTGCATGTAGAAGTCGAACTGGGCCAAGGCGGAGAAGTTGTTGATCTCCACCGCATCGGCGCCGGGGATGTTCGCCCAGCTCACCTCGGTGGGAATCTCCACCAGCCATTCACCGCAGCGCGGATCGAAGGGATCATCCAGCAGCCGTCCGTTCTCGTCCTTGTCCGACTGGCTCGGCACGATCGTGTAGCCATAGTCCATGCAGGCCAGGGCCACCGGATCGTTCTTGCGGAAGGTGATGCGGCGGATGAAGCGCTGCGCCTTGGGGGGATGCCAGCCGGGGCTGGCGCCGGTGAGCAGGCTCTTGGTGCCGGCCGGTTGCACGGTGGTGCAGCGGTTGGGGCGGCGCAGGCCGTGGCGGTCGCAGTAGTCCCAAACCGCCTCGTTCACGATCTGCTTCCAGCGGCTCAGGTACTCCGCTTCCTGGGTCTTGAACGCCAGCCCCTCCTCCGTTTCAGGGCGCCCCTGCTCCCACCAGCGCAGCCAGGGCGTGCCGAAGGCATGCACGAAGAAGTCGAACAGGCCCGTGAAGCTCACCCCCACGATCGGATCCCAGGCCCGGCTCTGGCGGTAGCGCTCCACTTCGAAGTCGTGGTTGAGCAGGCAGGCCACCGCCAGCCCACCGGCCCTGAAGGCATCGGCCTGGGCCTGGTGATCCGCAGGATCGATCCGGTTCAGATGGATCTCCGCCAGGTTGCAGTGGAAATCAGCGCCGAGGATCTCGCCGCAGGGATTCAGCCCATAGCGCCCCAGACGGTGCTCCAGCTCAGCGGCTCCGATCTCCGGGTGGTGCAGGCTCAGCCAGCGGCCGGCTTCCTCGCGGCCCTGGTCCACATAGATGTCGATGAATTCTCTGCGCAGCTCGGGGGTGGGCAGCAGATCGGCGTTTGAGCGGGCAATCGCCTCGGGGGCGAACTGGATCGCCCCTTCCCCGCTCTGGAACTGCTTGACCACCGCCTCCAGCACCACCTCCTTCGTGGGACGGCTGTGGAATACGCGGGTGTGGTTGGCCATCCGCAGCGCATCGCGCTCGGGGTCGATGCTCCAGTTGCCATCGCCGTCCTGCTGCCAGAGGTTCTCCTTGGCGCCGGCGGCGGAGAGGTCGTCGGCGGCGAACTGGCGCATGCCGGCGCTGCGGCGGATGTTGCCGGCCACGATCGTGACGGCGGCCTCATCGATCAGCAGGCAGCACTCCACCGAGGTGAGCCGGCGGCCGATGGCCTTGTTGAGGATCTGGGCCACGCGGCCGTAGAGGTCACCCAGCTTCACGGGGTTGGCCATGCCGCCGAAGCCCTTGAGCGTTTCGCCCACCGGCCGCACGTCGGAGAGGTCCACGCTCACCCTGATCGGGCTGCCGGCATCGAAGCGCTCGTCGCTGCAGAGTTCGAGCAGCAGCTGGTAGCTGTCGACCCAGCCCCGGCGGGTGTCACCCACCTTGATCGCCACCCGGTTGCCATCGATCCCGTGACTGGTGGCCTCCTGGCGCGCTCCGACGGGGGTGAGGCCAATCGGCGTCACGCTCTCGATCACCAGCCGGTTGCGCACCAGCGGCAGGCGCTCGATCAGGTGCGGCTCGATGATGGCGCCGGTGCCGCAACCCATCATCGCCAGGTCCATCATCAGACCGAAGGCTTCCCAGTCGATCAGGTTGGTGGAGGTGCAGTTGTAGGCACCGGAGAAGTTGTGGCGCTGCTCGATCCAGGGGGTGCCGCCGATCCAGAGCCAGCGCCCCGAGGGCAGGGCCTGCTGGTGCTTCTGCATGCGCCGGATCAGCTCCACCTCCTCCGCATCGAGATGCCCCAACTGGCGCAGCCCCTCGAGGTTGCGCTCGGACACCTGATGCCAGCTCTCGCGGCCGCCCGCGGTGCGGCGGGAATAGGTGCGGTAGAAGACCGGGTTCGCCGCCGGCGCGGTGGCGGGGAAATCGGGCTCCAGCAGACCGTTGGCACCGATCTGGCCGCCCTGGAGCCTCACCGTCTCAGCCTCCGGGCCCACCGTCCCGGCGGGATCGATCAGATCTGGACGCGCTGGGGTGAGGGTCACGGCGGTGAGGGTGGTCAGGTTGGTGAACCATACCGCCACCTATGGGGGGTGCAAGCATCGGCGGCCACCAGTGGCAGCGCCCCGGGGTGGCCTGTCAGGCTGAGCCCATGACCAGCAGCAGCAGCACCAAGGAGACCCTGAACGGGGCCGTGGACCCCGAGCAGCAGGCCTTGGCTGACGCCGTGGCCCGGCGCCGCAATTTCGCGATCATTTCCCACCCCGACGCCGGCAAGACCACCCTCACCGAAAAACTGCTGCTCTACGGCGGTGCCATCCAGCAGGCCGGGGCTGTCAAGGCCAAGGGGGAGCAGCGCAAGGTGACCTCCGACTGGATGGAGCTGGAGAAGCAGCGCGGCATCTCGATCACCTCCACCGTGCTCCAGTTCGACTACGACGGCAGCACGATCAACCTGCTCGACACCCCCGGCCACCAGGACTTCTCGGAAGACACCTACCGCACATTGGCGGCCGCCGACAACGCGGTGATGCTCGAGGACGCCGCCAAGGGCCTCGAGCCCCAGACCCGCAAGCTGTTCGAGGTCTGCCGCATGCGGCGGATTCCGATCTTCACCTTCATCAACAAGATGGACCGTCCGGGGCGTGACCCCCTGGAACTGATCGATGAGATCGAGAGCGAGCTGGGCCTCACCTGCTGGCCGGTGAACTGGCCGATCGGCAGCGGCGACCGCTTCCGCGGCGTGATCGACCGCCGCAGCCGCGATGTGATCCTGTTCACGCGGGCCGAGCGCGGCCGCCAGGCCACCGAACAGCGTCTGGAAGCCGGCAGCCCCGAACTGGCCGACCTGGTGGAGCCTGACCTGCTGGCTCAGGCCCTTGAGGAACTGGAGCTGCTCAATGGCGCCGGTGCCGACCTCGACCTGGAGCTGGTCCATGCCGGTGAGCTCTCTCCGGTGTTCTTCGGCTCGGCGATGACCAACTTCGGCGTGCGCCCCTTCCTGGATGCCTTCCTGGAGCTGGCGCAGCGGCCCGTGGCCCGCAGCAGCCACGACGGCCCCGTCGACCCCCTGCGGCCCGAGTTCAGCGGCTTCGTGTTCAAGCTGCAGGCCAACATGGATCCACGCCACCGCGACCGCATCGCCTTCGTGCGCGTCTGCTCCGGCCATTTCGAGAAGGACATGACCGTGCGTCATGCCCGCAGCGGCCGCACCATCCGTCTCTCGCGCCCCCAGAAGCTGTTCGGCCAGGACCGGGAGGTGGTCGAGGACGCCTATCCCGGGGATGTGATCGGCCTGAACAACCCCGGCATGTTCGCCATCGGCGACACCCTCTACGTGGGCGCCAGGGTGGAGTACGAGGGCATCCCCTGCTTCAGCCCGGAGATCTTCGCCTGGTTGCGTAACCCCAATCCCTCGGCGTTCAAGAGCTTCCGCAAGGGGGTCAACGAGCTGCGGGAGGAGGGGGCCGTGCAGATCCTCTACGACACGGACGCCAGCAAGCGCGATCCGATCCTGGCGGCGGTGGGCCAGCTGCAGATGGAGGTGGTGCAGTACCGCCTCCAGAACGAGTACGGCGTCGAGACGCGGCTGGAGCCGCTGGGCTTCACCGTGGCGCGCTGGGTCACGGGCGGCTGGCCGGCCCTGGAGACGGTGGGCCGCATCTTCAACTGCAAGACCGTGCGCGATGCCTGGGACCGGCCGGTGCTGCTGTTCAAGAACGAGTGGAATCTCAACCAGCTCAAGGAGGATCACCCCCAGCTCGGGCTCAGCGCCGTGGCGCCGGTGGTGAGCGGCGTCGAACCGATCGCGATCTGAGCCACAGCCCGCCGCCGGCCTCGCCAGAATCAATTGCAACGAAAGGTCAAGGTCACGGCCATGCCTCAGCCGATCTGGCTGGTTCGCCCCCGCAGGGATGGAGGTTCCGATTACGTCCGCTTCCTGCCCAGTCAGGAAGCCGTGGAAATCCGCGAAGGCAGTCACCTGCCCCCCCAGATGCCGCTGCTCAAGAGCCGCCGCTGGCTGGCGATCGAGGAAGCGGAAGCCCGGCGCCTCGAGCTGCAGCAGGACGCGGGCTACCACTGCAGCGAGCCCCTGTTCTGATCCGCGGCCGCAGCACCGGCGGGTCTCAATCGACCCCTGAGGCACAGCCACCAGCCCCGCGCCTCGATACGCTCGGGCCACGACCCAGCCCCACGCACCGGAGGCCATGACCAACGGTTCTGAACCTGCCCCCAGCGGCAGTCCCTACGAACGGCTTGGCGTCAACCCCGACGCCAGCTTCGACGAGGTGCAGGCGGCCCGCCAGCATCAGCTCGAGGCGGTTGCCGACGACCCCCAGGCCCGCGCCAGGGTCGAGGCCGCCTACGACGCGGTGTTGATGGAGCGGCTGCGGGAGCGCCAGCAGGGCAAGGTGAGCAGTGCCGCGGTCACCGCCTCCAAGCGCGAGGAGATCAAGCCGGTGCCGGCGCGGGTCCCCGCCCGTCCTTCCCTTCCCCAGCTGCCCTCCCTGCCCCAGCTCAACGGTGGCAACAAGCTGCAGGCTCCCAGCTTCTCCATGCCCAGCTTTGCCCTGGCGGAGGGCCGCGAGCGCTGGTTCCCCCTGGTGGCCGATGGCCTGCTGCTGCTTCTGGTCCTGGTCACCCCACCGGGTTCAGCAGAGGTGCTGCTGGCCCTGGCCACCGGGGTCACGGTGGTCAACCTCAGGCGCCGCAACGGCCGTTTCCTGGCCGCCGTGGGCTGGAGCTTCGCCCTGCTCAGCGTGGGCCTGCTGCTGGGTGGTCTGCTCACCCTCGGGCTCGATCCGGCCCTGCCGCTTGGTCTGCCCCTGGCCCTGAATCAGGTGCAGAGCCTGCCGGCCCTGATTCTGCTGCTGCTCGGCGCCCTGCTGATCGCCTAGGCCAGCGAGAGCTCGGCGATCAGCTCCCGCAGCTCCCCTTCCTCCACGCCGTACACCTCGTTGCAGAAGTGGCAGGTGAGCTCGGCGCGGCCGTCTTCCCGCAGGATCGAGGCGAGCTCCTGCTCACCCAGCAGCCGCAGGGCATTGACGCTGCGGCGGCGGGTGCAGGGGCAGTGGAAGGTCACATCCTGACGGGCCTCGGCGTCCTCCAGCAGCTGGGGATCGAGGTCGGGAAAGATGTCTTCCAGCAGCAGTTTGAGGTCGTCCTTGCAGGCGGCCAGGCGGGCACTGAATCCGCTGATCTCACGGCAACGCTCCTCCAGCAGAGCCACCAGCGCCGGCTCCCGCGCCGCCTTGGGCAGCACCTGCACCAGCACTCCGCCGGAGCAGCGCACCCCGCTGCTGTCGATCTGTTCGCCCACGAACACCGCCGAGGGGGTCTGCTCGGAATGGAGCAGGTAGGAGGCCACGTCATCGCCGATGCCGCCGCTCACCAGCTCCACCGTGCTGCTGAACGGCTCCCCCTTGCCCTGGTCACGCACCACATGCAGGTAACCGGTGCCGGTGGCCTGACGGAAGTCGAACTGATGCTGGCCGTCGGCCTCCTCGATCAGATCGAGTTCCAGGCCAGGATGGCCCACGTAGCCGCGCACGCTGCCGTCGCGTCCTGCATCCACCATCAGCCCGCGCAGGGGACCGTCCGACTGGATGCGCAGGTTCACCCGCCCGTGGGCCACCTTCATCGAGCTGGCCAGCAGCAATCCCGCCGTCATCGCACGCCCCAGCAGCGCCGTGGTGAGGTACGACAGACCATGGCGCCGCCGGGCGTAGCGGCTGGTGACCGTCGTGAGTGCCGCCACCAGGCGGATTCCCCCATCGGCCGCCGTGGCCCGCACCAACTGATCGGGCATCGCTGCGCCCTCCACCGACTCAGGGCATCGTACGGAGCGCCGGCAGGGCCTGAAGGCTCCCGTCGCACAGGCGCCAGGCCCGCCCCACCACGCCCTTGAACACCTCCGGCTCATGGGTGACCACCAGCAGGGCCCGCTGACGGCCGAGCTGGGCGATCAGCTGCAGCACCTCGTGGCGCACCGACCAGTCCAGCCCGGCGGTGGGCTCATCGAGCAGCAGCACCTTGGGGTCACGCAGAAGCTGCACCGCCAGGGCCAGGCGCCGCTGCTGGCCGCCGCTGAGCCGCTCAGGCGCCTGCTGCAGCGATATGTCCTGCAGACCCACCTGGCCCAGCACCGCCTCCAGCCGCTCGCTCCCCAGCCGGCGTTGCCCCAGCTTCAGCTCCTGGCCCACGCTCAGGCCGAGGAAATGGCGTTCGGGGAACTGGAACACCAGGCCGCTCAGCCAGCGGCGCTGGCGGGCCGTCACCGGTTGGCCCTGCCAGAGGATCGTGCCGCCGCTGGGTTCCGCCAGCCCACTGATCAGCTCCAGCAGGGTGCTCTTGCCGCTGCCGCTGCGGCCCGCCACCAGCACCGGCTCGCCCACGGGCAGGGTCAGGCTGAGATCGCGCAGCACCGGCTCGGGGGTGGTGGCCGGGTGGTAGCGGACCGATCGGAGCTCCAGCATGGGGGACCACGGACCGCACCAGCTTGCAGCAGCCGCCACCGTGTTTGATGGAGTCACCAGTCGATGCTGGAAGGAGCAACGCCCATGGACATTCGCTTCCGCGAGGTGGATCCGTTCAACTGCTGGATCTGGTTGCGCTTCCCCAATCCCCCCGGTCAGGGGGAGCGGGGCTACGTCGATACGGTGTTCGACAGCTGGTTCTTCCTGGGCAAGCTGGGGGGCTTCAACGCCGAATGCCTGCAGGTGCATGAGGAGGGGATCGACCTCAGCGCCATGCACTACGACATCGAGGCCGCCGAGACGACCCTCCCCGCGCTGATGCACAGCATGGGTGAACCGGAATACCGCGACGCCTGGTGCCGCTGCTGGGTCGACCTGGGCACCAGCGATGGGGTGGCCCTCGATGTGCTCATCAACGCTCTGCGTCAGCTCGACAACGACGTGGTGGAGATCGAGGAGATCGTGATCGGCGGCGTCAATGACGACTGGCCGGTGGAGGAGGTGCCCGAGGCCCTCTTTCCCCACGGCGCCAACTGAGGCCCGTGGTGCGTGAGCTGCGCCGGCTGCTGATCGCCCCGGAGCGGCTGGCGGCCGGCACCACCCTGGCTCTGGCCCCCGAGGAGAGCCGCTATCTCAGCCGTGTGCTGCGCTACGGCCCCGGAGAGCGCTTCGCCGTGGTCGATGGTCAGGGACAGCTCTGGAGTGCCGTGCTGCTCGACGGCCCCCAGGCCCAGCTGGAACAGCCGCTCGATCAGCCCCTGCAACGCCGGGCCACCGCCAGTCCCCGGCTGGAGCTGGCGGTGGCCATCCCCCGCCTCGACTTCGACGTGGTGGTGCGCATGGCCTGCGAGCTGGGGGTGGACCGCCTCCAGCCGCTGGTGGCCGAGCATGGGCCGATGCGCGGCAGCTGGAAAGCGGCCCGCTGGCAGACGATCCTGCGCGAGGCCTGCGAGCAGTGCGAACGCCTCTGGCTGCCGCAGCTGCTGGAGCCTCTGGAGGCGATCACCTACCTGGGCCAACCGCAGTCGGCGCTGGCGCTGGTGGCCAGCACCCGCGAGGCGGAACTGCCGTTGCTGGGGACCGCCCTGGCGCAGGCACCAGCCGAGGCCCTGGCCGGGGTGGCGCTGGCGATCGGAGCGGAGGGCGGCTGGAGCCCAGCCGAGGCCGCGGCCGCTCAGGCAGCCGGCTGGCAGGCCGTGAGCCTCGGCCCCCACATCCTGCGCACCTCAACGGCTGCCGTGGCGGGGCTGGCCTCGCTGGTGCAGTGGCGGGAGGAGGGCAGCCCAGCTCGCTGAAGGCGGAGGCTCAGCTCAGCGGCCGAGCATGCTGCCGGCCATCTGCTTGAACAGGCCCAGATTGGCGCCCGCGCGGCGGCGGGCCCGGGGCAGCGCGCCGGAAGGGGTCAGGCACTCGGGGGAGAAGGTGACGACGCTGGGGGCCGGACGGTTCTCCTGCTCACGGCGCAGCTCGGCGGCGATCGCCTCGGCGGTGGTGAGCACGGGGGCAGCGGAGCCAGCAGAGGCGGGAGCGTCAGCTGGGTCAGCGACAGCCGCCACCGGTTCAGCCTTGGCTGCCTTGGCTGGCTTGTCCGCCACGGGAGCCACCACCGCTGGCTTGGCGTCCGCGTCCTTGTCGAGGTTGAGGAAGAACCCCTTGGGCTTGAAGATCATGACGCCGGCCAGCCAGGACGTGTGGGCTGATTATCCGCCGCGGCCGCTCCGCCTCCGCCAGCCCTTAGGGGAGTGCAACAGAGGCCTGCTGCGGGGCCAGGGAAACTGGTGACCTCCGTCCATGTGCCGTGCTGCCCGCCTTGCCCACCACCCCGCCGCCTGCGGCCCAGTGGCTGCTGGCCCTCGTGATCAACGCCGCGCTGATCGCCCTGGCCCAGCAGCTGCCGCTGCTCACCAGGGCCGGCTGGGTGCACGCCGGCATCCTCGGCACCCTGCTGTGGGGCTCCCTGGGCTGGCGCGGCTGGCTGGCGGTGGTGCTCTACCTGGCCCTGGGTTCGGCCGTGACCCGGCTCGGGATCCGGCGCAAGCGGGAGCAGGGGCTGGCGGAAGGCCGTGGCGGCCGGCGGGGGCCCGAGAACGTCTGGGGCTCGGCGGCCACCGGCGCCGTGCTGGCCCTGCTCACCACCGTGCCGGGTGCACCTGGTCCCCTGTTGATGCTGGGCTTCGCCGCCAGCTTCGCCGCCAAGCTGGCCGACACCTGCGGCAGCGAGATCGGCAAACGCTGGGGCCGCACCACCGTGCTGATCACCACTCTGCGGCCGGTGCCCCCTGGCTGCGAAGGGGCCATCAGCCTCGAGGGGAGCCTCGCCAGCCTCGGCGGCAGCGCCGTGATGGCCTCGGCTCTGCTGGTCCTTGGCCTGCTGCCCACCGCAGCCGCTGCCGTGCTGGTGACGGCGGTGGGCCTGGTGGCCACGCTGATCGAGAGCCTGATCGGCGCCACGCTGCAGGGGCGTCTGGCCTGGCTCAGCAATGAACTGGTGAACGGTCTGCAGACCTTGATCGCCGCTGTGCTGGCGATGGGGCTTGCCCCGATTCTTGGGCTCTGAGCCCGTGGGCCTGGCGCGCCAGCAGCTGCTGGATCTCTTCGCGCAACAGCAGCACCAGTGCATCGAAGCGGCGCTTGGTGGCCCGGGGGGTCAGCCCCTGATCGGCCCCCAGCCGCCGCCAGGAGGCGCCATCGAGCACCCGCTCCAGCATCAGCTGGCGCAGGCTGGGATCGAGCCGCTCCAGCCGGCGCTTCACCCAGAGGTGGTTCTCGCCTTCGCAGCAGAGGGACTCCGCCTCGTGATCGGCGCGGCAGGGATCCGGTAGCTCCCGGGCCGGCAGGCGCTCCAGCAGCGTGCCGCCCCGCTCCTCCCCATCGGTGGCGGGGGCATCGAGGCTGCGCAGGCGCAGGGCCTGGTGCAGCTCGAGGGCCTCGCGCCAGCGCTGCGGCGAGCAACCCAGGGCCTCCGCCAGGGCGTCCTCCCTCAGCACGGGCAGCTGGCGATGCTGGCGCTGCTGCTGCAGGGCCTGGCCACGCCGGTGCAGCTCGCGCAGCTGGCGGGAGCAGCGCAGAGGCTGCTCGTGATCGCGCAGATGGTGCTGCATCTCCCCGCGGATGTAGAGCACCGCGTAGCTGCTCAGGGCGGTGGGACGCGACGGATCAAAGGCCTCGATCGCGCGGATCAGCCCGAGGCAGCCCAGCTGCACCAGATCGTCGAGGGGCACCCTGGTGCTCCCGCTCTGACGCTTGGCCACCTGGCGCACCAGGGGCAGATTCAGCTCCACCAGCCGGTTGCGCAGGCGGTGGTCACCGCTGCTGTGAAAGCGCTGCAGCAGCTCGGCGTTGCGGCTGTGCAGGTCCTGGTTCTGGTTGGGCTGACGGCGTGGATCGGGCATGGAAGGGACAGCGGTGGGTCCGTGTTTCCACCCTCCGCCTCCCGGCCCCGGCGGCGCTTCACCCCATGCGGGGAACCCACCTCCCCCGGATGGGTGATGGATCCGGCCGCTGGCTGATGAGGCCGGCGAGCTCAGTGAGCCGGCGTACGGTCCAGTCGCGTCTCCAGCCCCGCCCAGGCCAGCAGGGCCGGCCACCGGCGCACCTGCTCGAATACCCGGCCATGGCCCTCGGCATTGAGATGCAGGCCGTCGGCACTGAGCAGCCGGCTCCAGTGGGGATCCTCGAGCAGGGGCCCCAGGAGGGGCAGAAAGGGCACATCAGCCTCCAGGCAGGCCTCCTCCAGCAGGCGCTCGTACTGGTGCACGGTGGCCAGCTGGTACCAGAGGCAGCCCGCGAAGGGCATCACCGCCTCGTCCACGGGCGTGAGGCCGATCACCAGCACCGGCGCCAGCTGCACCGCCTCCCGCAACAGCTGCTGCAACCCGAACAGGAAGGCCTCCGGTGCCAGCTGGTGGCGACCGTCGGGCCGCCCGACCCGGGCCGTGTCGTTCAGGCCCACGCTGATCACGATCCCCTGGGGGGCCTGACGGCGCAGCTCACCCCGGGAGCCCACCTCCCCATGCAGTCGCGCCGCCAGTCGCTCCAGGCCATCACCGCGCACCCCCAGGTTGTAAAGCACCGGTCCATCGGGCAGCCCCATCCAGTGGCGACGCAGCCGCTCACACCAGCCGCCGCCATCGGGATCGCCCCAGCCATAGACACCGCTGTCCCCCAGCACGATCAGCTTGCGCGGCGTCGCTGTCACGGCCATGGGCTCGGGCGTCAGGCCGCCAGCAGGCGCCGGCGGAGGCGGTCGCTGAGATCTTCCCCCATCAGGGTGAGCAGCACATAGACCGCCACCAGGGCGATCAGCTGATCGATCGCAAAGGAGCTGAGGGCCTCCAGCAGCAGGCTGCCCAGTCCGGCGGCACCCACCAGACCCACCACCACCGTCTCGCGCAGGATCACATCGGCGCGGTAAGCGCCATAGGCCAGATAGGAGCGGGCCAGGGCACTGAAGCGGCCGTAGAGCAGGGCCAGCCTGGGGCCAGCGCCGGCGGCGGCCAGGGCTTCCTCCGCCTGCATCGGTGCCGACTCCTCCGCCTCCAGCAGCAAACGGCCGAGGATGCCCAGGTTGTGGAACGCCAGGGCCAGGGCAGCCGTGAGCACCCCCGGCTGCAGCACGAACAGCAGCAGCAGGGCGGTGAGCGGCGGCGGCCAGAGGCGCCCCAAGGCCCAGACGGCCTGGATCAGCACCCGGCCCCATGGCCAGGGGGCCAGCAACAGCAGCAGCAGTGGCGCGCTGCCCACCGCCAGGGCCGCCGCCAGCAGGGTGAGCCCGAGGGTGGAGCCGATCAGCGAGGGCCAGGGCAAGGCCGCCACCGCTGGCCAGTCGGCCGTCCAGGGGGGCAGGGACTGGAGTTGCCCCAGCTGCAGCGGGCTGACCCCCAGGGCCGCGGCCACCAGCACCAGCAGGGGCAGCAACAGCACCAGGCCCAGAGCCACCTCCCGGCCACCGCGCCCGACGGAGCGGCGCGTCAGGCCAAAGCGGGCCGGCATCGCCCAGCGCTGGCGCAGCGCCCGCAGCAGGGCCTCCAGAGCCAGCATCACCAGCAGCAGGATCCACAGCCCACTCCAGAGCTCACTGAACTGCAGCGACTGGAGCGTGAGGCGCAGATCGGTGCCCAGCCCGCCAAGACCGAACACCCCCAGCAGGGTGGCGCTGCGCAGAGCGCACTCCAGCCGGTAACCGCCGTAGCTGATCACCCCGGGCTGCAGTGCCGGCCCCAGGGCGGTGAGCAGGGCTGGGGCCGCCGGAGCTCCAGCCAGGCGCAGGGCCTCCAGTCCCTGGGTGGGGAGAGCGTCGAGCAGATCACTCACCACCCGCGCCACCAGGGCGGCGTAGGGAATCGTGATCGCCAACACGGCCACCACCGGCTGCAGACCCAGCAGTTGCAGCAGCAGCAGGCCCCAGAGCAGCTCATGCATCGCCCGCGGCACCGCCAGCAGCCGCCGGATCAACTCCGCCGGCAGGGCGCTGCCGATGGCCGTGCGCCACACCGTGCGGGAGCTGAGCACTCCCCCCAGCAGCCCCAGCGCCAGGCTCAGGGACCAGCCGAGCAGGGCGATCCCCACGGTGACCCCCAGGCCGGAGAGAACCGAGCCCAGCACCACGGGATCCAGCGATGGGTTGAAGGCCGCCCAGGCAAACTGGCCGATCAGGTCCCAGCCGCCGCCGTGGCTGAGGCCAGGGAGCACCAGCAGCACCGGCAACCAGGCCAGAGCCGGCAGCAGGGGCAGCAGCGGCGGGGCCAGGCGCAGCGACCGCCAGCTCCAGGCGGACGTGGCCGTCATGCTTCCGAGCGGTACAGGGCCGCCAGCTGGCGGCCAGCCAGCGCCGATGGCGCGGCATCCAGCACCACCCGGCCCTGGCGCAGAGCCACCACCCGATCGAAGCCAGCGAGCAGATCGGGGCGGTGCAGGCTGAGAAGCAAAGCCCGACGGCCGCTGGCCTGCTTCAGCAACAGATCCAGCAGGTCACGCGCCAGGCGCGGATCCAGATGGGCCAGGGGTTCATCCGCCAGCAGCAGCAACGGGTCCTGCCGCAGCAAGCGGGCCAGCGCCAGCCGCTGGCGTTGGCCGCCGGAGAGGGCGGTCACAGGCTGCTCCAGCAGATCGGCGCTGAGGTCCACCCGGGCGAGAACCTCCGCGTTGGCGGCGGTCTCGAGGGGCAGCACCAGGTTGAGCAGGGCCCGCGGCCAGCCCCAGCGGGCCAGCCGCGCCGCGTTCAGGTTCTGCTGCACCGTCAACTCTTCGATCAGGCGCAGGTCCTGCCAGAGGGTGCCGATCAAAGCCTGCTGAAGCCTGCGCCTGCGCCTGGAGCGCGCCGGGGCCGCGCCGTTCCAGAGCACCTCGCCGGCTTCGGGGCTGATCAGACCATTGGCCACGGCCAGCAGGGTGCTTTTGCCCGCACCGCTGGGGCCCACCAGGGCCACCCGCTCACCCGGCCGCAGCTGCAACGACACATCATCCAGCCGGGGGGCGTTGCGGCCCGGCACCCGGATGGAGCGCAGCTCCAGCAAAAGACAGTCGGGGGAGCTGTTCAAGGCAGGGCAATCGGACCGGGTCAGGACAGGGAACAGTCAGCACCCGGCATCATGGGCCTCAAGCAAGCAGGGCCTTCAAGCAAGCAGGGCCTTGAGGGCCGCTTCAAGATCCACGCGCTCGGCCGGATCACCAACCAGGCGGAGCTCCCCGCTGCGGGGCCACCAGTTCAGGCGGATGTTGGTGTCCTCGTCATCGAGAACGTACATCTCAAAGGCCCCCTGATGCACCCAGTGGCCGGGTTCCCCCAACTGGGCGACGAGGACCTGAAGCTCCTCCAGACTGCCGTTGAAGCGCATGCATCCGCTCGGACCTGACCCCAGGCTAAGGGGACCCCAGGGGCGTGGCTCAGCGGATCTTGCCGATCTCGCGGCCCACCTTCTCGATCGGGTCGTACAGACGCGGAGGCGCAGGAATGAATCGCTTTGCACCGAAGAGGTCGAGGATCTGGGCCTGCTTGGGATTGCTGGCGCGCAGATTCAGGAAGGTGGATTGAAGCCTGGTGGTGAAGCCCTTGCCGAAGCGTTGGTCGAGATTCGGCTGGGCGAGCCAGTGGTAGTTGGCGTAACCGGGGGTGCGCCAGATCACGATCACCTTCTTCGGGTCGGTCTTGCCGGAGCTGAGGCTGCTCTGCCACACCTCCTCGTTCACCACCCCCGCCTGGTAGGCGCCGCTCTGCACGAGGGCGATCGTGGCGTCGTGGCTGCTGCTGAAGCCCGGTGCGCCGCCGGCGAAATCAGTCAGCCGCACGCCGGCCTGGCCGAGGAAGTACTGGGGCATCAGCCGACCGGAGGTGGAGCTCTCCGAGCCGAAGGTGAAGCGCTTGCCCTTGAGCACACTCAGCCCCTTCTGGTTGGCGATGGGCTTGATTCCACTGGCGGTGTTGGCGATGAAGAAGCTCTGGAAGGAGGCGTCGATGTCGCGCTGGGCGATCACCTTGGCGCCGGGCTTCTGCAGCCGGGCCTGAACGCCGGTGAGGGCTCCGAACCAGACCAGGTCCAGATCGCCGCGGCGGAAGGCACTCACGGCGGCGGTGTAATCGGTCACCGGCACGTACTTCACCGGCACGCCGAGGCTGCGGCTGAGTTCGTTCGCCAGCAGGGGGTAGAGACGGTTGAGGGTTTCGGGTTTCTGGTCAGGAATGGCGCTGATCCGCAGCAGCTTCTGCTGGGCCTGGGCGCCGGCGAGCTGGGGTGCGGCCTGCTGCAGCTGGGGCGGCAGGGCCGCTGGAATGAGGGCCAGGGCGAGGCCTGCCAGCAGAGCCAGGCGAAAACCGGTGCGCGGAAGGCGTGGGCGGAGGAGGGGCAAGGGAGCCATGGGGGTGCTTCGATTTACAGGGATGTGAGGAAGTGGCCGAGCCGGCCCAGACCATCGCGCAGGGTGGCGGGGGAGGCGGCGCAGGAGAGGCGTACGCAGCGGTCGTCACCGAAGGCGATCCCCGGAACCAGGGCCAGACCCACCTCGTTGAGCAGACGGTTGCAGAAGGTCATCGAATCGAGCCCGTGGGCGCTCACATCGGGGAAGGCGTAGAAGGCCCCCTCCGGTGGCTGCAGGGTGAGCCCCGGCAGGGAGGCGAGCCCCTCATGCAGCAGGGCTCGCCGCTCACTGAACTGGAGGGCCATCTCCGTAACGCAGTCGCGCGGCCCCCTCACCGCCGCCAGGGCACCGAACTGAGCGAAGGAGCAGACGTTGCTCGTGCTCTGGCTCTGCAGGGCGATCGCGGCACTCACCACGGCGCTGGGGCCGGCCAGGAAGCCCAGCCGCCAGCCCGTCATGGCCCAGCCCTTGGCAAAGCCGTTGACGATGAACACCCGCTCGCTCAGATCGGGTGCCACCGCCGCGAAGCTGTGGTGCACATGGCCCGGGGCCAGCAGGAATTCATAGATCTCATCGCAGACCACCGCCACCTGGGGATGGCGGCGCAGCACCGCGGCGATGGCCTCCAGCTCCGTGCGGCTGAGCACCATCCCGGTGGGATTGGAGGGGCTGTTGAGCACCAGCAGGCGGCTGGCCGGGGTGATCGCCGCCTCCAGCTGCTGGGGATCGAGGCGGAAGCCGTGCTCGGCGTCACTGGGCAGCAGCCGCACCGTGGCTCCGGCCAGCTGCACCATCTCGGGGTAGCTGAGCCAGTAAGGGGCCGGGAGAAGCACTTCATCGCCGGGGCCCAGCAGCACCTGGAAGAGGTTGAACAGAGCCTGCTTGCCGCCGTTGGTGACCAGCACCTGCTCGGCTTTGGTGGGAACCCCGTTCTCCTCGCTGAGCTTGACGGCGATCGCCTCGCGCAGGGCTGGCTCGCCGGCGGCCGGGCCATAGCGGGTGGCGCCGGCCTCAAGGGCATCGATGGCCGCCTGGCGGATGAAGGGCGGCGTGTCGAAATCGGGTTCGCCCGCGCTCAGGCTGCAGATGTCCTGGCCCTCAGCGCGCAACTGCTTGGCGCGTGCGGCGATGGCCAGGGTGAGCGAAGGCTGCAGGGCTTCGGCCCGGGCCGAGAGCTTCAACGGACGGGGCATCGGCGGGGGCGCGGCCGACGGCCGCAGCGCGAAGCGGCCAGCAAGGGCCGCGGCGCTCCGGAGAAGAAGCGCCAGGGAAGATCCTGCATCCTGCCTGACGCCCTTCCTGGGGAAGGTTCGAGCGGGCACCGTCGCGCCGGGCACCTGGACAGGTGCCCCCCGCTGCCGCCAGCGTGGGAGCTCAGCCACAGGGGAGACACAGGGTGGAGGGTGATCCCGGCGGGGTGCGACTGGACAAGGCGCGGCGGGAAGCGGCGCTGCGGCAACTCGCCGGAGGCTGTGCCGAATGCCGCCGCTGCTCCCTGGCGGATGGCCGCCAGCAGGTGGTCGTGAGCCGGGGTGACCCCGGTGCCGCCCTGATGGTGATCGGTGAGGGCCCCGGCGCCCAGGAAGACTCCAGTGGCTCCCCCTTCGTGGGCCGGGCGGGGCAGCTGCTCGATCGGATGCTCGCCAGCGTCGGCATCGACAGCAACCGCGACGCCTACATCTGCAATGTGGTGAAGTGCCGTCCGCCTGAGAACCGAAAACCCACTCCCCAGGAGATGGCCGCCTGCCTGCCCTGGCTGCTGCAGCAGGTGGAGCTGGTGCAACCGCAGGTGGTGCTTCTGGCCGGCGCCACCGCGGTGGAAGGGGTGCTGGGGATCAAGGGAGGCATCACCCGCCTGCGGGGCCAGTGGCGGCCGTGGCAGGGGCGCTGGTGTCTGCCGATCTTTCACCCCTCCTATCTGCTTCGCAATCCCTCGCGGGAGCCGGAGACACCCAAGTGGCACACCTGGCAGGACCTCAAGGCGGTCCGGCACCGCCTCGACGAGCTCAGGGCCGCCCCGGACCCCGCTCCGGATTCGTCAGGCGACCCCTGATCTGTGGCAGGGTGAGCCCACTTCCCGGCCCCCTGGCGATGACCGGCACCCTCGCCCGCCCCGACACCAGCCTTCCGGGTCTCCCCGCCGACTGGGCCAGCAACCCCCGCTACGACACCCTGATCCACCGCCGCAAGACCCGCAGCGTGCGGGTGGGAGACGTCTGGGTCGGCAGCGAGCACCCGGTGGTGGTGCAGTCGATGATCAACGAGGACACCCTCGACATCGAAGGCGCCACTGCCGGCATCCGACGCCTGCATGAGGCCGGCTGCGAGATCGTACGGCTCACGGTGCCGAGCCTGGGCCACGCCAGAGCGGTGGGGGAGATCCGCAAACGCCTCGAAGACAGCTACCGGCCGGTGCCCCTGGTGGCCGATGTGCACCACAACGGCATGAAGATCGCCCTGGAGGTGGCGCAGCATGTCGACAAGGTGCGGATCAACCCTGGGCTCTATGTCTTCGACAAGCCCGATCCCAACCGCACGGAGTTCACCCCCGAGGAGGTGGAGGCGATCGGCGAGCGCATCCAGGCCACGCTCGAACCGCTGGTGAGCCTGCTCAAGGCGCAGGACAAGGCCCTGCGCATCGGCGTGAACCATGGCTCCCTGGCTGAGCGCATGCTGTTCACCTATGGCGACACCCCCCTGGGGATGGTGGAGAGCGCCATGGAGTTCATCCAGATCTGCGACCGCCTCGACTTCCACAACATCGTGGTGTCGATGAAGGCCTCACGGGCACCGGTGATGCTGGCCGCCTACCGGATGATGGCCGACCGCATGGACGCCGCCGGCTTCCATTACCCCCTGCATCTGGGCGTCACCGAAGCGGGCGATGGCGACTACGGCCGAATCAAGAGTACCGCCGGCATCGCCACCCTCCTGGCCGAGGGCCTCGGCGACACCATCCGGGTGTCGCTCACGGAGGCGCCCGAGAAGGAGATCCCGGTGTGCTACTCGATCCTGCAGGCCCTGGGCCTCAGGAAAACGATGGTGGAATACGTGGCCTGCCCCAGCTGTGGCCGCACCCTCTTCAATCTGGAGGAGGTGCTGCACGTTGTGCGCAATGCCACGGCGCACCTCACCGGCCTGGACATCGCCGTGATGGGCTGCATCGTCAACGGTCCCGGCGAGATGGCCGACGCCGACTACGGCTACGTGGGCAAGACCCCCGGCACCATCTCCCTCTACCGCGGCCGCGACGAGATCCGCCGCGTGCCCGAGGCCGAGGGGGTGGAGGCCCTGATCGCCCTGATCAAGGAGGATGGCCGCTGGGTCGATCCCTGACGGTCACATCCTGACGTGCCTGTGACCGTCCCCGATCCCTCGCCCGACCCCGGTGGGCGGGCTAGCTTGAGGAGACAGTCAAACTCCAGGGAATCAGCCCATGGGCAGGGGTCGCACCGGTATCGCCGTTCTCGCCGGACTGGGTGCCTGCGCCACCGCCGTGATCGTCGGCACCGACTGGCTGGGCTCACCGAGCGCCGCCTCCCTGATCACCGACAGTCCCAAGGAGGTGATGGATCAGGCCTGGCAGATCGTCTTCCGCGATTACCTCGACACCACCGGCAAATACACCCCCGATCAATGGCGCAAACTGCGCCGCGACCTTCTCGCCAAGAGCTACGGCAGCACCAAGGAAAGCTATGAGGCGATCCGCGGGATGCTCGGCACCCTCGATGATCCTTACACCCGCTTCATGGATCCGCGGGAATTCAAGGAGATGCAGATCGACACCTCTGGAGAACTCTCCGGGGTGGGCATCCAGCTGAGCCTCGACAAGGAGACCAAGGAGCTTGTCGTGGTCTCGCCGATCGACGGCTCCCCGGCCTCCGAAGCCGGCGTGCAGCCGAAGGATGTGATCGTCTCGATCGACGGCAAGAGCACCAAGGGCATGACCACCGAGGATGCGGTCAAGCTGATCCGCGGTCAGGCCGGCACCCAGGTCACTCTGGAGCTGCGCCGACGCGGTCAGGTGGTCACCGTGCCGCTCACCCGCGCCCGCATCGAGCTGCATGCGGTCGAGCACCAGATCAACACCGGGCCCGATGGCATCAAGGTGGGGTACATCCGCCTGAAGCAGTTCAACGCCAACGCCGCCAAGGACATGCGCACCGCCCTGCGCGACCTGGAGCAGAAAGGGGTGCAGGGCTACGTGCTCGACCTGCGCAGCAACCCCGGTGGCCTGCTGATGGCCAGCGTGGAAATCGCCCGCCAGCTGCTGGATGAGGGCATCATCGTCTCCACCCGCACCCGCGACGGCATCCAGGACGTGCGCCGCGCCAACGGCCGCGCCCTGACCAGATCACCGATCGTGGTGCTGGTGAACGAAGGCTCCGCCAGCGCCAGCGAGATCCTCTCCGGCGCCCTTCAGGACAACAAACGGGCCGTGCTGGTGGGCCAGAAAACCTTCGGCAAGGGGCTGGTGCAATCGGTGCGGGGACTCTCCGATGGCTCCGGCATGACCGTGACCATCGCCAAATACCTCACCCCCAGCGGCCGCGACATCCACAAGCACGGCATCGCCCCGGATGTGTCGGTGAAGCTGAGCGAAGCGGAGGCCGCCAAGCTGAAGCTGGAAGATCTGGGCACCTCCAAGGATGTGCAGTACCGGGCGGCTGAATCCACCCTGGTGAAGAAGTTGCGGGAAACCAGCGCGTCCCGCACCAGCTTCAACCCCACCAGCGCCAATCTGCCGGCCGCCCTACCCATTCAGCGATAGGGCGCCAGCCCGAAACCCTCGCTCTGGCTGGGGCTCCTGCCGGAGCTTCCAGGCCAGGGGGCAACTTCCACAGGGCGGGTGAAGGTACGGCTGCCGCTGCGATCGAGGCGGGTCATCAGGGAGCGACAGCCGCCGGCAGCGCCGATGGCTTGCCCCACGCGGCGGGGGTCGATCGAGCGTTCCCAGCTCGCCGGCCAGCCGCGGCGGCGACCCTGCTGCTCAATCAGGGCACGGGCGTCGCCTTGACCGAGGCGGCCCTCCTCATAGAGGCACTGGACCACGGCCAGTGTGTCGGCCGGCAGTGAACCGGAACCCTGGCTGGAGCCATAGCCCGGTGCCGGCAGACCGCCACCGAAGCCGCCACCGAAGCCACCACCGAAACCCCCGCCGAGACCTCCCACCCCGCCGAACTGGCCGAGTGCGCTCAACAGAAGTGAAAGAAGAACGTTGTTCATCGCAGGGAAGGGGTGCGAAGGGCGAGGCCGGCAGAGGTACGCCGACCGCAATAGCGGTCGAACAGCTGGATCACCTGCTCGGGAGGCAGCTGGGCGGTGTAGCGCGCCTCCAGTTCGCTGAGGCGCTCCCGGGCTGGGTAGCTCTGCAGGGAGCGCCACTCAAGCGGCGCCCGGCTAGCCAGAGTGGCCGCCATCGCTCTGTGATGACCCGGATCCGTGATCAGACCGCCGCGGCAGGCCTGCATCCGATGGGTGGCTTCATGGGCCAGGGTGTTCCACACCGCGACCGGATCCCGGTGCACGCGGCACACCAGGATCGTGTCGCTGCTCGGGTGATAAAGGCCCTGGAGGCTACGCTGCCCGCAATCTCGCTGCATCACGCGCACGCCGTTGGCGGAAAGCCGCTGTCGCAAGACGTCGATGGACTGCCAGTAATCGAGAGCTCCTGCCGGTGCCGGCGCCAGGCACATCAGCGGGGCGGCAAGGCAGGCAAGCCCAACAAATCCGGGCCACTGGCCGTGGACAAGACGATCAAGGCTTAGGGCGAGCGGTGAACGAGCCACGGGAGTGACATATCACCCATTCACCATGACGCCGAGAAAGTGCCAAAAGATGACCAGGGTTCCGCCAGGTTCTGACCGGATGTGTCCGGCTTGTTGGAAACCCAACGCCCCTTAAGCAGGTAAGACTCAGGCTGCGCCGCTGACCGGCTGCATCAGCCCGCCACCAGGGTTGGAATCGTCGTCGTCGTTCTCCTGGTCGTTCTGGAACAGGGCGAAGAGGCCGAGGGCCAGCACGCTGATCAGAGCTGAAGCGAGGGCATACCCGCTCTGAACACCAGCCGTGACGCCGCCGTATCCACCCACCAGTTCACCCATGTCCGCGTTTCAATTCTTTGCACAGTAACGAACTTTTGCGGAGATGAGACGGAATACATTCTGAAGCCTTCCTTAACCCGCCCAGGTTGGGGCAAGCAGCGGCAGCTCCCGTCCTGGCCGCAGAAAGCGGGTGTCCTGAGGGTGCTCACCGCGGTTCACCGCGCTGCCGGCTTCACCACAACCGGTCGTCCCCACGGCGCAGGGACTGCACCTTCCTCTCCAGCACCACCAAGGCCGGGACCAGGGTGAGGGCATTGGCGACGATCAGGGGGCCATCACCGGTGAACAGACCATAGATTCCCCAAGCCGTGATCCCCAGCGTGAACAGCAGGTACATGCGCAGAGAGATGCCGCGGGTGTCGCCGCTGCGGACGGTCTTGATCGCCTGAGGGAAAAAGCTCAACGTCGTAAGGGTGGCGGCTCCGTAGCCCAGAAGCGTCACGGGCAGGGGCTGGGTCATGGCTGAGACGAGAACCGAGCGAATTGTCTCCGACGCAGTTTCTCCTTCCACGTTTCTCCCACCCTCGGCAGCCGATGGCGCATGCACCAGGGGGCGGGATCGTCGTCGTGATCCGCCAGATCAGCAGGTTCCTCGTTGGTCGGCTCGCCGAACGCCGGTGGACAGCAACCGTTCGCTAGCACCCCTCCCGAGCTACACCACCAGCACCGCCTCGTTCTTTGCCCTGAGCTGCTCGATCCGCTGGGCGTCGGTGAGGCCATCGGCTCCGGGGATCTGCTCGGCCATGGCCGAGAGCCACTCCTTGAGGGTGTCCAGCTGCCGGTCGGCTGCCAGCACGTTCAGCCCCCGGGCCAGCACCCTGGCCGTGCTGCCGCCACCGCCCTGGTAGACCAGCCGGCCATGCAGGTGCTGGGGAAGCCCCTGACGCAGCAGGCGGAAAGCCGGCTCCTCCATCGGCGTTTCCAGCACGATGTTGGGTTTCTCGGCGCGGATGCGTGAGAAGCCGCAGCGGCGTGCCAGCAGCTTCAGCTCCATCAGCTGCAGCAGGCTCGCCACCGGCGATGGCATGGCGCCGTAGCGGTCCACCCAGTCGGCGGCCAGCTGCACAAGCTCCTCCCGGGCGCGGCAGTCGGCGGCGGCGCGGTAGGCGGCCATCTTCTCGTCGCTCTCGGGGATCCAGTCAGCGGGAATGAAAGCGGTAACCGGCAGATCGATCTGGGTGTCGTCCACGGCCGGGATGTCCTGGCCCTGGATCTCCGCCAGCGATTCCTGCAGCATCTCCATGTAGAGGTCGAAGCCGATGGTCTCCATCTGGCCGCTCTGCTCCACCCCCAGCAGGTTGCCCACGCCGCGGATCTCCATGTCGCGCATGGCCAGCTGATAGCCGCTGCCCAACTGGGCGAATTCCTGGATCGCCCGCAGGCGCTGCCGCGCCGCCTCACTCAGAGATGCGTCACCGGGATAGAAGAGCCAGGCATGGGCCTGGATGCCGCTGCGGCCCACACGGCCGCGCAGCTGATAAAGCTGGGCGAGGCCGAACTTGTGGGCATCCTCCACCAGGATCGTGTTCACCCGCGGGATATCGAGACCCGATTCGATGATCGTGGTGCAGAGCATCACGTCGGCCTCGCCAGCGTTGAAAGCCACCATGGCGCTCTCCAGCTCCCCCTCGGCCATCTGGCCGTGGGCGATCAGCAGCTTCAGGCCCGGCAGCATCTCCCGCAGCGATCCCGCCACCTCCTCGATCCCTTCGACCCGCGGCACCACGTAGAACACCTGGCCGCCGCGGTCGAGCTCCTGGCGGATGGCGCTGCGCACCGCTTCCTCATCCAGGGCCGCCAGGTGGGTCTTGATCGGACGGCGCAGGGGCGGCGGTGTGGTGATCAGGCTCATCTCGCGCACCCCCGAGAGGCTCATGTAGAGCGTGCGCGGAATCGGTGTGGCGGAGAGCGTGAGCACATCCACGTCCTTGCGCAGCGCCTTGATCTTTTCCTTCTGATTCACACCGAAGCGCTGCTCCTCATCCACCACCAGCAGCCCGAGCTTGTCGAACGTGGTGCCCTTGCCCAGCAGCTGATGGGTGCCCACCACCACATCCACCGTGCCGCCCTTGAGTCCATCGAGGATCGTCTTGCGCTCGGCGGCGGTGCGGAAGCGGTTGAGCAGGGCCACCTTGAGCGGGTAGGGGGCGAAGCGCTCGCTCAGGGTGCGCCAGTGCTGTTGCGCCAGCACCGTGGTGGGTGCCAGCAGGGCGCATTGCTTGCCGGCCGTGACCGCCTTGAACACCGCCCGGATCGCCACCTCGGTCTTGCCGAAGCCCACATCACCGCACACCAGCCGGTCCATCGGCTCGGGCTTCTCCATGTCGCGCTTCACGTCGGCGATCGCCTTGAGCTGATCGGGGGTGGGCTCGTAGGGGAAGGAGTCCTCCAGCTCGCTCTGCCAGGGGCCATCGGGGGGGAAGGGGAAGCCGGCGGCCTGCTGCCGCTCCGCATAGAGCTTCACCAGGTCCATCGCCACCTTGCGGACCGCCTTGCGGGCGCGCTCCTTGGCCTTGGTCCAGGCCACACCGCCCATGCGGTTCAGCTCCGGCGGGCTGTCGGTGCTGGCGCGGTAGCGCCCAAGGCTGCCCAGCTGATCGGCCGCCACCCGCAGCAGCCCATCGGCGTACTGCACCACGAGGTAATCGCGCGACTCGCCGCTGATCGCCAGCTTCTCCAGCTTGAGGAAGCGGCCGATGCCGTGGTTGCGGTGCACCACGAAGTCGCCCGGGCGCATCTTGCCCGGGTCCACCGTGCGGCTGGCCGCCTTGCGGCGGCGGCGCACGTAGCCCGTGGCGGCCAGGCTGTGCTGGCCGAAGAATTCCCGGTCGGTGAGCAGCACCAGCTTCCAGGCCGGCAGCTGCAGACCCTCCAGCTCGGCGGTGCCGCGCAGCTTCAGCGCCACCGGCGTGTTCTGCTCGCCCAGCCGCTCGATCGCGGGAAAATCGTGGGGGTTGGGCACGAAGCGGGTGATGCAGTCGTGCTCCTCCAGCAGGGCCACGGCCCTGCTGGGCTGGGCTGAGACCAGCCACACCCGTGCCTTGTCCTGCTGGTAGCCCTTCACCAGGGCCGCGAGGCGACCGAAGGCATTGGGGTGGGCCGGAACAGCACGGCTGGAGAGATCAAAGCTGTTGGGGTGCCGGTCGCTCTCGTGCAGCTCGGCAAGGTCGAAGCCGGCGAAGCGCTCGACGGCCGCCAGGACCGCCTCCACCGGGCGGTGCAGCGAGGGCGGCAGCAAGCCGGGCGGCAGGGCGGCGCTCACCTCGGCATGGTGATCGCTGGCGTGGTCGAACCACTGCTGGCCGTGGGCCAGGCCCTGGCGGCGTTCATCCACGGCGATCAGGGTGGCGCCGGGCAGGTAGTCGAGCAGGGAGGCGGGCTGCTCCCAGGCCAACCCCATCAGCCGGCGCATCCCCTCGGGCGTGCCCCCCTCCAGCAACTGCTCGAGGGCCTCAGCGGCCAGCAGCTCCGTGAGCGCCTCCGGCATCGACTCGCGCAAGGCGTCTGCGATCAGCGGGGCATAGCCCGTGGGGGTCAGACGTACAGCGTCGATCCCGTCGAGGGAGCGCTGGGTGGCGGGATCGAACTCCCGCAGCTTCTCCAGGTCTTCCCCGAAGAACTCCAGCCGCACCGGCAGCTCGGCACTCACCGGGTACACATCGACGATGTCGCCGCGGCGGCTCCAGCTTCCCTCCTGCTCGATCGTCGGCACCCGCTCGTAGCCCAGGCGGGTGAGGGTGTCGGCCAGGTCGTCGAGATCGACGCTGCTGCCCTTGCGCAGGCTGAGGCAACGGGCGGCCAGGGCGGCAGGCGGCGGCAGGTGGGGCTGCAGGGCGCGCTCGGTGGCCACGATCGCTCCCGCCCAGGAACGGCCCGTGCCATCGATCAGCTCACTGAGCACCTGCAGCTGGCCCCAGGTGATCTCACTGGTGGGATCGAAAGGTTCGTAGGGGGAGCCCTCGCTGGTGGGGTAGAGCTGAGCCGTGGGCCAACCCATCAGCTCCAGCAGGGCGGCCCAGCGGCCCGCCTCCTCCAGGGTGGGCACGATCACCACCAGGGGCCTGCCTCCCCGCCGGGCCAGGGCACTGGTGATCAGGGCACGGGCTGCCCGGCCGGCCCCGCTGAGCCGCAGCCGCTCGGGCCGTCCGCTGCGCTCCAGCACCTCCCCGGTGAGGGGCACCTGCTCGAGCTGGCGCACCAGGGCGGTGAGGGGCATCGGAGGGCAGACGAGCACGGGCCTCGATCTTCGCAAGCGGCGCCCTCGGCCGCGGCCCGCCGCCAGGGACACTCCCCCGCGCTATGACCGGACTATCGAGGCCATCCGCTCCAGCCTCCGTCCGTGCGCCTGGCGCCGTCATGAGCAACGCCCGCCGCCCCTCGCGCCGATCCAGGCCAGTCCGCCGCTTCCGGGGCGCCGGGACCCGCTCAGCCGGCGGGAGCTCCACCCGCCTGCTGACAGGCCTGGCCCTCTGCGCCGCTGGTGGTCTGGCCGCACTGGTGCTGTTCTCCCCCCAGCCACAGCGCAGCGACACCCTCCTGGCCCTGCAGGATCTCACCATCCAGCTGCAGGAGGTGGTGCTCGCCAGCCGTCCGGAGCCGCCGCGGCCCGGGGATCGGGTGCTCACCAGCGCCGGTCTGCCTGAGCTTCTGGCCCAGCTCGACGCGGCCGATCAGAGCTGGCTGCCGCGGGCTGAACCCCTCGGAGATGGACGCATCCGCTATCTCTACAAACGGCGCCTGGAGGATCCGCCCCTGAGCATCGCCCAGATCGAGGAGCTGCGCCGCAATCCACCCAGTCACCAGCTGGAACGTGACGCCATCGCCAGCCTGCTGACCAACCTGGAGCGAGCGGGGGTGCAGGTGGTGATCGGACCGCCCCGCAAAGCCCGTGCCGCCGGGGAATGGGAACCGGCAGCCCGCACCCTGCGCATCCGCCCCGATGTGATCGAGAAGGGGAGCGTGGAGTTCGCGCGCGTGCTCAACCACGAAGCGATTCACGTTGCCCAGAGCTGCCGCCACGGCGGCCTGGGGGCCCGGCCCAGGCTGCTCGGTCTCTCGATCGTCCTGGACCCCGTCAGCCGGCGCCATCTGGAGGATCCTGTCTATGCCAGGGCCAGCCCCACCGAGATCCGCCTGGAGCAGGAGGCCTACGCCAACCAGCACCGGCTCACCCTGGGGCCGACCCTGCTGGCGAAGGAGTGCCGAGCTCAGGGCTGGACGCGGTCTGGCCCTCCAGCTGTTGCGCCAGGAGTGCGTTGAATCGCAGCAGGTCGTCGTCGCTGAGCTGCTGGCGGCTGGCCAGGTTGAATTCGCGCTCCAGAAGGGCGCGCCCCTCGGCCGCTCCCCAGCCCAGGCGCGCCAGCAGCCCATCGGAGCGGAGCAGGAGGTCGGAGCGGCGCAGCGGCAGGGCAGCCTGGGCCGGATCCACCCCAGGCTGCAGCTGACGCAGAGCGGCGAGGTAGGCCAGCAGATCGGCATAGCGGATCAGGCGGCTGCGGCTGGGGTGGCCGAAGGCCCGCTGCAGGTAGATCGACTCCTGCTCCCGCTCCCAGCCCAGCTGCCTCAGCAGCCGCTCCAGTTCGGCCAGTTCCTCGCTCCAGTCGTCGGGATCGGCCAGCGGTTCGGCTTCCGCGGCAGCAGGCGCTGATGGCACTGGTGTTGATGCGGGTGCTGGGATCGGGGCTGGAGCGGGGGATGGACCTGGGCGGGCTTCTGACCGTGCTGGCGGGGTCGCCGCCCCAGCTGCCTGATGGAGAGACACGTTCGGTGCTGACAGCGGAGCAGGCTCCCGCAGCCGCAGCAGAAGCCGCTGCAGCGCCCGGTCCTCGGCGGCCTCGGCGCTGGGAGCCTCCCCGAGGGCGCTGCCCAGGCAGCGGCCACCATCCCAGGCACTCACTTCCACCACCCGCTGGCCTGAGTCGGCGTGGGCCAGTCGCGCCCGAAGTTGCATCGCGGGGAAGCCGGTGTAGGGGACTTTCTAGAGTGGCGCCACCGAACCCGCTGCAGGCCAATGGAAGCGGAGTCGATTACCTCCCTCACACCCCTGCTGGAAGAGGCGGATCAATGGGGAGAGCTGCTGCTGCTGCTGCCGCTGCTGGTGGCTCTCGAAGCAGTGCTCTCCGCTGACAACGCCATTGCTCTGGCCGCCATCTCAAGGCGGCTGCATGATCCGCCGCTCCAGCGTCAGGCCCTCAACCTCGGCCTTGGCCTGGCCCTGGTCTTCCGCCTGGTGCTGATCCTGCTGGCCCGCTGGGTGCTGAACTTCTGGCCCCTGCAGCTGGCGGCCGCCTCCTATCTGCTCTGGCTCAGCAGCACCAACCTGCTGCGTCCTGGCGATGCATCCAGCGGCGATGGGCCTGAGCTGCCCAACGATGATGCGTCCGCCACCGCTGCGCAGGCTCACCCGGGCACCAGCTCCAGCGGTCATGCCGGGGCGTCCGGACTGGGGGCAGTGGTGATCACCCTTGCGGTCACCGACCTCGCCTTCTCCCTCGACAGCGTGGCCGCCGCTGTGGCCGTGAGCGATCACCTCTGGCTGGTGATGACCGGCGGGGTGATCGGGGTGATCGCCCTTCGTCTCACCGCCGAGCTGTTCATCCGCTGGCTGGGCCTCTACCCCAACCTGGAACGAGCCGGTTACCTGGCTGTCGGGCTGGTGGGCCTGCGCCTGCTGCTCCGCCTGGGGCTGCCCCAGCTCGTGCCGCCCGAGTGGACGCTGCTCTTGCTCGTGGCGGGACTGTTCCTCTGGGGATTCTCCAGGCGCGTGAGCGAGGAGGCCGGTGAGGTGAACCCCTGAAACCCTTGCGCATCGAACTTCGTCAGGCCGGCAGTGGCCACCTGCTGGACCAGCTCGAGCTCGAGGAGCTGGGTGAGATTCCCCAGCCCGGCCGCTGGTTTCTCCATGGCAGCCGCAGTTTCCTGGTGCTGCAGCGGCACCACCGCTACCAGCTTCGCAATGGCCGCTACGAACTGGTCACGGTGGCCCTGCAGGTGAAGGCGGAGCGACAGCCCAGGGACGCGCGCTGGTGGAACGGAGGCTGGGTGATCGGCGACCCCAGCTGCCGCTTCAATGCCCGCTCGCCGCTGTTGCGCTGTGCCGTGCTGCCTGATGGTCCCTGCGAGCGCTGCGCCCACTACATCGGCCGCCAGAGCTGATCAACCGGCGGCACTCCCTCAGCCCAGGGCCTGCCGCAGGGCCACCACGGCGAAGGCCAGGAACAGGCCGCCGCTGAGCCGGTAGAGGAGGCGCTCGGAGAGCTGCTGGCCGATCCATTTTCCCGCCCCCACCGCCAGACCCGTGACCAGGGCATGGCCCGCCAGGGTGCCGGCCAGCAGGGCGCTGAAGGTGAACCCGGGTGCGGTGGCCAGGAAGATGGTGGCGAACTGGGTGCGATCCCCGAGTTCGGCCATGAACACCAGCAGGAAGGCTTCACGCACCACCAGCCAGCCCCTGGCCCGACTCTGGTCCTTGTTGACTTCGGCGGCATTGACGAGATCTTCGGCCTCCTGGGCCTCCTGCTCGGCGGCTTGAGCACCCATGGCCTGGGCATCGATCAGCAGCTTCAGGCCGAACCCGCCGAAGAGCAGGGCCGCCAGCCAGGGCACCAGCTCCGGCGGCAGCAGGCTGCGCAGCCCCAGGCCGAAGGCCAGGGAAATCAGCGTGACGGCTGCCAATGCGGCGAACGCCCCGACGAAGACCCAGCGGGCCCGGTGGCGGGCGGCCAGCAGGAACGCCACGAAGAACGTCTTGTCCCCCAGCTCCGCCAGGGTGATCGCAGTGAAGCTGGAGCCGAACGCGGCGATGGCGGGATCGCTGGTCATGAAGGGGATGGGGCTGGTGCTCAGAGCGGCTCGGCCTGGGAAACGAAGCCAACCCCTCCGTAGTACTCCAGGATCGGCCGCAGCCCCTGGCGGAGGGTCTCGAGCGCCTCGCTCTCGCAGAACACGATCACTTGGACATTGGCCCCCAGGCCGCTGAACTCCATCGACTCCGAGACGGAGCCATGGGGCCCGCGGCCCGTGACATGACGAACCACCGAGTAGCCGGAAGCGCCGGCGGCATCGATCAGGCGCACCACCCGTTCGAGTTCCCGTTCACTGCAGATCAGATCGAGGCGTTGCATGGCAAGGGCCGGACATTCGGACAGGGGGGTCAGACGGCAGGGATGACGAGCCTCACCATCGCCATGTAGAGCGGGATGCCCACGACGATGTTGAACGGAAACGTCACCCCCAGGGCGGTGGAGATGTAGAGGCTCGGGCTGGCCTGGGGCACGGTCATCCGCATCGCCGCTGGTACCGCGATGTAGGAGGCACTGGCGCTGAGCACCATGAACAGCAGGGCATCCCCCTGAGGAAGCCCCAGCATCCATGACACCGCCAGTCCCACCCCGGCATTGAACAGGGGCATGAGCAGGGCGAAACCGATCAGGAAGGCGCCGGCCCGCCTGAGATCCCCCACCCGCTGGGCCGCCACGATGCCCATGTCGAGGAGGAAGAAGCTGAGGGCTCCGTAGAAGAGCTCGCCGGTGAAGGGCTCCATCTTGCCCAGCCCCGAAGGACTGAAGGCCGCCACCAGCCCACCGATCACCAGGCTGCCCACCAGCAGCAGCACGGAGCTGTTCAGAAAGGCCTCATGCAGCAGCGAGCCCCAGCGGATCCCCTCGCGGGGTTGCTCGGCCGCTGCGCTGGAGGCCAGCTTCACCAGCAGCAGGCCGACGATGATCGCAGGGGATTCCATCAGCGCCAGGGCTGCCACCATGAAGCCGTCATGAGGCATGCCGGTGAGGCCCAGGAAGCTCTCGGCCGTGATGAAGGTGACGGCACTGATGGAGCCGTAGGTGGCGGCGATGGCCGCCGCGTTGAAGGTGTCGAGCTGGCGCTTGAGCACCAGGAAGCTGTAGAGCGGCACCAGGGCCGACATCAGCATCGCTGCCGCGATCGTGCTGATCACCTGGGGACCGAGGCCGCTGTGGAGCAACTCCACACCCCCCTTGAAACCGATCGCCAGCAGCAGGTAGAGGGAGAACAGCTTCGGCAGTGGAGCCGGGATCTCCAGGTCGGAGCCCACCAGCACGGCGATCACCCCGAGGGCGAAGAACAGCACCGGCGGTGAAAGCAGATTCTGCAGAACCAGGCTGGTCTCCATTCCGCCGCCCGGTGCGTGATCGACTCTCTGGAACGCAGAGTACCGAGGGCTGAACCAACCCCAGCAAGATGATGCACTTTGTTTGCACAGGAGTGAATCCCCGACCGTGAACCAGGGGGCAGGGGAGCTGGTTGTCGTCGTCGGGCCTAGCCCTTCACCGCATCGCCGCTGGCACTGGGGAGGATGTAGCGCTGAAGCAGCACGAACAGCACCAGCACCGGCAGAATCGAGACCACCGAACCAGCCGCCACCAGGCGCCAATCGAGGGAGAAGCTGCTGGCCAGTTGCTGCAGTCCAAGGGGCAGGGTGTAGAGCCTGGGGTCATCGAGGATCACCAGGGGCCAGAGGAAGTCGCTCCAGGTGCCGATGAACACGAACATCGCCAGGGTGATCAGATCGGCGCGGGCCGCGGGAATCATCACGTTCCACCATTCCCCCACCGGCGTGCAGCCATCGATGCGGGCCGCCTCCTCCAACTCCACCGGCACCCCGAGAAAACTCTGGCGCAGCAGAAAGATACCGAAGGCCGTGGCTGCCTGGGGCACGATCAAGGCCCAGAGGGTGTTTCTCAGGCCCAGCTGCACCATCATCAGGTAGAGCGGAATCATCACCACCTGGAAGGGAATCAGGATGGTGGCCACCACCAGCGCCAGCACCAGGCCACGGCCGGCGAAACGCATCCGCGCCAGCGGATAGGCCGCCAGCGAACAGAACAGCAGATTTCCCAGCACCGCCAGCAGGCTCACCACCGTGCTGTTGAACAGATACAGGCCCAGGGGATGGTCGGCGAACAGACGGCCATAGGCCTCCAGACTCGGCTGGGCCGGAATCAGGGACGGCGGGGTGGAAAAGATATTTTCGGCAGGACTCTTGAGCGAGGTGCTCACCAGCCAGAGCAGGGGCACCAGCATCAGCAGGGCCAGCAGCAACAGGGCCGCCAGCTGCAGGGCGCTCACCCAGAGAGGTCGCTGGTCCTTCACAGCCGCGGCAGCTCCGCCACCGGCAGAGACGCTTTCTGCGGATGCAGGGGCTGACGCTCCATCCCGTGCACCAGGCGGTTCAGGGCATTGACGAAGGCCTGGGCAGCGGCCACCACGATGTCGGTGTCGGCGGCATGGCCGGCGTAGAGCACCCCCTGATGGCGCAGGCGGATCGTCACCTCGCCCATGGCATCGATGCCCTCGGTGACCGACTTGACACTGAACTCCACCAGCTCGTTGGGCACCCGCGCCAGGCTGTTGAGGGCCTGACAGACGGCATCGACCGGACCGGTGCCGATGGCGGCCTCGGTGAGCTCGGCGCCATCACTGGTGATGAGGGTCACGGTGGCGGTGGGCTGCAGATTGGTGCCGGTGCTCACCTGCACCAGCTTGAGCACGTAACGGGCCTCGGTCTGCTGGGCCTGATCGCTCACGATTGCCTCGAGATCCCGGTCCGTGATTTCCCGTTTGCGATCCGCCAGATCCTTGAAGCGGGTGAACGCGTCGTCGAGGTCGCCGCGCTCGAGGGTGTAACCCAGATCCTCCAGGCGAGCCCGGAACGCACTGCGGCCGCTCAGCTTGCCCAGGGAGATGCGGTTGTCGGCGAGGCCGATGGTGCGGGCATCGACGATTTCGTAGGTGAGTCGATTCTTGAGCACGCCGTCCTGATGGATGCCGGATTCATGGGCAAAGGCGTTGGCGCCCACGATCGCCTTGTTGGGCTGCACCGCCATGCCGGTGAGGTTGCTCACCAGGCGGGAGGTCTTGTAGATCTCCTCTGTGCGCACCCCCGTCAGCGGCTCACTGCTGCTGGCCGGGCGGCCGATGAAGGGGTTGAAATAGGCCCGGCGCACATGCAGCGCCATCACCAGCTCCTCGAGCGAGGCGTTGCCGGCCCGCTCGCCGATGCCGTTGATCGTGCACTCCAGCTGGCGGGCGCCGTTCTTGACCGCCTCGAGGAAGTTGGCGACAGCGAGTCCGAGATCGTTGTGACCGTGCACCGAGATCACCGCCTGATCGATGTTGGGCACATGCCGGTTGATGCCGTCGATCAGGGCGCCGAACTCGGCGGGGGTGGTGTACCCCACCGTGTCGGGGATGTTGATCGTGGTGGCTCCGGCGGCGATGGCGGCTTCGATCACCTCATGGAGATACTCCGGATCGGAGCGGCCGGCGTCTTCGCAGGAGAATTCCACGTCCTCGACGAGGGAGCGGGCGTAGGCCACCATCTCCGCGGTGATCTCCACCACCTCGGCGCGGCTCTTGCGCAGCTTGTGCTCCAGATGGATGTCGCTGGTGGCGATGAAGGTGTGGATGCGGCGGTTCACGGCGGGGGCCACCGCTTCGGCGCAGGCCTTGATGTCGCCGCGGGCGGCCCGGGCCAGGCCACAGATCACCGGCCCGTCGGGGGTGCCGACGGCGGCGGCGATGCGCTGAACCGCGTTGAAATCACCGGGGCTGGCGAAGGGAAAGCCGGCTTCGATGATGTCGACGCGCAGGCGGGCCAGCTGGTGGGCAATCGCCAGCTTCTCCTCCAGGTTGAGGCTGGCCCCGGGGGATTGCTCACCATCCCGGAGGGTGGTGTCGAAGATCAGTACCCGGCCGGGGTCCTTGGCCATGACCGTTGCAAGTCGATGTGACTATGAGTTGAACCGATCCTAGAGGGGTGGCGCGATCACCACCTGCCTGGGACCGCTCTCCTGACGCTCCTGCGGACGACGCACCAGCTCCCGGCTGAGCGGCTCGACCCGCAGCGCACTCTCCAGGCCCCGCTGAAACACCGGGACCTGGGCCGCTTCGGCCTTCTCCAGCTGTTTGCGCCACCCGGCCAGATCCAGGAAGACATCCACAGCGTTGCGCAGCTCCCGGGGCACCATCCCGTCGGCATGCAGCAACGTGATCCGGATCCCCTTCGCCCGCAGGGTTTCCACCACCCGTTCCAGATCCCGGCTGCCGCTCAACAGCCAGACCTCATCCAGGCGGTGGGCCACCATCATCAGGTCCAGGCAGATCTCCACATCCAGGTTCGCCCGGGCGAACTGGCGGTGCTCGGGATCGGTGCCGAATTCCCGCAGGGGCTTGGTGCGAACCGTGTAGCCCAGGCTGGTGAGCGCATCACGGAACGGCCTCTGATCAGCCGGATCCTTCAGGCCCGTGTACCAGTAGGCGCCATCAAGTTCGACGCCAGGGTCGGCGGCGGCCAACTCCAGCAACCGGCGTGGATCGAAGAACCAGCCCAGCTTCTGCTGCGCGTAGAACATGCCGTGTCCATCGACGATCACCACACGCCGGATCCTGCCCTGATCCACCCGAAACCCGTCTCGCCTCATGAAACAAGCGTAGAGACGTGTGGCCTGCAGGACTCGCCGAAGGGTGAGCCGTAAGGTGGCTTCATTGATGGATGGTCGATGGCCACAGGCACCCTGGCCCTGGTCCTTCATGCCCATCTCCCATTTGTCCGGGACAGCCAGCCGGGTTCCCTGGAGGAAGACTGGTACTTCCAGGCCCTGCTCGAGAGCTATCTGCCGCTGCTCCAGGTGCTGGAAGCCAGCCGGGATGATCCCGGCCAGCAGCCCTGCCTCAGCCTCGGGCTCTCGCCCACCCTGCTCAGCCTGATCAGCGATCCTGTGCTGAGCGCGCGCTTCCCCGACTGGCTCGCCCAGCGCCAGCGATTGCTTCGTTACGCCCCCTCCAGCCACCGCGCCGCCGCCACCACCCTGGCTGACACCCTGGAGAGCACCCGCCAGAGCTGGATCGAAAGCGGTGGCCAGCTGCTGCAGCGCTTCCGGCAGTTGCAGCAGGACGGGGTGCTCGACCTGCTCACCTGCGCTGCGACCCACGGCTACCTGCCTCTGCTGCGCCACAGCCCCGAAGCCGTGCGGGCCCAGCTGATCAATGCCGTGCGTGAGCACCAGCGGTTGCTGGGGGAGCGGCCGCTTGGCATCTGGCTGCCGGAGTGCGCCTACTACGAAGGTCTCGATCTGCTCCTGCGGCAGTGCGGCCTGCGCTACTCCGTTCTCGACGCCCATGGCCTGCTGCATGCACTGCCCAGGCCTCGCTACGGGGTGTACGCGCCGATCTGCTCGCCCGCGGGCATCGCCTTCTTCGCCCGCGATGGCGCCGCCACCCTGCCGGTGTGGTCGGCTTCGGAAGGGTATCCAGGGGATGGCGACTACAGGGAGTTTCACCGCGACCTGGGCTGGGATCTGCCCGAAGCCGAGCTGCAAGCCCATGGCATCACGAGCTCACGGCCCCTGGGCCTGAAACTGCACCGGGTCAGCAGCCAGGGCTCGCCGCTCGATCAGAAACTGCCGTACGACCCGGAGGCAGCGGCCAGACGGACCGTGGAGCACGCCAGCGACTACCTCGCCGGCCGCAGCGAGGAACTGGCGGTGCTTGCCGAGGCCATGGCCCGTCCCCCCCTGCTTGTGGCGCCCTTCGACGCGGAGTTGTTCGGCCACTGGTGGTACGAGGGGCCCCTGTTTCTCGCCGAACTGTTTCGCCAGGGACCTGCCGCTGGCTTGGCGTTCAGCAGCCTTCGCAGCGCCCTCGAGCGCGAGGAGCCCCTGCAGATCTGCCGGCCTTCCCCCTCGAGCTGGGGGCAGGGTGGATACCACCACTACTGGCTCCACCAGAGCAATGCCTGGGTGGTGCCGGAATGGCATCGCGCCTCCGCGGCGATGGTCAAGCAGGTGAATCGCGGCGTGGCCACGGAGCACCAGAGGCGGCTGCTTACCCAGGCGGGCCGGGAACTGCTGCTGGCCCAGAGCTCAGACTGGAGTTTCATCCTCCGGGCCGGCACCACCACCGCTCTGGCCCGGGAGCGGATTCACCGCCATCTCGACCGCTTCTGGCGGCTGATGCACGCAATCGACACGGGCGTGGCCTTGCCCGAGGGCTGGATCGAGGCCATCGAGGCCGACGATGGCCTGTTTCCCCAGCTGAACGCGGCGGACTGGACCAGTGTCAACGCCCAGTCACCCTCTTCACCGCCCGACGAGCGCCCCCTCACCCATGCCTGAGCAACAGCCGCTGAACACGCCGGCCCCGCGCCAGCGCGATCAGGCCATCGATCTGATGCGGGCCACCTGCATCCTCTGGATCGTCGGCTTCTGGCACCTGCTGGGCTATGCCGAATCGATCGATGGCTACAAAAACGACGTCACCTACCGGTTGACGGTGGTGGTGCTGGGACTGTTCGTGTTCATTTCAGGGCATCTGATCGGCAGGTCCCGGATCACCAGTACTGCCGAGGTCTGGCGGTTCTACCGGCGGCGGATGATCCGGATCTATCCCCCCTACCTGGCGTCCCTGCTGCTCTTCGATCTCTTCGGGCTGCTCCAGCCGGGTCAGTTCATCGGGGCGGCGCTGCTGAGCACCAGTTTCAGCCTGGAGCCACCCCTGACCCTCTGGTACATCTCGATGATCGTGGTGTTCTACCTGCTGGCGCCGTTGCTGCTGCTGCTGGTGCACAGACTGGGCCAGACGCCCTGGCGCTGGACATCGAACCCCCTGGTGGTGTGTACCGGGATCATCGGCCTCAACGTGCTGCTGGGCAACCTGCTGGACGGAGTGGATCCGCGCCTGTTCCTCTACTTCCCGTCCTTCGTGGCAGGCCTTGTGCTCTCCCCGGCGCTGGTGGAGCCGAGGGTGAGCGGCCGCACCATCGCCCTCACGGCCCTAGCCATGGTGGCAGCCACCCTGTTCTCCTTCCATCACCAGACCCGGATCGACTCGAGCCTCAAAGCCATCCCCCTGGCGGTGTTCGGTCCGTTGCTGGCTTTTCTGATCTGTGAGCACTGGGGCCGCCATCTGCGTCTGTCCCCCCTGATGCTGGCGATCAGCAGCGCCAGTTTCTTCATGTATCTCTTTCACCGGCCCATCTTTCTGATCTTCACCACTCACGGATTCCCGAGCAGCGCGCCTCTTCAGCTCACCGTGTTGCTCCTGTTGGCCCTGCCAGTGATTGTGGCGGTCTCCTGGAAGGGGCAAGACCTCTACGACGCCGCGGTGCGACGGCTGCAGACTCCCGCCTCCGCCGCCGGCTGAAGAACTCCGTCACCAACCCCGGTACGCTTTCTGATAAGGACATCCTCGGGCTTTTCAGACCCAGGGCCTCCAGCCATGTACTCCCATCTGCTCGTTCCAATCGACGGATCCGACGTCTCCGTGAAAGCCGTTCACGGAGCGGTGGCCTTCGCCAAGGAGATGGGTGCGCGCATCACCTTCCTCAATGCCCGCAGTGTTCTGCCGGTGTCGATGGTGGGAACCGGAACCATGCTCGATGCCGGCACGTTGGAGCACCTCAGCCTCGTGGCGAGGGAAAACGCCGAACGGATTCTGGCGGAGGCCCAAGCCGTGGCCGAGAGCGCCGGGGTGCCCTGCAGCAGTGAGGGAGTGATCAACGATCTGCCCCATGAGGCGATCATCGAGGCGGCCGCTCGCCATGGCTGCGATCTGATCTTCATGGCCTCCCATGGGCGCCGCGGCCTCAGCGGCCTGTTGCTGGGCAGCCAGACCCAGAGGGTGCTGATCCATGCCGACCTGCCGGTGCTGGTGTTCCGTTGAGCGGCAGCGGGGCAGCTAACCCCGCACGGCCCGCCAGAGCAATGCCGCTTCGCGCCCCTTCGGTTGCATCAGCCCCCAGCGCACACCGGCCGGTGCCAGCGCGAACAGGCGAACCATCGCCGCCATCAGCTCGGCGAGGCTGAGGGTATTGGTCAGGAATCCGTACCACTCCCGCTCGGGCAGGGCGAAAAAGGTGCTGAAGAACTGGCGCAGGTCCGGCTCGGAGAAACGCATCAGCTTCTCCAGGCCGAACTGGTAGATGCCGTGCTTGCGCACCAGCTCCGGGGTCCACAGGGCAGCCCAGGCCATTTCGGCCACCTGGGCGGCGGAACGATCAGGACTGGCCAGGGCAGCGGCGATGGCAGCCGCCAGGCCGGGAGCACGCCGCAGCAGGGAGCCCACCATGTAGCCCGAAGCGGGGTGCACCAGGCTGGCGGCCCCTCCAAAGCCCAGCACCCGCTGGCCGAGGTCGGGCAGGGGCAGGTTCATCGGGAACAGGCAGCGCTCCTCGTGCTCCACCTGCAGCACCGCCACGCCCCGGTGGGCCAGCCTCCTGAGCAGGCGATCCCGGAGCACTTCGATGGGCACCGGCGGGGCCAGAGCCAGGGAGGTTTCCTCCACGAAAAAGCGCCCCCCGCCCAGGTCCATGGCGTACAGGAAGGTTGGAGGACCCTCTCGCTCCTCCGGGCTCAGGTGGTCACTGCGGTAGTCCATCAGCACGAACTGGCCAGGCGGCACCGGATCTGCGGTGAAGAAGCCCACGATTCCGTAGGCCGCCTGCGCGGCCACGGGCCCCTGAGCCGGCCGGCGCACGAACACCGGGTCGTGGCCAGTGGTGTCGATCACCAGGCGTGCCCTGAGCACCTCTCCTTCCCGGGTGGTCACCTGGGAACCCTGCGTGTCGTGGATCAGCTCAGCAGCCAGTCCCCGTCGCCAGTCCATGCCGGAGCAGCGCGCCAGCCAGTGACCCTGGAGTTTCGCGCGATCAAAAAGGCCATAGTCGTGGCTGAGGGCCACGGGACCGGCACCGAAATAACTGACGCAGTTCGACCAGCGATGCTCCAGCAGATGGGAGAGCTGGAGCTGATCCAGTTCCGGGGCCCAGATGCCGTAGGTGTTCTGCCATGGGCTGACTGGATCGCCTGCTGCCAGCCCCGTGACCCGCAGGCCGAGGGGAACGAGCTCACTGGCGATGGCCAGCCCCGCCGGGCCGGCCCCGAGCACCAACACATCGGCCACGGCGGAGAGCGTCAGGGCGACTCTGGTGCCGTGGTGGGCTCAGCGGTGTCCGCGAGCTCCTCCTCTTCGGGGGCAGGAGGCACAAGCACCACCTCACTGAGACGATCACCGCTGTCGAGCTTCTGAAGGCGCACCCCCGTGGCCGCCCGCGACTGCTGGGGAATCGCGTCGGCCTGCATGCGCACGATCACCCCCCGCTCACTCACCAGCAGCAGTTCCTCCCCGGGACCCATCACCGTCAGCCCCACCAGCACGTCCCCGTCGCGGCGGAACTTGATGGCGCGCAGGCCCAGGCCGGCCCGGCGCTGCAGACGGAACTGGGTCACCGGCACCCGCTTGCCCAGCCCGCTGGCGGACGCCACCAGCACCCAGGGGCCCTCGGCACTCTCACCAGCGTCCGGAGTCTCCTCCTCGTTCTCGGATACGGAGGAGCTGGCCACCCGATCCGCCAGTTCAGCCGGCAGCACGTCCATGCTGACCAGCTCATCCCCCGGCCGCAGGGCCATGGCGCGCACACCCCGGGCGGTGCGGCCCAGGGGCCGCAGCTCACCATCCGTGAGCCGGAAGTGGATCGTCATCCCTTTGAGCGAGCCGATCAGCACGCTGTCGCCCGGCAGGGCCAGCCGGGCCCAGCGCAGGGCGTCGCCGTCTTCGAGGCTGATGGCGATCAGGCCGTTCGAGCGGATGTTGGCGAAAGCCGAGAGCCTGGTGCGCTTGATATAGCCACCACTGGTGAGCATCAGCAGCTGAACATCGTCGTCGAAGGCGCTCACCGCCACCAGAGAAGTGATCTGCTCTTCCCGGGGAATAGGCAGCAACTGCACCACCGGGGTTCCCTTCGCACCGCGGCTTCCCACCGGCACTCGGTAGGCCGGCACGGCATAGACCACGCCGCGATCGCTGAACAGCAGCAGGGTGTCGTGGTCGTTGCAGCTGATGAACAGACGCACCGCCTCCTCACCCTGGTTGCGGGTTCCGGCCTTGCCGCGGGTGCCGCGGCTGGTGGCCTCGAACTCGCTCACCGGCATGCGCTTGAGATAGCCGTTCTCTGTGAGCAGCACCACGGATCGCTCATTGGCGATCAGATCGATGTCTTCAAGCCCGCCTTCGAGATCAAGAATCTCGGTACGACGCTCGGATGGGTAACGCTCGCGCAGCTGGATCAACTCCGCTTCGATCAGTCCGAGCACCCGCTCACGCCGGCCCAGAATATCTTTGTAGTCGGCAATCTTAGCAACAAGATCCTCATGTTCCAGGCGGATCTTGTCTGCTTCGAGAGCGGTGAGCCGACGCAGTTGCATCTGCAGGATCGCGTCAGCCTGGATCTCACTGAGGCCATGGCGCTCCTGCAACTGGACGCGGGCCGTTGCCGCATCCGAGGCCGCCCGGATCAGGGCGATGATCGGATCCAGCTGATCGAGAGCCAGCAGGAGACCCAGGAGGATGTGATCCCGCTCCTCCGCCTTGCGCAGGAAGTAACGGGTGCGCCGCTCGATCGTCTCGATGCGGAACTCAAGGAACACCTGCAGCATCCGCCGCAGGGTGAGCAGCACCGGCTCGCTGTTCACCAGTGCCAGCATGTGGGCACTGAAATTGCTCTGCAGAGGCGTGAGCTTGAACAGATTGTTGAGCACCACCTGCGGGTAGGCATCCCTGCGCAGTTCAATCACGATGCGCATGCCATCGCGATCGCTTTCATCGCGAATGTCGGAGATGCCGTCGAGCTTCTTGTCGTTGACCATCTCAGCGATGCGCTCAATGAGCGCCGCCTTGTTGGTCTGATAAGGGAGCTCGGTGATGATCACGGCATCGCGATCGGGCCGGCCGGGTATTTCCAGCGTTTCGATCGAGGCCACCCCGCGCATGGTCACAGAGCCGCGGCCGGTGGTGTAGGTCTCGCGGATGCCTCGGCGTCCCAGAATCTGGCCGCCGGTGGGGAAATCAGGCCCGGGAATCAGGGCCAGGAGAGCCCGGTCATCAAGCTCAGGGTCAGCGATCAGGGCCAGCAGGCCATTGATCAGTTCAGTGAGGTTATGAGGCGGGATGTTGGTGGCCATGCCCACCGCGATACCCGACGATCCATTCAACAGAAGGTGAGGAACCCGCGCCGGCATCACCGTGGGTTCCTGCTGGGAGCCGTCGAAGTTGTCGATGTAATCGACCGTTTCCGCCTCGATGTCTTCCAGCAGGCTGTCGGTGGTGAGCGCCTGCAGCCGCGATTCGGTGTACCGCATCGCGGCCGGGGGGTCGTTGTCGACCGAGCCGAAGTTGCCGTGCCCATCGATGAGCGGCATGCGCATCGAGAAGTCCTGGGCCATGCGCACCAGGGCGTCATAGACGGCGGTATCCCCATGGGGGTGGTACTTGCCGAGCACCTCGCCCACCACCCGGGCGCACTTGCGGTAGGGCCTGTCGCTGGTGAGACCGAGCTCGTACATCGCGTAGAGGATGCGCCGGTGCACCGGCTTGAGCCCGTCGCGGGCGTCGGGCAGAGCCCTGCCCACGATCACGCTCATCGCGTACTCCAGGTAGGAGCGCGACATCTCATTGCGCAGGTCGGTCTGGATGATCCGTCCGTCGGACTCGCCGGGACCCGTTGGATCCGCCATCTCTCACCACACTGCCGAAGGCCAGGTTAAGCGAGGCTGGGTCCACCGTCTCCGGGCTTCTTGCGCCGATGGGATCCGCACCCCCTCGCTCCCGCACCGAAGCGCAGCTGCAGGAGCGCCAGAGTGCCGGTGATCTGGCGGTGAGGAGCTCTGCGGACTTCCGGGCCCTGGTGGCCGCCGAGGGACTGGAGGCGGCCTACTCCCGCACCGATGTGGTGGTGGCCGCCAACGCCGAGTTCACCGACCAGGCCACGCTCCAGCTCAGCCTCGGCCCCTGTGATCCGCCCATGCGCCTGCGCGAGGCGCGGCTGGATGGGGTCACCGCCCTGGGCTCCAGCGGCAGCGGCGGTCTGACCCTTCCGATCGGAGGTGGGATCTCGGACCCGGAGCAGCGGGGCGGCGCCCAGGTGCTGGGCAAGTTGCTGGCGGGCCTGGAGGTGGAGCTGGTGGCCAGTGGTGAAGGCACGCCCCTGCATCCACGCCGTGAACTCCAGGCCCGCCTCCGGCTCGAAGGCCTCGGCGTGGCGCGCCTGCTGCTGCACCGGGCCATCAGCGAAAACGGCATCGTGGCGGTGAGCAGCGCCGAAGGAGTCACCCACAGTCCGTACGGCCCCCTGCTGGGCCCCTATGGCAGCGCCCTGTACAGCAGTGGTGGATCCCGCAGCATCGGTCTGACCATGCCTGGCCTGAGCCTGCTGGGCCCGGGCTCTCCGGTTCTGGCGGGAGGAGCGATCGGCTGGGTGATCGGCGCTGGCAGCGGCCATCAGCCCCAGATCCGGCGGCTGCCGAGCGGCCATGCCCGCGGGCCGGGAGCTGTGGCGGCCGTGAGCGTCGATCTGGCGGAGCTGAAGGCCGAATGGATCCGGCCCTGCCATTTCGAAGGCCATGGCAGTGCCCTGCTGATGGCGATCGCGGCCCCTGTGCCTCTGATCAACCTGGCCGTGGCCCGCCAGGCAGCCTGCAGCGACGACCAGCTCGAGGCCCCGGTGCTCGATTTCTCGATTCCCCGCCGGATCCGGCCGAGCTTCGGCTTCGTTCCCTACAGCCAGCTGCTCTCCGGCGAGATCCAGGTGGACGCCCGCCGTCTGCGCTGCGCACCGGCCCACAGCCCCCGTCTGGCCGAGGAAATCGGCGCCGGACTGATCCAGCGCCTGCGCGATGGCTCCTTTCCCCTGAGGCTTCCCCTGCTGCCCCTGAGTGACCGCCCGGGCCTGATTCCCCTCGAGGGCTGAGGGCATCCGCCACAAAGACAAGCCGGAGGAATCGGCGTAAGCTCCACCGGCGGTTTTGCGCGACAACCGGTGGTCGAGTCCTCTGCTGGATCCCATGAGCCCGATCAGGGCCAGGACCTGCCATCCCCCGCTGAGGAGGATCTCAGCACCGTGCCCGGGCCAGGCGCATCAGCCCCGGACGACCAGGTCACCGCTGACGCCGAGGTCGGCACAGGCGCCGAGTCCTCCGTGGAGCCCGAACCGCAGCCTGCACCGGAACCCAAGCCCACGCCGGCCCCTGCCCCTGCCCCTGCCCCGGAAACTGAACCGGTTCCGCAGCCCATCCAGGAGCCTGAGCCTCAACCGGTTCCGGTGCCTCAACCTGCTCCTGAGCCCGAACCCGAGCCCGTTCCTGCGGCCCCGGCCGATCCGGCCGTGGCCACCACCCTTCATGCCCCTGCCAGTGACGAGAGCGGGAACGGGGACGGCGGCGGCGAGTGGGAGCTGCTCAGCGGCAAGGTGCGTGACTGGTTCAGCAGTGGGGCCTTTCAGCGGCAGGTGCAGCAGTACAGCGGCCCGCTGAAGCTGCTGGCGGGCTTCGTGGGCCTGCTGCTCCTGCTGAGGATCTACGCCGCGCTGCTTGGAGCGATCGAGAGCCTGCCCCTGGTTCCCGGCCTGCTGGAGCTGGCCGGGGTGATCTGGCTGAGCCGCTTCCTGCTCACCCACCTGGTGCGCAGCAGCGACCGCCAGTCGCTGCTCGCCTCCTGGCGGGAGCGCTGGACGTCGTTCCGTGGTCAACCCTGAGGCCAGGTTCCCTGAAGCCCTGGCAGGGCCAGACCGGTTGATAGCTTGGCCCGACTGCAGAAACCCCAGTGGTGTCCATTCAGTTAGGTCGATCCCGAACCGTTCGCCGCGCCTACGGGATCGACGAGATCGCCCTGGTGCCGGGCAGTCGCACCGTGGATCCCGAGGTGACAGACAGCCGCTGGACCATCGGTGGAATCGAGCGGGAGATCCCGATCATCGCCAGCGCCATGGATGGGGTGGTGGATGTCTCGGTAGCGGTGGAACTGTCCCGTCTCGGGGCCCTGGGGGTGCTGAACCTGGAGGGGGTCCAGTGCCGTTACGACGACCCGAACCCAATCCTGGACCGCATCGCTGAGGTGGGCAAGGAAGCCTTCGTGCCCCTGATGCAGGAGCTCTACGCGCAGCCGGTTCGCGAGGACCTGATCCGGCAGCGCATCGCGGAGATCAAGGCCGCCGGTGGCATCGCAGCCGTCAGTGCCACCCCCGCCGGGGCGCTGCGCTTCGGTCAGGCGGTGGCCGAAGCCGGCGCCGACCTCTTCTTCGTTCAGGCCACGGTGGTCTCCACCGACCACATCGGGCCCGCCGGGCGCGAAACCCTCGATCTGGCCGCCCTCTGCCGTGATCTCGGCATTCCGGTGGTGATCGGCAACTGTGTCACCTATGACGTGGCCCTTGAGCTGATGCGCGCGGGCGCCGCCGCAGTGATGGTGGGCATCGGCCCCGGGGCCGCCTGCACGTCCCGGGGCGTGCTGGGTGTGGGCATCCCCCAGGCCACCGCGGTGGCCGATTGCGCCGCCGCCCGCGACGACCATGAGCGTGACACCGGCCAATACGTGCCGATCGTCGCCGACGGCGGCATCGTCACCGGCGGTGACATCTGCAAGTGCATCGCCTGCGGCGCCGATGCGGTGATGATCGGCTCGCCGATCGCCCGGGCCAGCGAAGCCCCAGGCCGTGGCTTCCACTGGGGAATGGCCACCCCCAGTCCGGTGTTGCCCAGAGGCACCAGAATCAGCGTGGGCACCACGGGCAGTCTGGAGAAGATCCTGCGCGGTCCGGCCGGCCTTGACGACGGCACCCAGAACCTGCTCGGCGCCCTGCGCACGTCGATGGGAACCCTTGGTGCCCGAACGATCAAGGAGATGCAACAGGTCGATGTGGTGGTGGCCCCATCGCTGCTCACCGAAGGAAAGGTGTATCAGAAAGCCCAGCAGCTGGGCATGGGCAAGTAGCCCCTCGCACCAGGGCTCCTGTTCCGGCACGAAACGACGGAATCCCGGCGGAGACGGGCGTTAACCTCAAGGTGTGGGGGCTCCGGCTCGCACACTCCTCACACCAACCCGCCCGGCGCGTCCGGGCATTTTGTCTTCCTACGGTCCCCCCGCCGCCATGGGGGATTCCGGGTACTCGTTGCTAGATTCCAGGCACCTTGTCCCTTCCCTCGGATGTCCAGCGCCACTGCCGTCACCGATGCTTCCTTTGAGCTGGATGTGCTCAAAAGTGACGTGCCCGTGCTGGTCGATTTCTGGGCCCCCTGGTGCGGCCCATGCCGCATGGTGGCCCCGATCGTCGACGAGATCGCCAAGGAATTCGATGGCAAGCTGAAGGTCTACAAGCTCAACACTGACGAGAACCCCAACGTCGCCAGCCAGTACGGCATCCGCAGCATCCCCACCCTGATGATCTTCAAGGGAGGACAGAAAGTGGACACCGTGGTGGGCGCCGTTCCCAAGAACACCCTCTCCGGCACGATCGCCAAATACCTCTGAGCAGCCCTTCAGCTCCTGCCGCCTCACCCCCACCGATGGCTCCTGCCTCTCCCGCGCTGGAGCGGTTGGGAGATTCCCTGGCTGATCATCCCCATCGCCTGTTGATCGAGCGCTCGCTTCACTCGATCCTGGAGATGGCCAGCATCGCCGATGACACGGACGACTGGAGATTGATCTCTGGTGCCCTGAGTGATCTGCAAGAAGCCCTCTCGGCCTTCCATCCCCACCGCACCACCCGCAAGGTGGCTGTGTTCGGATCCTCCCGAAGCCTCCCTGGGAGCTCCACCTACCAGCTGGCGGCGGAGATCGGCCGGGAAGCCATGGCCGCAGGCTTTGAAGTGATCACTGGTGCTGGCGGCGGGGTGATGGAAGCGGCGAACCGGGGAGCCGGAGCGGAGCACAGCTTCGGTCTCAACATCCAGCTGCCCTTCGAGCAGGAGCCCAACCCCTACGTCGCCACAGCAGGCGATCGCCTGGTTCACTTCCGCTACTTCTTCACCCGCAAGCTGTTCTTTCTGCGCGAGAGCGACGCCCTGGTGGTGCTCCCCGGCGGTTTCGGCACCCTCGACGAACTGTTCGAAGCCCTGACCCTGATTCAGACGGGACGAACGGCTCCGATTCCGGTGCTGTTGCTGGCGCCCCCGGGCCATGGGCTCTGGCAGCACTGGCCTCAGGACCTTCTCGCCGGCCTCGAGCGCGAGGGATTGATCGGTCCAGATGATGGAGGACTGATCAGCCACGCCGGCAGCGCCTCCGAGGCGATCGAGCTGATCCGCCAGTTCTACCGGGTGTTCCACACCACCCGCTTCAGAGACGACGAGCTGGAGCTGCTGCTGCATGTGCCCCTGGGGGAGGGTGATCTGCTGGCCATCCGCTCCGGATTCCAGGATCTCCTACGCAGCGGCGATTTCGAGCTGGGAGAGAGCTGCGACGACAACGATCGCCTGCGGCACTGCCTGCGCTTCGACTTCGATCAACGCCGAGTCGGCCGCCTGTACCAGCTCATCGCCGCCATCAACGAGCTCGATCTGCCTCGCAGCGACGACCTGCTCCATCCGGAGCAGCGCAGCTGCCAGGAGCCGCAGCCATGAGCAGCCGGATCGGCCTGATCGATTACGGCATGGGCAACCTGCATTCGGTGGCCCGAGCTGTGGAGCGTCTCGGGGCAGAACTGATTCCCGTGCTGGACGCCCCAGGGATGGAGGCCTGCGATGCCCTGATCCTGCCGGGGGTGGGATCATTCGATCCGGCCATGGAGCGCCTCAATGAGGCCCGCCTGGTGGATCCACTGCGGGAGTGGAGCGCCAGAGGACGCCCCTTGCTGGGGATCTGCCTGGGCCTGCAGTTGCTGTTCGAGGGCAGCGAGGAGGGAGAAGCCCCAGGCCTCGGCCTGCTCAGGGGCAGGGTCCGGGCCCTGCCCTCCGCCCCGGGGCATCCCATCCCCCACATGGGCTGGGCACCGCTGATCTCCACCAACCCCAGTCCCTTGCTGCCCGAGGGTCATCCCGCGGCCTGGGTCTATTTCGTGCACTCCTACGCCGCCGCTCCCGACGATCCGTCCTGCAGCACCGCCGAGGTCCTCTTCGCCGATCAGGCTGTGACCGCGGCGGTTTGGCAAGGGGCACTGGCGGCCTGCCAGTTTCACCCAGAGAAGTCAGGACCCCAGGGGCAGCGCATGCTCGAGCGCTGGCTGGACTGGGTGGACCAGGACGGGGCATGAGTCTGCGGCTGAGTGGCGGGCGCAGACTGCTCAGTCCGCAAGGGCAGAACGCCCGCCCCACCAGCGCCAGGGTGCGGCTGGCGGTGCTCAACCTGCTGGCCGGTGAACTGAGCGGCTGCCGCTGGCTGGATCTCTGCTGCGGCAGCGGCGTGATGAGCTGCGAAGTTCTGCAACGGTGTGCCCGGCGGGTGGTGGCCGTGGATCACGACCGAGTGACCCTCGGCATCGCCCGGCGAAATCTGGAGGCTGTCAGAGCCAGCTTGAATGGGGCCTGCGACCTGAGGGTGATCAGGGCAGGGCTACCCCAGTGGCTGTTCCAGGGCCCCGGGCACCAGCTGGGGGAGGAAGCGGCGGGTGGCTTCGATCTGATCTATGCCGATCCCCCCTACGCATCAGGCCTGTACGCCCCGATTGCCGAGGCGGTGTCCACCTCGGGCTGGCTGGCTGAGGGGGGACGCCTGCTGTGGGAATGCTCAAGCGAGTCTTATCCGGATATTCCTCCCGGCTGGCAGCTGAGCGACCGACGGCGCTACGGCAGTTGTGGACTGATGGTTCTGGTGCCTGAGGCCTGACTCAGCCGCCCAGGGCACTGCCACGGCGGTACTGGTTCCAGGCCGCCACGAAGAGGCCCACCAGGGTGATCGGGATCAAACCCAGAACGATGCCGCAGAGGAGGGGTTCGATCATCGGGAGCGGGAAGTCGTGCCTGGCGCAATTCTCCCACGGCCAAGGCAGGCTGGTTGAGTCTTCCGAGTGATCCGTGACCGGCGATCCTTCCACCACCCTGGAGGCCACCCAGGCGCCCGTGAAGCACCAGGGCCTGATCACCGCCCTGGTGCTGCTGGCCGCAGCCGGCTGCATCCTGCTGCTGCTGCTGCTCGTCCTGCCGGCCGCCCGCAGCGACCCTTACACCCGTCGCACCCTGGAGCTTTCGGGCTCGCTCGAGAACGGTGGACGCCTGTTTCGTATGAACTGCGCGGGCTGCCACGGCATCGCCGCCCAGGGGCTGGTGGGCCCCAGCCTGCATGGGGTCAGCCAGCGCCGCAACGACCGCCAGTTGATCCGCCAGGTTGTGAGCGGCCGCACTCCGCCGATGCCGCGATTCCAGCCCGAACCCCAGGCCATGGCTGACCTGCTGGCCCATCTGCACAGTCTGGAGTGAGCGCCGGCGCGACGCCTGGCCTCCCTGAGCTGGCCCTGGTGCTGGTGGAACCCGCAGGCCCCCTGAATGTGGGCAGCGTGGCCAGGCTCTGCGCCAATTTCGCGCTTCAGGACCTGCGGCTGGTGGCCCCACGCTGCGATCACCTCGGCGAGGAAGCCCGGCGCATGGCCGTCCACGCCGGGGCATTGCTGGAGCGCGCCCAGGTCTATCCCGATCTAGCGGCGGCCATCGCCGACCGCACCCGGGTGGTCGCCGCCAGTGGACGGGTGGACTCTCAGGCGGTGCCTATCCAAGGCCCCGCCGAGGCCATCCCCTGGCTGCTGGACCATCGGGCCGGGCCTGGACCGGCGGACCGGCCCAGCTCACCGGCGCTGGTCTTCGGGAGGGAAGACCGGGGCCTGAGCACCGACGAACTGCTCCAGGCGGGCCGGATCCTGAGGATCAGTACCGACCCAGGCCGCCCCTCTCTCAACCTCTCCCATGCGGTGGCCATCACCCTGCACGAGCTGCGCCGCTGCCAACAGGGCAGCACCGATCACCGGGTGAGCGGTCCGACGCCGGTGATCGGGCCAGAGCCTGCCCATCGGGAGCTGCTCGAAGCCGCCATGGCTGATGCCGAGGAGCTGCTGTTGGAGGTGGGTTTTCTGCTCCCTCACACAGCCCATGCCCGGATGGCCAAGCTGAGGGCCCTGCTGCAGCGGGCCCAGATCAGCTCCGAGGAAGTGGCCCTGGTCCGGGGAATGGTCCGTCAGCTGCGCTGGGCCAGCCAGCGGGGAACCCCCTAAGGTCCTGCCATCTTCGTCGCCCCTGGCTTCATCGTGCGTACGGGTCGCTCCCCCCGTTCCGGATCCCCCGGCTGGTTCCAGCCCCTCGCCCTCGTCCTGCGCCTGCTGGTGATGGGTCTTGGCCTCGGGGTGCTCACCGGCACCGCCTTGAAACAACTGGCTCCGAAGCTGGCCCAGGGCGCGATGGACGCCCCCAAGGCCAGCAGCCCCAGCTCTCCGGTGCCAACCCCCAAGGGGGGTCTGGCCATGGGCCGCTTCGAGCCCAGGGTGGAGCTCACCAAGCTCAGCCAGCGCTGGAAGGCCCTTGCCGCCGAGCAGAAGGATCTCAAGGTGGGCGGCTTCCTTCTGGTGCTGGATGACGGCCGTTTCGCCCAGCTCAATCCCGACACACCCCTGCCGGCAGCGAGCTCGATCAAGACCCCGATCCTGCTGGCGGCCCTCGACGACCTCGACGCCGGCAAACTGCGCTGGAACGAACCGCTGCCTCTCACCAAGGAGGTGATGGGCGGGGGAGCCGGCTGGATGGCCAGCCGGCCGCTGGGCACTCGCTTCCCTTTCTATGAGGCCGCCACCGAGATGATCCGGGTGAGCGACAACAGCGCCACGAACCTGCTGATCAAGCGCCTCGGAGGCAAGGCCGCCACCAATGCCCACTTCCAGGCCCTGGGCTTGCCCGCCACGGTGGTCAACAACTGGCTGCCCGACCTCGAGGGCACCAACACCACAAGCCCCCGCGACCTGGCCCGCTCGATCGCCCTGGTGGACATCGGCGAAAAGCTCAGCCCGCGTGCCCGCGACCATTTCCGCACGATCATGGCCACCTCTCGCACCAACACCCTTCTGCCTGCAGGGTTGCTCAAGGGCCTGGGGGGCACGTCCAGCGACCCCGACAGCGAGCTGATGGCCCGGGGACTGACCGTGCTCAACAAAACCGGTGACATCGGCATCGCCTATGCCGACGCCGGCCTGATCGAACTCCCCAACGGCAAGAGAGCCGTGGCAGGGTTCATGGTCAAAGGCCCTTTCAACGACCCCCGCTCCACCGATCTGATCCGGGCCATGGCCGCGGCCGTGAGCGAGAGCCTCGTGGGTCGCAGCGATCCCTCTCCCCAACCGCGCTGAGGTCTGATGCCCTTCCTGACCATGGCCGCCGGCCTGCTTCTCACCGCTGGCGTGGCCCAGGCCGACAAAACCCCTGCGGCGGTCCCGGCACCTGCTCCAGCACCGGCCGTGGCCCCCAGCACCGAACTGAGGACCCAGCAGGTGCGTCCCCTCAGCGGCGGACTCGACCGCGTGGCGCTGGTCAACGACAACAACCCCGAGCTCATCATCCAGCCCGGCATCCTGCTCTCCACCTTCAACGGCCGCAGAACCCTCTCTGGCCAGCCGTTCTCCAGCCCTGACGCCCACCTGAATGTTCCTCTGCAGGGACGCTTCGACCTGTTCAGCCACCACGTCTATGCCGGCCGGCCGGAAACCCTCGACTCGGTGCTCTGGCTGGGGGTGGTGGCCGCACCCGTGAACAGCAAGCCGGTGCGGCTGCGCGTGCTGAGCGGATCCACGGCCCTCTCCCAGTCGAGCGATCCGAGCCAGCCGGCGGCTCCCTTCCTGCCGCTGCCGCCCCTGATGACCCACGACGGCACGTCGGTGTTCGCCGGCCCCGGCTCAAGGGTTGCAGCCGAACTGCTGCAGAACCGCCGCGGCGCCGGGATTCCCCAGGAGTGGAACCTGGCTCCTGGTCAACTCACCACCCTGCTGGCCCTGCCGATTCCCGTCAAGGGGCTCGATCCCCTGCTCAACGGCCGCAACCTGCAACTGCGGCTGGAGAGTGACGGCCCCGTGGAGTTGGCCACCCTGGCCACCTTCGGTGGCGAGCAGCCGCCGGAGCCGGAGGTCTGGAGCAGGCTCCTGCGCGCCGGACTCAGCGCCAAGGAGCACGTGCCCACGCCCAGGGGACAGCCCGGAGGCATCGTCTATTCGCGGGTGAGCGGCGTGCAGACGGGCAGCCGCTGGAGCGCCCGGCTCACCGATCCCGGCACCAGATCGCTCTCCGTACGCACTGCGCCGGTGTCCTGGCCGATCGCCTCGCTGGAGCGGGGCAGCCTGGGCAGCGGCCAGGTGCAGACCGCCGAGCTGCAGGCCTCCTACCCGGGCACCGCCTGGGCCGCGCACGGAAACTACGGAGTTGAATACGACCTGACCCTGCCCCTGGTGAACGACACGAAAGCCCCGGTGGCCCTTGATCTGGCCCTGGAATCCCCACGCAAAACCGACAGGCCCGAAGGCGGCCTGCGCTTCAACCTCACCCCTCCCAGGGCGGTTGTCTTTCGCGGCACGGTGGAGGTGAGCGGGCTGGATGGGCCGACGGGCCGTCCAGCCGGCAGGCGTTGGTTCCATCTGGTGCAGCGCCAGGGTGAGAAGGGCCCCAGCCTCGGGCGCATCAGCCTGGCCCCCGGCCAGCAACGGCAGGTGAGGGTTCGGCTGATCTACCCCGCCGACGCCACGCCCCCCCAGGTGCTGAGCCTGCTGCCCGCTCCAGTGCTCCCACAGGCAGCTGTGAAACAATCCGAATCCGTGCCGGCCCCCCGTCCGTGAGTCAGACCCGCAAACGCAGGGCGTTCCCCTTCACCGCCATCGTTGGCCAGGAGGAGATGAAGCTCGCCCTGCTGTTGAACGTGATCGATCCCCGCATCGGCGGGGTGATGATCATGGGCGACCGGGGCACGGGGAAGTCGACCACGATCCGCGCCCTCGCGGATCTGCTGCCGGAGATCGAGGTCGTTGCCGGAGATCCCTACAACAGTTCCCCAAGCGACCCCGACCTGCAGAGCGCCGAGGTGCGCCAGCGGGCGGAGAGCGGCGAAGCGCTGCCGGTGGAAGCGCGCCAGGTGCCGATGGTGGACCTACCCCTCGGCGCCACCGAAGACCGCCTCTGCGGAACGATCGACATCGAGAAGGCCCTGAGCGAAGGGGTGCGGGCCTTCGAGCCGGGTCTGCTGGCCAAAGCCAACCGCGGTTTGCTCTACGTCGATGAGGTGAACCTGCTCGACGACCATCTGGTGGACGTGCTGCTGGATTCGGCCGCTTCCGGCTGGAACACGGTGGAGCGGGAGGGGGTGTCGGTGCGCCACCCGGCCCGCTTCGTACTGATCGGCTCGGGCAACCCCGAGGAAGGCGAACTGAGGCCCCAGCTGCTCGATCGCTTCGGCATGAGCGTGGAGGTGCGCACCGTGCGCGATCCGGAGCTGCGCGTGCAGGTGGTGGACCAGCGCACCGGCTACGACAGCGATCCCGACGGCTTCAACAGCCATCACCAGAGCGCCCAGCAGGCGCTGCAGCAGCGGGTGGTGGACGCCCAGCAACGGCTCCCCCAGGTGCTGATCGACCCTGATCTGCGCATCCGCATCTCGGCGGTCTGCGGTGAGCTGGATGTGGACGGCCTGCGCGGAGACATCGTCACCAACAGGGCGGCCAGGGCCCTGGCCGCCTTCGAAGGCCGAACCGAGGTGACAGACGACGACGTGGCCCGGGTGGTGGCCTGCTGCCTGCGCCACCGGCTTCGCAAGGATCCGCTCGAGCAGATCGACTCCGGTGATCGTGTGATCAAGGTGTTCTGCAAGATCTTCGAGATGGCGGACACCTCGCGCGACGCCTTCCAGCTGTCCCTGGCGGCCTGAAGCCTTGCGCATCCTCGGCATCGATCCAGGCCTGGCCCGTGTCGGCTATGGACTGATCGAGACCGGCCCGCCCCAGCGGCTGCTGGACTGCGGAATGATCCGTACCGAGGCCGGCACACCGGAGGGGGAGCGACTGGTGGAGATTGCCCGCGACCTGCGCTGGCTGGTGCGCCGCTGGGGCCCCGAGCTGGCCTCCGTCGAGAAGTTCTTCTTCTACCGCTCCAGCACCACCATCTCCGTCGTGCAGGCCCGTGGCGTGGTGATGATGACCCTGGCCCGGCTGAGGGTGCCGGTGGTGGAGTTCCCGCCGATGCAGATCAAGCTGGCGCTCACGGGCTCCGGTCATGCCGACAAGAATGACGTGCTTGATGCCGTGATGCGGGAACTGGACCTGGCGCATCCCCCCCGCCCCGATGACGCTGCCGATGCCCTGGCCGTGGCCCTCACCGGCTGGTTTCAGCGCTGATGGCGGGTGAACCGGGGCCGGGCGACCCCAAACCCCTCTGGCGCCGGCACTTCCGCCAGCGGCGGTCTGAACAGCCTGAGGAGCAGCAGAGGCAGCTGCTGGAGCAAGCCCTGAGTGGGGTGCCCCCCCTGATCGGGGCAGATCAACGGCTTGGGCTCTACTGGCCCCTGGCAGGTGAGCCGGATCTGCGGGACCTTGCCGGGGTCCTTCCAGCCCGGCTGGCCCTGCCCGCCATCCGGGTTCCGGCAGGAGAGCCGAGGCTCGGCTACGAGATCTGGCGGCCCGGGGATCCACTACGGCCCGATGCGGCGGGGGTGCCGGCGCCGGGGCCGGCTGGCACGCCGCTGCCGGCACCGGCCCTCGGTCTGCTGCTGGTGCCGGCCCTCGCCTTCGACCGCCGCGGCTTCCGGCTGGGCTATGGCGGGGGCTGGTTCGACAGGTTGCGGGCCGATCCCTGCTGGCGCTCGGTTCCGGCCCTGATCGTGGCTCCCGCCGCCTGCGCCGTGGAGCGGTTGCCGGTGGATCCGTGGGACGTGCCGTTCGACGGCTGGCTCAGCGACGGGGGGATCGAATGGTTGCAACCTGTTGAGAGGGACGCACCGTGATGGTCCCAGCTCCGATCTTTTGCCAGGATCCCTTGGTGCGACCCCGTGTTTCCTTGGATCTCAGCCTCGATCACTCCCGCCCATCACCCGCCCGGCGGGTCGGTGCCACCGCGATCGGGTCCGGCACGGTGCCCGAGAGGGTGATGGCCGCGGAGCTGGGTCACCGTTCCCAGCCGAGCGAAGCCCTCTCGATGATGGTCAGCTCGATGGTCCGGATGGTTCAGGCCGGCAAAGGCCAGGCCGCCGGCAGCCGCTGGTCAGCCTCCTGAAAGCGCCTTAACTTGCCGTCCTCCCCTTTCGGACGCGACCACGCCCTGCCGATGACGACTTCACGCTTCGCACGGCTCTGCAGCCTGCTTGCCCTCCCAGTCCTGGGGACATTGGTTGGACTGGTTACGGCTCCAGGCAGGGTCGAAGCCCACGCGATCGAATCGAGCCTGAATCGGCTGGAATCCCTGCGGGATGGGCTGATGCTCGAAAGCCGCTTCTCCAATGGTGAACCCGTGGAGGGCGCCATGGTGAGGCTGGTGCCCCCCAATGGCGGCCAGCCCTTGGAGGTGGGTCAGATCGATGCCCAGGGCCGCCTCAGCTTCAACATGCCCAAGGGCGCCGAAGGCGACTGGGAGCTGCAGGTTGATGGAGGCCCCGGACACCGCGACTTTCTCGAGGTGCCCACCCATTCGGGCCAGCCTCAGCTCAATCGGGTGAGCAGCTCCGATCGGTGGCTGAAGCCCACACCGGTTCTGGCTCATCAGCACGGCTCGCTGCTGCTCATCGGCGGCATCACCGGACTGGGCGCTCTGGTGAGTGGTCTGGCGGTGCAGCGGAGGCGCCGCAGCTGAAGGCAAGCGCCACACTGGGGCCACCTCCGGCCTGACCCCCTTCATGAGCACCGGCAGCGAAAGCCTCGACGCGATCGTGGAGCGCCTGCGGGGCACCAGCGACCCCAGGCGCCGCTACGAGTACGTGCTCTGGTTGGCCAAGAAGCTCGAACCGCTGCCCGACGAATTCCGTCAGGAGGTGTTCAAGGTGAAAGGCTGTGTCTCCCAGGTTTATGTGGTGGGGCAGCTGGTCGATGGCAAGCTCCACTGGCAGGGGGATTCGGATGCCCAGATCACCAAGGGGCTGCTGGCCCTGCTGATCGCAGGGCTGGAGGGACTGTCACCAGGCCAGGCTGCTGAGCTGGACCCCGGCTTTCTGGCCGAGACGGGCCTTCAGGCCAGCCTCACCCCCTCCCGTGCCAATGGATTCCTGAACATCCTGAGGATGATGCAGGCCCAGGCCAGGAGCCTGGCGGCGGAATGATTTCTAGGATCATCGGTTTCGCGGCTCAATCGGCATGACCATCGGCATCGGCTTGCTCGGTCTGGGCACGGTGGGAGCCGGTGTCGCCGAGATCCTCACCTCACCGGCCGGGCGCCATCCACTAGTGGCGGAGTTGGAGCTGCGGCGCGTCGCCGTACGCGATCCGAACCGGCCCCGGCCCGTGACCCTGGCTTCTGAGTTGCTCTGCACCGACCCGGCCGAGGTGGTGAACGACCCCTCGGTGGAGATCGTCGTGGAGGTGATGGGCGGGCTGGAGCCTGCCCGCACACTGATCCTCGCGGCCATTGCCGCCGGCAAGTCGGTGGTGACGGCCAACAAGGCGGTGATCGCCCGCCATGGAGAGGAGATTGCCGATGCCGCCGCCCGTCAGGGGGTTTACGTGCTGATCGAAGCGGCGGTGGGTGGCGGCATTCCCATCATCGAGCCCCTCAAGCAATCCCTGGGGGGCAACCGCATCCAGCGGGTGAGCGGCATCATCAACGGCACCACCAACTACATCCTCACCCGCATGACGGATGAGGGGGCCGCCTATGCCGAGGTTCTGGCGGAGGCCCAGAGCCTGGGTTACGCCGAAGCCGACCCCGCCGCCGATGTGGAAGGGCATGACGCCGCCGACAAGATCGCGATCCTCGCCGGCCTGGCCTACGGCGGCTCCGTGGAGCGTTCGTTGATTCCCACCACCGGCATCAGTGACCTTCAGGCGAGAGATGTGGGGTATGCCAGCCAGCTGGGCTACCGAGTGAAGCTGCTGGCGGTGGCTCAGCACCTGGGCACGGACACCAACGGCGAAGAATGCCTTGATGTCCGGGTGCACCCGACGCTGGTTCCCGCCGACCATCCCCTGGCGGTGGTCAATGGGGTCAACAACGCGATCCTGGTGGAGGGAGATCCCGTGGGGCGGGTGATGTTCTACGGCCCGGGGGCAGGGGCAGGCCCCACCGCCTCGGCCGTGGTGGCCGACATCCTCAACATCGCCGGCATCCGCCAGGTGGGTGGTCCCGGCGGCGGGCTGGATCCCCTGCTGGCGGCCAGCCGCTGGCGACGCTGCCGTCTGGTGGAGAGCTCCCGCACCAGCCACCGAAACTACGTGCGCCTGCAGACCAACGACCAGGCCGGAGTGATCGGCCGGATCGGCAGCTGCTTCGGTGAGGAGGAGGTCTCGATCCAGTCGATCGTGCAGCTGGAGGCCAGCGGCGGCCAGGCCGAAATCGTGGTCATCACCCACGAAGTGGAGGAAGCCCGATTCCAGGCGGCGCTCGCCGCGATCAGAGCCCTCTCCGAGGTCCAGAGCGTGGCGGCATGCCTGCGCACCCTCTGAGGCCATCAGCAGACCTGCTGTTGTCGAGAACGAGTGCTCATGGCGCAGTGGTTGACGGGCAGGGGCAGGGCAGAGTCAAGATGGAAACATTCCGCAAATTTCACGCGGATGCTGATGCCCTCATCTGTCACGGCCAGTTGTTCAGCTTGAACGCCAGCTCAGCTGCCCCTGCGAAACCCTGAACCCACCAAGGACGCTCCCCTCACCTCTCCCCCACCGCTTCCCGGTACCGAGCCCTGACCGCTTTCCCCGCCAGCCCTGATCAGGGCAGCCGTTCGACCCACCACCCCGCGACCGCCATGACCCTTCATCAGGGTGACTGCGTTCACCTGGCCACCGATCTGGCCATCAGCGCCGGTCTCCCTGGCGGCGAGAACTCCTCCACCTGGACCATCGGCGAGACGGCTCAGGACACGGTGTATCAGGTGATCGGTGTGGATGCCCCCCGTGACCGCTGCTGGGTGCGGCGCTGGCCCCTGGCACGGCACGGCTCTCCGGTGTTCGAGGTGTCGATCCGCCAGGTGGAGCTTCATCACCTGCCCCATTCCCAGAGCTGCCCGTCGCGGTCTTGAATGGGCGCTTCTGAGCACCCGGGAGCATCCTGCACGCTTTGCCTGGTTTGAAGCGGCTGCGCTCGGTTTCCCTGCTGGCCGCCCTGGTGGTTCTGCTGCTGGGTTGCCAGCCCCAACGGCCGGGGGGCAGGGTTGTGGTGGGCAGCCGCACCAGGATCGACTCGGTGGACCCGGCGGCCACCTACAGCTTCGGGGCCCTCCAGCTGATCAGCGCGGTCGGTGATCCCCTCTACGTCATCAATGCCAGGGGAGAGCTGCAGCCCCGTCTGGCCACGGCTCTGCCGAGACTGAGTCCTGATCGCCTCACCGCCTGGGTGCCGCTGAGGCGGGGAGTGCGCTTCCACGACGGCACCAGCTTCGATGCCGCCGCCATGGTGTTCACCCTGGAACGCTTTCTGGCCATCGGCAAGCTGAGCTACCTGCTGGGGGATCGCATCGTTTCGGTGCGCGCCAGCGGCAGCCATGAGCTGGAACTGAAGCTGCGGCGTCCCTTCAGCGCCCTGCCCCAGCTGCTCAGCGCCATCAGTCTCACCCCCCTCTCGCCAACCGCCTACAGAAGCCACGACAAGCGCTTCCTCAACGACCGCTTCGTGGGCACTGGCCCCTACAAGCTCACCTTCTTCGCTGACCAGCAGCAGCGGCTGGAGCCCTTCAGCGACTACTGGGGGGAGCGTCCCGCCAACAACGGGCTTGACCTGGTCAACCTCAGCAACTCCACGGCCCTCTACGGGGCCCTGCGCAGCGGCGAGGTGGATGTGCTGCTCTCCACCAGCCTGGAGGGCGACCAGCAGCTCTCCCTGCACCAGGACGCCCAACGGGGGCGCCTGCTGGAAGGGGTGGGTCCGGCGCTGGAGATCGGGTATCTGACCCTGCTCAGCGACCAGCCGCCCCTGAAGAACCCGCTGGTGCGCCGTGCCATTGCCCACAGCCTTGACCACGACCTGATCAGCCAGAGGGTGACCCATGGCCTGCGGCCGCCGCTGCGGGATCTGGTGCCCCCCAGCCTGAGCGGCTCCGAACCGACGGCCTGGCCGGCCTACGACCCGGCGGAAGCCCGGCGGCTCTTCGAGCAGGCCGGCTACTGCCGGGGCCAGACCCTGAACCTGCCCTTCACCTTCCGCTCCAACATCCCCGCCGACAAGCTGTTCGCCCTGATCTGGAAGGAACAGCTGCGACGGGACCTGGGTGATTGCATCGTGCTGGAGGTGAGCGGGATGGAATCCACCACGGCCTACCGTCAGCTCGGCGAGGGGGCTTTCGCCTCGATCCTGCTGGAGTGGATGGGCGACTACCCCGACGCCGACAACTACCTGCAGCCGCTTCTGGGCTGCGACAAAGCCGTGGGCTATCGCTGCCTGGAAGGGCCCAGTGCCGCCAGCGGCAGCTTCTGGACCCGCCCTGGCCTGAACGAGGAGCTGCTCCTGAGTCAGAGCCTGGAGGGGACCGAGCGGATCATGCTCCTGCAGCGTCTGCAGCGGGACACCGCCGCCGCGGCCCCCTACGTCCCGGTCTGGCTCGTGGCGCCCAGGGCCTGGGCCCAGGCGGGGCTGAGCACTCCGGAGTTCGATGGTTCCGGCCGCGTGGTGCTCAGCCGGCTCCAGCAACGCCCTGCCGCTTCGAGCGCTTCGAGGCCTGCGCCATGAGCCGCCGCCGTCAGCTGCTGGGCTACCTGGGCAGCAGGCTGCTGCTCGCTCCTGTGATGCTCTGGCTGATCGCCAGCCTGGTGTTTCTGCTGCTGCGGCTGGCTCCGGGGGATCCCATCGACGCCCTGCTGGGCACCCGGGCGCCGGAGGCGGCGCGGCAGGCCCTGCGCCAGCAACTGGGGCTCGACCAGCCCCTGCCGGCGCAGTACGGCCATTTCCTGGCCAATCTGGTCAAGGGGGATCTGGGGGAATCGCTCACCAACCAGACCCCGGTGCTGGAGGTGATCCGCCAGAGCCTGCCGGCCAGCCTGGAGCTTGGACTCTGCGCGTTGCTGATCGCCGCGGTGCTCGGGCTGGCGGTGGGCTTCAGCGGCATCGCCCGCCCCGAGGGCAGGCTCGACCTGGCCGGCAGGCTCTATGGCATCGGCACCTATGCCCTGCCTCCATTCTGGGCGGCGATGGTGATCCAGCTGATCTTCGCCGTCTGGCTGGGCTGGCTGCCGGTGGGCGGGCGCTTCCCCGCCACCCTGATGCCCCCCAGCGGCAGCGGCTTCTATCTGCTCGACAGCCTGCGGGCCGCCAATCCCCAGCAGCTGGCCGGCAGCCTGCGGCACCTGGTGCTGCCCGCCGGCACACTGGGCCTGCTGCTCAGCGGCATCTTCGCCAACGCACTGCGGCTCAACCTCCGGCGGGTGTTGCGCTCCGACTATGTGGAGGCGGCCCGCAGCCGCGGGCTCAGCGAAACCCGGGTGGTGCTGCGCCATGCCCTCCCCAATGCGCTGCTGCCGGTGCTCACGATCACCGGCATCACCGTGGCCTCGTTGATCGGCGGCGCTCTGCTGATCGAGGTCACCTATTCCTGGCCCGGGATCGCCTTCCGGCTGCAGGAGGCCATCGGGCAACGCGACTACCCCCTGGTGCAGGGGATCGTGGTGGTGGTGGCAGCCCTGGTGGTGCTGGTGAGCGTGACGGTGGACATGCTGGTGGCGGTGCTGGATCCCCGCATCCGCTTCTGAGGCGCTCCTTCAGGGGCCGATGCTGCTGCGCCAACGCCTGGCGCTGCGCCCATCGAGCACGAAGGCGGTCACGCCATCGCGGCTGCGCCGCTGCGGGGCCATCGGAATGGCCGTGTCCACCGATGCCAGGAAATCGGCCGTGAGGCTGAGCAGCAGCTCCTGAACCCGCACCGGCTCCACCCCCACCAGGCCATCGCCGAGCCGCCAGAGAGCCTGCTCATGCTCCTTGACGCGCACCACGGAAAAGTGACTCCCGCCGTCCACCATCACCAGACGGCTGCGAGGATCCCGGTGCTGCAGGAACAGCGCCAGCTGCTCGCTCACCGGTGGGGTGACCAGATCCAGCCCGCCGCCGATGATCAGCAGCGGGGACTTGAGGCGCTCCAGACCCCGGCCAGGCCAGAGCAGGCTGCCGAAGCCATTCAGGCTCACCACGGCGGCCAGGGCTCTCGGCCGGCCAGTCGCCGGCTCCGGCAGGGGCACCTCCTGGAGCTGACACTGCAGCAACCTGGAGATGTTGATCAGGGGGATCACATCCAATGCCCGCTCGCAGCGGCGGGCCAGGCCCGGGACCGGGCGCAGTCCGCTGGCCAGCAGCGCTGAAAGCCCTCCCAGGGAGTGACCCATCAGCACCACCGAGTGGCCGAGACGGGGGATCCGCCCCTGGCGTTCCGCCGCCAGAACCGCCTCCACGTCGGCCAGTCGATCGGGAAGGGTTTCAGCCCCTGGAGGGGGGCGCTGGCCATCGAGCATCTGACGCACCGCCGTCTCGTTGCTGCCGGGGTGCTCGATCAGCACCACCGGCCAGCCCCGGGCCGCCAGGCCCCGGGCCAACCAGCCGAGCTGGGCGCTGCTGCCCCCGAGTCCCGGCATCAGCACCACCCAGGAGCCCTGGCGGGGCGTGACGGCCGGCCACACTTCAATCTCCAGGGGGTCTGACCTGTGGGCCACCGTCAGGGCGATGACTGTGGGCCTGGGGTCAGGCTGAATCGCCGCCAGCCCCGCACTGGTATCCGAATCCTCCCGGATGCGCAGCGGCAGATCCCGCAACCGCTCCAGCGCCAGGGTCTGCTCCTCCAGCTGCTGCCGCCAGAGACCCGCCAGCTGCAGCAGCCCATCGAGATCAAGGGTGAGCCGGGGGGTGGGCACCGCCAGCAGCAGTTCCACGAACCGGATCGGCTCGGGCCGCTGCAGGCGCTCCCGCAGGCTGGTGAGCAGCAGCACGCCACTGCCGGGCTTCCCTCCGGCGAACAGTTCCCCCACCGCCTCCAGCACCTGGCGGCCCGCCCAGCTCTGCAGCACCTGCAGAGCGAAGCCCCGATCGGGCAGCAGGGGAGATCGCAGCAGGGTCACCAGATCGTCACGGCTGCTCTCGTCGAGCAGCTCGAGCCAGATGGCCAGTTCACTGCGGCTGGCCTTCGGGTCCCGGCTCCAGGCATCGAGCTGATGCAGATCGAGGGGCAGCGTGAGGCCATCGAGCTGCACATCCAGCCGGTCGGCCGCCCTGACCGGCTCCGCCAGCAGTGGCGTCCCCGACCCCACCAGCAGACTGGTCAGGAGTGCCAGCCCCCGACGGACGTGTTGTGACAGAGCCGCAGGCAGGAGCAAGCCAACCAATCTGGTGGCTCCAGTTTCCCGCGCCGCTGCGCGAACTCACCGTGATCCGCCTGGTGGGCAGCTTCGGGGCCGGGGGAATCCTCTACCTCACCCCGGTGGTGTTCCACCAGGCACAGTTCTCGGCCCTGGCGGTGGGCCAGGGACTGGCCGCCGCGGCGCTGGCCGGCACCCTGGGGCGGCTGCTGAGCGGCTGGTGGCTCGACCGTGGTCTCAGCACGACCCGGCCGGTCCTGCTGGCGGCACTGATCTCGGTGCTGGCCGACAGCCGGCTGTTCACTGCGGAAAGCTTCAGCGCGTTTGTACTGGGGCAAGTGCTTCTGGGCACGGCGATGGGGATCTACTGGCCGGCCATCGAGCTGGCGGTGCCCCTGAGCGCACCGCCCCTGCCCACCAGCCGTGGCTATGCCCTGGTGCGCACCGGTGATGCCCTCGGCGTGGCCCTGGGGGTTCTGCTGGGAGCCCTGATGGCGGGCAGCCGGCACCTGCGCGGCATCTATCTGGTCGACATCGCCTGCATGACGGTGGTGATCAGCCTGCTGCTGCGCTCACCCCTGCCCGTGGCGGCGCCCACGGACGACCAGGATCGCCGCCTCCCCTGGCGCCAGTGGGTGAAACCCCTGCTGCCCCTGCTGGGGGTGACGCTGCTGGCTACGGGCATGGTGTCGCTGCTGCAGAGCGCCTTGCCACTGGATCTGGTGAGGGGCGGACTGGAGCGTGCGCCGCTGAGCGAGAGCCTCGGAGCCCTGCTGCTGGGTCTCCAGCTCAGCTTGCTGCTGCTGTTCCAGTGGCCTCTGGGGCGCTGGCTGGCGGAGCGGCCGGTGTCCTTCGGGCTGGGCTGGAGCCTGCTGGGATTTGCGTTCGGCAGCCTGCTGCTGGCCCTCTCCGCGCTGGGCTGGCAGAGCCTGTCCCTTCTCGTACTGGCCCAGGTGCCCCTGGCGGCAGCGGCGGCGGCCTTCCTGCCCACCGCCAGCGAAGCGGTGATCGAGACCACACCGGTGTCGCACCAGGGGATGGCCCTGGCCCTGTTCTCCCAGTGCTTCGCGATCAGTTCCTTCGTGGCTCCGCTGGTGGGGGGCTGGTTGCTGGAGAGCCAGCGACATGGAGCCGGCCTATGGCTGCTGATGACGCTCTTGAGTCTGCTGGGGCTGCTGCTGGTGGGGCAGCTGAACCGCTTCCATCCCCACCCCAGTCAACGGCGGATCCGACCGGGGCCCTGAGCGTCGCCGCCCCCCTCAGGGGTCCTTGACCCGGGACTTGGCCTTCTGGGCACGGATCCAGGCCTCAGATTCATGGGGGAGCGGCTCGGTGCCGTATTCCCAGTCGTCGTAGTCGGGATCGTTGCGGATCTGCTGGTGCAGTTCCTTTTGAACGTCGAAGTTATGGGGGTGATCGGCCGGAGCGGCTGGATCGATGGGTGCTTCCGGATCGTTGGCGGGGGACGTCTGGGATGAGGGCATCACCGGCCGGTGCAGCTGATCCCATTGTCCCCCCTGGCCGGGGGCGCCGCCGGCACAGACCCTGGAGCGGGTCCACCGCAACAATGGAGCACCCCAAGCGATGACCTGGCCGTGACCTATTGCGTGGGCATGCTGCTGGAGGAGGGCCTGGTGATGGCCTCCGATTCACGCACCAATGCCGGTGTCGATGATTTCGCCAGGTTCTGCAAGATGACCACCTTCGAGCGGCCCGGGGATCGGGTGATCGTGCTGCTCAGTTCCGGCAGCCTGGCCGGCACTCAGGCGGTGGTGAGTCTGCTGAAGCAACGGGCCAGCCGCAACGACGGCGCCATGACCCTGTGGACCGCCCAGACCCTGTTCGATGTCGCCGTGCTGGTGTCGGATGTGATGCGTGAGATCGAACATCGCGATGCCCCCTTCCTGGAGGGCAGTGCGGTGAGATTCAACGCTTCGTTCATTCTGGGCGGCCAGATCAAGGGAGAAGCCCCGCGCCTCTTCCGCATCTACGCCGAAGGGAACTTCATCGAAGCCGGCGAAGACACGCCCTTCCTGCAGACCGGCGAGGCGAAATACGGCAAGCCGATCATCGACCGTGTGATCACCCCGGCCACGACGATGGCCGACGCCACCAAGTGCGTGCTGGTGTCGTTCGATTCCACCATGCGCAGCAATCTGTCTGTGGGGATGCCGATCGACCTGATCTGCTACGAGCGCGACAGCCTGGCGATTCATCACAGACGCCGCTTCCACGAAGGCGATCCCTACTTCTCCGCCCTGAGCACCGGCTGGAGCGCAGGAGTCCGCCAGGCTTTCCGGGACCTTCCAGCTCTGGAATGGTCCTGATCTCTGCATCTCGACGCAGCGATTCAGGCAACCTGGATGCGCCTCCGGGCGTGAAGCGCCAGTGCCCCACTCGTGCCTTCACAGCGTGTGCAGCCTCCCCGGGGTGAACGGCTGAGGCCCTGTTTCCGTCAGACGTTGAACAGGAACTCCATGACGTCGCCTTCCTGGACCACATACTCCTTGCCCTCACTGCGAAGCCAGCCGCGGTTGCGGGCTTCGGGAAGGGAGCCTGCCTCCACCAGCTGGGCAAAGGCCACGGTCTGGGCGCGGATGAAGCCCCGCTCGAAATCGGTGTGGATCACCCCGGCGGCCTGGGGGGCGGTCATGCCGGCGGTAATGGTCCAGGCGCGGGTTTCCTTCTCACCGGTTGTGAAGTAGGTGCGCAGGCCCAGCAGGCGGTAGGTGGCGTGGATCAGGCTCTGAAGCCCGCCCTCGCTCACGCCGAGTCCCTCGAGGTAATCGGCGCGCTCGGCCTCGCCCAGCTCGATCAGTTCCGCCTCAACCTGGGCCGAGATGCGCACAGCCTCGGCGCCTTCCCTGCGCGCCAGCTCCTCCACGGCGCGGCTGAAGGGATTGCCCTCGGCCAGGTCGTCTTCCGAGACGTTGGTGGCATAGATGATCGGCTTGGCGGTGAGCAACCCCAGGGGCCTGAGCATGAGCGCCTCCTCCTCGCCCAGTTCCACGTTGCGGGCGGCACCGCCCTGCTCCAGCTCGGCCTGAATCCGCGCGAGGGCGGCATCCTCGGCCTGGGCTTCCTTGCTGGTGCGTGCCTGCTTCTTCAAGCGCTCGCGGCGCTTCTCGATCTGGCCCAGATCCGCCAGCCCCAGCTCCAGATTGATCACCTCGGCGTCGCGCACCGGATCCACAGCCCCGGACACGTGAATCACGTCGTCGTCCTCGAAGCAGCGCACCACATGCACGATCGCGTCGACCTCGCGGATGTTGGCGAGGAACTTGTTGCCCAGCCCCTCTCCCTGGCTGGCACCTTTCACCAGGCCGGCGATGTCGACGAACTCCACCCGGGTGGGGACGATCTCGCGGGAGCTGGACACATCCGAGAGCCTCTTCAGCCGCGGATCGGGTACCGCCACGACGCCGACATTCGGCTCGATCGTGCAGAACGGAAAATTGGCAGCCTGGGCCTGGGCGTTGGCCACCAGGGCGTTGAACAGGGTGGATTTGCCCACGTTGGGCAGCCCCACGATTCCGGCTTTGAGCATGGTGCGAAATCTAGACGGGGCCCCTCCAGGAGCTGGGGCCACAGTTGGAGGCCTCACCAGGAAGACTGGTCTCAGTGAACGGAGCAGGGCCATCGCCACGCGGATGCTCGAACAACCCCCAGCCCCGAAGCCGCCCGAGGCTGCGCTGCCTCCCGGTTTGACCACGGCGACCAGGGCCGGAGGCCTGGCTCCCCGCCGCCGCTGGCGGCGGCTGGCGGCCGGAGCCGTGGCCCTGCTGCTGGTGGTGGGTGGCGTGACTCTCTGGCAAAGGCAGCGTCAGGCCGCCAAGCGCAGCAACCTGGCCGACTTCACCGTCGTGGCCAAGCGAGGCTCCCTGCCGGGGGTGGTGAGCGCCAGCGGCGAACTGGAGGCAGGCCGCAGCGTCAACGTGAGCCCCAAGCGCGGTGGGGTTCTTGAGTCGCTGTTCGTGGATGAAGGCGACCTGGTGACCAAGGGCCAGCCCATCGCCCTGATGGACAGCGGTGACCTGCGCCAGCGGGAGCTGGAACTGGAGGCCCAGGTCCGCCTGGCGGAGGCGGAGGAGAGCCGCGCCCGCTCCGACTATGAACGCCGCCTCAAGCTGTTCGATGAGGGGGCCATCAGCCAAGACGACATCGTCTCCTTCCGCACCCGAGCCCTCACGGCCCGCGCCTCACTGGACGCGGCCCGCAAGCGATTCAACCAGCGCACGGTGGAACGTGATGAGCTCACGATCCGGGCTCCCTTCGACGGGGTGATCACCCAGCGATTCGCCGATCCCGGTGCCTTCGTGACCCCCACCACGTCCGCCTCGGCCAACGCCGGCGCTTCCAGCTCCTCGGTGGTGGAGCTGGCCCAAGGGCTGGAGGTGGTCGCGAAGGTTCCCGAGAACGACATCGGCCGGATCAGCATCGGCCAGAACGCCAGTGTGCGGGTGGATGCCTTTCCCGACAGGCGGTTCGCCGCCCGGGTGCTCCAGGTGGCTCCACGGGCGGTGAAGAACAACAACGTCACGTCGTTCGAGGTGAAGCTCTCCCTCAGCGATCCCAACAATCTGCTGCGCATCGGCATGACGGCCGACATCGACTTTCAGACCGGCAGCCTCCCCCCACAGACCCTGGTGCCCACGGTGGCGATCGTCACGGAGGAAGGACGACCGGGGGTACTGCTGGTGGGCAAGGACAACCAGCCCCGCTTTCAGCCGGTGACCCTGGGCTCGAGCAGTGGTCGCAACACACAGATCATTTCCGGTCTCGAGGAAGGCACCAGGGTGTTCATCGACCTGCCCCCCTGGGCGAAGAAACGGGGGTCCTGAGTCCGTCCGGGGCCTCCGATCAGCTCCGGCCTCTGCTGAGGAAACTGCGGCTGGCCTCGAGGATCCGACCGCTGGCCTGACCATCACCGAAAGGGTTGTGGGACTGGGCCATGGCCGCGTAAGCCTGGGGATCGTCGAGCAGTCGGCTGGCCTCGTTCACGATCGACTCGCTGGCGGTGCCGATGAGCCGCGCGGTCCCAGCCGTGACCGCTTCGGGCCGCTCCGTGGTGCGCCGCAGCACCAGCACGGGCTTGCCCAGGGCCGGTGCCTCCTCCTGCAGACCACCGGAATCGGAGAGCAGCAGTGTGCAGCCTCGTATCGCCCCCACCAGCTGGTCGTAGTCGAGCGGTTCGCAGAGATGGGCGCGGGGATGATCGCCCAGCAGCTCCTGCAGGGGCTCCCGGACCGTGGGGTTGCGGTGCAGGGGCAGCAGCAGGGCCGTGTCGGGATGGCTGTCCAGCAGCTGACGGAACCCCTGCCCGATGCTGGTGAGCCGCTCCCCCCAGTTCTCGCGGCGGTGAACGGTGGCCAGGATCACCCGCTGCCGGTCCCAGTCCAGCCCGGGGAACTGGGGCAAGGGGGCCTGAGCGGCCATCAGCAGCAGCGCATCAATCACGGTATTGCCCGTGACAAGGATCTCCCCCACCACGCCTGAGGCCCTCAGATTCGCCTCCGAGACCGTGGTGGGGGCGAAATGCAGCTGGGCGATCTGGGAGATCAGGCGACGGTTCGCCTCCTCCGGGAAGGGATCGAGCAGGTTGTCGGTGCGCAGCCCCGCCTCCACGTGACCAACGGGGATCTGCTCATAGAAGGCGGCCAGGGCTGAGGCGAAGGCAGTGGTGGTGTCGCCCTGCACCAGCACCAGGTCGGGGCGATTCTCCAGGAACTCCTCGCGCAGGCCCTGCAGTGCCGCACAGGTGACATGGGTGAGGGTCTGCTTCGGCGCCATCAGGGCCAGGTCGCGGTCGGGGGTGAGCCCGAACAGATCCATCACCTGAGCCACCATCTCCCGGTGCTGACCGGTGAGCACCACCCGGGTGCGGAAGCCTGGATCACGCTGGAACGCCAGGATCACCGGTGCCAGTTTGATCGCTTCAGGCCGGGTGCCCAGCACGATGCTCACGAGCGGTGCGGTGGCGGTCAAGGGGGCGAGGCGGTGGCTGGGATCCTAGGGAAGTGGCCCTGAGATGCCTGCGTGACACGGGCTGAATTTCGAGCAATGCTGAGAGCAATGGACGCACCTGGACCGTGAACCCGCTCGAGAGCAGCAGCGCCCCACAGGCCATGGTCGAGTCCACTTCAGTCAGGCGGCCTCCTCCACCTCCGCCGGCACCCACATCAGAGGCTTCCGTGCCTTCCATGCCGGAACCCGTGCGACCCAGCTTCGGCGATCTGCCGCCCAGCCTGGAGGCGATCGTGAGCATCGCCGACGCCAGGGGCTACTCCGATGTGCATATCGGGGTCGGTGAATCCCCTCGTTACCGAGGCCAGGGAATCATCCTGCCCACGGGTTGGCCCATCACCGACCGGGAGCAATTCCAGCGCTGGATGGAGGAGATCCTTCCGCCCACCGACCAGGATCACTTCCACCAATCCCTCGACTTCGACGGGGCCCACGCCTTCCCTTTTGCACGCGTCCGCATCAACCTGCTGGAGAGCGTGCGCGGGCCCGCGATGGTGCTGAGGCTGATTCCTCTGGAAGTGCCGAGCCTGGATCAGCTGGCCATGCCGCCCGTGTTGAAAGAGCTGGCCACCTATCCGAAGGGGCTGGTGCTGATGACCGGCCCCACAGGCTGCGGCAAGAGCACCACCCTGGCCGCCATGATCGACTGGATCAACAGAACCGTCGCCAAGCACGTCATCACCATCGAAGATCCGGTGGAATTCGTGCACACCAGCCGCACCTGCCTGATCCGGCAGCGGCAGGTGGGGCATCACACCAAGCGCTTCCACACGGCACTGCGAGCAGCGCTACGGGAAGATCCCGATGTGATCCTGATCGGTGAAATCCGCGACCGCGACACCCTCTCCACTGCCCTCGAAGCGGCCCAGACCGGCCACCTGGTGTTCGGCACCCTCCACACCAATTCAGCGGTGCGCTCGGTGGACCGGGTGATGGGCCTGTTCGACCCGCAGAGCAAGGAGCAGATGCGCAGGGAGCTGGCGGAATCCCTTCTGGCGGTGATCTCCCAAGGGCTGATCCGCACCCGGGATGGGGCTCGCACGGCTTATCACGATCTGCTGATCAACACCGAAGCCTGCCGCGACTACATCCAGCGGGGGGATCTCGATGAAGTGGAGCAGATCATGGCGCGCAGTGCCTTCGACGGGATGCAGACGATCAATCAGTCGCTGGCAGCACTGGTGGAAGCTGGGACGGTGGCCCCCCAGGAGGCCCTCTCCCACAGTCTCAAGCCGAACGAACTGGCCCAGACGTTGCGCGGCCGGATCAGCTGACGCAATGGTTGCCGCTCAGGAGCGGGTGGCCAGACGGATGAGCAGCAGACTGGCCAGGCCCAGGGACAGGCCCAGCATGGCCAGGCGGCCATTCCAGATCTCAGCCTGGGGGGTGAAACCACGCCGCCAGGCATTCAGTTCCTGGGGATCGACATCGACGGGCTCGAGCTGGTTTTCGCTGATCTCAGCAGGGGCCATCTGTTCTCGTCCCAAGACAGAGTTGAAATCACTCTAAAGGGATTTAAGACCGGACCGTGTTTCGTAAAGGCTGCCGGCCTGCTCAAGCGGAAGCCTTGCCAAAACCCCCAGATCGCAGCCGCTGCGGGCCCCGGTAGCCAGGCGAGCCGCGGCCGCCACGCCGATCATCGCGGCGTTGTCCGTGCAGTAGGCCAGGGGAGCGACACGCCACTGCAGGCCGAGGGCATCGCAGCGTTCCTGCATGGTCTGGCGCAAGCGTCGGTTGGCCGCCACCCCGCCCACCAGCACCACGGTGTCCAGCCCCTGATCCAGGGCACAACGGCAGCTGCGATCCACCAGCACGTCCACCGCCACCCGCTCGAAACTGGCGGCGATGTCGGCCAGCGGCAGCGGCTGCTGCTCCTGCTCCAGGCGCTGCACCAGCCGCAGCACCGCGGTTTTGAGGCCACTGAAGCTGAAGTCGTAGGGATGGAAACCACCCTCCGGCCTGGACACCCGACCCTTGGGCAAGGGGAAGCGCTCGGGATCGCCGACGGCAGCCGCGGCCTGGATGGCGGGGCCTCCTGGATACCCCAGTCCCATCAGCCGCGCCACCTTGTCGAAGGCCTCACCAGCCGCGTCGTCATGGCTGCGTCCGAGCCGCCGGTAGGCCCCGACCCCCTCCACCCGCACCAGCTCGGTGTGACCACCGCTGACCAGCAGCACCAGGTAAGGGCCCGGCGGCAGGGGCTCCCCCAGCTGCACCGAGCAGAGGTGACCCTCCAGATGGTGCACCCCCAGAAAGGGCAGGTCGTGAAGGCGGGCAAGGGTGCGGCCGGTGACCGATCCCACCAGAAGGGCCCCCACCAGACCCGGCGCCACCGTGGCGGCGATGCCGTCGAGATCGGCATAACCCAGGCCCGATTCGGCCATCACCTGCTCCACCAGCTGGGGCAGGGCCTCCACGTGGCGCCTGGAGGCGATTTCCGGCACCACGCCTCCCCAGCGGGCATGCTCCTCCACCTGGGAGGCCACAGCACTGGCGAGCACCTGACGATCGCGCACAACAGCGGCGGCGGACTCGTCACAACTTGTTTCGACGGCCAGAACGGTGGGCATGGGCTCCAGGGAAGTCCCCTACTGTCCGCGTGTGACATCCTGCCTTCCGGCAGGGCTTTCCCCGGAACCGGACACGATGCGCCGTCTTTTCGCCGTTCTGATTTCCGCCTTGCTGCTGTTCGGCTTCGCCTCCGTGGCCAACGCCGACGTCGCCGGGCTCACCCCCTGTGCTGAGAGCTCACGCTTCCAGCAGCGGGCCAGCTCCGCGGCCACCCCTCAGGCCAAGGCACGCTTCGAGATGTACAGCCAGGCCGTCTGCGGTCCTGATGGGCTTCCCCACCTGATCGTGGATGGACGCTGGAGCCATGCGGGCGATTTCATGATCCCCGGCATCGCCTTCCTCTACATCGCTGGCTGCATCGGCTGGGCTGGTCGCTCCTACCTGCAGGCGATCCGCGGCAGCAAGGACGCCACCATGCGTGAGATCCAGATCGATCTGCCGCTCGCCCTCAAGAGCACCCTGGCAGCCGCCACCTGGCCCCTGGCCGCCTTTGGCGAGTTCACCAGCGGCAAGCTGCTGGAGTCGGACTCCAAGATCACCATCTCGCCTCGCTGAGAATCTGGGGGTTCACCCCGGGGCCGTGGCTCCGGGGGCCCGTTCCCTTCAACTCCAGCCCCTCCCCCAACGTCTCCCGGCCCCGCCAGGGCTTGACCCCATGAAGAAATTTCTGACCACCGCGCCGGTGTTCGCCGCCATCTGGTTCACGATCACCGCCGGGATCATGATCGAGTTCAACCGCTTCTTCCCCGACCTGCTCTTCCATCCCCTCTGAGTCGAGAGCCTCATCAGTCCCGGCCCGCTCAGAGCGAGCGTTTCGGACCAGACCCAGGACCCAGCGGCCCGAAAGGGCCGTTTTTGCTGGCGAACGTTCCGTTCTGTCCGTCGAGAAACCTTCCCCCTTGCTCAACCTGCATCAATCGAGGTTGAGCAACCCTTCCAGGCTGGAGATCGCCTGTTCCAGATCACCGTTCACCAGCACCGCATCGAATTCCGCTTCAGCCTTGAGCTCCTGTTGAGCGCGGCTGAGCCGCCGCTGGATGGCCTCCTCGCCCTCGGTGCCCCGTCCACGGATGCGCCTCTCCAGCTCCTCGAAGCTGGGGGGCTTGATGAACACCTGAAGCCCGGCTGGAAAACTGCGCCGCACCTGACGGGCTCCCTCCAGTTCGATCTCCAGCAACACCGATTGTCCCTGGGCCAGATGCTCCTCCACCGGGCCCCGCGGCGTGCCGTAGAAGTTGCCGGCGAATTCGGCCCACTCCAGGAAGCCACCCGACTGCACCTGGGCCTCGAAGTGTTCGCGGTCGAGAAAGCGATAGGTGGCCCCGTCGATCTCGCCGGGCCTCGGCGAGCGGGTGGTGGCCGACACCGACAGCCAGAGAGCGGGGTGGCGCCGCAGAAGAGCCGCCACGAGGGTGCCCTTGCCCACACCACTGGGGCCGCTGATCACGGTGAGCCGTCCTGACGTTGAAGGCGATCCCATGGAGGTCTCCGGCTGGCCAGCAGAGTAGTGGGATCCCACCGCACGCTCCGGCGTGGAGCGGCAGCCCATGGCGCCCCAGACCCAGCCGAGCCTGGCCATCCAGGCCATGGACCTCACCACCTTGCGGGCGGTGCTGGCGGAGCTGCGTCCCCTGCTGGTACCGGCCCGCTTCGAGAAGGCCCAGCAGCCCAATCCCCACACCCTGCAGCTGGGGCTTCGAGGCCTGAGCGGGATGCGCTGGCTGGAGATCAGCTGGCTGGCGGCGGCCCCCCGGCTGCTGGTGATCGATCCGCCGCCGAAGCAGGGAGACGGCAGCACCCTGGCCCGCGTGCTGCAGCACGGGCTGGGGGGGCTGGCCCTGGTGGCGATCGAGCAGGCGGGCTTCGAGCGGGTGGTGGATCTGCATTTCGCACCCAGACCCGGGGAACCCAGTGGCCGCCGTCTGGTGGTGGAGTTGATGGGCCGTCACAGCAACGTGTTTCTGCTCGATGCCCAGGGACGGGTCGTGAGCCTGGCCCGCCAGGTACGGGAGCAACAGTCACGGCTGCGGCCGATCGCCAGTGGCTCCAGCTATGAGCGCCCACCGGCCCTGCGGTCGGATCCCCCGAGCCTCGAAGAATCCCAGGAGCGCTGGCGGCGGCGGCTGCAGCTGGTGCCCGTGTCCCTTCGCCAGGCCCTGCAGCAGACCTACCAGGGAATCAGTCCGGCCCTGGCGCTGCAGCTGGCCGATGAGGGGCTGGAGCCGGCGGCGGACCTGCTGGCCCGACCGGTGGGAGCGCTCACCCGGGAGGAGTGGGATCACCTCTGGGCGCGGTGGCAGCGCTGGCTGCAGGACCTGGAGCAGGAGCGCTTCGGCTGGGAAGTCGATGACTCCAGGAGTGGCTCTGACGGCTCAGGCCATTACCGCTGCTGGGGCACCGCCAGCTGTGGCCCCGTGAATGCCCCCCTGGCGGCCTACTACCGCCAGCGGCTGGGCCAGGAGGAGCTGCAGCGACGGCGGGCAAGCCTGGAGCTGAAACTCCGGGCCGCCAGGGAGCGGGAGGAACGCCAGCGCCAACAGCAGCAGGACCTGCTCGATCAGGTGGACAGCGGGGATGATCTGAGCCGTCAGGCCGACGCCCTGCTCTGCCTGGCAGCACCCAGCCGCGACCAGGTGGCCGAAGCCCAGGCCCTCTACAGGCGTGCCCGGCGGTTGCGGCGCTCGGTGGTCTCGATCACCCCCCGGCTGGAACTGCATCAGCGCCAGCTGGAGCGGATCGACGCCAGCCTGGCGTTCCTCGCCCTGCATGGCGCCGAGCTGAACCCCGGACACGGCCCGGGCGGGGATCTGGAGGAGGCCCTCAGCCAGCTGGAGGCCCTCGAGCAGGAGAGCGAGGAACTGCTGGTCCGGGGTAGCGCCGAAGGGCGCCGCTCCGGACGACGCTCCCCTCCCCGTTCAGCCCCTGCCAGCACCCCGTCCCCCCTGGAGCTGCTCACCCCCGGCGGACTGCGGGTGCAGGTGGGCCGCAACCACCGCCAGAACGAGTGGATCAGCCTGCGTCAGGCCCGCCGTGGCGACCTCTGGTTCCACGCCCAGGAATGCCCCGGCAGCCACGTGATGCTCAAGGCCTCGGCTGCCGAGGCCGCCGAGGCCGATCTCCAGCTGGCCGCCGATCTGGCAGCCCACTTCAGCCGGGCCCGTCACAATGGGCGGGTGCCGGTGCTGAAGGTGCCCTGCGATCAGCTGCATCGAGTCGCGGGAGCTGCCGCCGGCACCGTGACCCACAGGGGGGGGGAGGTGGTCTGGGCCTCGCCGCAGCGAGCCGCCCACTGGCTCGCTGCTGCGGAATCTGTGCCTAAGGTCCCAGCGGAGCCAGGGCCATGAGCGAACCAACCCCATCCACAGCCAGCAGCGGAGCCACCGGAACCGCCTTCCCCGCGCCGGCGCCCATCCACGTCAGCCGCCCGGATGAGTTCCCCGGCGAAGTGGAGATGACCCTGCTGGAGCACCTGGAGGAGTTGCGGCGGCGTGTGCTGCGCAGTCTGTTGGCCCTTGTGGTTTCGGCCGCCGTCTGCCTGGTGCTGGTGCGGCCCCTGGTGCGCCTGCTGCAGGTGCCGGCGGTGGGGATGCGTTTCCTGCAGCTGGCCCCGGGGGAATTCCTGTTCGTCTCCCTCAAGGTGGCCGGCTACGCCGGTCTCACCCTGGTGCTGCCCTACATCCTCTATGAGGTGCTCTCCTTTGTTCTGCCCGGCCTGACCAGGCGCGAGCGCCGGCTGGTGGCTCCGGCGGTGGCGGCCTCGGCGGTGCTGTTCATGGCCGGCCTGGCCTTCGCCTGGTGGGCGCTGGTGCCCGCGGCCCTGCGCTTCCTGGTGAACTACGGCGCCGATGTGGTTGAGCCGATCTGGTCGATCGAGCGCTATCTCGACTTCGTGCTCCTGCTGATGGTGGCCACTGGGCTGGCCTTCGAGCTGCCGGTGCTGCAGCTGTTGCTCGGGGCCTTCGGGCTGGTCGGATCCCGCACCATGCTGGGGGGCTGGCGCTGGGTGATCCTGGGCTCGGCCCTGGCCGGCGCCGTGCTCACCCCCTCCACCGACCCGGTCACGATGCTGCTGCTGACCGGAGCGATCACGGCCCTGTTCCTGATCGGGGTGGCGCTGGTGGCACTGGTGGAGCAGGTGCGCCCCGAGCCCGGCTGAACAGACCTCCTGAACAGAGCTGAGGTCAGAGCAGGAATTCACTGCTGCGCCCGTCCGCTGGGGGCTGCAGGACCAGGCTCATCGCCTTGCCCAGCCGCGGCCGGTCTTTCGTCGTGCTGAGCCACCGCCTCACCTGCTCCGCCACCCGGAGATTGTTGAGCACCTCCACCAGCTCCCGCATACGGGCTTCGTAGCCGGCGGCGTCGAGGGGGAAGGACTGCTGCTCGAGGTAGGCCCACATCACCTGCAGGTACAACCGCCCGCGGCGCTGAACCAGCTGCAGGTCGTAGGAGGCCTGCCAGCGGGAGCGCAGCAACCCGATCACTTCCTCATAACGAAGTGGCGCTGGGGTGTAGGGGGCGGCGTGATCGGACAACGGTGAGGACGGCAGGATGGAGCACACCGGCGGGAGTGACAACAGCATGTTGCGCCAGCTGGTCAGCCCCCTCTCTGGCACCCGGTGGCCGGAGGGGCAACGGTCATAATGGGCGGCACGTTGCTTCGGCACCAAGGAACGCCTCGTATGACCCAGATCCCTGTGAGCGATGTGCCCGGAATGGGTCGTCGGCAGTTCATGAATCTGCTCACCTTCGGCACGGTCACAGGGGTTGCCCTTGGTGCTCTGTACCCGGTGGTCAACTACTTCATCCCCCCCAGAGCCGCAGGCGGTGGCGGCGGCACCACGGCCAAGGATGAGCTGGGCAACACCGTCACGGCCACGGGCTGGCTCTCCACCCACAAGGAAGGTGACCGCAGCCTGGTGCAGGGTCTCAAGGGTGACCCCACCTACCTGTTGGTGGAGGGTCCCGAGGCGATCGGCAGCTACGGCATCAACGCCATCTGCACCCACCTGGGCTGCGTCGTGCCCTGGAACAGCGGCGCCAACAAGTTCATGTGCCCCTGCCACGGCAGCCAGTACGACGCCACCGGCAAGGTGGTGCGCGGTCCGGCACCTCTCTCCCTGGCCCTGGCCAATGTCACGGTCGAGAACGACACCGTGTTCCTGAGCCAGTGGAGCGACACCGACTTCCGAACGGGCGACAAGCCCTGGTGGGCCTGATCCACCGCGTTCTCCCTCCCCTTCGTCGCCCGTTCGCCCACCCCCCATGCGTCGCTCCCTCTCCCTGCTGCTGAGCTCCCTGCTCGTCGCTGCCGCCCTCCTGGTGGCTCCCCAGGCCAGCTGGGCCTATCCGTTCTGGGCCCAGCAGAACTACGCCAGCCCCCGTGAAGCCACCGGCAAGATTGTTTGCGCCAATTGCCATCTGGCCAAGAAGGCCACCCAGGTGGAGGTGCCCCAGGCCGTGATGCCCGACACCGTCTTCAAGGCGGTGGTCAAGATCCCTTACGACACCGCCGTGCAGCAGGTGGGCGCCGACGGCAGCCGCTCCGGTCTCAACGTGGGGGCCGTGGTGATGCTCCCCGATGGTTTCAAGCTGGCTCCGCCGGAGCGGCTCAGCGACGAACTGAAAGAAGAAACCGCTGGGGTGTATTTCACCCAGTACAGCGACAACGATCCCAACATCCTGCTGGTTGGTCCCCTCCCCGGCGACCAGCACCAGGAGATCGTCTTCCCGATCCTCTCGCCTGATCCCGGCAGCGACAGCTCCATTCACTTCGGCAAGTATTCGATCCACGTAGGCGGCAACCGGGGTCGCGGTCAGGTGTACCCCACCGGTGAGAAGAGCAACAACGGGGTCTTCAACGCCTCCGTGGACGGCACGGTGGCCGCCATCACCCCCGGTGAGAACGGATCCTCTCTGGTGGAGATCAGCACCACCGATGGTCAGAGCGTGAGCGACACCATTCCCGCCGGTCCCACCCTCACCGTGGCGGTCGGAGACAGCGTCAGTGCCGGTGCTCCCCTCACGGACGACCCCAACGTGGGTGGATTCGGTCAGCTCGATGCTGAAATCGTGCTCCAGAATCCTGTTCGTCTCTACGGGATGCTCGCCTTCTTCGCTGCAGTGGCTCTGGCCCAGATCATGCTGGTGCTGAAGAAGAAGCAGGTGGAGAAAGTCCAGGCCGCCGAGGGCATCTGAGCCTTGGACACCACGCCGTTCGCCTGAGTGCATTCGTTGGAGTTTCTCTCCCCGGCCACAGCCCTTGCTGTGTTCGCCTCACCGGGGCCCCTGATCTTTCAGCTGGGCCCCTTTTCCCTGCGCTGGTATGGCCTGCTGATCGCCCTTGCGGTGCTGATCGGTCTGCTGCTGGCCACCCGGCTGGGGAAGGCCCGGGGCATCGATCCCGTGCTGATCGCTGACCTGCTGCCTCTGCTGGTGCTGGCTGCCGTTCTGGGCGCCCGCCTCTATTACGTGCTGCTGGAGTGGCGCCAGTATCAGCTCAACTGGCTGGAAGCCCTGGCCATCTGGCGTGGCGGCATCGCGATCCATGGGGCCCTGATCGGCGGCACCCTGGCGGTGATCGCCTACTGCCGCTGGCGCAAGCTGGCGTTCTGGAATCTCCTTGATGTACTGGTCCCGTCCGTTGCCCTTGGCCAGGCGATCGGGCGCTGGGGCAACTTCTTCAATTCGGAAGCCTTCGGTCTGCCCACCGACCTGCCCTGGAAGCTCTACATCCCCACCCTCAACAGGCCTGCGCCGTTCCTCGATCAGCAGTACTTCCACCCCACGTTCCTCTACGAATCCCTCTGGAATCTCGCTGTGGTGGTCCTGCTGCTGCTGCTCTTCCGCGCAGGTCTCAAGGGCCGCATCCCCTTGCCGGCCGGGGCCCTGAGCTGCGTCTACCTGGTGAGCTACAGCCTCGGCAGAGTCTGGATCGAAGGGCTGCGCACCGACCCCCTCTGCCTGTTCTCCTCGCCGCCCTTCTGTGAAGGAGGCCTGCGCATGGCCCAGCTGATGAGCCTGATGCTGATCGCCCTCGGCAGCTTCGGCCTCTGGAGGATCTACGGCCAGGATCGCTCCCTTCCCGATCCCGGAGGTATTCCCCCCCAGCCGAGGAACCCCTCTTGATCGCAACGACACGTCCAGTGGCTGGCGCTGCCAGACCTGTGCAGATCGTGGGTGCAGGCCCGGGCGCCATTGATCTCATGACTGTGCGAGCCACCCGTGCCGTCGAAGCCGCCGACGTTCTGGTCTGGACCGATTCCCTGGTGTCACCCCAGATCGCCGCACTGGCACCGCCTCACTGCGAACGGATCCGCACCAGCATGCTCACCCTGGAAGAGGTGCTGGAGCTGGTGGTCGAGCGGGCGAGGATGGGATTGCGGGTGGTGCGCCTGCACGATGGGGACCCCTGCCTCTATGGAGCCCTGGCGGAGCAGATCTGCCGTCTGGCCGACGCTGGCCTGGAGGTGGAAGTGGTGCCGGGCCTGAGTGCTTACCAGGCCACCGCCGCGGCCCTCAAGGCTGAGCTCACCATCCCCGGTCTGGTCCAGACCATCGTTCTCAGCCGTGCCGGCGGGCGCACGGGAGTGCCGGAGCGGGAGTCGCTGGCTCATCTGGCTTCCCTGCGGGCCTCCCTCTGCCTGTACCTGAGCGCGCGCCATGTGGAGTCAGTGCAGAAGGAGTTGCTGGAGCACTACACCCCGGACACACCCGTGGCCATTGGCTACCGCGTGAGCTGGCCGGACCAGTGGCTGCAGGTGGTCCCCCTGGAGCAGATGGCGGCCGTGAGCCGGGAGCGACAGCTGATCCGCACCACCCTCTATGTGGTGAGCCCAGCGCTGGCCGCGCCTGAGCAGGCCCGCTCCCGGTTGTATTCCCCCAGCCATGATCACCTGTTCCGGTCGGCCACCGCTTCAGTCTCGGCTGAGGCTGAGGTGGCGCAGGCAGGGGGATCGGGGAGCTGAACCGCGGTGTTTTAGGATCAACAGGTGCGGGCGATTAGCACAGCGGTAGCGCACTTCCTTCACACGGAAGGGGTCACTGGTTCGAATCCAGTATCGCCCATTCTCTTGTTCAGGCCGGAGCTTCGGCCCACTGCCGAGGATCAGGCTGCCACCGGACTGCAGACCAGCTCGGCATGCAGGATATCCATCACCTCAAGAATCCGGCTTGATTCGCTGGTCTCGATCTCCAGCTGAGCCGCTAGATCAGCGAGGATCTGCTGTTCCTGAGCCACCAATGGCCCGTCGGAGCGCATGATCTCAGCCGCCACCGCAAAGGCCGTGCGGCGCTCGTGGGGATCCAGTTGCAGCGCTGCTCGAGCCATCAGGATCGGGGCCCCATCGCTGCGTAGATCGGCCAGCAGCCGGTCGAACAGCTGAATCATCGCCGCATCGCCCATCTGATTGAAGGGCACGCGATAGTCGAGCGAGTGGCGCAGAGCCCGGGAACCGGCTCGGGTGAGCACCCCATCCCAGGACACGGCGGCAAGGGCCACGGCCACGAAGGCGGTCGGAGAGTCCATGGAACTGACAACAGGAATGTCCTGCGTCTGTCATGGCGACAGCAGGGCCGGTCCTGCGGTCGTCTTCGCTACCGGCTGTCGGATTCCACCAGCAACCTCACCCCAGTGGCCTCCGCCAGAGGCTCGGCGCATCCCTGCAGGCTCCAGCGCTCCAGGCTCAGATCCAGAGCCGAGGCCGGCTCGAGCCCGATGCTCAGCTCACTGGTGCTGCAGGAGATGCGCAGGGCTGCAACCGCCGGCGTGGGACGGCGATCGAGGGAAGCGGCAAGCCGCAGGAGCATCGCCATCGCGTTGACCGTGCGCCTCTGCTCACGGCCCGGCAGCAGCAGCCAAGCTTCGTGCCGCTTCTTGGGAAGGCTGCGGCGGTGGTAGCGGGCAATGGCCGCCACCATCAGCTGCTCGGTTTCGGAGTATCCGAGCAGGTCGCCATGGCGGATCAGATACCAGCTGTGTTTGTGGTAGGCGCCGATGTTGATGTGCTGGCCCGAGCCATGCAGCATCGCCGCGGCCCAGAGCAACTGCCGACCCTCCCCCTCGTCGTGATGCAGCACCCCGCGGCAGCGGTCGTAGAGGCTGAGGGCATGCTGGGCCACCCGATCGGCACGCGTCTGGTCGACGCCGTAGCGCTGGGCCAGTTGAAGCACCGTGCGTCTGCGTATGCCGCTCTGGTACGCGAAGCGGTCGACGATCAGGTCGTGGCGAAGCATCCAGTCCACGATCAGGCCTTCGCGCAGGGCCCGCTCGCTGATCACCATCTCCCCCGTCTGCAGCATCGCCATCGCCTGCTGCAGCACCAGCGCCCCCGGCACAATGATTTCGGCGCGGCGCTCATTGATCGCGGGCAGGGAGCGCCGCTGCTCCGGGGTCAGGGTCGTCAGCCGGTTCACCTGCTGATCGATCTGTTCCCGGCTCATGCGGAATCCCTGCAGGCGCAGGGGGGTGCGCTCCTGCTCGGCGGCCACCAGGGCCGCCAGGGCCGTGGCGGTGCCGCTGGTGCCCACCATGACCGGCACTTCCCCTGGCCGCAGCTGACGCTTCACCCTCTCAACGGCCGGCTCCAGCGACCCCTGGATGAAAGCCCGCAGGAAGGTGAGCCTGGCCTGAGGCATCGGGTCCTCGCGGATGAAATCCCTCTGCAGACGTACCGCGCCGATCCGGGTGCTGGTGAGTTCACGGGCATCGGCCCCGTCGGCCAGGATCAGTTCGGTGGAGCCACCACCGATATCCAGGATCAGGTGGGGGGTGTCACCGAAGGCCATGCCCGAGAGCACCCCAAGATAGATGAGGCGGGCCTCCTCCTGGCCGCTGACCAGGTCCACCTCCAGACCCAGTTGTTCCTGCACCGCCTGCACGAACAGGCGGCCATTGGGTGCCTCCCGTACTGCACTGGTGGCGGCCGTGAGGATCTGCTCCACCCCGTGGCTCTCGGCCAGCTGACAGCAGTGGCGCAGGGCGATGAAGGCGCGCTCGATCGCCTCAGGGGTGAGGTCGCCCGTCTCGGGGTCCCGCTCCCCCAGCCTGGTGGACGACTTCTCCGCCAACACCAGACGGAAACTGCGCAGCTCCGGGTCGACCGCCGCAATCAGCAGGTGGATGGAGTTGGAGCCGATGTCAATGGCCGCCACATGCCTTAGCCCAGCGCCGGAGCCCTGGCTGACGGGAGCGACCACCGTGACGGCGGGGTCGGGTGAGACCATCGGGCGACCAGCCGGCACTGACCGCGCCACTTTGCCACTGAAGCCCGCAGCCAGTCGCCCCATCTCGCGACCCCGGGCATCCCCAGCCCCGAAGCGCCGTAGCCTGCGTCGATGAACATCCGCGCCTCCCTGCGGGGTTGGTTCGAGCTGCTGCGCTGGCATAAGCCCAGCGGACGTCTGATCCTGCTGATCCCGGCCGGCTGGGCCCTCTGGCTCACCCCCCAGGCCCCTCCAGCCCCCTCCCTGGTGGGCCTGATCGTGGCCGGGGGCCTGGCCGTGAGCGGAGCCGGCTGCGTGGCCAATGACCTCTGGGACCGGCGCATCGATCGCCTGGTGGAGCGCACCCGCACACGCCCGATGGCCAGTGGCCGGGTGGGAGTTGCCGAGGCAATGTTCCTGCTGGTGGGCTGCCTGCTGGTCGCCCTGGCGGTGGTGCTGGCTCTGCCGGCTGCCGGCCGCGGCCTCTGCCTGGCCCTGGCGGCCGCCTCCCTGCCGCCGGTGCTGCTCTACCCCTCGGCCAAGCGCTGGTTCGCCTATCCCCAGCTGGTGCTGGCCTTCTGCTGGGGGTTCGCGGTGCTGATCCCCTGGGCCGCGGCCACGGCAGGCCTGAGAGGAGGCTGGCCCCTGCTGCTCGCCTGGCTGGCCACGCTGCTGTGGACTTTCGGCTTCGACACCGTGTACGCCATGGCCGACCGGACGGATGACGCCGTCCTGGGAGTGCGCAGCAGTGCCCTCAGCCTGGGGGACGACGCAGCCACTGCGGTGGCCCTCAGTTATGCCGCCGCCGCCCTGCTGCTGGCGGCGGCGGCCACCGGTGCCGGGGTGGGCTGGATCTTCTGGCCCCTGTGGAGCCTGGCGGCGGCGGGCATGCAGCGGGAAGCCTGGCGCCTGCGGGGGCAGCCGCCGCGCTCCCGCTACGGGGAGCACTTCAGCCGTCAGGTGCAGCTCGGCTCCCTGCTGCTGCTGGCCCTGGTGCTGGGGCGCGGGGCATGAGCGCCTGGTTGCCAGCCCCCCTACGGCCAGGGGACCGGGTGAGGCTGGTGGCGGCCAGCTCCGCCCTGGCGGAGCGCCAGCGGCTGGAGGCCGGCATCGCCGTGCTGGAGGGCTGGGGACTGAAGGTGGATCTCCCCTTCTCCCCTGGGCGGCGCTGGGGTTATCTGGCTGGGCAGGATCATGAACGCCTGGCCGACCTGCTGCCGGGCGGAGAGGCCGGCTCGACCGGCGAGCGGACCGCTCCTGTCGAGCCGGCCGCGCTGCTGGCCTGCGTGCGGGGCGGCTGGGGGGCAGCACGCCTGCTGGAGCAACCGCTGCCCCTCCCTGAGGGCTGGCTGCTGGGGTTCTCCGATGTGACCTCCCTGCTGCTGGCCCAGCAGGCCCGTGGCCTGCGGGGAGCGGTCCATGGTCCGATGGTCACCACCCTGGCGACCGAGCCGTCCTGGAGCCAGAACCGGCTGCGCCGGCTGCTCTTCGGCGAAGCGCCGGGGGCCCTGCAGGGAATCCCATGGGGGGGTGGGCAGGCCGAAGGACCGCTGCTGGTGGCCAATCTCACAGTGGCCACCCATCTGCTCGGCACGGAGCACCTGCCCGATCTCAGGGGGGCGGTGCTGATCCTGGAAGACGTGGGCGAAGCCCCGTACCGGATCGAGCGCATGCTCACCCATTGGCGCCTCTGTGGGGCGCTGCAGCAGCTGGCCGGGATCGGCTTCGGCAGCTTCCAGGGCTGTGAGGAACCCGACGAAGAACTGGTATCGGCAGGTGAACGCTTCAGCCTCGAGCACGTGCTGCGCGAACGCACCGCCGACCTCGGCATCCCCGTCCTCGCGGGGCTGCCCGTGGGCCATGAACCCGGCAACGGCGCCCTGCCCCTGGGGGTGCCCTGCCGCCTGGATGGGGAATGCGGCGAGCTGAGCCTGCTGCTCTAGGAACCGCCGCTGCGTGCCGCCAGCAACGCCTCGGCGACGGTGAGATCAAACGGGGTGGTGAGCTTGATGTTGGAAGCCGAGGACTCGATCACCCGCACCGGCCAGCCCAGGCGCTCGAACAGGGAGGCGTCGTCGGTGACACTCCAGCCCTCGGCCGCTGCGGTGGCATGGCCACGGCGCAGCTGGGCCAGAGGAAAACCCTGAGGAGTCTGGGCCGCCCAGAGCACCCGGCGATCGGGGGTGTCCTCGATGGTGCCGTCGGCCGCCACCCGCTTGATCGTGTCCGACACCGGCACCGCGGCGATCACGGCCTCCCCCCGGGCGGCCGCGGCGGCGCAGCGGCTGATCAGTTCCGGCTCCACGAGGCAGCGGGCGCCGTCGTGGATGAGCAGCGCTTCAGCCTCCGGCGGCAGAGCCTCCAGGCCGAGGCGCACCGACTCCTGGCGGGTGTCACCGCCCAGGATCCAGTGCACGGGACGATCGGGCGCTGCGGCGGCCACCAGGGCCTCCACCTCCGCCTGATCCCGGCTCTGACCAACCACCCCGATCCAGCTGATCTCCGGCGTGGCGAGGGCCGCCTCCAGGGTCCAGGCCAGCACGGGGCGTCCTGCCACAGGCAGCAGCAGCTTGTTCCGCTCGGCACCCATTCGGCGGCCACTGCCAGCGGCGGCAATCAGCAAATGCACAAGGGACTCCCTCGCAGCGGACAAACCTGACCAGATTCATACAATCAGGCCGCCCGCCGCCTTCCAGCCGCCGCTCCGATGCGTGTTCTTGTATTGATCCCGGGCGGCATGGCAACTCAGCTGCAGGCCGTTCCGGCGGTGGCCGCCGTCGCCAGCCATCTCCATGCCCAGATTCAGGTGGCCTGCCCCCCCGGGGTGGCCGCGGCCTGGAAGCTGGTGCCGGCGGTGGAGAAAGTTCTCGGCTACGGCTTCGATCAAGGGGTGAGCCTGGCCGACTGGGCCAACCTGCTGGGGGGCGTTCGCGAACCCGATTTCCAGGTCTGTCTGAACCTGGGCAGCGGCTGGCCGATCGATCTGATGCTGTCCCTCGGCCACATCCCCACCCGGATCGCGACCGGGGGCTTCTCTGCCACCAGCACCGTCAACCGCCAGCCGGGTTGGCCCAACCAGACCCTCGATGCCTGGCTGCGCCCGATCGGCGTGCCCCTCGATGCGGCCGGCTTCCGCCTCAGCCTGCCCAAATCCGCGCTGGAGAAGGCGCTGGCCGCTGCACCGGCAGGTGATGGCCCCCTCCTGCTGCTGGCCCCCGACCCCCAGCCCATGGCGGCAGAACCTGACTGGCCGGCCCAGCGCTGGCAGGAGCTGCCGGAGGCGATCCGTGGGCGGCTGCCTCAGCTTCGCGTGCAGCAGGCCCGACGTGATGGCAGCCCGCTGGAGCGGGCCGCCGAGGTGGCCGCCGCCGACGTGGTGCTCAGCCGCGATCCGATCACGACCGAACTGGCCCTCCTGAGCGGCACCCCCCTGGTGGCCCTGGGTCGCAGCGGCGACAGCCTGCCCTCCCGCCCTGGCGTACAGGGGCTTGGTGAGGCAACGTCCCTGCACGAGCTCGATGTTGCTGACGTCCTGCAGGCCCTTGGTCTGGGCTGAGCGTCCCCTCTTCAACCCCGGCGCCGCGGATGCCTCCACCCCCCAGGCGTCGACGCCCCAGGCCTCCCTCCTCCAGGATCCGGCAGCCCTGGCGATCCCCCCTGATCGCCCTGGTCGCCCTGGTGAATTTTTCGGCGGCGGGCTACCGCTTCACCGAGGGCTGGGACTGGGGCGACTGCTACTGGATGGTGCTGGTGATCCTCACCACCCTGGGCTGGAGCGACGGCACCACCCAGCCCCTCTCCGGGGCCGGCCGTGTGGTCACCACCCTCTCGATCGCCGGGGGGTTGGTGGTGGTCCAGTTGACCATCCAGGGGCTGCTCGGGCTCACCGATTCCGGCTACTTCCGCCGGATGCGCGAACTCCGCTTCCGCCGCTGGCTTCTCACAATGAATGACCACGTGATTCTCTGCGGCTATGGCCGCATCGGCCGGGAGATCGCCGACCAGATCACCGCCGAGGGCGTGCCGCTGCTGGTGGTCGAGATGGACCAGGGCCGCAAGGAGGCCGCCGAGGAGCATGGCCTTCCGGTGCTTCAGGCCGATGCCACTCTGGATGAAACCCTGATGGAAGCGGGCATTCACCACTGCCGCAGCCTGGTGGCCGCCCTGCCCAGCAACGCCGCCAATCTCTATGTGGTGCTCAGCGCCCGGGGCATCGCGCCCCGCTGCCGCCTGATCGCCCGCTCTGACAGCGACGAGGCGGCACGAAAGCTCCGGTTGGCCGGCGCCGATCAGGTGGTGAGTCCCTACGTGGCCGGCGGGCGCAGCATGGCTGCCACGGCCCTGCGTCCCCTGGCGGTGCAGTTCATGGACCTGCTGGCTGGATCAGACTGCGAAGTGGAGGAGTTTCAGATCAGCAGCAACGGCCAGCTGCTGGGGGATCTCAACGGCCGCACCCTGGCCGAGCTGGAACTGCGTCGGCGCACCGGTGCCCTTGTGCTGGCCGTGCGCATGCCCGCCCCGAAGGTGAACAACCCTTCCGTGTATCGCGGGATCACCAGTGCGCCCCTTCCCCCGAAATTGATCGCCAACCCCAATGGCGATGTGAGGCTGCTGCCGGGCCAGTTGCTGGTGGTGATGGGCAGCAAGGAGGAACTGCAACGCTTCGCCCAGCTGCTGGGCCCCGCGCTGGAGGGAGTCGAAGCGATGACCAACTGAGATGACCAACTGAAGGTGGTCAGGGGGCGCATACGATCGCCCTCTCCTCGCCGTCGCGCCGATGACCGGATCCGCTGTTGCCCCACTCACGGGCCAGGTGGCTCTGGTCACCGGAGCCAGCCGCGGTATCGGTCGGGCCATCGCCCTGGAACTGGCCGCCAGCGGCGCTGAGGTGGTCGTGAACTATGCCGCGTCCGCTGACGCTGCCGAAGCGGTGGTGGAGGCCATCACCGCCACCGGCGGCCAGGCCTGGAGTCACCGCGCCGATGTCTCCCGGGAAACGGACGTGGAGGCGATGGTCAAGCAGGTGCTGGAGCGCAGCGGCCGCCTCGACGTGCTCGTGAACAACGCCGGCATCACCCGTGACGGGCTGCTGATGCGCATGAAGACCTCCGACTGGCAGAGCGTGATCGACCTCAACCTCACCGGCGTCTTCCTCTGCAGCCGTGCCGTCTGCCGCACGATGCTCAAGGCCCGCAGCGGCCGGATCATCAACATCACTTCGGTGGTGGGGCTGATGGGCAACCCCGGCCAGGCCAACTACAGCGCCGCCAAGGCCGGTGTGATCGGCTTCACCCGCAGCACCGCCGCCGAGCTGGCCAGCCGTGGGGTCACCGTCAACGCCGTGGCCCCGGGCTTCATCGCCTCCGACATGACCAAGGATCTGGACGTCGAGCGGATCCAGGCGGCTATCCCCCTGGGCCGGCTCGGTCAGCCTGAGGACGTGGCCGGTGTGGTGCGTTTTCTGGCCGCCGATCCCGCCGCCGCGTACATGACCGGCCAGGTCCTGCAGGTGGATGGCGGCCTGGTGATGCGCTGAGGCCCGTCAAGACTGGATCGGCTGCCCCAGCTCCTCCCTCAGGCGGCGAATGCGCTGCAGCAGCCGCAGACGCCGGCTGCGGGCCGTGATCGTTAGGAATAGGCGCAGGGGCACATAGACGAGGGCCATCGCCAGTCCCAGGCCGGCGATGACCAGGAAGACCATCAGGCTGGCTCCCGAAACCGTGTCGATCGCGGGATCGGTGAGCGCATCGGCCACCGAAGCCGAGAGGCTGGCGCGCAGGTTCTCCTCCATCACTGGACCTTATCGGCAGATGCGTCCTGCCGCAGCGCCCGGGTGGGCGAGTGATTCGGCTTTCCCCACCAGTCTGCCCCTGACTCGGTCCCGGCCGCTGTGGGACGCTGAATTCCATTGGGTGCGGCGGCCGTACCCATCTCCGCCCGGGAGGTCGTCCCACCCCGGCGTCAGACCTTCTCCACCTCCTGCACGACCGATGGCCAAGCTGATCAGTTTTTCCGACGCCTCCAGGGGATCGCTTGAGCGTGGGGTGAATGCCCTGGCGGATGCCGTACGGGTCACGATCGGACCGAAGGGCCGCAACGTGGTGCTGGAAAAGTCCTTCGGAGCCCCCGACATCGTCAATGACGGGGTGACGATCGCCAAGGAAATCACCCTGGAAGATCCCTTCGAGAACGTGGGGGCCCGGTTGATCCAGCAGGTGGCTTCCAAGACCAAGGACCAGGCCGGCGACGGTACCACCACCGCCACGGTGCTGGCCCAGGCACTGGTGCACGAGGGACTGCGCAACGTGGCCGCCGGCGCCAACCCTGTGGGGCTTCGCCGCGGCATGGAGAAGGCGACGGCCCGGGTGGTGAAGAGCATCGCCTCCCTGGCCCAGCCCGTTGCCGGCGATGCCATCCGTCAGGTGGCCACCGTGAGTTCCGGCGGTGATGAGGAAGTGGGCCGGATGGTGGCCGAGGCGATGGACAAGGTGAGCACCGACGGGGTGATCACTGTTGAGGAGTCCCGTTCCCTCTCCACCGACCTGGAGGTCACGGAGGGCATGGCCTTCGATCGGGGCTACTCCTCCCCCTACTTCGTCACCGATGGCGACCGCCAGGTGTGTGAGTACGACAACGCCCTGCTGCTCGTGACCGATCGCAAGATCAGCAGCCTCAACGATCTGGTTCCGGTTCTCGAGGCCGTCTCCCGGGCCGGCTCACCCCTGGTGATCCTGGCCGAGGAGGTGTCTGGCGAGGCGCTCGCCACCCTCGTGGTCAACAAGAACCGGGGGGTACTCCAGGTGGCGGCCGTGCGTGCGCCCGGCTTCGGTGACCGCCGCAAGGCCATGCTCCAGGACATCGCCATTCTCACCGGCGCCACCCTGATCAGCGAAGACCGGTCCATGACCCTTGAGAAGGTGGCTTTGGGTGATCTCGGCCGCATGCGCAGGATCACGATCAGCAAGGACACCACCACCATCGTTGGCACCGAGGACCACAGCACCGCCGTGGCCAACCGCGTGGCCTCGATCCGCCGTGAGCTGGAAGCCACCGACTCCGACTACGACCGCGAAAAGCTGAACGAGCGCCTGGCCAAGCTGGCCGGCGGTGTAGCCGTGATCAAGGTGGGAGCCCCCACCGAAACCGAGCTGCGCAACCGCAAACTGCGCATTGAAGACGCCCTCAATGCCACCCGTGCGGCGGTGGAGGAGGGCATCGTGGCGGGCGGCGGATTCACGCTGCTTCAGCTGGCCACGGAACTCGACGGGTTGATCGCCGACCTGAGCGGGGATGAGCGCACCGGCGCTGAGATCGTGCAGCGGGCCATGGCGGCACCGGCCCGTCAGATCGCCAACAATGCCGGTGCCAACGGCTCGGTGGTGGTCCCCGAGGCCCAGCGTCTGGGCAAGGGCTACAACGCCGTCACCGGTTGTTACGACGACATGGTGGCCGTCGGCATCCTCGATGCCGCCAAGGTGGTGCGCCTGGCCCTGCAGGACGCCGTCTCGATCGCAGCCATGCTGATCACCACCGAAGTGGTGATCACCGACAAACCGGAACCACCCGCCCCAGCCGGTGCCGGCGGTGGCATGGACGGCATGGGAGGAATGGGCGGTATGGGAGGAATGGGCGGCATGGGAGGCATGGGCATGCCTGGAATGATGTGAGCCCGCCCCGTGGGCCGCTCCGTCAGGGGCCTTCGGCCATCCGCCCCACGTAGGCGGCCACCTGCAGATCCACCCCTGTGATGGCGGTGCCCACGACCACAGCGTCCGCTCCCGCCCCCAGAGCTCTGGCCGCCTGATCTGCGCAGGAGATTCCCCCTTCGCAGATCAGTACGGTTTCAGGAGGCAACTGCTCGCGCAACAGCGGCAGCAACTCCCAGGCTGGAGGGCGTAGATCGGCTGTGGCCTCGGTGTAGCCGAGCAGGGTGGTGCCCACCCACTGGCAGCCGAGAGCCGACGCCCGCAGTCCGTTCTCAAGGCTGTCGACATCAGCCATCAGCGGGGCCCCGAGATCGCGCTGAGCCCGCTCGATCAGACTGGCCAGTTCCTCCCCACCCGGGCGGAACCTGGCGGTGGCATCGATCGCCACGATGTCCGCCCCTGCCGCCCACACAGCGCGCACCTCCTCCCAGCCTGGTGTGATGTACACGGAGCTGTCGGGGTAGACCCGCTTCCAGAGGCCAACGATCAGGGCCCCTGGGCAACGCTGCCGCACAGCCCCGATGTGCTCGGGGCTCTCGAGGCGAACCCCGACAGCACCATTGGCCAGGCTGGCCTCCGCCATGGCGGCGATCACCGAGGGATCACGCATCGGCGAGCCTTGGGGAGCCTGGACCGAGACGATCAGACGGGCCTGCAGGGCTCCTCGAAGCAGGCGCGAATCAACGGCGACCACAGACCTCAGGAGGCCTGACGATGGTCGTCCGGCTCAAGAGCATCCGGCAGCCAGGAACGCAGCGAATCGAGGGCGGGATGACTGGGAGCGGGAGATGAGGTCGCCGGCCGGTTCGTCCGAGCACCCCGGCCTGCGCTGCTGCCCGATTCGCCACCACGCCCCCGACGTGTCTGCCGGGCGGGCTGCGGAGGCTGCTGCAGCGCGAAGGGGGGCGGTGCGATCGGGCCTCGCGGAGCCGGCGACTGGGCAGGGAAGACATCCAACAACGGGTCAGAAGAAGTGAAGGCCTGAGGGACAGCCTGGTCTTCCCTCTGCCGCGGGGTCTCGGCTCTGGAAGGACCAGGCTCCAAGGGGGTGGGGGACTGGATTCGGAACTCCTCCTCCTGGTTGCCGAAGGTGCTGGCCACCTCCTCGACACAGTCCTTGAGCAGTCCGCGCAGGCGGGAGAAGGGATTGCGCCGAGCTCCAGCCGGCTTCTCGGGAACCATCTCCGCTGAAGCGGGATTCGCCGGAATGGCGATGGCCTCGGTTGACGTCTCCTGCTGGAGTTGAGTCAGGGATTCGGGCTGGGATTGAGCCTCCAGAGGCGGAAAGGCCTCCAGTTGCAATTCCGGGGGAGGGGCCATCACCGGCGGAACGATCGGGGGAGCCAGGGGCTTCTCGGCCAGCTCCGACTGCATCGCGAAGATGGCCTGCACGTTGAAGCTGGGCAAGGGTTCGAGGCCGGGTATCGGGCCGAAAGCTTCCGCCAGGGGGGGCAGGGGCTCGAGGGCCGAAGCGGCTGCCGGCTCAGGAGCAGCGGCTCCGAAGCCGACGGGTTCAGTGGCAGCGGGTTCAATGACAGCGACGTCCATGGCTTCAGCCTGAACGGCATCTCCGTGGTCAGCGATTGCCGCAGGCTCAACCTGAGCTGGAGGCTGCTGGTCGAGGGCTGTGGGCACCATCCACTCGGCCGGCAGGGGGAGGATGTCATCCAGCACAGGAGGGGTGAGCAACGGCTCCGTGGCCGGGGAGATCGTGGCAGCCCCTGCAGGCTGGGAACCAAGAGGAGCATCGGTGGCAACGGCCGCCGGGGTTGGACGCAGCAGTTGTTCGCGCCACCAGAGGCGTGCGGTCTCATCGACAGCCTGGCCCTGGATCAGGCTCTCCAGCGCTTCGATCCCATGGCGGTGGGCCCAGCGCAGGGAGTGGGCCGCGAGCAGGGCTCCATCCCGCTGCTCCAGTGCCTTGAGCAGATCCTGCGGCGAGAGCCTTGAGCTGCCATGGGACATCGGGTCAGCTGCAAGGGGGGGATGGGTGGTGGACACGGGGGGACTCAACTGAGTTTGCGATCCAGCAGAGGCCGGATCAGGAGAAAGAGGCCCAGGGCGAGGGCGGCGAGCAGTCCCAGGCAGGTGAGACCGGTGACATCCCCGTAAGGAGCTTCCAGCACAACGGCCTGAAGGGAGAAGCTGCCGGCGTAGGCAGCGCGAATGGGTTCTATGGCGAAGGTAAGTGGATTCAGGGCCGCAAGCCAGCCCAGCCAGGTGGGCATGAAGGAAATCGGTGCCAGAGCAGTACTGGCGAACAACAGGGGGAGGTTGGCCACGAAGATCACCGCGATCAACTCGATGTGCCCCGGCAAGGCGAAGGCCAGGCCCAGGCTGAGGGCGGTCACAGCAAACACCAGCAGCAGCAGGGTCACCAGCACCAGCAGCAGACCGGCACCTCCCGGCCAGCCGTAGCCCAGCAGGGCCGCTGTGACCATGATCGCCAGGCTCTGGATCAGGCTGAGGCTGGTGATGTAGAGCACCGAGGCCAGCACGATCGAGCTGCGGGAGCGCAAGGGGGCCACCAGCAGCCGGTTGAGGAAGCCGAATTCCCGGTCGAACATCACCGGCAGGCCGGCGTTGAGGGCCGCGCTGAAGGCGGTGAAGACGATCACGCCCGCCCCCAGGAAGCGGCCGTAGCTCATGCCATCCGGCAGCAGGCCCTCCGGCGCCTTGGCGAAGAGCGCCCCGAACAGCACCAGCCAGATCAGAGGCTGAAGCACCCCGGCCACCAGGGTGGAGGGGCGCCGGGCCAGCTGCAGGAACAGCCGGCGGGTGAGAGCCAGGGTCTCCTGGCTGAGGTCGGCAATGGCGGAACGCCGGGCCGGAACCTGATCGGGCGGTGCGGCGTTGAGCGTCAGGGGCGAGGCGCTGGTCATGGCCGGGGGACGGGAAAAGCGGGCGGGCGGAGGATCGGGCGGAACATCACGACAGGGGAATCAGCGCATGGCCTGTTTGCGCTCGGCCTTGGGATCACGGCTGCCGACCACCTCCAGTTCGGCATCCATCAACGTACGGCCGGTGGCCTGGAGGTAGACGTCGTCGAGGCTGGGGCGGCTCTGGGAGAGGGAGAACACCGGCAGCTGAGCCTCGCTCAGTTGCCGGCGCAGCTGATCGATCACGGCCTCCCCATCCACCACCAGGTTGAGGGAATGGCCCTGGGCGCGGTTCACCACCACCTGACGCACACCCGGGCAGCCCTGGAGCACCTGCTGCACCCGGGCGGACTCCGACTCATCACTGAATTCGCGCACCCTCAGGGTGACGCGATCACCGCCAAGGGCGCGCTTGAGCTCGCTGGGGCTGCCCTCGGCGATCACCCGGCCCCCGTCGAGGATCGCCAGCCGGTCGGCGAGGGCATCGATCTCCTCCAGGTAATGGCTGCTGAGCAGCACCGTGGTGCCGGCGTCGCGCAGCTGCCTCAGCACCTGCCAGATCACGGCGCGGCTTTCGATGTCGAGCCCCACGGTGGGTTCATCCAGGACCAGCACCGAGGGCTGGTGCAGCAGGCCGCTGGCGAGATCGAGGCGGCGACGCATGCCTCCGGAATAGGTGCCGCAGCGACGGTCGATCCACCCCCCCATGCCCAACAGCTGGATCAGTTCGTCGATCCGCTGGCGCAGGTGGGTCGGCGCCAGGTGATAGAGAGCGCCCTGGAGGCGCAGCATCTCCCGGCCGGTGAGGATCTTGTCGATGGCCACCTCCTGGGCCACGTAGCCCAGGCGCTCCCGCACCTCGCGGGGCTGCTGCAGAGCATCGAGCCCGGCCACGCGAACACCACCGGTATCCGGAGCCAGCAGGGTGCAGAGGATGCGCAGGGCCGTGGTCTTGCCGGCCCCGTTGGGTCCGAGCAGGCCATAGAGGCTTCCGGCCGGAACACGCAGGCTGAGGCCATCGAGGGCCGTGACCGACCCGTAGGTCTTGCTGATCTGATCAAGCTGGATCATGGCTTCTGGCTGCGCTGCTGACACTCCGGCCCGGCCAATGGAAGCGTGCAATCTAGAAAGCGGGGGAGGGGAGATTGAGCTCAGCCAGCAATTCGCCGGTCTGGAGGCTGAAGATCTCGGCGCCGGGAAGCCTGGCCAGCAGCAGCAGCAGGCAGATGCCGAAGAGATAGAGGATCGACCAGCGGAACAACCCCCGGGCCGGGGCCACCTCATCCGGAGCGAGGCCCAGTGTGTGGGCCATCTGCAGCAGCCTGGCGTTGAAGGGAATCACCAGCAGACCGTAGAGCCAGCCGCCGGTCGGCAGTGCCAGCACCCCCAGCAGGCTCACCAGCACGGTGGCCCGGGCGTAATGGCCGATCGCCTCGGCGGTCACCTCGGTTCCTTTGACCACAGGCAGCATCGGAATACCGACCGAGCGATAGTCCTCCTTGAGCAGCAGGGCCAGAGCCCAGAAGTGGGCGGGAGTCCAGAGCATCACCAGGCCGAACAGCCACCAGCCACCCAGTCCCACATGGCCTGTGGCCGCGGCTGCGCCCACCAGGGGAGGGATCGCTCCGGCCACGCCACCGATGACGATGTTCTGGGTGGTGCGGGGCTTGAGCAGGGCGGTGTAGAGCAACACGTAGCTGCAGAGGCCCAGCAGGGAAAGCGCGGCAGCAAGGCAGTTGACGCCGCTCACCAGCAGCAGCGCAGCCGCGCAGGTGAGCGAGACCGCCACGGCGAAGGCGGTGCCGGCCGAAAGCCGACCGGAGGGGAGGGCACGGCCGCTGGTGCGAACCATGCGCCCGTCGAGCTCCTGTTCCCAGAGGCAGTTGAGCACCCCGGCGGCCGCGGAGGCCAGGGCGCCGCCGCCGAGGGTGCAAGCCAGCCGAGGTGCCGTCATCGGCCAGCCTTCGGAGAGGGCCATTCCCCCGAGGGTGGTGGCCAGAAGCAGGGGAATCAGCCTGGGTTTGGCGATTTCGAGCCAGGGGGGCAGCCGCACCTTGGAGCGGGAAGGAACCACCTGGTCGCGGCTGCTGAGCTGAGGGCTGAGGCTGGTGGCGCTAACCATGGCAGGACTCGAGGCGGGGGGTCTGGGGCTGAACGGCGGCGATCACTGCGGAAACGGGGATCGGCCGGTGGCGCATGGCCAGGGCACTGAGCACGGCCACCAGCAGGGCCGCCGTGAGCTGGTGGGCCACGGTGACCAGGGGCACCGCGAGGGAGAGGCGCAGGGTGAGTACCCCGAGGGCGATCTGCAGGCACACCAGCAGCAGAGCCCCAAGGGCATAGGGACCTTGACGACCCCGTTTCTGACTCACCAGCAGATGGGCGGCCGCCAGCACCACGACCGCCGCGGCCACGGGCGTGGCCAGCTGACGATGCAGGGCCAGCCAGCTGCAGGCCACCCCCGACTTCAGGCAGCTTCCCGAGGCCCACTGGGTGGCCATCAGGGCACCGCTGACCGCCTGGACGAGCACCGCAAGAGCAGTCACGGCGGTGGCCAGCCACCAGCCGTGCCGCCATAGCCGGTCCAGGGACCAAGCAACCGGCGAAGCGGGAGCCTGGTTGCCGCCCGGATGGAACGTGGGGGACAGGGATGCGTCAGTGAGGAGCTGTCGTTCGGGTTCGGACAGCCCCTGGTGGAGGGCACTCACGAGGGCCACCAGCACCAGGGCGGTTAAGAGGTGGGCCGTGACCACGTCGAAACGGAGCAGCTGGGTGACCGTGAGGGCACCGAGCAACCCCTGGACGGCCACCAGGGCAAGGGCAGCGGCGCTGGCGGCGATCAGCCAGACCGGACGCCGGCCGGCGGGTCGCCTGAGCACCACCAGCTGAAGGGCCAGCAACGCCAGACCGACAAGAAAGGCATCCAGCCGGTGGAACCACTCCAGGAACACCTGGAGATTCATCTGACGACCTGGCAGAAAGCTGCCGTAGCAGAGGGGCCAGTCGGGGCAGGCCAGCCCGGCTTCCATGACCCTGGTGGCGCCCCCGATGCCCACCAGCGCGATCAGTGCCACCACCAGATGGGAGGTCAGGAGAGTGGTGAGACGAGCGGATTGCATGGGGGAAAGCTAGCGATCACGGCAGGTGTTGCCGTTCGGTTGTGGGGAAGCACGCACGTGCCCAGGCAAGGGCGATCCGCAACGACTCGCCATCATGTGCTGAGTTCCGCACAGGTTTTCGCAGCACATCGAGAGCTTGCGGGCGACCCCGAGCGCTGCGCGGGCGATCCCCATAAGGTGGAGAGAGCTTTGTGCCAGTCGTGCCGATCCCGTCTGCCGTTCTCAGCCTCGTTGTGGGAATGGCCCTTGTGCTCAGTGGCCTCTGGATTGGCCAGAATGTCGAGCTTCTGCCGGTGGCGGCAAGTCTGAATGCTCCGATTTACGACCAACTCTTCAAGGTTCTCTTCAGCATTGGCAGCATCCTTTTCATCGGGATTTTTGGGCTGCTGGTGTTCAGTTTGATCCGTTTTCGCCGCCGTGAAGGTGAGTCCGGGGACGGAGTGGCCGTTGAAGGGAATCTGCAGCTGGAAATTTTCTGGACCGCCATTCCAGCGGTCGTGGTGCTGTTCGTCGGCATCTACAGCTACGACATCTATGACCGCATGGGCGGAATGGTTCCACTGAGCGATCCCCACGCCATGCACGGGTCGATGATCTCTTCCCAAGAGACTGACAGCAGCGTCAGCGCCGTGATCCAGGCCTCCGTGCTGGGCACTCCTCCCGAGCCGTCAACGCGGATCTGGGGTGGGATCGGGTCCGGCCAGGCCTCAGCCGGTGCTCCTCTCCCCGTGGAAGTCACGGCACTCCAGTTCGCCTTCCTCTTCCACTACCCGCAGGGCGACATCACCAGCGGAGAGCTGCATGTCCAGAAGGGCCAGCCGGTGGAGTTGCGCATGGAAGCGCGGGATGTGATCCATGCCTTCTGGGTCCCCGAATTTCGACTCAAGCAGGACGTCATCCCCGGGCAACCCACCCTGCTGACCTTCACTCCGACCAGGGCCGGCAGCTATCCGATCATCTGCGCCGAGCTCTGCGGCCCTTACCACGGCGGCATGCGCTCGACTGTCGTGGTGCATGAACCCGACGAGTTCGCCAGCTGGTTCGAGAAGAACAACACTGCCACCGTGGCCGCAGCCCCCAGCGCCAGCTCCACAGGCTGAGCGGAGCCGGCGAGCTGGTCGGGCCTGAGGCCCCCAGCGTCCGCCAATCCAGCCCCTGACTCGTCCCCCACCGCAACACCGCTCGCCTCCATGACCATCACCCTTCCGTCGCAGACCAGTTCGTCGCCGCCTGGGCTTCAGCCCGAGGGTTGGCTCCGTTACCTCAGCTTCAGTCTCGATCACAAGGTGATCGGCCTGCAGTACATGGTGGCCGGCTTTTTCTTCTATCTGGTCGGCGGAGCGCTGGCTGGAATGATCCGGGCTGAGCTGGTGAGCCCGATCTCGGATTTCCTCAGCCGGGAGGTCTACAACGAGGTCCTGACACTCCACGGCACCGTGATGATCTTTCTATGGATCGTGCCGGTGGTGAACGGCGCTTTCGGGAACTACCTGATTCCTTTTTATGTCGGTGCCCGTGACATGGCTTTCCCGCGACTCAACGCCGTGGCCTTCTGGCTGATCCCTCCGGCCGGATTCCTGCTGATCGCCAGTTACTTCATCGCCGGTGCCGCCCAGTCAGGCTGGACGGCCTACCCACCGTTGAGTCTGACCACGCCGGCGGCTGGTCAGGTGGTCTGGATTCTGAGTGTGCTGCTCCTGGGCGGCAGTTCCATCTTCGGTGGCATCAATTTCATCGCCACGATTCTGAAGATGCGTCGGCCGGGCCTGAAGATGATGCAGCTGCCGATGTACTGCTGGGCCATGCTCGGCACCAGCATCCTGGTTGTGCTCTCGACTCCTGTTCTAGCGGGCACCCTGGTGCTGCTCAGCTTCGACATCATTGCCCACACCGGTTTCTTCAACCCTGCTCTGGGCGGCAACGCGGTTGTGTATCAGCACTTGTTCTGGTTTTACTCACACCCGGCCGTCTACATCATGGTATTGCCGGCCTTCGGCCTGGTGAGTGAGATCCTGCCGGTGCATGCCCGCAAGCCCCTCTTCGGCTACACCACCATGGTGTATTCAATTCTTGGCATTGTTTTTCTGGGTTTGATCGTCTGGGCTCACCACATGTTCACCAGCGCCACACCCCCCTGGATGCGCCTGTTCTTCACGATCGCCACGGCCTTCATTGCGGTGCCCACCGGTATCAAGTTCTTCAACTGGCTGGCCACTCTTTGGGGAGGCAAGATTGCCCTCAACAGCGCAATGCTGTTCTCCTGCGCCTTCATCGTCCACTTCGTCTTCGGAGGCATCACCGGAGTGGCCCTGGCCCAGGTCCCCTTCGACATCCACGTTCACGACACCTATTTTGTGGTGGGCCATTTCCACTACGTGGTTTACGGCGGCACCGTTTTCGTGATCTTCGGTTCGATCTACCACTGGTTCCCTAAATTCACCGGCCGAATGCTGAATGAGGATCTCGGCAGGTTCCACTTCCTCATCACCTTCATCGGCTTCAACCTCTGCTTTGCCCCCCAGCACTGGCTTGGTCTCAACGGCATGCCCCGCCGGGTGGCCGAGTATGACCCCCAGTTCACGCTGGTGAATCAGATCAGCAGCGTCGGCGCCCTGCTGATGGCGCTCAGCACCCTGCCCTTCCTGATCAACGTGTTCTGGAGTGCCTTCTCCGGGCGTGTCGCCGGCGACAACCCCTGGAACGCCCTCACGCCGGAGTGGCTCACGAGCTCTCCGCCGCCGGTGGAGAACTGGGCAGGTGAAGCCCCCCTGGTGACCCACCCCTACGGCTATGGAGTTCCTCCTGGCCAGATCGATCTCGGGGCGGCCACCGGCCGCGAGATCTGGTCCAGCGGTCAATGACCGGGCCCTGGTCCGGCCGTCGCGATGACTCCCGGGCCAACCCCATTCCCAGCCGTCCCTGATTTTCTCCTTCATCGCCAGGAGCCGCCATGACAGCTTTCTCCCCCAGCTCGGATCAATCCCCCTCCGACACCCTCGCCCTGCCTCTGTCCGAGGGATCAGCGCCCCTGCCCCACGCTGCGGCGGAGGAGGGCCATCCCGACCACCGCATGTTCGGCCTGGCCACCTTCCTGGTGGCCGATGGCATGACCTTCGCCGGATTCTTCGCCGCCTACCTGACCTTCAGGGCCGTGAATCCCCTTCCGGCCGGTGCGGTCTACGAGCTGGAGCTGATCCTGCCCACGATCAACACCGTGCTGCTGGTGCTGAGCAGCTTCACCTTTCATCGCGCCGCCAGGGAGTTGCGCCAGGATCAGCTCGGGGCCTGCCGTCTCTGGTTGCTGATCACCGCCGGCCTGGGCCTGGCCTTCCTGGGCGGCCAGATGGTGGAGTACTTCTCCCTGCCCTTCGGGCTCACCGACAATCTCTACGCCAGCACCTTCTATGCCCTGACGGGATTCCACGGGCTGCACGTGTCGCTGGGGGCTCTGATGATCCTGATCGTCTGGTGGCAGGCCCGCACCCCTGGCCGATTCACGGCCGATCATCACTTTGGCGTCGAAGCCGCCGAGCTCTACTGGCACTTCGTCGATGGCATCTGGTTGATTCTCTACGGGATTCTCTACCTGCTCTGAAGAAAGGAGCCTTGCCGAATCTGCATCCTCATGGCCAAAATCGGGGACAGGACTGTCACAATCATGTCGAATGTCATGCCGTCACTCGGCAGAACCATGCTTCAGGGCAAGGAGTTGCTCGACAAGGCACGCTCCCTCAGCAATTGCTCGGAAGATGAAATCGCCCGGGGTTGCGGCTATGTGAGCCCGGGGGGACGGCTGCTGAAGAAGAGTTTCTACCGGGCCCTGGTGGAAGCCAAGGGCTATCGGCTTGGGGGAGCCGCGGCCAGCACTGGGGTCAGCAAGGGGCGCCAGGCTGAGTTCCGCACCCGCGTGCATGGCAACGGCAACCTGCTCATCGGCCATGCCTACACACGGCGCATGGGTCTGGAGCCCGGCCAGGAGTTCCACATCCAGATCCACCACGAAACGGGCTCGATCTGGCTTTTACCCGTCGATGCCAACAGCGGTTCAGGCGAACCGGAGAAGGGCGGCGGTGATTCCGATGCCGCGCCAACCAGCTCTCCTCCCACCTCTCCACAGTCCTGACACGTGTGGCGGTTACCGGGCTGGACTTCAGTCTTCGTCGGGATGAAAGCTGGCGCCGAAGGCCAGCAGGTCGACACCGCTGAACAGGAAGCTCACCCCCACCAGGATCCCCAGCACCGAGAGCTGACCCGCCAGTTTCATCGAGAGGATCAAGACGCCCAGCACCAGGGTGACCAGGCCGTTGAGCAATCCCCAGGCCCAGCCGGGTGCACCTCGGTGGCTGATCGCCACCAGTGCCGCCACCAGACCTTCCACCAGAAACACCACCCCCACGGCCAGGGACAGCGCCGCCACCTGATCGGCCACCTGGAGCGGACCGCCGCGGAACTGGGAGATCATCCAGCCGCCGGTCACCAGGAACAGCGTTGAGACCACCAGGCGCCAGAAGGTGTGACGACGGCTGAGCTGACGGGCCCTGACCAGGTTGTCGATCCAGCCCACAAGCCCCCCCACCAGGAAGGCCAGGGCCACCATCGCCGTGATCCAGAAGGAGGCCACCACCGGGAACACCAGCGCCAGCACCCCCAGCACCAGCATCAGCACCCCTTCGGCGATGGTGAAGGTGCGCAGAGCAGCCACCTGGTGCCGCTCGAGAGGACGCAGGGGCGGTAGCGGCGAAGTCATGGTGGGCCATTCAGCGGCGGGGGGGAACAGGCTACGGCGAGACTTCAGCCCCAGCCGTGCTCCGCCAGCCAGGCCCGATCCAGCGGGGGACCTGATACCCGAGGCGACGGCTCCTGCTGAAGCAGACGTTCGGTGTACTTCGCCAGCAGATCCGCCTCCAGGTTGACCCGGTCGCCCACCTTCCGCTCCAGCAGCGTGGTGCTCCCCCAGGTATGAGGGATCACGGCGATCCAGAAGCGGTCCCCGGCCGGGCTGCTGCCCGCCACCGTGAGGCTGATGCCGTCTACGGCCACACTGGCCTTCTCGCAGACATAGCGTCCATAGGCGGGATCGACCCAGGCCAGCTCCAACCGCCAGGAGCCCGCCTCCTGCGCCACCGCCAGCACCTCGCCGAGGCCATCGACGTGGCCGCTGACCAGGTGCCCCCCCAGGCGATCCGACAGCCGCAGCGCCGGCTCCAGATTCACGGCCGCACCGGCTTCGGCCTTGGCGGCCAGGGTGCTGCGCCGCAGCGTCTCCTCACTGACATCGGCGCGGAAGCCATCCGCCATCAGCGCACTGACCGTGAGGCAGACCCCATCGACCGCCACGCTGTCGCCGAGGGCCAGTGGATCCATGCCGCTCAGGCCCTCGACGGTGACGCCGTGGACATGGCGCCGCAGGTGGCCCACCGCCTGAACCAGACCGGTAAACATGGAGGGCTGCGGCGCTGCTGGCCATAATCGGATAAAGGGCCAGCGCTTCAGGACCATGGTGGAGATGCGCGTTGCCGGAATCGCCCTGGATGCGGCCAGCCGCAGCCCGATCGTGCTGCTCCGGGATCCGTCCGGCCGCCGCCAGGTGCCGATCTGGATCGACCAGGCCCAGGCCCAGAACATCCTTGCGGGCCTGGGGGGAACGACCCCGCCCCGCCCCCTCAGCCACGACCTGATGGCCGCCTTGATGGCGGTGGGCGGGGTCAGCCTCGAGAGGGTGATCATCCACTCGATCGAGGACGCCACCTTCCGGGCCGTACTCAAGCTCACCGATTCCGATGGCGAGGCCAGCGAACTCGACTGCCGGCCCAGCGATGCGATCGCCCTGGCCCTGCGCACCGGCAGCAGCATCTGGATGCTGGAGGAGGTGGTGGCCGATGCCTCGATCCCGGTGGATTCCGAGGCCGATGCCGAGGAGAAGGCCGATTTTCGCCGCTTTCTCGACCAGGTGAGTCCCGCCGAGCTGATCCGCAACCTCGGCAGGGCCCAGCGTCAGGACAGCCCCGAAGGCGGCGAAGACGAGTCAGGCCCGGATGATGCGGGCACCGGTCCCGCCAACGGACCGATGGATGAACCACCAGCCCCCTCCTCCAGCAACGCCTGAGGCCGGCGTGCCGCCAGAGCGGCGCCCGTTCGGCACCGGCCCTGAGGTCTCCCTGTTCACATTGGGCACGATGCGGGCCCTCGGTAGCCCCGAGCAGATGCTGGAGGTGCTTGAGGCTGCGCTTGATGCGGGCATCAACCACGTCGAGACGGCCCCCTCCTACGGTCCAGCCGAGGCCTACCTGGGTCAGGCCCTGGCCCGGATCGGTGCCAGCCGCCCCAGCGACCGCGCCGATCTGGTGCTCACCAGCAAGATCCTTCCCGGTGCCTCCCTCGAGAGCGGCCAGACTCAGCTGCGCGCGAGCCTGGAGCGGCTGGGGGCAGGCCGCCTCGACAACCTCGCGGTGCATGGGCTCAACAGGCCCGAGCACCTGGACTGGGCCCTTCATGGGGCAGGGGCCCATCTGCTGGAGTGGGCCCTGGCGCAGGGGCTTACTGGTCAGCTTGGGTTCAGCAGCCATGGTTCCACCCCGCTGATCGAGCAGGCCCTGGCCAGCGGGCGGTTCAGCTTCTGCAGCCTGCATCTGCATCTCTTCGATCAGGAGCGGCTGCCGCTGGCCCGGCGGGCCCTGGCTGGGGGCCTGGGGGTCCTGGCCATTTCACCGGCCGACAAGGGCGGACGCCTCTATGACCCACCAGCGGAGCTGACCGCCGACTGCGCGCCCCTGGAGCCCCTGCGGCTGGCCTACCGATTCCTGCTGGCCCAAGGAATCAGCAGCCTCACCCTCGGGGCCGAACGAAGGCAGGATCTGGAGCTCGCCGCACAACTCAGGGCCGCTGCCGGTCCCCTGGACAGCCAGGAACTCGATGCCCTCGAACGCCTGGAGGCCAACGGCAGCGCCCGCCTGGGCGCCGAGCGCTGCGGCCAATGCCGGGCCTGCCTGCCCTGCCCGAGCGGCGTACCGATCCCCGAGCTGCTGCGACTGCGCAATCTGGCCCTGGGCCATGGCATGAAGGTCTTCGCCAGCGAGCGTTACAACCTGATCGGCAGGGCTGGCCACTGGTGGGAAGCACTCGATGCCAGTGCCTGCAGATCCTGCGCCGCCTGTCTGCCCCGCTGTCCCCATGGGCTGGAGATTCCCGCCCTGCTGGCTGACACCCACCGACGCCTGGCTGCGGCCCCACGGCGGCGGCTCTGGGGCTAGGGCCGGGAGCCGCTCCGGTCCCAGAGCGATTGCAGCTGGCGACGCTGGTCCTCCGCCAGCGGCGGCAGGGAGGTGCAGCGCGCCAGCACGGCCGGCTGCGGATAGAGCAGGGCGGCCACCGCCGGCGGCCAGCTGGAGAGGGCAGCGGCCAGGAGCTCCCGGCGCAGAGGCGGCACCCAGCCGGCTGCCAGCAGGCGGCTGAGCAGAGGCTTCTCACGGGCCTCCAGCAACCATCTCAGCGGCGGGACTTCCCGGGTCTGGGACGGGCGCAGCAGCAGATTCCACCAGAGAGCCGACCCGCTGGCGGGAAGCAGGGCGCTCAGGCGGGTGTCGCTGCGCAGCAGCGGCAGGACCCGCTGGCTGGGCAGCACGGCGGCCTCCACCCGGCCAGAGAGCAACAGGTTGAGGCCATCGCGATCATCGAAGGCGGCGGCCTGGCGGCGCAGACGTCTGAGCTGCTCGACCAGGCGGGGGTCCCTGAGGCTGGCGGGATCGCCCGGAGGGAGCCCCAGCTGACGCAGGCCCAGATCAATCACCAGCCGCGGTGAGGAGGGCAGCAGCAGCTCTCCCCGCAGGCTGGGATCCAGGAGCAGTGACCAGCCCTCGGTCGCACGGGCCACCAGGTCGCGGCGGTTGCGCAGCACCAGCAACCAGGTGCCGAAGGCCCAGGGATAGGCGAGGGCCGGGGCTGGCTCAGGGCGAAACAGGCGGGTGAGCGGCTGCGCCTGGGGCGCCAGCCCCTCCCACAGCTCAGCGGCGGCCGGGGATGACGCCGGCACGAACGGCTGCCAGGCCGTGGCCTCGCTCGGATCCAGCCAGCCGTCCCCCAGCTGCACCAGGGCAGCAGAGCGGGCCGACAGCACCGCTGCGGGGCCATCCACGGGCATGGCCCGCCAGGGATCGGGAAGGCGCTTCGCCCAGGCAGCGGGCAACTCACCGCGCCCGTAGACCAGCTGCACGGCTGACCCCCTGCCGCAGCCCCCCACCAGGCCCAGGCCTGCCAGGGCGGAGAGCTGCAGCAGCCTGCGGCGGCTCATGGAGCAGCTGAAGGGAGGGGGATCGGCCTGCATGGCTGGACCCTAGGAGGCGATCAGGGGCCCACCTGCATCCGCTCCATGGCCTGATCACAGGCGGCAGCCAGCGCCCCGGTGGAGCGGCCGCTCAGCTCCCACAGCACGGCCAGACCGCCGGCCCCCACCCCTTCCTTGACGTAGCCCCGCTCGTAGTCGCGCAGGGCGGCACTGCGACAGTGATCAAAGCGAAGGGAGCTGGCAAAGGCCATCGGCCTCACTCCCCAGCGCTCCCCGAGGCGCTCCAGCAGCAGGCTCAGGTCACTGCCGGGTTCCGCGGCCACCCAGGCGGTGGTGGCGAGGGCCCCATGTTCCGCCAGGCAAGGGCGCTGTTGGGCCGGCGCCAGGGCCAGAGCCAGGGCCAGCACGGCGGCCATCTGGCTGCCACCGGCCAGCAGCACCGGCACCCGCCGGCCTGCGGCCCCCAGCAGCACCCCCGCAGCCAGCGCCTGCATCGGGTCCCCCACGGCAGCCAGCACCGCCAGGGGATCCAGCGCCCGGGATGGGCCTGGACCCGGTGCAGCCGCCGCTGCCGCCAGCCCCCGAGCCGTGAGTTCGCTCTTGAGCGCATGGGCTGGCAGACGCAGGCTGCCGCTCACCAGGCCCGCAGCCTCCACCCCCAGGCCGGTGAGCACCGCCTGGGCCGTGCTGGTGCCCCCAGGCACGCATTCGGCGATCAGCACGGGGGGAGGCTCACCGGTCGCGGTGTCGTGGCGGGCCGCCGCCCAGCGGGCTGACCAGCGCTGGCCCAGGCGCAGCAGCCGCTCCACCCGTTGCCGAGGCATCGCCGCACCGCTGCTGAGGCAACGGGCCGGTGTGCCGCCCAGGCGCAGATGGGGCACCGCCGGGGCCACCGCGCAGCCCAGGTCGGCCACCAGGGGCACCAGGGCCAGCTCCCGGCAGACCACATGGGAAATCAGGGCCGGGCTGACCCCGGCGGGCAGAGGCGGCAGGGCATGGGGCCGCAGCCCCGAAGGACCGAGCAGGAGTAGTTCGGCGTCGGCGGCGGCGGTGCCCAGCCGCACCTCAGGGGTGTCTCCAGCCGCGGAGATTCCCGGCACCGCAGCGGTGTCGGTCCCGGCAAGCAGCACCAGCACCTGACTGGCGGGCCAGTCGCGCGCCAGGCGTTCGCACCAGCGTCGGACCTGGTCCGGGTCACCGCTGAGGGTGATCAAGGGGAGTCAGAGGGGATCGAGCGCCACCAGGGAACGCAACTGGGGCGGCGGTTCACTGATCGGGGCCTGCAGCCGGGGAAAGATCCAGTACGCCACCGCATGCAGGGCGAGAACGTAGATCAGGTTCTGCACCAGCACCAGCACCAGAGCCATCAGCTGCACCTGCAGCAGGTCAGGGCCGACCCCCAGGTTGAGCATGGAGCTGAGTCGCTCGAGGACGCCGGCGGCGGCGGCGGTGATCAGCACCCAGAGATTCTCCCCCAGCAGCACGGAGAGCACGGCGACCCTCACCAGAAAGCCGGCACTGCCGATCAGCAGGCCCACACCCCAGGTGAGCCACCAGCTGCGGCGTGCACCCCAGCCCCAGCCAAGCCACAGGGCGAGCAATCCGTAGGGGAACAGGACCAGGGGGCCCCGGATCGGACCCATCAGCGCCACCAGCAGCAGAGACGCCACCACCGCCCCCTCCCAGCCAGGCCTCCAGCCTTGACGCACCTGCAGCAGGGCCAGGGGCAGGGGCAGGGCGAGGCGGAACAGGGCTCCGCCCACGGGCAGGTAGTAGAGCCCTGCCCAGAGCAGGGCGGTGGCGGAGGCCAGATAGGCGGTTTCCACCAGCTGACGGGCCTGGCGGCGGCTGAGGCTGGTGTTGGGAGACGACGGAGGCACCACAGCGGAACTCAGCGGGGGGCCGGGGCGGGGCTGGAGGCTGGGGCAGCGGCGGTACGGCCCCCATCGGAGGGCATCCGCTCGATTGTCTCCACTTCGAAGCTCACCCCGGCAGCCCGCAGGGCCTCGGTGACCGCCTCGGCGGGGGCGGAGGGGTCAGCCCCCGGCAGCTTGATGGTGATCCGGTAAGCGGCGGAGCCGGCGGTCGGCTTGACGGGCTTGGAGGCAGCAACCCCATCGGGCCTTGAGGCGGCAGCCCCATCGGGCTTGGCCGCACGGCTGGCCGGGGCTGCGGTCACCGGCGGGGAGGGCGCCGGGGGCGAAGTGGACGGAGGAGAAGTGGACGGAGATGTCGCGGCGGCTGGTCCGGCGACTGGGCCGGTCCCTGAAGATCCGGAGGCCGTGCCTGCGGCGGCCGGCGTGGCCGGTGCCCCGAAGCTGCCGGAGAGTCGCTCACCGAGGGGTGTGCCGGTGCAGGCGGCCAGGGAGGTGGAGAGGACGGCCACCAACCCGACCAGGCTCGAACCACGGGCGAGGGGGCAGGGCATCAACCCTGGCCAGCCTGGATGATCCGCACCGCGCTGGCCCTGGGGCGGCCCGTCTTGGTGGTGGTGGGGATCTTGGGTTTACCGGCGGCGTCGGCTTTGGGCTTGGGTTGAGCTTTGGGCTTGGCCTTCGACGCGGTGGTGGTGGCCTTGGTGGCGGCGGTGGTTTTGGTTGCGCCGGCCTTGGCGGTCCTGCCGGTCTTGCCCTTGCCGCTGGTGGCCTTGGCCGCCAGCAACTCCACGGCCTGCTCGAGGGTGATGGCCTCGGCGCCGGTGCCCTCCGGCAGGGAGGCGTTGACCTTGCCCTGCTTCACATAGAGCCCATAGGGGCCATCGAAGAGCTGGATGGGTTCGCTCGCTCCTTCGGGGGTGCCCAGATCCTTCAGGGCCGTACGGCCGCCCCGGCCGCGTTTGGGCATGGCCAGCAGCTCAAGGGCTCGAGAGAGACCAACCATCAGCACATCATCCTCGGCCTTGAGCGATCGGTAATCCTTTTCGCCCTTGCCCTTGTCGTGCACCACATAGGGGCCGAAGCGCCCCAGACCCGCCTGCACCTTGCCGCCTTCGGGGTGCTCCCCCAGCAGCCTCGGCAGCCGCAGCAGGCCGAGGGCGTCCTCAAGGCTGAGCTCCTCAGGTTTGATGCCCTTGGGAAGGGAAGCCCGCTTCGGCTTGGGAATCTCGTCGCTGACCTGGCCCCGCTGGAGGTATGGCCCGTACTGACCGAAGAGCAGGTAGATGGCCTCACCGGTTTCCGGATCGACGCCGATCGCTTCCGGGCCTTCGCTCTTCTGGCGCAGGATCAGCTCGGCCTGCTCGCCGTCGAGCTCTCCCGGGGTGATCTCCTGGGGCAGGGTGGCCTTGATCAGCTCCTCGCTGCCGTCGTCACCCACCTTCCTGGCCTCGAGATAGGCACCGAAGCGGCCGATCCGCACCACGCAAGGCAGACCTTCCAGCTCGATCGTGCGCGAAACGGTGGGGTCGATGTCGTCCTCCCGCTGCTGCACCTGGGTCTCCAGGCCCTTCTCGCCCTTGTAGAACTCAGTGAGATAGGGGAGCCACTCCAACTTGCCGGTGGAGATCTCATCCAGACTCGACTCCATCCGGGCGGTGAAGCTGGTGTCCACCAGATCGGGGAAATGGCCCTCCAGCAGGGCGGTCACGGCGAAGGCCGTGAAGCTGGGGGTCAGGGCATTGCCCGCGAGGGTGGCGTAGCCCCGATCAATGATCGTGCCGATGATGCTGGCGTAGGTGGACGGGCGGCCGATGCCCTCCTTCTCCAGCATCTTCACCAGAGCAGCCTCGCTGTAGCGCGCCGGCGGCTGGGTCTGGTGGCCGAGGGCTTCGGCGCCCGCGCACTGGGGCCGGTCATCGACGGAGAGGGAAGGAAGAAGCACCTCCTGGCCTTCGAGGGCAGCCTCGGGATCGTCGCTGCCCTCCACATAGGCCCGGAAGAACCCGGGAAAATCGATGCGCTTGCCGCTGGCGCGGAAGCTGGCTTCCGCCACCTGCAGCTCCACGCTCAGCATCGTCAGCCGCGCCTCGGCCATCTGGGAGGCCACGGTGCGCTTCCAGATCAGTTCGTAGAGAGCCAGATCCTTGCCATCCAGGCCGGTGTCCCTGGGGGTGCGGAAGGCGTCGCCGGAGGGTCGGATGGCCTCGTGGGCCTCCTGGGCGTTGCGGGCCTTGGTGGTGAATTGCCGCGGAGCCGGGCTGAGATACTCGGCCCCGTACTTCTCGCTGACACAGGCGCGGGCGGCGTTGATCGCCTGATCGGAGAGATGCACCGAGTCGGTGCGCATGTAGGTGATGAAGCCGCGCTCGTAGAGGCCCTGGGCGGTGCGCATGGTGTCGCGGGCCGAGAGGCGCAGCTTGCGGTTGGCCTCCTGCTGCAGGGTGCTGGTGGTGAAGGGTGGCACCGGCTTGCGAGTGGTGGGCTTGGCCTCCACCTCAGCCACCCGCCAGGGCTGGCTGAGCACCGTTTCGCGCAGGCTGCGGGCTTCCGATTCCTCCAGCAGGCGCACCTTGCTACCGGCCTTGAGGGCGCCGGTGGTTTCATCGAAATCTGAGCCGCCGGCGATCTTCTCGTCGCCGACATGGGTGAGCCTGGCCTCGAAGGCGCTGCTGTCGTGCTGCAGGCGAGCCTTGAGATCCCAGTAGGACCCGCTGCGGAAAGCCCGGCGGGCGCGCTCCCGCTGCACCAGCAACCGCACCGCCACCGACTGCACCCGGCCGGCGGAGAGTCCCCAGGCCACCTTCTTCCAGAGCAGGGGCGAGAGGGTGTAGCCCACAAGCCGATCCAGGATCCGGCGGGTCTCCTGGGCATGGACGAGCTCCATGTCGAGGTCGCGGGTCTCCTCGAGGGCACGGCCGATCGCCTCCTGGGTGATCTCGTGAAACACCATCCGCTTCACGGGCACCTTGGGGTTCAGAAGCTCGCGCAGGTGCCAGCTGATGCTTTCCCCCTCCCGGTCCTCGTCCGTGGCCAGCAGCAGCTGATCGGCACCCTTGAGGGCCTCCTTCAGCTCCTTGACGACTTTCTTCTTGTCCTTCGGAACCACGTAGAGCGGTTCGAACTGATGGGAAGTGTTGACGCCGAGGTTGGCCCACTTCTCGCCCTTGTGGGCCGCCGGAATCTCACTGGCGTTGTTGGGCAGGTCACGCACGTGTCCCATCGACGCCTCGACCCGGAAATCCTTCGGCAGGTAGCCGCGGATGGTGCGGGCCTTGGTGGGGCTCTCGACGATGACCAGCGTGTGCGCCACAGGCAGGCATAAACCGGTTCCCTCTTTATCGCATCGGGGGGCCGCACTGCCAAACCAGCTGCCCAACAAGTCCTGCCATCGCGGCTACAGTCCGCGTCATCACGCCCTGCCGTAGACCAGTGATGACGGTGTTTTGCGCCTTGGCCGGTGGAGGAGCTCCGGTCATCACGGCCCTGCAGCTCAACGCCGGTGCCATAGCTCCCGAGACCGCCGTGCTCGTGGCCCTGCTGGCCTGCCTGCTGGTTGATCTGGCCGGGGAAGAGGCCGCCAGCCGCTGGGTCCCGCCCATCTGCTATGGGGGCCTGGGCACTGCCCTCGTGCTGCTGGCCCTGCAGTGGAACGCCCCCCTCGAGCCCTCGTTCCTTGGTTCCTTCCTGGCCGACAACCTGGCGATAGCCTTCCGCGGCGTCGTGGCCGCATCCACCCTGCTCTCCCTGCTGATCAGCTGGCGCTACGTGGAGCGCAGCGGAACACCTGTGGGGGAATACGCCGCGATTCTGCTGGCGGCCACCTTGGGAGCGATGTTCCTCTGCGGCGCCACCGATCTGGTGAGCATCTTCATCTCGCTGGAAACCCTCTCGGTCTCGAGCTACCTGCTCTCCGGCTACATGAAGCGGGATGCCCGGTCCGGGGAAGCCGCCCTCAAGTACCTCCTCGTTGGCTCAGCCGCCGCGGCGGTGTTCCTCTACGGAGCCTCGCTCCTCTATGGCCTCACCGGCGGCGAAACCAGCCTGGAGGCGGTCGGCCTGGCCCTGCAGACCAGCGCGACTCCCGTCACGGCCCTTGCCCTGGTGTTCGTGCTCGCCACGGTGGCCTTCAAGATCGCGGCAGTCCCCTTCCACCAGTGGACCCCGGATGTCTATGAAGGCTCGCCGACCCCCGTGGTCGCGTTCCTCTCGGTGGGCTCGAAGGCCGCCGGTTTCGCCCTGGCCCTGCGGCTGCTGGTGGGCTGCTTCGAGAGCTTCGATGCCCAGTGGAAGGTGCTGTTCACGGTGCTGGCGGTCCTGAGCATGACCCTGGGCAATGTGGTGGCCCTGGCGCAGACCTCGATGAAGCGGATGCTGGCCTACAGCTCCATCGGTCAGGCCGGATTCGTGATGATCGGGCTGGTCTGCGGCACCGAGGACGGCTACGCCGCGATGGTGCTCTACATGGCGGCCTATCTGTTCATGAACCTGGGCGCTTTCGCCTGCATCATTCTCTTCTCCCTGCGCACCGGCAGCGACCGCATCTCCGATTACGCCGGCCTGTACCAGAAGGATCCCCTGATCACCCTGGGGCTGAGCCTCTGCCTGCTCTCCCTGGGCGGAATCCCTCCGATGCTCGGTTTCTTCGGCAAGATCTATCTCTTCTTCGCCGGCTGGGCCGACCAGCAATACCTCCTGGTGGTGGTCGGACTGATCACGTCGGTGGTGTCGATCTACTACTACATCTCCGTGATCAAGATGATGGTGGTGAAGGAACCCCAGGAAGCCTCGGATGTGGTGAAGGCCTACCCGGAGATCAGTTGGAGCCTCGCTGGGATGCAACCCCTCAGAGCCGCTCTGGTGGGCTGCGTGCTGGTGACCGCCATCGGTGGAATCCTCTCAAATCCGTTGTTCACCTGGGCCAATGCGGCTGTGTCGGGAACGCCGATGCTGCAGCACGCCATCGCGGCCAGTGAATCCGCCGCCGCGGCCCTGGGATGAGCCGACCGGGCGCCCCCGCCATGTCAACTCGCCCCGGCCCCAGTCCGGTGGCTGATCCGGAACCAGTTGCTCGCCTCGAGCACATCACCAAGATCTACGGGTCCGGCGATACGGAGGTGAGGGCCCTCGACGACCTCTGCCTCACCGTCCAGCCCGGCGATTATCTCGCGGTGATGGGCACCTCCGGGTCGGGGAAAAGTACAGCCATGAACATCATTGGCTGTCTGGATCGCCCCACCTCCGGCACCTACCTGCTGCGGGGAGTTCCAGTGGAGCAACTCGATGACGACGCCCTCGCGGACCTGCGCAACCGCAGTCTCGGCTTCGTGTTCCAGCAGTTCCACCTGCTGCCGCAGATGAGTGCGCTCGACAATGTGATCCTGCCGATGGTCTATGCCGGCATCCCCGCCAGGGAGCGTCGTGCACGGGCCGTGGCGGCCCTTGAACGGGTGGGGCTGGCCCAGCGCCTGAACAACAAGCCCAACGAGCTCTCAGGAGGACAGCAGCAGAGGGTGGCGGTGGCCCGGGCGATCATCAACCAGCCGGCCCTGCTGCTGGCCGATGAGCCCACAGGTGCACTTGATTCCCACACCACCCAGGAGGTGCTGGAGATCTTCGACGACCTCCATCGTCAGGGCATGACGGTGGTGCTGGTGACCCACGAAGACGACGTGGCCGCACGGGCCCAGAGAGTGGTTCATTTCCGCGACGGCCGTATCGCCGACTGATCCACTCATCCAGGATCCGTCATCAGGTTCAGCCTGCCGCCTGGGCCGGGGCCACAGGCCTCTCCAGGCTCTGCAGGAGCTGGCCCATCAGCAGGGCGATGGCATCGGGGCCACCGACCGCCGAACCGCCGGGATCGAGCATGCCGGGGTCCACCGCCACCCAGCCGCCATTGTCCGGCAACCGCAGTTCGAAATGGAGGTGCGGACCCGTGCTCAGTCCCGTGCTGCCCACCCGTCCGATCACCGCTCCCTGCTTCACCAGTTCCCCTTCTTTGACGTAAAGCTCAGAGAGGTGCCCGTAGAGGGTGCGACGAAGGGGGTTCCTGTGCTCGATCTCAACGGCCAGTCCATAGCCACCGGCCACACCGCTGCTCACCACCCGCCCGGAGAGGGCTGACACCACGGGTGTGCCTTCCGGAGCCGCCAGGTCCTTGCCGGCGTGCATCAACCAGCTGCCCAGCACCGGATGCAGGCGCCAGCCGAAGCCGCTGGTGGTGACGGCCGAGCCGATCAGAGGGAAGAGCAGGCCGCGGTTGCCGTTACCCGCCAGGGGGGCGGGGCGGGGCGTCACACCGAAGACATCACTGAGGCGGAAACTGCCGCCGGCACCCGAGAGCAGCGCCGAAACGGGCACGGTGATGGGCGGCAGGGGCATGCCGTCACTGCCGAGGCGGCCCACACCGGCCATCAGAGCTCCGCTGGCCTTGCCGCCATCGCCGAGCAGCTCCGCCTCCAGGGGATTGCGCCCGCGCCAGCGCACGGACACCCCGGTGCGGCACTCCTGGTCGGAGAGAGCCCCACTGCTGCAGGCCTGCTGGTGGGCAGGCAGCTGACCGGGTCGCAGGGCGCCGGAGGACTGAACCCTGCTGCGCTCGGCAGGGGTGACGATCCCCTGGCGCACCAGTTCATCCAGTGACTGATCAAAGCGGCGGGACCGGGCCTGGGGAACCTGATCGAAGCTCGGCTTCAGGGCTGCCGGGGGATCGTTGGCCAGGCGAGGGGACAGGGCCCGGGGAGCTGGAGCCTGGGGAGCCGCAGCCGGGGCCGCCGGGACCTGGGGTGCGGTCGGGGTGGGCGGCTCCACCGGGGCCACCAGCTCTGCCGGAGGCTGCAACTGGGCCAGGCTCAGGGGGGCTGACGCCAGCACCAGCGAGCCCAGCAGCAGGCGGGAATGCCAGGAGTAGCGACGCAAACCGGAATTCGAGCTCATCGCCAGAAGCTTAAAGAACACCGTCAGTGTTCAGCCGCACAACTGACCCCTGCCAACGGAGACCTCAGAAGCTGCGTCTGAGCACGATCCGCTCGCCTGCGCGACTCAGCAGCAGACCCCCATCCACGCTCAGGCCCACCACCTGCCAGCGGTCCTGCCGATAGGCCACCCCCTCCGCGGGCGCCAGCAGGCGGCGTTCCGCCAGGTTGCGCACCAACTCGGCGTCGGTGCTGTGGGACACCGCCCATTCCAGCGCGGTGAGCACGCGAGCCGCCAGGCACGGCACATCGCTGGCCGCGGTGGGACGCCCGAGAGCCTCGCGCAGGCTGATCGCCCCGGGCGGCACCCTGTTGTGGCCATTGAGACCCACCCCCACCCGGGCCAGACGAATCGTGGCCCCCCGCAAGCTCAGACGCGGCAGCAGGCCCGCCAGCTTGCGCCCCTCCACCAGCAGATCGTTCGGCCACTTGAGCTGCACGGTCAGTCCGAGTGCTTCGAGCTGCAGGACCAGGCCCACCGCCACCGCCAGCCCCAGTGCCGCACTGGTGGCGGGTTCCTCTGGCCAGGGCAGGGCCGCGCTGAGCCACACCCCGCCCGGCGGTGAGATCCAGGGCCGACCCCGCTGGCCATGGCCGAAACGCTGGTGGCCGGCCAGCAGCGCCAGCGGCGGCTGACCGCCGGAGGCCAGCACCTGCTCGAGCCGCTGCTCGGTGCTGCCGCAGCAGGGCCACCACAGGAGCCGCCAGGGCAGAGGCGGAGCCGTGGCCCGGAGCGGCTGGATGTCCTGCTGGAGACGTGCCGCCTGAATCCGGCCGATCACGGCGTTCTCAAAGGCTGGGGCTCAGCGCCCCATGGAGGCTTCGCAGCCACTTGCCGATCCGCTCGGCACCCGCTTCCAGCTCCTCCACCGGGTGCACCAGCGCCAGCCGCATCCAGCCCTCGCCGCTGGGGCCGAATCCATTGCCGGGGGTCAGGGCCACGCCCGTGGCCTCCAGCAGGGCCGCGCAGAACGACTCCGAATCGAGACCCCTTGCCCGTGCCACCTCCGGAAGACCCAGCCAGAGGTAGAGCGCCATCGAGGGCCGCTGCAGTGACCAGCCCTGGGCCTCGAGGGCCGCCACCATGCGGTCGCGGCGCAGCCGGTACACCTCCCGCAGCTGCGCCGGCCACTCGGGCGCCTCCTCCAGGGCCGCGATCGCCCCGGCCTGAAGGGCCAGCGACTGGTTGAAATCGACCACGCCCTTGAGCTGGCGCAGAGCGGTGATCAGGGGCTCGGCGCCGATGGCGAAAGCGAGGCGAAAGCCCCCCAGGCACCAGCTTTTGGAGAAGGAAAAGAATTCGATGCCGCAGCTGCGCCAGTGGGGATTGCGCAGCAGCGCCGGTGCCTCACCGTCCAGCGCCAGATCCACATAGGGGTTGTCATGGGCGAGCACGAAATCATGGCGCCGGGCCAGGGCGACGGCCGTGTCCAGCCAGGCCTGTTCCCCCACCGTGGCGGTGGGGTTGTGGGGGAAGCCGAGAACCATCAGCTTCAGCTGATCCCAGGACGCCGGGGAGATGGCCTCGAACTGGGGCTTCCAGCCCTGATCAGCGCGCAGGGGCAGCAACTCGGTGCTGGCCGAGGCCAGGTGCAGCCCGCCTCGGTGGGAAGGGTAGTAAGGATCGAGCAGAAGGGCCGGATCGCCGGGGTTCAGCACCGCCAGGGGCAGATGGGCCGTGCCCTCCTGGGACCCCACCAGCAGCAGCACCTCTTGCTCCGGGTCCACCGTGACGCCGAAGCGGCGCTGGGCCCAGGCCGCCACCGCCTCCCGGAACGGCAGGGTGGCCCCATGGAGGCAGTAGGAGGCACTGCTGGGCTGGCGCAGGGCTGAGGCCATGGCCTCGAGGGCCGCCGGCGGCGGGGCCAGGTCGGTGGAGCCGAGGGAGAGATCCAGCAGCGGCGGCCGTCCGGAGAGCAGCTCCGGATTCAGCAGCCTCTCGCCATAGGCGATCTTGCGGAGGTCGTTGCGGGCAAAGACCCCCTGCCCCAGGCGGGTGACCCGTTCAGAGATGGGCATCCAGGAAGGCCTTGAGCTGTGGTTTGGCCATGGCTCCCTCATGGCGGGCAAGTTCCTGACCGTCGCGGAACAAAATGAGGGTGGGAAGGCCCTGGATCTTCTGGCTGTCGCGGGAGGCGGGGTTGGGGTCGGCTTCAAGCTTGCCCACCAGCAGTCTGTCGCCGTACTCAGCCGCGGCCCAGTCCATCAGAGGTGCCATCAGCCGGCAGGGCCCGCACCAGGGGGCCCAGACATCAACCAGAACCGAGCCGGAGGCGGCGAGCACGTCAGCCTCGAAGTTGGCATCGGTGAAAACAGCAACGGCCACGGACCCGGTTCAGCTGCAGGGATTGTATGGAGCCGGACTCGTGCGGCTGGTGGATCGCCTCCCTCCGAGGGGCTCAGAGCTTGTCGATCGAGCGCTTCAGCTCCTCAAGCTCGGCGTCCACCTGGGCCTCCTGAACGGGCTCCAGTTTGGGCGTTTCAGCGCTGACGGGCAGCAGCGGCTCGGCGGCGGCACCTCCCTCGAGGCGGTTGCGCAGGGCGGCGAGCTCATCATCCACATCGCTGCCCCCCTGAAGGGCCGCGAACTGGCTTTCGAGATCGGCGCCAGCCAGTTCCGCGGCAGCCTGGCTGCGGGCTTCTAGAGCCTGCACCTTCTCCTCCATCTGCTCGAAGGCGGCCATCGAGGAGTTGGTGCCGAGGTTTCCGACAGCACTCTGCAGCTGCTCCTGGGCCTGGGCCGCCTGGGCGCGGGCCTTGAGCATGTCCTTCTTGGTCTTGGCCTCGGCGATCTTGCCCTCGAGTGCCGTGAGGCTGCGCTTGAGAGTGTCGACCTGGCCGGCCTGGCCATTGAACTGGTTGTTGAGGGCGGTGGCTGTCTCCTGGTACGTCTTGCGGCGGCTGAGGGCCTCCCGGGCGAGGTCCTCCTCACCTTTCTTCAGGGCCAGCTCGGCACGTTCGTACCAGGTGCGGCTCTGGGCCTCGGCCTGCTCGGCCTGGTTCTGGATCCGCTTCTGGCTGGCGATGGCGGTGGCCACGGCCTGGCGCAGCTTCACCAGGTCGGACTGCATGTCCGCCACGGATTGATCGAGGATCTTGGCTGGATCCTCGGCCTTGCTGACCAGATCGTTGAGGTTGGCCCGCAGCAGGCGGCTGAGCCGGTCGAAGAAGCCCATGGGTCGAGGCGGGGGCAATCCGGAGGGTAGCCGCTGTGGCCCGCAGCACCACGGACGGTTGCCCGCACCCTCACTTCCTAATCTCAGGCCATGGCCAAGGCTCCGCGGGATCAGGTACGCCGGATCGGCAACGTGAGCGTGCTGATGCCGGCACCTCCCGCACCGATCGTGGCGGTGGGCTCCTGCCTCGAGCAGATGCAGCAGGAGTGGCGCCGGGCCGGCAGCCTGGCCGCCCTCTGGCAGGCCTGGCCTCGGATCGCCGGCGACCAGCTCGCCCCCCATTGCCGCCCCCTCAGCCTTCATGGCGGCGTGCTGACCGTGGGCGCGCAGCATCCCCAGTGGTTGCAGGCTCTTCGCTACAACCGTCACCAGCTGCTGGGTGCCTTGCGCGGGGCCGGTTTTCCCGTCCGCGACCTGCGCTTCCGTCAGCATCAGGCCAGGGCCGGCGGACTACCGGGAAGCGAGGACATCGCCCGGGTCTGGGCCGCCCATCCCAGCCGAGTTGACGTGCACGGGCTGGGGATCTGCCCGGCCTGTGGCAGCCCTGCCCCGGCCGGTGAACTGGCCCGCTGGGGCCACTGCGGCCTCTGCCGCCGCAACCCGGTGGAGGCCGAAGGTCAGTAACGTTCCGGCACCGGCCGCTGCCAGGTCGGCGTCAGCCCGCTGGCCCGCAGCTCATCAGCCCGCCGCTGGAGCCGGGCCCGATCCAGACGCCAGAGCCGGTAGAGCCCGGAGCCTCCAAGCTCGACGGGTTTCAGCCCCTGCCAGTGGGGTTCCTGGGCTGTGCCCTGATCGATCACCACCAGCACGGTGGGCTGAGCATCAGGGGAGCTGGGGCTCAGCCCCTGGCGATGTTCCCGCTCGAGGCGGTCGGCCAGATTCACGAGCGCGGTGGGGGAGATGCCCTCGTAGAGCACCACCTGGCGGCTGTAGTAATGCAGCGACGGCTTGAGAATGCCCACCATCGCCAGGGGCTCGGAGCCCCGGCGCGCCAGCCGTACCTGCTCGGCCACGGTCCGCACGGGCAGCCCCCTGACACTGTCCCCGAGACTCCACATCGGCAGGATCGCCACCAGGTGGAAAAGCACCAGGGCCAGCTGGGCGGGCACCAGTCCCCAGGGACGCGGGGTCGGCTTCCAGCACAGCCAGATGCCGGCCAGGGTGGCCAGAGCGAAGCAGGCCGCCGCGCGCAGCACCAGCCCGCTGGCCAGCAACTCCCCTGGGAGGGTTGGCATCTCCGGATCGTTGATCAGGGGAATCCAGCGGGGCGAGAGCGCCAGCACGAAGGTGAGCAGGGCCATCAGCACCACGGAGGCCCCCAGGGCCCAGCGGCTGGCGCGGCTGCCTTCGGCGGCGGTGAGGGCGATCAGCAGACCGGCGGCCGGCGTGGCCGGCAACCAGTAACTGGGCAGTTTCGTGGCGGCCAGGGTGAAGAAGATCAGCACCGCCAGCAGCCAGCACGCGGCGTAACTGGCCAGGGAGCCGGCAGTGTCGTGCCGTGCGGCGCCAGGGGCCGCCGGCCTGCTCCAGCGACGCCACCAACGGCCCAGGGCCCTGAGCAGGCCCAGCAGGAGCAGGGGGGAGAAGGGGAGGCCGGCCACCAGCAGCACCGCCGCGAAGTACCACCAGGGCTGCAGGTGCTGGTTCACCACCGATGTGAAGCGCTGCAGATTGTGGTAGCCGAAGAAGCTGGTCCAGAACGCCTTGCCCTCCAGCGCCAGGGCCGCCAGATACCAGGGCAGGGCCACCAGAGCCGTGAGAGCCAGGCCCGACAGGGGCCGCAGCCGTCGCCAGAGCGACCCCAGACGGCGCTGACTGAGCCCGAACCCCAGCAGGGTCAGACCCGCCAGGGCCAGAGCCACCGGCCCTTTGGCCAGCACCGCCAGGCCGAGCACGATCCAGGCGGGCCAGACCGTTCGGCGGGGCTCAGCCCAGGCCTGCCAGAACAGCAGCAGCGACACGGCCAGACATCCGGTGAGCAGGGCATCACTGACGGCGATCCGCCCCCAGAGCAGGATCAACGGCGAAAGGGCGAAAGCCAGGGCTGCCCCCAGGGCGGTGCAGGCGGAGCGCAGCCCCCCGCTCGACTGGGGCCAGCGCAGCAGGGTGTACCCCAGGGTGAGCATCACGGCGATCACCGACAGGGCCGAGGGCAGGCGGGCGGCCCAGGTGCCCAGGGGGTTCCACTGCTCCTGGCCCGGGAGGGCATAGCCCAGCCCCATCAGCCAGTAGATCAGCGGCGGCTTGTCGTAGCGGGGCAGTCCATTGACGTGGGGAATCAGCCATTGACCGGTTTCGGCCATGGCCCGGGCGGAAGCAGCGAACAGGGGTGGTGTCTCATCCACCAGCCCAGTGGCGCCCAGCTGCCAGATGAACAGAGCGATTCCCAGCACCAGGATCAGGCCCAGCACCGCCCAGCGGCTGGCGGCGGATTGGCCCCCATCCGGGGAACGGGAAGGGGACGGGTACACGGATGGAGCCTGGATCGCTGCGAACTTAGGCCGGGCGCAGACCCCCCTGGATCCAGGTTTCGATCCGCTCGGCGAAGGCCTCCCTGGAGGCGTGGCGCTCCACCCAGCGGCGGCAGGCGGAGCGCTCCAGCCGCGCAGCACCCCGAGCCGCCAGAGTCAGGGCAGCCACGTCGTCGGGGGGCACCAGCACTCCGGTGACCCCCGGCACGATCAGCTCGCCGGGGCCGCCCCGGGCGTAGGCCGCCACGGGCACGCCGCAGGCCATCGCCTCGACCACCACGTTCCCGAAGGCCTCGTTCCACTTGGGTGTGTTCAGCAGCAGCCGGCAGCGACCCAGCTCCCGCTGCAGCGCAGGGGTGGGCAGAAAGCCGCGCCATTCGATGGTGCCGGGGGGCACCGAAGCCTCCACAGCGGCGGCATAGACCGGGTCCTCACGCACCCCCCAGACCAGAAGCCGCTCACCCAGGCTGGCCGCCACCGCCGCGGCATCCTCCAAACCCTTCTCCGGCGCGATGCGACCGGCCCAGCCCAGGAGGGGCTCCGGATCCGGGCGCTCGCGAAAGCTGTAAGCCGACAGGTCGAAGCCATTGCCCACCACCAGCGGCGGGGCGGGCAGGCAGAAATCAGCGGCCTGGGCTCTGGTGTGAAAGGCCAGGCGGCGCTGGTCGCTCCGAGCTACCGCTTCGATCACCTCATCCATCACCGTCGCCACCGAGCCCATGCTCACCAGGTGAAACAGCGGCGTGGGCAGCAGGGGAGTGAGCCAGAAGGGCAGCCAGTCGTAAGCAAGGTTCAGCACCGCATCGAAGTCCGCATGGCGGGCGTTCACCTGCTGCCAGAGGGCCGGCAGCAACCCGGAAGCGGGAATCTGCACGGGGGCATCACGGCGCTGGTGCTGCCAGCTGGGTTGATCGACACCTGCCGCCGTCCAGAGCCGGGCGCCCTGGCAGCTCATGGAAAGCCGCGACCCTTCTCCGGCCAGCACAGTGAGCTGGTGACCACGGCCGAGGAGTCCGGCCACCAGGCTCTCGAGGGTGAGCTCCACGCCGCCGCCTCCACCGGAGCCGAGCGTTCCCACCGGCGTGCTCACCACGAGCAGGCGCCAGGGGGCCGTCATGGCGGCAGTCCCGGCGGTCCGGGCAGGGCCGGGCGCCAGAGCCGCTGGCGCTGGTTGATCAGCAGCACCGAACCGAGGGCCAGCACTGAGCCGAACCACTGCAGCGGCCGCAGTCGTTCCTCCAGCAGCAGCAGGCCGCAGAGCAGGGCGAACACGGGAGTCAGGAAGGTCAGCGCGGTGAAGCCGGTGAGATCGCCACGGCTGGCGAACCAGAAGAACAACCCGTAGGCCAGGGCGCTACCCAGCAGGCTGGCATAGGCCATCAGCCCCCACTCCAGGGGGCTCCAGGCCGGCCAGAAGGGCAGCGCGGCGTCATTCAACCTGGTGACCCCAAGGGAACCGATCAGCAGGGGTACTCCTCCGATCAGCATGTGCCAGCCGGTGACGGCCACCGGATCACTGGCGCGGCTGGCGTATCGGCAGAGCACGGTGCCCACCGCCATGGCCACCGCCGCCGCCAGCATCCAGGTCTCTCCATGGCTCCAGGGGTGAAGCCCCAGGGCCTCCGGTCCATCCAGCCACCAGTGCCGCAGCAGCGGCGCCGGCAGACCCAGGCAGGCGATACCGGCCAGGCCCAGCAGCAGACCCGACCAGCCCACCGGATTGATGGCCTCCCCGAAGAGGCTGCGGGCCAGCAGGGCCACCAGCAGGGGCTGGGAATCGATCAGCACAGAGCCCAGACCGGCACCTGTGCTCTCCAGCCCCCGGGCCAGCAGCCCCTGGAACAGGGTGCCGTCCACCAGGGCGAAAGCCAGCAGCCAGGGGCGATCAGAGGCGGCCACCGCCAGGGAACGCCCCTGCAGGCGTGCCACCACCAGGACCGCCAGGGCTGCCGGCAAGAGCCGCATCCAGGCGATCGTGAGCGGGCCGGCCGTCTCGAGCAGGGGTTTCATCGCCGCCATCGCCGTACCCCAGAGGGCGAACGGCAGCAGCATCAACAGCCAACGCAGCGAGGGTGTCATCGAAGCGGTCGGCGGTGACCTTTTTAAGATCCAGCGAATCCGATCTGCATCGCATGCCCTGGCCCTGGCGCCGCAAGTCCCGCAAGAGCATGGCGAAGATCGCGATCGAGGGGGCGATCTCCGGCCCGACCCGGGAGCGGGTGGTCAAGGCCCTCCGCCAGGTGGAGGAGAGGGAATTCCCGGCGCTGCTGCTGCGCATCGACAGCCCCGGCGGCACGGTGGGCGACAGCCAGGAGATCCATGCGGCCATTGGCCGCCTGCGCAGCAAGGGCTGCCGCGTGGTGGCCAGCTTCGGCAACATCTCCGCCTCCGGAGGCGTCTATGTGGGGGTGGCTGCCGAGAAGATCGTGGCCAACCCCGGCACGATCACAGGCTCGATCGGCGTGATCCTGCGCGGCAACAACATCTCGAAGCTGCTGGAGCGCATCGGTATCAGCTTCGAGACCGTCAAGAGCGGCCTGTACAAAGACATCCTCTCGCCGGACCGGGCCCTGACCGCTGATGAACGGGAGCTTCTGCAGGGGCTGATCGACTCCAGCTACGGACAGTTCGTCGAGGCGGTGGCCACAGGCCGCGGTCTGAGCGAGAGCGAGGTGCGCGCCTTCGCCGATGGGCGGGTGTTCAGCGGTGCCCAGGCCATCGCCCTGGGGCTGATCGACGAACTCGGCGACGAGGAGCATGCCCGCCGGCTGGCGGCAAGGCTGGCCGGTCTGGATGAGACGAAGACCCAGCCGGTGATCTTCGGCAAGCCCCAGAAAAGGCTGGCGGGCCTGATCCCCGGCCGCAACCTGCTGGGCGGCCTGCAGCAGGCCCTCAGCCTGGAGCTGGCCTGGTGCGGTCAACCACTGTGGCTCTGGCGGCCATGAGCGAGGACCGGGAGCTGCGGGCGCTGCGGGGCGCCACCACCGCCACGGCCAACACCGCGGCCGCCATTGAGGAGGCCGTAAGCGAACTGCTCGCCAGCCTGATCGACGGAAATGGCCTCTCGGGGGCATGGGTGCTGTCGGTGACCTTTTCGGTCACCGCCGATCTCGATGCCGGCTTCCCGGCGGCCGTCGCCCGGCGGCAGCCTGGCTGGGATGGGGTCGCCCTGCTCGACTGTCAGCAGATGGCCGTGGCCGGTGACCTTCCCCGCTGCATCCGTCTGCTGGCTCACGCCTGGATGGAGCCAGGCCGCCCCCCCCTGCACCCCTACCTGCGGGGAGCTGCCCGGCTGAGGCCGGACAGATCCGGTCACAACTGACAGCTGCGACGCTGCCCCCCCGCAGGGCTGCCCCCGGTGACGCCGGCCGACAATCCAGAGAACACCCGGGCCCGCCCTGTGCTGGCCGCCCCTCATCCGCTTTCCATGACCCTCCCGACCCTGCAACAACGGCTGCGCCGTCTGAAGGCCACCCTGCCGAGGCGCGCCGGCCTGCTGATGGCTGCCGCGGGCGTGGGCCTGGGGGCCGTGATGGCGAGCGCCGGCGCCGGGATCGCCCCGGCGGCCAGCTTCGCCCAGGGCACCCCCAGCCTGCTGGAGTTCCGCTGGGATAACAACAAGGACTACCGCCGGCTCTACTACTTCATGACAGACACCTCGCGGTTGAAGCGCTCGGAGTATTACCTGATCCTCAGGCCAAAGGATCGCAAGACGGCCATGCTCAAGCTCACCATTGACATTCCTTCGAATTTTGATGCCAAGATCGATCCCAAAGACGTCAAGCTCTGCGTGATGCAGGAAGGCGGAATGCTCTCCCGCACCCGCTGTAAGGAAACGATTCCTGCCGTCATCGAAGTGAATGCCAACGGCAAGTCGATCGAAATCTTCCCGGAGCGCCCAGTGCCGGTTGATGGCACCATCGGCGTCTACATGTCGCTCTTCAATCCGTTCAACATCGGCATGTACCAGTTCAATGCTCTGGCCCAGGCTCCGGGTGATGTGCCCTTCGGCGGCTACCTGGGCAGCTGGCTCATCCAGATCGATCCCGGGATTGATTGACCCCTGGCTGTTAGGTTGAGCGATCGACAACAGGCCAGACGCCGAGACGCACCATGACCAAGCGCACCCTGGAAGGAACGAGCCGTAAGCGCAAGCGGGTGTCCGGGTTCCGTGTGCGGATGCGGTCCCACACCGGCCGCCGTGTGATCCGCACCCGCCGCCGCCGCGGCCGAGCTCGCCTGGCCGTCTGAGGCCTGAAGGGGGCGCCCCCTCCCCATGGCCCTGTCCAGGGATCTGCGCCTGAGGGGCGACAGAGCCTTTGATCACCTCTATCGAAAGGGCCGCCGCTTTCATGGCACCTACCTGGTGCTTCGCTCAGTGGTCGGTGAGCCCTCATTGCTGCGTCCTCCTCTGAGTCAGGCGCCATTGCAGGGCTGCCGCTGTGCCGTCGTGGTGAGCACCAAGGTGAGCAAACGGTCGGTACGGCGCAACCGGCTCAGGCGCCTGCTGCACGGCTGGCTGAGCACGCAGTGCCGCCAGCGGCCCACTGACCCCAACGGTCTGTGGGTTCTGCTCAGCCTCAAGCCAGGTTGCCTCGAGGCCACTCCCGAGGCCTTGCTGGGAGAATGTTCAGAGCTGTTCCGTAAGGCAGGCCTGGCCCATGACCGTTGAGGTGACCGAAACCACGTTCTACGAGGGGGGGCCGGCCCGCGGAGATCTGCTGTTCAACCTGCTCTTCGGCCTCACCCTGATCGGCATTCCCTTCGCCGTAGGAGCGATCGTGCGGGCCCTCTGGCTGCGCTTCCGCATCACCAGCCGCCGGATTTCAGTCAGCGGTGGCTGGCTGGGCCGCGACCGGACACAGGTGGTCTACAGCCAGGTGCGGGAGGTGCGCTCGGTGCCCCGCGGCTTCGGGGCCTGGGGCGACATGGTGCTGGTGCTGAACGACGGTGCCAAGCTCGAGATGCGCTCGGTGCCGCGCTTCCGCGAAACCGAGGCCTACATCCTCGAGCAGATGGCCCGCCGCCGCAGTGGCGCCAAGGTGCCAGCCGACACCAAGGGATTCGCTGACCCCCAGGCCGCCAGTGCCTGACCACCTGGCGCCTGCCACCGATCCGAGCCCTGCGCGCGGGATTTCCCCGCATCGGCTGCAATCTGATCGGCTGCTCGGGCACACTGTGCCAAACCCTCACCCTTCCGCCGCCTCCCCGCTGTGATCGGCTACATCTCCGACAACCTGCTGCTGCCCATCCTCGACTTCTTCTATGGGCTGGTGCCGAGTTACGGGCTGGCGATCATCGCCCTGACCGTGGTGATCCGGCTGGCCCTCTTCCCCTTGAGCGCAGGCTCCATCCGCAGTGCCCGGCGCATGCGCATCGCCCAGCCCGTGATGCAGAAGCGTCAGGCGGAGATCAAGAGCCGTTACGCCAGCAACCCCCAGAAGCAGCAGGAGGAGCTGGGCAAGCTGATGAAGGAGTTCGGCAGCCCCCTGGCCGGCTGTCTGCCTCTGCTGGTGCAGATGCCGATCCTCTTCGCCCTGTTCGCCACCCTGCGCGGTTCGCCTTTTGCCGATGTGCCCTACACCCTCAATCTCAAGGTGTTGCCGGCCGATCAGATTGCCGCTGTGGAGATCAAACCGTTCAACAGCGGCAGCCACTCCATTTTCATCACCGAAACCAGCCATGTGCCTGTGGTCGCCAGCCTTGAGGCCGGCACCAAGCTCGGCATCGGTGATTCCGCCCAGGTGAACCTGCACACCAAGGACGGTCAACCCTTCAGCAGCGTGCTCGAAGGGGTGGAGAACGGAGAGAGGTTCGCCCCAGCCTGGCGCGTGAGCAAAGGCGAAGGTGTGGTGCGCGTGAGCGAGTCAGGGCTGATCGAAGCGCTCTCCCCGGGTGACGCCACGGTGGAAGCCACGGTGCCTGGCCTGGCGGCCCGCAGCGGATTCCTGTTCATCAAGGCCCTCGGCCAGGTGGGCTTCTACACCGACGGGGCGATCAACTGGGACATCGCCATCCTGGTGGGGGCCTTCGGCGCCAGCCTGTTCATCTCCCAGATCCTCTCTGGGGCCGGGATGCCGCCGAACCCGCAGCAGTCGACGGCCAACAAGATCACCCCGGTGATGATCACCGGCATGTTCCTGTTCTTCCCGCTGCCAGCGGGGGTGCTCCTCTACATGGTGGTGGCCAACATCTTCCAGGCCCTTCAGACCTTCCTACTCAGCCGGGAGGCCCTGCCTGAGAACCTTCAGGACATCCTTGATCAGCAACTGAGCCAGCAGACTGTGGCCGTGGCCGCCAGCAGTGGCGGAGCCGAGCGGTTGCCCTTCGAGCCCAAGGGCAAGAAGTGATGAAGCGGCGTCCCTCGCCGTTACCTGAACCATCTCTGCTACGGCCCGTGCCCCTGCAGGAGCTCCGCCTTCTTCAGGAACCACGGTTCTGGACCGTGGACCAGCAGCTGGAGGATCTTGAAAGCCTCACGCCTGTGAGGGGCTGGTTGAGCGCCCGCCACAGCGAGCCGGTGCTTGAGGTGGAGGGGGAGGCCGAAACCATCGTCACCCTCTGCTGCGACCGCTGCCTGAGCGACTACAACCACGCCCTGCACTTCCGGGGGGAAGAACGCCTCTGGCTCGGAGAGGCCGATCAGCTGGGCGATGACCTCGTTGAGAGCGAGCTGATCGAATGCCTCGATCCACGCGGCGACTTCGATCCTGCCCGCTGGCTGTTCGAGCAGCTCAGCCTGCAGCTTCCCCTCCAGAACCGCTGCGGCCCAGATTGTCCCGGTCCGGCCCTGCCGGAGCAACCTGAGGCCGGTCCGGAGCCCCTCTCCACAGCCGGCGGGGGAGACCCCATCGACCCCCGCTGGTCGGCCCTGCGCCAGTGGCGATGAGCGAGGAGTGGGCCGATCAGCTTGATCTGTTGATCCGGGCCCGTGCCCCGATCATCTGGATCCGCAGCCCCGAGGAGGAGCGCATCGCCACCCTTCTTCAGCACGCGGCCCACCGCCTGGGCCAGCGCACCCTGCTGCGCTGGGATTTCGTCGAAGGGCTCCAGGGTCTGCCGAACCGCGAGGGCGAAGCCACGCGCAATCCGATGGCAGCGCTGGAAGCGATCGATAGCCTGCCCCCCGATCAGGCGGCGATCCTGCTGCTGCTCGATTTCCACCGCTACTGCGACGACCCCGGCATCGGCCGCCGACTGCGCAACCTGTCCGCCAGCCTGCGCCAGAAACCCCGCACCCTGGTGATCACCGCTCCGGAATGGCAGGTGCCGCGGGAACTCGAGGAGTGTCTCACCATCCTCGACCTGCCCCTGCCCAATGCCGGTGAGATCCGCGCCCTGCTGGAGAGCATCGGCCAGGCCTGCGGCCACCCCTTGAACCCCGGCGTGCTCGAGCAGCTCACCCACTGCTGCAGCGGCCTGAGTGAACAGCGCATCCGGCAGGTGGCGGCGCGGGCCCTGGCCCGGCGGGGCCAGCTGGGAGAGCCGGATCTGGCGGAGGTGCTGGAGGAGAAGCGCCAGGCCATCGCCCGCAGCGAACTGCTGGAGTATTGCCCCACCGAGGCCAGTCCCGCCGACATCGGCGGTCTGGAGGCGCTCAAGCACTGGCTGGAGCAGCGACGGCTGGCCTTCAGCGATGAGGCCGCCGCCTATGGCCTGCCCCTGCCGCGGGGCGTGCTGCTGGTGGGTCCCCAGGGCACCGGCAAATCACTCACCGCCAAGGCGATCGCCCACAGCTGGGCCATGCCGCTGCTGCGCCTGGATGTGGGGCGGCTGTTCGCCGGCCTCGTCGGCGCCAGCGAGGCCCGCACCCGCGACATGATCCGCCGCGCCGAGGCCATGGCCCCTTGCGTGCTCTGGATCGATGAAATCGACAAGGGCTTCGGTGGCGACAGCCGCAGCGATGGCGGCACCAGCCAGCGGGTGCTGGCCAGCCTGCTCACCTGGATGGCGGAGAAACGCTCAGCGGTGTTCGTCGTGGCCACGGCCAACGGGGTGGAGAGCCTGCCACCGGAGCTGATGCGCAAGGGCCGCTTCGATGAGATCTTCCTGCTGGATCTGCCCGATGCCACCGAGCGGCGCACGATCCTCGACCTGCAGCTGCGCCGTCGCCGTCCCGACCACCACATTCCTCTGGATGTCGTGGTGGACCGCACAGCCGGATTCTCCGGGGCCGAACTGGAGCAGACGGTTGTGGAGGCGATGCACCTGGCCTTTGCGGCACACCGTGAGTTCGGCGAGGCGGATCTGATCGCCGCCGCCAGCGACCTGGTGCCCCTCTCGCGCACGGCCAGGGAGCAGCTCGATGCCCTCAAGCAGTGGGCCAGCAGCGGCCGGGCCCGTCCTGCCTCCCGCCTCCTGCGCTGAGGCAGCGGCGGGCCATCAGGCCTTCCTCATCAGCCGCAACCCGCACCAGTTCGAAGCTCCCGAGCCAGCCCAGAGAAGACTGCAGATCGGCCAGAAGTGCGTCATCGTGCTCACCGATGCCGCCGCTGAGGGCGATCACATCCACGCCACCAAGGTTGGCCGCCATCGCTCCGATGCTCTCCAACAGACTGTGGCGGAACACGGCAATGGCCAGGCTGGCTCCGTCGTGGCCGGCAGCGGCGGCCTCTCGCAGCTGGCGCATGTCGGAGCTGAGGCCGCCGGAGAGCCCCAGGAGGCCACTGGCCTGCTGGAGCCCCTGCTCCAGCTGCTCGAGCGGCAGCCCCTGCCGCAGCAGATGCAGCAGCACACCAGGGTCGATCGAGCCGCTGCGCGTGGCCATCACCAGCCCCTCCAGGGGGGTGTACCCCATGGTGGTGGCCACACTGCGGCCATCACGGATGGCACAGAGGGAACAGCCGGCACCGAGGTGGCAGCTGATCAGCCGCAACGACCTGGGCGGGGACTGGGGTCCTGCCGTCCAGCGGCGGCTGATGGTTTCACTGACGTGCTCATGGTTGAGACCGTGAAAACCGAAACGGCGCAGACCCAGCTCCCGCCAGGCCTCCGGCAGGGCGTAGGTGCGGGCTTCCGGCGGCAGGGTGCTGTGGAAGGCCGTGTCGAAGCAGGCCCACTGGGGCAGCTGGGGGCGCCACTGGCTCAGCCAGCGCATCACCGCCAGGGCCGGTCCGTTGTGAAGGGGGGCCAGATCAATCAGGGCCTCCAGGGCCATGAGCACCGGAGGACTCAAGGGGGTTGGGGCGGTGAAGAGCTCCCCGCCATGGACGACCCTGTGAGCCGCCAGCAACGGTGCACCATCCAGCGACTCCAGGGCCGCAGCTAGCCAGTGCTCCAGCACCTCGTTGATGGCGCCGGAGGAGGGTTGCCAGCGGCGTTGCTCACGCCACAGGCAGCGGCCATCGGCGGCGAACAGCCCAGCCTTGAGGCTGGAGCTACCAGCATTCAGGACCAGCGCCGTTCCCCCGGCGGGCGCGGGGGAACCCAGATCGTCCATGCCTAGTGCGGGCTGGGAAGCGACCAGCGCCAGCCGGTCACATCAGGCGAATCCATCCCGTGGGTGTGGGCATAGCGGCGGTGGCCGAGGATGGCTTCCTTCATCCGCTCCTTGACGTGCGCGGCGCGGGAGCCGAGGCCAGGCACTCGGTCGATCACATCGATCACCAGATTGAAGCGGTCGATCTGGTTGTTCATCGCCAGCTCCAGCGGAGTGTTGATGTTGCCCTTCTCCTTGTAGCCACGCACGTGGATGTTGGAGTGGTTGGTGCGGCGGTAGGTGAGCCGGTGAATCAGCCACGGGTAGCCGTGGAAGTTGAAGATCACCGGTTTGTTTGTGGTGAACAGGCTGTCGAAATCCCGATCCGAGAGGCCATGGGGGTGCTCGCTCGGCTCGGTCAGGGCGAACAGCTTCACCACGTTGATCACCCGGATCCGCAGCTTGGGAACCTCGCGGTGGAGGATCTCCACCGCCGCCAGCACTTCCTTGGTGGGGATGTCGCCGGCGCAGGCCATCACCACATCGGGTTCATCGGGCTCATCTCCTTGGTCATCGTTGCTGGCCCAGCCCCAGAGACCGATGCCCTTGGCCACGTGACTGCGGGCCTCCTCGAGGGTGAGGTACTGGAGATGCTTCTGCTTGTCGGAAACGATGATGTTGCAGACGTTCGTTTCCACCAGCGCCTCCTCCGCCACCGCCAGCAGGCAGTTGGCGTCGGCCGGCAGGTAGACCCGCACCACATCGCCACTCTTGTTGCCGGCGAGGTCGATGAAGCCGGGGTCCTGGTGGGTGAAGCCGTTGTGATCCTGGCGCCAGACGGTGGAGGAGATCAGGCAATTCCAGGGCGCGATCGGCGCACGCCAGGTGGCATGCAGGTTGCAGGATTCCAGCCACTTGGCGTGCTGGTTGAACATCGAGGCGATCACATGGGCAAAGGCCTCATAGGTGTGGAAGAAGCCGTAGCGCCCGGTGAGCAGGTAGCCCTCCATCATTCCCACCAGGGTGTGCTCGGAGAGCATCTCCACCACCCGGCCCTCCCGGGCCAGTTCACTGCCATTGAGGTCTTCGGGGAGGAACTCCTCCATCCACACCTTCTTGCTCACCTCATAGATGGCCTGCAGCCGGTTGGAGGCTGTTTCATCGGGGCCGAACACCCGCAGGGAGTCGGGGTTGCGCACGATGGTGTCGCGCAGCAGGGCTCCCAGGGGTGCGGTGTTCTCGTGCTCACACTGGCCTGGCCGCTCGACGTGCACGGCATGGGCCTCGATCGGCGCCAGCCGCAGGCTGCGGCGCAACCGGCCGCCATTGGCGTGAGGGCTGGAGCCCATCCGCCGCCCGCCCGTCGGGGAGAGGGCCTGCAACTCGGGCCGGAGGGTGCCCTGGGCGTCGAACAGCTCCTCCGGGCGGTAGCTGCGCAGCCAAGCCTCGAGCATGGTCAGTTGCTGGGGATCCTTGTTCGGTGCCGGCAGGGGCACCTGGTGGGCCCGCCAGAAGTTCTCCAGCTTCTTGCCGTTGAGCTCCTTGGGGCCGGTCCAACCCTTGGGGGAGCGCAGCACGATCATCGGCCAGGCCGGCCGCACGGCCTCGCCGCTGTCGCGGCACTCCCGGCGCACCCGCTGGATGGTGGCGATGGCCTGGTCCATGGCGGCGGCCATGGCTTGGTGCATCTCCGCAGGCTCGCTCCCCTCCACCAGGATCGGATCCCAGCCGTAGCCCCGCATCAGGTTCACCAGCTCCTCCCTGGGAATACGGGCCAGCAGGGTGGGGTTGGCGATCTTGTAGCCATTGAGGTGCAGCACCGGCAGCACGGCACCGTCGCTGATCGGGTTGAGGAACTTGTTGATGTGCCAGGAGGTGGCCAGGGGGCCCGTCTCGGCCTCGCCATCTCCCACACAGGCCAGAGCGATCAGCTCTGGGTTGTCGAAGACAGCGCCGCAGGCATGGGAGAGCACGTAACCGAGCTCACCACCCTCATGAATCGAACCAGGAGTTTCGGGCGTGCAGTGGGAGCCGATGTGGCCTGGGAACGAAAACTGCTTGAAGAAGCGCTTCATCCCGCCGGCGTCCTGCGACTTGTCGGGATAGACCTCGCTGTAGCTGCCATCGAGGTAGGTGGGGCCGAGTACCCCGGGAGCTCCATGCCCTGGCCCCGACAGGTAGATCATCTCCAGATCGTGGTGGCGGATCACCCGGTTGGCATGGGCCCAGATGAAGGCTTGCCCCGGGCTGGAGCCCCAGTGCCCCAGCAGGCGGGTCTTGATGTGCTCAGGCCTGAGCGGCTCGGCCAGCAGGGGGTTCTCCCGCAGGTAGATCATCCCCACCGCCAGATAGTTGGCGGCGCGCCACCAGGCATCGAGGAGCTGAAGCTCATGCTCGTGGTCCATACCCATGCCTGATGGCCATCGCCTGTTCAGTTCAGGCTCACACGGGCCTTCGGCTTTGCAACACGAGGTGGTTCGACCCTGACACCAGCGCATGAGATCAACCCCTGGCGGCCCAAGACCTGCCAGGGGTTGATCTCATTCCCAGTCGAAGGTGAGCCGGCGCCGACCCGGGACAAGGGCGCGGGCTTCTTCGAGCACCGCCTGGATCACCTCCAGACTGGAATTGGGATGACGGCGCAGGCCTTCAACGATGTGGCGGACATCGTCGCTGGTGAGGCCGACGCTGAGCACCCGTTGGTTGAGTTACTCGCAAAATGCCTGCAGCAGGACCTCCTCCTCGGGAGTGGCGGGCTTGCGGTCGGGATGGTTGATCTCCATGAGGCCACTGTCCGTAAGCGAACCTGGTTGAGCCAGTGCCGAGGGGACAGTTTCGCCCTGTAACGAAGCCCAACCCCCGGTAACAAAACCCCCGAACCCTGCTGGAGCCTTCAAACAAGCTCCCTACGGTGCGCCTCAGTCGTGCCGTCTCCAGTGGATCGTCCCTCCGCCGCCACCCAGATCGTCGTCGCCTGCCTCGGAGCCGGTGTCGTCACCAGCTTCGCCGTGGCCCAGGGACAGAACCCCCTCACCGCCCTCGGCATCACCCTCTTCTCAGCCCTGGCTGCGGTGATGGTTGGGCAGGTGCTCTGAAGAGCGTAGATCGGTTCATCAGCTCAGAACTCCCGGTCAGCAGACCTTCTCGCTGGTGACCGTGGACTGGTACTGATGTCCAGGCCCTGATCATGCAGGGTCGCTGCCATGCTTCGGGGCCCTGTCGACCATTCGTCTTGACGAGAGACCCTGGCCCCGGAGCCGGCTCGATCAGCCCAGACCAGCTGCGGGATCTGATGCCCGCCCTGGCCAACAAGACCTATTTCAACTAGGCAAGACCTACTCAAAGCCCCAGTTTTACCAAGGGATCTGGGCCCATGATTGAGCGTTGTTAGGCCACGCCTTGGGCCACGATCATGCCGAGGAGGGGGACGCAGCCACTGAGACGCGGGCGATCACTACTCCTTATCAATCTCATTCCGCTGATTCAGCTCAATCTCAACTTCCTGCGGATCCTCAGGGTCCTTGAGCCCCTCGCCAGGAAGACTCCTATACGGCTCAGGTGAGCCATAACGCTTAGGCAGCCTTGGGATGATTGCCTGAAAAATGCCTTCAATATAGAAGTGAAGGCTTTGAATGCTCTGCTGGATTTCGAAGGTCCTTTCGGACATCCTCCTCTCCATCTCTTCCTGCGCAAACTGGCCTTCTCGGTTTTGACGAGTGATCTCATCGATCTCCATGAAATGGAACGAAGCCAAGAGCTGCTCCTGCCGAAAAAGACAGTTTCGACTCACTGCCTCAAGGCTCTCGTGGCTCGCTCCGAACTCAGATCGAAACCGGGCCAACTCGTTGGCGTTGGCGGCTTGCAGCTGATTGAACGCTTTGAGGAGCCGAGAGATCTGCTCGCTCGGGTCGCGGGCGGGTTCGTAGTTCATGAGGTCCTGACCGGAGGGGGACGGACCTCAAGCCTAGCAGTACCCTCACTGGATGTGGTTACGCTCTGGTGAGGGTGCCCCCCAAGCAGCATTCACGGCATGCAGTGACGATCTGGTGAACACAGGCTAGGATGGGGCACAGTGTGGAGTCAGCAGTGGAAGAGACGACCAAGACATCAAGCAAAGGAGGCGCGAGTGGGGCTCGTCACACCATCGTCTTTGCTCAAGGCCTATTCGACTTGGCGAGCGCTTGGGCAGATGCCGAAGGTCGGACCGTGGGGAGCGTTCTTACTTACGCCCTGGAAACGGGACTGCGGACGGCTTTGCAGCAGGGCGTGATCCCAGATGCAGCGGTAGCCAAGTATCGGCTTTTCTGCAACCACCGCAGAAGCAATGCAGAAGACGAGCGCGAACTGAAGGCCCTACGTGAGCAGCGAATAATCAACCGAAGGCCTCAGAATCTTGACGAGTACATCGAGATGAGAGAAAGACAAGATTGCATGCTGTCGTCTTCTTCAGAGAGTAGTGAGCCCACGCTCACACCACTGAGCGTACTTGCCAAGGGCTTAGGCGACTCAGAAGGTCAGATGTTTTATAGGCACATAAGGAATGAGAAGCATCTAGAATATGCCAAAGAATGGGAAGAGGCCCTTAATAGGCAAGGAAAGTCATTAATCGTTGATCACGAAGATCGAGAAAAGGTTAAGCGCGATATAGCCGAAGGTCTAATTCCTTAACGGCCAATCAACATGCAGGGATATCCATGATGAACTGATGTCCCATCCACTCCAGCAGCTAATCCTTCAACACCCACACTCCTGTAGAAAATCAAGCAAAGCGATCAGCGAAAGAAGCCCTCAAGGGGTACAGGAGTACTTGGAGCAGTGGTTCAAATTTTTCCTGAAAAGACGGTCAACTATCACTGACTTTCAGGGATGCTGGGCTCGCAGCCTTAGTTGGCCACGAATGGGGACTGGATCCAACAGACAATAGCTCTGTAGACTTAAGGTCACCTTGAAAACTCGCCCAACCCGCGCGCGCCATCCAAGAGCGAGCAAATGCCTGCAATGCTTCTCGGGTTGCCTGCCTGGCGAGATTGGGGATTTTTCGAAGTCCCCTTAAGGAAAAGAGGACGGCATATACCAGCTGTATTCATGCAATTCAAATATCCTGGCCAAGATGCCGGCCATCCTGGTAGGCCCGGTAGCGGCGTTCATAGCGCCTGAACGCCTTGTGATACGTATCCATCAGTCTATTGGAGATGTCTCGCTCTCCTCTTGAGGCGTACAAGATTGAGCGGGCGGACAGGATGTCGCACAGGTCATAAGCCTCGCGGCAGAGCATGAAGCGGTGCTCATCGGTCATCGATACCTGGGCTGCTGGGCGGGTGGGTAGAGGTAATCTCGCTCAGCCAGGTCGTCGGGGACCGCACGGGGATCATGGGCTTTGGGTTCACAAGCTGGATTCACTCGTTGTGCACATAACACAGCAGGGGCACGCCCAGCGTGAAGCAACTGAGACAAACGCCGTCGTCTTCGGGGTCTTAGCAGCCGTGATCTAGCTGAGCACATTCGCTGTTGCCGTAGCGGCTACTGCTGATGTCCTTCCTGCCCGGCTGGTCCCAATACTTAAGGCAGTTGCCAAGGCGATTCTTTGATGGCCTCGAGCAAACCAAAAGCAATGATGACCTGCAAGCGAAACGAATTAAAAGTCAGCGGTCACATCAACCGCTGCATGGCCATCTTGCTCCGCACTAGGGCAGATCTCTAGAAACCTACAGAATCGACAATAACCACTAGGCCTTGGCTCAGGTGGCTCAGACGAAGCCACGATTGCCAAGAGACGAGTGACAGACTTCTTGAAGTCGTCAGTTACCTCCTGCCATGGTATATCGAGGATTGAGCCATCCTTGTAAACTACCTGACCGTCAGGCATTTGGGTGATGCCACTGATACTTCGCGCAGCCTTAGTCATCATCATGTACAACATTACTTGCTGACGGTCCTTGCTTCTCTGTCTTCCAGTCTTGGCATCAACAATAATGCCACGCGACTTGCTAGGGCCACAATTAACCTCTTCGACAAGGATGTCTGGCTTGCCTACAACTGTGACTCCAGACTTTGAAACAATCTCTACTCGATTTTCATCCTCAATCCGAACGGTGCGCCCAATCTGCTGATAATCATCGGCCACCTTGCTCACTAGTCTATTGTGATCATCAAACCAGGATGCAGGAATATCATCATTGCTCTTTGGAGCGTAGAAATTCCCTAGCTGATGAAGCATGAACTCACAAAAGGTGTCACCAGCCAAAAGGGGAGGAATCCAGGTAACCCACACAAAAGGCTTCTTTCTTCGATCAAGGTCGAGGTTAGGCATGCTTTAGGCTCACTACCCATTGATGTGATCAGGGTACCTCGATATCGACAAAATGCACTAAGCTGCCCCTAGACCGTCCAGGGCATCAGAGTCAAAACTGAGCGGCACAACTAAGATCAGAACACCAGTTAATACGTCGAGCCCTAAAAAATAGCGAACCACCTCGGGTCGGAGGCAGAATTACAGCTTAGATTTCGGAGGAGGACTCCTAAGGATGTGTTCTCTTCGATATCTTTGATCTACCGGAGCTTCAGAAGCAGACTCCGGCCAAGCCGGTCAAAGCAGATGGCTGATCAAATGGACAGAGCAAAGTCTCAAGCAGGCTGTCACGCAGTCGGAAGCGGAACCATTCAACTTCCACAGCCAAGGAGGTGAATTAGCACACTTCACAAACTAACTTGTTCTCATGAAACGGGGCGAGGCCCTCCTAGTCACTAGTTGTTTGACCGCATTGTCAATTAAATATGTCCAAACTAAGCTTATCCCACCATCAACCACGCTCGAACCTACACTGCCTGCTAGCCGAACGTCGCCCATCAGAATGACTGGTGGCGCAGCTCTGAAATGTTTGGATCACATTTGGCATCCTTCACAAAAATGTTCCCTGCCATGCGGTGGCTTTGCGTCTTCTCGCTGGCCTTGACACTATCCATAAACGGAACGAGCAACCTTTTGGCAACTGAGTTCTCCAAGTCAGAAGAGTTTGGCCCTATTGTAGTTTCATACAGCGATGTAGGCCATCTCATCTCTAACCTTCAAAGCCAAATAGCCGTTGCAAACAGAAATATTATAGCCATCAATGGCGAGAACATGTCCTTAACAGTAGGGTTCGGCAAAGATAGAATCTCTATTAATGACTGGAGCTCCCTGAATAAACTTTCAACCCTGTCCATGCAGAGTACAGAGCTGAACTTTCAATACACAACTCTTGACGCTCCAATCCAAAGAGTTCAGATCTCACTAAATGATTTCCGTCGAGAGATCACTGTTGCAGGGCTTGATCAGGGCCAAGTCTTGGCTGTATATGGATTCCTCAAAGACCAGCTTTCAGTACACATCCGTCCGTGGCAAGGCCCACTTGTAAGGCTTGCTCTAGGAATCATTTTCTTCTTTATTGGCGGACAGTTCGTTATTCTACCATTTACTATTTACGATACCCTCAGACTGGCTTACACTCCATTCAAGATAAGAACAATTCAATTAATTGGCGTAGTAATCGTCGCATCCATCTTCACCATCAACTGGAGTACACTTCTGCCAGGATTTTCCGTATATTTGTCAACTGACAATCTTGGAAATTTATTGGGCATTTTCGGCCTCGCTGCAGCACTAATTATTCCAGCGTGCAGCTGGCTTCGCCCCAACCTGAATAGGCATGGCAATCCATTGCCTAAAGTTAATCATAAAAATACACAAGACAATTTAGATTGATAGCCATATGTCAATTCTCCACGTCACAACCATGACTTCCACATGGCTGGAATTAGAGCTCATCAACTGCCTGCAGCCTTGAGATCGGCAAATCATTCCAAATTACGGCACCATCCAAAGCATCCGATTAGGGAAGCTGGGTTTGACTCAGCAATTCCTTGAGCCGTGGTGGGGCACAAGCCGGAGAACATAGGGGAGGCGTACGGCGGAATCGCACTGAGTCAGAAGCAGCGAGCGGTTGAGGTGCTGTGAGGACCCGTGCCAGGCACATGGGAGTCGGTGAGGTGCAGTGTAAGAAGGGGAGAACCTGCCGCTGAGGGGATCACTTCTCGGCTCGATGCCGAGGGCGGTAATTCGCACAATCAACCAATCAATGAACAAAACATCAACATGACTACCAATGAACATGAGAAATCAGGTTAGGAGTATTCAGTGGAGCCACATCAGCGTTGATGCTGAGGCTGTTGTGCTGGCGGTTAACAGTCTGAACGCAACGCTCAGGAAGCTGACGTTCCTGTATGAAACCAAGCTAAAGGAGGAAGGCGTGAGGAGTGAATATCTGGACGGCAAGTCGGACTATTGACAAACAACGATCAACGACCAAGGAATTGACAATGACTAGAATCACGACCACCTCTCAAAGAAAACGGCTGGCCAATAATATTCAAGCCAACGCAACCAAGTTCCTAAAAGAATACAACGATCTCTCACTCCTGCACCATGACCTCATCGACGAATTGATCGCCAACTACACTTATCAGCTCTTTCAAGAGGGCGCTCCCACACGTCAGGTCTGGGCTGCTCATCCGGGACTTGGTAAGACGACATGCCTGAGGTTCTTTTTGCTTGAGGTCATCAGATCAATTCGGAGTGGCGAGCTGGACCCTTTGACGCTAAGCGGCATTTTGGTGTGCTCCAATCAGGTCACAGAGCTGGAAGACCACATCATCTTCCTGCAGGAACAACTTGGGGACTCTGCAGCTGACGTGCTCGGCCTTTACCACACGAAGCCAAACTCACGAGATTTCACAGCACGAGTTGGGATCTCCACGATCAATCAGCTGAAAAAGCTGCCAATCATCTTCGCTACTCAGAATCTCATCCGACGAAAGGGTAGTGACCTTCACCAAAGCAAGGGACAGGCCCAAGAACGGCTAGAAGAGATTTGCTTCTACAAGGACGAAGTTCGCTTCCTATGTTGGGACGAAGAAGCTATTGCAACACGTGCTTGCCATGCCAACATTTCGTACCTGAAAGAGTTCAGGAGACGAGCCACAAATGCTGCTAAATACTCAAAGCTGTTGACCCCCTTGGTAGATGTCATCAAAAAGGTCATTCGCCAAGTAGAAGACAGCACCATACAGCGAGTGAAGTCCTTCAACGTCAGAGTCCCTTCACTGGAAGTGGAGCAGATTCTGCCGATTGAGATGTACTTGCGCTCTCAGTCAGCCACCAAGGAGCTAGGACAGAACTACATTAAACATGCGCTCCAAGTTCTAAAATGGCAGGGAGAGACCGCTGTGGTTCATAACTCCAAAGAAGGAGACGGCACTGTGATGGACTTTGTTATCGAACTCCCTGATGCACTAGAGCGAGCAGTTATCACTGATGCCTCTGCTGCCACCAACAAGCTGATCAAACTGGACTCCACAATGACATTGGCTTCTTTCATTCAAGAACATGGTAGCCGTCTAAAACAGTACGACAATCTTTCCCTTTTCATCAAACCGACACCAGCAGGACGAAGTTCATTCATTCAGGCCGATCACATCGACGACAGCTGGTATGAGATTATCCGCTATGCCGTTGCCCTGCTACCTGCTGCGGATTCACTGGTCATCACTTTCAAAGGTTCTGATGCACGACCAGATGCTCACATCAGAGAAATCAAGGAGATTCTCTCAGAGGAAGACCTAGGGCGGTTCAGGTTCACAACTTGGGGCAAGCACAGGGGCTCCAATCAGTGGAAGGACTGTCAAAACGTTTTCCTTTTCGGTACACTCCACCTAGACGAAGCCATGCTTTCCTCTCTGGCACGGGCACAGACACGCAATCCTCTAGAAGACGACCTGCAACCATACTCGACACGGGAACTGATTCATTCTCAGACAGCATCAGACATTCAGCAGGCTCTGAGTCGGGGGTCTTGTCGGGAGGTTTCCACGATCGATGGAGTCACCCAAGCCAACCCTATGAATGCATTCCTTGCACTGTCGAAGCGAGAACTGCCCTATGTTGTCGGTCACCTCAGGAGCTGTTTCCCTGGCATCCAAATCTTCGATGTAGACACCCAAGCTCTGATGCAGGAGGAGAAGTACCTGTCACTCTCCGAGAAGGTAAGCGGCTGTATCCAAGAATATCTCTCAGTTGCCAAAACTGATTCAGTGAAAACCAAGGACATCAAAGCCTGGATTGAAGACCACCTCGACATAGTGATTGATAAATCTCTCTGGAGCAGAGCCAAGGAAAACGCTCACACTCCAGGCTGGATCAGAAAGGGACAAAGCTACGCCAGACAAGCTGCTGTGGTGGAGAGCCTTGAGATTTCCCTGAGCCTATGATGGCCTAGACGAGGATGAGAGGAAGGCTACCTTTATCGGTGGTCTTCCCTCTTGAGCCTTTGTCCAACACTAGAGCCAACCAACCAGCCACCAAAAAGTTCTCACCTGCCTATAGAGGTCTTAAGGCACATGAGAGTTTTCAACTTTCCAGTCATACCGGTCGATGTCAGCATCTTTGACTATATTGATTTCTTGCTTGAAAGTTTAGAAGCACTCATTTACTCGAAAAGCTAGAATTCCATGCTCCCTTTTCAGCTAGCGAAGCCGACCAGATACCGAAGCCGACCAGCGACCCCCGGGAGGCGTCAGCCGGGAGGGGAGGAGCGCTTCGGAGGCGAGGTATCGCTTAAGTCGGCGAGGTAGCGGGTCAGACCGGTTCGACCCAGCCCTCCTTTTAGTCGTCGCACACCATGCTGGTGGTCACGTCCTCACGCCAAAGGTCGCTACACCTTTGCATTTAGGATAGAGGGTAGCTGCTGCGAGTTGGCTGTGAAAGGTTCGACAGTTCTTTGGCTCGCTGGCTTTATCGGGTTCATGGCTCTTACGAACACATGGGCACTTCTTCTCGTCCCGGCTTCTTGGTGCTTCATGTTCTTGTGTGTCTGGGTCCAGAAGAAGCTCTTCCCAAAATCACCAGAGCAACTAGCCGATGAAGCGAGACGGGCTCGTGAACATCGGGAGGAACAGGCTTTTAGGCGCATGTTCGGGGCTGAGGAACAGGAGCGGAACATCGAGGACAACTACCCTGGCTACAGAGGCTGAGAAATTTCACCACAAATTTGAGATGCCCTGATAAATTCGCTTAGCTCTGGTCATCCCCCCCCTGCCGGGTTGTGAGTCGAGTCATGGGTGGAAGGTCGAACGAGGAAGACCCTGAGAGTCCCCCAGAAGCCCCAGGAAGGTCGCTTCACCATTAGGAATGACGTACGAGCTGGAGGGCCTGTAGCAGGGCTAATAAGTGACGTGTCTTTGAGAAGGTGATGAGCCGAGGAGAAGCGGGAGGGGGGTTGCGTTCCAGCCTCAACGTTCGTAGCCTATTGGAACAAAGGCTTCATGAAGGGGCATGGAAGCGATCGTTGCCTACTACAGGGTCTCAACCGACAGACAGGGAACCAGCGGCCTTGGCCTGGAAGCTCAGCGGTCCAAGGTGGATGCTCTTGCCCAGGAACGACGGGCTGAGGTGGTGGCCGAGTTCACGGAGGTGGAGAGCGGCAGGAAGAAAGATCGACCGATGCTGTCAGCTGCTCTTGGGAAGGCTCGGGAGCTGGGGGCAACAGTCGCCGTAGCGAAGCTGGACAGGCTGGCACGTGACGCCGAGTTTGTGTTAAGGCTGAGCAGGGAAGCTGAGGCCAATGGGATCAGGGGCTTCCTCTTCTGTGACCTACCGGACATAGACGCAACGACCAGCGCAGGGAGATTGATCCTGAGCGTGATGGCGTCGGTCGCTGAGTTTGAGAGTCGGCGGATCAGCGAACGCACCAAGGACGCTCTGGCTGCGGCAAAGGCCCGTGGGGTCAAGCTCGGCGGTGTCCGACCTGGAACACTCAAGGAAAACCAGGCTGCCAAGGAAAGAGCCTCGATCGAAGCCGAGAAGCTGCGGGGGGTGGTTGCCCCGATGGTGGCTGCTGGGATGAGCCTCAGGGCGATGTCAGAAGCGCTGGCAGGGGTAGGAAAGACTACTAAGGCGGGCAATAGGCTGAGCCCCAGTCAAATGAGCAGACTTATTAATAGACTAACTTGATTTGGCACCATGCCCGCAGCGAGTCACTTGGCATCCAAGCCAATACTAATGCCTTAACCTAAATCATTATAGTCGTGAAGCAGATTCGACTCAATTCCGATCTGTCGTGGCCACTGCTCATGGATATTCAAAGACCAAACTAGCAAGGGGAGAGTTAACTTAAAGGAGGAAAACCACAGCATGTGTGGTTTCATTGCATCCCCAAGGAGGAGATGGCAAGATAAAAAAGTTCGCTACTAATAGATGCAACGAAAGCAGAGCCATCAGTACCGGCGAATTGGCAGCCAACTTGCGGAGTTCATACAAAGCTCTAATGGGAGTGATGCAGTTACAACAAAGACTCTGCAGGGGGTTGTGGCGGACCTAACTGCGAGCGACCCAGATATTGGCCCACCTCTAAGGGACATGGTATCCCGACGGTCATTTCAAACCTTGATACCCCATACCTCATCAGGCTCTAGAAAGGTTAAGCGGCAAGCATTGATTCAAGAAATCTCTCAATTATATCACCCTGATGTTGTTAAGGCAATTGGCGATGTACTTGAAGGCTTTCTTGAAACTTCGGACGCGTCAAATACCGAGGCCCAGCACCAAATGGGATCAACAAGTCAATTAAAAGTCGCGCCTATTGTCCCAAAGAGAAAGAGTAGCCCCAAATGGGAGTTACAAGTAGATGACGAGCAAAGCATAGATGCCGAATTCGGCAAGGGTCTGGATACAGCAAAGATTGCTCCCTTTGTCAAGCGACGCGCCACCGCCAAGACCGTCTTAATTGGCATCATTGTGTCCTGGCTACCTGAAGCAAGCATCGTCTTCGGCATTCGTTATCGCTCCTGGCTGCTGGCGATATTGCCAATATTGGTCTCACTTACAACACTCACAGCTCTGCATGCTCTGTTCACTATTCTTGATGCGAAGATGATCGAGTCAGTTCCAGTAGTCCTCTTTCGCTTGACTGGAGCCCTGGCAGCAGCTCTTCTCATTAAGAACCACAGGTCTGTTGCGCGCATAAAAATTCATTCAATACATCTATAATCTGTCTACAGACGCTTTACCGCTTGCCCAATAAAGCGCTTGTACGGTCGAAGTAGAAAGTGGTCTTCTTAGGCTATCAGTATGGCAGCTTAGCTGGAAGGCATGGGAGCCCATGGAAATCTAAAAGGGCAAGGCGCATATTGTAATCTGCGGGTGAAGCGTTGGAGATAGATACAAGAAAACTAGGCATTAGTTAAGTGTTTGGACCGCTTCCACGAGCTTCTCCCATGGAACCGATCCGTACCCGCCAGTAACGGTGTTAGCAGTGTGCCCAAGCAGCCGCCCTAACACTGCCTCATTGAAGCCAGTCTCTCTGAGCCTTGTTGCTGCACGATGCCTAAGTCCGTGCGGATTTGTTCCAGCAATCTTCCTACAGGGTTTGGCAAGATTCACTCCCCATCGGCTATCATTTCGCAGTTGTGGCCAAAGCAGCCCCTGCTTACCTACAAATGGCATTAGGTGGGGCTGAAGCTCGGGATGCAGGGGAATGGCTCGCTCGGAAGCTTCTGACTTGAGTGGTCTCACCTCATTCGGTCTGATGAGGATTCTATCTGACTTGATGTCCTCTCCAAGCAGGCCACATGCCTCTGCCAATCGACACCCAGTGAGGAGTAAGATTCTAAAAATGATGATGTGATCGGGATTGCCCTGCCATTCATGATGCGGAGTTATCGGATCGACTTCCTCAAGCAGACTCCTTGATGGCCTACGTGTCTTGATACTCTTGGTAAGCCCCTTGAAAATATGATCTCGACTGGGTTCAAGCTCCACCAAAACCGACCAAAGACCAGCCAAGTAGGCAATGGTTACTGCTACCGTCGATGGAGCAAGGGTCTCAAGAAGATGACTTCTGAACTTGACTGCTTGATCGCGAGTTGCTGCTGTTGGCGAACCCACTTGAGCAAATGCCAAGAAACGATTGAGCGCCTTTGTCCAGCCTTCTCTTGTTCGAATTGCTGGTCCCTTTAACTTCGCGGCTATAGCGAGGAGTTCTTCGGCTGAGATGTGCTCCCTTGGTCTCTTTATGCGATGGATGATATGTTCGGCTCGATCGGCCTCATCAGAACTGATCATGCCATCAAAAAACATAACGTTGACACCTTCTATCAACGACGCGACTGCCTCTGGATCATTCAGATCCCACTCTGCTGGGATTCGATCAATGTGTTCACTTGGCGATAGCTGGACTTCTCCCCGTGCAATTTTAATGGCTTGATCTGTACGCGCCAGGAAAGCTGGAATCCGGGCCTGTGCCTCCCTGAGGGTCCTCCCCCCTGGCTCCTTCCACTGGGTTTTACCGATATATGGCTGGATGTCCTTCGGCACACCTCGCTGGAGCTGGTAGCTGGCCCGTGCCTTGCGGATATAGCTGCCATGCTTCCGATACACCACGATCAACCTGTGACGAGAGACCTTGGGCCACAGTTTAGGCCACATCAACAGCCCACCAGCCCAGACCAGCTGCGGGATCTGATGCCCGCCCTGGCCAACAAGACCTATTTCAACTACGGCGGCCAGGGGCCGCTTCCCAGCCCATCGCTGCAGGCGATCAACGCCAGCTGGGGGACGATCCAGGAGCTGGGGCCCTTCACCGCCGACATCTGGCCATGGCTGGAGCGGGAGGTGGGGAGTCTGCGGGGGGCACTGGCCGCGCTCTGCGGGGTGCCGGCGGAGCGCCTGGCCCTCACCGAGAACGTCACCAGCGGCTGTGTCTTGCCCCTGTGGGGCTTGCCCTGGCAAGCGGGCGATGAGCTTCTGGTCAGCGATTGCGAGCATCCGGGCGTAGTGGCCGCCTGCCGTGAGCTGGCCCGCCGTGAAGGCCTCACGATCTCCACCCTGGCGGTGAAGCAACTGCGGGGCGATCTGGCGAGCACCAACGCCTCAGTCCTGCAGGCCCTTGAGCGCAGCCTCACCCCAAGCACCCGCCTGGTGGTGCTCTCGCACCTGCTGTGGAACACCGGCCAGTTGATGCCGATCACGGCGGTGGCCCAGCGGCTGGACGGGCACCCCCGCCACCCCTGGCTGCTGGTGGACGCGGCCCAGTCGGTGGGCAGCTTGCCGCTGGCGGAGCGCGGGGCTGAAGCCTTCGGCGCTGGTGCGGCATCCGTGGCCGACATCTACGCCTTCACTGGCCACAAGTGGTGCTGCGGCCCCGAGGGGCTGGGCGGTGTGGCGCTCTCGGAACGCCTGCTCCACGAGTCTCAGCCCACCATGGGCGGCTGGCGCAGCCTTGCCAACGAAAACCTTGCTGGGGGCAGCGACGCCAGCAGTGCCTGGCACCACGATGCCCGGCGCTTCGAAGTGGCCACCTCCTGCGCTCCGCTGCTGGCGGGCCTGAGACGGTCCCTGGAGCTGCTGGAGGCGGTGGCGCCGGCTCCGCAACGGCTGGAGCTGATCCAGGAGCGCAGCAACCGGCTCTGGCAGGGGCTGGGCCAGCTGCCGGGGGTGCATCCCCTTCTGGACGTGCCGCCACCGGCGGGACTGGTGAGCTTTACGGTGAACGGGCCCACGCCGGAGGCGCTGGTGCAGAGCCTGGGGGCACGGCGCATCTGGGTGCGCAGCCTCGACGACCCCCACTGCGTGCGCGCCTGCACCCACATCACCACCACCGACGCCGAGCTGGATCAGCTCGTGGCCGCGCTTGCAGAGCTGATCCCACAACCGTGATTGAACAAAAAAAGGGGCCAAAGCCCCTGAATGTTGATTGGATTGCTCCTGAGTGGATTGCTCAGGCGTGACCGTGGTGAATACCAGGCCCAGCGGAGTGCCGGATCGGCAGGGATCAGGCCTCGTCGCTGAGCAGGTTGGAGTACACCCAGCCGGCGATCAGGGCCCCGACGATCGGCGCCAACCAGAACAGCCATAGCTGGCCCATGGCGTCGCCGCCCACCCACAGCGCCACACCGGTGCTGCGCGCAGGGTTCACCGAGGTGTTGGTGACGGGGATGCTGATCAGGTGGATCAGGGTGAGCGCCAGGCCGATGGGTACACCGGCGAAGCCGCCTGGGGCGAGCTTGTCGGTGGCACCGAGGATCACCAGCAGGAAGAAGAAGGTGAGCACCACCTCGATCACCAGAGCAGCCCAGAAGCCATAGCCACCGGGGGAGTTGGCACCGAAGCCGTTGGTGGCCAGGGCGTTGGCCCCCTCGATCACGAAGCCGGGGCGGCCGCTGGCCACCAGCTTGATCACCCCGCCGGCGATCACTCCGCCGATCACCTGGGCCACGATGTAGGGGAGGAGTTCTCCACCCTTAAAGCGTCCACCGGCCCAGAGCCCGAAGCTCACCGCCGGATTGATGTGGCAGCCGGAGATATGGCCGATGGCATACACCATCGTGAGCAGGGTGAGACCGAAGGCGAGGGAAACCCCGAGAAAGCCCAGACCCAGGGGGTTGGCAGCGGCATTGTCATAGGGGAAGTTGGCGGCCAGAACGGCACTGCCACAACCACCCAGCACGAGCCAGAAGGTGCCGAATAGTTCGGCGAGGAATTTCCTCGACATGGGCACAGGCAAAGCCATAGGAAGGCGGAACGAAGAGCTGAAACCTGGCCAAGCTACGGGGCAGGACGCCTGGTGGGATCCCTGAGCGGCCACTTCCCAGGCGCTGCTCTTCACTTCCCTCCCCTCAGCCGAGCCTGGAGCGCAACGCCTGCTCCGCCTGCTCCCGGTCGTCGAAGTGGATCTTGGTGGTGCCCAGGATCTGGTAATCCTCATGGCCCTTGCCCGCGATCAGCACCAGATCGGCCGGGCCAGCCGCGGCGATGGCCGCCGCGATCGCGGCGGCCCGATCCACCTCCACCAGCAGCTCGGTGCCGGCCGGAATGCCCGCCACAACGTCGTCAAGGATGAGCTGGGGGTCCTCCGTGCGGGGGTTGTCGGAGGTCACCACCACCCGGTCGGCCAGCCGTGCGGCGATCGCGGCCATCTGGGGGCGCTTGCCCCGGTCGCGGTCGCCGCCGCAGCCGAACACACAGACCAGCTGGCCCCGGGTGAAAGGCCGGCAGGCCGCCAGGGCATTCTCCAGACCATCGGGGGTGTGGGCGTAGTCGACCAGCACCGCCGGCAGCTCAGCGGCCTCGGGCAGCACCACCCGCTCCATCCGGCCGGGCACGCCCCGGAAACCGGGGATTGCCTTCAGCAGCTGATCCAGGGGCAATCCCTGCTGCTGCAGCACCCCCACAGCCTGCAGCAGGTTCATCAGATTGAAGCGGCCCACCAGGGGGGAGCGGAACTCGCCGCGCCCCAGGGGGGTGATCAGGGTGCCGCTCACCCCATCGGCGGCGAAGACCAGGTCTTCAATCCGTAGCTCGGCCAGCGCCTCGGGGCGTGCTTCAGCCGCCGCCGCAGCCAGGGAACTGCGCCAGAGCCGCTCCCCAAGTGGCCCCGAGAGCTGCTCGGCCAGCCGTGCGCCCCATGGGTCGTCGATGTTCACCACCGCCGTGCCATCCAGCCGCTCTGGCGAGAACAGACGGGCCTTCGCCTCGAAGTAGGCCTCCATCGAGGGGTGGTAGTCGAGGTGGTCCTGGGTGAGGTTGGTGAACACGGCACCGGCGAAATGGCAACCGGCCACCCGGCGCTGGTCGAGGGCGTGGGAACTCACCTCCATGGCCGCCAGCTGGGCTCCGGCCTCCACCGCCTGGGCCAGCTGGCCCTGCAGCACATCGGCGAAGGCCGTGGTGTGCGACGCCGTGACACTGTGCCCCGGCCAGCGGTTGATCAAAGTGCCGAACAGGGCCGTCGACTGGCCGCAGCCGGCACTGAGGTGCTCGATCAGGTGGGTGGTGGTGGTCTTGCCGTTGGTGCCGGTGACACCGATCAGAACCAGGCGCCGGCTGGGGTCGTGCCAGAACGCAGCCGCCAGCCGGCCAGCCCATTCCGCCACCGGGTCCTGCAGCACCAGCACAGGATCGGTCGGCCCCGGGGGGCACTGGGCCGCCGCCGCCGGTCCGATCAGCGCCGCCACTGCTCCCCGCTCCAGCGCGGCTGGCCAGAAGCTTCCCCCATCCACCTGCCCCCCGGGCAGTCCGATGAACAGGGTGCCGGAGGCGACCCTGCGGGAATCACAGCTCAGGCCGCTGACAACAGCATCGGGCAGCTGGGCAGGAATCGCCACAGCGCAGTCCTGCAGGAGGGAATGGAGCAGCTGGGGCATCAGGAGGTCGTCCCCAGGGTCTGGGGCCGGCGCGGTTGGAGTTCGGGCTGTTTTAGGCGCTCAAAGACGGACCAGGCAGCTCCGCCAGACACTTCCGCAGCCAGCGCTGCAGGCCATCGCCCCCCAGCCGCGGCCCGACCCTCGGCAAGAGCTGCGGCCGCCCCTGCCGGACCACCGCCAGCAGGGGCACCTCCAGGCCATAGCGGGCCTGAAGCTGGGGATCGTGATCCACATTCACCACCTCCAGTGGCGGCGGTGGCACCAGGGCCCGCAGGCGTTCCTCCAAGCCCGCGCACAGGCAGCAGCCGTCGCGGCTGTAAAGCAGCAGAGCTGGCAGGGGGGGGACGGGCAGGTTCATTCGGGCACCGGATCGCATCCGCAGGGAGTGAAGGGGTGGCAGCGCAGAAGGCGCCTCACCGTGAGCCAGCCACCCCGCCAGGGGCCATGGCGCTGGATCGCCTCAAGGCCATAGGCGCTGCAACTGGGAATGAACCGGCAGCGGGGACCCAGCAAGGGGGAGAGCCAGCGGCGGTAGCCAGCGATCAGGGCGAGCAGGGCCAGCTGCAGCGCCCGATTGAGGGTGGAGAAGCCAACGGATAAGATCGTCAACTGGCGTTGCACGACCGGGTGCCTGGAGGATGCCTCCAGCATGCTCCCCGGAAGGCCTGGCCCACGGTCAGCCTGCGCGCTTCGTTCCAGAACCCCGTCCTCTGTTCCTGTCTGCATGTCTCGCTACCGCGGTCCTCGCCTGAGGGTGACGCGGCGCTTGGGAGACCTTCCCGGTCTCACCCGTAAGTCCGCCAAGCGGGCTTATCCCCCCGGTCAGCACGGCCAAGCCCGTCGCAAGCGCTCCGAATACGCCATCCGCCTCGAAGAGAAGCAGAAGCTTCGCTTCAACTACGGCATCTCCGAGCGCCAGCTCGTGCGCTACGTGAAGAAAGCGCGCGCCCAGGAGGGTTCCACCGGAACCAACCTGCTGAAGCTGCTGGAGAACCGCCTCGACAACATCTGTTTCCGCCTCGGCTTCGGCCCCACGGTGCCTGGTGCCCGCCAGCTGGTGAACCACGGCCACATCACCGTGAACGGCCGTGTCGTCGATGTGCCCAGCTACCAGTGCCGTGCCGGCGACGTGATCGTCGTGCGGGAGCGCAAGGCCAGCCGCCAGCTGGCTGAAGGCAACCTCGAATTTCCCGGTCTGGCCAACATCCCCCCCAACCTCGAACTCGACAAGAACAAGTTCACCGCCAAGGTGAACGGCCGGATCGAGCGCGAGTGGGTGGCCCTCGAGATCAACGAACTGCTCGTGGTGGAGTTCTACAGCCGCAAGGTCTGAGGTCACACCGCGCCTAGTCGGGCCCACCCAGGGTTCACCAGGCCCGACAGCCACCCCCGGCATCGAGCCCATGGCTCCGTTCCGGGGGGTTTTTCATGGCCCGGTGACTGGCACCAGCGCTGCCTCGACGTAGGCATGCGGCCGCTGCTCGGTGGCCAGGTAATAGAGCACCAGCAACTCCCCACGGTGGTTCTCGACCATCTGGGGATAACCCATGTCGTAGCTGAAGGGGTTGTCGCGGATCACCACCTCGGGACCCCAGGTGCGGCCACGATCGCCGCTGAGGCGCAGCAGCAGCTGCTGCCGGCTGCGGTTCGCATAGGCGCAGGCCAGGCGTCCGTCACGCAGCCGCACCAGTGCACCGGGATTGCCGTTGTGGATTCCCGTCTGTGCGACACGGCCGAGTGAGGACCAGCTGGCGCCTGCATCCGCGGAGCCGTAGGCCTCGATCCAGTTGGGGTGGTCCTCGCCGGCGCGTGGATCCTTGCGCCGCAGCACCGTGATCAGCTCGCCGCCACCCAGAGACGCCAGGGACGGCATCACGGCTCGGTAGGGATCGCTCCAGGGAACCACCCAGGCGACAAACCTGAACTGGCGGCCACCGTCTTCGGTGCTGACCACGAAGGTCTTGTCGAGACGGCTGGAATGGCGCCCCAGCCGTGGATCCTGGGCGGAGAGGAAGACCTGGGCGGAACGCTCGCCGGTGATCCTGTAGCAGGTGCGGGAGGTGAGCACCAGCCCCTCGAGGGCGGGCTCGCCCTCAAGGCCCGCGAAAGGGAACGGCCCACGCCAGGACTGGCCACGATCCGAGGACAGGAAGAAACCTCCCAGCCGCTTCTCGCCTGAGCCGGAATCTCCCGCCACCACCCGCAGCGCCAGAGCCGGATCCTCGAAGCGGATCGGTGCGTCCAGCTGTTGCGGGTCGCCGGCTCGGCCCACGAACGGATTCGGCGTTTCCGACGCCCAGCTCAGGCCTCCATCGCGGGACCGGGCCAGCCGGTTGATCTGGGGGCTGCCGATCCGGTGCCCCTCCTTCTCCACCCACGGCCCCTCGGTGTAGCCCACCAGGACTTCGCGGCCACCGTCCCATGACCAGCAGCCGTTGTTGGCCGGCCAGGCCAGAAAACGGCCCTCCGCACCGGCCGCCATGGCAAAACGGATGCCGGTGTCTCCCCTGGATGCGCCGGTGGCCCGGGGCTGGGCCCTGAGCCGGGGGGAGAACGCCAGCACCGACCCAACTGTCAGGCCACCAAGACGGCGCAGCAGAACCCTCCTGGACAGAATCCCGCCGGCAGCGTCGCTCTGCGGGGCCACCACCGTCCTCAGATCCCGATCAGGGTTTCCAGGGCGGCCGTCACGTCAGCTTCGCGCATCAGGGACTCGCCCACCAGCACGGCATCGGCGCCGGCGCCCATCACCCGGTCGAGATCATCACGGCTGGCCAGCCCCGACTCGCTCACGAGCAGGGCTCCCTTGGAGCGCAGGCGCTCGCCGTAGCGGGCCATCAGCTCCTCGGTGGTGGCCAGGTCGGTGTGGAAGCTGGTGAGGTCGCGGTTGTTGATGCCGATCAGGTCGACGCCCTCGAGCGCCAGCGCCCGCTCCATCTCGGCGGAGTCGTGGACTTCCAGCAGCACCGCCAGGCCCAGGGTGTGGGACACCTTGAGCAGGTAGGTGAGGTCCTGGTCAGAGAGGATCGCGGCGATCAGCAGGGCGGCGTCGGCCCCGGCGGCACGCGCCTGATAAAGCTGATAGGGGGTGAGGACGAAGTCCTTGCAGAGCAGGGGCAGGTCGACGGCCTGGCGCACCTCCACCAGCACCTCGAAACCACCCTGGAAAAAGGCCTTGTCGGTGAGCACCGACAGACAGCTGGCGCCGCCGGCCTGGTAGCCGCGGGCGATGCTCACGGGGTCGAAATCCTCGCGGATCACGCCCCTGCTCGGGCTGGCCTTCTTCACCTCGGCGATCACGGCCGGTTTGCGGCAACTGGCGCGCAGGGCCGCCACGAAGTCGCGGCAGGGGGGCAGCTCGGCCACCTGCTGCTTGAGCTTCTCCAGGGGCACCTTCTCGCGCGACGCCGTGATTTCCCGGTCCTTCTCCCAGAGAATCTCTTCGAGAATGTGACGCGGGGCCGCCTCGTCGTGGGGAATCCCGTACTGCAGGTGGGCCACCCGCACGGGGGGATTGGGGGGGCGTCGACGGATCTCCAAGGGCTGGTGGCAGCGGAACACGGACCACGATCGTAGGAGCGGCCCACGCCGAGCCCACCCGGCCAGGACGTCCACTGGCCTTGGATCGGCCCTGCTGCGGGCGAGCGATCAGGCCAGCGCCGCAGCCGCTTGCTTGTAGGCCACCTCCACCACTTCACTCAGGGTTGGGTGGGTGTGCACTTCGTTGGCCAGCTCGCGCACGCTCTGGCGCCGGGCCACGGCATTGGCGATCTCCTGGATCAGATCGGCGGCATGCAGGCCATAGATGTGGGCCCCCAGCACCTCGCCGCTGCTGCGGTTGAACAGGAGCTTCATCAGGCCCTCGCTTTCGAGCTCCGCCAGGGCCTTGGAGTTGGCCTTGAAGTAACTGCGCACCAGGCCCAGCTCGAAACCATCCGCAGTAGCCAGCTCCCTGGCATCGGCTTCGCTCAGGCCCACGGAACTGATCTCAGGATGGGTGAAGGTGGCCGCCGGGATCGAGCGGTAATCGATCAGACGCTGATGTCCCAGGATGTTGTCCACGGCCACGCTCCCCTGGGCGGCGGCGGTGTGGGCCAGCATCATCTTGCCGGTCACATCGCCCACGGCCCAGAGATACGGCATGGGCTCGCCATCCACCAGCACACGCATGGCCTCATCCACCGGAATGAAGCCGCGGTTGGTGGTCACACCGACGCTCTCGAGGTTGAGGTCCTTGCTCACGGGCACCCGGCCGGTGGCCACCAGCACCGCATCCACCTCCAGGGTCTCCACCGGCTCGCGGCTGGCCATCTCCACCAGCTCGATGCGCACCGGCGATCCCGGGGTCACCGTCTTGGCCAGCACTCCGGAGCGGGCGTCGATGTCGCGGCCGTCGATCAGCTTGCGGGCGGCGATCTTGGCGATGTCGGGATCGAAGGTGGGCATCACCCGGTCGAGGGCCTCGATCATCGTGACCTCACAGCCCAGGGCCGTGTAGACGTCGGCGAATTCCAGGCCGATGTAGCCGCTGCCGATGATCGCGATCCAGCGGGGCAGCCACTCCAGGCTGATGGCCTCGTCGCTGGTGAAGACGGTGCGGCCGTCGGTTTCGATGCCTGGCGGCACGAAGGGATCAGAGCCGGTGGCGATGATCACGTCGCGGGCGGAATACACCCGCTCGATGCCGCTGGCTTCGCGCACCGCCACCCGCTGGGGACCCTCCAGCCGGCCCTTGCCCCGCAGGATCGTGGCCCCCGCACGCTCAAGGGTCTTGGTGAGGTTGGAGCGGATCGTGGCCACCAGCTGGTTGGCGTGGTCGGCGATCTTCTGGCGCTCGAAGCGCACCGGGGCCGCATGGATGCCGAAGCCGCGCAGATGCTCCGCATCCGCCAGCTCCCGCACACGGCCACTGGCGGCCAGCAGGGCCTTGGAGGGCACGCAGCCCCGGTTCACGCAGGTGCCGCCCATGTCGCGCGACTCCACGATCGCCGTGCGCAGGCCATGGTCGGCGGCGTGCTTGGCGGCGTCGAAGCCGCCATAACCGGCACCGATCACGATCAGATCGAAGTCAAAGCTGGCTGCGCTGGCGTCGCTCACCTGGGCTGCTGCGGTTGGTGCCCCGCATTCTCCACCGTCAGCTGGCGCCAGCGCTCCAGCAGCAGCGGCGCGGCGGCCACCGCCACATTCAGCGATTCCACCGCCCCACTGTGGGGAATGGTGACCTGGTGGCTGCTGGCCGCGAGCACTTCCGGTGCCAGCCCGGCCCCCTCGTTGCCGAGCAGCAGCACCGTGGGGCGGGTCCAGTCGAGCTGCCAGTAGGGCATCCCACCGGCCACCACCGAGGCCACCACCTGGGCGCCGCCCCTGCGGGCGGACTCCAGGCGGGGCAGCAATTGCTCGAGCCGGCGGCAGGGCAGGGCCAGGGCCGCGCCGGCGGAGGCGCGCAGCACCTTGGGCTGAAAGGGGTCGGCCCCCTCCGCAAGCCAGAGCTCCTCCACCCCAGCCGCCAGGGCGGTGCGCATCAAGGTGCCGAGGTTGCCGGGATCCTGGAGGCGATCAAGGGCCAACACGAAATCGACGTCCTCGCCAGCCGGTGGCTCGGGCCACGGCAGCGTCAGCACCACTCCATCAGGGTGGGTGGTGGTGGCCACCGCCTCCAGCACCGGCTGAGCAACCGGTTGCAACACCGCGGCCATCCGCGGGTGGGCCTCCAGAAGCGAGCGCTGACGCTCGATCCAGCCCGGACTGGCGAGCACCTGGCAGGGCCGAAGGCCCAGACGCAGGGCCTCCTCCAGCAGATGGGTGCCCTCCAGCAGCAGAAGTCCCTGCTCCCGGCGACCGCGGGACTGGTGAAGAGCGCGAAACCGTCCCACCAACGGATTCCGCCGGCTGGTGATCAGCTCACGCGCCGGAGACATCCAAGGGGAGCCTTCGCCGGCCTCAGAACGACTGACGGCGGCGCACATGCATCGGGTCCTTGATCAGGATCCCGGTCTCCTCAAGATCGACACCCCGGATCGAAGCCACCTCACCCTCAATGCCCTCGCTGCTGAGGTTTTCCACCAGGCGGCTCACCACGATGTCTTCGATGGTGGATTCATCCATGCCATCGGGGGTGAGGCTCTCGAGAAACTTGCCGATTTTCTTGGCAACCACCTCAGAAGAATTCGTGATTTTGATGACAATCATGGATGAGGCTGCACCACAGCTGAAGGCACGGGCCCCTGCAGGGGGAGGAGTGGAGGGCGTGGGCTGAGGGAAAGTGCGGATGGGGAGACTTGAACTCCCACGACATTGCTGCCACTAGTACCTGAAACTAGCGCGTCTACCAATTCCGCCACATCCGCGGGCGCGCCGCCGAGGCGACCGTGAAACCTTAAATCACGGAGGGCCGCACCGACCAGCGACGGACCGGACCCCACGCCGGGACGATCAGGCAGACTTGCAACAACCCATGACAGTTCCTTGGGCGGACGCCTAGACGGTCTCCGGCTTGGTTGTCAAGATTCCGGAACCAAAAGTCGGCCCGATCGCCATGACCCTGACCGTCGCTCCGACGCCCACCTCCCTGGCCACCCCCCAGCTGGAGATCACGGGTGGACGGCGGCTCTCCGGTGAGGTCCGGGTCAGTGGTGCCAAGAACTCCGCCCTGGTGCTGATGGCGGCCTGCCTGCTCAGCCGCGACACCCTGCGGCTGACCAACGTGCCCCCCCTCACCGACATCGCCGGGATGGGAGAGATTCTCACCGCCCTCGGTGTGCGTGTGAGACGGGGCCTCGACTGGGTGGAGCTCGACGCCAGCCACCTCAGCCAGTCGACCCCTCCTTATGAACTGGTGAACAGCCTGCGGGCGAGCTTCTTCTGCATCGGCCCCCTGCTCGCCCGCCTCGGCATGGCCAAAGTGCCCCTGCCGGGTGGCTGCAAGATCGGCTCCAGGCCTGTCAGCGAGCACGTCAAGGGCCTCAAGACCCTCGGTGCCCAGGTGAGCATCGAGCATGGAGTGGTCTCGGCCGCCGTTCCCGGCCGCAGCCTGCGCCTCACGGGTGGCCGCATCCACCTGGAATGCCCCAGCGTCGGCGCCACCGAAACCCTGATGATGGCCGCCGCCCTGGCGGAGGGGGAAACGGTGATCGAGAACGCGGCCCTCGAGCCTGAGGTGGTGGATCTGGCCGGTCTGCTCAACGCCATGGGCGGTCGCGTTCAGGGCGCCGGCACCCCCACGATCGTCATCGATGGCGTCGACCGCCTGCACGGCGCCGATTACGCCGTGATTCCCGACCGCATCGAAGCCGGAACCTTTCTGCTGGCCGCCGCCATCACCCGTTCAGCCCTGCGCGTCACCCCGGTGAACACCGATCACCTCGGCGCCGTACTGACCAAACTGGTGGATGCGGGCTGCGAGCTGATTCCCGACGGCGAGGGCATGACCCTCCGCGCCGAACACATCCAGGCCGTCGACCTGCGCACCCAGCCCTTCCCCGGCTTCCCCACCGATCTGCAGGCTCCTTTCATGAGCGTGCTCGCCACTGCCCGGGGCACCAGCATGGTGGTGGAGAACATCTTCGAGAACCGCCTCCAGCACGTGGCTGAGCTGCAGCGCATGGGCGCCGACATCCGTATGCAGGGCAACACCGCCCTGGTGGAGGGTGTGGCCCGCCTCAGCGGTGCTCCTGTTCAGGGGACCGACCTGCGCGCCTCGGCAGCCATGGTGCTGGCCGGCCTGGCCGCCGATGGCATCACCACCGTTCAGGGACTGGAGTTCCTGGATCGTGGCTACGCCGATTTCGAAGGCAAGCTCAACGCCGTCGGCGCCTCGATCCGGCGCCTGGAGCCCTGAGCCTGCTCCTGCCCACGTAAGGTTCCCCTTGTGGGAGCGTGCCGGAATTGGTAGACGGACTCGACTCAAAATCGAGCGCCCTCGGGCATGTGGGTTCAAGTCCCACCGCTCCCATCCCCGTGCCTCGGGCCAGCCAGGCGCCGCTGGAGGTGTCTCACACCCCGGTTTCGGCGGTGATGGACACCTATGCCCGCCTGCCCCTGGAACTCGTCCAAGGACGGGGGGTCTGGGTCCGTGACCGGCAGGGGCGCCGTTACCTCGACTGCGTGGCCGGGATCGCCACCTGCACCCTCGGCCACAGCGACAGGGTGATGCGCCGGGCCCTGGGCCGACAGCTGGGTCAGCTGCAGCACGTCTCCAACCTTTACACGATCCCCGAGCAGGAGGATCTGGCCCGCTGGATCGTCGGGCGCAGCTGCGCCGACCGCGTCTTCTTCTGCAATTCCGGCGCCGAAGCCAATGAGGCCGCCATCAAGCTGGCCCGTAAGCACGGCCATCAGGTGCGTGGGATCGAGCGCCCGCTGATTCTCACGGCTCAGGCAAGCTTCCATGGCCGCACCCTGGCGACCGTGAGCGCCACCGGTCAGCCCAAATACCACCAGGGCTTCGAGCCGATGGTGGAGGGTTTCCACTTCTTCCCGTACAACGACACCGCCGCCTTCGAAGCACTGCTGAGCCGCAGCGAAGCCGACGGGGCGCGGGTGGCGGCCGTGATGCTGGAGCCCCTGCAGGGAGAGGGGGGCGTCAACCCCGGTGATCCTGCCTTCTTCCGGCGGGTGCGCCAGCTCTGCGATGAGCACAGCATCCTGCTGATCTTCGATGAGGTTCAGATCGGCATGGGCCGCAGCGGCTGTCTCTGGGGCTACGAGAAACTGGGTGTCGAACCCGATGCCTTCACAACCGCCAAGGGGCTGGGCGGAGGCTTCCCGATCGGTGCCCTGGCGGTGAAGCAGGCGTTCGATCACTTCCGTCCAGGCGACCACGCCAGCACCTTCGGGGGCAACCCTCTGGCCTGCCGTGCCGCCCTCACCGTGGCCCAGGAGCTGGAGCGGCGTCTTCTGGTGCCCCACGTGCAGCGCATGGGCGAACTCCTGCAGCAGTTGCTGGCTGAGCTGGTGGGCCGTCACCCCCAGCTTCTGGAGGGGGTGCGCGGCTGGGGACTGCTCCAGGGCCTGGTGCTCAGGCCGGAAGCCCCCACCGCCCCTCAGATCGTGCAGTCGGCGATTGAGAAGGGCCTGCTGGTGGTGCCCGCGGGGCCAAGGGTGGTGCGGCTGGTGCCCCCCCTGGTGATTCAGCCCCGCCAGCTCCGCCAGGCCGTGGCGCTGCTGGAGCAGGCCCTGCTGGCGATCAGCGAAGGCGGCTGACTCGAGGCGGCCTTTGCAAGCCATCGATTCGTTCGCCGATCTGATCGAGCCGTTCAGCCGCCGGGGTGTTGACCTGGGTCTGGAGCGGATGCGCCGCGCCCTGGCGGAGCTGGGCCATCCCGAGCGCCGCTTCGCGGCGGTTCAGGTGGCAGGCACGAACGGCAAGGGATCGATCTGCACCCTGGTGCACGCAGCCCTCCTGGCCAGTGGCCTGCGCACCGGTCTCTACACCTCTCCCCACCTGGTGAGCTGGTGCGAGCGGATCCGGCTGGGGGACCAGCCGATCGCCGCCCAGGAGCTGCGCGGGCTGCTGAACGATCTGCAGCCCCTGGCCCGGCGCCACGACCTCACCCCCTTCGAGCTGGTGACCCTGGCGGCCTTCCAGGCCTTCGCTGACGCCGGCCTCGAGCTGGTGGTGCTGGAGGTGGGCCTGGGGGGACGGCTGGACGCGACCACCGTCCATCCCGAGCGCCAGGTGCTGGGCTTCGCCACCATCGGCATGGACCATGCCGATGTGCTTGGCTCCACCATCGCGGCCATCGCCGCTGAGAAAGCGGGGATCTTCAGCCGCGGCAGCCTGGCGGTGAGCGGCCCCCAGCAGGCCGAAGCCGCTGCCGTGCTGCGCCAGCGTGCCGTCGAGAGTGGCAGCAGCCTGCGCTGGGTCAACCCGCTCGCCACGGACAAGGGCGATCTGGTGGCCGGTCACCTGCGCTGGCGCAGCGGCCTGCCGGGCCTGGTGCAGCGCCACAATTCCGCCGTTGCCCTCGGCCTGGTGAAGGCCCTTCGCCAACGGGGCTGGACGATCCCCGACCAGGCCATCGTTGAGGGGTTTGAGGGAGCCCGCTGGCCGGCGCGGCTGCAGCCGGTGCTTTGGCGGGGCCAACCCCTGCTGCTGGATGGGGCCCACAATCTGCCGGCAGCCGAAGCCCTGCGCCGGGAACTGGATCAGGGCGAGGCCAGCGGGCACGGACGCTGCTGGGTGCTGGGGATGCTGGCCAACAAGCCCGCGCCAGCGATGGTCAGGGCCCTGCTGACCCCGTCCGATCGGGCCTGGCTGGTGCCGGTGCCGGACCATCCCTGCTGGAGCCTGGAGGCGGTGCTGGCAGAGGCCCCCGAACTGGCCGGACGGCTGGGGGCGACCCTCTCCCTGGCCGACGCCCTCAGCGCCGCCGCGGCCTGTGCCGAAGGAGGGACGGTGGTCGTGGCGGGATCGCTCTACCTGATCGGAGACCTGATCGCTTCAGGCACCCTCCAGGAACGGGGTTGATCCGGGGGAGAGTGGAGGCCGCATCCCACAGCAGCTCCATGACCCTTGCCACGCACCCGATCCAGCCCCAGGGGGGGCACGACCAGAACCGCCGTCGCGGCTGGCCCTTAGCCCTGACCTTCTCGGTACTGGTCCTGCTGGCGGTCTCGCTGCTGGGCGGCCCCTGGAGCCCAGCCGCCTTCGCCCTTGACACCAGCGCAGGGGTGGGCATGCAGGATCGCGCCCTGTTTCAGGACCGGGTTGATTACACCCTCACCAACCAGGACGGCAAGGACTTCAGCGGCCAGCAGCTGGCCAACAGCTCCTTCGCCGGAGTGATGGCCCGGGATGCCGATTTCAGCGGCGCGGATCTGCACGGATCAATCCTCACGCAGGCCGCTTTCCTGCGTTCCGATTTCAGCGGCGCCGACCTCTCCGATGCCCTGATGGACCGGGCCGACTTCAGCGGCACCGACCTGAGCGGAGCCCTGCTGCGGGGTGTGATCGCCGCCGGGAGCAGCTTCAGCGGCGCGGTGATCGATGGCGCCGACTTCAGCGACGCCCTGCTGGATCGCTCCGATCAGCGCGCCCTCTGCCTCCGGGCCCAGGGCACCAATCCCACCACGGGCGTGAGCACCCGCCTCAGCCTCGACTGCCCTTAGGCCCTTCAGCGTTCACCCCAGCCCCGCAACTTGCCGGGGTTGAGGAGACCCGCCGGGTCATAGGCGTGTTTGGCCGACACCTGGTCGGCGTCGATCACTCCCAGGCCCCCATCCTCCACCGTGAGGACGTGGGGATTGAACAGGAAGGCCCCCAGCTGGCTTGCCTGCTCCATCAGCTCCAGCAGCGCCTCCCTGCCACGCCAGCGCACCAGCGGCAGGGCTGCCAGCCGCTGGCAGCCCTGCTGGCGCACGGCCTCAAGGTGCCAGAGCAGATCATCCCCCCAGCGTTGCTTGAGGGCTTGGAGCGCCGGAGGCTCTGGCTGGGGCAGGAGCATCTGCAGATACGTCCAACCGGGGTCATGGGCCCGCATGTGCAGGGTGGTGTGGTTCCAGCAGAGCTCGCGCAGGGGCACGCCGCGGCTGCCCTGCTCCGGCGCCTGCCAGACCACCCGCCCACCCATGGCCACAAGCAGCGGCTCCAGGGCCGGCAGGGCATCCGGTGCCGCCAGCAGCAGCAGACGATGCCCATCCGCCGGTGGACAGATGGCGGGGCCATGCCCCCCCGGACAGGGCAGACGCACGGCCACCGCTTCCTCCAGAAGGCAGAGGGCATTGAGGAGAAGGGCGGTGGCAGGCAGGGTACGGATCGCCGTCACCGCCGCAGTCCAGCTGCGGAAATCGATCACCAACTGCTGCCAGGGCACCGCCGGGGCCGTGGCCATGGTCACGGCGGTGAGGATGCCGTTGCAGCCGTAGGCGTGGTTGAGGGGTGCGCTGGCACTGGCATCGAGCTGCAGCAGCCGGGGCTCTGGCTCCACCGTCACCACTTCCAGCCCCAGCAGATGACCTGGGTCCCGCAGGTAGCCCCAGCGCACCGAGCCGATACCGCCTGAACCTCCGGCGATGAACCCCCCCAGGCTGGCGCTGCGGCGAGTGCTCGGGGTGAGACGCAACTCCCGCCCATGGGGGGCCAGCTGCTGCTCCAGGTCGACCAGCAGGCATCCCGCCTCGGCGGTCAGCACCCCGCTGAGGGGATCCAGCTGCCGAAGCTGGTTGAGGCCGCTGAGGTCGAGCACCACACCCCCCGCCAGAGGGACACACTGGCCGTAGTTTCCGGTGCCGCTTCCCCGCAGCGTGAGTGGCACCCCATGACGGGCGCAGGCTCCAGCCACCAGCCGCACGTGCTCGGTGCGGCTGGCCTTGACCACAAGTTGGGCCAGCCTGTCCTGCAGCAAGGGCGTCAGCACCGGGGAGTAGCTGAAGAAATCCCTGGAGAGCCGCTCCAGCTCAGGCCCGGTGCGGATCAGGACCAGACCCTCCCCGGCGGTGGCGGCGGATGGGGCATCTGCGGCGGCCACTGATGTCAGCTCGGCCACCAGAGCCTTGAGCTGGGCGTCCGTTGCGGGCGCCGGCAGACCGTCCGGCAGCTGGGTGGCAACAGCCAGGGCAGAGGGGCGGGTGTCTGGATCGAGGGACAAAGCAGCGGTTGCAGTGAACGGCAGGCGGTGCTGACACCTGCTTCCGGTCTACTCAGCCCTGTCGTGCAAAGCCGCGGCCATCGCCTCCAGCCGTGCCGCCAGCGCCGGCGGAGACGGCACCGGCAGCCACTGGCCAGCGCGCAGCACCCGCCGCTGGGGAGCACGGGCCAGCAGCTCACTCCAGCTGCCGGCGGCGAGCACCACCAGATCGGCTGGCGCCCCGGAGCGCAGCACCCCATCCCACTCCAGACCCATCAGCCGGGAGGCGGCGGTGGTGAAGGGGGCCAGACCTTGCCGTTGCCAGGGGGCCAGGTGGGCCGCCGGGAGGCAGAAGCGCATCAGCTCCAGCGGATCGAAATCCCCTCCCGGATGCCAGGGGTCCTGAACGTTGTCACCCCCCACCGCCACCGTGACACCAGCGCGCTGCAGCTGGCGGATCGGGGCGAGGGGCCGGGTGGCCGGGGTGTCTCCAGCATGGTGACCCAGCAGCCAGAGATTCGTGGGGGGCAGGGCCACCACCGCCAGGGAGGCGTCCGCCATGGCCTCGGCGAGCCGGCTCAGGCGGGGAGCGTTCAACTGCGACATCGAGCAGCTGTGGCTGCAGGTGACCGGCACACCGATGCGATGCCGCCGCACGAGTTTGGCCACCAGATCCACCCCGGCACCGCCCCCCTCGCCGCTCTCGTCGACGTGCAGATCCACCGCGGCTCCGAGGCTGTCGGCCAGCTGCAGCAGGGCCAGCAGCCCCTCGCCATCGGCACGGCCGGAGGCCAGGGGGGCGCCCAGCACCCCACCCAGCAGCACCGATCCCCTCGGGCCACGGCTGACGAGCCGGCGGGCCAGGGCCTCTCCCGCCGCTGTGTCCCAGTGCCGCACCGGCACCAGAGCCACCAGCTGCAGCGCCAGCCGCGGCGCCCAACGGCGTTGCAGCTGCAGCAGTCCCTCCCATCCCGGCTCGGCGCCTGGGCCGAGGCTGTCGATATGGCTGCGCACGGCCCTCAGGCCATAGCGCCAGGCCTGCTCCAGGGCGCGCTCACCCCGCTCCAGCACCTGCTCGAGACTGCGTTCCTGGTGCTCCGCCTGGTTGGCTGCCAGGGCACCCTGCATCGTGCCCGCCGGGTTCGGGTGGCGCTCCCAGCTGAAGGCCTTGTCGAGGTGGGCATGGGGCTCCACCAGCGGTGTGAGCGCCAGCGGCAGCAGGTCCCCATCGCGCCGGTGGTGCGTCTCGATCGCCGTGATCCGCCCATGCTCATGGCTCAGACGCACGGCCACCAGGCCGCCCGGATCCGCCGGGGGCAGGTCGAGTCGCCGGGGGTCGATCAGGGCGCGCGGCAGCAGCAGCGGCGGCAGCGACTCAGCCGCGCTCACCATGGAGCACGATCGGCGGCGTCGCTGTCAGGGTCATTGTCGCTGGAGATTCTCAGGATCCTGAAGCGCCCGGCGCCCGCCACGGTGAGCACCCGGTACAGCGGGATCTCAAGAAACGGCAGCACCGTGGGGCCTCCGATCTGGGTGCGGTAGAGACTGAACAGTCCGAAGTTCTGCCGCCGGGTGTTGCGACGGGCCAGCTCGCCGAGAACCTTGTGCTGGCTGCGGATCAGCTCAGGACAGTTCTGGATCACCAGTTTGAGGGTCATCGGCAGGCGATGGGCGCAGACCTCCTCCACCGCCAGTTCAGCCAGCTGGTCACCGGCGAAGCTCTCGAACTCCTCCAGGCCGGGGTTGGTGAAGGCCAGGGCGACCCCGGTGACCCCTGCGCCCAGAGCCAGAGCCGTGCACCAGCGGGCGACGCAAAGTGAAGAGGCGGGCCGCAAGGTCAGCGTGCAGGGCTGCTTGATACATTGGCAAAGACCACGGCGGGCGTCGCCAAGTGGTTAAGGCAGCGGCTTGTGGCGCCGCTATTCGGGGGTTCGAGTCCCCTCGCTCGCCCTCAACGAGGCCAGCAGCCGATCGGCTGCTGGTTCATTTCTCACTGGGTCGGCGCAGGGAAGCCCCAGTTCATCACTGATCGACGCACAGGCCCTGGCAGCGCTGGTCTCAGACAATCCGGCGGTGTTCAGAGCCAAGGCCCTCACCCGGGGTGGAGGACCCGCGGGCCGGCCAAGGGCCGCCAGGCCTTCCAGGAGATCGATCAGGTCCTTCAGAGGCGGGATGGCGACCTGGGGGTGCTTGTTCACATGGCTCTGGCCAGCCCGGTGGACCAGCACCAGTGCCGTGGGCTGGCAGCCGCGAATCAGGGGCAGGGTGGCCGAGGAGCCGGGGTGGCAGAGGGAGCCCTGGCCCTCAACGAACAGCAGGCTCTCCTCGGTGCAGGCCGGTTCTGAAGCCACATCCAGCAGGACCCGCTCCACCGCGCCGGCGGCGTAATCGACGCGGACCGCATCCAGGGGGACCCCTCTGCCGCTGATCAGGATGCCGGCCTGGCCGGTGCCGACGAAACGGGCATCCAGCCCCGCCCGTCTGGCCGCCGAGGTGAGCTCCAGGCAGGCACTCATCTTGCCCACGGCCATGTCGGTGCCAACCGCCAGAACCCGCGCGGCAGGCAGCGCCGCCGCCCGGGCCGCGGCCACCTCCAGACCAGGGGGCTCCTGGCGCAGATCCCAGATCCACTGCCCGGGCCCCCGCAGGGCCGCCAGCTCCGGATCAGACGCCAGAGGGGTGTGCAGACCGCTGGCCAGGTGGAGCCCGGCTCGCAGGGCCGCCGCCAGATCGGCCTTCAGCTCCGGCGGCAGCTGCCCGCCGGATGGAGCCAGCCCCACCACCGCCACCGCCGGCCGGTAAGCCAGGGATGCGTTGAGGTCGGCCACGATCGGCACCCGCCGGGAGATGCCGGTGATGGGCTCCAGTTCAGCGCCCGCATGGGCCGGATCCACCACGGCCACCACCGGACCCTGCCGGTAGCGCAACATCGCCAGGCCCGTCTTGCCCGACAGGTTGTCCAGGCCGCCGTGGAGCAGCACCACCACGGGCGCATCAGCGCTCAACACGGGGCAGTCGCCGCCGTGGGGGAGGGGACCTCGATCACCCCCAGGCCCGGGCGCATGGAGGGCAGCAGGCAGTCCGCCTGGAGCTCGGGGCCTTCGAAGGGGTCGTCGCTCAGGTTCAGGTGGCTATCGAGGTCGGGCCAGCGCACCAGCGGCAGCAACTGGGAGGCCGCGCCATTGAGCAGGGCGCTGTCGGAGTAGCAGCCCAGCATCAGCTCGAGTCCAAGGCTCCGGGCGGTGCGGGCCATCAGCAGAGCCTCACTGAGGCCGCCGCTCTTGAGGAGCTTGATGTTCACACCATCGACATGGGGGGCCAGGCGCAGTAGGTCGGCCAGGTTCCAGCAACTCTCATCAGCCACCAGGGGAATCGGGCAGCTCAGATCGAGGGCCGCGAAGCTGGCGGTGTCGGCCTCGGGGTCGAGCTGGGCAGGCAGCGGCTGTTCCACCAGCACCACCCCCTGCTCCGCCAGCCAGGGGATCAGCTGCTGGGCCGTGGCCAGATCCCAGCCGCCGTTGACATCCACCTGCAGCTCACTGACCACGCCGGCGGCACTGGCCCGTTCCTGCAGCCTCTGCACCACCGCCAGAACCAGGGCCCGGTCGTGATCCGGGCCATCAGGGCTGCCCAGCTTCAGCTTCACCCGCTGGGGCCAGCCGCCCAGGCGGTCCCGCCAGCGATCCAGCCGGGCCAGCACCTGCTCAACCCCAGCCAGGCCGAGGGTGACGCTGGTAGGGCTGCAGGCGGCCCGATCCAGGCCCCAGAGACGCCAGAGGGGCTGACCCAGCTTCTGGCCCCACCAGTCGTGCAGGGCCAGATCGATGGCGCAGCGGGCCGGTGGCGACAGTGGGGCCAGCCAGGGCTCGAGGGCCTGAAAGGCCGGCGGTTCCGCGGTGAGAGCCAGCCCTTCAGCGGAGGCGAAGCGTGGCAGCAGGGCCTCCAGCTCCGCTGCGACCGTATCGGTGGCGTAGGCCCGGTGACCGGTTTCGAACCCACCGGCTTCGCCTCGCCCCACCAGGCCCTCGTGCGCCAGCTCGACCACCAGCCGCCGCACCGATGCCGTGGTGCCCCGGCTGATGGCCAGGGGCACAGCCTTGGTGAGCGTGATCCAGCGAAGGCGGGCCTGCATCCCACAAGTTTCGGCCATGGTCGAAACTTGTGGGATGAGCGCGACCACCACAACAGCGAGTGCCACAGCACCGGCCCGACCCGGTACGGGACAGCCCGGCAGCTACTGGATCACCACCTTCGGCTGCCAGATGAACAAGGCCGATTCCGAGCGCATGGCCGGAATCCTCGAAGGCATGGGCTACCACCCCGGGAGCGATGAGCACAGTGCCGATCTGGTGCTCTACAACACCTGCACGATCCGCGACAACGCCGAACAGAAGGTGTACAGCTACCTGGGCCGCCAGGCCCAGCGCAAACGTGCCAACCCCCACCTCACGCTGGTGGTGGCGGGCTGCGTGGCCCAGCAGGAGGGCGAGTCGCTGCTGAGGCGGGTGCCGGAACTCGACCTGGTGATGGGGCCCCAGCACGCCAACAGGCTGGGCACCCTGCTGGAGCAGGTGGCCAGCGGCCAGCAGGTGGTGGCCACCGGCGAGCATCACATCCTCGAGGACATCACCACCGCCCGCCGCGATTCCCAGGTGTGCGCCTGGGTGAATGTGATCTACGGCTGCAATGAGCGCTGCACCTACTGCGTGGTGCCCTCGGTGCGCGGCAGGGAACAGAGCCGCAGCCCCGGGGCCATCCGCCTGGAGATGGAGGGGCTGGCGGAGCGGGGCTTCAAGGAGATCACCCTGCTGGGCCAGAACATCGATGCCTACGGCCGCGACCTGCCCGGCATCACCCCGGAGGGCCGCCGCGAGCACACGCTGACCGACCTGCTCCACCATGTCCACGACGTGGAGGGGATCGAGCGGATCCGCTTCGCCACCTCCCATCCCCGCTATTTCACCGAGCGCCTGATCGACGCCTGCGCCGAGCTGACCAAGCTCTGCGAGCACTTCCACATCCCGTTCCAGAGTGGTGATGACGACGTGCTCAAGGCGATGGCACGCGGCTACACGGTGGAGCGCTACCGCAGGATCCTCGAGCGGATCCGGGAGCGCATGCCCGATGCGGCGATCAGCGCCGATGTGATCGTGGCCTTCCCCGGCGAAACCGACGCCCAGTACCGCCGCACCCTGGCGTTGATCGAGGCGATCGGCTTCGACCAGGTGAACACCGCCGCCTACTCGCCCAGACCCAACACTCCCGCTGCGGACTGGCCCGGTCAACTGCCGGAGGCCGTGAAGGTGGAGCGGCTGCAGGAGCTCAATGCCTTGGTGGAGCGCACGGCACGGCAGCGCAGCGAGCGCTACCGGGGCCGCATCGAGCAGGTGCTGGTGGAGGCCAGCAACCCCCGGGACCCCGGTCAGCGCATGGGCCGCACCCGCACCAACCGGCTGACCTTCTTCCCCGACCTGGCCCCATCCCCCGGCCACGGGGAGCTCGACGGCGCCGTCGTTCAACCGGGTGATCTGGTGAACGTGCGGATTGAGGAGGTGCGTGCCTTCTCCCTCACCGGCGTGGCGGTGGGCTGAGACACGGCGGCGCTGATACGTTTGGCGCCGATCCGGATCCAGCCGACCCCATGCCCAGCTCCCCCCGCTGCGTCGGCCTGGTGTTCGGGGGTGCTTCCGACGAGCACGCCGTCTCGATCCGCTCGGCCATCACCGTGGTGAGCGGCCTCAGGGGAGGGGAGAACCTTCTCCGCTACCAGGTTCGACCGTTCTACATCGATCGTTGCGGCCGCTGGTGGGGCCCCGAACTGGCCGAGTCCGTGCTCTCCAGCGGTGAGACGCCCCCTGACGGGCAGCTGATCGAAAACGCTGCTGATCCTTCCCTGGCGAGGGGAGGATTCCGGGGCCTTCCCCCCGGAGCCGCTGAGGTGGACGTGTGGTTTCCGGTGCTGCACGGGCCCAATGGAGAGGATGGCACCATCCAGGGTCTGTTCTCGCTGATGCAGGTGCCCTTCGTGGGCTCGGGCGTGCTCGGCTCGGCCCTGGGCATGGACAAACAGGCCATGAAGGCCGCTTTCGCCGCCGCAGGCCTGCCCCAGGTGCCCTACGCGGCTGTCCAGGCGCCTGACCTCTGCCGTGACCCTGCGGGGCTTCTCGAGCGGCTGGAGCGCGATCTGGGCTACCCCTGCTTCGTCAAACCGGCCAACATGGGCTCCTCAGTGGGCATCAGCAAGGCCAGCGACCGCAGCTCTCTGCTGCAGGGGCTGGAACTGGCCGCTGCCCTGGATCCGCGGCTGGTGGTGGAGCAGGGGGTCACGGCCAGGGAACTGGAGTGCGCCGTGCTCGGCCAGGGGGCGGGAGGCCGGGGCGGCCTGCAGGCCTCGGTGGTGGGGGAGATCCGCTTTTCCGCCGACTGGTACGACTACGAGACGAAGTACACCGCAGGACTGAGCTCCACGGTGATTCCCGCTGAGCTGCCCGAGGCCGTGAGCGAGAGCGTGCGCAGCATGGCTCTGCAGGCCTGCGCCGCCGTGGCGGCTGAGGGGCTGGCCAGGGTGGATTTCTTCTACGACGAGGCCGCGCAGCGGCTCTGGCTGAACGAGATCAACACCCTGCCCGGCTTCACCAGCCAGAGCATGTATCCGATGCTGTGGGCCGCAAGCGGCGTGCCACTGGTGGATCTCGTGCACCAGCTGGTGGAGAGCGCGGGAGAATGGGACCGTGGATCATCTCGAGAGGACCTGGCGGAATGAGTCACGGCTTGGTCTGGCTGCCCCTGCTGGTGGTCTTCGTGCTGCTCACGGCCCTCGGCTGGCTGGAGCGGCGCCGTCAACGGCTGTTCCGTGACTGGGCGGCGGGCTCGGAACTCGCGAAGCTCGATGGCTGCGGCGCGGCGAGGCTCGCCGATGGGGTCCTGACCTGGAGCACCTTCGAAGCGGGGGTGCTCAAACCCCAGGGAACCTTCATCATCAGCAAGCTGGAATTGCTGGAGCTGATGTCCCTGGGATCGGGCGATGCTCCCCTCACCGACGAAAGCCAGGGCAGTTGCCGGGTGAGGCTGGTGGGCGATGGCCAGCAGAAGGACCTGCCCTTCTCCGATGCCGATCGGGCCCGGCGCTGGATGGACGAACTGATGGCCCGTTCCCGTTGTGAGCTGTGAGCCCCGGACCCCAGGCACCAGGTATTGAGCGACGGCGACAGCTGAGGCTGCAGCGCCGTCAGGAACGTCTGCGCAACTTCTGGCGGCTTGTGGTCTTCTCGGCGGCCGCCGCGGGCCTTGGTTACGGGCTTCTGCGTCAGGGCTGGACCCTGAGCAGCCCGTCCCAGGTGGAGGTGAGCGGCAGCGAACGCGTGAGCCGTGAGCAGGCGATCGCCGCGGCCGAGCTGCGCTTCCCGATGCCCCTGCTGACTCTCGATCCCCGGCTGCTGCGCTCCGAACTGCTGGACGCCCTGCCGGTGGAGCAGGTGACGGTGCAGCGCCTGATCCTCCCGCCCCGGCTGCGCATTCAGCTGGTGGACCGACAGGTGGTGGCTCGGGCGGAGCGGCGCACGGCCAAAGGGAACGAGCAGGGCTACATCGACCGCCTGGGCAACTGGATCAGCAGCAGCCAGCAGGCCATGGGATCCAGCGGCAGTCAGCCCGAAACGGCGGTCCTGGTTCAGGGGTGGCAGGCCCGCTTCAAGCCCACCATCGTGAAGCTGATGAGCCGCCGCAACGACCTGGGCAGCCCACTCAAGACAATCCGCTTCGAGCCCGATGGCACCATCTGGCTGACCACCGGCAGCCTGGGGGAGGTGAAACTCGGCGGACCTGACGGCGATCTCGCCCGCCGCCTCGATGTGTTGCGTTATCTGTCCGGCGAACTGCCGAAGCGGGTCCAGGGCCAGGGGGTGCGCTCCATCGACCTCAGCGACCCGGACCAACCCGAGCTGGGGCTGCCAGCTCCCGCAACCGGTTCCAGCAATCCGAAACAGGCCGGGCAAGGAGTGGACTGATGCAGTTCAGACCGCAGACTCCCCAATGGCTCGCAAACCAGCACAGGAGCATTGCGAGAAAACCGATTTCACGCAAAAGTGCCGCATCGCACAGGATTTTTCCAGTCCGCCGCCGACATAATGCTTCCCGAGATGAGTGTGAACAGTTCCCCGGGCGACCGCCCCAGCCCTGGACAGCACTCCATCCCACTAGAAGCCTTACTCGGAACCCCTTTGACCTCCTCGCCCTCCAGTAACGGCATCGTTCCCAGCCAAAGCGCCAGGATCGAAGTGATCGGCGTTGGCGGCGGCGGCAGCAATGCGGTCAACCGGATGATCGCGTCCGATCTCGATGGAGTCGGCTACAGGGTGCTCAATACCGACGCCCAGGCACTGCTGCAATCGGCTGCCCAGCGGCGGGTGCAGCTCGGCCAGAAGCTCACCCGGGGCCTTGGGGCGGGCGGCAACCCCATGATCGGTCAGAAGGCCGCCGAAGAATCCCGCAACGAGCTTCAGGAAGCCCTTGAGGGGGCCGACCTGGTGTTCATCGCCGCCGGCATGGGTGGCGGTACCGGCACCGGCGCCGCGCCCATCCTGGCCGAGGTGGCCAAGGAATGCGGGGCCCTCACGGTGGGCATCGTCACCAAGCCCTTCGGCTTCGAGGGACGCAAGCGCATGAAGCAGGCTGAGGAGGGAATCGCCCGCCTGGCGGAGCATGTCGACACCCTGATCGTGATCCCCAACGACCGCCTGCGTGACGCCATCTCCGGCGCCCCCCTGCAGGAGGCCTTCCGAGCCGCCGACGACGTGCTCCGTCAGGGCGTCAAGGGCATCAGCGACATCATCACCAGGCCTGGACTGGTCAACGTCGACTTCGCGGATGTGCGCTCGGTGATGACCATGGCGGGCACGGCCCTGCTCGGTATCGGAGTGGGCTCCGGCCGCTCAAGGGCCGTGGAAGCCGCCCAGGCCGCCATCAGCAGCCCCCTGCTGGAAGCGGCCCGGATCGATGGAGCCAAGGGCTGCGTGATCAACATCAGCGGCGGCAAGGACATGACCCTCGAGGACATGACCACGGCTTCCGAGGTGATCTACGACGTGGTCGATCCCGACGCCAACATCATCGTGGGCGCGGTCGTCGACGAGAAGCTCGAAGGCGAGATCCACGTGACCGTGATCGCCACCGGCTTCGAGGCAGGCAGCACCTACCGCACCGAGCGCCCCCGCGCGACGTTCACCGCCAGCCCCGAGCTCACCCACACCGAAGCTGAGGCTGACCAGCGCGGCGCCAAGATTCCTCCCTTCCTGCTCAACCGCCAGAGCCTCTCCGGCGACAGCTGATTCAAGGGGGTGACCCGGAGTCCACGCCTGCCCGGAGCATCCCGTGTGGCTGCTCCCTTCCGGTCCTGACCAGATTTGGGCGTCCGGGCCGCGTGGGTCCGAGTCGGTTTGATGGTAGCAATGGAAGCCCTGGAGGTTCCTGCCCGTGCCCCTGCGACCCGGTGATCTGGTGGCCCGCAAGCAGGAGGGGCGGCCGATCCTGATGCTGACCGCCTGGGATGCGCTCTCGGCGGCGCTGGTGGAGGAGGCCGGGGCCGAAGTGGTGCTGGTGGGCGACTCCCTGGCGATGGTGGTGCTCGGCCATGCCACCACCCTGCCGGTGACCCTGGCGGAGATGATCGGCCACACCCAGGCCGTGGCCCGAGGTCTGCGCCGGCCCGAGGGACAGCAACCGCTGCTGATCTGCGATCTGCCCTTCCTGAGCTATCAGTGCGGCGGGGATCAGGCGGTGGCCGCCGCCGGCCGGGTGCTCAAGGAAAGTGCGGCGGCGGCCGTGAAGCTGGAAGGCGGTGAGCCTGAAACCGTGGCCGTGGTCGACCGGCTGGTGCGCAGTGGGATCCCGGTGATGGGCCACCTTGGCCTGACCCCCCAGTCGGTGCACAGGCTGGGCTACCGCCGCCAGGCCAGGGATCCGATCAGCCAGGAGCGTCTGAGGCGCCAGGCCCTGGATCTGGAGGCCGCCGGCTGCTTCGCCCTGGTGCTGGAGCATGTGCCGGCGGACCTGGCCGGCAGTCTGCGCCGGCAGCTGGCCATTCCGGTGATCGGAATCGGCGCCGGCGACGACTGCGATGGCCAGGTACGGGTCACGGCGGACCTGCTGGGCCTGACCCCGAGCCAACCTCCCTTCAGTGCGCCGCTGCTGGCAGGGCGCCAGCTTTGCGTGGATGCCCTCAGAGGCTGGCTGCAATCGGCGGCTCCTCCTGGGCCGGGGGCGTCTCGGCAGGCTGATGGGCGTCCCACCAGGCCAGCAGCTCCCTCAGCACCGCATTGCTGAGGGCCAGTCCCTCTGGATCGGCCAGACGCCAGCGCCGGCCCTCCACCAGCAGCAACCCCCGCTCGCGCCAGGGGGCCATCCAGCCGTGCAGCGACGCGCGATCAGCAACGCTCAGGCCCGCTGCCTGCGCGAGCCGCTCCAGGTTCACCCCTTCGCGTCGGCGCAGGCCCACCATCAGCCACTCATCGAACGGCGGCCGCCCCGCTGAAGCGCTGTCCGACCTGGTCTGCAGCCAGGCGGCATAGGCCTCCCGGGTGCGGGGCCTGGCCAGCCGCTGGCCGTAGGGAGCCGACGTGGCCCCCAGGCCGAAACCCCACCAGCCGGCCCCGCTCCAGTAGACGCGGTTGTGGCGGGACGCGTGCCCGGGCAGGGCGTAGTTGGAGATTTCGTAGCGGCCGTAGCCGGCGCTCCGCAGCTGCTCTCCGGTGAGGTCCATCAGGTCGGCCCCCAGATCCGGATCCGGCAGGGGCAGCTGCCCGCGCTTCTGCAGGCGCTCGAACACGGTGCCGGGCTCCACGATCAGGTCGTAGACGGAGAGATGGGGGGGGGCCAGCTCGAGGGCGTGCTGCAGCTGCTGCCGCCAGTGGGGCAGATCCTGCTCGGGAAGCCCCTGAATCAGATCCAGACTCCAACTGGCCAGATCTCCGGCGGCCTGGGCCCTGCTCAGCCAGCCGGCGGCCTGGAGCAGATGCTGACGGCGATGGCGGCGGCCGAGACGCTCCAGCACCGCGTCATCGAAGCTCTGCCCCCCCAGGCTCACCCGGTTGATGCCCAGCGCCAGCATCCCCTCCAGCCTCGGACGGTCGAAGCTGGCAGGATCCATCTCCAGGGTGATCTCAGCTCCAGGGGAGAAGCCGAAGTGCTGGCGCAGGCCGTCCAGCAGTTGCCCCATCTGCTCCGGGGTGAGCAGCGACGGGGTGCCGCCACCGATGTACACGGTGGAGAGAGGGGCCGGGTTCGGGGAAGCGGCGATCTCGGACTGCAGCAGGGGCAGGTAGGCGGCGATCGAGGCGGAATGGGCACCGTCGGCCTTGTCCCCCAGCGGCACCACCGCGAAGTCGCAGTAGAAGCAACGGCGGTGGCAGAAGGGGATGTGGAGGTAGGCGGCGCGGGGTGCGTTCAAGACCTGGAGTGGGGTTGGGCGCGGCCGCCTTCAGGTTTCGCCACATGTCCGTAGGCAAATGTACGGATACCTTTCCCGGTCAAATGGAGCGGGATCAGCCATGCTGCGGGTTCTGGCCCTGGGCAGCCCACGACAGGCACATGGTGGACCCGCTCATCCTGCTGCTGTTCCTGATCTCCGGCGCAGCCACCGGCTGGCTGGGGGTGGATCTGCTGCCCGAGAACCTGCTGATCGAGGTGACCAACCTCGAGGGCCTGCGCTGGGTGCTGGGAGGCTTCGGGGCCTTCTTCGGGCTGCTGGCCGGATTCTTCTTTCAGCTGCTGCGGCGCCGCCTGATGCGCCAGGTGCGCTCGATGCCCACCGACCTTCTGGTGAGCCGTGCGGTGGGGCTGATCCTGGGCCTGCTGGTGGCCAACCTGCTGCTGGCCCCGATCCTGCTGCTTCCCCTGCCCTGGGAGGTGATTTTTGTGAAGCCGCTGGCGGCGGTGCTGAGCAACGTGTTCTTCGGGGTGCTGGGCTACAACCTCGCCGAGGTGCACGGGCGCACGCTGCTGAGGCTGTTCAACCCTTCCAGCACCGAGGCGCTGCTGGTGGCCGACGGGGTGCTGCAACCAGCCACCGCCAAGATCCTCGACACCAGCGTGATCATCGACGGACGGATCCGCGGCCTGCTGGAGTCGGGCTTGCTGGAGGGTCAGGTGATCGTGGCTCAGGCGGTGATCGATGAACTGCAGCAGCTGGCCGATTCGGGCAATGCCGAGAAGCGGGGCAAAGGCCGGCGCGGCCTGAACCTGCTGTCCGCCCTGCGTGAAACCTATGGCCGCCGGCTGGTGGTGAACAGCACCCGCTATGAGGGCAACGGGGCCGACGACAAGCTGCTGAAGCTCACCGCCGACACCGGCGGCACCCTGCTCACCGCCGACTACAACCTGGCCAAAGTGGCCGAGGTGCAGGATCTCAGGGTGATGAACCTGAGCGCCCTGGTGATCGCCCTGCGGCCCGAAGTTCAGCCTGGCGACGCCCTGCAGCTCAAGATCGTGCGCGAGGGGAAGGAGGCCAACCAGGGGGTTGGCTACCTGGAAGACGGCACGATGGTGGTGGTGGAATCCGCCCGGGCCCGCATCGGCCAGCGCCTGCCCGTGACCGTGACCGGAGCCCTGCAGACCCCAGCCGGGCGCATGGTCTTCGCCCGCTGTGACCAGGATGGTCCGAAACAGCCCGCTGCGGTCCAGCAGCCGACGGGCCCCCGCTAGGCTCCCATTCAGGCCCTGTAGAGCGTTTTCAGATGTCGGTGTCGGCCCCTTACTACGGCGATTCCGCCGTGATGCGCACACCGCCGCCCGATCTGCCGTCGCTGCTGCTCAAGGAGCGGATCGTCTACCTCGGCCTGCCCCTCTTCTCAGACGACGACGCCAAGCGTCAGATGGGGATCGATGTGACCCAGCTGATCATTGCCCAGCTTCTCTATCTCGAGTTCGACAATCCCGAGAAGCCGATCTTCTTCTACATCAACTCCACCGGCACCAGCTGGTATTCCGGCGATGCCATCGGCTTCGAAACCGAGGCCTTCGCCATCTGCGACACCATCCGCTACGTGAAGCCGCCGGTGCACACCATCTGCATCGGCCAGGCCATGGGCACCGCCGCGATGATCCTCTCGGCGGGCGCCAAGGGCCACCGGGCCGCCCTGCCCCACGCCTCGATCGTGCTGCACCAGCCCCGCTCCGGTGCCCGCGGCCAGGCCAGCGACATCCAGATCCGCGCCCAGGAAGTGCTGCACAACAAGCGCGTGATGCTGGAGATGCTCTCCCACAACACCGGCCGCAGCGTGGAGCAGCTCTCGAAGGATTCCGACCGCATGACCTATCTCACGCCGCGGGAGGCCCTGGAATACGGCCTGATCGACCGGATCCTCACCAGCCAGAAGCCGCTGCCGGTCCCCCTGGCCGGCTCGGTCTGAACCTGGACCGCTGAGCTCCCTGATCAGAGCCGGCCCCCCGCTCGTCCGTCACCCCGTCAACACCCCGTTCCGAACCCACCGCCATGCCCATCGGCACCCCCAGCGTTCCCTATCGCCTGCCCGGCAGCCAGTACGAGCGCTGGGTCGACATCTACACCCGCCTTGGCGTGGAGCGCATCCTCTTCCTTGGCCAGGAGGTCAACGACGGCATCGCCAACAGCCTGGTGGCCCAGATGCTCTACCTGGATTCCGAGGACAGCAGCAAGCCGATCTACCTCTACATCAATTCCCCGGGGGGATCGGTCACCGCCGGGCTGGCGATCTACGACACGATCCAGTACGTCAAATCGGACGTGGTGACGATCTGCGTTGGCCTCGCGGCCAGCATGGGTGCCTTCCTGCTGGCGGCGGGCACCAAGGGCAAGCGTCTGGCTCTGCCGCACGCCCGGATCATGATCCACCAGCCCCTGGGCGGCACCAGCCAGCGCCAGGCCAGCGACATCGAGATCGAGGCCCGCGAGATCCTGCGCATCAAGGACATGCTCAACCAGAGCCTGGCCGACATGTGCGGTCAGAGCCTTGAGAAGGTCACCAAGGACACCGACCGGGACTACTTCCTCAGTGCGGCCGAGGCCAAGGACTACGGCCTGATCGACCGGGTGATCTCCCACCCGAGCGAAGCCTGAGCGGCCAGGCGCGACCCTAAAGTCGCTGTTTGCCCTGCCCGATTCGCCGGATGGCCCAGCTCTTCTACGACTCCGACGCCGATCTGAGCCTGCTCGACGGCAAGACGGTGGCCATCATCGGCTACGGCTCCCAGGGCCACGCCCATGCCCTGAACCTCAAGGACAGCGGCGTGAATGTGGTGGTGGGCCTTTACGAAGGCAGCCGCTCGGCGGAGAAGGCCAGGGCCGATGGCCTTGAAGTGCTGAGCGTGGCCGAGGCGGCCGAGCGCGCCGACTGGATCATGGTGCTGCTGCCCGATGAAACCCAGAAGGCCGTCTACGACGCCGAAATCGCGCCGCACCTCAAGCCCGGCAAGGTGCTGAGCTTCGCCCATGGCTTCAACATCCGCTTCGGGCTGATTCAGCCCCCCGCCGACGTGGATGTGGTGATGATCGCGCCCAAGGGGCCCGGCCACACCGTGCGCTGGGAATACCAGAACGGCCAGGGGGTGCCTGCCCTGTTCGCCATCCATCAGGATGCCAGCGGCAACGCCCGCGCCCTGGCCATGGCCTATGCCAAGGCCATCGGCGGCACCCGCGCCGGCATCCTGGAAACCAACTTCAAAGAGGAAACCGAAACCGACCTCTTCGGTGAGCAGGCCGTGCTCTGCGGCGGCCTCAGCGAGCTGGTGAAGGCTGGCTTCGAAACCCTGGTGGATGCGGGCTACCAGCCCGAACTCGCCTACTTCGAATGCCTGCACGAAGTGAAGCTGATCGTGGATCTGATGGTGAAGGGTGGCCTCACCGCCATGCGCGATTCGATCTCCAACACCGCTGAGTACGGCGATTACGTGAGCGGTCCGCGCCTGATCACCGCCGACACCAAGGCCGAGATGAAGCGCATCCTCGCTGACATCCAGGACGGCACCTTCGCCCGCAACTTCGTGGCCGAATGCGAAGCCGGCAAGCCGGAGATGATCAAGGCCCGCCACCGCGACGCGGCCCATCCGGTCGAGCAGGTGGGCGTGGGCCTGCGTTCCATGTTCAGCTGGCTGAAGGCCTCCTGAATGGGGATCGCCCCAGCAGCTCAGACATGCGGCCCAGGCTGAATCTGCCTGTGCTGGCATGGGGTAGTGCCCAGGCCAGCACAAGTCTCACCCTGGCTGCAGCAGCCTGGATGGTGAGCGGTCTGAGCGCCTCACCCCTGGTGAACAGCCTGCTGCCGGCCCTGGTCACCCTGCCGGCGCTGCTGCCCCTGATCCGCCGTCCCCTGGCCGGGGTGATGCTTCAACTGGTGGCGGTCCTCGTGTTGCTGGGCCTGGGGGTGAGCACCAGCTCAGCCGTTGGCTCTACAGCACCCGAAACCTCGGGTCCCGTGCTGCTGGCCATGGCCTCGGTGCTGGCCATCGCGCTGGGAACCCGGATGACGGCCCTGCCCCTGCAGAGGACCCTTCTGGCGATGCACCAGCTGCCGATGGGTCAGCTGAGGCGTGCCGGTGAACTCGGTGCCCTGCTCGGCCATGGGCTCACGGCGCTGCTGTTCCCGATTGGCCGTGCCCTGCTCCAGTTCAGCCAGGCCCTGCTGCTGCTGCTGCCTGTGCTGCCACTGGCCTGTCAGGCCGGGGGTGTGGCCCGGAAAGACCAGGCACCGAACTCAGGAGACGCGCCGGAGCCGTTGATGTTCAACTGGCGCTGCTCCCTGCAGGGGATGCTGTTCGGCGGACTCTTCGGACTGCTGCCCCTGTGGGTGCGCCAGGTGGAAGCCGGCACCTGCCTGGATTTCGGCCTTGTGCTGACCACCTATGGGCTGGGGCGCAGCCTGGGCGGGGACTGGGGACTGGGTTGGTGGCCGGCGGCCCGGCCACTGGTGGGGACACGCCCGGAGGGAGCGTTCCGCTTCCTGGCCATGGCCCTGTTGCTGATTGCGACCCGCTGGCTGCCGGGCTGGGGTTCACTGCTGATTTTCCTGCCCTTGGGCGGCCTGGCTCAGGCCAGCGACCTGGCCCAGGTCAGGGGCCTGTCTGAGCTGGGCGATGAGCCCCTTCGCTGGCAGATTCTGGCGCGATCGGGGGCCATCGGCGGCCTGCTTGGCAGCCTGGCCATGGGGCTGATGGCGCAGCTGCTCGGGCTGTCCGTGGCCCTGCCCGTGCAGATCGGCCTGTTCCTGGGCGCTGCCCTGATCCTGTCGCCGCGGAGGCTGTGATCACCCTGGTGGCTCCGCTCCAGCTCTGGCTGCTGCTGTTGCTGGCCAGCGCCCTGGATCGTCTGGTGGGTGATCCGATCAGCTGGCCCCATCCCGTTCAGGCGATGGGCTGGGCGATCCAGCGGCTGCGCGCCCCTGGAGAGCGCTGGGCTGGAGATCATCCCCTCCGGCTGCGACTGGTGGGACTGGGCCTCACCACCGTGGTGGTGAGTGTCAGTGGCCTGGCCGGCTGGAGCATGGAACAACTGGCGCTTGGCTCCGCTTCAGCCCTCCCCCTGCCGGCCCCGGTGACCTGGCTCGGCTTGCCGGTGCTGGTGGTGGCCCTGGCCAGTGCCCTGGCCGCCGGCAGCCTCGAGAAGGCCGTGAGGGCCGTGCTGGCCCCGATCAGCGGCCCGCCGCCTCCAGAGGCCGAGGAGGATGTCGCGCTGGAAGCGGGGCGCCGGCACCTGGCCCTGATCGTGGGCCGGGATGTGCAAGGGCTCAGCCGGGTGGAGCTGATGCGCGGAGCGGCCGAGACCGCCGCGGAGAATGCCGTCGATGGCCTCTTCGGCCCGCTGTTCTGGATGCTGACAGGCACCGGGCTCTGGACGGCCCTGGGGGTCGCTGATGGGGTTCCGGGCCCCCTGAGTCTGGCCTGGATGTACAAGGCCGCCAGCACCCTCGATTCGATGCTCGGCTACAGGCGCGGCCGTCTGCGCTGGCTTGGCACCGCAGGGGCCCGGCTCGATGACCTGCTCACCTGGCTGCCTGCCCGGCTGGTGGCGTTCACGCTGCCGGCCGCAGCCGGCCGGCTCAGTCGGAGCCTTCAGCTGGGGAGGGAGGCCCTGCGCCAGGGGCGGGCTGATCCATCCCCCAACGCCGGGGTCTCGATGGCGGCCTTCGCCCTGGCGGCCCGGGTTCAGCTGGGCGGGGTGAACCACTACGGAGGGGTGGCCAGGGCCAAACCGTTCCTCGGCTGGGGGCACCCGGCGGCCGATGCTGCAGCCGTTGCCCGGATTCTGGAGTTGAGCTCCCGGCTCGAAGCCCTCTGGCTGGCCCTGAGCCTGCCCCTCCTGCTCGCTCTGAGTCAGGTTCAGTAGGCGCCGCGATCACGCGGGTAGAGGATCACCCCCACCGTGCGCAGGATGATCGCCAGATCCAGCAGGACAGTGCGGCGGCGGGCGTAGCTGACATCGAGCTGGACCCGCGCGTCGTAGCTGAGGTTGTTGCGCCCCGACACCTGCCAGAGACCCGTGAGGCCCGGTCGCACCGCCAGCACCTCATCCATCTGACGGCCGTAGCGCTCCAGTTCGTCCCAGACGATCGGCCGCGGGCCGACCACGCTCATCTGGCCCTTGAGCACATTGATGAACTGGGGCAGCTCATCGAGGCTGGAGCGCCGCAGGAAAACGCCGATCGGGGTGATGCGCGGATCGGCCTTGAGCTTGAAGTCCTTCTTGAATTCCGCCTTGAGTTCGGGCGACTGCTCCAGCAGGGTCTTGAGGATGCGGTCGGCGTCCTTGCGCATCGTGCGGAACTTGATGCAGCCGAAGCCCTTGTAGCCGCGGCCGATCCGGCGCTGCACGTAGAAGACCGGCCCGGGCGAGCTGAGTTTCACCAGCAGCGCCAGCAGCAGCAGCAGGGGACTTCCCAGGGCCAGAACCGCCAGGGAGAACACGATGTCGCCGCTGCGCTTGAGCACACGGGAGCGCTTCGACTGCGCCCGGATCAACTGCTCGGCCGTGGGCACCGCGGTGGTCATCGAATCAGCGACCACAAGCGGGGGAACCAGGTGCAGAGGCCGGGCAACGGGGCCGGCGGCCTCATAGGCGCTGAGTGACGTTCCGGACATCAACGCCCCCAAGGTGAGGGAACTCTAAAAATCGAATGGTCAACTCACCAGCTCTCGCGGTCACTCACCCCAGAGGCACAGCGCCGCAGACGCTGCTGATGCCCCTGCCAGCGGTGCTCCAGAACCGCCTGCAGCCGCTGGCGGAAGCGCTCCGGCGAGAAACGCTCGGCCCACTGGCGCTGGCGCTCCGCCGGCAGGCGGTGCCACAACCGTCCCTGCTCGAAATGCTCCAGCGCCTGGACCAGGGCCGTGGCGCTCTGCTGCTCGAACAGCAGGCCGGTGGGATGGGGGGCCTCGGCGGTCAGGCAGCGGACCGTGTCGAGCAGCCCCCCCTGGCCGAGGCCGATCACAGGAGCGCCCGCGGCCATGGCCTCCACCGGGGCGATGCCGAAATCCTCCAGACCGGCGTAGAGGTAGGCCCGGCAGCGGCCCATCAGGTCCGTCACCCGCTCCGCAGAACAGGCCCCCAGCAGCGTCACGGTGGGGCCGGCCAGGGCCTCCAGGCGGGCCCGCTCCGGCCCGTCGCCCACCACCAGCAGGGGCAGGCCAAGGCGATTGCAGGCCTCGATCACCAGATCCACCCGCTTGTACGGCACCAGGCGGCAGAGGCTGAGGTAAAAATCATCCCGGGGCAGGTCCCAGCGGAAACGGTCGACCGCCACCGGCGGATGCAGCACCTGGCTGAAGCGGCGCCAGCAGCGCCAGATCCGCCGTGCCGTGAAGCGCGAGTTGGCCAGCAGATGGTCGACCCTGGCGCTGCTGCTCACATCCCACTGGCGCAGCTGATGCAGCTGCCAGCGCACCCAAGGGCCGAGGGGACCTCGGGCGATGGCAGAACCGGCCAGGTAGGCCTGCATCTGGTCCCAGGCGTAGCGGACCGGTGTGTGCACATAACTGAGGTGGAGCTGATCAGGGCCGGTGAGCACCCCCTTGGCCACCAGGTGGTTGCTGCTGAGAACCAGGGGATAGCCGGCCAGATCGAGCTGCTCGATCGCCAGCGGCAGCAGTGGCAGGTACTGCTGGACATGGCTCACCCCCCAGGGCAGGCGCTGGATGAAACTCGTCTGGATGCGCCGGCCCTCCAGCCAGCTGCCCGGCCGGGCACTCTCGCCATCCACCAGAGCAAAGAGGCTGGCGGCGGGACGGCCCTCGCCGAGCAGCCGATCGATCTGCTGCACCACCAGTTCGGCTCCACCAACCGAGCGGGGTGTGAACCACTCGTGCACGAGGGCGATCCGGCTGGGAAGTCCTGACATGCCGGCACGGTAGGGCCCGCGCCCGTGCGATCACATCACGAAAACTCTCAGCTGATTGCGTGCCCAGGCCTGGATCTGGATGCTGAACTGAGCCCAGCACGCCATGCCCATCCGCGACCTGCTTGAAGATGCCCTCGAGGAACCCTCGATCGGGCTCACCCCATGCTTCAGCTGGCATGCCACCCCCGTGGGAATCGCTGCCCTCTGGCGTGCTGGAGCGGCCCCCTCCATTCCCCCGTACGAGACCGCCCTCAAGGAAGGGCTCGACGTGGGGCTGGATCTCAGCCGCGAAGAACGGGAGTTCCACCAGTTGCGCATGGGCCTCGTGCTTCTGTTCCACTCCTGATGCACCCGAACCGATGAGTGAGCCCCCCGGCAAAACCGCCCCAGCGCGTGGGGCGGTGTCGATATGGCAGCTCAAACCCTGGTGGTGCCAGCCCTGGTCAATCCTGCTCACCGGAGTGCTCCTGATCGCCGGCAGCTGGTTCTGGTGGGGCCGCTGGTGGCTTACCGTTCCTCTCTCCACAGGCGTGCTGCTGTGGTGGTGGCTGTTCCTTGTGCTGATGCCCCGTCAGCTGAGCAGCCTGTCAGGACCGGATGACATCGGTTGAAATGCAACCGATCCGACAGCGTCAGCGCCAGCCTTTCCGTTGGATGGTGATGACAGCACGATGCAGAGGGCGTACGCCATTCCGTTCCTTCCCAACCACGAGTCGCCATGAGTTACGAACCCGGTACCAGTGAATGCCGGTTGCTGATCGACAGCAAGGACCAGATCGAAGCGGTCCTGGCCAACCTCTCCAAGCTCGAGAACACCGATCACATCCGCATGCAGTTGCTGGCGGTCTACAACGAGCTGGAAGGCCTCCACGACCTCAGGCGGAGCAAGCCAGCCGCTGCGATCCCAGGCAGGGATGGAAGCGCCTGAGGAACCCATCCAGCTCGATCGGTCCGCAGCGCCGCCGCCAGCCCTGCTCGGCGATCGGGTGACGCCAGGCGGTGATCCGAAGCGGCAGGCGTCCCTGAGGCCTGTATACGATCAGATAGCGGTAGCGGCAATCATGGCGAAACTCCGGTGACCCCAGGGGTTCGGCCTGGAGATGGCAGCTCAGGAAGCCGGCCACCAGACCGCCTGGACCGTGACCATCGGCCTGACAGGCCTCGAGGGCTGCGCCCAGCCTCAGGGCCGCCCCGGCCGGATCCCCCTGATGGGGGAAGTACAGATGAACAGGTCCCCAACCGGGAAAACCCAGGAAGGAGTACACCGCGGGGATGTCCATGGCAACGGCTCGAGAAGGTCCGCTTCCTCAATGCCCCGGCTGTCCCAACACGCGCTGGGGCTGCCGCTCCCTGGGGGCCGTGCTGCTGGGCCTGCTGGGCGGTGCCGGAGTGGCCCTGGCCCAGCAGCACCGTGGTGACGCCACCAGCCTGGCTTCCCTGCTGCGGGTGGGTGAACCGATCGTCGCGGCCGACCAACGCCTGTTGCGGCTGGGCTGGCGGCCCTCAGCGGCCGTCAGCGCCGATGCCCTGGACCAGGAGCGCTCCGGCACCCGCCTGGCCAGCCTCAGTGGCTGCGCCGGCACTGGCCTGGGCTACTGCCGCTTCGATTACCGCAGAGGCAGGGCCAGGCTGGCGGTGATCACGGTGCCGTCCGTGTCTGGCCAGCGGGACGGGCCCCAGGTGCTGCGCTGGATCGATGAAGCCAGCGGCCAGCGCTGGGGTCTGTGTCAGGACGACTCCTCCGGGGAGCTGGCCCCCTGCGGCCCCGAGAGGCCCAAGGACTGAGCCGGGTGCCCATGGCTGCCGAGCCGATAGGTTTGGGCCGTTGCCGCCGCCGCAGGCCGATGGGTTTGGAGAACAAGCAACGTCCCCCCTGGCTGAACTGGCTGTTCCTGCTGATCTTTCTCTGGAGCAGCTGGCAGTTGGCAGGGTTCTGGTTCGAGCGCCTGCAGTGATCCAGCCGCCCTACTGATCGTCGAGGGCCTGCCTGAGACGAGAAAGCAGCGTGCGGCGGGCCACCTCCGGGCTCAGGCCCTGCTCGCTCGCTTCCTTCACCCAGTCCTGGGCTGCCTGGATCAGGGCCTCCAGGCCCGGCGCTCCCGAGCGCAGGGCCTGAAAGGAGGCCATCAAGTCCTGATCCAGGGCCTGGGAAGGATCCCCACAGACGATGTACTGGCGGCCATCGCTGCCCGTGTAGAGCAGGCTGCCCTCGGGTCCCCGCAGGGGAGCGGTGGCGGGAACGGTCAGGGAGGAGTCCGGACCCAGGGACGGGTCATCCTCGGAGCGGGTCATGGCGAGGGGGCAATGGGGGGGAAGGGGCTGTGGATTCAGGGATAGGCGTTGGGAACGAAGAACTGCTCATTCATCGGCGGACGGTGGTAATCACCGACAGTCTTACGAGGAGGCAGTTCGATCGGAGCGGGCGTCATGTCCTCGTAAGGAATCTTGGAGAGCAGATGACGGATGCAATTGAGGCGGGCCCGGCGCTTGTCATCGGCCTCAACGGTGAACCAGGGTGCCTCTGGGATGTTGGTGTGGGAGAACATCTGGTCCTTGGCCTTGGAGAACTCCACCCAGCGGTCGCGCGACTCCAGATCCATCGGTGAGAGCTTCCAGCGTCGGGCTGGATCATCCAGCCGGGAGCGGAAGCGGATCTCCTGCTCCTCGTCACTGACCGAGAACCAGTACTTGAGCAGAACGATGCCGGAGCGCACCAGCATGCGCTCAAACTGAGGAGCCGACTGCATGAATTCCTCCACCTGGGTTTCCGTGCAGAAGCCCATCACCCTCTCCACGCCAGCACGGTTGTACCAGCTGCGATCGAACATCACGATCTCACCGGCAGCCGGGAAGTGCTCCACATAGCGCTGGAAATACCACTGGGTGCGCTGCTGATCAGAGGGCGTTCCGAGAGCAACGACATTGCAGCCCCGAGGATTGAGCGGTTCGGTGATGCGCTTGATGGCACCGCCCTTGCCCGCTGCATCACGGCCCTCGAAAAGAATGATCAAGCGAAAGCCGACATGCTTGATCCAGTACTGCATCTTCACCAGTTCGACCTGGAGTTTCTCCAGCTCTTTCTCGTAAAATTTGCGGCTGAGTTTGATAGCTTTATCTTCGGGTGGCGCTCCCAGATCGTCTTCACTCTCCCCCAGCAGATGGGAGGGGTGGTACCGGTCCTGCTGACCGTTGGGGGCAAAAGGAGAATGGGAACCGTCCAGGAAGGACTCCAGGCCGGTATCGCCATGGCTGGCCTTTTTGGACTTGGTCTTGGCGGAGCCCTGCTTGCCGGAGGTGGCTTTGTTGCCCTCACTCTTGCCTTTGCCTTTACCCATCAAGCCCTGCTCCGAACCCCCGACGATGCCTCCTGTCTAGAGGCATCACCGTGAACAGGCGGTGAGTCAAGGGCAGATTGTTGAGGCCCTGACACGGCCATCGGCAAGGGAATGGCCACTGAGGCTCACGCAGAACGTTCCGGGAGCCTCCAGGGGCGAGAGGTCCACCAGGGGTTTCACCCCCAGGCGCAATTCACCGCCATGGGTGCGGGCCACCCGCTGGGCGATCGCCAGACCCAGGCCGCAGTGACCGTGGCCGCTGCGGGCCTCATCAAGCCGCTGGAAGGGCATCAGCGCCTGGGAACGCTGATCCTCGGCGATGCCCTCCCCCTGATCCCAGACCTGCAGCTCGAAGCCGTCCTGTTGCCAGGCCCGCAGCACCAGCCGCACGGGAGGCGTCCCATAGCTGAGGGCATTGTCGATCAGGTTGGCCACGGCGCGGCCCAGGGCGATCGGCTGAACCGTGGCGGTGACAGGGGCCAGATCGAGCTCCACCTGCTGGCCGTCGTATCGGGCCGCCAGCTCCGCCAACAGCTCCGCCAGAGGCACGCTCACCGCCTCCTCCCCTCCCCCGCCACCCGCGAAGAGCAGGAACTGGCCCGTGATCCGCTCGAGGTCGTCGAGATCGGCGCCGGCCCTGGTGCTGGCGGAGGCGTCCCCCAGCAGCGACAGGCGCAGCCGCAGCCGCGTGAGCGGTGTCTTGATGTCGTGGGCGATACCCGCGAGCATCGTCGCCCGCTCCCGCTCACTGTCCTCCAGGCGCTGGAGCATGGCGTTGAAGTGCTGGGCCAGGCGGCGCACCTCGGGAGCACCCCGCTGGGGCATCGGCTCCGGTTGCACGTCGAGGCCCACCCGCGCCAGGGCCCGCTCCAGCTGCTGCAGCGGCCGCTGCACCTCCAGCAGCAGGAACAGGGCCCCGGCCATCACACTGCCGCTCACGAGCGAGAGCGTCACCAGCAGCGGGTCGGGCGGCCAGCCGAAACGGGGTCGAATGGGGGCATAGAGCCAGACCGGCTCAAGGGGTGAGGCCAGCTCGATCCAGACACCGCGGGCCGCACCGTGATTGGGCACCACCTCGGGGCAGCGGGGGAGGCGGCGACACAGCTCGAGCTGCAGCTGATCGGCTTGCCGCTCGAGGCGTGCATCATCCCCCTGGCCGAGCAGACTCCAGCGGCGGGGGGATCGCGGCGGCTGACCCACGCCCAGCTGCAGGCCGCTGAGCTGGGAGACGGTGGCCGGGGGGAATCGCTCCAGCGCCAGCTCCGAGAGCCTCAGGTTCAGGGCCACCTGGGGGCCCATCTGGGCGATCTGGGCCTGGCCGATCCGAGTGCCGAGCAGGGCCTGAAGCAACAACAGGCTGAGGGCCCACCCCCCCAGAAAGAACACCCCGAGACGCAGCGAGAGGGCAGCGGAGCGTATCGAGGGGGTCATGGCTCAGCGGTTGCGGGGCTGGCCGTCGGGAACGAACACGTAGCCATAGCCCCAGACCGTCTGGAGGTAGCGCGGTCGGCTGGGATCGGGCTCCACCAGCCGCCTCACCCGCGAGACCTGCACGTCCATGCTGCGGGTGTCGGTGTCGCTCGCGGGACCTCGGGCCAGCTCGATCAGGCGCTCCCGCGAGAGGGGGCGGTGGGGATGCTGCACGAAGGCCGCCAGCAGGCTGAACTCACCGCTGGTGATCGTCACGGGCTGATTCTGCCGCTCCAGGGTGCGGGCGGAGAGATCCAGCACATTGTCGCCGAAGTGCACCAGCTCGCCATCGGCGAGCGGAGTGCCGGCGGGCAGGGTGCCGCGGCGGCGCAGCACCGCTTCGATGCGGGCCATCAGCTCCCGGGGCAGGAACGGCTTGGCGAGATAGTCATCGGCGCCCTGCTCCAGCCCGATGATCCGGTCGACCGCCTCGCCGCGGGCCGTGAGCATCACCACGGGCAGATCGTCACTGGCATCACGCAGGCGCCGCAACAGGGTGAGGCCGTCATCGCCGGGCAGCATCAGATCGAGCACCACCAGGTCGGGGCGCTGGAACTCCAGCCGGGCCATCAGCTGGCGGCCGTCGGTGAGGCAGCGCACCTCATAGCCCTGGTCAGTGAGGTAGGTGCCCAGCAACTGGCGGAGTTCGGGGTCGTCATCGACCACCCAGATCGTGTGGGTTCGGCTCAAGGCGGGGGCCGCAGCTGGCACGACTGTATGGAGCGGAAGCCATCACGCCCAGGGGGTCCCAGCCGCGGGCCTTGCCAAAGGTGACTCCCCGGCACTGCAGACAGGTCCGGTCATGGCTTGGCCCCGGAAACCGCTGCCACAGGGGCTGACCGGACCCACCGACCTCCATAAGGTGAACGCCATGGCGACCACCACCAGCTCCAGAACAAGGCCCAACCTGTGTGCCGGCCAAGGCCCGCTGCGGATGGCGCTGGTGGTGACCAGCCTGCTGCTGAGCCTGGCGGGACCAGGGCTCGCCCAGGAAACCCGGTCGCTGCAGCTCTACCACCAGCGGATGCAGGCCTGGTTCGAGCGGCTGGACCGCAACCGCGATGGCAGGCTGACTCCCCAGGAAAGCCGGGGCCAGCCCTACCTGGAAACGAATTTCCAGCGGCTGGATGAGGAAGGCCGGGGCTACCTTCTGCCCAGCGACCTGGGTCCCCCTCAGAAGGCCTTCCTGGGGGTGCGGCTGCGCACGGTTTTCGCCCAGTCCGACCGCAATGGCGATGGCCGGCTCAGTCGCCAGGAGGCACGGTCCTTCCCCTGGCTGGACCGTCGCTTCGCGGAAATCGACCTGAATCGTGATGGCACCGTGACCCAGCAGGAGGTGTGGGAGTCGAGGAAGTCGCTGGCTCCTCGGCCCTGAGCGCTGAGCGCAGGGGCGCTGCGCTCAGCGCTCAGGGCGGTCAGGCGGGCGGATGCGCACCACCGACCACACCAGCCGGGCCACACCCGCCGGCAGCGCCAGCACCCCACCGAGCCCGGGCATCGCCAGGCGCAGCAGGCGATACATCCCGTTGATCAACAACAGCAGCGCAGCCACCGCCAGCCCCAGCACCAGCAGCACCCCGAAGGCCTGCAGCAGGCCCACCAGCAGACGGATCAACCCCTGGCCGATCTCGCTGAGTCCGCTGATCAGGGCGCTGATCACCTTGCTGAGCACCAGCAGTGAATCCAGCCGGCTGGGGAGCTGCATCAGCAGCACCAGCACACCGATTCCAGCCGTCCCATTCAGCAGGGCCATCCCCGCCTCCCGCCAGGCGGACCCTCTGCGCCGCTGGCGGGAGGAGAACACCTTGCGGGGCAACTGACTCTTGCGGCCCGGATCCGGCAGGTGGGGCTTCATGGCGGCGGCCTCTCAATCGAGTCTGTAGCCCGCACCGCGCATCCAGCGCTCGAACTCCAGCAGCACCAGTTCATTGGGGCAATCCACCAGGCTGAGACCCGCCACCGTGCAATCCCCCTGGCCGCCGTGGTGAAGCGAGAGGTGAAAGTCCTTGCCGCTGAGGCCGCAGACCTCGGGATCACTGCGCACAACCACATCCAGGGAGGCCCCCAGCCGATTCACCCGGCGGCGCAGTTCGGACCAGCTGCTGGTCATGGCTTCGTCGTCATCGCAGCAGGACCATGAAGTTCAGGATCATCGGCAAGCCAATCGACACAGTCGGACTTTCCCTCTGAGTGTGGCCACAGGTTCCTGTTCGTCAATGGGGCAGGCACCTAGCGGGGAGGGGTGAGCGGGGAGGTGGGGGTGGGGGTGGGGGTGGCCGCGGGGCTGGCGGCCGGGGTAGCCGTGCGCCGCGGCAGGGGCACCATCAGGCCGAGGGCGGCGGTGATCGCCAGTGCCGCCAGACCGGCGGCGGGGGCGGCCAGGCGCCGGCGCACGGGCACGCGCTCCAGGATTTCGCGGCGGTGCAGGGGTCGATCAGGGGGCAGGCTGAACCCCAGCTGAACGCGGGGATCGAGGCGGAGCTGATCCAGGCAGCGCACCAGGTCCGCCAGCTCGGCGTCATCGAAGCTGAGCTCGAGGGGCTGGGTTCCGGGCTGGCTGCTGAGCAGGCGCAGGCGGTGGGCCTGGCGGTTGCTCAGGCCGGCCCGGTATGAGGAGATCGGCTCCATCTGCACCGGATCCGTGGCCGCCCCCATCGGCCGCGGCACGGAACTCACCAGATGACGTGCGTAGGGCAGCACCACGGCCAGCAGGGCCTGGAGGTGGTCGCGTTTGCCCTCCAGGGTGGGATGACCGGCCAGATCGAGCTCCCAGGCCGAGAGGATACCGATCACCTCCGGGCCGTGGCCGGCGGAGAGATCAGGGAGTCCGTCGATGCGAAGGCGGCAGCTGGTCTGCTCGTAGCGATAACTGAGTTTCATGCCACGGCATCCATCAGGCTGGCCTTGAGACGATCGAAACCGCCCCGGCCGGAGCCGAAGGCCAGCCCCTGAACCAGCTGACGCTGCAGCCGGGGACCCTCCTGGGGATCCAGCAACTTCTGCACACCGCCACGGCGGGGATTGAGACGTTCGCGAACCAGCTCATCGAGCCTGGTGCGGAACAGCTGCCAGCGCTGCTGGGTGACCGGTTCAGGTTCAGAGGCCGAGAGCAGCTGTCGCAGCATCGGGTATAGCCGCTCGGCCATGGCACAGAGCAGGCTGATCAGGGCATCGGTTTCAGCTTCGCTGAGTTCGCCCCGGCGGCAGGCCAGCCGCAACGGGTTGTAGCAGCGCCGCTTCCACAGCTCCACACGGTTGGGGAAGAGGGAACCGAAGCCGAGCTGGCTGGCCATCCAGACCATGGCTTCGCCGCCATTGAGATCGAGCGCCTCGACACTGAGCAGCATCAGGTCGAGGCGCTCCAGCCCACGGCGCGAGAGTCGGGAAGCAGGCCGTTGCAGCGGGGGCTGCTCCACAGCGGCTTCCCCGGTTGGAGCGGTGATCGTGATGTCGGCCATGGCTGCGATGATGCCAGCGCCCGCGCCGATCCGTCACCCGATCGCTTCTCCATGGCCCTGAGCACCGCACCCCCCGAGCTGGGCGAGCCCATTGATCTGCGGGGACTGGTAAGGGATGTGCCCGATTTCCCCAAACCCGGCATCCTCTTCCGCGACCTCACTCCGCTGATGCGTGACCCCCGTGGCTGGAAGGAAGTGGTGCGACTGTTGTCGGGGGTCTGTGAGCAGCTGCGCCCGGATCTGATCGTGGGCATCGAATCCCGGGGTTTCATCGTGGGCACGGCCCTGGCCACGGCCGTGGAGATCGGCTTCGTGCCGGTGCGCAAGCCCGGCAAGCTGCCCGGCCAGGTGCGCGCCGTGGACTATGCCCTGGAATACGGCAGCGACCGCCTCGAGATCCAGCACGATGCCCTTGCGGGCGGGCCACGGGTGCTGATCGTCGACGACCTGCTGGCCACCGGCGGCACCGCCGCGGCCTGCGCCCAGCTGGTGACCGAAGCCGGCGGCGACCTCTGCGGCTATGGCTTCGTGGCGGAGCTGGCGGGCCTCGGCGGGCGCGCGCGCCTGCTGGGAGAGCATCCAGTGGAATCCCTGATCGTCTACGCCTGAATTCAGGTCTGCTGGTCCTGCCAGGCCAGCACCTGATCGAACTGATCAAGGCTGATCAGTCCGAAACGCCAGAGGATCACCGGCAGGGGAGCCTGCTCCTGATCGGCCTGGCGGATACCCAGCGCCAGGGCGTTCTCGCTGAGTCCCTGCTCATGGCGCAGGTAACGCACCAGGGCGGAGGAGGGCATCGGCTGGGGGGAGGTGCTGATCACCATCGGTTCATTCAGAGCGCCCGGGCTCACCGAGGCCATAGCCGTGCTGACCTCACTCTGACCAGCGTGCCGCAAGGCGGCAAGGGCCCAGGGTCATGGCCTTGAGGCTCAGATGCCTCAGGGCGCTGGAGCGGCGCAGGAGACCCAGAGCCAGCCGGCGGCCCCTCAGCAGCAGTGGCTGCCGGTTGGAGAAGATCCTCACCAGCAGATCGGTGCTGAGCAGGGTGAGCAGCACATCGGCCCAGCGGCGGCGTCCGTAGGCTCCGGCCACCGCGGCAGGCGACAGCTGTCCCGCCGCCGCCCGCAGGGCCTGCCGCTGCAGTTCCTCGACATCCCGCCAGCAGAGATTCATCCCCTGGCCGCCCACTGGATGGCAGCGATGGGCCGCCTCACCCACCAGGGCGAGCGAACCACAGTGGAAGCGGCAGGCGAGCTCGAGGGCCACCGGGAAGGCCCGAGGCGTGTCGAGCAGTACATCGGGCTGCAGGCTGTCCGGAAGCGCGGCGGCGAGGGCATCGAGAAAGGCCACGGGATCGAGCCCTTCAAGCCGTCGCAGATGCTCAGCCGGTGCGCTCCAGACCAGCTGGGCGGCGCCGTCGCCAAGGGGAAGCACAGCGAAGGGACCCTGGCAGCGAAAGAGCTCCCAGGCCTGATCGGGGGCCGAGCCGCGCAAGTGCACCTGGGCGGTGAGACAGCCCTGGCCGTAGGGCAGGCTCCAGCGCCTGATCCCCACCGCCTCCCGGGTGGGCGAGGCGCTGCCGTCGGCGGCCACCACAAGGTCGGGCGGGTCGAGGGAGTCGGGCAGAGGGAGTGCAGCCGCGCCCAGGCTCAGGCTGATGCCGGGATGGGTTTCAAGGTGTTCCAGCAACCGTTGCATCAGCGGCTGATGCTGCAGGATCCAGCCCACGGCGGCGCCCTCATCGCAACGCCCTTTGCCGAACCCCACCTCGGCAGGGCCGAAGCCGATCGCTCGCCCCGCCTCAAGATCACAGAGGCGGAGCGAGCGGAACGGAACCGCCGCCTCCGCCAGTTGCGTCCAGAGCCCCAGGCGCCGCAGAAACTGACGACTGGAGTGACTGAGGGCATAGGCGCGGCGACGGGCCTGCAGCTGAACACCGCTGAGCGGATCCACGAGCTGCACCCGCCAGCCCGCCTGTGCCAGGGCGAGGGCCGCCAGGGCACCGGTGGGCCCCCCACCGAGGACACGGGCCCGAAGCAGGGGCGACCGCTCAGTGATCCGAGGAGAGGGTGGGGCCAGCACAGGGGCCAGGGCAAGGGCGCTCATGGACTCAGCGGCGGCCACAAGAAAGCCGCAACAGAAAGTCTGCTGCGGCTGGCGGCTGAGTGCGCTGGCAGGATTCAGCCGATGCCGAGCAGGCCGCGGGTGAAGGCCTCGCCACCCAGGGCGAATTCGGTGGCCAGCAGGGCGATGAAGCCCAGCATGGCCATGCGGCCGTTCAGCTTCTCGGCGCGCTCGTGGAAACCCCAGCCGCTCTCGGGGCTCACCACTTCCATGCGGGGCTCGGTGGCGAAGGCATTGAGGCGGCCGCCGTCTTCGGTGGTGACGGTGGCGCCGCGGATGGTGGCCCGCTCGCTGGCGGTCACAGGGGCCGAGGTGGGGGCGGTGGCGGTGGCTTGAGCCATGGGGATCTCCGTTTCGATGAAGTCAATGTAACACATTGTTGCGGAACGTAAACACCCGCTGGCGAAAGTGGGGCACTTCAGCGCAGGCGCTTCAGGCACAGCTCCTCGAAAGCCGGCCGCAGCAGGTAGGGGTACTCGCCCACCCAAGCCTTGATCTGCGGGATCCAGGCGTCGGTCATGGCGTCAATCCGGGAGAAATCAGGGCGCTCGCTCAGCACCAGACCGCGCACGACCATGCCGCGTCGGATCGTCTGGTGTTTCTTCTCCATCGGGAAGCGCACCGAGCCCAGGTAGCCGTCGTCGTCCTCCAGCTCCAGGGACAGCCAGGTGCGCCGATTCTCCACGAGCTCCAGCCGACCGCGCTGATCCGCCTGCTCCTTGCGTTGCTCCACCAGCTCCTTGGTGAACAGATCCCCCACCCGCGCCTCGTAGAGCGCCGCCCGGGGGTAGCGGCGCAGCGTGGCATTCCTGCGGCCGGCCTCCAGGATCGGTCCCCAGAGCACGTAGAGCAGCAGCACGAAGCCCGCCACCAGCCAGACCGAACCGAAGCGGTAGGAAAACTGACTCTGGGCGATCAGCAGCGAGATCACCCCGCCGATCACCGAGATCAGTACCCGCTGCAGGATCTTCTGAGGATTGCCGCTGCAGAAGCTGAACTGGGGCCCGCTGGCCACCGCCGGAATCAGCCTCTGCAGTTCACCGGGCTTGAGGGGAATCAGCATGGCGTCAGAGCAGGCGCTCGAGCCCGTAGACCAGGCCCTGCAACTGACGCACCCGGCGCAGGGTGAGCAGCACACCGGGCATGTACGCGGAGCGCTCGATCGTGTCGTGACGCAGGGTGTAGGTCTCCCCCGGGGCGCCGAACATCACCTCCTGATGGGCCACCAGCCCGGGCAGCCGCAGCGAGTGCAGCCGCAGTCCGCTCGGCCGCTGACCGCCGCGGCAGCCCGCCAGCGTTTCGTGCTCCTCCACCTGAGGGGCGTTGAAGGATTTGCCCAGCTCCTCGATCAGCTCGGCGGTCTTGAGACAGGTGCCGCTGGGGGCATCGGCCTTGCGGTTGTGGTGAAGCTCGGTGAGCTCGGCGAAGTCGTAGAAGCGGGCGGCGGCGGCGGCGGCCTGCTGCAGCAGCACCATGCCTACGGAGAAATTGGGAATCACGGCACCGCCGATGCCGGCCTTTTCGGCGAACACCGCCAGCTCAGCCAGTTGCTCGGGGCTCAGGCCGGTGGTGCCGATCACCGGATGGACGCCGTAGGCGATCGCGGCGCGGGTGTGCTCGTGGACGACAGAGGGATGGGTGAAATCCACAAGCACCGCCCCGGCGCCGGGACCATCGCCCCGCACCAGCTGGCTGGCCTGGCAGAGACAGCCTTCGAAGTCGGCGGTGATCGCCACCTCCAGCTCCCCCAGCCCCAGTTCCAGACCCACGTCGACCCCCTCCTTGTCAGGGGTGGTGTCGATCGCGCCGAGCAGGCGGCAATCCTCCGCCGCAATCACGGCTTTGACCACTTCGGCCCCCATGCGGCCCAGGGCACCGGCCACCACCACCGGTATCGAGGCGGGGGGCGCGTCGGTGGGGGTCATGGGCCGGACGTGATCGCTGCGTGGAGGGAGCCTATGGCGTCGATTCCCACCCCGGCGTCGCTCCTGTAAAGCCTTGGGGCGCAAAGTCGCGCGGCTGGAGGAGCTTTCGTAGGCTCCTTCACATTGCTCAACCCCAGCGCTGATGTTCACGCAGGTCCGCTCCGCCAACCGCCGGGTCAGCCCTGGCAACGGCGAGGCCCCCGCCGGCAGTGAAGGTCGGGCGGTGATGCGCGCGGTGTACGTGGTGCTTGAGCCCCAGTACCAGAACGCGCTCACCCAGGCGGCCACCAGCCTCAACGCCACCAACCCCGCCCTGGCGGTCGACCTGAGCGGCTACCTGATCGAGGAGCTGCGCGATCCGGAGAACTACGCCGCCTTCTGCGCCGATGTGGCCGAAGCCGATGTCTTCATCGCCTCGTTGATCTTCATCGAGGATCTGGCCCAGAAGGTGGTGGAGGCGGTGGCGCCCCACCGCGACCGCCTCAAGGCTGCGGTTGTGTTCCCCTCCATGCCGGAGGTGATGCGGCTCAACAAGCTGGGCACGTTCTCCATGGCCCAGCTGGGCCAGAGCAAGAGCGTCATCGCCAGCTTCATGAAGAAGCGGAAGGAGGCCAATGGCGCCGGCTTCCAGGACGCGATGTTGAAACTGCTCAACACCCTGCCCACTGTTCTGAAGTATCTGCCGGTGGAGAAGGCGCAGGATGCCCGCTCCTTCATGCTCAGCTTCCAGTACTGGCTCGGGGGAACGCCGGACAACCTGCGCAACTTCCTGCTGATGCTGGCCGACAAGTACGTGTTCCCCCGGGGCGACACCGGTCGGCCCGAGCTTGAGGTGGCCGAACCGGTGGTGTTCCCGGATCTGGGCCTGTGGCACCCCCTGGCACCGGGGATGTTCGAAGATCTCAAGGAATACCTGAACTGGAGTGACAGCCGAGCCGACCTGAGCGAGAAGGCCCGCAGCGGTCCGGTGATCGGCCTGGTGCTGCAGCGCAGCCACATCGTCACGGGCGACGAAGCCCACTACGTGGCCGTGATCCAGGAACTGGAATACCGGGGCGCCACGGTGATCCCGGTGTTCTGCGGCGGGCTCGATTTCTCCAAGCCTGTGAAGGCGTTCTTCTACGACCCGCTCAATCCCGAGCAGCCGATCGTGGACGGGGTGGTGAGCCTCACGGGCTTCGCTCTGATCGGGGGCCCGGCCCGCCAGGACCACCCCCGCGCCATCGAGGCGCTCTCGAAACTGAACCGGCCCTACATGGTCGCCCTGCCGCTGGTGTTCCAGACCACCCAGGAGTGGGAGGAGAGTGACCTGGGCCTACACCCGGTGCAGGTGGCCCTGCAGATCGCCATACCCGAACTCGATGGCGCCATTGAGCCGATCGTGCTCAGCGGCCGCGACGACGCCACCGGCAAGGCCCACACCCTCCAGGACCGGGTGGAAGCGATCGCCGAGAGGGTGATCCGCTGGGCCTCCCTGCGCACCAAGCCCCGCATCGACAAGAAGCTGGCGATCACGGTCTTCAGCTTTCCCCCTGACAAGGGCAACGTGGGCACCGCGGCCTACCTGGATGTCTTCGGCTCCATCCACCGGGTGCTGGAGGAGATGAAGCGCAAGGGCTACGACGTGCAGAACCTGCCACGGGATTCCAAGGCGCTGATGGAGGCGGTGATCAACGATCCCGAGGCACTCCAGGGCGCACCTGAGCTGGCGATCGCCCACCGGATGAGTGTCGAGGAGTATGAGCGGCTCACCCCCTATTCCGAACGGCTGGAGGAGAACTGGGGCAAGCCCCCGGGCAACCTCAACTCCGACGGCACCAACCTGCTGATCTACGGCCGCCACTTCGGCAACGTGTTCGTGGGCGTTCAGCCCACCTTCGGCTATGAAGGCGATCCGATGCGGCTGCTGTATTCCCGCAGCGCCAGCCCCCATCACGGCTTCGCCGCCTATTACACCTATCTGGAGAAGGTCTGGGGCGCCGACGCGGTGCTGCACTTCGGCACCCACGGCTCGCTGGAATTCATGCCCGGAAAACAGATGGGCATGAGCGAAACCTGCTACCCGGATTCACTGATCGGCGCCCTGCCGAATCTGTACTACTACGCAGCCAACAACCCCTCGGAAGCCACGATCGCCAAGCGGCGGGGCTACGCCGCCACGATCAGCTACCTCACCCCACCGGCCGAGAATGCCGGGCTCTACAAGGGGCTGAAGGAACTGGGCGAACTGGTGGGCTCCTACCAGCAGCTGCGCGAAAGCAGCCGCGGCGTTCAGATCGTCAACGCGATCGTGGAAACGGCCCGCCAGTGCAATCTCGACAAGGACGTGACCCTGCCGGAGGTGGATGCCGGCGAGCTCAACCTCGACGGCCGTGATCGCGTGGTGGGGGCGCTCTACAGCCAGCTGATGGAGATCGAGAGCCGGCTGCTGCCCTGCGGCCTGCACACGATCGGCAAGCCGCCCACCGCCGAGGAGGCGATCGCCACCCTGGTGAACATCGCCGCGCTGGAGCGGGAGGAGGAGGGTTACCGCAGCCTGCCGGCCCTGCTGGCCGAGAGCCTGGGCCGCACGATCGATGACGTGTACCGCGGCAACGATGCCGGGGTGCTGGCCGATGTGGAGCTGAACCAGCGCATCACCGAAGCCTGCCGCGCCGCCGTGGCCTCGATGGTGCGCGCGGTCACCGGCAGCGATGGGAGGGTGGATCTCAAGGGCCGCTTCGGCTGGTTCTTCGCCCTGCTGGAGCGCTTCGGCTATGAGCGGCCCAGCCCCTGGCTGAGCTCCTGCCGCACCTCGGGCTTTGCGGCGGTGGAGCCCACGGAGCTCGACAAGCTCTTCGGCTACCTGCGCTTCTGCCTGGAGCAGATCTGCGCCGACAAGGAGATGGAGAGCCTGCTGCGGGCCCTCGACGGCGAATACGTGATCCCCGGCCCCGGCGGTGATCCGATCCGCAACCCCGGCGTGCTGCCCAGCGGCAAGAACATCCATGCCCTCGACCCTCAGGCAATCCCCACCCGCGCCGCCATCGCCGCCGCCAAGGTGGTGGTGGACCGGCTGATCGAGCGCCAGAGGGCCGAGCAGGGCACCTGGCCGGAGACGATCGCCTGCGTGCTCTGGGGTACCGACAACATCAAGACCTACGGCGAATCCCTTGCCCAGATTCTCTGGTTCATCGGTGTGCGCCCCGTGCCCGATTCACTGGGCCGGGTCAACAAGCTGGAGCTGATCTCCCTGGAAGAGCTGGGGCGTCCACGCATCGACGTGGTGGTGAACTGCAGCGGGGTCTTCCGCGATTTGTTCATCAACCAGATGGGTCTGATCGATCAGGGCGTGAAGATGGCCGCCGAGGCCGAAGAACCCCCGGAGCTGAACTTCGTGCGCAAGCACTCCCAGGAACAGGCGGCGGCGCAGGGCATCAGCCTGCGCGAGGCGGCCACGAGGGTGTTCTCCAATGCCAGCGGCAGCTATTCCTCCAACGTGAACCTGGCCGTGGAGAACAGCACCTGGGAAGAGGAGGGGGAGCTGCAGGAGATGTACCTCTCTCGCAAAACCTTCGCCTTCAACGCCGACAACCCCGGCGAGATGAACCAGAACCGCGAAGTGTTCGAATCGGCGATGAAAACCGCTGATGTCACCTTCCAGAACCTCGATTCTGCTGAGATCTCCCTCACCGATGTGAGCCACTACTTCGACTCCGACCCCACCAAGTTGATTGCAGGGCTGCGCGACGATGGCAAAGCTCCGACCAGCTACATCGCAGACACCACAACCGCCAACGCCCAGGTGCGCTCACTGAGCGAAACGATCCGGCTCGATTCACGCACCAAGCTGCTGAATCCCAAGTGGTACGAAGGCATGCTCAATTCTGGCTACGAAGGGGTGCGCGAAGTGGCCAAGCGGCTCAACTTCACCCTGGGCTGGAGCGCCACAAGCGGTGCGGTGGACAACTTCGTGTATGAAGAGGCCAATGAGACCTTCATCAACGATGCCGAGATGCGCAAACGGCTGATGGAACTCAACCCCCACAGCTTCCGCCGCATCGTGGGCACCCTGCTGGAAGTGAACGGCCGCGGCTACTGGGACACCAGCGAGGAGAACATCGCCCAGCTCCAGGAGATCTATCAGGAGATCGAAGACCGGATCGAGGGCGTCACGACTCCTTGAACGGTTGCGGCCAGTCAATCACAGGACCAGCCGGCACCACACCAGCGGGATTGATGGTCAAGTGGCTTTGGTAGTAGTGACCCTTGATGTGCTGCATGTTCACAGTCTCAGCCACTCCGGGGAACCGGTAGAGCTCGCGCACATAGCGCCAGAGGTTGGGGTAATCGATGATCCGGCGCAGGTTGCACTTGAAATGCCCCACATACACCGCATCAAAGCGCACCAGGGTGGTGAACAGCCGCCAGTCGGCTTCGGTGATATGGCTTCCCAACAAGTAAGGCTGATCCGTCAGGCGCTGCTCCAGCAGGTCGAGGGTTGCAAACAGTGGCTGGATGGCCTCGTCGTAGGCCTCCTGACTGGTGGCAAAGCCGCAGCGGTAGACGCCGTTGTTCACCGTGTCGTAAATTAGTTGATTGAGCCGGTCAATCTCATCCCAGAGATTCTCTGGATAATAATCACCAGGAGTCGCGCCTATTCCGTCGAAGGCGCTGTTGAACATGCGAATGATTTCCGAGGATTCGTTGTTCACGATCTGCCCCGTCGCCTTGTCCCAGAGCACCGGCACCGTTACCCGGCCGCTGTAGCGCGGCTCTGAATTGGTGTAGATCGTGTGCAGCACCCGGGCGTTGTGGATCGGGTCAGGGATCACTCCCTCACCCGGCTGAAAGGTCCAACCCTCCTCACCCATCAGCCAGTGCACCACCGACACCGACACCATCGAGGCCAGGCCCTTGATGCTGCGGAAGATGGCCGTGCGGTGGGCCCAAGGGCAGGCGTGGGAGATGTAGAGGTGGTAGCGGCCCGCTTCGGCGCGAAAACCCCCGTCGCCACTGGGACCGGGCCGGCCGTCAGGTGTCACCCAGTGGCGGAACTGCGAGGCGGAGCGCACGAAGCGGCCACCGCTGCTGCTGGTGTCGTACCACTGGTCGTGCCAGACCCCGTCGATCAGCAGTCCCAAACCCATACTCCGATGACGCTCACCGTAACGAGCGGCTCATGGGGGAGCTGGAAAAACGCCTTCGGATTCAGCGCTCCACCCGGCGACCTTCCAGCCGCCGGCCGTGAATCCAGGCACCGAGGAACATGGTCACGATCGCAAGGAGCACGGGCCAGTTCGCCAGGCCGAGGCTGGCCAGGCCGGCTCCAGGGCAGACCCCCGAGAGGCCCCAGCCCACCCCGAAGATCACCGCTCCGGGAATGAGGCCACGGTGAAAGGGTTTCACCTCAGCCGAGAACGGTTCACCCAGGAGCGTGGTGCGGCGCAGGCGGGGGGCGATGCGAAATACGAGCATGAGCACCAGCAGCGAAGAGGCCATCACCAGCAGGAGGCCGAAGTTGGTCAACTGCAGAAAACTGAGCACCACTTTGGGGCGCGCCATGCCGCTGAGGGCCAGCCCGAATCCGAACAGAACACCCCCGAGGGCGGCCGAGAGCAGACGGATCATGGCCGCACCCCCAGATGCCAGACCACCTGGGCCGTGAGAATCGCCACTCCCATGAACACCAGCACGGCCTGGAGTGAGGCGCGGGAGAAGGAGGCCATCCCCATCAGGCCGTGGCCGGAGGTGCACCCTGAGGACAGACGGCTGCCGTATCCCACCAGCAGACCGCCCAGTAGAAGACGCCAGGGCTCCACGGCCGTCTGGAAGAAACCACCCGACCAAAACGCATACAACCAGGCCCCCAGCACCATGCCGATCACCATCGCCAGGCGCCATTCCCTGGAACGCCGCTCCGCCTGCAGGGGCGTGATGTACGTGAGGGTGGAGCTGAGGAAGGAACTGGCCCCAGCCTTCACCCCGAGCGTGAGATAGATCAGGGCCAGACCCAGCCCCATCAGCAGCCCGCCCTCCAGGAACGAAGCGATGCCCGTCGGGAACAACGTCGCCACGTCGGCAACCGTCAACTGATTCATACGCTAAGCAGGGCAATCTGGCACCACCCGTGGCAGATGTTGTTCGTCATGAAGGGAGCGTGGAGTCGACCATGACGCCGGGTACATGCCAATGGAGGCACGACCATCACGACGATCGGGGACAAAAAGGTTCGGACTCACGGCGGGCTGCCTGTTACCAAGCCAGACAGGAGAGCTCCGAGGATCATCTCCTGGCCATGAGCTGCATCCATGGGCCCAAGCCGCTGCCAACAAGCCGTGTGATCAACCACGGCGTCATCGATGGCATAGAGAGCTGTGTGCGACAGCATGTTGAAAGATCCCTGCAGCAGAGCAGAGCCCCCAGCAACGATCAAACGCGGTGTGGACAGCACGGTCAGCATCTGTGTTCGGGCTTGAAGTGACGCGCCCCATGCAAAATCAGTGCAGCATCAGCATCTGAACGCTGCCCCTGAGTGGCAGGCAAGAGGCGATTGCTATCGAAGCAGGCCTGAAGGTGACCTGTCCACTCAGGGGCTTGTTCAAAGGTGATGCATCTCCACGGGCATCGTTTTCGGACCTGCGCATCGACAGCAGTACTCAGACGGCATCGCTCTCTCCCTCCACATCCATGACTACATCCCTCGAGCTGACATGGACCATTTCACCACTCTGTCAGTTTTCGCCATAACAAAGCGCCTCAAAGTCCCTGGCGGTGGCTATGGCGGTGATGCACATCACTGACGTGGGCGTGCTCGTGTTCCATCGGTGCGTGCTGATGCTCATGGGCATGCCAATAGGGCTGCCTGATGTCATGTATGGCTTGCTCATCCCCGTGGTGATCGTGGCGGTGGTGGGGGTCACCGCCGATCGGATCGTGGCGGTGACGGTGGGCATGGCGGAGCGGCTGGTGCCGATGCCAGTGGGAATGGTCTTCCTTGAGCAGAACGGCAATGCCGAGCAACATCAGGGCGGAGGCCATGGCCATGCCGCCGCTGAAGGCTTCCCGCAGCACCAGCAGGGAGAACAGCAGGCCCACAAAGGGGGCTGTGGAAAACACGAGAGATTCGCGTGCCGCACCCAGGTGACGGAGCGCCAGCAGATCCAGCCAGATCGAGAGGCCATACCCCAGCGCACCGATCACCAGCAGCCCGAGAAGAGCCGGCCAGGCTGGCAGCGTCTGGCCGGCCGCGAGGGCCAGCAGGAGCATGGGGACTGAAGCCCCGATGGCCTTGAGCAGGGCGATCTGCAGGGGGTCGCGCAGGCTCAGGCGCTGGCTCAGGTTGTTGTCGATCCCCCAGGCCAGGCAGGCACCGGCGATCAGCAGGGTGCCCTGCAGGGTGGCACCGTGCAATGAACCCTCCGTGAGCAGCACGGCTCCGGAGAGGATCAACACGGCCGCGATCAACCCCCTGCGGCTGAGGTGCTCACGGCCGATCAGCACCGCGATCAGCAGCGTGAACACAGCTTCCAGATTCAGCAGCAGCGAGGCGGAGCCCGCCGAAAGCAGGGTGAGACCCTGCACCAGGCAGATCGGTCCGACCATTCCCCCCAGAACGGTGAGCCCCAGCAGCGGTGGCAGGTCACGGCGCTGAACCGGTGACTCCTGTTGGTGATAGCGAACGCAGCCACGCACCACCAGCAAAGCGAAGGCGGCTCCGGCGTAAAGCAGAGCGGCGATCATCAGCGGCGAACCTGCACCGCTGACCACGCTGATCAGAGGAGCGCTGAGGCCGAAGAACACCGCGGCCAGCAGGCCAGCGATCAGCCCCTGCCGCTGTGGGTTGGCTCGGGTCCCCGAGGAAGGATCACGGCCCATGGCCTCAAGTCTCGCGCAGGGCTGGCTTGATGCGGGGCAGCAACCAGCCGCCGAAACGGGCGTAAAGGGCCGGCAGCACCAGCAGGGTGAGGATGGTGGAGGTGATCAACCCCCCGAGCACCACAATCGCCAGCGGTTGCAGGATCTCGTTGCCTGCCCCGAAGGCCAGGGCCAGCGGCAACATGCCCAGGGCCGAAGTGAGGGCGGTCATCAGGATCGCGTTGAGACGCTGCAGGCTGCCGGCGCGGATCACCTCCTTGAGCTCCATCCCTTCCGCGTGGCGACGGTTGTAGTTGTCCACCAGCAGCAGGCCATTGCGAACCGCCACGCCGAACAGGGTGATGAACCCGATCAGGGAGGCCACGGAGAGAACTCCTCCGGTGAGCAGGATGGCCACCAGGCCACCGACCAGGGCCAGGGGCAGGTTGATCAGGATGGCGATCGTGGCCGGCAGGGACTTCACGGCCACGAACATCAACACGGCGATCACCACCGTGGCCAGCGCGCTGAAGAGCAGCAGGTTGGCGGTGGCACGCTCCTCGGATTCGAACTGTCCGCCGTAGCGGATCAGATAGCCCCTTGGCAGTTTGATCTTGCGCTCAATCGTTTTTTCGATGTCGCCGACGACCGTGCCCAGCGGCCGGCCGCTGACATTGGCGGACACCACGATCAACCTGGAAACATCCTCCCGGTTGACCACATTGGCCCCAAAGCCGTAGTCGATCCGTGCCAGGGATCCCAGCGGCAGCATGGTGCCTGCGGGGGTGGCGATTGGAATGGCTCGCAGAGCATCGAGGCTGTTGCGGGAGTCCTCAGGCAGCATCACCACCACATCGCTGCGATCGGTGCCGTTCACCACCTGGCCCACGGTCTTGCCATTGAGGGCGATCTCCACCGCAGCGGCGAGCTGCTGCATCGTGAGTCCACTGGCACTGGCAGCCTGGCGATCGAACGCGATCTGCACCTGCTGGATCGGCAATTGGGGTTCGAGCTGCAGATCCACCACCCCCTGGATCGGCTCAATCGCATCCCGCACCTGCTCGCCGATCCTGCGCAGCTCCGCCAGATCAGGCCCGTAGATCTTGATCGCGATCGCGCTGCGCACACCCGATAGCACCTCATCCATGCGGTGAGAGATGAAGCCACCGATGTTCGGAGCCACCCCGGGCAGCCTCAGGAAGGCCTCCCGTAGTTCGGCGATGGCGGCAGGGCGGTTCTTCATCGCCTGATCGCTCAACTCCACATCCACATGGGCCAGGTTGACGCCTGCCCCATCGGCATCACCCGGGGCCCGCCCGGCCCGCACCTGCACCCACTCGAACAGAGGGTTGGCCTTGAGCATGCCGGCGAGGGCCAGACCGGCGCGGTTGGTCATCTCCAGCGACACGCCGGGATAGAGCACCATCGAGTTCACCAGGGATTTCTCGCGGAACTCCGGCAGGAACACCCGCCCGAGGCTGGGCAGGATGGCGCAGGCCATCACAACCACCGCCAGTGCAGCGGCCAGAACCCGCTTGGGGGAGATCAGCGCCATCTCCAGCATTGGCCGATAGGCCCGCTCTGCCCAGTTGGCGATCCAGGAGTTCTCGGCGGGGAGCCGCGTGTTCGCCAGGAGAATCCCGCAGAGCGCTGGCGAGAGGGTGAGCGCCACGAGGGTGGAGGCCGCGATCGACAGCAGGTAGGCCCGCCCCATCGGCGCGAAGATCCGCCCTTCCACTCCCGTGAGGCTGAAGATCGGCGCGAACACCACCACAATGATGACGGTGGAGAGAATCACCGGCTGGCGCACCTCCACCGAGGTTTCATACACCACCTCCAGGGGGTTCCTTGGATGGGCGGCCACCTGGTTCTGGCGAAGCCCGCTGTAGCAGTTCTCCATGTCGACGATCGAATCGTCGACCACTGATCCGATCGCCACCACCAGACCACCGAGGGTCATGGTGTTGATCTCCAGCCCAAAGGCACGCATCAGCATCAAGCCGATCAGCAACGACAGGGGGATGGCACTGAGGGTGATCACGGCGGTGCGCCAGTTCATCAGGAACAGCACCATCACCACTGAGACGATCACGATGCCTTCGATCAGGGAGCTGCTGACGTTCCTGATCGCCGTGTCAATGAAACTGGCCTGCCGGAAGGTGCGCGTCACCTGAATGTCAGCCGGCAGGGTTTTGCTGAGGGCGGCGATCCGCTCCTCCACCTCGCGGGTGACCCTTGGGGTGTCGATGTCGGGTTGTTTGTTGATCATCAGCACCACCGCCGGCTTGCCGTTGAAGCTGCCATCGCCGCGCTTGAGGGCGCTGGCCAGCCGCACTTCGGCGACATCACCGAGCCGGAGCGGTTGCCCTTTGCTGTCTATCACCACGGAATCGGCGAGATCGTCACGGCTGCTCGCCTGGCCGCTGGCGCGGATCAGCTTCTCCTGCCCGCCAGCGATCAGAAAGCCGCCCGGGGCGTTGGCGCTGGCGGCGGCGGCCGCCTCGGCCACGGCCTGCAGGGAAACATTGCGGGCCTGAAGTTGCTGCGGATCGATCTGGATCTGCTGCTGGGGTTCCTCACCGCCGTAGAGGGTCACCTGGGAGACACCGGGCACTTCCAGGATCTGGTTGTTGAACGTGCTGGCGACGATCCGGCGCAGCTCCATCGGCGTGGTGGGGCCGCCGCCCTTCAACGTGAAGGCGTACTGCAGGATCGTGCCCAGCGGCGACACGAGCGGCGAGATGGCCGGGGCGCTGGCATTGGCGGGCAGCTCCGCCTCGATCTGTTGCAGGCGTTCCGCCACCGATTGGCGGGCCCGGTTGATGTCGGCGTTCTGATCAAACACCACCTGCACCATCGAGAGCCCCACCTTCGAGGAGGAGCGCACGGTTTCCACTCCCGGCAGTCCGTTGACGGCCGATTCGATCGGCACGGTGATGCGCTGCTCCACCTCTTCCGGTGCCAGGCCATCGGCGGTGGTCTGCACATCCACCTGGGGAGGGGCGAACTGGGGGAAGACATCCAGGTGCATCCGGCTGAGGATCGACAGCCCCCAGAGGGTGATCAGGATGGCGGCAACAACAACCAGCCAGCGCCTGGCGATGGAAGTCCGCAGCGTCTGGTTGAGCAGGCGTTCGAGCATGGAAAGGGATGGGTGCGGGAGAGACCGGTTCGTTCGGAGGTCAGTGCTTCTTCCCCAGCCGGGAGACCACGACGACACCCCCAACCACAACCACCGCGGCTCCGACGCCGATCACCAAGGGGTTGAGGCCTTCCGCGGCCGTGGGTGTGGCTGCGGCTGGAGTGGCCGTGGCGTCCGAAGAAGCGGCGGGGGTTTCCCCACTGGCTGCGGCGCCGGCCTGGCTCTTCTTCGACTCGGCGTAGAGCGAGAGAGCACCCTGGGTCACCACGTTCTCCCCGGCCGTCACCCCGTCGGTGACTTCGATCTGATCGCCCTTGCTGGCGCCGGTCTGGATCAAGACCGGGTCGTAGGTGGTGCCACTCTTCACGAACACCAGGGGCTTGCCCTCCGCATCCACCACCGCGGCGACCGGGATGGAAACCACACCGCCGGCTTCGGTGGCAGGAGCGGTGGTGATGCCCAGCAGGGAATCGATCTCGGCGCTGGCCTTCACCTGGCGCACATTCCCCTGCTGCTGAAACTCGTCGCCATGGCCCACGTGGGCCTCGGCCGGATGGAGACTGCCGAGGGCCAGGGTTCCGAGGCTGAGGCCTCCGGCCAAGAGAAGAGCGCGCATGCTGCTGCTGCCGCAAGGGCAGGACAAGGACCCGCCGAGGATGCCGCAAGGAGGATGAAAAACAGGTGAAACCGCTTGTGCTCACTAGGATCAGCCGACCTCGCCCCCAAGCCCGGGACCATGCCGCTGCGCATCCTGCTGGTGGAGGACGAAGCCGAGCTGGCCGGGGCGATTCAGGCGGTGCTCAGGGCCGAGCAGCATGTGGTCGATCATGTGGCCGAGGGGCTCGGCGCCTGGAGCCTGCTCCGCAGCGATCTGGCCACCTACAACCTGGTGATCGTCGATTGGATGCTGCCAGGACTTTCAGGCCCGGAGCTCTGCCGGCGGATGCGTGGGGCCGGGCTGAGCCTGCAAGTGCTGATGCTCACGGCCCTTGCCGACACCCGCCACCGGGTGCAAGGCCTTGATGCCGGTGCCGACGACTACCTCAGCAAGCCCTTCGCCATGGAGGAACTGCTGGCGAGGATCCGCGCGCTGCAACGCCGCCAGCCCAGCTACCGCGAGGCACTGCTCCATGCCGGGGGGTATGTGCTGGATCCGGCCGAGGGCTGTCTCACGGTTCGGCAGGGTGAGGAAACCATCAGGATCACGCTGTCCGCGAAGGAACTCCAGCTGATGTCCTTCTTCATGGAGCATCCGCAGGAGATCATCCCGGGATCGAAGCTGCGCTCCCAGCTCTGGTCGCTGGATGAGGATCCGATCAGCAATGTGGTCGCGGCCCAGGTGCGGCTGCTGCGGCGCAAGATCGCCAGCCACGGACTGCCCTCTCCGATTGCCACGGTGCCCTCGAAGGGCTATCGCTTTGATCCGGAGCTTGAGGAAGAGCAATAGAAAGGCTCGCCATGGCCAGGCCTGGTCCCATGTCCCGCAGCCGCCTGCGGTTGGCGGCTGTCTACCTTGCGGTGATCGGGGTGATTCTCTATGGCGCCGGCTACGGCATGTTTGGCCTGTTGATGCGCACCAACTGGAAGGCCCTCGAGAGGGAAGTGGAAACCCTGGCCGGCACCTTGCATGACAGCCTCAAACCGTTGCTGCCGCCGGAAGCCAGACCCTCTCCCCAGCTGGCCGCGGTGCTTCCCGGACTTTGTCTGGTAGACGATCCCTGTCCCTCGCCCCCCACTCTGATTTCCCGTCATGCCGTGAGTGTCACGGACCCGGAGCGGTTCTACCTGCGCCTGCTGGATCGACGTGGCGTTCTGATCGCCCATTCCCCGGGATCGCCACGGGCCAAGGCGGAACGCCCTGGTCCAGCCTGGTCGGTGGTGACGGGGCCTAGAGGCGAGCGTTTCCTGCAGTATTCGATCCACCTTCACCGTTCGCACACACCGGCGCAGGCAGATGCGAATCCGCTGGAGCTGGATTGGGGCTATCTGCAGATCGGACGCAGCCTGCGGGGGCTGGACGCGGAACGGGAGCGGCTCTGGTGGGCAACCCAGACGATTGTTGTGCTGGCTCTGCTGGTGGCAGGCCTGACCAGCTGGTGGTTGTCCGGGCTAGCGATGCGGCCACTGCTGGCGGCTTACCGGCAGCAGGAGCAGTTCACCGCCGATGCGGCGCACGAACTGCGCGCACCTCTCGCCAACCTGCTGGCCGTGGTGGAAGCCCACAGGACGCAACCTCCGGCTGACGCCGTCGCCAGGGACCAGATGCTGGCCGCGGTCTACGGGCAGGGGCAGCGGCTGAGCCGCTTGATCAGTGACCTGCTGCTGCTCGCCCGACTCGATGGTCCCGAGGCCGGAGCGGCCATGCACTCCTGCTCCTTGACGCAGATCGTGCGCGATCTGGTGGAGGAGACCAGCGAAGCGGCGGCAGCAGCCGAGGTGCAGCTGCTTCTGCTGGGCGGCGATGACGATCTCAACGTGTTGGGGGTGGAATCGGAGCTCTATCGGCTCGTCTCCAACCTGCTCCGGAACGCCATTCAGTACACACCACCAGGCGGGGAAGTGGTGCTGAGCCTGAGGCGCGAGGGAAACCTTGGGCTGCTCCAGGTGCAGGACAACGGTATCGGCATCACTCCGGCAGATCAACAACGCATCTTCGATCGCTTCTTTCGCAGTGATCCCGGTCGTTCCCGCCGCCAGGGCGGCACCGGCCTTGGCCTCTCGATCGCGGCCGCGATCGTGCGCCGCCATCACGGACAGATCTCCGTGGACTCCAAGGTTGGCCCAGGGAGTGTGTTCACCGTGAAGCTGCCCGTAGTTGGCTGAGGACTGTGTATGGCTGAGAAGAATCTGCCTGCTCCCAAGGAGATGGAAACCCGATCGCATGGACGTGGCACAGATCTCTATGGAGCCATGAAATGATGCACTTCTCTCTACAAGCGGTAGAGACCTGGCGTCCGCTTGGAGGCGTAGCGAATGCTTCATGCACCGAATCAGGAAGCTTTCTGTCCAGTGTCGCAGGTGGTGACTGGATTCGGAGATGCTGCCAGGATGTGAATTGCGGCGCCAGGGTAGCCGCCAGCAAGGTGCTCGACCATGGATTAACCCAGGGCCTCAAATTATGATGAGCATCAAGCTATTGGGTAATCCCGCAGCTGTCTTATCAAAGAAAGAAGACACCTCGGAGCCAAGGGAAGGCAGCGCCGCCATGCCGGCTCCCATGACATAACGCGCATCCTCGAACGCTAAAGATCAGCGGCAGGCACGAGATGGACGACTTGGGCACTCTACTGATCTCGTGCGCTGGATCTTGATGTTGGGCTGCTCGTCAACTACCAGGATGATATAAAGCTCATAACTTCGCCTTTGGCCTTCTCAATACTGCTGCGCCGAGACTCCTCTCCCAAGTCAAGGCCACATGCATGAATAAAGCTGATGTCAGAAACTCCCATGAACTGGAATGCATACTTTAGCCCAGGCTCTTGTGCGTCCCATCCGTGATAGGGCGAGCTTGAGCCATACTCAACGCCACGAGCGGTGATAAATAGAACCTTTTTCTCTTTTGCAAGCCCTTGGTAGCATCCGTGATCAGATGTAAATGTTCGACCAAAGCGAACAAGATTGTCGATGTAGGCTTTAAAGTTGGATGGAATACCGAAATTATACATCGGAACGCTGTATAAACATCTGTCTGCGGCAAGGAACTCGTCTACCAATATGTCGGACAGGTCAAGGACTTGACGCGCCTCCGCTGTCAATGCACCCCTTGGAGTAAAGTCTGCGGCAATCCATTCTTCTGTGATGTGAGGTATACACGTATTCCTCAGGTCGCGATAGATAACATTCTCGTCAGGATGGTTCTCCCTCCATGCTGCAATGAAGGTGCTGGCAAGTAGTCGCGAGCTGGAACTTTCGCCGCGAGGACTTGAGTCAATGTGCAGTAGCGTTCCCATGGACTAGCGTTGGGCCTGCTCAGGACAGCGCAAACCTCGCGCCATCCGACGCAAAAGTCAATTGGTTTCCATTTGGTAACTACCTACTCCATCCAATGGTCAAGCAGATGTGCTGCCCGCTTGAGTTCTTAATTGGCCATATTTCGGCACAGTGGTCAATCTACATCTTGTGGATCCTAAGCTCACATGGCGAATTGCACTTTGGTGAACTGAAGCGGAAGGTTGATGGAATATCTACAAAAGTCCTTGCAGATAGATTGCGCTTGCTGGAATCCATTCAGCTTATCGACCGTCAAGTTGAGCAAGGCACGGTTCTTAGAGTCGCATATAGATTGACTGAGCGCGGGAAACAGCTTTCTGAGGTTCTTGACAGCCTTTATGAATATGCGGTGGAATGGTATGGAGATGAGAATGCTTCTCCCCTGTAGGCTTCAAGAGAAAAACTTTGTATCCGCTTTAGCATTGTAGTTTGCCGGCGTTAGCCAGCCTAACGCTTCAGATCAGAAGCGGGCGAGTTATGTCGGCCGTGTAGACAAATTCTGCCCCCGTCTTCTGAATCTGAATGTTGTATGGCAATCAAGGCTGCGGCAGAATTACACTTTTGAGCTTCCATTCTGCAAAACCTTGGCGATTGAAAACCAATTTTGTCTTCTTCCCGTCATCTCCTGTTGCCGTCAGCTGAAACTTGTTAAGCCCGTCATATCCCATCGTGGTCTTTTCCAAAGCTTTGTCAAACTCTTTCTTTCTTTCTACTAGATTCTGAGCAGTCTGATCTTGACTGGCACCACTCTCCTGGGTTGAGCTTGCCTCAAGAACTGTCTTCATCCCCGAGGGGGTGACATAAGTATCGACCATCGAATTAACCATCGGGGTGATCATTGCCATTGCAAATCCAGAAAACGGATTGGCAGCCATCTCTGGGTCGGTCTGCATGCTCTTGAGCATCATTGATCCAAGCTGTGCTTTCAGATCTGACTGAAGAGAGGGATAGTCAATATATTGATTGACTTGATCAGCATTCCTAGATAGGAAGCCATTTCTCAGGCCTTGAATCGCAAGAAAAGGGCTGGCTAAATAGTATCCTCCCACAGCAGCCACAGAACCAACCGCCACAGCCACTGCAATACGCTTCGTCTTTTGATCCACAAAGATGATCCAATGAATAATTCTTTATAGGCAATGCAATGCAATATGTCAAGATACAGAAGGGGGTTGACATAGAGCATATGTTCTAAGTTGTCCGTACAACAGTATTTCGACGGGTCCGATATCCACCCCCTGCCCAGTCCCTGTGGCCGCATAAGAACCCTGAGATTCCCCAAACCGATAACTGAAATCCCTTCCAGCATAGGGCCCTTTCTGGCATTGCTTTATCGCTCCCGGGAACTTAGGCGGGTCCGAGAACCAAATGTTTGTTTCGCTACAAAATGCCCGCAAGGATTATCACTCCACAGGCGCCTTGATTCAGAATATGCAAACAAATCATTGCGACCTTCACGTCACTGCGATCCAGTAAGTCCTGCTATCCATTCAAGGATCGTGGTGGATCGGCTGGAACCATCTTCCGCTTATCCCCTTGATGGCGGTCTTGGTCTCACTTGGATCACCGGCATAGATTACCTGCAAAGGCTAGTCCTCCCTCCGTTACATCAGACGCGAACTGGATTCAATCCCTCGCCGCGAGGATGAGGCTGCTAAAGCCGCCTGCAGAGCGCTTGCATTGATATCCAGGTGTTCCCTTGCCCAGCGATTGGATGAAAGCACGGGAAAGTCCAGCAACGACCATTGAAACTGGCCAAAAATCCACTCCCAATCCCTCCGCCAGACCGACACACAGCGCCGGCAAGCTCACGGAGTGAGGTACTGGCTGGCTTCGTGTACGGCAGGTTGCAAGCCCTACGGGATATGACGCCGTATGCCCTCTGGACGATCGTCTGTATAAGTTCCGAACAGGTGACGTCCTTCCCATACCAAGAGGCGACGATCGATGACTGCCATCAGCCAGTGCCCGTTCGCGGGTCGCTCCGGTGCGCCCACCACCGCCGGGGATCAGTCGAACCGGCACTGGTGGCCCCACCAGCTCAACCTGGCCATCCTTCACCAGCACGCGCCGGCCTCCAATCCGCTCGGGGCGGAATTCAACTACGCCGAAGCCTTCAGCCAGCTGGATTTCGCCGCCGTGAAGCGGGATCTCCACGCCCTGATGACCGACTCCCAGGACTGGTGGCCCGCCGACTGGGGCCACTACGGCGGCCTGTTCATCCGCATGGCCTGGCACAGCGCCGGCACCTACCGCACCGGCGACGGCCGCGGTGGGGGGGGCACCGGCAACCAGCGCTTCGCCCCGATCAACAGCTGGCCCGACAACGGCAACCTCGACAAGGCCCGGCGGCTGCTCTGGCCGATCAAGCAGAAGTACGGCAACCGCCTCTCCTGGGCTGATCTGATCATCCTCACGGGCAACTGTGCCCTCGAGTCGATGGGCTTCCCCACCTTCGGCTTCGGCGGCGGCCGCGTCGACGTCTGGCAGCCGGAGGAGGACATCTACTGGGGCAAGGAAACCACCTGGCTCGGCGATGAGCGCTACAGCGGCGATCGGGAGCTGGAGCTGCCCCTGGGGGCGGTGCAGATGGGCCTGATCTACGTGAATCCCGAAGGCCCCAACGGAGAACCGGACCCTGTGGCCTCCGGGCGGGACGTCCGGGAAACCTTCGACCGCATGGCCATGAACGACGAGGAGACCGTCGCCCTGTTGGCCGGTGGTCACACCTTCGGCAAGGCCCACGGCGCCGGATCGCCGGATCTGATGGGACCGGAACCGGAAGGGGCCCCGATCGAGGAGCAGGGGCTGGGCTGGCACAACCGGTTCGGCAGCGGCAAGGGGGCCGACGCCACCACCAGCGGCATCGAAGGGGCCTGGAAGCCCAACCCCACCACCTGGGACCGGGGCTATTTCGAGATGCTGTTCGGCTACGAGTGGGAACTGGAGAAAAGCCCCTACGGCGCCTGGCAGTGGCGGGCGAAGGATGTGCGCGAGGAGCACCTCATCCCCGACGCCCACGACCCCAGCAAGCGGCACCGGCCAATGATGACCACCGCCGATCTGTCGCTGCGCTTCGATCCCATCTACGAGCCGATCGCCCGCCGTTTCCACCAGGACCAGCAGGCCTTCGCCGACGCCTTCGCCCGCGCCTGGTTCAAGCTCACCCATCGCGACATGGGCCCGAAGGCGCTCTACCTCGGCCCTGAAGTGCCCGCCGAAGATCTGATCTGGCAGGACCCGCTCCCCGCCGTCGACCATCCCCTGATCGGACCCGCCGCCATCACCGAGCTCAAGGCCCGGGTGCTGGCCTCTGGGCTCACGACGGCGGAGCTGGTGGCCACGGCCTGGGCCTCGGCCTCCACCTTCCGCGGCTCCGACAAGCGGGGGGGGGCCAACGGTGCTCGCCTGCGCCTGGCCCCCCAGAAGGACTGGGAGGTGAACCAGCCCGAACAGCTGGCCCGGGTTCTGGCGGTGCTCGAGGGAATTCAGCAGAACTTCAACACCGCCCAGGCTGATGCCACCCGGGTGTCCCTGGCGGACCTGATCGTGCTGGCGGGTGGCGCGGCTGTGGAAGCCGCGGCCGCCGCCGCTGGCCATGCCGTTGAGGTGCCCTTCAGCCCGGGCCGCACCGACGCAACCCAGGAGCAGACCGATGCCACCGCCTTCGCGGTGCTGGAGCCCCAGGCCGACGGCTTCCGCAATTACCAGAAGCAGGCCTTCAGGGTGCGGGCCGAGGAGCTGCTGATCGACCGTGCCCAGCTGCTTACCCTCAGCGCGCCGGAGCTGACGGTGCTGGTGGGCGGCCTGCGGGTTCTGGGGGCCAATGCCTGCGGCTCACCCCACGGCGTGTTCACCCACCGCGTCGGCACCCTCAGCACCGACTTCTTCGTGAACCTGCTCGATATGGCCACAGTGTGGACGCCCAGTTCCGAAGCCGGGGACACCTTCGAGGGACGTGATCGCCACACCGGCGAACTGCGCTGGAGCGGCACCCGGGTGGATCTGGTGTTCGGCTCGAACTCCCAGCTGCGGGCCCTGGCGGAGGTCTATGCGCAGAATGATGCGCCGGCGAAGTTCGTGGCCGATTTCATCTCGGCCTGGTGCAAGGTGATGAACCTGGATCGCTTCGACCTGCGGGCCGCCGGGACGGGCGGCTGAGCGGCCCACCCGGGCACTGCTCCTGAGCCGGATCCTGCCGGCGCCCCCTGCCCCGGGCGGGTGCGCCAGCTGGCGGAACCGCTCGACGGCCCCAGTCGATAGCGCTTCAACGACGCCTTCGCCTTGGTGGATGCCACCGGCACCCTGCTGAAGAACTACCGCAAAACCCACCTCTGGGGTCCCGATGAGCGGATGTTCTGGAGCGAGGGTTACCGCTGCGCGGAGGAGGGGGAACCCTTCACCGTTCATGCCGTCAACGGGCTCGGCGTGGGCCTGCTCAACTGCTACGAAGCCGAGCCTGACCACCAGGTTGAAGCACCCGGAACTGTCAACCAGCTGAGACCGAACAACTGGACGACGATCAACATGCTGGACGCGCCACAGTTGTTCTCCCATCAACCCAAGTTGCCGTTTTGCGGTCTTTTGAAACGGCATGGGTGGCCTGGAGGGGGCGTGGTCGTTGCGACCCCGCCCCCCATCCATCAGCGGGAAGCTTCGGCGTGGTTCACGAGCAGGTGCTCCACCTGCTCGAGCGCCTCACCGGCGAGGCTGCGCACCGGCTCGAACTGGCCATCAGCGTCATCGAGCATCGCCATGGCGACGCGATCCAGCAGCTCCTCCCGCTGTTCACTGATCAGCACCAGCAGCTCCCGCTCGATCAGCTGCTGCAGCACCCGGGCCCGCAGGCCCCCCCGCGATCCAGCCTCCGCCAGGGTGCCTTGCACGAGTTCACGAACGAACAGGCGTTGCACCTCATGGCTGCGGAGGAAACTCTCCACGGCATTGATGGTCCCGTCCACCACCGTGCGTTCGGCTTCGGCGTCCTCCTCCTGGAGGTGGAACTCCCAGTCGAGGTGGCGGCGCTGCCAGCCTGGCTGATGGAGGTGGGGCGTGACACTTTCGCTGAAGCTGTCCACCGAGAGCTCATAGACCCGTTCAGCCAGCCGTTCGCACCAGTCGCGACCGTGGCGCTGGAGGCTGTCATCCAGGTTCATGCGCTCCACGGTGTGACCGCCGTGAAAGCTGTGGCAGATGCCGTTAGGGCACTCGACCGCCGAGAGGCTCATGCTGAGAAAAATTCAACGCTCCCAGAGCTAGCCACGTCGTGGCCCGACTCCCAACAGTTCCAGCCCCTCAACCGAAGAACGTTGCAGAAACGTCACGCTGACCCGCCAAGGGTGGTCAGCCGCGCCGGATCGCGTCCACCATCCGGGCCGTCTGCACGATCGGGCCCACATCGTGAACGCGCAGCACATCCGCACCGGCCGCGATCGCTTCGGCGCACACAGCCGCTGTTCCCCAGAGCCGCGCCCTTGGTCTGGGTTCGTTGAGCACGGCACCGATGAACCTCTTGCGCGAGGGACCCACCAGCAGGGGGAAGCCCTCGCGCCGCATCACCGCCAACCCCCGGAGCAGCGCCAGGTTCTGTTCGGTGGTCTTGGCGAAGCCCAGGCCCGGATCCCAGATCAACTGCTGGGCGCGGACACCGGCCGCCATGGCGGCGTCGGAGGCACGGAGCAACTCCTCACGCACCTCCGCCACCACATCCCCATAGGTGGCCAGATCATCCATGCTGCGGCTGTCCCCGCGGCTGTGCATCAGCACGTAGGGACAGCCGAAGTCAGCCACCACCGAGAGGATGTCGGGATCGCGGCGTCCCGCGCTGACATCATTGATCCAGTGAGCACCGGCGGCCAGGGCCGCTGCCGCCACCGGCGCACGAAAGGTGTCGATCGAAACCTGGGGGCTGCCGACATCGGAGCAGGCGGAGCGGATCAGGGCCAGAGCCGGCAGCACCCGCGCCTGTTCCGTTTCCGTGTCGATCTCCGCCGCGCCCGGCCTGGTGCTCTGGCCGCCGATATCCAGCAGATCGGCCCCCTGCCGCAGCATCCGGCGGGCCTGGCGCAGCGCCGCTTCGGGGCGCTCGAAGCGACCACCATCGCTGAAGGAATCAGGCGTGACATTGATCACGCCCATCACATAGGTGCGCTCGCCCCAGATCAGGGCCATCTCAGGCGGGGCCGGGCAGATCGGTGATGTCGATCAGGCCCTCATCGGCGCCGTCCTCGAGCCGTTGCCGCAACACCGGGTCCTGCTCCAGACGATGCATCGGAGCATCCAGCGCTGAGTCGGGGGCTGATCCCATGGCATCCGGGCTGGCTGCCAAGAACGTACTGCGATCCAACCCCGGCTCTGGAGCGCCGGCAGCAGCGGCCATGGCGGAGGTTCCATGGGAAACTGTCGAGGCCGGAGGCCCTTGGGGCCGGTGGCAGACCCCTGGAGGGGTGGTCGAGTGGTTGATGGCTCCGGTCTTGAAAACCGGCGAAGGGAAACCTTCCGCGGGTTCGAATCCCGCCCCCTCCGTTCCCAGAATGCTCCCAGCACGATCGCTGGAGCCCTTCCGAAACCACCGCTAGGGTCGGGCCCCGCCCCTGACCGGAGACCGCAGCCATGAAACGAAAGCGCTGGCTGCTGCCGGTCATGGTCCTTTGCGGACTGCTGCTGGCGATGGTGCCGCTCCTGCCCGCCCCCAGTGCCGCCCAGGGCGCCCGTAGCGAGATCCGGGGGGTCTGGATGACCACCAACGACATGACCACCATGCGCGATCGCACCAAGTTGCGAACAGCCATGGACCAGTTGAAGGACATGCACTTCAACACTGTCTATCCGGTGGTCTGGAATTCCGGCTACGCCATTCACACCAGTGAGGTGACCCGCGCGCGCAAGATTCAGTCGTTTTCCTACAAGGGGCTGGAAGGCCAGGACATCGTGGCGGATGTGATCAGCGAGGGACATGCCAAGGGCATGCTCGTGATCCCCTGGTTCGAATTCGGCTTCATGGCTCCGCCGTTTTCGGAGCTGGCTCAGCAACACCCCACCTGGCTCACCCAGCGGCAGGACGGCAGCCGCACCTCAATCAGCGCTGCCGGAGAAGTGGTTTGGCTCAATCCATTCAGGCCGGAGGTTCAGAAATTCATCACCGAGCTGGTGCTGGAGGTGGTGGGCAACTACGACGGCGATGGCATCCAGTTCGACGATCACATGAGCCTGCCCAACGAGTTCGGCTACGACAGCTACACCAAATCGCTTTACGCCAAGGAAACCAAGCGTGCCGTGCCGAGCAACCCAATGGATCAGGCCTGGATCAAGTGGCGTGCCGACAAGATCACGGCCTTCATGGTTGAACTGCACAAGGCCGTGAACGCCAAAAAGCCCAAGGCGATCTTTTCCGTCTCCCCCAACTACTACGACTTCGCCTACAAGCTGCAACTGCAGGACTGGCTGGGCTGGGTGCGGCGCAACATCGTCGATGAGGTGATCGTGCAGCTCTACCGACCTGATGTGGCCAGCTTCGCGGCCGAAGTGGCGCGTCCCGAGCTCGCGGAAGCCAAGAAGAAGATCCCCACCGCGATCGGGGTGATGACGGGGCTGCGCACCAAGCCCGCCCCGATGCAACTGATTCAGGCTCAGGTGCAGGCTGCCCAGCAGAAAGGGATGGGCGTGGCGTTCTTCTATTTCGAATCGCTCTGGAATGCCACCGCCGAGGCGGAAGATCTGCGCCGCGAGGGCTTCCTCTCCCTGTTCCCCAGCCCCGCGCCCCGCACGCCGCTCTGAGGCCGATGGTGAAGCAACGTCTCGGGCGATGACAGGCAGTTGCGGGCCATGACGAGGGATTGCGAGCGGCGGCCGCCCCCTTGCAGCCTGCGCTGCCCAGGCCCAGGCTGATGTCATTGGGATTCGGAGGTTCCAGACCATGGACGACACCCCCCCTCAGCAGGCACCAGGAGTGCGCTGACGATCCGGCCCCTGCTCCAACACTCTCGTCGGATCACTGGTTTCCCTGGCGTGTGACGCCGTCGCCGTCCACTGCATCGCCTCAGGTGCCCCGGACCCAACGGGAAACCCCACTGGACCCATGGCCCCAGGTGCCAACGTCAGCAGCTCCGCCCCCACACCGATCCACAGCCAGAGCCCGGTGCCCTCGTCGCCGGGCTTTTTGCTGCCAGGGCATCCGCTGATCCGTGAGTTTCAGCACCAAAACCGAGTACGGGCTGGTGGCCCTGACCCTGAAGCAGCTGCTGGAGGACTGCAGCGCAAGGAGTCAGCAGCCCCTGATGGATCACATCTGAACGTGCGTCAGGGAGGTGGCTCCAGCTGCAGGGTGCTGTGGGCGATCCCGATCTGCGCCAGACGCAGCTTGGCCTCATGCAGCAGGTCCATGTCATCCGCGGCACCAGGCTCACGGATGACATGGGCGGTGAGGGCGTTCTGGGATGTGCTCATTGCCCAGACATGCAGATGATGCACATCCACCACATGGGGCAGTGAGCGCAGTGCACCATCCACCTGGGCGAGGTCGATGCCGCGCGGCACCGCATCGAGAGCGACCACAAGGGCTTCGCGCAACAACACCCAGCCGCTCCAGGCCACCACCAGACCCACCCCGACCGCGGTGAGCGGATCCAGCCAACGCCAGCCCGTGATCCCCACCAGCACGGCGCTGATCAGCACCGCCGCCGACACGGCCGCGTCCGTGAGCAGATGCACCACCGCAGCGCGGCGGTTGAGGTCATGGCTGTGGTCGTCGCCGAACAGGCGCGCCGAGAGCAGGTTCACGACGATTCCGGCCGCCGCTGCCCAGGCCACCGGCGTGCTCTCCACCGCCACTGGATGAAAAAGCCGCTGGAAACCCTCCACGATCACCACCGCGGCGGCCATCAGAATCAACACCGCATTCACCAGCGACGCCAGCTGGGTGCTGCGCCCGAAGCCATAGGTGAAGCGGGGCGTGGCCGGCCGGGTGCTCAACCGTTCGGCACCCCAGCCGAACAGCAGCCCAGCCACATCGCCGATGTTGTGCACGGCATCGCCGATCAGAGCCAGGGAGCCGAAGGCCACCCCAATCACCAGCTGCAGGCCTGAGAGAGCGCTGTTGAGGATCACGCTCCAGCGGAAGGCGGTGGCCGAGCCGGGCCGATGCTCGTGCTGGCGCCGGTGAGGCTGGCGTTGAATCCCGACTGCCGGGTGCTGGCAATCTCCGGAATCGGATGAGGGTGGGGGCATGGTCTGAGCGAGGTCAACGGCCACCGCCAGCGTGGCGCCGATCAGCGCCCTTGACGACAAGCAGACTCCTGAATTCAGCACCGGAAACGCCGGACCAGGCCGCTTGCCAGATGTGCAGTCACATTCGGTCGAAGGCCAAGCGAGGGCAGCAGCAACCGCCCTTGTGGCACTGACGTTCGGCTGTCTGAGACGTACAGCTCACCAATGGTGGGATGGAGCCGATCGGGCTCCTGATTCGCCTGCTTCTGGAACCTGCGCAAGGGATGGCTGGCCGTGCTCCCCTCCTGAATCGGCACTTGGGAGAACAGAGAGGAGAGCCCGCTGCACTCCTGTTGACCTGGAATCACGACTGAGCCGTTGTCCCACGATTGCAAAGGCAGTCTGGTTGTTCAGCGAGCTCCTAATGTGCCCCCATCAAGAGATCTCAAGACCAGCTACTTGTTGTGGCCTGGAGCATTACCACTGTTGCCAGGTCTACCCTCCTCGCCGTGAGATTGGCTGCTGGGGTGATTCTTGCGATAGTAGGGAATATAGGTGTTGGTGTACCAGCTGTCTCGAACGAAATACACAGGCCGGTTGCAGACCCCGTACTGGGCGCAATAGCGGCCCCAGTTGGAGGCCTGGCTGGGGGGCACGTTCATGTAGACGGGGCTGTAGCCGGTGCTTTGCCGTTGGATGATCACCGGTCGTGGATACAGCAGGGAGGGCGTGGGATAGCCGTTGAGGTCCAGTGGGCCGTAGTAGCCCGACTGGCCGAGTTGTACCGATAATCCCACTTGAGCCAGGGCTGGAATGGCGACAGCAAAACTCGCCAGAACGGTGGCCAGGGCGCTGGGGAGAACACAACTCATCGGAAACAAAAGCCATTCATGAGTTCTAGATAGAAGCGGCCCGGCCTGGCGTCTTCAGGCGTGATGCTGGGCCGGGCCGCTGATCCTGATTCAGCCCATCCCGGCCTTGTCCTTGACGTCTTCGACGGCATTCCGGACTTTGGCTTCGGCCTGCTTGGCCTTGCCGGCGAGGCGGTCTCCCTGGTTGCCAGTGACGTTGCCAATCGATTCCTGGGTCTTGCCCTCAAAGTCCTTGGCGCCGGCCTTGACGCGGCCGGCGGTGGCGGCCAGGGGCAGGCCGGAGACATTGAAGGTGAAGGCTGCTGAGGCCTGGGCGGGACCGCTCAAGGCCGGCGTGGCGATCAGCACCAGCAGGCTGAAGGCCAGGCCAAGGCAGGTGGCGGCAAACTGGCGTAGAAGGCGTAGTTGGTGATTCATGGTGATCAAGGCGAAGGGGTAACGAGGTTTAGTGCTTAAGTTCAATCTATTGCAGCACATTCAGAATGCCGAGTTTTATTTAATGATCAGTGGTCACTGATGATTAAACTCAGATCGCAATAATCTGATCGGAACTTCGTGAATCACGCCGTGATTCACATCACGCTGCGCCGGCCGGTGAGGAAAGAGATCACGGCAAGTACGAGAAACACAAGGAACAGGATCTGGGCGATGCTCGCCGCAGATCCAGCGATACCACTGAAACCGAGGACGGCAGCGACGATCGCGATGATAAAAAAGGTTATGGCGTAGTTCAGCATGAGGAGTCTCTCAAGGAGTGTTAATCAGCTCAGCGATCTCTTGCTGGCTCTTGCCGAGCTTCTTCTGCAGATGGCCAAGCAATTCCTCTTCCTGTCCCTCGGTGAAGGCCAAGTCGTCATCGGTTAGATCGGCGAACTTCTGCCTGAGCTTCCCCTTCAATTCGTGCCATTCTCCTTTGAACTGGAGCTTATTCATGATCAGGTCTGCAAGGGTCTGAGATCGATGCCAGAGCATATGGAACCGGCCGGATTGCAACAAGGGCAAATCCTTTGGCTTGTCACGCCATAGCTCCTCTCTTTTCACTATGGGCTTGAAACTGGTGATTGACTGCTGTAGATGTGCCCCATATCGACGGCAGCATCAACGGTCAACGTTGTGGCTGGCTCGGCTGTGCTGCCCTGATCCCGTGAGTTTGTGTTCTGTGTCAGTAAATCCCCTTGCTCGGCGCATCACCACTGGTTCCTGCCTACGTTTCAAATAAGAGCAGGTTGCTGCCACACCCCTGCTGCGCCACCTCGGTGACCGCAGATTTGCAATTTGGGCGCCCATACGGGTGGGTTGCCAGTTGATCCTTAGAGAGCAAGGCCGATGCGTATAGCCCAGATTTCACCACTTTTTGAAAGCGTACCGCCGTTGCGATATGGCGGAACGGAACGAGTTGTTCACTATCTCACAGAAGAATTCGTCAACCGTGGTCATGAGGTGGTTCTGTTTGCCAGCGGTGACTCCCAAACCAGTGCTGAGCTCTTCCCCTGCGTGCCGCGAGCCCTCAGGGCGGACGGCTATCGGGGAGATCCAAGGGTGCCCGAGGGTCGCCAGCTTGATCAGGTGATCGATCAGCTCGATCAATTCGATATTCTCCATTTCCATACCGGCCATGGCCTCCACCCCGGCATTGCCCGCCTGCCGGTGGCGCAGCTCCACACCCTGCACGGGCCCCTGACGGGTCCGGAGATGGCCCAACTACAAACGGATTTCAATCCGGTGCCCCTGGTGTCGATCTCTGAATCCCAGCGGGCCCCTCTCCCCGGGGCTCACTGGCTCGGCACGATTCACCATGGTCTGCCCACCGATCTGTACCGCTTCCAGCCGTCACCCTCTGAGTACCTGGCCTTCGTGGGGCGGATTTCACCAGAGAAGCGTCTTGACCGTGCCATCGCCATCGCCACCGCTCTGGGTCTGCCCCTCAAGGTGGCCGCCAAGATCGATGCCATAGATCTGGATTATTTCCACACAACAATTGAACCTCTATTGCGTGAAAGTCCACTGGTGGAGTTTATCGGGGAGATCGATGATGCCGGCAAGCAGGAGCTGCTCGGCAACGCCCTGGCTCTGCTGTTCCCGATCGACTGGCCCGAACCCTTCGGCCTGGTGATGATCGAAGCCAACGCCTGCGGTACGCCCGTGATTGCCTGGCGCAACGGCTCCACCCCCGAGGTGATTCGGCCCGGATGCAATGGCGTGCTGGTGGAAACGATCGAGGAGGCCGTGACGGCGGTGCGGGGTATCGAGCGACTGGATCGCCGGCGGGTTCGCCACGATTTCGAGCAGCGTTTCACAGTCGCCAGGCAGGCAGCCGACTACGAACGTCTCTTCCAACGCCAGATCGAGGCCCGTCGCAGTCCCTCCCCGGCCAGGCTCCTTGCAGCGTGTTCCCATGCCGCATGATCTGCTCCCACCGTTCGTTCTCAAGGACGGGGAAACCTTTGCGATGCTCGATCGCCGAGGTGAAATCTGCCCCGAGACCCATCCCGATTCCGGCATTTTTCACCGCGGCGCTCGCCATGTGAGCCGCCTGGAACTCCTCCTCTGGGATCAGTCCCCGATCGTGCTGAGCTCTGCCGAGAGTTGGGAGATGGGGCTTCATGTGAGCCATCTCAGCAACGACATCGACGGGCCCGGTGCGCCCCCGCCCGGATCCGTGCACCTCAAGCGCAGCACTGTTCTGACCCCCACGAGCTGTTTGCAGGCCCTCGATTTCACCAGTTACCTGGACGGTGCGGTGTTGCTGCCGTTGACACTGCGCTTCGACGCCGATTTTCGCGACATCTTCGAGATTCGTGGACACCAGCGTCCGCAGCGTGGGCGCACGGTCCACCAGCACACCCAGGACTACCTGGAAGTGGCTTATGGCGGGCTCGACGGGGAGGATCGCCGCACGCTCCTGCGGGTGGGAGGTGTGGCGGCGGAGGTGGGTGAAAACCACATCAATCTGATCCTGCAGCTGGAACCTCGCTGCACCCGTCGCGTCCATCTCCTGCTCGATTTCCATCCCATCGGCGATCGTGTCGCGGTTGAAGATGCCTTTGATGCCGCACTCGCGGCGACGAGCGAGCGCTTGCGCGACAGCCAGCGCCAGGCGGCCTCCATCTCCACCGACAACCCGGCGTTCAACTGCTGGGTGGCCCGCTCCATGTCGGATGTGCATCTGCTCTCCAGCCATCTCGAGCACGGCCTCTACCCCTACGCCGGCGTTCCCTGGTTCAGCTGCCCCTTCGGCCGTGATGGGCTGATCACCGCCCGTCAGATGCTCCTGGTGGAACCGCGCCTGGCCCGCGGCGTGCTCGGCTTCCTGGCGGATCAGCAAGCCAGCCACCTCGACCCGGCGGTCGATGCCGAACCCGGCAAGATCCTGCATGAAGCCCGTCTGGGCGAAATGGCGGCCCTGGGGGAGGTGCCATTCGGCCGGTACTACGGCTCCGTGGATGCCACGCCTCTCTTCCTGATCCTGGCGGGCGACTATCTCCTGCGCAGCGATGACAAGTCCTTCATTGACCACCTGCGGCCGTCACTGGACCAGGCTCTGGCCTGGATCAGGGCCGCCGAAGCGCGTAGCCAGGACGGATTCCTGCGCTACCAGTGCGCCGCCCAGGGCGGCCTTCGCAACCAGGGCTGGAAGGATTCTGACGATGCCATTCACCACGCCGACGGTCGCCTGGCCGAGGGTTCGATCGCCCTTTGCGAGGTGCAGGCCTATGCCTACGGGGCCCGCTGCGCCATGGCGGGCATTGAGCATCGCTTCGGGCGTGCCGCTCAAGCCGAGCAGTTGCGTGAAGAAGCCCATCAGCTGCGCCGCCGGTTCAATGCGGCCTTCTGGTGCGATGCCATCGGCACCTATGCCCTGGCACTCGACGGCGAGGGCTCAGCCTGTGCAGTGCGCTCCTCCAATGCGGGCCACTGCCTCTGGACCGGCATCGCCAGCCGCGACGCGGCGGCGGCGGTGGCCCGCCAGCTGCTTGCACCCACCAGCTTCAACGGCTGGGGCGTGCGCACTCTCGATGAACGAGAGACCCGTTACAACCCGATGAGCTACCACAACGGCTCGGTCTGGCCCCACGACAACGCCATGATCGCCTTGGGCCTGGCCCGCTACGGCCACATGCCAGAAGCGATGCGAATCCTCACCGGCTTGTTCGACACGGCCCGGGCGCTGCCGCAATACCGGCTGCCCGAATTGTTCTGCGGATTCCCGCGTCGCGACGACGAAGACCCCACCCTTTACCCGGTGGCTTGCAGCCCCCAAGCCTGGGCCAGCGGCTCGGTGTTCGGTTTACTGGAAGCGATCACCGGAATGGGGATCGGACGCGACGCCGAGACGGACCGGGTGCAGGTGCTGTTCCGCAAGCCGGTGCTCCCGCAGGGGATCAACCTGCTTGAAGTCAACGGACTGCGGCTCGGCGAGGAGGAGATCGACCTGCAAGTGCATCGCACCGAGCACGACACCGGCGTCTTGGTACGGCGGCGAACACCAGGTGTTGATGTGATGATAACAAAGTGATGAACGGGCTTAGGGAATATCTGAAAAACCCGCTAAAACCATTCAGATCGCAGACTGAAACTGTATCGAATGGGCCGCACCCTTCGAGCAGGGATTAACGGACTACGAGCAGATCTACGCCAAAAGAGGACCCGGCTCCAGCGCCTTTGGGATGATATGGAGGAGTCCACAGTTCATTGGGAGGACTTTCTTGCGCTCATCAAGCCTGTGTATCACGAGTCGTCGAAGTCAGGAGGTAGTCCGCCGATTCCCTTTGAGGAGTTGCTGATCGATACACCTTGCTTGCACCGATGCGCCTGGATCGAGGCGATGGAAGGCCAGGTTCACCGTGCGGGCATCGAGATTCAAACAGTCGCCGGCCTTCTGCGTCAACACGGACCTTGCCGTGATCAGCGCCACCCGATCACCCAGGCCTGAATGGTGGTGGTGGACTGCTCGGTAGCTCAACCCGTGTAAACCAGTTTTGTCTACGGCGGCGATGGACGCCGCGGCTGAGGATGCAGAGTTCAAGTCCGCGCAAGGGAATGGGCGCCCAGCCCAGCAGGGCCCAGCTGAGACCGTCTGTTGCATCCAATTCAGGCAATGCGCGGGATCTATCAGCAATGTGCGGGACCTATCAGCAAGGTTGTCCACTCGGGGTGCTTAGTTGAGCACCACAATCCAGAGTACTGCGAGTAGAGCTTTACGGGCCCCGTAGTCATGGCGGTTTCGCTATCGGTTTGATCTGTTGACGAGCGCCGAGGCGCCGGCACCTGATCGCGGGCTGAGACCAGACAGGGGGTTGGCCGCTCCAACACTGAGGATGCCTCTGCTGAGCTTCCTCGCAGGTCTGCTGACGGATGGCGCAGATCGCGTCAGCCTGGGCGTAGTGGCGCTGATTGGGCGTCACATACTTGATCCCGCTGCGCCGGTGCTCAGAGTTGTACCAGTCGACAAAGCCATCAACCTCAGTGTGCGATCGCACAGATCATTCAATACAGAGCCTACCCATCAAGGGAGTGCAATCAGGCAGCGTTATGGCCGCCACCAAAGATGCTGACGATCAGCTTCAGGCATCCATAGGCTCTGTCACTTGAGAAGGCGGTCAGCAGACCAAAAAAGGGAACTAAGCAGTGTCAGACTGACGGCAAGGAGGTGAATCGCAGTGCAAAAGCACTGGTGAAAAAGGATGCTTCAAACGTGACAAGAGCAACCGACTAGCATCCACAGTGTGACAGCCATCCCTAAACTTGGTGTGTGGGGCTAGCCAAGAAGGCGGAACAGACTGATCACTGCACCCGCCTCTTGATTAACCATCCTTGGACCGGCCTTCGCATTAACGAAGTCATTGGATGCTTCAGAATGGTGGCTGGAGGTCACGTCGTGCTGGCAAGCGCGAAGGGCACAGATAAGGCTGATCTCAGTTGTTGTACACAGTTTGTTGAACACAGTTTGTTGAACACAGTTTGCCGAGTACATGACGATCCCGCTGAATCGGGGCAGATCACCAGGATGATGTCCTCCGGCAACAATGGGCAGATGCATCCACCCGAAATCCTTCGTGCCCCACATTCACCAGGTAGTGACCATGACCGCCACCGCCACTGCCATCATCCCGGTGCACAGCCACCCCATCGCCCACAGCCCACGCGGCAGCAGGAAGCGCCCCATGACATCGGTCCGCATCACCATCAGCATGATGATCACCATCAGGGGCACGGCGACCACACCATTGATCACCGCCGACCAGAACAAAGCCCTGATCGGATCGAGGCCAACGAAGTTGAACGCCATCCCGATCAGGGTGGAGGCGGCGATGGTGGCATAGAAGGCCTTGGCATCCAGCGGCTTGCGGTCGAGGCCTGTCGACCAACCGAGCGCTTCGCCGAGCGCATAGGCTCCGGATGCAGCCAGCACCGGCACGGTGAGGAGGCCAATGCCGATGATGCCCGCCGAAAACAGGGCGAATGTGAACACCCCCGCAATGGGCCTCAGCGCCTCGGCAGCTTGCGCGGAGGTCTGGATATCGGTGATGCCGTTCGCGTGCAACGTTGCTGCAGTGGCAACAATGATGAAAAGACTGATCACGTTCGAATAGCCCATCCCGACATAGGTGTCGAAACGGATCCGTGATATCTCAGCTCGCGCCTGCTCTGGCGCATCGATGAGCGCATAGGCGGAGGGTTCGACGTGCTCGTCCTGCGCTTCCTGCGAGGATTGCCAGAAGAAGCAATAGGGTGTGATGGTCGTGCCCAGCACCGCAACCACGGTGACGACGTAGTCCCGCTGCAGTGAGAAACTGGGTACGAATGTATGGTAAGCAACCTGCCGCCAGGGCACGTCCACCACGAGTGCCACGGCCACATAGGAGAGCAGAACGAAACTGGTCCATTTCAGGAAAGAGAGATAGCGTGCATAGCTGGAAGCCATCTCCAGCCATGTGCTGCCGATGGCGAAGACCAGAACATAAAAACCGACGGGACCGCCGATGAGCAGGTGAAGGGCTGCCGCCATCGCGCCGAGATCGGCGCCCAGATTGATAGTGTTTGCCAGCAGCAACATCCCGACGATCCCATAAAGCACCCCTCGGGGGTAATGCCCGCGGATGTTGCCAGCGATCCCCTGGCCTGTGACCCGGCCAATGCGAGCGCTGATCTCCTGCATCGCCGCCATCAGCGGGAAGCAGAAGAGCATCACCCAGCACATCGCATAGCCGAACTGGGCGCCGGTCTGCGAATAGGTGGCGATGCCGCTTGGGTCGTCATCCGAGGCGCCGGCGATCAGTCCTGGACCGAGCCGATTGAAAAACCCCTGGCGGACCGTTCTGCGAAAAGCGCGGCGTTGGGCGATGCGGGCCGCCAGCACGGGAACCACGATCCGTTCGGCTTGATGGGACCTGGTTTGACGGGACATGGTTGGACCTGCTGATGATGCAAGATCGGCCCGGTACCGATCAGCGTTGGGGAGCGCTGAAGATGGACATAGGGACCAGGCTCGGTGAGCCAAGGCTATCGATCGAGAAGAATTTGATTGCCCGGGAATTAGAGAGACTTCCTGTTGATTCGTGGTTCCAAAGGATTCAGGCGAGTTGGTCGCGGCGTGGGCAGGATCATCTGGCGAGTTGATGGGCGTGCCCTTGTGGACCTACCAACCATGCGAACGGATCGGAGGAGGAGCCCGATTGCCCTGGTTCTCCCGGCGATCGTCCTGATTGGCTCCCTGTTGTATCAGTCCCTGCCATGGCCTTGGCTGGCCATCCATTCAACCCACCCATTGCCGCCCGAATCATGTCCAAGAATGTATCAGCGTCTGTCATGCAGGCAGGATCCGATCTGAAGCGAGGTGTCAAATCCAAAGCAGACAAGCCCGGGGATTCCATCTCCCGGGCTACTGACAAGACCAGTTGATCACAAGCTGATGATATGAATGGAAGTCTTGTGTTGGTCTCTCCTTTTCCAGGCCTCCCAGGGTGAGCGTCGTCCCTTCGATTGCAGGGATGGCCTGCATCGACGTCAACCATGGCCCATGGAGCTGATTCTTTCCACTTGAGGTCCCCATGATTTACACAATTGCCGTTGTTCTGGTGGTGTTGCGTCTCGCTCAGGGGGCCAGGGTTTAGATCGATGTACCCGTTCACGGGGTGTGATGATCAGCCGCACCAGTGCGCTCCTGATTGATCAATTCAGGGAGGCCACCTGATCAGGGGTTTGTGCGGCCGGCTTCAGAGGTTAACGATGGCCCTGGCCCAGAAAACGCTTACCCCCTCTATCCGGGCATTGGCCAGCCACCATCCAGGCCAGGGTGATCAGATGACGCTGGTCACGGCAACGGCCGTGCTGACGCAGCAGGCCGAGCAACTCAGCAAGAAGACGAGTCTGGTACGGCAACGGGGCGTTGGTTGGGGTGAAAGACCCAACCTCCCACGCTCACCGGGCCCAGCTCATCCGCTGAGACCCACGCTGTCGCAGGGCTTCTCAGAGTTGTGTCGGTCAGTCAGCTTTGATCCACCAGAGGCCTTTCTGGTCATCCTGCTCCGGCGAGCACGGGGAAGCAGCCCTTCAGGCCGCCCACCAACATCTGCACACCGATGGCGCTGAGCAGCAGGCCCATCAGCCGACTGATCACCTTCTCCTGCAGTTCCCCCAGGGCACGGCGCAGGGGCATCGACACCCTCAGGATTCCGTAGATCCCCACTGCCAGCAGGGTGATCACGCCGCTGAGGGCCAGGCGTCCCTCCCAGGAGGCGGGAGAATCCGCCACCACCAGGGAAATAGCCCCCGGCCCAGCCAGCAGCGGCAGACCGATCGGTACCACCCCCAGGCTGCCTGCGTCGGTCTCAACGTCAGGGTGGCTCACCTCCATCCCCTCGATCAGGCGCAAGCCGATCGGCAGCAGGATCAGCCCGCCAGCGACGCGGAAGGCATCGAGGGTGATGGCGAACAGATCAAGCAGGGCCTGACCCCACCAGCAGGCCGCCAGCAGGGTGAACAGAAAGGTGAGAACCGCCAGGCGGCTGATCTGCCGGACCCGGCTGGCATCGCCGCCGGCCGCCCTGGCCACCACCGGCAGAACGCCGATCGGCGAACTGATCGCCAGCAGGCCGACGGCGGTGTTGATCAGGGACATGGCGCACGGGTCGATCCAGCTTCAGGATGAAGCAGGGAGATCAGCCCGGCTGTACATCTCCGCGCATTGACGAGGGCTGCTCCGGTGGTGGCAAGCAGGAAGGAACGGAGGGACAGAAGGAGCTTCATCACTTCAGCCGCTATTCCGGCCTCCTGCTCAGAGGCTGGCGTTGATGCAGTCTTTGATGTACTTCTGAGAGCGGAGACCGTTAACGCGGTAGTCGACACGGTTCAAGGGCGCATCGAAATGCTGGGCGAACATCTTCTGAACACTGTCCAAAGGTGCCGCGCTGATCACCTCATCGGTGTTCCTCTGCAGGCGGGCTCCACCGAATTGGCGCCTACTGCGGATTCTTTCATCTAGTCGGCCAGAACCAGAGCCAAGATTCGCATTGTTCCAAGAAGGGCGAGCCTTAGGCTGCATAATGATTGGATGTGTGAAGCGAGTTGCCAAGATGTTTCCAAGTCTATCTTAGGAGGATTTCTCACGTGTTACCTGGGTTTTAAACCTGCGATGATCACTCGGCGACGTAAAAGTCCTGACGTGACAATGGGCACGTCGAGAAGTCTGGTTAGTCTTCAGAGACAATCCGGAACTCACGGAGAAGTACGCCGATCTGTGTTTTGTCGAGCTCCTTCATCAGCAGGTTACGCACAAAAGCTGGACCCGGGATGTCGATCTCCTTACCGTCGCGCAGACGGCCGGACGCTGCAAGGATCATGCGAATGTCGTAGGTGGAGTTGAATACCTCCGGCACGCCGCGCTCGACGTTGAGCAGCGTGTAGACAGCCTCCATCGGGGTGCGCACAGAATACTCGGTCGTAAAGATACAGTCGCGCTGCTTGGATTCGGAGAACTGTCCTATGAAGGCGAAGTTGACTGCATCCCTGGGTACCACATCCGGTCGATCGCCGGCCTGGCGCGGCATGAAGAACGCGGTCACATATGGCATCATCACCGGCACGGTCCGCGCGCCGGTTGCGGCCAGTTCTGGGATGTCAGCGATCGGCACACCAATGTGATAGAGCCATTCCTGGGTGATCTCCTCGCCCGTGCAGTCCTGCATTGGCTTCTTCACGTAGTCACCGGGTTTCTCGACGAACAGTGCATAGACCCAAACCACGATCTGGTCCTTGGGCTGCTGCTTGAAGTGGGGCTGACGGTTCACCGTCCAACTGAGCAGCCAAGAAGAGTCTTTCGCCGTCACGATGCCGCCCGTAACCACCTTGCCGCTGAACGGATCGCGCTTCGCAATTTTTTGAATGTACCTAGGGATGCGTTCATCGAGCGTAGTGACAGTCGCCGACTCCCATTTGGTCTTGGGGATGTGCGTACCGAACACGTCCGGCCGACCGAATGCCGGATCCTTCGCGGCGATGCGCCGCCACAGATCCCATGCCGGGGCAGGCCCATCATTGAGATTCGCCGGTGTGTGGTGGTCCCCGTTATCCGAGTTCTCGGTGAGTGAGCCGATGGTCATGAAGACCAAATCATCAGCGGCGAGATCGATGCCGCCTTCGACATTGTTCCTGCGCCAGTGGATGCCGGTGGCCTGCTTGCGTCGGGGTGAGATATTGAAATCAACATCGGTGACCTCGGTGCCGTACTGGAACACCACGCCATGGTCGAGCAGCCACCTGACCAGAGGCATCACCAGCGATTCATATTGGTTGTACTTGGTGAACTTCAGGGTTGAGAAGTCCGGCATGCCGGCGATTTGGTGAATGAAACGATGTAGATATAGCTTCATCTCCAGCGCCGAGTGCCACTCCTCAAAGGCGAACATCGTGCGCCAATACATCCAGAAGTAACTGTTCAGGAACTCATCCCCGAACACCTCGTTGATGCGCATGTTCTCCATTTCCTGACGTGTGGCCAGGAAAAGCTTGATGACCTCCTGCTGCGCCCTGTCGCTGAGATTGAACAGGCCGTCGGTATGTGCATCCTCGCCACAGTTCACAGTGGCACGCTGTAAGGATACGTTCGGATCGTCCTTGCTGAGCCAATAGAACTCATCGAGTACGCTGGCATCTTCGATCTCCAGTGAAGGAATCGAGCGGTATAGGTCCCAGAGACACTCAAAGTGGTCCTCCATCTCACGTCCACCGCGGATCACGAAGCCTTCCGTCGGCTCCTTGATGCCGTCCAGCGCGCCGCCAGGCAACTGGTGCTGCTCCAGGATCGTGATCCGGTTGCCTGGCATCTGGCCGTCTCGGATCAGGAAGGCCGCGCCCGCCAGTGACGCCAGGCCCGAGCCGACAAACCAGGCAGTTTTGTTCTCAATATCCTTGGGTTTGCGCGGGCGGGCGAAGGCTTCATAGTTGCCACTGCTGTAGTACATGAAGATCTCCCCTTGATTGCCAAACTGAGTCATCCCACCAAGTCGATCAGCGTACAAGGGGGGTAAGAAAGTAAGGTTCAGGCTGTCGCCGACAATCCCAAGACCTCACAACCCAGGCATAGCCACAATCTGGACAGGCAGACACCAAACAGTCGGGGAACACATGATCCCGTGTCCCGCGTCAAGCACCTGGTCCGTGCCCCCTGTGCAGTGAATCGCCAGGCGCTCCGGACGTTAAGACCTGGTCAAACCCAGGGCGTGGCGCGGGACATGCAACGGCCTCAATACGCCCGTTACTGATGGCACTCCCCTGTGCCAACGTTCTTGGCGGGAGTTTCTGACAAATGGTGTTAGCCCCCCCGACAGGCAACGCTAAGGCCACAATCAAAAGAAGCCATCATCGCCGGGTTCTGCAGTGGTTGCGATCGAGCCTCTACAAGCCCGTTACCGAGCACCCTGGAGGTTCGGGCATGGGGCGTTCCAGAGGTTCAGCAGTTTGAGCGCCTGATCGGTTTCCCCTCTGGACTTCAGTTGATTCACCGACAACTGAATCCGTTCACAGTCGACCTGCTTCTCAAGCCGGACTCGTTGCGCCCTGAGATCCTGAAGTTCCCGTTCCGCCTGCTGACGCTTGGCCTCCTGCTGGGCCATCACAGCCTGTCGCATGCTCGCTCCCGCTTCAGTATTGGCTGCGTCGGCAAGTTGCCGGCTGGCGGCCGCATCCATCTCCCTGAGCTGTAACTGAAGTGCGGCTTCCCGCTGCGAGGCGGACTGCAGGTTGTTCCTGAGCGTCAACTCGCTCTGTTCGCGCTGCAGCGCCTCCCGGGTGGATTGATCCTGGACGGCCTGGGTCTGAAGCCGCTGCTGATGCTGCTGATTCAGGAAGGCGAGAGCACCCACCACCACCACGGCGGAGAGCCCCGCAATCCAGTACTGATTTCTCCGATTCACGGGGTGTTCCATTCATTCCTCCATCCAGTTGTATGTGTTAGAAGTTCAACATTGTGTAATTGATTATGATAGTTAAGCTATCAGCTGAGCTTGTCGGCGGCGCGATCTGTCGCGTCACTCAGTTTACGAGCGGCCTTCTGCGCTCCCCGCTTGAGATCCGAAGTGGTGGACATGGCGGCGGCCTGGCCTTGCTTGACTTCGCCTTTGACCTTCATGGAGTTGTCACCAGTGAGTTCTCCCATGGCCGATTGCAGTTTGCCTTCCGCGTTCTTGGCAGTGGCTTTGATGTCTTTGCTCATGGTTCCGATTACATAGGGGGACAGGGAGGTGCCAGCAGAGTCCGCCATCGCCGGCGACTGAACCATCAACAGCACAAGCAGCATGCCCAAGGAGAGCATGGATGTCAGAAGAGTTTTCAAATCAGACCTTTGGCAACGGTGCTGGCCTATCAGAGCCATACCCCTGTCTAGTCAGGCCATTGACTGGTGCACACAACTGGGTACGCCGGATCGGCGGCAGATGTGCAGCACCGTTTTGTATAAATCAACTGCGTTCGGCGGATTGGGCACATGGCATGGGGATCAAGACTCGCGAGGATGGAGCACGGGGGTGAGCTGATGGCGCAGCTTGCGAAGTACTCGCCATTCGAAACTCTGCACTTGACCCTTGGTCACCCCCATGGAGCCGGGAACCTCGGCGCTGGAACGGATCTTCACCCCGCCATAACGAAGCGATAGCAGCTGCCGCTCACGAGCATCGAGAGCCTGAACATGGTCATGAAGCCGCTGGTGGTCGTACTGGACGGTCACAACCTGATCAGATCCTATCGATCAGGTTCGTGGCCTCGCCCATAGCGCCGGCCTATATGTCGAGAGATGTCGAGGAGGCTTGCAGTTGCTCGACACGGAAGAGGAGGCTGAGGTTTGTCCTCGCAATCCTGATTCCGCTACCACCGTCACGCATGGCAGTCATGAGCGCTTCGCAGATCCACCAGACGGCAAGGGTGGAGAACTTGTAGCCGCGCGCTGGATCAAACAGTTCGACGGCTCGGATCAATCCCAGATTGCCGGCCTGAAGAAGTTCACGCATCTCCCGTTGGAGCCTCCCGATCGGTGACCACAGGGTGATGAAAACAACAGACTTCTGCAGCGGTACGTAAGCAGGCCAACCCATCAGTGAACGTTTCACATCCTATAGCCAGTAAAACTTTGGCCCAGTCAGCGATAGTGGCAAACGAAACGTGACCAAAGTGGCAAGCATCATCCAACTGCACCGTTCCCCGCAGAACACAAGCCTCCTCCCGCTCGCTAATCGCCTGCATGATCTTGTTGTGAACAAGCCACGCGGGTCGATAGTTCACACCCAAATGGCGCATCAGATCGAAAGCGAGGAATCAGGTGGTCAGCGGTAACTTGGTCGCCTCCATGATGGTGCCGGCCACAGATGAGCCCATACTCCTTACCCTCACAATGGGGGCCACGAAAGCCATCAGGCCAGCGCGCCAGCTCCAGGGGGAGGGCATCGCATTCGCTATGCCATGAAGGCAAGCGATCAACTACCGAACGCGTATACCGCGAATAGAATCCATCAGCCCCAGCGAGTTGAGCAGCCACACCACAACCGCGACTACAACAACAATATTCAAGATGTTCTTGATCTTGGCATCCATCGGGATGTAGTTGTTGACGAGCCACAGCAGGACTCCGACAACAATCAGAGTGATGACGAGCGTAACAAGTGACATTGATTAATCTCCTTGATAATCCAGTTTGAGTCCAAAGTTGCCGCATGCGAAGACAGCGCATGAGTATTCTCAGGTTTTCACGTAGGCTTCGTCGCAACGTCCTTCCTTCTTCTAGGTGTCCTTCAGATTATTCAACATGCTGAACACACATACTGAAATGCAATTGCATGGGTGACAATGACTGTGCAGCAGATAAGCTGCAGAAGTGGGTTTGTATGCGTTCAGGGGCCGTAGCAAGCCAGACCTGAACGGCGAGCCTTGACAGGTCGTCGCCATCCGGTTGTATCTCAGGCAGAGATGGCTTGAGGTAACACTCCAGCCGCTGGCATCGAGGACAGTGACTGGACTCGACGCCGTCCAGCATTCGAGCACTGGTCAAGGACCTCATTGCTCAGCCGGAGGCACTGGCCACCCGTGTCGCCCACCTGCCGCACGGCCCTTGGTGGCGTCGACCGGCTACTTGGCAGGCCTATCGCCATGGGCAGCCGATGCCGAGCCAGATGGCACAGGGTGGGTAGGCCACGATCAGCAAGCCGATGAGGGGCGTCCGTCGTGATCGCGCGACGACATGACGGCAGGGAATCCATCGCGCCGATGACTGCCTCAAGTTTCGTCCTCTGAACAGATACGGCAGCGCAGGCTGTCTGATCGCTCGATAGGGGGGGCGGGGTCAGTCGCGTTCCCCGAAGTCAAGAATGTCATTCATGAAGCGGATCTCCACGTTCAGAGAATGTCCTTGTGGCTGCTCAAGGCTGTCTCTGGAGTGAGAATAGATTATGTTGCGCCTAAAACAAGTGGATCAGATCCACGGTTCCCACTTTACGAATCCAGCCATGGGTCAAGTTGTGGTCTTGCTGCAGAGCCTCAACCCTGTTCTGACATACCCCCCCCTGGACAGACACGAATAGATTATCCATACTCTGTCTTCGTCACAATAGAGTTATGAATCCCTTATTAGATCGCCACCTTGAACTGCGCCCGTGCCTCTGATGTTCCGCATTGAGATGTCTCATGCTTGCGATCTGAAAATGTTCAAGTCCTCGCTTTAGACCACGAATTGTTCTCAGCGATCAGTGCGCGCCATGGAGCTTGGATGCTGCCCTCTCCCCTGAGCCGGCTGACTCTCCTTCTAGATAGCGCCCTGCATCAAGACGTCCTCCACGGCTTTGGTGATGCCGCAATCGTTGTAGGCCGATGCCGGCGGGAATCTCAGCTCTCGCAGCCATTCCACCAACAGGCGCCGATCCCGCATGGCTGAAGCCAGAGGGGACAGATCGGATGTGATGGCAGAACCCGCTAAGATTTCCTGTTGGAGATCCTCAAGAGCGCCACAGATGACGCGATATAATGCATAGCTCCTAGCATCAAGTTCTTGGAGCTTACTGCGTCGTCGTTCTACCGTCATTCAGGGGGGATCCCATGGTGCAAGCAGCAGCATCGCTTGCGGTGGAGTGAGGGAATTTCTAGATTTCAGGGATCTCTCAGGCCATTCAAGTGGTGAGAGCCGATCAGGCCACGGTCGCGAGCTCCTCGGAAACGACGACTTCCATGGGGGTGGAGCTAATCTCATGTTCATATCTGGAAGGGGTGTAGTTAACAGCCATACGGATGTTCTCCAAGTGATGAATCAGAATCGCCTCAACGCTGGTTCCCAGAGCATCCGCAACACGCTGAATCACATCGACCGTGCCTGGAGAAAGGTTGAGTTCAACGATTAACTTATCCATGGCTTTCCCGTGCCTTCACCTTCAGGGTAGTCACCGAGATGATGAGGGATGCTGTCGATCTGCCCTTGATTCGAGGCTGATCTGCTGGGCGCATGGCAGGCCCCCTAAAAGTCTGCCCGAGCTGGTCTTGGTGGGGTTGGTCATCGATGGACAGTCTGGTGGTCATGGAGTGACCCTTACCGACCTGTCCACGAAACCCGGGGAAGCACAGCCCTGCGCCTGTTCACCAAGATCTACCAAGCCTCGGCCAAACGGTTTCCGTTTGACGAGAGCGCCCTGCGGGAAAGTCTCCGCCGCCGCCGGCGCCACGAGCCACCTCTCACCCCGGCTGATCGATTGCTGGGCTGGTCTGGGTTGAGTCGCCGAAGGTCGTCAACGCATCGAGGCGCTGCACCAGCCATGCGACCCAGGGGCCCTGCTGGAGACGATCCGCAACAGCCAGGCCGCCCTCGGGAACGGAGACCGCGAACCAGCCGACGGGCCGGAAGCCTCAGCCAGGTCCTGGGCAAGTGCCAAATCCCTTTCACGGCAAGCGATCACGGCAAAAAGCATGGCTGTGACACCACCTGGAACCTACGGGCCAGCACGGGCTTGCCCAGCACATCAGCCGAATGCTGGCGCTGGGGGTCATGAACGCCGCCATGGACACGGCGTGATCACAAATTCAGGCAGCCCTGGGGCGCATGGCTCAAACGTGCCGATTCCATGCCCAGTTGCGCTTGAGCTAGGCGCAAGAGGAAGATTGAGGCAGAACTGCCGCAGAATGGCATCATATCTGCAGCAGCAAAGACCCCTTGTGCGGTCCTTGCCTGGCCACTGGCGGGCAGCCAAGCCGGGGCGGCGGTAAGTTGAGACTATGAGAGTATCCATGACGCTGTTGCATTACCTGTCATCACGACCGGCCTTGAGGTTGGACCGATCGTTTCTGTTGATCGAGTCAAGAGGAGGAACCGGCGATGAACAATGACCATCACGGTCACTGCACATTCAGATCCCCCGTACGCATCAGTATTACCATCCCAGACAGCGTTCATGAGGGATTGGCCAAGATTGCCAACCAACAGGGACGATCCCTGAGCAATCTGGCGGCGTATCTACTGGAGTGGGCCCTCTCTGAAGAACAGAACTGCCAGTTGATTCTCCATCCAACTTCATCTGAGGGGCAGCCCTCACCGCAATCCTGATACAAAATCCGCCACAGGCTCCCTGGCCATTGCTACCGGCATAGGTTGAGGTTGGTGTGATCGCCACTTCACGGCGTCTGAAGCGATTCTGCAGCAAGTGAACTCGACCTGATCAGCTTTCTGTGGGGCATCCTGGACGCCGCATGCGGCAAAGGATGTGCACTCCGACCTGAGACTTGCTGCTACTGACTATGCTGAGATCCTGAGCTGATGCCAGAGGCCATCCGCGACTGGAGCATCGACCAGATCCGAGATGGCGGTGCGGAGCTCGATTGAGCCCTTCAACACTAGCTGTTCAGCCATCATGACCTGGCTGAAGCGTTACTCAACGGCCCCAAGCGTATCGATCAGACCGGCCTATTACCCCACCAGTGAATAGCATGCGCGCGCAGTTCTCCAGAATCACTTCGACGAGCTGGATCTTGAGAGCGAAACACATGCTTCACGCCTGCCTGAAAACCCAGTCAGATCGAGAATCTCGCTGGCTATTGAATCAGCCCTGGCAAGTCCCCTCTCAGCATTCCATAGGTTCAGGACACGCGAGGATTGAGTACGGGAGTGAGTCGACGGCGCAGCTTGCGCAGCGCTCGGCGTTCAAGGCTCTGCGCACATTCCTTGGTCATCCCCATGCAGCCGGCTACCTCTGAGTAGGAACGGTTGCTCTCCTCGCCAAAACGAAGGCGAAGCAGGTGCCGCTCACGGGAGTCGAGAGCTTGAACTTGTTCATGCAGCCACTTGTAGTCGTCCTCTTGGGTCAGAACCTGCTCATCTCGGATTAAATCGATCAGGTTTGTGTAATCGCTCATAGCGCCGGATGGCTTGTCGAGAGATGTCGTGCGGCACTCTCTTGCAACGCGAATCGAATTCTCCAGACGTTTTTCTGATTCTCCGAGGCGATCTGCGACCACACGTGAAGAGAGAACCTGGTCGGATGAGGCCTGCAGAAGCTCGGCACGGAAAGCCAGCTTGAGCATTGATCTAGGAATCCGGATTCCGCTTCCACTTTCGCTCATGGCATGCGTAATTCCTTGGCGGATCCACCAGAAGGCATAGGTGGAGAACTTGTAGCCGCGCGTGGGATCAAACAGTTCAACGGCCCGGATCAATCCCAGATTGCCTGCCTGCAGTAGGTCAAGCATCTCCAGCTGCAGGCTCCTGATTCGGTCCTTATACTTGAGTCTGATCATCACCACCAGCCTGAGGTTGGCGGAAACCATCCGACTCTTCGCCCTGACGCCACTCCGTATCAGAGCCTTTGGCGGATTGTCATGGTTGATCCACTCCTGCACGATTCCAGCCAGATGCAGTTCTTCGTCAGGGGCCAGAAGAGGAATGCGTCTGACCTGCCGTAGATAGTCGTTGAGACCATCTGCACCGGCATTCCTGCTCGATTGAATTGCAAACATAACTCCCCAGCAAGAAGTCGGACTCGACGGCCTTCGGCCAATTAGCCATTTCATCCGCCGTTCCTACTCTAATTCTCCCAAAGGTGACCCGAGAACAACAGACAATAGATCAGCGTATTGACGTGAAAGTTGCGTTATCCTGGCCCTGAAACCCCAGCAAGATGAAGTTGAACAAGGTCGTGCAGCAGGTCCCGCGCAGAAGCGAATCTCCGCGAGAATCTTGTTGAACGAATATTCAAGGCTTCAGATTCACAGAGAACTCATCTCAAGCCGAGATCCAACAGGCGCCATTCTGTCGCGTCCGCATACTCAAGCCCAACAAAGAAAGACGTTCCAATCCGATCAATTTCTACTTGCAGCCCACAAGGCCCAAGGCTGGCGACTCCGATGTGTATCAGTGACTATTCTCTATTGGCAGCTCAGTGCTCATCGATAGCGCTGGGGTATGAGATGAATGATCGCATCATCAACCTCCTCTGCAGCGACAATCTTCTAGTTAGAATTTCTGATTACACTCTGCCCCCCTCGAATCCTGATGTGATCGCTGGCTTTGGCCAATAAGTTTGTAGAGTCCCATCATCTTTGCCGCAAAGAACGTGGGCCCTTCGATCACTTTACGCCATTGCAGCGGGCAGTAAGTACACAATATCTGACCGGTCACTGGTGAGCTGGCTCTTCAGTGACTCGATAAACTGGTGCCTGGCTGGAGTGGCGAAAGCCGACGCCGCCGATGCTCTCTTGATGGAAAGCCCCACAGTCGTCACCGATGCGATCAAATTCGGAAATGGTGACGGATGATCCAATCAGGCCACCAGCAAGCAAGCCAGAGGATCATCTGCCGACTCGTATGCTGCGGATGGAGTCCATGAGGCCTAGCAAGTTAAGCAACCATACGACTACTGCCACAACAACAACAATATTTAAGATGCGCTTGATCTTAGAATCCATTGGTATGTAGTTGTTAACGAGCCATAGCAAGACTCCAACAACAATCAGAGTAATCACGAGCGACACTAGTGACATTGCCTATTCTCCTTGTTAATCGATTCAAATTCATAGTAGAGCGCAAGAAGGCTTCTCGCAAGAGCTTTTTCAGGCTTTTGTCGAGATTCCACTGCAACGGGCTCTTTTGGCCTAGGCGTTCATCTGGGCATTCGGCGTGCTGAGGGCACAATGTGTAATGCACATAGCACGTGTACGCAAAACCAAACACTGAGCTGCAGAAGTGGAGCTGATCTGCTCCTAGAGGTGGCTGGGACATGAGCTCTGAAGGCCCTGGCGCTGCAAACGGCCTCCAGATTCGTGGATACTGGGACCAGTCTGGCTAGCTAGCGGGTGCGGGAGGATCGGGCCTCACGCATCAACTGGGAAGGCCTGACATGAAAGCGCTGCTGAAAATCAACGCTGAACAAGCTCTGGGTACGGTAACCACAATCGGATGAAATGCTCGCCACAGTCTCACCAGGTGAAGGATTCTGCAGCCTGAGCCGTGCCAAATCAAGACGCTGATTGCGGATCCATTGCAATGGCGTACAGCCAAGCCGTTCACGGAATGTGTACTGCAGAGCTCGGCGTGAATAATGACTGTGCAATTCCAGTTGCGTCAGGTTCAGTGGCTCGGCAAGATTCGCCTTGATGAAGTCGAGGAGCTCATCGAAGGAGTCACGTCCCGCCTCGATTCTGTGGATCAGACGCTCGAACGAGGATTCCTCCCGCAGCTCGGGGAAGATCATGGCGGCAAGCAGCCGGTAGATCAGGACATCCAGCTGCAGCCGGTCGCGCAGACTCTGGCTCGAGCCAGCCTGCAGCTCGGCCATGACCATGGCCTGCCTCAGCATGGCCAGAAGGCTGGCCAGGGCCCGCTCCTTCGATGGTTCCCAGCCATGTGCTTCATGCACCGACTTCACCCAGGCATCAGGCGTCTGATCGAGACCGGCCATGCCCGTGGCCGTTTGCAGGATGAGTTGGCTGTCGAGATGAAAGACCAGACCACTGAACAGACTGGCCTCAATCGAGAGGGCTTGTCCAGGAAGAATCAGGCAGGTGTCCGACCGGCAACTCCAATGCCGTGAGTCCTGTTGAATATCCTGCTCTCCGGCGTAACCCAGAAAAACGGACAAGCCATACTGTTCCGCGACCGCAATCTGTACCGGAGGAAGGATCCATGCCCCCAGGACGATGGAACCAAATGGCGAGGCAAAGCCATAGTTCCACCAGTTCTTGTCAGGATCCGTGGCCTTGAGCCGGCTGACCGGCAGAACGCTGCGGAAGAGCTCTGCACTGGCATTGATGTCATCAAACAGCCCTAAGCGACGCTTGAAGGGATTGGCCAGGGCTGCAGCCTCCGGATGGTCGGCAAACCCTTGATGGACATCAACAGAGGCGACAGAGAGAGACAAAGAATGACGAAAAAGGGCTCCGGATCAGATCAGGCTGATCGTGAGGCCAGAGCGGATGGAGTGGAAACACGCATGGGGCAAGCGGTGGACAGTGGCCCTGCCCATCACATGGTGGACAAGCCTTGGGGCCCTCAACCCACGGTCAAAGATCAACACATACAAATCTTCATGGCTCTACCACTGGCATCCTTTCATAGAGGATTGCGCAATTCTAGCCAAGCTGCATCATGTTGTTGCGTCTCCCAGGCCCTCCAGCCATTTCAGCTAATAAGATCAAAGCCACCTAGCCATAATCAATGCCATTGAGATGAGTAGTCTTACTCACAAGCCTGGGCGTCATGGCCGTTGGTGGCCCTCAAGACCAGCATCGCCTCAGGGAGAGCCAGGACGACTAGCTTTAGCCCAGGTGGCCAGAGAGGATCTGATTGGTGCAAGGTTCAGGCGATCAGCAACCTGAGTCGTTGCCGACCGAGCCCCAGGTGGAGAGCAGACCGATCAACTCAGCCTCGGCCGGCGTCGACTATGTGGTGGGAATCGGCGCCTCGGCCGGAGGACTGGAGGCCCTCCAGGAGTTGTGCAGGAATCTCACGAGTCTGGGCCGTGTGTCCTATGTGGTGGCCCAACACCTTTCCCCTGATCACCCCAGCCTGATTGTCGACCTTCTGGCCCACTCCACCAAGCTGACCGTGGTGACAGCCATCGATGGTGAACCACTCCAAAGCGATGTGATCGCCATCGCGCCTCCCAACCATGATGTGGTTGTTGAGGGGCATCAGCTGAGGCTCAGCGAACCAACTCCCCGGTTCGGTCCAAGTCCATGCATCGACCTGTTGTTTGAATCGATTGCCGAGCAGTGGGGTGATCACGGCCTGGCCATTGTGCTCTCGGGAACAGGAGCCGATGGGGCGCGGGGCGTGCGCGCTGTTCGAGCGGCCGCCGGCCTGACCATCGCTCAGTCACCGCAGAGTGCCAAGTTCAGCGCCATGCCCAGTGCCGCCATCAGCCTGGGCTGCGCAGATCTGGTCCTGGAGGCGAACGCCATCGGGCCGAAGATCGGCGAATGGATCACCACCGGTGGTGGCAACTGGGTCAGCGAGGACATCCCGGCACCGGCACCTGCTTTGCTCAGCAGTGTGATTACCCAGTTGAAGCATGCCACTGGAATCGACTTTTCCCAGTACAAGGAGTCGACCCTGAATCGGCAACTCCAGCGTCGCATGCTGAGCTTGGAGATCAATACCCTCGACGACTATCTTTCGCTGTTGACCGGTAATGCGGCAGAGGCTCATGCCCTTGTGCAGAATCTGCTGGTCACCGTTACTTCGTTTTTTCGCGACCGAGAGGCCTTCTCGGCCCTTGGCGAGCACTTGAAGGTGTATGTCAAGCAGCACAACAGCACCGAACCGTTGCGGGTGTGGGTGCCTGGATGTGCAACCGGAGAAGAAGTGTTCTCGATCGCCATGTTGCTCAGCCAGGTTCTGGGGCATCCCGCCCAGCTGGCCTCCCACATCAAGATCTTTGGCACCGACCTCGACGAGGTCAGCCTGTCGGTGTGTCGGCGTGGTGTTTATCCGATCTCAGAAGCCAAGGCCATCCCCGATGAGCTGCGTGAACGCTTCGTGATCGAGAGGGCAACGGAAATTGAGATGACGGAAGAGATTCGTAGCTGCGCCGTCTTCGCCCGTCATGATGTTGGTGCCGACCCACCCTTTCCCAGGCTGGACCTGGTGTCGTGCCGCAACACGCTCATCTATTTCACCGTTCCGATGCAGGAGCGTGTGTTGAATCTGTTCCGCTTTGGCCTGGTCCCCGGAGGCCTGCTCTTTCTGGGATGCTCCGAGTCCCTGGACAACCGCACACACGGCTTCAAGGTCGTCGATCCCGAACAGCGGATTTTCCTGCGAACAGCGGAGGGGATGCTGAAACCACGTCAGGCCCTGGCCTTACCAGCGCCACGGGGTCCCATGGCCTACACCCCTCTGGAGAGGGTGGCCGTCTTGCGGGAGTCGGTACCGGAGCAGCACGTGGCTCTGCTGGAGTCACTGATCCGCCTGATCAGCAAGCCCTGCCTGGTGCTGGATGAGAATCATGATCTCATCGAGGTGATCGGTAATGTCACACCATTTTGCCGCCTTCCTGAGGGTCGCATCAGCTCATCGGCCACTTCATTTCTCCTCCCAGAACTTCAATCGGAAGCTCGAGCGTTGTTCCTGCTGACACGGGCTGATGGCCAAGCGATCACCAGCCCAGCTTTGCATCTTTCAGGCCACGACAAGCCCTTCCACATGGAAGTGAGGCCTTTGGATGTCGGTGATCGGAGGCTGTGGATTCTCACATTTCTTGAGGATGACGAGGATTCCACTGATGCAGCCAGGGCCGATCAGGAGGGCCTTCGTGATCATGTATTCGATCGGGAAATCAAACGGCTGGAACAGGAGCTGCTGAGCAGTCAGAACACCTTACGTCGATCCCTCAGCGAACTCGAGCAAGCCAACGAAGAGCTGGAGGCTTCATCGGAAGAGCTACAGGCTTCATCGGAAGAACTGCAATCCTCCAATGAAGAGCTGGAAGCCTCGAACGAAGAGCTTCAGGCCACCAATGAGGAACTGGGCACCCTCAACCAACAGCTGCGATCGCGCAGTGATGAACTCGAAAACCTGAACACAGACCTGGAAAACATCCAGAACTCCCTGAGTCAGGGCATGGTCATCGTTGATCGCAATCTCTGCGTTCTCAGGTTCAGCCCCTTGGCCGTCAGGGTGTTCGGGCTCGTCCAGGCCGACCACGGCCAGCCACTGCTGGATGTGCCGACAACCCTCCCCCTTCCCGGCCTCCAGGATGCGCTGATGGCGGTGATCAGGGGAGACCTGCGTCAGACCATCGAGGCGAGCAGCGAAGAGGTGTCGTATCTGGTCCAGATCCTGCCCTATCGGGAGCGAGATGGCCGGCGTCTGGGGGCCATTGTCACGCTCACGGACATCTCTGAACTTGTGGCGCTGCGCAGGGCGGCCGAGGCCTCACTCAATGAGTTCTCAACCCTTACTGATGCCCTTGAGCAGGCCGTCTTGAAATGGGATCCAACCATGCAGCACCTGCTCTACGCCAGCCAGAGGATTCAAGCCATCACAGGATGGAGCCCGGCTGAACTGTGCGACCAGCCCAAGTTACTGGAGGCGGCCATTCATCCGGACGATCGAGTTCATGTGAGGCTGGCCCGCGACCTCAACCAACCCCGCTGGTCCGTGCGCTACCGCCTGACCACCCGCGATGGACGAAACCTCTGGGTGGCCGAGACGTGCACGGTGGTGCATGACTCCGATGATGGATTCATCGTTGGCACACTGTTGGATGTCAGCGGGATCGAGGTCCTCGAGAACAAGGCCAGGAACACCTCTGTCGTCTTCGAGACCGTCTTTGAAGCCAATAGCATTGGTGTGGCGGTTCTGGATGACCGCCTGCGCATCATCAGAGCCAATGCCACGTTCTGCCGCATCGTCGGCCACACCCAGGACTCCATCCTTGGGGCGCATGCCGATTGGCTCTCACGCCAGGACGATCCCCAGTCGCTGAGTTCTCTGGCCGCGGCCGCCCTGGCAGGGTCAGGCAGCACGGGGGTGAGCTCGACGCTGCGCCTGAAGCCGGCCGATGGATCCGAGCGTGATCTTGATGCCGAGATTCGCACCACCAAGGATCCTGCTGTCGGGACTTTGGTCACGGTGATTGTGCCCGTGAGCCCAGGGGAGCAAGAGCAGGCCACCACCCCTGCTCTCCAGCCATCGACCACCTGAAGAACGCGCGAGGCGCCGGAGCCTGGGAGGCTGCCGATCAGCTCAGCTGACTGCGGAACCGCGACACGCTGATGGCCATCAGCAGCGGCGCCATCACCAGCAGGGCCAGGGCATGGGGCCAGAGGGCCTCGAGGCCGACACCCTTGAGCAGCAAACCCCGCAGGATGGCGATGTAGTGGCGCAGGGGGTTGAGCAGGGAGAGCACCTGAAAGAAGGCCGGCATGCTCTCGATCGGTGCGATCGCCCCGGAGGTCTGCACCATCGGCAGGGTGATGAAGAAGGCCGTGAGCATCACCTGTTGCTGGGAGCGGCAGACCGTGGCCAGCATGATCCCCACCCCGATCCCGACGAACAGATAGAGACCCGAAAGGATCAGCAGCAGCAGCAGATTTCCCCGGATCGGTACGCCGAACACCAGTCGGCCGAGCAGCAGGGCCAGCAGCACATCCCCCATCAGCAGCACAACAAGGGGGAGGATCTTGGCCAGCAGGATCTCCCAGGCGGCAGCCGGGGTCATCAGCAACTGCTCGAGAGTGCCGGTGTCCTTCTCGCGCACCAGCGTCACCGCCGACACCAGGGTGGCGATCAACGTGAGCACCAGGCCGATCACCCCTGGCACGAAGAACCAACTGCTGGTGAGACCAGGGTTGTAGAGAAATCGCACCTGGGTACGCACCGGCGGCGTGGGCGGCGAAGCCCCCGCTTCCGGGCGAAACCGGCGCAGGATCTGCTGGATGTAGCCACTGGCAATCCCGGCGCTGTTGGCGTCGACCCCATCGATGAACACCTGCACCTGGGCGGTGTCGCCGGCCGCCAGCCGCTTGTTGAAGTTGGGCGGGATCACCAGACCGGCCGTGAGCTCACCGCGCTCCACCTGCCGCGCCAGCTCCCGCTCGCTGCGGGGATAGGAGGACGCCAGAAAGATCCGGTTGGCGGTGAGGGCCGACACCAGCTCCCGGCTGGCCGAAACCTGGGCGTAATCGACCACTCCCAGCCTGAGATTGTGCACCTCGGGGTTGAGGGCGAAGCCGTAGATCAGCAGCTGCAGGGTGGGGGGAATGATCAGCAGCTTGATCAGCTGCCGGTCGCGCAGGATCTGCTGGACCTCCTTGCGCACCAGGGCCCAGAGGCGGCTGGCCGAGACCAGCCGCCACCAGTGGCGGAGGATCCTCATGCCCCGTCCTCGCCGCCATCGGCCAGCTGCAGGGAGCCCAGCGAGCGCCACGTGGCCCCATACAGCAGCGCGCCGAGGGCCAGGATCATCAACACATCCGGCCAGACACCGGCCCAGCCCGTTCCTCTCACGAAGGCATCACGGCTGATCACGATGAAGTAGCGCGCCGGAATCAGGGCCGACACCAGCGAGAGCGGCGGGGGAATGTTGCTGAGGGGATAGATGAAGCCCGAGAGCAGAAGGGCCGAGAGAAAGCCCACCAGGGACACCCCCTGAACCGCCGCGTTCTGGTTGGCGCTGCGCACCCCCAGCAACAGCCCGAAGAGGACCGCCGCCGACAGATAAAGCGTGGTGCCCACCAGCAGGGGCGTCGGGTCGCCGGCGAAGCTGAGCCGGAAGATCAGACCGCCCATCCCCATCACCACAACGGCCACGCTCTCCCCCACCAGCAGGTAGGCCAGGGCCTTGCCCAGCAGCAGCTCCGACGCGCGGATGCCCGAGGCATAGACCTGCAGGATCGTGCCCTTGTCCTTCTCCTTGACCATGGCGATGGCGGCCAGCAGGGAGGGAAAGATCCAGAGCACCACGGCATAGACCCCGGGCACGATGTAGAGCGACTCCTTGCGACCGGGATTGAACCACAGCCGCGTCAGTGCCTGCACCGGAGGAGGATCCCTGAGCAACTCCTTTTCGGCGAGGAAGAAGGCCGTGGTGCCCTGGATGCTGTTGCGGATCACCCGGGCATTGTTGGCATCGGTGCCATCCACCAGCACCTGAACCTCCACCGGCTGGCCGGCCTTGAGGCGGCGGCTGAATTCCGGAGGAATGATCACCGCCGCCTTGGCCAGCCCCCGATCGATCGCAGCGGCCACCGGGTCGCCGCTGCCCCGCCAGGGAGCAGGGCGGAACTGGTCGGTGGCGAACAGACGGTCGGTGTAGGCGGCGCTGAGGGGGCTCAGGTCGAAGTCCTGCACCACGATCGGGATCACCTTGGTTTCGAGGCGAATGGCGAAACCGAAGATGAGCAGGGTCAGCAGCGGCAGGAGAAAGGCCAGGCCAAGGGTGAGCCGGTCGCGGCGGAACTGCAGCAGCTCCTTGCGGCACTGGGCCAGGATTCGCCTCATCCGCCGCCCCCTTCCCGCGCCCGGGCCCGCTGCACGGTGCCGATGAAGGCATCCTCAAGGGAAGGGGGCACCCGGCGCAGCCCCTCCAGGCTGAGCTGGGCCTGGGCCAGCAGCAGCTGCAGACCCTCGACCTCCCGCTCGGGATCATCCAGCACCAGATGGAGCCGGTCACCGAAACGGCTCACCCGCCAGGACGGCCAATGGCGGCGCAGCAGAAGGGTGGCGCTCTGCAGCTGATCCGGCGGCAGCAGCAGCTCGAGCACCTGGCCCGGCTGGGCGGCCTTGATCGCTCCGGGAGTGCCTTCGATCACGTTCTCACCGGCCACCATGAAGCAGAGCCGGTTGCACTGCTCCGCCTCCTCCAGATAGTGGGTGGTCACCAGGATGGCGGTGCCCCGGCGGGCGAAGTCGTTGATCAGGCTCCAGAACTGCCGCCGCGCCAGGGGATCCACCCCTGAGGTGGGCTCATCGAGAAAGAGGACCTCGGGATCGTGCAGCACCGCCGCGCCGAAGGCCACCCGCTGCTTCCAGCCTCCGGGCAGTTTCGCGGTGAGCAGTTGCTCCTGACCCTGCAGGCCGCAGCTGGCGATCACCCAGTCGATGCGTGGCTGACGGAGGGGACCCGGGATGCCGTAGACCCCGGCGTAGAACTCCAGGTTCTCGCGGATGGAGAGGTCGTCGTAAAGGGTGAACTTCTGGCTCATGTAGCCGATCCGCCTCAGCAGATCCGGCCCGCGCAGCCGCTCCGACTCCCCCGCCAGCACGATCCGACCCGAGCTGGGGGCCAGCAGGCCGCAGAGCATCTTGATCGTGGTGGTCTTGCCGGCGCCGTTGGCCCCGAGCAGGCCGAAGATCTCGCCATAGCGGATCTCCAGCGTCAGCTGGCTCACGGCCTCGAAGGCCCCGAAGCGGCGGCAGAGATGGCGGGCGTCAATGGCGAGTTCGGAGCGCTGGCGGCGCACGGCCCGGGCCCGGGGGAAGGGCAGCAGCGGCAGCTTCCCGGCCTGGCGGCGCTGGCGGATCACAACCACGTTCTCGAGGGTGGGGCTGCTGTGCCGCAGCTCCAGCAGCGGCAAACCCTGACGCCGGAAGAGATCCCGTACCTGGGCTTCCCCCGCTGCCGCATCGTTCACGATCACATCGAGCCGGTCGCCGAAGGTCTGCACATCGACGATCGCGCCCCCGCGCAGCAGCGGTTCAGCCGCCGCCGGGGCGGCGCCCTGCAGCTCCAGCCGGCTCAGGCCCAGCTCCCGCTTCAGATCGGCCGGGCTGCCCAGGCAGTCGAGGCGCCCCTGCTGCATCAGGGCGATGCGGTGGCAGCGCTCGGCCTCCACCAGATCGGGGGTGGCGACCACGATCGTGACCCCCTCCTCCGCCAGGGTGGTGAGCACGTCCCAGAAGTCGCGGCGCGACACCGGATCCACGCCGGTGGTGGGTTCATCGAGCAGCAGCAACCGGGGTCTGTCGATCAGGGCGCAGCAGAGGGCCAGCTTCTGCTTCATGCCACCGGAGAGCTGGCTGGCCAGACGATCGGCGAAGGGCTCCAGGCCCAGGCGCCGGAGCAGGGGACGGCGCCGCTCCCGCCAGAGCTCGGGGGGCACCAGCCGCAGGCCGGCCACATAGCGCAGGTTCTCCTCGACGCTGAGGTCGGGGTACTGGGAAAACTGCTGCGTCAGGTAGCCGACCCGCTCCCGGGCCTCACGGGGAGGCTGGCCCAGCACCCGCACCAGGCCGCCACTGGGCTCGCTCACCCCGGCGAGGATGTGGAAGGTGGTGGTCTTGCCGGCACCGTCGGGGCCGATCAGACCGAAGATTTCCCCCGCTCGGACGCTGAACTCCAGCCCGGCCACGGCCTGGCGGCTGCCGTAGCGCTTGCGGAGTCCCTGCACGCTCACGACAACGCCGGGCTCGGCGGGATCAGGGGGTGAGAATCTCGGCATCGGCAGGCATGCCCGGTTTGGCGTCACCGGCCGGATTGTCGATGGCCAGCTTGAGGCCGAACACCTGGCGCACCCGGTCGCGCTGGAAATAGATGGTTTCGGGTGTGAAGGAGGCCTGGGCATCCACCTCCGCCACCCGCGCCGCCAGCGGCCGGCTGGGGTCGGAATCGAGGAAGATCCGGGCCCGCTGGCCCAGGCGCACCCGGCCGATCTCCCCCTGGGGAATGAATCCACGCATGTACACCGTGGCCGGATCGAGCAGGGTGAGCAGGGTGCGGCCGCTGGCCACCACCGCGCCCGGCTCCACGCTGCGGGAGATCACCACAGCGGCCAGGGGCGAGCGGATGCTCAGGTAGGCGGCTTCCGCCTTCACCTGCTGCTCAGCCGCCTGGGCACCGCGCACATCACTCTCGGCAGCCCGCGCCCCGGACAGGGCGCGCTGGCGCTGCTCGCCCAGGGCCTGCAGCTGGGCCGAGCGGATGGAGGGATTCAGTCCCGTCGAGGCCGCTAGCGCCACGGCGCCGCGGGCCGCCTCCACCTGGCGCTGCTGGGCGTTGACCACAGCCTCTGCGGTCTCCAGGGCCGTGCGGTCCTGATCGAGGGACTGGGGCGAGGCCGCACCCTCCCGCACCAGCGATTCGGTGCGGCCCAGGGTGACCTTCGCCAGCCGCAGCTGGGCCTGGGCCTGGGCCAGCTGGGCTTCGGCACTGGCCAGATTGGCTCTGGCCTGCTCCACTCGCCCCAGGTTGTCCTGCTCGGCCTGGGCCACCGTCAGACGGGATTCGCGGATCTGGCTGTCGAGCACATCGACCTGAGAGCGGGCCTGGTTCAGCTGCTGGCGGGCGGCGGCCAGCCTGGCCTGGGCGCCGCGCAGGCGGGCACGCACCTCATCGTCGTCGAGGCGAACCAGCAGCTGCCCGGCTTTGACCCGCTCCCCTTCCCGGACCGTGACTTCAGCCACACGGCCGCCGATCCTGGCGCCGAGATCGGTTTCGTAGCCCTCGATCCGACCGCTCAACCTCAGGGGGCCGGGGCTGGAGCGACCCAGCCACAGCCAGCCCGCCAGGCCAGCGGCCGCAAGGGCCACACCAGCTCCGGTCAACAGTTGCTGACGCCGTGACCAGGCCAGGGGCCGCAGCTTCAGGCGCACCCCGAGTTGTCCGCGGGCAGACGGGCATCCTCCAGGCAGGCGCCGGCCAGATCGCTGCCGTCCAGCTGGCAGTCGCGCAGGTCACAACCGCTGAGATCGGCACCGGTCAGATCGGCGTCGCGCAGGTTGGCGCCGTAGAGACAGGCCCCGCGCAGGCTGGCGCCGCGCAGCTGGGCGCCCTGGAACTGGGCGTAGCTGAGATCGGCCCCCTCAAAGTCGGCGCCGCCCAGATCGGTGTGCTGATCGAGCCCGGAGCGGAAATCGGCCTCCACCAGCCGGGCCCCGCTCCAGCGGCTGTTGGCGGCCACCACACCGCGCAGGCAGCAGCGATGCAGCAGGGCACGGCTGAAATCGGCCCGTTGCAGGCGGGATCCAGAGAGGTCGGCCTCCTGCCAGCTGGAGCCGGCGGCCCGGAGACCGGAGAGATCAGCGCCCCAGATCAGGGCCTGCTGCAAGCTGGCACCTTCGACGCAGGCCTCGCGCAGAGAAGCATGGCCGAAGCGCGCCTCGCGGAAGCAGCCCCGGCTCAGGTCGCAGCCGGAGAGATCGAGATGGAGGCCGTCGACATCGGGCAGGCGCAGTCCGACGAAACTGCGCCGGCCGCTGGCAAGGGCCTGGCGCAGCTCCTCGATCGAAGCGGGCAGAGGCGGCGGCGGCGGGGCTGTTGCGGCCATCAGAAGATCGCCGCCAGATCATCGAGTTGCTGGCGGCGGGCGGTCATCAGCAGCTTCTCGGCCTGGGCCATCAGCCGGAACACCCCCTTGTCGATCACTTCATAGAACACAAGGCTGCCCTCGGGGCGGCGGCGCACCACACCGGCGATCATCAGCAGCTTGAGATGCTTCGAGACCAGGGCCTGGCTCAGGCCGGTCTTCTCCACCACGGCAGTGACGTTGAGGGCTCCGGAGCGCAGGGCCTCCAGCACCGTGAGGCGGTTGGGCTCGGAGAACACCTTGAAGTAGTCGGCAAGGGCTTCCATGACGATGGACTGACGCGGGAGCTCAGGCTGCAATGAAACTTTAGCGCGCTGCAGCAGCAACACTGGAATGCAAAGCCAGGGTTTCGCAGTATCATGCTGTCGTTATGCATTTCGCGTCAGAGCGCACCCCCGCCGATGACCACCGCCACTGCAGCCCCGGCCACCACCCCGCACCTGCGCGAGGACCTGCTCACGCCGCGCTTCTACACCACCGAGATCGAGAAGGCGGCCCGCACCGACCTCGACGGCCAGCGGCCGGCCTTCGAGGCGATGCTCAACGAAATGGAGACCGACTACAACCGCGACCACTTCGATCGCAAGGCACCGCTGGATCGGCTCAAGGACCTCAGTCCCGAGGAGAAGGAGGCGTACGAGAGCTACCTGGTCCGCTCCTGCGTCTCGGAGTTCTCGGGATTCCTGCTGTTCAAGGAACTCTCCAGGCGCCTGCTTCAGGCGGAGCGCCCCGAGCTCGGACGGCTGTTCCAGCTGATGGCCCGCGATGAGGCCCGCCATGCCGGCTTCCTCAACCGGGCCCTGGTGGCGGAGGGCATCGAGATCGACCTGCCGAAACTGAGCACCAAGCGGCCGATCACCTGGTTCCCGCTCAGCTGGGTGCTCTACAGCGTGTTTCTCTCCGAGAAGATCGGCTACTGGCGCTACATCCTCATCGATCGCCATCTCAAGGCGAATCCCGACAACGCCTTTGCCCCACTGTTCGATTTCTTCGAGCCCTGGTGCCAGGACGAGAACCGCCACGGCGACATCTTCAACATGCTGATCCGCTGCTGGCCCGGCCTGCGCCAGGGTCTTCGCGGACGGCTGCTCAGCCGCTTCTTTCTCTGGAGCGTGTTCCTCACCCACAGCCTGACGGTGTGTGAGAGGGGTGATTTCTACCGGATCCTGGGTATGGATCCCGCCAGCTTCGACGCGGAAGTGATGCGCCAGACCAACCGCACCGCCCGCCGTGCCTTCCCCTGGGTGTTCGATCTGGAGGGCAGCCGCTACCTCGAACTGCGCGACCGGGTGGTGGCCTGCCACCGCGAGTTGCAGGCCGGCAAGGCCGAGGGCGCCGGCCCCCTGCGGCAGCTGGGGAGACGGCTGCGTTTCGGCCGGTTGCTGCTCGAGCAGTTCCTGCAACCGATGGTTCCGGCCTCGGCAGGATGAGCGTCACGGCAACGGTGCGACGCATGACGGCAGGCGTTCCTTCCAGGCGTGAGGGCATCCCGGTGCAGCCGGCGTCGCTGCGCCCCCAGTGGTCGATCGTGCTGTTCATGGCGGCGATCCATGCCCTGGCGCTGGTGGCCCTGCTGCCGCGCTTCTGGAGCCCCACCGCCGTGGCGGTGCTGCTGGTGCTCTACTGGCTCACCGGCTGTGTGGGGGTGACCCTCGGTTACCACCGCCTCCTGAGCCACAGGGCGTTCCGGGTGCCCGGCTGGCTGGAGGGCGTGATCACCACCTGCGGTGCCCTGAGCTGCCAGCAGGGCCCGATCGACTGGGTAGGTCTGCACCGCCATCACCATCTCCATTCCGATGATCCCGCCGATCACCACAACAGCCATCTGGGCTTCTGGTGGAGCCACATGGGCTGGATGCTGCGGGAGGTACCGGCGGCCCGCAGCGTCCCCCAGCTCACGCCCGACCTGCAGGGCAACCCCTACTACCAGTGGCTGAACCGCCGCTTTCTGCTGCTGCAGCTGCCCTTGGGCCTGCTCCTGTACGGGCTGGGCGAGTGGAGCGGCGCAGGCGGCTGGGCCCTGGTGCTCTGGGGCATCCCCCTGCGGCTGGTGCTCGTTTATCACGCCACCTGGCTGGTGAATTCCGCCACCCACCGCTGGGGCTACGTGAGCCACCGAAGCGACGACTGCTCGCGCAACACCTGGTGGGTGGCCCTGCTCACCTTCGGTGAGGGCTGGCACAACAACCACCACGCCCAGCCCAGCAGCGCCCGCATGGGCTGGGCGTGGTGGGAGTTCGATCTCACCTGGTGGCACATCCAGCTGCTGCGCCGGCTGGGACTGGCCGACCGGATCCGTCTGGCCCGGTTCTGACCGCAGCGACAGCGCTCCTTCCAAGGCCTTTCGATCGACACGACGCTCCCCTCCCATGACCCCAGACGCCCACAGCTGCCAACCGGCGCGCGTGTTCATCGGCTACGACCCCCGCGAGGAGGTGGCCGTCAATGTGCTCACCGCCTCCTTCCAGGCCCACGCCACCATCCCGGTGCAGATCGGCCAGGTGCGGCTCGATCAGCTCAGGGGCGTGTACACCCGGGAGCGGGACCCGAAGCAGAGCACCGATTTCTCCTTCAGCCGTTTCCTGGTGCCCTGGCTGGCCGGCTACCAGGGCTGGGCCCTGTTCATCGACGCCGACATGCTCTGCCTGGGCGACATCGCCGAACTCTGGGCGCTGCGCGACGAGAACAAGGCGGTGCAGGTGGTGAAGCACCGGCACGAGTGCGAGGAGGGGCTGAAGTTCCAGGGCATGCCCCAGACGCCCTATGGCCGCAAGAACTGGTCGTCGGTGATGTTGTTCAACTGCGAGCGCTGCCGGGCCCTGACCCCGGAGTACGTGAACACGGCCACCGGGCTGGAGCTGCACCAGTTCCGCTGGCTGGCGGACGGGGCGATCGGCGACCTGCCGCCGGAGTGGAACGTGCTGGTGGGGGTGCAACCGGTTCCGGCCTCACCGAAGGTGCTGCACTACACCCTCGGCGGCCCGTGGTTCGACGACTGCCTGGACATGCCCGAATCCGGTCGCTGGCTTGAGGCCCGCGCCGCAATGAACCGCCCGCTGGTGGCACCCCCTTCGCCATTCAGCTCACACGCTTCCCCGCCTGTTCCCCTGACCAGTGGCAACCATGGCCGTTCCTGAACTCACAGCCGCTTACCGCGACGCCTACAGCCGCATCAACGCCATAGTGATCGTGGGTGAAGGTCTGGCGGACCGGCATTTCCGGCTATTGGCCGATTCCTTGCCGGACGATCGGGCCGAGCTGGAACGGCTGGCGGCGATGGAGGGCCGCCATGCCCGGGACTTCATGGGCTGCGGCCGTAACCTCGGCATCCGACCGGATCTTGCCCTGGCACGGCAGTTGTTCGCCCCCCTGCACGGGCTGTTCCGCCAGGCCATCGATGCCGGCGATCGGGTGAGCGCGCTGGTGATCCAGTGCCTGATCGTGGAGAGCTTTGCTGTGGCGGCCTACCGCCGCTATCTGCCGGTCGCCGATGCCGAGGCGGTGCCGATCACCACTGCGGTGCTCGCCGACGAAGACGAACATCTTGACTTCGGTGAACGATGGCTCGCCGCCTGGTACCCCGAGGTGGCCTCACCGATCGCGGCATGTTGCGAGCAGGCTGTGCCGGTGGCCATGGCCATGCTCAGCAGCCTGCGAGACGACCTGAGCGCGATCGGGATCGATCCAACGGAGCTGGTGGCTGAATTCGTGAGCCGTTTTCAGGAGGCGCTGATATCGATCGGCTTCAAACCCCGCCAGGCGCGGGGTTTGATGGCCAGGCTGCTCGGACGGGTGGCAGTTGGTGAATCAGCGCACGAACGGACTGGCCTCAGCCCACGAGTCCCTTCACATGGCTGATGATGCCGTCGGGATCGAGGCCCTGATGGGGGAACTGCTCCCAGAGGCCGCCGCAGCCCTCCCTGTAGGTGCCCAGGTGGCTGTAGCGGGGGGTGAATCCCCGCTCCAGCAGCCAGGTGCCGTAGCGGCTGCCCAGCCCGGTGCGACGGTTGAAGGATTCCACCACCAGCACGAAGGGTGAGGAGCCCGCTCGGGCGAGCATCGCTTCATCCACCACATTGAGGGTGGGTTTGTTGATCAGACCCACGTCGAGACCCTGGGACCGCAGCCGCTCCACCGCATCAAGGGCGCGATAGAGGCATTCACCGAAGCTCACCACATAGCCGGCGTTGCCCTCCCGCACCAGTTCGTCCTTGCCGCTCTCGAAGACATAGCCCTCCCCGTGCAGCTCGCCGCCTTCGGCATCGAACAGGTTGGGCACCTTCGAGCGGGTCGAGAAGATGAAGCGCAGTCCCGGATCATTGAACACGGCCTTCACGCAGGCCTTCATCTGGGCCGCATCGGCCGGGAAGTACAGCCGCGTGGTGGTGTCCTCCTCGAGGCCGTTGTCGGCGAAAAGATTGTTGAGGCCGAAATGGCAGGTGTTGTCGGCCATGTCGTCGATGCCGGCATGGGAGAAGTGGCTCAGCACATTGGCGCCGTTCAGCCGCGCCATGGTGACCTCGGAGATGATCATCTCCAGGAAGGCGCTGAACGTGGCGAAGATCCCCTGGCGGCCGGCCTCCATGCCGAAGCCCGCGGCCGCCGAGAAATTGGCCCGCTCCATGATGCCGCCGCTCACGAAGATCTCCGGATGGGCCTTGCGGATCTGGGCCAGGCCGCAGGAGCCCTCCAGGTCGCTGTCCACCACCAGCACCGTGTCCTTGCGGGTTTCAGGCGTCATGGCGCCCAGGATCTCCACCACCGCATCGCCGAACACGTTGCGGTTGGCCTCCAGCCGCTGGCCTGAACCGAGAAAGGTGGCGGGATTGGCGGGTTTGACAATGCCCTTGAGATAGGTGGCGGCCCCGTCCTGACCGCGCTGCTCCAGATAGGCGATCGCCAGGTCCACCGGGATCACATCGTGGCCGTGGGTGGAACCTTCCAGCCCCTTGATCCCCACCGCCATCGACCGCTTGTTGATCACCGCCACCGGTCCGTCGCTGCCCACCGCGCGGCAGAGGCGGCCATGCAGATCATCGAGATCCTCGCCGTCGCCGCTGAGGGTGGCCAGACCATGGCCGCCGAGGGTGCGCTCCAGGTCGTAGCCGGGCTGGTACTGCGACGGATGGCCGGCGATCGTCACGTCGTTGTCATCGATCACCAGTTTCACGTTCAGCCCATGGGCCACGGCGAAGCGGGCCGCCTCGGCGTCATCGCCCTCCTGCTGGGCGCCGTCGGAGCCGAGGCAGAACACGGTCTTGCCGGGATGGGCCAGGGCCACGCCGTTCACGAACGGCCAGAGGTGCCCCAGGCGGCCGGAGCTGAACTGCACACCCGGGGTGAGGCCCAGCTCCGGGTGGCCCGGCAGCCGCGAATGGGCGGCCCTGTACTCCAGCAGCACCTCCGCCGGCAGCTGACCACGCAGGACGCTGATCAGGTACTGGGTGGCCACCCGATGGCCGGCCTCATCGAAGAACACCGGCAGGAAACGATCCGGTGCGCCGCGGAAGAAGGCGTCGAGGATCATCACCTCCGGCACCGTGTCGTAGGGCCCGCCGCTGTGGCCGCCCACGCCGCGGGCCGCTCCGGTGGCCGTGAAGAAGATGATCGCGTCGCGGCAGAGCTGGATGTTCGCGCTGAGGGCCTCCCGCTCGCTGACGCTGAGGTTGGGCTGGGCGGGATCGAGGCTGAGCGGCCGGTAGGCACTCAGATCGATCGCAAACGGAGTCGTGGAGGCGGTCATGGGGGGAGAAGCCAGGGCGCTGGACCCAGGATGCCCCCGCCGACCCGCCGGGGCGCGCTGAAGGCATGGATGAACACCCTTTCTCGCGAGGGATTCAGCACCCCTGGCCGACGGGTGGCGGAGGTTGATCGGCGAGGATCCGGCCGTCCTGGAGCTGGATGATCCGTCCACTGTTCCGGGCCACCGAAGGGTCGTGGGTGACCAGCACGATCGTGAGGCCACTGGCGTGGAGCCCCGAGATCAGCTCGATCACCTCCCCGCCGGTGCGTGTATCCAGCGCCCCGGTGGGTTCATCGGCCAGCAGCAGCTCGGGCTGGTTCACGAGCGCTCGGGCGATCGCCACCCGCTGCTGCTGCCCTCCGGACAGTTGATTGGGGCGATTGGCCAGGCGATCGGCGAGCCCCACCTGCTCCAGCAGGGCTTCGGCTCTCTCGCGCCGCTCGGCCCGTGCGTAACCCGCATAGACCATGGGCAGCATCACGTTCTGGAGAGCGGTGAGGCGGGGCAGCAGATTGAACTGCTGGAAGACAAAACCGATCTGAATGTTGCGGATGTCGGTGCGTTCGTTGTCGCTCAGCCGAGTGATGTCGCGGGCATCGAAGTAGTACTGGCCACTGCTGGGCTGCTCCAGACAGCCCAGAATGTTCATCAAGGTGGATTTCCCCGACCCGGAGGTTCCCACAATCGCCGCATACTCTCCGCGCAGCACCGTGAGATCAATGCCGTGCAGGATCGGCACGTCAACCTCACCCATGCGATACACCTTGGTGATCCGGCGCAGTTGCAGCATGGTTCAGTCGCTGCGCAGCGCTGTCATCGGATCGAGCTGCGCGGCTCTGTTGGCGGGATAGGCCCCGAAGAACACCCCGATCAGCAGGCAGAAGGCCAGCGACCAGCCCACTGCATCGAGGGCGATGCCGCTGCTCCAGCCGAAGGCCGTGTTGATGGCCAGCGATGCCATAACCCCGAGCAGCACCCCCAGCAGCCCACCGGCCAACGACAGCACCGTGGACTCGATCAGGAACTGGCGCAGGATGTCACTGCAGCGGGCACCGATGGCGCGGCGGATACCGATCTCCCGGGTGCGCTCGGTGACCGACACCAGCATGATGTTCATGATCCCGATCCCTCCCACCAGCAGGGAAATGGCCGCTGATCCCCCCAGCAGAGCCGTGAACACATTGGCCACGGCATTGGAGGCATTGACCAGATCAGCCTGGTTGCGGATGAAGAAGTCGTCCTCCCGCGGCGGCACGATCCGGTGGCGCAGGCGCAGCAGATTGGTGATCTGATACTCGGCCGCTTCCATGCTCTCGGCCGAGCGCGCTGATACGGCGATGCTCTCCACCGACACGCCCGCCGTGGTGTTCACCCCGACGATGCGCGACGCCATCGTGGTGAGTGGGATCAGCACCTGATCGTCCTGATCGCGGAAGCCGGTGCTGCCTTTGTATTCCAGCGTTCCGATCACCGTGAAGGTCTCGCCGCGGATGCGGATCATGCGATCGAGCGCGCTCTGGGCTGTCAGGCCCAGGCTGTCCACGACCGTCTGCCCGAGCACGGCCACCCTGGCGGCCTGATCGAGTTCAGCCTCGTTGAAGAAGCGGCCGGTCAGGGGCAGGAAATCCCTCACGGCCTCGTAGGCCGGAGTGGTGCCCACGATGGTGGTGCTGGTGTTGCGCTCGCCCAGCACCACCTGGCTGCGCCGGGAGAGGTTCGGGGCCACGTCGGCCACGGCGGCGCAGGAGGCGGCGATCGCCCTGGCATCGTCCCAGATCAGGGAGGTGGCCGAGCCCGCGCCCCGAGAGACAGGGCCTCCGCCAGCCGCGACGCCGCTTTGCACGAAGATCAGATTCGAACCCAGTGATTTCAGCTGGTTCTCGGTCTGGAGCTGGGCGCCGCGCCCGATCGTAACCATGCTGATCACGGCGCCGATGCCGATGATCACCCCCAGCATCGTCAGCGCCGAACGCATTCGGTTGGCCAGAAGCGACGACCAGGCCAGCGCGACCGTTTCGCCCAGATCGCCGCGTTGCCGCCGGCGCGGACGACCCGGGAGAGAGGGGCCCATCAGCGCGGCATCCGGCCCTGGCCGCGCGGCTGCTGGAAGGGCGAGGCGCCCGTGACCGGCCGGCTGTTGGGCGGGCGCCGTCCCGGTGCCGACACGTAGACCCGATCCCCGTTCTGCAGGCCACTCAGCACGACCGTGCTCGCACCGATCGTGGCGCCCACCTGCACGGGGCGGAACTGGGGCCGCTGGCCGGCGCCCGGCACCATCACGCCGGTGCCGCCCTGCTCGCTGACGATCGCCGGGGTGGGGATCAGCAGGGCATCCGGCCGCCGGCCCACGAGCACGTTGGCCGTGAGGTTCATGCCGGAGCGGAGCCTGGCGCGTGCCTGCTCACCCAGGACGATCCTGACCTGGAAGCTGGTCACGTTCTCGTCCACCACCGCTTCCGGGGCCACCAGTCGCACCGTTCCCCGAAACACCTGGCGTGGGAAGGCATCCACCTGAAGGTCCACCGCCTGTCCGGGTCTGATGGCCCCCACATCCACCTCCGCCACGTTGGCCACCGCCTCCAGCTGGCTGGCCAGCGCCAGGATCGACGAGGAGGTGGCCGAACTGGTGGCGCTGGCCGAGGTGGTGGGCGTCACGAAGGCGCCCACGTCGGCGTACTTCTGGGTGATCACCCCAGCGAAGGGGGCACGGATCACCGTGTCCTCCAGCTGGGCTTCGATCGTGGCGAGATCGCCCCGTGCCTGCTGCAGCTGGGCACGGGCCGCCGCGATGTCCTCGGCGCGGCTGCCGGCCTCAACGAGATCCAGGTGCGCCCGCAGGGCGCTCACCCGTGCCTCACTGGCGAGGAACGCCGAGCGGCTGGCATCGAAGGTCACCCTGGCGATCGCCCCGGAGCCATAGAGCTGGAGATTGCTGCGGTAGGTGGAGCCCACGGCGATCTGCTCGGCCACGGCCGCCTGAAGATTGCGCCGGGCCTCCTCGATCTCCTGGGGCCGGTTGCCGGCCTGGAGCTTCTCGAGGTTCGCCACCGCCGCCGCCACCGTTCCCTGGGCCCTGAGCAGGCTGCCCCGCAGGTTGCTGTCGTCCATCCGCGCCAGGATCTGTCCAGCGCTGACCCGATCTCCCTGATCCACGCTCAGCGCCGTGACGCGGCCGGGTTGCTTCGGACTGATGTTCACCGGGGTCGTGGGACGGATCGAACCGGCGGCCGTGACCTTCAGGATCACGTCACGGCGCTCCACCGGCGCAGTCCGGGCGGCCAGGTCTGCCCGCCTGGCCTGTGTCTGCCGCTGCTGCCAGACCAGCCAGCCACCGCCGGCCAGCCCCAGCGCCAACAGTGCTGCCGCAGCGATCAGCCAGCGGGGGGGCGGCCAGCGCCAGGCCTGCCGCTGGGCCTGATCAGCACCAGTCGTCGCGGAGGATCCCGGTACCGGCCATCGGCGCAGGCTGGTCTGCAGCATTCCGGAAAGCTTCGCGGCGGATGGGAGCGGCTCTGCCCCAACCATGACTCCGATCTGTGCCTTTGGGATGACGCCGACGGGTTCAGCTGTGAGCAGTTGTGAGTGGCCCCTGCCCCATGGGCGTTGTCAGGCACCGTGAGCCGGCTGAAGAGTCGATGAGGCGGCCGAAGACAGGCAGGATGCCGCTGGGGCTGCCGATGTGGCTGACGCTCAACAAGGGCCTTCCTAGCTTGCAGAAGGTGGAGGGAACGTACCGATGGCTTTGCGGACTGTTCTGTTTCTCGCCACCAACCTGGCGGTGGTGGGCACGATCTCCCTGCTGCTGGCACTGGGGGTCGCCGGCGGCTGGTTGCCGGCCGATCTTCCCCTCGGTCCACTGCTGATCGGCAGCTTCGCCTGGGGCGCCCTGGGTTCCTGGTTGTCGCTGCAGTGGTCACGGGAGGCGGCCAAGCAGGCGATGGGGGTGCAGCTTGTGCAGGGCAGCGAAGGGCCTGAAGCCCGCTGGCTGGTGGACACGGTGGCGTCGCTGGCGCAGCGGTCGTCCCTGCCCATGCCCGAGGTGGGTCTCTACGGATCCCCCGAGTGGAATGCCTTCGCCACAGGACCTTCACCCGAGCGGGCGCTTGTGGCGGTGTCCAGTGGCATCCTCACAGGCATGCCGGGAGCCCAGCTGGAGGCCGTTCTGGCCCATGAGATGAGCCATGTGGGCAATGGCGACATGGTGACCATGGCCCTGCTCCAGGGTGTGATCAATGCCTTCGTGATGTTCCTGGCCCGGGCGCTCGCGCTGCTTCTCCCCCGGCGCAGTGACGACGACGGCCGCCAGCCCCCTCCCCTGACCGTGCTGATCTGGCCGCTCGAGGTGCTGCTCGGTCTGGCCGGATCACTCGTCACGGCCTGGTTCTCCCGTCAGCGTGAGTTCCGGGCCGATGCCGGTGCGGCGCGCCTGACCGGTGGTCCGGACGCCATGGTGGGTGCCCTCGAGCTGCTCGGTCGCACCCAGGAGCTGATCGATCCCCGGGATCCTCCCGCTCTGGCGCCCTTCAAGATCTCCGGACGTCCCGGCCTGCTGGTCCTGTTCGACTCCCACCCGCCCCTGGAGCGCCGCATCGAGGCACTCCAGGGGATGGCCGATCACAGGTAGAACCCCACAGTCGTCACCACCCGGGTCCCCTCCCGGCGCAGGGCATTGCGCAGGAAGTAGGTGGACTGGTTGTGCAGCAGGTTCTGCCACCGGTGCCGGGTCACGAACACCGGCAGCACCACGGTGCAGAAATGCTCACCATCCTTGCCGTGATCGCTCTCGAACTTGTGGATAAACGCCTTGACCGGATCGATCAGGGAGCGGTAGGGCGAGGGCAGGATCACCAGCTCCACATCCGGCAGCTGGCGCCGCCATTGCTCCCGGAAGGAATCGGCTCGGCCGTCTCCGAGATCCACATGCACCGCCACCAGCCTGTCGGCGATGGTGCGGGCGTAGCGCAGAGCCTCGAAGCTGCCGCGGTGCAACTGCCCCACCAGCAGCACCACCGGTGAGCCGCCCTCACGAAGGGGTTCCGGCAGGTGGAGGCGCACCTCGGACGCCAGGCGCAGGCGTCGTGCCACCTGGCGGTAGTGGGCCTTGATCGTGAGCAACAGGGCCACCAGCAGCGGCACCGCCACCACGATCACCCAGGCGCCATGGACGAACTTGCTGTAAAGCAACACGGCGCACACCACAGCCGTGACCAGACAACCCAGAGCATTGATCAGAGCCTTGCCCAACCAACCCTCACGCTGCTCCTTCCACCAGTGCATCACCATGCCTGCCTGGGAGAGGGTGAAGCTGGTGAACACCCCCACGGCGTAAAGGGGGATCAACCGGGTCACGCTGCCCTCGAACAGCACCAGAAGCACCGTGGCGAATCCGCTCAGGAGAGCGATGCCGTTGCTGAACACCAGGCGGTCGCCGAGGGAGGCCAACTGCCGAGGCATGTATCCATCCTGTGCCAGGAACGCCGCCAGGCGGGGGAAATCGGCGTAGGCCGTGTTCGCCGCCAGCAGCAGGATCAAAAGGGTGCTCAGCTGCAGCACCGAGAGCAACAGCCCATTCTCGAAGATGCGCTCCCCCAGCTGATACAACAGCGTGGGGCCGTTTTCCATATACACCAAGCCCAACTGGCTGGCAAGCACGCTGATGCCGCTGAACATCACCGCCAGCACAATCACCATCCCCGTGAGCACCCGGCGTGCATTACGCCATTCCACGGGTCTGAACACCATCACGCTGTCGCTGATGGCCTCGATGCCGGTGAGGGCAGCGCAACCGGAACTGAAGGCACGCATCAACAGCACTGGCCCCAGGGCCGCCAGTTGCCCGCCCTGAACCTCCGCCAGTTGGCTGGCCTGCGCTACGGCGTCGAGCGGTGGCAGCAGCCCGAGCCGGAGCTTCACCAACCCCATCACCACCAAGGTGATCACCGCGGCCATGAACAAAAAAGTGGGCAGGCTGAGCAGGCGGGCGCTGGAGCGCACACCGCGCAGGTTCACCAGCATCAGGAGCCCCACCGCCAGCAGGCTGAGCGGGATCCGCTCCGGGGTCAGGGCCGGTATGTAGGAGGTGATGGCAGCAATCCCAGCGGCCACACTCACCGACACGGTGAGCACGTAGTCGATGGCCAGGGAGGCCCCGGCGATCAGTCCGGGCACCACCCCCAGGTTGTCGTGGGACACCCGGTAGGAGCCACCCCCATGGGGATAGGCCTTGATTGTCTGGCGGTAACTGATCGCCACCACCAGCATCAGCGCCACGATCAGGCCGGTGATCGGAACGGTGGCTCCCAGGGCAGCGGCACCGGCCAGGCTGAGCACAAGCACGATCTCCTGGGTGGCGTAGGCCACCGAGGAGAGGGCATCGGAGCTGAGGATCGCCAGAGCTTCACCATTGCTCAGCCGCTCCTCGGCATGGGCACTGGTGGGCAGGGGTTCACCGATCAGCCAGCGGCGCAGGCCTGAGCGATCCCTGCCACCTTCAGAGCCAGGAGTCAAAGTTGGCAACGTCGAGTGCAGGGATCAACCTACGCAGCAAACAGCCAGGACTCCAAGCAGGTGCGGAAGGGCAATCGATCCCGATCAGTTGGTCATCGGGTCGTAGGCCTCCTCCCCATGGGCGGCCATGTCCAAACCGCGATCTTCATCATCATTGCTGACCCGAAGGCCAACGGTGACTCCAATGATCCAGACGATGATCGCCGTTCCGATACCGACAAAGGCATAGGAGAAAACAACCGCCTTCAGCTGGGCAATGAACAAGCCGAAGTTACCTCCCTCCTCAATAATCTTGGCAGAAAGTGGGAAGTAATCGGCAGGAACATACTCCTTTACAGCGAAAATGCCAGTGAGAAGGGCGCCAATAGTACCTCCCACACCGTGCACCATGAATGTGTCGAGTGAATCGTCGAACTTAATGGCAGCTTTGATCTGAATGGCCGTGAAACAAGCCACGGTGGTGAGGGCTCCTATCAGGATCGATGAGCTCATCGAAACGAAGCCCGCTGCGGGAGTGATTCCGACCAGGCCCGCAACGGCCCCGGTGGCCGCGCCCACAGCGGTGGGCTTGCCCTGCTTGAACCATTCGATCAGGCACCAGGTGAGCATCGCGGCCGATGCCGATGTTGTCGTGGTCAGGAAGGAGAACCCTGCCGCCTTGGCGGCGAAGTAGCTGGCACCATTGAAGCCGAACCAGCCAAACCAGAGCAGTCCGGCACCGAGCAGGATGAATGGAACGTTGTGGGGCGGACGGGTTCTCTCGGGCCAGACGTTACGCGGACCGATGATGGCCGCTGATACCAGGGCAGCGACACCGGAAGAGATGTGCACAACGGTGCCGCCCGCAAAGTCGAGGGCACCAATCGAACCGAAAGGTCCGATGAAGCCGCCACCCCAGACCATCTTGCACATGGGGCAATAGATGAACAGGCTCCAGAGCAGCACGAACCAGAACCAGGCCTTGAAGTTGATCCTCTCCACCAGTGCGCCACTGATCAGAGCCGGGGTGATGATGGCGAACATGCCCTGGAACAGGGCAAAGCTGGTGGCACTGATGGCGAAGCCATCCGCCAGTGGAGCATCCCCCAGCGGACCGCCCACACCGTTGAGCATCATGAACTCCAGGCCACCGATAAAGGGGCTGTTGAAGCTGGTGCCGAAGGAGAGGCTGTAGCCGATCACCACCCAGAGAACACCGACGAGCCCCATGCAGAAGAAGCTCATCATCATGGTGTTGAGCACGTTCTTGGCTCGGGTGAAGCCCCCGTAGAAGAACGCCAGGCCGGGGGTCATCAGCAGCACCATGGCCGATCCCACCAGCATCAGCAGCGTGTCGGCGCCGTCAGTGGGGGTCTTGGCGAGGGCCGCATGGGCCGATCCAGCCATCAGTGGCAGCAGGCCGGCACCGGCCGCCAGCATCCAGACGGCCGAGCGTTGAAGCTGATGCTCGCGCAATCCGGCAAAGAAGCGGCAGCGGAGGCGATCGAAGGCGTCGATCGCCGACCGTCCTTCCCGGAACAGAGGGGACGATGTCATCAGGCGCTGATCTCTTCAGAATGTGCCAATGAAGACTCCGGCCACTCAGGGTTGCTCTGATGTAGCCATCGTCACCATCACAAGGGTCAGTGTTCAGACCGCTACCAGCAGGCAGGCCCGGTTGTGCTCCGGCTGGGCCAGGGGTTCGAGCACCCGGCGCTCCGGATCAGGTCGCTGATCGTGTTGGCGATCGAGAGGTTCACCATCCGGGCGAGCTCTCCATTGGCCACAGCGATCCGTGTGTGGGGTTGTTCATGGAGAGGGAGCGGTGGATCCGGCCGGAATCGCCCCGGCCACCACCCGCCATTCGTGCAGCACCCAGCTGACGCAACCGGAGCGGATGAGGGGATCGCTGCGAACGATCTCCTCGGCCTCCTGCCAGTCGCGGGCCTGAAAGAGGAGCATGCCACCGGCACCGGCGCCGTTCATGCCCTTGCGATCGCGCCAGTAACCGCTGCTGGGCTGATGCCCGCGCCGTGCGAGATCGGCCACCCAATCGAGATGATCCTGAAGGTGACGGTCGAAACGGTCACGGTCCACCAGACCCTGCTCGAGCTTCACGAACCAGGCCATGGGCTGCAGGCCATGGGAAGCCTTTCAAGCAGTGTCTTCAACCTAGGCCGACAGCCCACGGAGGCACAGCCGCCCTCCTGGGGATGAACCTGAGCAGAAATACTCAATAGGGAAATCCACGCTGAACCTGCCGGAGCTGTTACATTTCGTTAGACGTTCCGAGGGGCGGGCTGTGGTAGGCCCTCCTCTTTTTTTTGGCTTACCACAGCCCATGGCGGGGGCCGCTCAGCCGCCGGGAGCAGCGGTCAACGGCAAGGCCTGCAAGGCCGGAACCACTTCGGGGCCAAGGGTCACGGCCGCGGAATCCCCATCCCGAAGTGGCACCTCCAGCCGCAGGGGAGCCACGGCACCGGGCCTCGGCACGAGGCCTGCGACATCGAACTGCGCCGAACCGGCGGGAAGAGCTGTTTCAGCGGCCGGCACCAGCTCCTCGCTGCGGTTAGCCAGCGTCCACACGCCGCCGAGACCGTCGCGGACCCGCAGGGGCTGACCATGGTCGACCGCTACTCCGGCGGCACGGGCGCTGAGGCGCAGGCGCCAGCCGGCCGGAAAGGCCGGATCGGGCTGCTCGAAAAGGCTCAGCCCCCAGCCGCGGCCGGCCTCGTCGTGGACCCTCCAGCTCCCGATCACAGCGCCGGCCTCAGCTGGAAAGGACCACCCCAGGGCCAGCACCAGGGCCAGGCAGGCCCCCAGAACCCCCCGGCAACAATGAGCACAGATACGCATAGCACTTGTAAGCACTTAACTTATTTCAACGGTAGCGTTGTAACAGGATGACGTCGATGCCCGTTTGCTCCGCTGGAGCCCGCACCGCCCCATCCCGGTTCAGTCGCTTTCGTCCCATGACCAGCACCGTTCTCCGACCGAAGCAGAGCCACCCCTGGGACTCCTTCAAGGACTGGGTCACGAGCACCGAGAACCGCCTCTACGTGGGCTGGTTCGGTGTGCTGATGATCCCCACCCTGCTCGCCGCCACCTGCTGCTTCGTGATCGCCTTCATCGGCGCTCCACCCGTCGATATCGACGGCATCCGCGAGCCGGTCTCCGGTGGCCTGCTCTACGGCAACAACATCATCACCGCCGCGGTTGTCCCCTCCAGCAACGCCATCGGCCTGCACTTCTACCCGATCTGGGCCGCTTCCAGCCTCAACGAATGGCTCTACAACGGCGGCCCCTACCAGCTGATCATCTTTCACTTCCTCATCGGCATCTTCTGCTGGATGGGCCGCGAGTGGGAACTCAGCTACCGCCTCGGCATGCGCCCCTGGATCGCCGTGGCCTATTCCGCCCCGGTGGCTGCCGCCACCGCCGTGCTGCTGATCTACTCGATTGGTCAGGGCTCTTTCTCCGACGGCATGCCCCTGGGCATCTCCGGTACTTTCAACTTCATGCTGGTGCTCCAGGCCGAGCACAACGTGCTGATGCACCCCTTCCACATGATCGGTGTGGCGGGCGTGTTCGGTGGCGCCCTGTTCGCCGCCATGCACGGATCGCTGGTCACCAGTTCGCTGGTGCGGGAATCCACTGAAATCGAATCCCTCAACAAGGGCTACAAGTTCGGCCAGGAAGAGGAGACGTACAACATCGTGGCCGCGCACGGTTACTTCGGCCGGCTGATCTTCCAGTACGCCTCCTTCAACAACAGCCGCAGCCTCCACTTCTTCCTGGCCGCCTGGCCCGTGGTGGGCATCTGGTTCGCGGCCCTGGCCGTGGCCAGCTTCTCGTTCAACCTCAATGGCCTGAATTTCAATCATTCGATCGTGGATCACCAGGGCCGGGTGGTGAACACCTGGGCCGACATTCTCAATCGGGGCGGCCTGGGCATCGAGGCGATGCACGAGCGCAATGTGCACAACTTCCCTCTCGATCTCGCCAGCAGCACCACCACGCCGATGGCACTCAGCGCCCCAACCCTCGCATCAGGGATCGAGGCCATCGGTTAGTCGGTCTTTGACACCGACCCAGCCGATGCATTCCGGGGCCCGGACACTCCGGGCCCCCTTCCGGTCCCTTCAACGGCCCTCTGACCACGGACCCATTCAGCCCTGACACCATGAGCCCTCTCCGCCTGTGGCATCCCTGGAGGCGGAGGCTCCCGCAGCCTCGGACGGGAGCAGAGGGCCGGTGCTGATCGCGGGCTGACGGCGTGCGCGGGCCGCCGGGCCTCAGATGGCCTGCAGCTGCAGCAGCTGATCCTCCAGACGCTTGCGCAGTCGGTCCTGCACGAGATTGCAGAGTTCATGGACCAGAGGATCGGCGACCTCATAGATCAGGCGCGTGCCATCACGATCGGCCCGCACCAGGCCGGCACGCTGCAACTGACCGAGCTGTCGGCTGATGTGGGACTGACTGAACCCCGTGGCCTCGATCAGCGACGCCACATCCATGGGGCCGGAGTGCTTGAGCTGGCAGAGCAGCTGCAGGCGGGCCGGCTCACTCAGCAGACGGAAGAAGTGACTGATCTCTTCAAGGAGCCGGGGACTCGGCGGGGTTCCGCCGGAGTGCGCACCCATGGGAACTGTTTATGTCGCTTCAGGAATTATGCCCCCTGCCCTCCCGCGGTGGGCGAAGCAAGCGCACGGCTATGTGGCTATGCTCATAGCAGCCAAGTCAGTCCTCCATCACCAGGAGCCCATGGCCCAGTCCCTCTCCACAGATCCTCGTTCCGCCCCTGCTGCCGGCGCCATGCTCGCGGCAGCCGCCGGCGGATCCCCTCTGCTCCTCCGCCAGCTCTTCGACGCCGACACCGGCACCTTCACCTACCTGCTCGCCGATGTGGCGAGCAGCCAGGGTGTGCTGATCGACGCGGTCTTCGAGCAGCACGAGCGTGACCTCTCCCTGATCCAGGAACTGGGGATCAAGCTGGTGGCCTGCCTCGACACCCATGCCCACGCCGATCATGTGACCGGCAGCTGGCTGATGCACGACGCCACCGGCTGCGCCATCGGCCTGGCTGCCGCCGCCCGCGCCGAGAACGTCACGCTGCCGCTCCAGCACGGCGATCGGGTGCCATTCGGCGGGCGCCACCTGGAGGTGCGCGCCACCCCGGGCCACACCAACGGCTGCCTCACCTTCGTGCTCGACGACCACACGATCGCCTTCACCGGCGACGCTCTGCTGGTGCGGGGCTGCGGACGCTGTGACTTCCAGGAAGGCAACCCCCACACCCTGTACCGCTCGATCACCGGGCAGATCTTCTCCCTCCCCGAGACCTGCCTGCTTTACCCCGGCCACGACTACAACGGCCGCACCGTGAGCTCGGTCGCCGAGGAGAAGGCGTACAACGCCCGCCTCGGCGGCGAGGCCGACGAGCGCGACTTCGTGGGATACATGGAGAACCTGCAGCTGCCCCACCCCCGCAGGCTGGCCGAGGCCCTGCCCGCCAACCTGCGCAGCGGCAGGCCGCGGGGAGACACGGCCGCCGGCCCGGACGACTGGGCCCCGATCCAGCGCAGCTATGCCGGACTGCCCCAGCTGAGGCCCCGCTGGGTGCGCGAGCACCAGGCTGACCTCACCCTCCTGGACGTGCGCTCGGCCGAGGAATTCGACGGACCCGACGGGCACATCCCCGGCAGCCTGCTGATTCCCCTGCCGGAGCTGGAGCAACGGCAGGGCGAGATCCCCACTGGCCACCCGCTGGTGGTGCTCTGCCATTCCGGCAGCCGCTCGGCCCTGGCCACTCTGGAGCTGCTCAAGGCCGGTCGCCCGCAGGTGGCCAATCTGCATGGGGGTCTGCGCGCCTGGCAGCGGGAAGGCCTGCCGGTGGACCTCCCCACACCCACCCCGTCCTGAGCGGTGATCACCGCAGGCACCCTGGCGCTGCTGGCCGCGGGAGGCGGCCTGATCGGCTTTCTGCTGGCGGTGCTCGGCGCCGGCGGATCGATCCTGCTGATGCCCCTGCTGATCAGCGGAGCGGCCCTGCCCACGCGGGAGGCCATCCCCCTGTCGCTGCTGGTGGTGACCCTGCTGGCCCTGGCCAACGTGGGGCCCTACCTCCGGCGCCGCCAGGTGGCCTGGCGGCCGGCCCTGATCCTGGGCGTGCCGGCCCTTGCCGGCAGCTGGATCGGCGGAAGCCTGGTGAAGGCCGGCCTGATCCCTGAACCCGTCCAGCTGGTGGTGTTCGCCCTGGCGGCACTGGTGGCCTCCTGGCTGCTGACCCACCGGTCGGCGTCAGGGGAGCACCCGCCCCGACACGGCAGTGCAGGAGCGACCCTCGGCTCCACGGTCTCCCTGGCCCTGCAGGGGGTGGTGGTGGGCCTGCTCACCGGCATCGCCGGCGTGGGAGGCGGCTTCGCGATCGTGCCGGCCCTGGTGCTGCTGGCCGGCCTGCCCATGCCCCTGGCCAGCGGCACCAGCCTGCTGCTGATCGCGGCCAACAGCCTGGTGGCCCTGAAAGCACAGGGCCACTGGCCTGCGGCCAGCCTGCCGATGATGGTTCCCCTGCTTGCCGGCGGAGCCCTGGGGGGCCTGGCGGGTCAGTGGCTGGCGCCGCACCTGCCGGAACGACAGCTCCGGCGTGGCTTTGCAGCCCTGCTGATCGGCTCAGCCCTTCTCACCGGCGTGGAGGCGTGGAAGAGGCAGACTCCGCCGGAATCGGAGCTGACACAGGCGGTGAACGCCAGGTGGTCATTGTTGAAGCCGAATCGACCATCCCCCAGCGGATCACCCCAGACCGCCAGCAGATCGGCGCGGTAGCCGCGCGGCACCAGCAGACGATCCTCGAGCGAAACCCGCCGCAGCAGACGCCGCTGCTCAGCGGCCGGGCGACCCATCGCCCGGCAGGGGCAGGGGCAGCGGGACGGGTTCGAAGGGAATCTGTGCGGGGGGCTGGAGCGCTGAAGCCTCGACACGTGCCTCCACCCTCGTGGCCATGGGTGCACCGGCGGTGGCCCAGAACACCTCAGCGGCCGCAGCGAGCCGAATGGTTCACCTGCGACTGGACGGAGCAGACCAGGGTGGCCACCGCACCGGCCGGGAAGGGCACAGCATCGCTGGGCCCAGTCGTACCGGGAAGGGCATGGAGCCATTCCCGGCAGCAGGCCAGTGCTTCAAGCACGGCATTCTCCTGCTGAAGCGCATCCTGATCGCACCAGTGAGTGAGGCGATCAGCGATGCTTCCCGCCTCAATGGGGCAGGACACGGACAACTCCTCACACATCGATGGGGAGGGCGCGAGGGAAGACGGTGGAGTTGGTGGAGTGGCCATGGCTCAACGGCAAGGGACCGCGACGGACAACCGCGGAAAGGCACGATCAGCCGCTTGTGATCAGCCGCGCCAAGTGGGCAACCCGTGGCGACCACGGTTGCGCCAGAGGGCCTCTGCGCTCACGTGCAGACCATGACGGGCCGCCAGGCTGGCGGCGGCATGGGTGGAACCGGTGTTCTTCAGCGCCTGGGCAAAAACAGGATCGTGGCTGGCCAGCTTCTGCAGGGCGTGGAGGTCATCAAGGTTCGTATGAGCACTGCCCTGAGGAGCCATCAGGCCTGGAGCGGACGGAACAGCTTGCATCATCTCTTCAATCTCCCGATCTCTTCCCAAAGCCTAAGCAGATAGCCCCTGGCAGTGGTCAGCATTCGTACCTATCTTTACTAAAACCGAATTTGCCTGGTGACCTGACAATCACACGGTGATTTTCACCATAGCCATGACTCTATCCTGAGCAAGAAGTTCAATCCAGATTGGTGAGATCCAGTTCGCGGGATCAAACCATTCAAGCCTTGGCATTCCACACCCCGAGGCTCCGGTCATCCTCGATGGCTTGGCAGGCACCATGGATCTGCAGCATGCTGGACGCACTGGTGCCGTTCCCTGAGATGACACGCGAGCGCGACCCTTTCCGAATCCCCAGAGCCGGCTGGGAGGCCGCCCCGCTGGCGGGACTGGCCTCGATCGACCTCAACCAGAATGGCGGGGCCTTCACGGGCCGGGAATTCTTCTCAGAGTCCACCGTGGGTGGCGTCGTCTGCTTTGCCGCATACCAGGCCCTGCTCACGGCCCTGCGGACCGAAGCCCTGCGCAAGCGTGGTGAGATCGACCGGCTCACCCAGGTGCGCCTGGTGCTGAGCACGAGCCTGGAATCCGCGAAGACCGGCGTGGCCGTGGGCGCCGTGCTCTCCGTGGTGCTGCTGGTCTTTCCCTGGCTCACCGTTCCCCTCTCGCTGCTGGGAGTGGTGGGCACGGCCAAGGCATCCCTCGATCTCTTCCATGCCTTCTGGGACGGCCTCGACGACCAGCAGAAGCTTCAGGTCACCGTGGCCGCCCACGAGGCCGGCGTCAGTCTGAGCGATTTCTTCCGCAACGACGGCGAGGGCCTGGGCCGAACAGCTCTTGGGTGAGCGCAGGCCCACCCATGCCCGCTCAGTTGCAGAAACTCCCCCAACCCGAAAAAGCAGCCGACGGTCGGAGGCCGGGATGAAAGCTCCGCAACTAGCGATAGCGCCAGAGATAAGGAGAGTTGCGGTTGGGGGTTCGATAATCGAAACGGAGTCCTTTTTCCACGTTCATAATGGCGTTATCCACGTCAATCAATGCCTGCTTTCGATAGCCGCCTTTGTCGGGCGTTGCCTGGAGGAGCTGGTTCCTCGCCTGTCGCAGGCTGTCGAGCGCGGCTTGCATCATGGGCTGCTGCTGAGCAAGGCTCTGGGTTGAAAAACCGATGACGGCTCCCAGCATGAGGGCTGAACCGACCAGTCCCATTCGGCTGATCGCGGTTGTTGCGTTGCTCTTGACCATGGTTCTCGAAGGATTCGTGTACTGGAACCCCATCAGCATCACCAGGCGATGTGACTGAACGATGAGAGGTCGACCCGACAGATGTTATCAGCTGTTTCTGAGCCTGTCATGGCCCAGAACGCTCGGGGATGGAACGGTTCAATCCGAGTGATTTCATGACGATTCTGATGAGTCCAGCAGGCCAGATGTTCGCCATCTCAGGACAAAGACATGGGCTGATCCAGGGAGCTGGGGCAAGGCCGTTGACCAGACGGGACGTGCCGACCCCTCTGCGTCGACATGGATCCCGCCGTCCGGTCTTGCCTTTACGGCCTTTATGCGGCTATGGTCATAGAACTGCCAACAGCCCCATTCCTGCCATGACGACCACCACCGCTGCGATGGCCACTCCCTCCCACATCACCGCTGAGGACCTGGCTGAGCAACTGGCTGCCCGCGAAGTCACCTTGATCGACGTGCGCGAACCGATGGAGTTCGCCAGCGGTCACATCAGCGGCAGCCTCAATGTCCCCCTCTCCCGCATCACCGAGGCCGACCTGCCCAGCGGGCCGCTCGTGCTGGTGTGTCAGAGCGGCAAGCGCAGCACCAAGGCCCTGACCCAGCTGCTGCTCCAGGGCCATCCCCATCCGGTGTCGGATCTTGAGGGTGGAGTGCCCGCCTGGCAGCAGGCCGGCTTCCCGGTGAGGACACTCAGGGGAGCGCCCCTGCCGCTCATGCGCCAGGTGCAGATCGCCGCAGGCTCTCTGGTGCTGCTCGGACTGATTCTGAGCAACACCGTGGCGCCGGCCTGGATCCTGCTCACCTGGTTCGTGGGGGCTGGCCTCACCTTCGCCGGCATCACCGGTTTCTGCGGCATGGCCCGGCTGCTGGCAGCCATGCCCTGGAACAAGGTGGCGGTGTGAGGCCGCCTTCCGTCGGAGGGTCAACCGCCACAGCTCGCGTCGCCCCCCATGCCTGAACGCCTCTTCCAGTTCCGGCTGCACAGCAGCCATCACGCTCCGGATCGCCAGAGCGAGGATCTGCGGGTGGAATTCCTCACCGATGCCGGTGAGTGGCAACCCCAGGAGCTCAGCCTCACCATGCCGGGCTTCCGGCTTTACCTGATCTCGCTGCTGCTCTGCCAGCACGTCTATCTGGTGGCCAATGCCAGGGAGAAGGGCATCCCGTTGCAGGCGGTGGACGCTGATGTCAAGGTCACCACCAGCAGCGACTGGATCCTCAACGGCGTGGAAGGTGACTTCCGCCTGCGCCTGGAGCCTGCCGCTGCTGACCAGGAGCGGGGCTGCGTCGATGCCGAGGCCATGGCTGACTTGCAGGAGCGCATGACGCTCTGCCCCATCTCCCGCAACCTCCCCGACGGGGTGCACAAACGCATCGACCTCACCCTGCTTGGCTGAACGCTGGAGCGATGCCGTCGATCGGAGCGCCATGGACCCGCCCGCCCAACCCGACATCGCCCAGCTGCGCCGCAACTACCGCTGTGCCGGGCTGCGTCGAGCCGATCTTCACCCCGACCCGGTGGAGCAGTTTCGCCGCTGGTTCGCACAGGCCAGCGCGGCGGAACTGCTGGAGCCCAACGCGATGGTGCTCGCCACCAGCGATGGTGTTCGCCCCAGCTCGCGCACCGTGCTGCTGAAGGCCTTCGACGGGCGAGGGTTTGTCTTCTTCACCAACTACGACAGCCGCAAGGCCAGCGAGATCGCCACCGTCCCGCAGGTGAGCCTGCTGTTTCCCTGGTACGCCCTGGAGCGTCAGGTGGCGATCCTGGGCAGGGCTGAGCGGATCTCCACAGCCGAGTCGCTGGCCTACTTCGCCTCACGGCCTCTCGGCAGTCGCCTGGGAGCCTGGGTGTCGCAGCAGAGCTCGGTGATCAGCTCCCGTCAGATCCTGGAGATGAAGTGGGAGGAGATGAAACGGCGCTTCGCCGCCGGTGAGGTGCCGCTGCCCTCCTCCTGGGGCGGGATCCGGGTGGTGCCGTTCGAATTCGAGTTCTGGCAGGGCCGCGAGAACCGCCTGCACGATCGCTTTCGCTACCGGCCCGCTGCGGCTGGGGGCTGGATCCCCGAGCGGCTCGCCCCCTGAACCGGCACGGCAGGTCCGGCCGGGTCGTCCTCAGCCCCGGGCGTCGACCCCGCCCTGGGCTGAAGCCTGCTGGTTCTCCAGGAGGCAGAGCGCGCGGAAGCGCAGCGCCGCCACCTCCTCGAACAGGGGGTTGATCCTGCAGAGCGGCGGGATGTGCAGGATCTTGCGGCCGGCGATCACCACGTCGCGCTCGAAAGGACAGCGGGCTGGGATCAGCCACACCAGCACGCGGGCCACGGAGGCATGACGCGGGCCGATGCCATCGAGCCAGCGCCGGAGCCGATCGAGCAGGGCCCCGTGGAGGGGCCCCCTGAGAGGGCTGAGGGTCATGGCGTGAGTGCCCTGGGCTGCAGGGAAGCGGCAAACAAAAGGGTTGGGGACTGGCGATCGGCGGGACCTGTTCACCCGCATGCTCCGCGCACCAACCTCATCGTGAAGAGTTCAAGAGGGGCGTGTTGTCGTGCCGGACACCTCTGTGCGGCAGCCCTGACGCCCCTCCTCCAGGCCACCTAGAGCGCCAGCGCCGCCAGTGGTGCCCGGGGTGGCAAGCCCCCGGCCTGGGCCTGCAGCCGTTCAGGATCGAGCGAGGCGGTGCTCACCGCGCCCCCGAACCGCAGCTGCAGCCAGGTGATCGCCACCGGATCACTGGCCACCACCCCTTCCTGCCCGGTCGGCAGATCCGGCAGCAGTGAGACCAGCACCGCCGGCGGCAGATACCAGATCTCGACGCCAGTGCCGCGATGATCACGGCGTTCGGCGATCAGCTCCCGCAACTGACCATCGCCGCTGAGCTGGCCCAGCGGTGCCAACAGCAGCTGCAGGGGGCGGGGAGCGCAGGAGGGAACGAAGGGCGCATCAGCCATCGGTGATGGGGGTTGCAACGAAACTGCAACAACGAGACAACAGCATAACGGTAGCGCGTTAGCGTCAGCCCGATCGGTTCCGCAGCCTGCTCGGTTCCGCTCGGACCCCTTCAACACCGGTCGCGTTCGCCATGACCACCACGCTCCCCGCCCCGATCTCCGACCACGCCAGCAGCGCCGATGTGGCCGCCCGCAAGGGTTTCGGCCCGCGGGTGCGGCGCCTGCACAGCCGCATCGGCGCCGCCCACCACCAGGCCGAGGGGATGGCCTTCTCCCGCGCCCTGCTCGACGGCCAGGCCAGTCCGCTGCAGCTGGCGGCCCTGATCCGCGCCCTGGGTCCGGGCTACACCCTGATCGAACAGCGGGGACCGGAGCTGGCCGCTGCCCTGGGGGCCGCTGATCTCCCCTGGGCCCAGCTGGCCCGCGGGGCCGCCCTGGCCGCCGACGCGGCTGCCCTGGCGGTGGCCCCGCCCACGCCGCCCTCCGCGGCTGCTGCCCTCTGGCTGGAGCACCTGCGCACCCTGGCCCAGCAGGAGCCCCATCGCTTCCTGGCCCATGTCTACGTGCGCTATGGCGGCGACCTCTCCGGCGGCCAGCAGCTGGCGGAGCAGGCCAACGCGATCCTGGCCGCCCATGGCCTGCCGGCGGTGAGCTTCTGGCGTTTCGATCGGCCGATTCCCGAGCTCAAGGCCGCCCTCCACGACGCGTTCGAGCAACTCGAGCTCAGCGAGGCGGAAGAGACCGAGCTGCTCGATGAGGCCGTGATCGCCTTTCACGACACCCAGCGTCTGCTGGCCGAACTGGGTGAACTGGGTGAACTGGCCGAAGCCTGACACCCTCGGAATCCACATCCCATCCCCCTGCATCCAAGCCGCACACCCGGCCTCCCACCCGATCGCCCCCATGCCCACCACCGCGCCCGTTCGCCTCGATCCGCTGCAGCTGCTGCTCAAGCACGACAAGCCGGTCCCCCGCTACACCAGCTACCCCACCGCCGCGAGCTTCCACACCGGAGTGGGAGCCAACGAGCTGGCGGCCGAGCTGGCGCGCCCCAACGATGAGGATCTCTCCCTCTACGTACACATCCCCTTCTGCCGCCATGCCTGCTGGTACTGCGGCTGCAACCGCATCACCACCCAGGCCGGATCCAAGGTGGTGGGCCCCTACCTTCGGGCCCTGGCCCGGGAGCTGGAGCTGATCCAGCAGGCCTCCGGTCAGCGCCGGCGGCTGGGTCAGCTGCACTGGGGCGGTGGCACCCCCAACTACCTGAGCGTCGACGAGCAGGCGGATCTGTGGGCGCTGATCGAGCGCCACTTCGACCTGGCCCCCGACCTGGAGGCCTCGATCGAGGTGAACCCGGAGTTCCTCACACGTGAGGAGGTGCTGGGCCTGCGCCGGCTGGGCTTCAACCGCATCAGCTTCGGCATCCAGGACGCCGATCCCGAGGTGCAGGCTGCGGTGAACCGGATCGTGCCTGTGGATCAGCTGCGGCGGGCGATGGCCTGGATGCGGGAGGCGGGATTCGAGAGCGTGAACGTGGATCTGATCTGCGGCCTGCCGCTGCAGACCCCCGAACGCTTCGCCACCACGATCGCCCTGGTGGAGGAGCTCCGTCCCGATCGGGTGTCGCTGTTCAGCTTCGCCTACCTGCCCCGTCAGCTGCCCTTGCAGCGCCGCATCGCCGCCGACGATCTGCCCAGCCAGCGCGAGCGGCTGCAGATGCTTCAGGCCGCCTACGACGCCTTCACCCGCTGCGGGTACGACGCCATCGGCATGGATCACTTCGCGCTGGCCGGCGACAGCCTGGCGGTGGCGGCGCGGGAAGGCCGGCTGCACCGCAATTTCCAGGGCTACACCACGGGCGGCGAGCTGGATCTGATGGCCATCGGCGTCACGGCGATCAGCCAGTACCCCACCCTGTTCAGCCAGAACCTCAGGGATCTCAGGGCCTACTACGCCAGCCTCGAGGCCGGCGTGCTGCCGGTGGAGCGGGGGCTGGTGGTCCGCGACCGGGAGGTGCTGCTGCGGCGCCGGATCATCCAGCAGCTGATGGCCAACTTCCGGATCGACTTCGACGACCTCGAAGGAGAGGCAGCCCTGGATGGACCCCGGTGCTTCGCGGGGGAATGGCGCGAGCTGGAGGCTCTGGCGGCCGACGGCCTGCTCCGGCTGGAGCGCAACGGATTCAGCGTGACGATGGAAGGACGCTGGCTGATCCGCCTGATCGCGGCGGTGTTCGACCCCCAGCAGCGGGAGAGCCCAAGCGGCTCCAGGCTGATCTGAGCCGGTGCAGCGCTGATCCAGCGGGGACTTCAGGCCGATCGCCAGTCCAGCCACGGAACGAAGGGAACGATCGCCGCGGTGGAGACCCGGTAGGCGGCGTAGTCGGGATGGGCCTCGCAGAGCCGGGCCTCCTCCCGCCGCGCCTTGTTCCCCAGCACCGCCGCGAGGGACACGAGCAGCCCGAGATGCAGCAGACTGCCCAGCGCCATGGCCACACCGAGGGAGCAGATCAGCAGCGCCTGGTAGAGCGGATGGCGACAGCGCCCGTAGGCCCCTTCCGTCACAAGAGCGGCGCCCGGGATCGGTTCCGGCAGGGGGCTGAGGCTGCCCCCCAGGTTGCGTGCCCCCTGAGCGCCAAGGACAAGACCCGCCAGCAGGGTGGCCCCACCGATCAGGCGCATGGCCAGAGGCCAGTGAATCCCCAGGGCCGCCGGGGGAGGCGTGGGCGGCAGCCAGTGGGCGGCGATCAGCAGCATCTGCGCCAGGAGCCACCACTCCCCATGACGGTTGTCACGCAGGCCCTCCCAGGAAAAACCCCACGTCTGCAGCCGTTCGCTCAGCTGACGCAACATGATCAGATCTCCGCGGGCGAAAGGGGCGGGGCGCTCGGGCCCCACCCCAACCTGGCAGTGGTGTGCCACGAGAACCGCACTCAGCCTGGGCGGAAAGCGGACGGGCTGTACGGGAACAGGAACTCCGTGCGGCCGTCACGAGCTGCCGAAAGGCGTAACTTGAAGTTGAGGGGAGGCCCGGGAGCCAACCCGGCATCTCCCTCCAGAAGAGTCCGGCCAAGGGTTCGCCAGAGCCGGTGTACGCAAAGGAGGTGCTGTTGCTGTTGAACGTCGCCTCGGTGGTGCGGCGAGTACACCATCACGTATGGGTTGAGCCATACGCCACGTCCGGTTCCCGTCCATTGAAATCCCGGGCTGCATAACCCGGGCAACGGTCACAACTGAGGAGGTCAAGCCCCGAGCATCTCTCCCCAGAGCCGTGACCGAATCCTTCCCTGCCAGGCCCAAGGCAGGTTGACCGCTGGAACCCAGACACCCGACCGGGTCCACCCCAACTGCCAGGGTGACCATCCGCAACCGGTGCAAAGGCGCCCCCACATGGGGCGCCTTCCCATGACCCCTCTCAATCGACTGAGCTGATCCCGCCAACCCGATCAGCCTGCCGCCGGGGGAAGGACACATCCAGCACCACACATCCTCCATCGCTGCGGAAGGGGCCGTGCACCTCACCGGCCGGGCGACTGGCGTAGTGCCCCGTCTCGAGCCAGATCCCGAAGGCCGCATCCCACAGCCGGCCGCTCACGATCAGGATTTCCTCGGGATGGTCGTGCACCGTGGCCCCGAAGGAGCTGGTGTCGGCCCCGGGGAGAAAGCGTGTGAGGCGTGTGAATTCGCCGGTCACACTGTCGTGACTGAGGATCACCTCCTCCACCTGACCCTCGAGGCCCTCCAGCCAGCGCCAACGCTGATGCTGGTCTCCGTCCAGCGGGTTCCAGTAGGCGCAGATGGATTTGCTCATAACTCGTTCAGCCGGCTGCGGAGATCCTCCGGCGCCGGCTGCGCAAGGATGAAGGCATTCGTTCTGCGTCCCACGATGGTCCGTACTCTGTGGATGCCTGGCAAGACTCTCCACCAGGGCCTGGTTGCCGGGGGATCGATGCTGATCCTGGCGACCGCCATTCTGATCGGTGCTGACAGGGCTGAGGCCCAGCAACAGCAACAGTTCTCCCAGCAGCAGTCAAGGCTGCTCGAGATCAATGCCGCGACCCGCTCGTGCCTTCAGGCCGCCAACGTCCCTGCTGATCTCCGGACTTGCATCAAGACGGAACGGGACGCCATCCGCAGCCTGCGTCCGAAGCGGACTGCCCAGGGCTGAGTTCCGCCGGTCGGTTGCTTTCAGGATGGGAAGCCTGGATCAGCTGCCGGCCCCGGACCCGTTCTGCAGGCTGGCGTTCTGCCAGAGCGCCAGAGGGGCAGGCTGGCGCGACCAATACAGATCACGGCAGGCGCTGCGCCTGATCTTTCCACTGGACGTGAGCGGAATCGTGCCTGGGCGCACCGCCAGGATGGCTCCGGCGGAGAGGCCATGGCCTTGCATGATCGCCATCTGGATCGAGCCGATGAAGGCGTCCAGATTCGGCCGACGGCCCAGGGCCACCTCCTGCATCACCACCAGGTGCTCCTGACGATCCGATTCCACGCTGAAGGCCGCGCAGTGGCCAGGCCTGATGTCAGGATGACAGGCTTCAATGCTGCGCTCGATATCCTGAGGATAGAAATTACGACCGGCAATGATCAGCAGATCCTTCAATCTGCCAGTAATGAAAACCTGCCCATCATGCATGAATCCCAGATCACCCGTGCGTAGGAATGGCCCCTGATTGGTGTCAGCAAGGTAGGCATCGAAGGCCTGCTGAGAGTGCTTCTGGTTCTGCCAGTAGCCCTGGGCCACGCTGGGCCCGGAAACCCATACTTCCCCGACACGATCAGGCTGGCACTGCAGGAGAGTGTCCGGATCGACGATGAGGACGTGATGGTTCCGGACGACTCTGCCGCAGCCGACCAGGGTGGAGCCTGGCTCCTCGCTGCTCACCGGCACGACGCGATGCTCACGAAGTTGCCTGGCATCGAGATGGAGCAGGGTAGGCTCCGTCTGTTCGATCGTTCCCGAGACCCAGAGTGTGTTCTCGGCCAGGCCATAACACGGGACGAACGCACTGGATCGAAACCCTGAGACGGCGAAGGCCTCGGCAAACTCCCTGAGGGTGTCGGCGTAGACAGGCTCGGCTCCCACTAGTGCAGACTCCCAGCAGGAGAGATCAAGGTGGAGTCGGTCCTCGGGGGGGATGGATCGGATGCAGCGTTGGTAGGCAAAGTTTGGACCGCCACTGAAGGTTGCTCTGGTTCGGCTGATCGCCTCGAGCCAGCGCAACGGACGCTCCAGGAAAGAGAGCGGATCCATGAACGTGCAGGGTGTTCCTGAATAGAGTGCATGCAGAAGAAAGCCGATCAGACCCCAGTCATGAAAAGCCGGTAACCAGCACACCAGCCTGTGGCTGGTGCCGGATACGCGGGCAGAGGCGATCAGACCGATATTGGAGATCAGGTTCTCATGCGACAGGACGACTCCCTTGGGCTCACCCGTCGATCCGGAGGTGTACTGAATGAAGGCAATATTGGTGCTGTTGGTCACTGGAGCCCAGGAGGAGCCTGCCAGCTCAAGGCTTTCGATCGTCAGCCAGTGAGGTTGATCCGCCAACTCCACCAGGAGTTCTCTCCGGCGGTTCAACGTCGCCTGAGTCGTGAGCAGATGCCGCGCTCCACTGTCCGCCAGCACACGACTGAGCCTGGGCAGGCTGCGCCTGTGGTGAGGGGTCACGACCGGTACGGCGATCACTCCGGCATAGAAACAGGCCAGGAGGGCATGCAGAAAGCTCGTTCCAGCCGGAAACATCAGGACGATCCGTTCGCCTGGATGCAGAAGCTCCTTCAGGCATTCACCGCTGGAGACGACGCCTGAGTGGAGCTGGGCGTAGGTGATCGTGTCCGCTGCCAGCTCTCCGTGGGAGGGGAGAAAGTCGAAAGCCATGGCATCCGGCCGTGACTCAGCCCAATGCTGCAGGAGGGTCAACAGTGTTGCCGGGGTAGCCAGGCCATGGTTCGAGATCTGGTTCATCGCTTGCCAATCTGACCTTGACGCGCTGCGAGATCACCCCGCAGGAACATGGCCTTGGCTTCGGCCCGCCTTGGCTTGCCGCTGGTCGTGATCGGCAGAGCCTGGCGATCAACCAGATGAATCTCATCAACCTCATAGCCGCAGGCAATCAGATCGGACCTGATCGCAAGACGCACCTTGTCTCTGGACCGAGAGGAAGAATCCCTGTACTCAACGAGCAGAATCAGGCGTTCGCTGGAGAGACCCGGGTCGTAGATGCCAAAGGCGATGGCCCGCCGGACTCCATCCTGCTTCAGAGCAATCTGCTCAATCGTGTCTGGATAAAGATTTCTGCCATGCTTGATGATGATATCTTTTTCTCTGCCAATGATGTACAGCTGCTCTGAGCTGATGTAGGCCCGATCACCAGTATCCAGCCACTCCCCATCGTGGGCCACAAAACCTCCCTGGTTATAAAGACCACTCATCAGGGACGGACTCCTGATCCACACATTCCCGACGGTACGATCCGGCAGGATCTGGCCGGCAGCATCGCGGATCGTGATCTCCTGGCCCTGGATCGGCGGCCCTGTCGAAACGACGGCAAAGCCGTTGCCTCCTGCAGAGCCTGAGCGTCTGGCCATCCCAGCGGACATCAGCACGTCCGGATCGATCCAGTCGATCAGCGGTTTGTTCTGATCGTGGGGAATTGTGACTGCCAGGGTTGATTCAGCCAGGCCATAGACGGGTTTCAGAGCTTCCGGCCGGGCTGAATGCTGCTGGACCAAGACCTCATCGTAAGCCTCGATCAGCTGATGGGAAACCAGTTCCGCTCCCACCACGAATCGAACCAGTGAACCCAGGTCCAATGACAGATCCCTGCTGCGCTTCAGCAATCGGATGACAGCCAGAAGGGCTGAGGGAGGGGCAACCGCGAGGGTGGACTGGGCGTCTGAAAGGATACGCAGCCAGCGCAATGGATTTCGCCTGAACTGAGCCGAATCCATCAGATGGCAGGAACCACCGACATAGAGTGGAAGAAGCAGTCCACCGAACAAACCCATGTCGTGATACAAGGGAAGCCACGAACAACTTCTTGCCAGGCTCTCAGGCGAGAGCCTATCGGCCATGCTCTGAAGATTGCTTGTGATAGCCGACCACTCCAAGGCAATTCCCTTTGCGTTACCTGTTGAACCTGAGCTGAACTGAATATAGGCATGACCATCAAAAACAGCCGGTTCCGATGCCTGGTCATTGACGCCGCTGAAGGCACTCGAAGGAAGAACCATCAGGTCTGGAATCTCAACGGTCAGGTCAGTGACGACAGCACGAGTATTCAGGATTGCCAGGCGCTGACTGCACTGAGACTGAAAGTCTTTCTGGAGTGGAGCCATGATCGTCGGCGTGACACCACCCCAGAACGCCCCCAACAGTGCGGTGATCAACTCCCTGCCTGTTGGCAGGGAGAGGATGATCCGATCTCCAGTCCTGATACCACTGTTCTGCAGACGAGCCCAGCCGAGCTGAGCACAACCGAGCAGATCGGCGTAGGTGAGAACTGCGTAGGGCTCGTTGGGCTCTCCGATGATCTGGAAGGCTATGTCGGAGGGTTGGCACTCTGCTCGATATCTGATAATGGAGTTGAGATCACTGCCCATGCTCACAACTTTCAGCGTTTCGATGCAGTGATCTGATAGCAAACAGTGCCACCCTCCCTGTAGGTGTTCAGTGCAATCATCAGATACCGGCGCAGCATCAGATACGCTTCCCGGGAAAGCTCCATCATCGGCTCGGCATGCCGATCGATGTTCTGCAGCCACATGGACAGGGTCCTGACGTAGTCCGAGCTGATGTCCTGCAGAGCAAGTGGAATCAACTCGGCAGATTCAAGGAGGCAAAGCATCTCCCCCCCGGTCACCATATCCATGGTGTTTCCGAACGAACGATCAACTTCCGTAGCGCCTCGATCACTCAGGTAACGCTCGCGCATCGCCGCCCGATCATAATGACTTTCCTGGATGAAGATCTTCCCGCCCGGTCGCAGCAGGTCATGGCAACGCTTGAATATGGCCTCTTTCTCAGGCATATGGATAATACTTTCCAGAAACATGATGCTGTCAAACGAAGCCGGCGCATAGTCAAGGTCCAGAACATTCTTGACCTCAATTCGAACTCGGCCATCAACCCCATGCTGCGCGGCTCGGTTGATACCGTAATCGCGCTGAGCAGAGCTGAGGTTCACACCTGTGATGTGGCAGCCATAATGCTTAGCGAAGTAGACAGCCGGACCACTCCAGCCGCAGCCCACATCCAGAATTTTCTGATCTTCCTTGATGCCAAGGGAAGCAGCAATGCCTTGCATCTTATTGATCTGGGCCTGATCGAGCGTCTCATCATCGCCGCAGAACACGCCTGAAGAGTAATTGAGATTCGAGTCCAGAAACAGCTCAAACAGCCTCGGATCATTGTTGTAGTGAACACCGCTGTCACGGACCGGCGTTGATTCAAGCATTGACTGGTTCCACTGAAACTTTCTGCTGACCAGCACGAATAAATCTAGCCAGCTGGGGCAAGGATTCCAACTTTGTCCCCGTCATGTCGGAGAGCACAGACAGAATTCCATCGCTCAGCCTCTGTTCATCTTCTGGAGAGATCGTCTCGATGATCATCCTTTCAAACTTATCATGATTAGGGATCAAGTCCTTTACAGAATCTGTGTCAGGGCCATTCAGGCGCAATGTAGTTGGATGCTTGTCACCCGTAGGATTGTAAATCATCCATTTCGACATCTGCAAGAAATCAGTCAATACAGTTGGCTCTCGCTTTACAGCTTCGAGCATGAAGAGCTTGTAGCAGTTTGCATGCCGATACTCATCCTGGCTGATGAGATGATAAATCTGCTTGAGAACCGGCTCTCTGAAGACTCCACTCCAGCGTTCGTACCACATCCCAAGCCTCAGTTCACCACAGAAGTGCATGGCCAGTGTGCTCGTCCATGGCGCAGGCTCCAGCTCGACATCAAGCTGCTTGATGTCGGCTTCGGTAGGCTCGGCGCCGAACTGCTTGAGGTACTCACGCAGCACCAGGTAGTGCTTCATCTCTTCGTAGTACCAAACACTCATGAACTGACAGAAGTCAGGCATGTGCTTGAAATCGCGAAGAAACATCCGCGTCGCATAAAGAGATGACAGCTCATAGCAGCAGTTGACCCTGACATGCTCGACCTCCTCCTCATTGACGAGAGAGCGATCGATCGTGTCAAACGGGATGCTCTTCAAAGTCCACCTGACGGGCTCAAGCTGCTTGAAGATCTTGTCGTAGAGGGCATCGTTCGTCATGGGCAGCATTCCCTCTAAGCGATCGCCGCGCTGGGAACCCGGAACTGCTTGAAGTAATGCGTGAGGTCAATCGCCATCTTTGATCTCCACTTCGGCTCCCAGAAGCTGATGTAGAGGTCGGTGGCATATCCCTTTTCCTCAAACATCTCAATGTGTTCCTGAGGCATTGAGAAGTTGTTCCAGATGGCTTTGAACTGAGGCCAGATGCAAGCCGTTTCCTCTGGGCTGGCCGTTTTGACGTACTCCTTGAGGGCAATCTGGAAGAAGCTGCAATGACGCATCTCATCGTTGGCCATGCGCCGCAGGATATCGGCAAGCCGGGGATCTTCGACGGCTTCGCTTACGCTATTGTAGGCAACATAAGCAGAGTATTCTTGTAGAACATTGTAGACCATCTGCTGCACATGCCGACTGATGTGAGGGCTTACCTGCATCTCATCCAGATACTGCTCGCTATTGCCTTCATAGCTGCCCTTCTCCAGGCCGATGTATTCATCAGTGGTGATGTCCGCATCCAGCGCCTTGAGGCACTGCCTGAGCACCAGATAGTGCAGGTACTCCTCTCCACCCCAGAGCGTGGCCCATACGGACATCCTGTAGTTGTCGCCATAGGAGCGGTAGTAAGCTTTCACATAGTGCGCAATGCCATATTCATTCATGCATGTACTGCGCATGAATGAAATCACCTTATCAGGAACCTTGGCTTTATCCAGAACCAGTCCTTTCTTGATCTCTTTGAGATCGGGCCAGAGACTTCTGCCGATCGTAAAAAAATGCTCCAGAGTCTCGTTGTCTTCCAGCACCATCTGGTTGTTATTGTTCACTTCTGCTCCGCGCTGAGTTCCATGATGAGCTTGACGGCATCGCCGAGGGTCTGAAGGTCTGCAGGGTTGACGGTTGAAGGGAAGCGCACCGCAAAGTTCTCTTCGACCACCACGATGAAATCAACAAAACCGAGGGAGTCGATACCCAGGTCTTCTTTGAGGCGGGAGCTCTCGGTGATCTCTTCTGATCCTTCCAGCTGCAAAAGATCCTCAATGATGAGCTTCATTTTATCAAGAACTTGTTCATCAAGCAGGACTGGCGAGTTGGCCACATTCATATTTGGATCAAAGCTGGGCTCACAGATTATCACTTCCAACGCCGATTTCTCCTTCTGCCAGACAGCGTAAAGAATCTTATTGCCGATGGCTCAATTTTGTCGCGAAGCGCTCACCGTCCAGCAATCATCAACGCGATCATTATAGGATCAACAAATGGATGGCTGAGCAGCTGGCCCGACATCCTGTAGTGCGGACTACATTTTCGGGTGTCACATCAGCCCTGCCCTGCTGATCAGTGATGTCAGCTTTCATGCCCACCAAAGGTACCCTCAACAACCGTTCAGAAGCAGATGCAGGAGTGGGGCCATGAAATCCTTTCAGGTGCGCCATTCGATCTCCTCTACGCTCCGCCGGCGCCCCAGCAGACCGCGACAGACGCCGATCCGATCAGCGATCCCCTCGTCCTGCGGTCCCGGGTGATCGTGAGCTGTTGACAGGCCTCAGAAACGCGACTGCTTTCTCCAGGGCTTTTTCAATCTTCAGCAGCTCACGCTCCAGCTGACGTTGTTCAGCCCCGAGCGACGCACTGGAGCTGTTCACGGGCTCAGAGGCGCCAGCTCCCTCCCCAGAGAGCTTCACAGTCTGTTACAATTGTCGAAACAAACCGCAACACACATGACTGATTCCGCTTCCCGCTTCGGGTTCGTCGCCTTCGCCGAAACCTGGAATGGCCGTCTCGCCATGCTCGGCTTCGTGATCGGGCTTGGCACCGAGCTGCTCACCGGTCAGGGCATCCTCTCCCAGATCGGACTGGGCTGATCACCATGGGCACCGACTACACCGCAGCCACAGCCGCCGTGATCGGCCTCGTGGTCGTGCTGACCGGAATGGTGGCCTTTCTGCTCAGCCGCCCCAGCGACCTGGCTCGGCACTCACGATGATCGCCACCTTCACCGTCGTCCTCCGCAGCACCAGCCTTGACGGCGCCCTCCTGCAACCTGATCTCGCGGATTGACGGCTCAGCCTCGTTCACACTCACCCGGAGCTCCCATGACCAACACACCAGTCGACAGAACGCCCTTTCAGGAACGCACCGAACAGCAGATCCACCTCGAGCAGCTCAAGCGCGCTGAGCTCTTCAATGGCCGTGCCGCCATGCTCGGTATCGTGATCGGGGTGGTGGTCGAAGGCCTCACGGGCTTCGGGATCACCCACCAGATCGGCCTCGGACCTCTTGTGGATGGTTACGCCGCCTGCCGCACCCAGTTTCTGCCCTTCTGTTTCTGACCTTCACGCCCAGGCGCGAAACACTGCAAACCCCTGGGCACTGCCTGGGGGTTTTGTTCTGCACGCCTGCCAGGGACGACCTCAGCGCTGCAGCAACCAGCGCAGCAGCGACAGGGCGATGATCAGTCCGATGCCGATGTTCCACAGCATCGAGGGTCGTTGCGAGAGACCCTGTAGCCAGAAGGGCAGACGATCGCCCCAGTGCTCCAGCGCCAGAATCGCCAGAAGCAGCAGGGCCAGGGGAAGTCCGATGGCCAGCACCAGCTCGGGCAGCATCGGTCTGGCCTCTCTCTGGTGACACCGTATCCGGCTGAGCGCACGGCGTAGCGTGGGTTGGATCATGACACCAGCCAGCGCCGGAAACGCCGAGTCGACCCGCCGCCGACACGCGATGGTGGAACGCCAGATCGCCCATCGGGGCATCTCCTCCCCACGTGTACTCGACGCGATGCGCAGTGTGGAGCGCGAAGCCTTCCTGCCGGAAGGCCTGCGTGAATTCGCCTACGACGACACGCCATTGCCGATCGAGGCAGGACAGACGATCACGCAGCCCTACATCGTGGCGCTGATGGCCGAGGCCCTGCTGCTGAACGGTGAGGAGACGGTTCTGAACATCGGCACCGGATCGGGGTACACGGCCGCGGTGCTCTCAAGGATCGCGACAACGGTCTACACCGTGGAACGCAATGGCCAGCTGGCGAGCCAGGCCGCCGAGACACTCGCCTCGCAGGGGTTCAGCAACGTGCATGTGCTGCAGGGAGACGGCACCCTCGGCTGGCCCGAGCACGCACCCTTCGACGCGATCCTGGTGGCCGCTGGCGGTCCCCAGGTGCCGCGCGCCCTCAAGGAGCAATTGAAGATCGGCGGCCGGCTCGTCACCCCGGTGGCTGCCGCAGAGGCAGCCACCAGGGTGACGAGCCGCTGCACCAGGCGCTGATGAAGCCGAGGCTCGAACGGGCGATCGGCGTGATCTACCGCCCCGAGACCGAACTTCAGAGCCACTACTTCCAGGCCGTGCTGCCGCGGCAGTTCGACGAGTACATCTGGTTCGACCGGACCCATGCCGTGAAGCCGTTGGCGACCGCGGAAGTGAAGGGGATGCCGGACACCTATCCGTTCGGCCTGTAGGGGGTGGATGCGCGACGGGGGGTTGCTGTGTTCGTTCACCGACCTCCTTTCCGGAGCAACCGCCACCCGGCAGGTCTGGCAGTGGGGCGAGTGATGAAGCGACCATGAACAGCTTTCTCCTGAAACTGGCGGATCCATCGATCGGAGCCGAGCTGGTTTTCGATGGGGCGTATCTGCTGATGCTGTGGGTGACACCGCTCATGTGGGTCTGCGCCTGGTGGCCCTGGCGGCGGGCAACCCCCAGCTGACAGCGGAGCTGGGATCCTGGCGCCTGCCACTGATCGGCTTCGGGGCGCTCTGCACGGCGATCACCGTGACGGTGTTCGACGCGCTGCTCGGGGTGGTGCTGTGGATCCAGACGATCCCTCTGCTGGGACTGTTGATGATTCCCAAGAGCCTCGCCTATCTGGCGGTGGCCCTGATCGTCTACCGCAGGCTGCCCAGCATGGCGCCCATCACCAGCAGGTGAAGCAGGACTCCGCCCCAGAGCACCCGGGTCCGCGCCGTGAGCACGGCGCTCATCAGCCCCAGCGGCAGGGCCATCAGGGCCAGCATCCCCCGCTCCACAAGCGCCAGCGGCGCCACCGCCAGGTGATTGACCATGAAGGCCACGGTGCTCAGGGCGATGGAGGTGGCCTCGGGGACTCCGATCTCCCGCAGGCCTGAGAGCAGCAGGCCGCGCCACAGACCCTCCTCGGCGATGACCAGAACCGGAAGAAGCAGAATCAGTCCGTGGTCGAACAGCACCTCCTTCATCGCTTCCAGGGGCAAGGAGCCATCGCCGGCCGGCATGGCTGCCCGCATGGCCGGGAGGCTCAGCAGACCAGCGAGCAGCAACACCAGACCGATGCCGCCGCCCCAGAGGACGGAGGTCCGCAGGCCTGGCCCTCGCAGGTACACCGCCTCAGCCTCGCTGCAGCCGAACGCCCGCCAGGCCAGCAGAGTCAGGCTGCCGAGGACGTAGAGGCCCAGGGCGGCCCAGGTGGCGAGCGGGCTCACAGCGCCGATCGTGCCCAGCAGCCAGACGATCCCGATCAGGACCAGCGTCGGCTTCAAGCGGGAGACGTTGCTCGTGTCGAGGGGGTCGGCAACGCGGCGACCGGCAGGCGCTTCCATCGATGCATTCAGGCTTCTTCCGGCATAGCCAAGGCCTGGGGGACAAGCGCAGTGGAAGGAGCGGGAAACGACCAGCCCGCGAGCGTCCTCGTCCGGGTGTCCGCAGGACGCCACGGGATGAGCCCGGACTCCCCGTTCTGAGCACTCAACGGAGAGTGGGTCTACCGGGTGGTGCCCTCCGGCCCGGGTGAAAGAGCTCCAGCAGGTCGACACTCAGCGGAATTGCCTGACGGGTCGGCCACTGGTCAACCCTCCCCGGAGCCGATACCGTCCAACGCAATTGGCCGGGTAGGTGGATGCTGTTGCACACGTTTTCTCCCGGACGAGCCATCCCCCTGCTGCTGGGTGCAACCCTGACCCTTGGGTCCACTCCCTGGGTGGCTCCCGCTGCTCAAGCCAATCAGGGGGGCCAATCCCAGGTGCTCACGGCCATCCGCCAGGTATGGCCCGCTGCGCACCAAGAGTCCGCCATCCGGCTGGCGCGGCTGGAGAGTGGCCTGTCCCCCTCCGCCCGTGGCTGCGCCGGGGCCTGCCTCGGGCTGTTCCAGATCCACTACACGGCAAACCGTCGGTTGATGGCCGCGATGGGCATCCACACGCCGGACCAGCTGCTGGATCCGATCGTCAACAGCACCGTGGCCTATCGCCTGTTCCGCGAGTCGGGTTGGAGGCCCTGGGGCGGTCAGCCCTGAGCCATCGGGCTTGCCAGGGCAGGAAACTTGGCGGCAGGGATGCTCCGGCTCACCGATGGTTCTCCTCCGCTTTCCGGAACGGCACCACCCAGATGACGCGGTGGTGATCCGCCTGACGGCCCCGCCGGTTGAGGGTGCTGCCAATGAGGGTTTGCGGAGGTTCATCGCCGAGCGACTTGGCGTCACCCCCGGTGGTGAGCAGAGCATCTCTGGAGCGGATGCCCTGGGGCGGTGATCGGCTTGCCGTACTGACAAGGCGGGCCGCCGGATCTATTCATGAATCAGAGGCCTCGACCCGGGCGGCGCGAGCCACAGCCCGGCAACCGGTCCAAGGGCGCTCGACTCGGGGCGCCCTTTTCAATGGGGCCGTTCAGCACCCGAAAACACAACGAAGCCCGGCGGGGTTGCCACCGGGCTTTCAGGTGAAAAGCGTGTGGTGTCGGAACTGCTGACGTTGGCACCTGGGGCCAGGGTTCCAGTGGGGCTTCCCGTTGGGCCCGGGGCACCTATGGCGGTGCAATGGACGGCGACGGCGTGACACGCCAGGGAAGCCAGAGATCCGATGAGAGTGTTGGAGCAGGGTCCGGATCGTCAGCGCGCTCCTCGCTGCTGCTCAGGGGGGGTGTCTTCCATCTGTGGAGCCTCCGAATCCCGTTACAGCCACGATGGGCCCGCCCGCAGGAGCCAGCAAGGAGTGCCCCCACAGCCGACACCGCTCGTCACGGGGAGCCATGGGTCTTCATGAAGGCGGCTTCACGGGCCGGGCCATGGCGATCAACGGCTGATGACGCAGGTGTTGCCAGAGAACCAGGCTGCCTTGCTGTGATGACTGATCGCACATGCATGCACTCAGCTCATAGCAATGGCGGCGATACAGACTCCAGCGATGGCATGGCGCTGGCTGGCTCTGCTGTTGAGGCCGGGGCTGGGGGCGGTGTTGCTGCCTGCAGAGGCAACGGCCGAGAGCCTGCAGGCGACTGGCCAGCTCAGTCGAGCCTGGGAGCCATGACCACGGTTCTGGTGAGTTATATCCATGAGTTCAACCTGGTGGTGAGCACCAATTCCGCCGGCATCCGCTGCTGGCAGCAGAACGGCTTTCAGATCATCGGCACCCTGCCGGGGGCGTTTCGCCACAGGCAGTTGGGCTATGTCGATGCCCTGGTGATGGTCCAGGGCCTGATGGAAGGGCCAAGCGCATGAAGGTGGTGCCGCTGCGGCTGCAGCCTGGGGATGACCTGCGCAGGGCGCTCGAGGTCTGGATGGCCCAGCAGAGCGAGCAGGCCGGCTGTGTGATCAGCGGCATCGGCAGCCTGTCGGTGGCCCAGCTGCGCTTCGCTGGGAAGGCGGAAGCCACAACCATCCGCGGCGACCTGGAGATCCTGAGCCTGGCCGGCACCCTGTCTCTGAGTGGCGCCCACCTGCACATCGCCGTGGCGGACAGCGGCGGCGCGGTGAGCGGAGGCCACCTCTGTGGGGGCTCGCTGGTGCGCACCACTGCGGAGCTGGTGGTGGGGCTGCTGCCGGACTGGGAGTTCCGGCGGGAGCTGGATCCCGCCACCGGCTATGCCGAACTGCGGATCAGTTCTCGGGCTCCTTGGTAACAGGAGGAAGCCGCCGCTCCACCTGCAGAAACACCAGCCAGGCCACCCCGGCGCTGATGCCGCCGGTCCAGTCGCTGCGCAGCAGCTCCACGATCGAGATCGTGCTGGCACCGATGCGGAGGCCACGCAGCAGAAAGCGGCCCGGCTTCTCAAGGTTTGAGGGCATGGGCTCGGGGCATCACTCTTGGAACGTCAGGGGATCAGCCGGGGTCTTCCCCTTCTGAGCCCTCAACGGAGAGGGTGGGATTCGAACCCACGGAAGGTTTCCCTTCAAACGATTTCGAGTCGTTCGCTTTCGACCACTCAGCCACCTCTCCAGGGCCAACCGCCCGTGCCCGAGGACACCGGTGGATGAGCCAGCATCCACTCTACGGAGCCGCCGGCATCAGGCCCCCATCAGACCTTGCCACTCCCGGGGCCGATGTCCGAATGGCCGAGCAGCTCGGCCTCCAGGCGATCACCGTCGACACGCGGGGGACGACCAGACGGCTCCCGGTGAGCATGGAGACACCGCCCCCATCAGCCAGTTACATCATTGCGGACGGATCTTCATGAATCGTTATTACAATGAAACGCCTTGCCACGACAGGCCAATCCGCAGGGTGGAGCAGTGATAACCGCAGACGGACAAGCACCCGTGTTCCCTGCCTGAACACGTGGCTAGCCTTGATATCAGAGAGATGCTGATGCAGATTCCATGAATATTCGCCCAAACATGCCTATTGCCTCGCTCATGGCCCTTGCGGTCATGATCTTCACCATGCTGATTCCATTGACTGGCTCAGCCATGGCCATCGCGAATCTCACTCACCCCATCGCATTCGCAACCATGTCAAACAGAATGGACGCCGCTGCCAAAGATGCAGAAGGCAAGCTGGAATCTGCCTACGGCGAACTCACAGGCGATGCAGGCCACCAGATCAAAGGCAAGGCCAAGCAGGTTCAGGCTTCTGCCATGAACACAGCAGAGAGCCTGAAGAAAGGCGCACAATCAGTCGCCAGGAATGTTCGTGATGCCGCCGGACAGGTGGCAGACGATCTGAGCTGAACCACAACCCATCAACGTCCTGTTGATCATCGCAGTGATTGCCATCCAGGTACGCCTGATCGGCGCACATCGGCTCTGACCATTCGAACAATCTGATCCCATGAATCCATACTTCATTAATGACACGGAAAAATCGTTTGAGCAGGCAAGCACCGATCTTCAGGTCGCTGTAGCAGCACATGGTTTCGGTGTTCTGACTGTGCTTGATCTTGGCGACAGCCTGCGCAGCAAGGGCATCAACTTTTCCGAGAACTGCCGGGTGTTCGAGGTCTGCAATCCCAAGCAAGCCGCCAAGGTGTTGATGAACGACATGAAGCTGACCATGGCCCTGCCCTGCCGGATCTCCGTCTATACCGAGGCTGGCCAGACGCGGATCGGCATGATCCGGCCCGAGGGCATGCTGCTCAACCTGTCCTCCGGATCGGACCTGATGGAGGTGGCACGAGAGGTCGAATCCTCCACCAAAGCCATCATCCAGGCGGCAGCATCAATGGCTCATTCGTAAGCACAGCGCCATCAGCCTGGAGCCCACTGCAGGGATCCGCTCGCTCCGCTGGCTCTCCAGCCCTGGGGCACCCCGGGGGCTTCGCCGCTGAGCCACACCTGCCGGGGGGCCACCGCGCTCAACTGCCGCTGTTGGCGGCGGCTGGGGCGGAAGCCCAGCCACACCCCCGCCACCGGTTCGCCGTCGGCCTGTCCTTGATGGTTCCAGGCCTCGAGCGACTGGGGATCGGGCAGCAGCCACCAGCGGTGGCGGCCGATGCCGAGGGCCATGGCCTGGCTGTCGCCGCTGAGGGGAGCCAGGCTGAGTCCGGGGCTTTCCAGCCGCTGACCCGGCTGCAGGCTGCTCTGGCCGGCGCTGCTGGAGACCAGCAGGGAGGTCTGGCCGCTCCAGCAGGCCGGTTCCTCCGGGGCGACCGGATCCAGCAGGGTGATCCAGTCGTAGCGCTCAAGGCCGAGGCCGCTGGCGAGCTTGCGGGCATCGGAGCAGCTGAGGCCATCGGCCTTGCCACTGACCAGGGCGCCGCGGCCCCGGTGGCGGGCCACCAGCAGATCGCCGCTCCAGCGGTGCACCAGCAGCAGGGCATCGCCGCCGAGCAGGGCCAGATGCACCGCCAGCACCAGCGCCAGCCCCGCCGCCCCCAGCCGCCGCTGCCAGGCGCCTACAGCCGGCAGCAGCCAGGGCAGCAGCGACAGGCCGAAGAGCAGCACCAGGGCGGGCAGGGGGCGGCCCAGCTGCCACTGGGCCATCGGCAGGGCCGCAAAGCCACGGGTGATCGCCAGCAACAGACCGCACAGCGGCAGCAGCGGCCAGGCCAGCAGCGGCAGCAGGGGCGGCAGCAGCACCGCCGTGAGGGCCATCGCCATGGCGCCGAGGGTGAGCGGGGTGAGCAGAGGCGCCACCAGCAGGTTGGCCGGCACGGCGTACAACGGCACGATGCCGAAGTGGTGCAACTGCAGCGGCAGGGTCCAGAGCGAGGCGGCCACGGGCACCGCCAGCCCCGCCGCCGCCCAGTCCGGCAGACGCCCGGCCAGGGCGGTCTCCAGGGGGCGGGCGGTGAGGATCAGACCGGCGGTGGCCGCCACCGAGAGCTGGAAACCCACGTCCTGCAGCCACCAGGGCTGCACCAGCAGAATCAGCAGCACGCTCAGCAGCAGCACCCCCAGGGGCCGGCTGCGGCCGCCGCTCTCCAGCACCGCGAAGGCCACCCCACCCATCAGCACCGCCCGCACCACCGAGGGCTGGGGGCCCGCCAGCAGCAGGAACAGCAGCATCGCCCCAAGGGCCAGGAGGCAGCGCGCGAGTTGCGGCAGCCGGCGACCCAGGGCCATCACCGCGCCGAGCAGCACCGAGAGGTGGAAGCCGGAGGCCGCCAGGGCATGGGAGAGCCCGGCGGCACGGAAGCTGGCGCCCACATCCGCCGGCAGAGGCACCACGGCGCTGCCGAGCACAAGGGCCGCCAGAATCCCGCCCCGGCGCTCGCCGCCCTGCTGGATCAGGGCGGCGGCCATGCGGCGGCGCAGATCAGCGATAGGGGTGGCCGGGCGCGTCAGCACCTTCAGATCCGTGCTGGCCTCCAGGCGCAGCTGGCTCCAGATGCCGCGGCGGGCCAGGCGCTCCGCCGGACCACTCAGCAGCGGATGGGGCCCTGAGGCGGGCCGTCGCAGGGTTCCATGGGCCTCCATCAGCCAGCCCTGGCGCAGGGGCGGACAGGGCTGCAGCAGCAGCTCCGTGTGGCCACCGGCCGTGCGCAGGGGCACTGAACAGCCCCCCGCATCGCCGCGTGGGCGGGGATCGCTGGCGAGCTGGCCGCGCAGGACCAGTTCACGGCCGCTCTGGCCCTGCAGCAGCTGCACCGGATCGGCGGGGCCAGGCTGGGGCTGGCGCCAGAGCGACCAGAGCAGCAGCGACGGGGCGATCACCAGCAGGGCCAGCGCCGGCAACGGTCGGGCCCCCAGCTGCCGAGCCCGCCAGCAACCGGCGGCCCCGAGCAGGAGCAGGAGGACCAGCCGGGGCACGGCGGCCAGCGGCACGGTGCCCAGCGCCAGCCCTGCCAGGGCGAGCGACACCACCAGAAAGGGCATGGAACCAGCGCCAGTCCCCGAAGGGTTCCCCGCTCAGGCGACTCTGGTCAGCCTCCGGTCACCAGCATCAGCCGGGCAGGCTGAGCATCAGCTCACAGAGCTGGGGGCTGGGCAACTCCTGACCCAGCAGCGGAGCCACCAGGGCCGCCAGCGGCCGCAGACGGCAGGGCCAGATCGCGCGCTCCGTGATCCGGCCCGCCTGGAAGCTCCCGGCGATCAGCACCAGCGCCAGCAGGGTGCGTCTCATCGGCGCAGCGCCACTGGAGTGACCTCAGGCCAGAGCCGGTTCCGCCGCCAGGACGCGGCGCTGGTCGTCGTTCAGCAGGGGAAAGCCAAGGGCCTCCCGCTCCTGCAGCCAGGCCTCCGCCACCTGGCGCGCTAGGTGACGGATGCGGCCGATGGTGGCGGTGCGCTCCGTGACCGAGATCACGCCGCGGGCCTCCAGCAGGTTGAAGGTGTGGCTGCACTTGAGCACGTAATCGAGGGCCGGAGCGGGGAGGCCCGCCGCCACCAGATCGCCGGCTTCCGCCTCATAGAGGGCGAACAGCTGCTGCAGGCGCTCGGGGTTGGAGGCCTCGAAGTTGTAGCTGCACTGGCCCTTCTCGGAGGCCAGCCAGAGGTCGCCGTAGCTGCGCTGGCTGTTCCAGCTCAGATCCCAGATGCTCTCCACGTCTTGCAGGTACATGGCGAGGCGCTCGAGGCCATAGGTGATCTCGATCGACACCGGCCGGCAGTCGAGGCCGCCGCACTGCTGGAAATAGGTGAACTGGGTGACCTCCATGCCATCGAGCCACACCTCCCAGCCCACGCCCCAGGCGCCGAGGGTGGGCGACTCCCAGTTGTCCTCCACGAAGCGGATGTCGTGCTCACGCTGGCGGATACCGAGGGCCTCGAGCGAGGCCAGATAGGTCTCCTGGATGCCGTCCGGTGACGGCTTGATCAGCACCTGGTACTGGAAATAGTGCTGGGCGCGGTTGGGGTTGTCGCCGTAGCGGCCGTCGGTGGGGCGGCGGCAGGGTTCCGGATAGGCCACGGCCCAGGGCTCGGGTCCGATCGCCCGCAGCACCGTGTGCGGACTCATCGTGCCGGCGCCCTTCTCGGTGTCGTAGGGCTGCAGCAGCAGACACCCCTGATCGGCCCAGAAGCTGTTCAGGCGGCCGATGATGTCCTGGAAATGCACGGAAAACGCTACGGAGACGGCTGCGGTGAAGGCGGTGGAAGCCGGCGGGACGGAAGCTCGAGGACGAAGCTGACGTTATGTTGCGGGCGCCGCAATGACCGGCTCCCGGACGGATCATTCCACAGACCGGGGGAGGGGGCCTCGGAGCGGGGCGGCTCACGACCGGCTCCCCGACACCTCCACGACGACTCCCCGACCCGCCCATGGTGGTGACCGCGATGGACCAACCCAGCCTGGAGCTCGAGGTTCTGATCATCGGCTTCGGGTTCAGCTCGGTGCCGCTCATCCGTGAGCTGGAACGCACCGGTACCGACTTCCGGGTGATCTCCGCCGGAGAACAGAGCGTCTGGGATCGGCTCGAAGGGCGCGGCCGCCTGGATTTCGACCTGGTCTCGAGCTATCTGACCAGTTTCTATTCCTTCGATCTGGCGCAGGACTTCGAGACCGACTTCTACCCGACGGCGCAGCAGTTCTTCGCCATGCACAAGCGCTGGCGCGAGCAGCACCGCCGCCATCTCATCCGGGATGAGGTGCTGCGGATCGACAACTTCGAGACCCATAGCCTGGTGCACACCGCCTCGGGACAGTTGCTGCGGGCCCGGAACGTGGTGGTGGCCACGGGCTATCAGCGCAAGGTGCTCTCGCACCTGCTCGACACTGACTACAGCGTGACCGGCCAGACGATCCTGTTCGACATGATCGGGGATTCGGTGAACCTGATGATCTCGAAGCTGATCGCAGGCGGTAACCGGATCATCATCCGCTGCGGCGGCTTCAATCCCAGGGACAAGGTGGTGCCGATCGGGGACAGGACCTTCACCCTCGATCAGCTCGAATATCACAACCTCAGGTATGTGTCCCACGAGCTCTACTCGAGCATCTACGAGGCCTCCTTCACCCCCGACAATCCGGCCCTGCTGGGCAGCCAGTTTCCGGACATCGTGCGCGACAACCGCAAGGCCGGAGCGGCCGCCAGCCCCCACAGCGGCTCGGTGGCGATCAAGTACTGGCCGGTGGACGCCTACAGCGCCAGCTTCGGCCACCGGCTCGAGGAGGCGATCGAGGAGGGCTACCTGCTCAACGACATCGCCCTGTGGATCCACACCGGCCGCGTGGTGGTGGTGCCCCGTGAGACGCCGGTGGACCTGGAGGCCCGGGTGCTGCACCACGACGGCCTGGAGATTCCCTTCGATCTCCGCTTCAGCGGAGATGCGGAGCAGCCGAGGCTGCCGCCCATCCTGATCAACGGCACCACCTCCTACACCTACCGCTACCGCGACAACTTCATGGGGGTGCTGCCGAAGGACCTGCACCGCATCCACTTCCTCGGGCTCACCCGGCCCTACACAGGCGGCCTGGCCAACATCGCCGAGATGCAGTGCCTGCTGGTGCACAAGCTGATCGTCAACGAGGCGTTCCGACAGCGCATCACCGGCAATCTGGAGGAGCGGATCGCCGCCTACAACCGCCACTACTACGGCGACGCTCCCCCCACAGGGCACGACCACCTCGTCTATTACGGCTTCTACACCGACGACGTGGCACGGCTGGTGGGCATCGATCACCGGCCGGAGGAGTGCCGCACACTGGCGGACCTGCTCTTCTATTACGCCTTCCCCAACAACGCCCTCAAGTACCGCCTGAAGGGGGAGTACGCCGTGGAGGGGGTGGCGGAGCTGATCGATCGGATCAATGCCAATTTCGACCACTTCGTGCTCGCCTACGCCTTCGTGATCCGCGCCGGTCTGCGGGAGCCCGAGCAACGCAGGGCCTGGATCAATTCCCCCTGGCGGGTGTTCTTCAACGACATGCGCCACAAGGACCGGCACCTGTCCTTCCTCGACACCTACCTGGCGGCCTACCGGCGGGTGCACGGCCTGGAGCCCGCTCCGGCCGGCGAGGACCCGCAGGACCTGGCCTGGCAGACCCTGGTGGCGCGCACGGCCGGGACGAGGGACACGGTGGCGGCCCGGATCGAGACGCCGGAGGCGTTCACCTACGGCGAGGAGCTGAACCAGGAGATAGGCGATCTGATGGGGCGGATGCGGCGCGAGGCCGCGGGGGAGGCGAGCCCGCTCGACGGACTCGATCCGGCCCGCCGGGAGCTGCTCGAAGCCATGTTCGCCCCGCCCGAGCACGACCTGGCCTTTCTCTCCCCATGAACCCGGGCCAGGAAATCGCTCAGGCCAGCAGCTGCAGCAGGCCCATCTGGCCGCCGGCCAGGCTGCGGTGGCGGGCGGTGCTGAAACCGGCGGCGCGGGCCAGGTCGACCTGGGCGGCGGCGCTGGGGAAGCGCTGCAGGCTGGCCTCCAGGTAGGCGTACTGCTCGGGCAGATCGAAGAGGCGAGCCGTGGGCACCACCAGCCGACGCAGGTAGAGGCGCTGGAAGGCCGCCGCCGCGGCCCCTGCGGGGGAGCTGGGGTCGGGGCGGTTGAAATCCAGCACAGCCGCCCGCCCACCCGGGCGCAACAGCCGACGCAGCTCCCTGAGGCCCTCGGCTGGATCAGCCAGGTTGCGCAGCCCGTAGGCCATCACTGCCCCATCGAACGACTGGGGGGGAAGCCCGGTCGCCAGGGCATCCCCCTGGCGCCACTGCAGCGGCAACCAGGGCTGACGGGCTGCACGGGCGGCGGCCACCTGCAGTGGCGCAGCAGCGGCATCGAGGCCGAGCACCTGCCCGCCCGGGCGAACCTTGCCGGCCAGCACCAGGGCCAGATCACCGGTGCCGCAGCAGAGATCAATCAGGCGCTGGCCAGGCCTCGGGCGTAACCACAGGGCCGCCTGGCGCTTCCAGAGGCGGTGCAGCCCGAAGGAGAGCCAGTCGTTGAGCTGGTCGTAGCGGGGGGCGATGGCCTCGAAGAGGTCGCGCACCGCCTGGGGATCACCGGGCTGCAACGGCGGGAGGGGAGCGGGGGACGCTCAGGACGATCGCAGGTCAGGGCAGCGGCTGGGCTCCAGCAGGCAATCGAGGGGGCCATCCCAGGGCAGGTTGACCGCATCGAGGCTGATCCCTGGCTCCTCGAGGGGCTGGGGAAGGCCGACGGCACGGGTCGCGAGACGGCTGGGGCCGGTGAGGGTGAGAACCATCACGGTGGCGAGTCCCACGGCGGCGGAGCAGACCATGCAGCCGGCGAGCATCAGCGAGAAGTCGCGGCGGTCGTTGGCCGATTGCATCAGTTGCAGCGCCCATGCCACCAGGGCCACCACGAGGACCACCATCAGCAGGCCGATGGTGGTGGAGAGAGGCGGCTGCAGGGCCGGCACGGCGAGGGAATGCGATGGAGAGCCTACGTGAAGGCCTGCAAATCAATGTAACGAAAGCTTGCAACCGGTCGTGGGGGCCTGGCCCGCAGCGGCCAGGGCCAGCGACTCCGCCTCCAGCGGCCGCAGCTCCAGGCCCCGCGCCAGCAGATCCGCCTTGATCTCCTGCACCGTCAGCACGCCGTCGTGGAGCAGAGAGGCCAGCAGGGCCGCCGAAGCCCTTCCCTCGACCAGGGCGGCGGCGATGTGATCGATGCTGCCGGCGCCACCGGAGGCGATCACCGGCACCTCCACCGCCTCGGCCACGGCGCGGGTCAGCTCCAGGTCGTAGCCGGCCTGGGTGCCGTCACCATCCATGGACGTGAGCAGGATCTCTCCGGAGCCAAGGGCCACCGCCCGCCGCGCCCAGGCCACCGCATCCAGGCCGGTGTTCTGGCGGCCCCCTTTCACGTACACATCCCAGCCGCAGCCATCGGCGCGGCGGCGGGCATCGATCGCCACCACGATGCACTGGCAGCCGAAGCGGCGGGCGCCCTCGCCGATCAGCTCAGGCCGAGCCACCGCCGAGGAGTTGAGGCTCACCTTGTCGGCACCGGCGCGCAGCAGCTCAGTGATGCCCTCCACGGCACTGATGCCGCCACCCACGGTGAAGGGGATGGTGACGGCCTCGGCGGTGCGGCGCACCAGATCCACCAGGGTGCGACGGCCCTGGTGGCTGGCGGCGATGTCGAGGAAGACCAGCTCATCGGCGCCGGCGGCGTCGTAGCGGCAGGCGAGCTCCACGGGATCACCGGCATCGCGCAGCCCAACGAAATTGACGCCCTTGACCACCCGGCCGTCGGCCACGTCGAGGCAGGGAATGATGCGCCGGGCCACCATGGTCTCGCTGTTAAGGTTGCGCCACCCGATCCAGTCGCGCCGGTCATGTCCCAGGCTGCCACCTCAGGCCCCTCGAGTGCCGTGAAGATCGGTTCGAAGGTGCGGATCACACGGGTGCGTGATCAGATCCCCGCCGAGCTGGTCGAAACCCTGCAGAGCGATGCCACCGGCACCGTCCGCGACTTCAAGATGACCGACGGCAGCGGCATCGGCGTGGTGGTGGAGCTGTCCAACGGCAGCACCGGCTGGTTCTTCGACGACGAAATCGCCGCGGTCTGACTTGAGCGACGCTCCCGAACCCAGCACCAACGGCGGCGGCGCCCGCCAGCTGCTCGGCATGAAGGGTGCCAGCGGCACGAGTTCCATCTGGAAGCTGCGGCTGCAGCTGATGAAGCCCGTCACCTGGATCCCCCTGATCTGGGGGGTGATCTGCGGGGCGGCGGCTTCGGGCAACTTCCACTGGACTCTGCTGGAGGTAGGCGCGTCGCTGGCCTGCATGGTGATGAGCGGCCCGCTGCTGGCCGGCTACACCCAGACGATCAACGACTACTACGACCGCGAGATCGACGCGATCAACGAGCCCTACCGGCCGATCCCCTCAGGCGCCATCTCCCTGCCCCAGGTGAAGCTGCAGATCTGGGTGCTGCTGATCGCTGGCCTGGCGGTGGCCTGGGGCCTTGACCTCTGGGCCGGCCACAGCACGCCGGTGCTGCTGCTGCTGGCCCTGGGGGGCTCCTTCGTGAGCTTCATCTATTCGGCGCCGCCGCTGAAGCTGAAGCAGAACGGCTGGCTGGGCAACTACGCGCTCGGCGCCAGCTACATCGCCCTGCCCTGGTGGGCGGGTCAGGCCCTGTTCGGCCGACTCACCTGGACCACGGCCCTGCTCACCCTCGCCTACAGCCTGGCGGGCCTGGGCATCGCCGTGGTGAACGATTTCAAGAGCGTGGAGGGCGACCGGGCCCTGGGGCTGCAGAGCCTGCCGGTGGTGTTCGGCATCCAGCGGGCCAGCTGGATCAGCGCCGGCATGATCGATCTGTTTCAGCTGGCGATGGTGGCGGTGCTGATCGCCATCGGCCAGAACTTCGCAGCGGTGCTGCTGGTGCTCCTGATCATTCCCCAGATCACCTTCCAGGACATCTGGCTGCTGCGTGATCCGGTGGCCTTCGATGTGAAGTATCAGGCGAGCGCCCAGCCATTCCTGGTGCTGGGGATGCTGGTCACGGCGCTGGCGATCGGTCACAGCAGCCTGACCGTGGTGATGTGAGGGAGCCGTGAGCAAACGACGGCTGCGCTTGCTTCTGGTCGCGGCCTTCGCCCTGGCCGCGGGAAGCGCCACCGCGCTGGGGGTGAATCTCCTGGTGAAGGGTGTGGACAGCCTTCTCCCCGACGCGCGCCGCATCAGCACCTTCAACCGTCCAGGCACGGTGACGATCCTCTCGGCCGACGGGGAGGTGCTGCAGAAGCTGGGCCCGGCCACGCGAGAGAAGGTGGCGAGCGGCCAGATGCCGGAGCTGGTGAAGGAGGCCTTCATCGCCGCCGAGGACCGCCGCTTCTACCAGCACGGAGGTGTTGACCCCACAGGCATCGCCCGGGCGATGGTGCGCAACCTGAGCCGGGGCTCGGTGGAGGAGGGGGCGAGCACGATCACCCAGCAGCTGGCGCGCACGGTGTTCCTCAGCCAGGACCGGACGCTGATCCGCAAGCTCAAGGAAGCGGCCCTGGCCGGAAAGCTGGAGAGGCAGCTGAGCAAGCAGCAGATCCTCGAGCAATATCTCAATTACGTGTATCTGGGCTCCAGCGCCTACGGCGTGGCCGATGCCGCCTGGATCTACTTCTCCAAGATCCCCGACCAGCTGACCCTGCCGGAGGCGGCGATGATCGCGGGGCTGCCGCCGGCACCCTCGGTGTATTCGCCGTTGGTGAACCCCGAGCTGGCTCTGCAGCGCCGCGGCGTGGTCCTGGAGCGGATGGCCCAGGCCGGTTTCATCGATGCCGGAGAACTGGCGGAGGCCAGGTCCACACCGCTGGAGCTGAAGCCAGCCCTGCCGAAGTACTGGAACAGCCGCGCACCCTTCTTCACCGGCTGGGTGGCGCAGGAGCTGCCCAAGGTGCTGAGCGCGGAGCAGCTGGAGGTGGGGGGTCTGACGATCCGCAGCAGTCTGAATCTGGCCTGGCAGGAGGAAGCCCAGAAGGTGATCGACGCCAGCGCCTACGGCGGCATGGAGGGGGCCCTCGTGACCGTGGAGCCCGGCACCGGCCTGGTGCGGGCGATGGTGGGCGGCAAGGACTTCAACAAGAGCCAGTTCAACCGCGCCACCCAGGCCCTGCGATCGCCCGGCTCCACCTTCAAGCTCTTCGTGTATCTCTCCGCCCTGAAGGCCGGCATGAAGCCGGAGGACACGGTGGTGGACGCCAAGCGCTGCTTCGCGGGGTACTGCCCCAAGAACTTCGGCGACCGCTACCTGGGGCGGGTGTCACTGGCCACGGCGCTGCAGAACTCGCTCAACACCGTGGCGGTGAGCCTGCTCCAGCAGGTGGGCTTCGACAAGGTGATCGCCACGGCCCAGAGCCTGGGCATCACGCGGGAGCTGGGGCGCTTCTACCCGATGGCCCTCGGCGCCTACGAGCAGACCGTCCTGGACATGACCACGGCCTACGCGGCGGTGATCAACCGGGGGGTGTTTGTTTCGGCCACCCCCTTCGAGGAGATCAGCGGCCCCAACGGTGAGCTGCTCTGGAACCGCCGGGTGGATGGCGACCAGGGGCGGCGGGCGGTGGACAGCCCCATCGCCGACGCCATGGTGTGGATGCTGCAGCAGGTGGTGAACGGCGGCACCGGCGGCGCGGCCTCCCTGCCCGGGCGCCCCGTGGCGGGCAAGACGGGCACCTCGGAGGGGGCCCGCGATCTCTGGTTCATCGGCGGCATTCCCCAGCTCACCACCGGCATCTGGCTGGGCTACGACAACAACAGCAAGACCGGCAGCGACAGTGGTTCGGCCGCCGCTGCCTGGGGCCGCTACATGGCGGTGGTGGTGAAGGACCTGCCGGTGCGTCAGTTCCCGCCCAAACCGGTGCTGACCAGCACGTTCAAACCCACCAGACAAGCCAAATCCACCTTCCAGCCTGGGCGGCCCAGCAACCTGCCCACCCCCGGCGAAGACCGCGACTGGCAGGAGCCGTCGCAGGCACCGCCACCAAGCGAGCCCGGCCGCGACCTGCCGCCCCTGCCCGAACTGCCGGAGGCACCGGCACCGGAGCCCACGCCGGCCCGCCCAGCGGCACCGGTGGCCCCGCCTCCGGTGAACCCCTCCTTCCCGGTGGCCCCGCCACCGGTGGCGCCGCCGCCCGTGCCACCACCGCCGGTCCCGCCGCCGCCCGTTCCCTGAAGGCGCGTCTAGCCCGCCTGGCTCAGCCGGGGGATTGCAGCACCGCCACATAGAACCCATCCCCGCCCTGGGGAGCCGGCCAGTGCTGCTGCTGCGAGAGCAGGCGCCAGCCGGTGTGCTGCGCCAGGACACCGGCGATCAGGGCGCTGTTCTCGCTGGGGTGCACGGTGCAGGTGGCGTACACCAGCCGGCCGGCGGGAGCCAGCAGCGGCAGCATCGCCTCCAGCAGGCTGTGCTGCAGGGCCACCAGCTCGCTGATGGTGGCCGGGGTGATGCGCCAGCGGGCATCGGGGTGGCGGGCCAGGGTGCCCAGGCCCGAGCAGGGGGCATCGAGCAGGATGCGATCGAAGAGCGGGCCGCCGATGGCTCCGGGAACGGCGGCATCGGCGGTGAGCGGCTCGATCGAGCTCAGGCCGAGGCGGCGGGCGTTGTCGCGCAGGCGGCGGAGGCGGCCTGCGGAGCGGTCCACCGCCACCACGGTGCCGGCATCGCCGATCAGCTCCGCCAGGTGGGTGCTCTTGCCGCCGGGGGCGGCGCAGGCATCGAGCAGCCGTTGCCCGGGCTGGGGATCGAGCAGGGGGGCGATCGTCTGGGCCGTGCGGTCCTGCACGCTCCAGTGGCCTTCGGCGTAGCCGGGCAGGGTGCGCAGATCACCGCTGCGGCCACCGAGGCTGAGGCCCCAGGGCAGATCCGGCAGGGGTTCGGCGCTCACGCCCGCGGCGGCGAGGGCCTCGATCACCCCCTCGCGGCTGGCGCGCAGACGGTTCACGCGCAGATCCAGGGCGGGGGGCTGGTTGGCCGCCAGGGCGAAGGCCTCGGCCCCCTCAGGCGGCAGCCACTCCAGCAGCCCGGCGGCCAGCCAGGGGGGCAGGGAGCCGCGCAGGGCCAGGGAAGCGGCGGGATCAGCGGGAAGCGACAGGGGCTCCCAGGGGGCGGCGGCGGCGGCCAGGGGCTGCCGCCGCCGCAAGCAGGCCCGCAGCAAGCCGTTCACCACCGGCGCCAGTCGGGCCAGGCCATCGCGTTTGGCGATCTCGACGGTGGTGCTCACCGCCGCCGAGGGCGGCACCCGGGCCGTGAACAGCAGCTGGTAGAGGCCGAGGTGCAGCAACCAGCGCAGCGGCGGCGGCTGGCGCTCCGCACGAACCTTGCCGAGGGCATCGATCCAGCCATCGAGCAGGGCCCGCTGGCGGATGGCGCCGCAGGCTAGCTCCGTGGCCAGGCCGCGATCGGCGGGCGCCAGGGGGGAGCGGCGCAGCTCCCGCTCCAGGGCGAGGTCGGTGTAGGCGCCGGCCGCGACGGCCTGCAGCACCCGCCAGGCCACACGCCGGGCCTCCAGCCCGACCGCGGCGGGGTCTGGGGATGGCGTGGCTGGGGCGGCTGAGGTGGCGCTCAAACGGCGGGGGGCGGCGGTCTCCAGAGATAGCGCCGCAGGGGCAGACGGCCCTGCTCATCCACCGGAATGCCCTCGCCGATCAGCAGCTGCCGCTGCATCCAGTCGCTGCCTTCGCGGGAGGGGCTGAGGCTGATGCAGCCGCGGGCATTGACGATCCGGTGCCAGGGCACCTGCGAGGGCAGGGGCAGGCGGCGCAGGGCCCAGCCCACCTGGCGGGCGCAGCCGTAGGCGCCGATCCACTCGGCGATCTGGCCATAGGTGGCGAGCCGGCCGGCGGGGACCAGGGCCACGGCCTCCCACACCCGCTGATCGAAGCCCGGAGTGCCATCAACCATGACAAGGGCTGACCGGAGGGAGCGGCGGCAAGATCCTGTCATCAGCACGGGCGGAAGTCCGATCGGAGAGGACCGATCACGGCCATAGAACGGAGGTCACAACTCCTTTCAAGCCCCCTGACGGGCCACCACGATGCACAGTTACAGCAGGATCAGCCGCAGCGCCTGGGGGCTGAAGCTGGGGGCCGCCGGCCTCGCCCTGACGCTCTCGGGCTGCGGCCTGGTGCGCGCCACCGCCGATGTGCCATCGGCCAGGGCCGCGGCCGCCACGCGGCCCGCACCGGCCGCCAGGGCGGAGGCGATCGAGCCCCGCTCCTGCGCCGCGGGCCGCCAGAGCGCCGAGGAGGTGTTCCGCTCGGCACGGGACGGGGTGGCGGTGGTCTCGAGCGGGAACAGCCTGGGCAGCGCCTTTGTGGTGGCCCAGCAGAACGGCATGACCTATCTGGCCACCAATGCCCATGTGGTGGACGGCAGCGAGGTGGTGCGGCTGAAGTGGGTGGATGGCAGCAGCGACCGGGCCCGGGTGGTGGCGCGGGGATCGGGCGAGGCGCCCACCAGCGACCTGGCGTTGCTGGCGGTGGACGGCCAGCGCGGCAAGGTGCTGCGCATGCGCGATCAGTCCTCGGCGGTGGGCCAGGAGGTGTTCGTGATCGGCGCCCCGAAGGGCCTGGAGTTCAGCCTCAGCCGCGGTGTGGTGAGCAGCCTGCGCGGCAACGAGCAGATCCTGCAGATCGATGCGGCGGTGAACCCGGGCAACTCCGGCGGGCCGGTGCTGGATGCGGGCAACTGCGTGGCCGGCATCGCCACCTTCAAGTACGGCGACAGCGAGGGGCTGAACTTCGCGGTGTCGTCGAAGGTGGTGCGCGAGTTCCTGGCGCAGCTGCCGGCGAAGGGCCAGCCTGAGACCGCCCGCGGCCCCGAGACCGCCCCCGGCGACGACACGGTGTGCCTGTTCCGCGCCGCGGGCGGTGAGGAGGAGCAGATCCCCTGCCGCATCAACCGCGTGAGCGGCCGCCATGGCGGCACCCTCTACGACCTGGCCTGGGCGGATGGCTCCCGCAATGCCTATGCCTTCTTCCGCGACGGGCGGGTGGCGATCCGCGCCGAAGACAACAGCGGCCAGGCCCGCGACGATGAAGGCACCTTCCGCCGCTTCGAGGGGGGCGTGGCGGTGCGCAGCAGCGGCGACAGCCTCGCCTTCATCCCCGGGCTGGATCCGGTGCTGAACTGAGCGCAGCCCGCGCCGCGCCCATGCCCCTGCTGCCCCGCCGCTTCGAGCGGATCCGCGCCGTGCTCGACCGGCGCATGGCCGATCTCACGGTGGTGCTGGAGGCGGTGGACAAGCCCCACAACCTCTCGGCCATCCTGCGCAGCTGCGATGCGGTGGGGGTGCTGGAGGCCCATGTGGTGAGCCTGAAGGGCCGCCCGCGCACGTTCAACAGCACCGCCCAGGGCAGCCAGAAGTGGGTGCCGCTGCGCCCCCACGAGCGGGTGGAGGAGGTGCTGGGCCAGCTGAAGGAGAGGGGCTTCCGGCTCTACGGCACCCAGCTGGGCACCGACGCCGTGGACTACCGCCAGTGCGACTTCCGCGGCCCCACGGCCTTCCTGCTGGGAGCGGAGAAGTGGGGTCTGAGCGAAGCGGCGGCGGCGATGGTGGATCAGGCCCTGTTCATCCCCACCGGCGGCATGGTGCAGTCGCTGAATGTGTCGGTGGCGGCGGCGGTGCTGCTGTTCGAGGCGCTGCGGCAGCGGCAGGCGGCCGGCCTGGTGCCCGAGGCCGGCGAAGGGCTGCCGGCTGGAGCGCGCGAGGGGCTGCTGTTCGAGTGGGCCTACCCGCAGGTGGCGGAGTGGTGCCGTCGCCAGGGGCGGCCCTACCCGGGGCTCACTGCGGAGGGAGAGATCAGCGAGGAGCTGCCCCGCAGCCTGAAGTTGCGCTGCTGAGCCGGCCCGCCGGGTGCAGGAGTCGGCAGGCGGACCGGGCTTAGAGAAAGGGGATCAGCACGTCGTCGCGGTTGGGCAACGGGGGTGCCGCCTGGCCCATCTGGGCCCTCGGCAACCACAGGGCCACGCCCACGCCGAGGATCTCCAGCGGCAGCGGCCGGGCCACAAGAAACACCACCGCCAGGGCACCCAGGGCCAGCAGGCGCTCGAGCAGGCCGATCACGTCGTCGCCGTTGGCGCTGCCCAGCAGCCAGAGCAGCACGGAGGCGGCCAGCAGCAGGAGGGTGAGCCAGGGGGGCATCGACGCAACACAGACCACTCCACCGTCTTACTCGGTCGTTGCGGCCGCGTCTGTAGGTCTTGAGCACAGCCAAGACTTCAGCCGATCGGCAGGCTGCTGCCGATCCCCGAGTCGGTGAGATCCCCTGGCCTAGGCCGCCCGGCCCCCATCCCCGCCGCTCACCCAGACCTCCAGCCCTTCTCCCAGGAACGAGAGCCCCAGCACCAGCACGAACATGGCCAGGCCGGGGTAGAGGGCCGTCCACCAGATGCCGGTGGGCACGGCGGTGAGGGCCTGCTGGAGGTCGCCGCCCCACTCGGGGATGGTTTCCGGCAGGCCCAGGCCGAGGAAGCCGAGGCCCCCCAGCACCAGCACCGCATCGGCGGCGTTGAGGGTGAGCAGCACCGGCACCGAGGTGATCACGTTGCGGAAGAGGTAACGGCGCAGGATCCAGAGCGGCCCGGCGCCCAGGGTGCGGGCGGCCTCCACATAGAGCTCGGCCTTCACCTGGGCCGTCTGGTTGCGCACCACCCGGAAGTACTGGGGGATGTACACCACGCAGAGGGCGGCGGCGGCATTGGGCAGGCCCCGGCCCAGCAGGAAGGCCAGCACCACCGAGAGCAGCAGCACCGGCAGGGTGTAAAGCGTGTCCATCAGCAGCACCAGCACCCGGTCGAACCAGCCGCCCAGGTAGCCGCTGAGCATCCCCAGGGGCACGCCGATCACCAGGGCCACCACCAGCGCCAGCAGCACCACCTGCAGGGCCACGCCGGCGCCGGAGAGGGTGCGCACGCACACATCGCGCCCGAGCCGGTCGGTGCCGCACCAGTGCTGCAGCGACGGGGTTGAGTAGATCGGATTGTCCAGGCCGGTGTTGGGGTCGGCCAGCAGACCCAGGTGGACCAGCAGCGGCGTGAGCAGGGCGATCAGCCCGTAGATCAGCACGATCACCAGGCCCCAGCGGGCCATGCGGCCGGAGAGGTCGGTGGGTCGCCAACGGCGCAGCAGCCCGGGGCTCGGCGGGATGGTCATGGATGGCGGGCCTCGGCGCGGCCAGTCTGGAGCAGGGCGGCGCTGGCGGGGGCAGCGGGCAGGCCGGCAACTGAACGTGGTCCGTAGGGTGAGGTCGATGACGCTCCGCGAGAGCCGGCCCCTTGACGCGCTCCCCCCTCCAACCGGTGATCGCAGCGATCGGGGAAGTGCTGCTGGGCAAGGAGCGGGCGGTGAAGCTGGCGCTGGCCTGCCTGCTCGCCCGCGGCCATCTGCTGATCGAAGACCTGCCGGGGGTGGGCAAGAGCACGCTGGCGGAGGCGCTGGCCCGCAGCTTCGCTCTGGGCTTCAAGCGGGTGAGCTTCACCAGCGATCTGCTGCCGGCCGATCTCACCGGCATCAACGTGTTCGAGCCGGCAACCGCCGCCTTCCGCTTCCACCCCGGCCCCCTGTTCAGTGAGGTGCTGCTGGCCGATGAGATCAACCGGGCCAGCCCCCGCACCCAGAGCGCCCTGCTGGAGGCGATGGCGTCCGGACGGGTGAGCGTGGACGGCACCAGCCACCCGCTGCCGGATCCCTTCCTGGTGATCGCCACCCAGAACGGACTGGATCAGGGCGGCACGGCGCCGCTGCCGGAATCGCAGCTCGACCGCTTCCTGATGCGCCTGAGCCTGGGGTTTCCGGAGCGGGCGGCGGAGCAGGCGCTGCTCACGGGAGCGGGCGGCCATCCGGAGACGGTCGCCACCGGCCTGGGGCCGGCCGATCTGCTGGCCCTGCAGGAGCAGGCGGCCCGCCAGCACTGCAGTGGGGCCCTGATCGACTACGTGCTCGATCTGCTGGCCCGCAGCCGTGTCAGCGGGATGGGCGGGATGCCGCTGTCGCCGCGGGCGGGGCTGGGGCTGCTGGCGGCGGCCCGGGCCTGGTCGCTGCTGGAGGGCCGCGACCACGTGCTGCCCGACGACGTGCAGGCGGTGCTGACGCCGGTGTGCGAGCACCGCCTGGACGGGGGCCAGCCCCGCCACGAGCCGGGCGAGCTGAGCCGGCAGCTGCAGCGCGGGGTGGATGGACTTCGGTGAGCCGCTGCGGGGGGAGAGGGTGCGGCTGGGGCTGCGCACCCTCTACATCGTGCCGACGCGCTTCGGCTGGCTGTGGCTGACGGGGGCTGGACTGCTGCAGGTGGTGGGCATCCAGCTGCAGCGCAACGGGCCGCTGCTGCTGAGTTTTCTGATGCTGGCGCTGCTGCTGCTGGCGCTGCACCTCACCCACTTCAACCTGATGGGGCTGGAGCTGCGCTGCGGCCAGCCGGCGCCGGGCTTCGCCGATGACCCGCTGGCCTACCCGCTCTGGCTGCGCTGCCCGGGCCGCTGCGAGGGGCTGGAGCTGCGCTTCGGGGAGGGACCGATCACCCGGCCCGGGGCACTGACGGCGGGGGAGCACGGGCTGTGTGTGCCGTGGCGGGCCAGCCGGCGGGGGTGGCAGCGGCCGGGGCGGCTGCGGATCCGCACCACGGCGCCCCTGGGGCTGTTCGTGTGCTGGACCCGCTGGGATCCGCAGGCCGCCCAGCTGGTGTGGCCGGCGCGGGTGGCGGGCCCGGTGGCGCAGGTGGGACGGCAGACGCCGGGGGTAGAGACCACGGCAGTGGCCGCCGCCACGGGCAGCGCCGACTGGCACGACGTGCAGCCGCACCGGCCCGAGGACGGCCAGGGGCGGCTGGCCTGGAAGCTGCTGGCGGCCGGACGGGGCCGCCACACCAAGACGTTCCGCTCCGACGCCGAACCGGCCCCATTGCTGACGGTGGCGGCGGCGGTGCCGTTGGAGCAGGCGCTGGAACATCTCAGCGAGCGGATCTGGCACTGCCAGCGCGAGGGCCAGGCCTGGGGGTTGGTGGCCGGCGGGCGGGTGCTGGCGGAAGGCCGGGGGATGGGGCACCGCGACCGCTGCCTGGAGGCGCTGGCCCTGTGGAGGAGATGAGGGGTTGGCGCCAGTTGCGCAGCTGGCAGGGGCTGACGCTGGCCCTTTTGGCGGCGGGCCTGCCGGGGCTGCAGGGGGGCTTCCTGGCCTGGCTGACGGCGGCGATGCTGGGCCTGGCGGGCCTGAAGCTGCTGGAGGCCAGGAGCCTGGGCGAGCGGCGGCTGGTGGCGCTGCTGCAGCTGATCGTGGCGGGTCTGCTGGCGGCGCAGATACCGGAGCTGGGGCCCACGCTGCTGCAGGGGGCCGCCACGATCACGGCACTGGCGGGACTGCTGGCGCTGGAGCTGGATGCGGGGCTGAACGCCAGGGCCCTGCTCGGCCGCAGCCTGCAGGTGGCCCTGGCGGCACTGCCCATGGCGCTGCTGCTGCTGGTGCTGGTGCCGCGGCTGGATCCACTCGTTCCGCTGCCGGCGCCTGAGGATCGGGTGGCCCAGACCGGTCTGAGCGCCGACCTGGATCCGGGCGGCATCTCGCGGCTGGCCGGCAACGACGCGCCGGCGGCCCGGCTGGCCTTCGCGGCGGGGGGGCCGCCTCCGGCGGCGGAGCGCTACTGGCGGGTGCTGGTGCACGACCGCTTCGATGGCCGGCGCTGGCAGCGGGGCGAGCGGTCACTGGACGACAACACGATCCCGCTTCCGCCGGCCGCGGGTCCGGCGACCCAGCTGTGGCTGATGGAGCCGAGCCGGTTCACGGCGGTGCCGTGGGACGGGGCCTCGCGGGCGCCCGCTGGCGGCGACGGGGCCCTGCGGCTGCACCGCAGCGGCGAGCTGCTGCTGCGGCAGGCGGCGGCACAGCGGCGCACCTACCGGCTGGCGGGGCAGGAGACAACCGGCAGCTGGCGACAGCTGCCGCCCGGGCCTGGGGATCTGGCCTTTCCCGCGGGCCGGCAGCCACGGCTGGAGGCCCTGGGACGACGCTGGGCGGCACTGCCCACCGCCGAGGCGCGGCTGGCGGCGGCGGAGAGCTGGTTCCGCGGCCAGCCGTTCCGCTACACCCTCAGCCCCGGAGCCCTACCCGAGACCGCCGGCCTCGATGCCTTCCTGTTCGAGCGGCGGGAGGGCTTCTGCGGGCACTACGCCAGCGCCTACACGGCCCTGATGCGGGCGGCGGGGGTGCCGGCGCGGGTGGTGAGCGGCTACCTGGGCGGCACCTGGGTGGAACCGCTGGGCGGCAGCCCGTTCCTCGATGTGCGCCAGAGCAACGCCCATTCCTGGAGTGAGGTGTGGGTGACGGGCGAGGGCTGGCGGCGGGTGGATCCCACCACCTGGGCGGCGGGCGGTGGCGGTGGCAGTGCAGTGGCGGCGGCCGCGGCGGCCCGGACCAGCTGGTGGACCTGGGGGCAGCGGCAGTGGTGGGGGCTGGATGTGGCCTGGAGCCGCTGGTGGCTGGGCTTCGACCGCGCCGAGCAGGAGAGCCTTCTGCAGCGGCTGCTGGGCGACCGGCGCGAGTGGCTGGGGCTGCTGCTGCTGCTGGCGGTGGGGCTGGCCCTGGCCGGCGGCCTGGCGCTGCTGGCGGCGCTGCAGCGGCGGCAGGGCGACCCCGCGCGGCGCCGGCTGGAGTGGGCGCTGATGCCGCTGCGCCGCGGCGGCCTGGAGCCGGAGCCGGGCGAGAGCCTGGAGCACTTCTGCCGGCGCGCCGGGGCGGCACGGCCGGAGCTGGCGGCAGTGCTGACCGAGCTGGCCGCGAGCTACCAGAGCATGCGCTTCGCGCCGCCGGGGACTGGGGGAAGCAACAGCCGGGCGCGGCTGGCACGGGCGGCGCGCCGGCTGCGTCGTGGACCTGACCTCGCGAGGCGAGAGGCTCACGCACGGGGATCTGCCGCGGCTGATGGAGGCGATCGATGATCTGCGAGCCCATGTGGAGCTCTGCGAGCCCATGTGGAGCGGGTGGGTCCCTGCCTGCTGAGCCGTGCGCCTGAACCAAACCCCTCGCCCCTGCCGCCAACGACATAGACAACGTCTACATTGATTCAGTCAATGAAGTTGCCGGCATGGCTGTTTCCCCCAGGCTGAGCTGGAACCTTCGTGTCAGCGCGGAAGATCAGGATCTGATCGATCGGGCCGTGGCCGCTTCGGGGCAGAACCGCACCACCTTCGTACTGGAGGCGGCCAGGCGAGCTGCACACGAAACCCTGGTGGAGCAGACTTGGCTGCAGGTGGCTCCGGAGCGGCTGAGCGCGTTCCTTGAATGCCTGGATGCCCCTCTGCAGCCCAATCCGCGTCTCCGTCAAACCCTGACAGCCAAAGCTCCCTGGCCGGAGTGAGCCGTCTGTTTCCCCCCGAGCCTCTGGGGGAGCAACACCAACTCACCCTGTTCCAATGCGGTGATCCGGCACTGGACTGTTGGCTCCAGCAGAGGGCTCTGGGGAACCAGCGCAGTGGTGCCACCCGAACCTTCGTGGTCTGCCGTTCAGACCAGGAGGTGGTGGGGTTCGTTGCCCTGGCCTCAGGTGGCGTGGAGGCAAGGCTCACGCCAGGCCGCTTCCGCCGCAACATGCCCGACCCCATTCCCGTCGTGATCCTGGCCAGGCTTGCGGTGGACCGCAGCGTTCAGGGGCAAGGTCTGGCGAGGGCTCTGGTGGCGGACGCCTGCCGGCGTGTGCTGCTGGCGAGCGACCAGATGGGCGTGGGGGTGCTGCTGGTGCACGCGGCCAGCCCGGAAGCCCGTGATCTCTATCTGCATCTGGGCGTTGACCCTTCTCCGCTCGATCCCATGGTGCTGATGCTGCGGTTGGCGGATCTGAAAGCCGTTCTGGGTTGAACCTCACGGCCTGGTCATGGCCAGCTGGTGGTCACGGGGCAAAGGGATTGATCAGGCTGATGCTGGTGTCGCTGAAGTGGCGTGTGTTGCGGGTGGCCAGCTGTGCGCCCCTGGCCAGGGCAATGCCGGCGATCAGGGTGTCGCGCAGATTCACCTGGCGCCCCCTGGCCTTGCGCTCGGCGGCCAGGTCCGCGGCCCGGTGGGCAGCCAGACCATCCAGGGGAGCGATGCGATCCTGAACCAGTTGCTCCAACAGCTGATCGAGCCCTTGCTGGAGGGAGCGGCGGCGTTGACCGGCCGGCAGGGCTGCCACGCCAAACCGCAACTCAAACACCACCACACTGGGCAGCCAGACCTCCTGGATGCCCTGGTCATCCAGCCAGCTCACCACCGCTGAATCCGGGCGGGTCTGCATCAGGGCCGAGATCACATTGGTATCGAGCAGGATCACGGATCAAAGGCGGCGGGCGCGGCCTCGTGGCCCTGCCACTCCGGAATCGGCGTCTCCAGCCCTGCGCCGGCGAACAGAGCCGCCATCTGCGAGCCGAGGCCAACTCCTTCGGGCTGGACCTGCTCCGCTTCCGCTGCCTGCCGCAGGATCAGGCGGGCTTCCTCCTCCATGCTGCGGCCATGGCGCCGGGCGCGACGCTGCAGCGCAACCTTGACCGACAACTCCAGATTGCGAACCAGCAACTGCGCCATCGCTCTATCCCCGACCAAGCTGCTATCACGCTAGCAATCGTGTAACTCCGCCACAGCTAACGTTGAACCATGGCTGCAGTGAGCGCGACGGCACCGTTGCCCTGGCAGGACGCCCTGCCCCTGGCGGGCCCGGTGGAGCTGGGCCCCGGATTGGAGCCGGCCCGGTTGCAGGCTGGCCTGGAGCGGCTCTGCCGTCAGCCGGGAATCAATATGAAGAAGGGCCCTTTCCACTTCCGGCGCCGCGCGACCAACTGCTGTGTCAGATCGACGCGCTGAGGCAGGAGTGCCAGGCCGCGATCAAGGACTGTCGATCATCGCAAGATGTTCGGTACTGGCCTTGGGCACAAGATCCAAGCTGATGCGCTGATCAAAGCTCACAAATCGGCCGCCATGCGTAACGGCAAGCGCCAGCAGATAACTGTCGGTGATCTGGCGGGGGCCCAGAAGCCGTTCCCAGCGGATCAAGCCGGGTTCCAACAGGCTGATCGTCTCGGGCCAGAATGCGTGGCTGGAATGGTTGCACGCTTCCGCCAGGCGATCGGCCACCTGAGCGACAGGGCGATGATTGGGATAGGCAGGCTGCGACATGATCCGCACTACACCGTTTTCAGTGATCGGGCAGGTGGCCCAGCCATGGTCGAGCTCTTGCTCCATCCAGCGTCGAGCGGCCCCGTGCATCACATGGCCACGGTCCAGCAGGGCGATGATCACGTTGATGTCGAGCAGGGCACGCATCAAGGAGTGCCAACATCAGAGGCCATCCTGATCACGCAGCTGGTCGATCTGATCGTTGGTGACCAGTTTCGGACTGGCCTCCTGGAATGGGCGGAACCCCGCCACCACAATTGATCCAGCATCCGCCTTCTCCACCCCGCCTGACAAGGCGGATCGCAAGAGCTGGGAGACGACCTTCCCGGCCGAGAGCCCTTGCCTCCGGGCCAACTCTTTGGCCGCGGCCAGTACGTCGTCCTCGATATCCAGCGTGGTGCGCATCAACCCACCATAGCATCAGCGCATCAATTGGATCGTGTCCAGGTCAGGGGAGCACCTGAGCCGCAAGCCGCTGCAGGCGTTGATCCGACGTGAGCAGGTCGGCGGCTTCCCGCCGTGCCAGGGCCAGGTAAAGGCAGTCGTAGATAGGGTGATCGAGGTGGCAGGCCAGGGCCAGGGCTTCCACCTGCAGGTGGCGATCAGGCTCGATCTGGTCGACCAGATCGCGGGCATCGGCGAGCAGCAGCTGCGGATGCAGTCCAGCGAGGCTGCCGGCGCGCTGAAGCTTCCAGAGGGCGTTGGCCACCTCGGTGAGCATCAGCTCCGGCGCGAGCACCAGGGGCGCTTCCTGAAGGCGCTGAGCCCAGGCGGCGCCCATCTGGTCATGGGTGATCACCCGCAGCACCGCTGAGGCATCCAACACACAGGTGGCCGCCATCAGCGGTCGCGATCGGCGCGGATCAGCTCTTCCGGCGCCTCCGGCCAGTGCAGGGCCGGGCGCTGCTGCCAGCGCTGCTCGATCCGCTCCAGGGCCTGCTGGCGTCGCTGCCGCGGGTCGCCACCGGCCAGCGCCTCCAGATCAGCCAGGGCTTGCTGGCTGAGACTGCGCTTATGCAAGCGGGCTCGGCGCTGCAGCAGGCGGTGCAAGGGCTCCGGCAGGTCGCGAATCTGCAGGGAGGGCATGGAGCCTGGCGCAGCGAGTGATCAAAAGTTTACTCTTGGAACATGCAGATTGCATGCACCATGAAGGCTTGTGCTGCTACCACTCAGGCGCGATGCAGGGCAGATGAGGCTTCCATCAGCCGGCCCACCTCGGCCTCGGCCGCTGGGCTGAAGGCCGAGTCGAGGCCAGCGAGTTCGCGGATTCAACGGATGCCGCAGCTCTTTGTTCCGCCCAACCTGGAGGATCGCGGAGACAGAGCCGGGCTGTGGCGGTCCTCGCGGAGATCCGTGCTGCGATTCAGCTCCCAGAAGCTCCGTGGAGATGGTGAGCGTCTAGGGAGCTCGGCTGGACACGTCGACTTCAGGTGAGGGCGGCGAGCCAGGACTGAAACTCGGCCGGCGTGAGGATCAGCAGCGGGGTCAACTCGTTCTTCAAGGCCAGCAAGTCGGCATCCCCGCTCACGAGCACCGGCACACCAGCCGCCCGTGCCAGGTGCTGAGTGGGCTCAATGGGGCCAGGGTTGGTTTCACACCAGGGGAGTACATCCCCCAGCAGCCGGTTGATGTCGGGTTGTGTGAGCCGAAACTGGGGGTACGCGAGCACCCGAATCAGTTCATGAGCAGAGGATTCCGCGAGGGGCTGCGTATGGGGCTCGCGAGTCGATCACTCCTGGCCAGCCCAGGCCACGGCGCCTGCCACATCTGCTTCCGTGATCCCCAACTCCGCCAGGTGGCTCCGCACCATGGCGGCAGCGTCCGGGTGCACGGGTGTGAGCACGATGCGACCGTTCTCGCAGACCACGTCGTAGTAGTCGGCCACGCCGACAGCCTCCACCACAGCCTTGGGCAAGGTGAGCTGGTTCTTGCTGGTGCGCTTGGCCAGGACCATGCCAGCCGCGGTGGCTCACCCGGAAGCAGGGAGTCTTTACTTTAGCCAGGGCTGGATCAGCCCGCCAGGCCCGAACCGTGGGTGTGGCTCCGCCACAGCTAACGTTGAATCATGGCTGGAGCCGGCCCGGTTGCAGGCCTGCCTGCAGAGGCTCTGCCGTCAGCCTGGAATCCAGGCGCTGGTGGCCTTTGGATCGCGCTGGCTGATGCCCGGCCACCGCGGCGGCATGATCTGACGGAACTGGCCGCGATGGCTGGTCTCTCACTGGATCCGGAGCTGCTGGAGCTGCAGACCTTCGCGGTGGAAGCCCGTTATGAAGAAGGGCCCTTTCCACTTCCAGCGCCGCGCGAGCAACTTCTGCGTCAGATCGACGCGCTGAGACAGGAGTGCCAGGTCGCGATCAAGGCCGCCGAATGAGTCCCCAACCAGAAACTTCAATAATTTTGCAGAGTAGGCACTGCACAACAAGGTGCCCTTTTGTCATTGGGCGTGAAGCCGCTTACCGTGTTGCTCGACACGTGACCGCAATCATGATGGGATCGAGGCAGGCGCTCATGCTGACGACTGCCGTACTTGAGTCCGGAGCAGGTTTGGCCTTGCTTTTGGCACCTGGAACTGTCAACCATCTATTGCTCGGTGTCATAGAGTCAAGAGCCATAGCATTGATGACTACACGGGTTATCGGTCTCGGACTCATTGCGCTAGGAATGAGCGCCGGGCTGCAATGGAACAACCAGAACATGACCGGCCATGGCCTGATAAGAGGGTTGCTGATCTATAATCTTGTTGCCATCATTGCTCTGGCAATAGCTGGCACAGCAGGTAGAAGCACTGGCGTCTTGCTTTGGCCAGCTATTGTGTTGCATGGGGTCATGGCGGTCTGGTCTTTCGCCCTCATTGGCCCCAAAGCCGGAAACGAAGATCTCATTTGACAAAGGAATTCAAAAGAGATACTGAAGCCACGCCATCCATTCTGAATTTCCTGCTGGAATGCGGCTTCCTGTATTTAGTGAACAAGTTATCACCTAGAGACCTCTACGTAGCAAGCCCATCCTCTGGAAGTTAGCACCATGGACCTGGAAATCAGGCGTACACAGGAACGCACACCGGCCACACCGACGGTCGATGAAAGCACCCGAGAAGCCATTCGCCTGTCGAACGAACGTAGCCCGCTGAAAGTCAATGGCACGATCAACATCGTTGTCTATGACGACAGCGATTACCCTGCACCTGATACATCACAAGAGCCGGACGAGGAATTCAGTGCTGACAAGCTCAAAGAGCTCTCGTTTTGGTGGAAGCAGGGCGGAACCCTCTATACAGCTCTGCAGTTTGCAGACGTGGTAATCGGTGCATCCAATTGGGAAGAAGCATTTCGCGAACTGCTCAGTGCGGTAGAAAAAACTGGTAGCGGGAAGACCATCGCAAGCCTGCAGTTCTGGGGCCATGGCTCACCAGGAAGGGCTTATATGGGTGGTCATGCACTTACTTCTGCCGTGTTTGATGGTACATCCACCCTGGCTAGCGATGTCGCTCTGCTGCCACTGATCCATCAGATTCGGGACAAGATGCACCCAGAGCATGGCAGTGTCTGGTTCCGGTGTTGTTCCCCATTTCAGGGGGCGCGAGGAAAGAAGTTCGCTGCCCTGGCCGCCCAGCACTTTGGTGCTACAGCCGTCGGCCACACATTTATCATCCACGTATGGCAGAGCGGCACCTTCAGCGTGGAACCAGGCGCCTTACCGGATTGGCCCGATGATCTGGGCGTGCGAGATCGGGGTAAGCACAAGGGAGATCTTCAGGCGTCTGCTCCACTTCGGCGTCGCACTGTCGGGATATTTCAGTTTTACCCGCCGATCCGTGGCATCGACTGCTGGCTGCCGACTCGGCTGATCGGGCTTCTGCGCAATCTGTTTCGCTGATAGCTACAAACATTCCTGAAACTTCCTTGAGCACATGATCTTCATCCATGAATGATCATGGCAACCTCAAGCAGCGAGAGACCAGATGATAAAGTTGCTGTAATCTTCAGCACAAGCTTGAGAGCCAAGAGTGCCATGTTGCGGGGATATGCTACGTCGGATCCAATTCTCAGTTGTCTCCGATGAACTCGCATAGCCCCGCTCCCTTCTCAGTCAAGTCAAGTTGAAGCCTATATCACCCCGACCATTTATTCGCCGAAGAACTTCACGGAGGGGAGCCCATGGAGCTGAAGTCCAGGCCACTGCTCAGGGACAGTCCTCTATCCCGCTGGCAGAGGACTACCGGGATGCCCTGATGATCGCGATGGGAAGGCTGCTGGCCCAACCCAGCTGGAGTCTGCAAGCCACGGTGCTACTGATGCAGACCGATCACGCAGCTGGTCGATCTGCTCGTTGGTGACCAGTTTCGGCCGGGCAGCCAGCACGTCGTCTTCTCTATCGAGCGTGTTGCGCATCCATGCAGCAAAGCGGCGCAGCCCGAAGCCTTCCCCTCCCGATCCGAAGGCTGACCTTCAAGGCTCGAGAACGTTGGGCTTGGGGGAGAGATCGGCCGCCAGGCGGGCCAGGGAACGATCGAAGCTGAGCAGAGCCCCGCAACCCTCGCTGCGCGCCAGGTGCAGGGCATCGGCAAAGTCGAGGCCCTGCCGGTGGCACTCCAGGACGCGACACACCAGCTCTTCCTGCTCCAGGTGCACCTGACGGATCGCCATCAGCCCCTCGAAGGCACGGATCACCGCATCCCGCGGCAGCTTGTAGGCGCCGCGCAACACCCACTCCAACTCCAGCACCACGGTGATCGGCACGAAGCAACCGGCGCTGGCATCGATCAGATCCGCCACTCTCTCGGCCTGTTGCGGATCGTCGTTGGTGAGCAGCCTCACCAGCAGGTTGGTGTCAAGGGCAACTGGGAGGCTCATCAGGGCTGAAGACGCTCTGCATAAAGGGCCGGGTCCATCCGCTCCAGGAACACGGCAGGCCCCCTATAGCCCGAACAGCCGATCAGCTCATGAGCCGAGGCTGTTTTGCCGATCGCCTGAGGAGTGAGGCGGAGCCCATCCGGCTCGATGCTCAGGGCAAGTCGATCCCCAGGCCTCAGCCCCAGCAACTGGCGCAGCCGAGCCGGGATCACCAACTGTCCCTTGGAGGAGAGGGTGAGCAGGGCATCCATCAGCCGGCAACCTGCATCGGCTTACCAGCGTAAGGTCAGTCATGTTGGCAAGTGACAGCCAACAGCCATCTTTGCTCTTGCAAGGGAAAACCCCGCTCATAGGGCCAAGGGATTGATCAGGCCGATGCTGGTATCGCTGAACGGATTTGTGTCGCGCGGATCCGTGCTGTGATCCAGTGCCCAGCAGCTCCGTGGAGATCCTGAATGTCCACTGAGTTCGGCCATGTAACTTGCTCGGCGCGAGGATCAGCGGCAAAGGGTTCAACTCGCTCCCTAATCGGCACCAGAGCGGCGGAATCCGCCAGCACAGGCCTGATCGCGCCTGGCTGTTGGGGGTGCTGGAAGTCAGGCCAGGCAACCGCCCAAAAACAACGGCGCAGGCACCAGCACGTTCCCTTAATGCCCAGGGCTTTCCTCGACCATGATTTCCTGACTTGATTTCTCGGCAACAATGTTCAGACTGATAGGTACTCCTGCAAAAATCATCTCACTTGTGTCAGCAAAAAAGCCAAGCCTTGGAACGCGAACGATGCTTTCATAGCCAGCGTTTTGCAAATACTTAACGAGAAATTCCTCATTAAGGCCAACCTTGTGATAGTCATACAAATTAGTATGGCCGCCGAAGATCATTCGCATTACCATGAACCTAGCATCAACATCTAGCCTCTCGCGATCGAGGATGAGGCGAGCAAGCGTGTCCAAGTCAGGGACACTGATGAAAAGCTTGCCACCGGGGGTCAACACTCGCCTCCACTCAACCAGCGTCAGGATCAATTCGGCGACATAGTCGAAATGCTCCAGGACATGCGAAGCATAAACCTTGTCAAATGTGCTATCCGCAAAACGGGAGAGGTCATTGGCATTGCCGATGTGGTCGACATGGGGACCAGCTATCGCATTGAAGACTTCCCATCCCCCTGAAGCTGCGGAGCCACCGATATGCAAGCAGCGCATGGATGCCACCCAAAGACTAGATTCACCCTATCAGAAAGAATGCCGATCAACCCTATGTCCAATGCTCATAAAACAGGGATTAAAACGATGAATATTGTCATGATGGCAGCCTGAGGCATTCCGGCTAATCCCCTTCACTCCAGGCATTTGGTCGGCTCAGAGGGCTGCCACGTAATCAGAACCACGGCGTCCCCAGCGGATCCAACTCATGAGGGGAGGGGCGAGCAGCCTTGTGGACCGCCTCGGAGGCCTCAGAATCCCCCTACCTCCAGCGCAACCCTTCCAATCAGGCTTCATCCCTGTCCTGAGGTACGGCCTTGGAGGCGATTTGAGGCCTTGGTGTTCCGCAACGGGATGCTCCGGCCATTCCTAAGGTCTGGATGGTGGATCACGGAGCAAAACCATGCCCAACCCGGCGCCACAACCTCAGATTCAGCCGGCTGTCATGCCTGCCCATGGCCTGCTGAACTTCACTCTGCCAGATGGCGCCTTGATTGTGGCCCCGGATTCCCTCGAGTGTTTTACGTCCTACGTACTCCAGGAACAAGGTGACTGGTTCGAGGATGAGATCGGCTTCGTGCGCCGCCTGCTCGCTCCCGGTCAGAAGGCGGTCGATGTTGGCGCCGGTTACGGCGTGTATGCCCTCTCGATGGCGAAAGCCGTGGGCCGCAGGGGCAAGGTGTGGGCCTACGAGCCAGCCAGTGGCGCGGTGGAATATCTGGAGAAGAGCATCGAAGCGAACGGCTTCGACCAGATCAGACTCGAAAGAGTGGCTCTCTCCAATCACAGTGGCGAGGGCACACTCCTGGTAGGCAGGAATGCCGAACTGGCCAGCCTGGCGGAGGAAAGCAAGGAGGGGCTCGCAGCCTCCACCTTGGAAGCTGTGTCGGTACGAACGCTCGACGATTGCTGCGAGGCCCATGGCTGGGAGGAGGTCAGCCTGGTGAAGATTGACGCCGGTGGCTCCACCCGCCGCATCCTCCAAAGCGGACAGAGTTTCCTGATGCAGCATGCCCCCCTGCTGCTCTTCGATATCCGCGACACACCAGGAGAGGTCCCCGCGCTGCTGCTAGGGGATCTCCACAGCCTGGGTTATGACGCTTATCGCTTGGTGCCAGGCCTTGAGGTATTGGCGCCCTTCGACGCCACCGCCATCCCCGACCCCCTGCTTCTCAATCTCTTCGCCGCAAAACCGGAGAAGGCAAGAGAACTTGCCAGCCGAAGCATGTTACTCAGTCTTGAGGAACTCGAGGCAGCCCGTTCTGCACGATGGCCTGACGCGCTGATCTCTCTGAGAACAAGCCATGGATGGAAGCGGATCCTGGCCGTCAGCCCTCAGGGCAGGACGTGGGGAGATCAGTGGACGATTGGCTATGTGGACCCCGAACTGGAGGAGGCACTGGCTTGCCACGCCTTTAGCGCCGATTCTTCCCAGCCCCTCATCCTTCGCTACCTCGCCCTGGAGCACGGAACTCTGGTATTGCGTGGCTTCTGCCAGCACCATCCACATCTGCTTCGGTTGGCAAGCCTGGCACGGCTCGCCAGGGATTTGGGATCCCGCAAGCTGGCGACGGCAAGCCTGGAGCTTCTTCTTGGTGACTTGGCGGTTCGCGAGCAGATCCATCCCGGTGAACCCTTCTTGTCCCCCTCTCCCCGCTTTGATGCCCTGGATCCCGGAGATGATGCAGAGGCCTGGTTCCTGGCCTCTCTTCTCGAGAGCCTGGAAGAGCTTGGTGCCTATTCCTCCTTCACCACGATGGAGGCCTCTCGTCAGCGTGTGAAGGCCCTCGAGAAGCTCGGTTGGCTGAGCGAGGCGATGCAGCGACGCCAGCATGCGCTCGAAGGCAAGGCCGGGCTGATTCTCAAGCGAACTGTCGACGCACCCGACAGCCAGATCCAATGATCACGGGGTCCTCAGCGAACCCTAAGAATTTTCGCACCGAACCTTGAGTCTCCTTGAGGGCACTGGCTGCTATGAATCATTTGTAATCGGAGGTTTTCCATGCGCTCCAAAACTCAACTTGAACTGATCCGCGCCTTGAGACAGCGCGCCAACAGCCAGCGCGGCCTGGCTCAAGGCTTCACCCTGATCGAGCTGATGATCGTGGTGGCGGTGATCGGCCTGCTGGCCGCAGTCGCCCTGCCAAACTTCCTCCAGGCTCGTGCCGCTGCTGCCGGAGGCGCGGCCATCGGTCAATCGATTGGACTTGCTAAAGAATGTGCCGTTTTCGTGGCTTCCGGGGGCATAGGTGCAACTCCAGCATCCACTTTTGGCACTTGTGATACATCTGGCGGCAGCTACACAGCCGACTGGTCCTCAGTGGGTACAGTCGATGGCTTGCGCTGTCTTGATCAAACAGGAACTGGCTCCAGTGCCGTTCAAGTCGATATCGGCACAGATGGCTCCCTGACCTGCACTCTTAGCTAAAGTTATCTAGTCTTTCCCAAGACTAGATAACTATTTAAAAAATGATTATCCGACGCCTCCCGTTATTTTCGGGAGGCTTTTTATTATCTACTAATTGGAGTTGATCCAGCCGCCATCCATTCAAGAGCCTGTCCCAACTCCCTAGCCAATCTCCGCTGGTCAAACAGAGAGCTTGCGAGAACTGCCGCTTGTAGTTCAGCCTTCCCTGCGCGCAACTCGCCAACGTTCTCACACAACCTCGCCACCACTTCCGCGAATACGGATTCATCAGAAGCAATCCATTCCGGATGCCCGATTGCTCGTAATAAGGAGGAACTCATGCGAGCAGAGGTACAGTCTCCCCGAATTCCTGCCAGCGGTACACCCATCGACAAGCAGTCAAACCCCGTGGTGGCGCTACTCCATGGTGTAGTATCAAGGGCTATATCCAAACAGTTGTACTGCTCAAGATGCTCTCGATGACTTCTTGAAAAGCCCAGGAAGGATATTCGCTCAGAATTGATTCCCTCATTGGCAAGAGATTCAAGAATGCGCTGCTGCGCCGAGTGGTTGATTGTGCAGCGATCCTTGATCACAAGTCGGCTCTCGGGAACTGCGCGAAGGGCAGCGCTCCAGTAGCGCAGGGTCAGTTTTCGCAGCTTCGCCACCTGATTGAAGGAGCCCAGTACAGGCCTCTCCTCCGAAAGTTCCGACTTGGCAAGAGGGAATGCCTGAGCTGGTGCCATTGCCAACCAGGGCACTGGCAGACGCCAGAGCTTCTCGATGAACTGATCTGCGAAAGTCTCCGGAACGGTTTCCTCATCTCCTATGAAATAGTCAATCGTGGGAATCCCTGTGGAGGCGTGGTAACCGATGTAGTGGCATTGTACCGAAGCGATCCGCTCGGCAAGTAGCGCTATGCGGGAGCTGGCTGTGTAACCGGACGTATCCACCAGAATTGAATAATCCCGAGCACGGAGTTGATTGTGGGCTTCGCCATGCGGCAGACCCTGAACGGAAAAGGCATGATCTACTAGATCCGCCAGTTCTCTGCTTCGGGCTTCGAAACGTCGATTTGTGGCGATCAGTTCCACATCCAGCCGATCGCGGTCGTAATGGCGCAAAAAGGAGGCTAGGAAGCGCCCCACAACGTGATCACCAACATCACCTGAAAGAATGCCGATGCGAAGGCGGTTACCGGTGGGGAGAGAAGCAAAGCAGGATACATCTGTGGAGGATCGCTGTCTAGACGCAGCGGAAAGGCGCTCACAAACAGGCGTCCAGTACTCGCTTGCTACTTCTAACAATCGGCGCTGATGAGCGCCATCCTCAATCGAGAGACCAAACATTAATAGGTTGAAAGCAGGCTCATAAAGTGGATGCTCAGCCAATATTGTCTCAGAGATATTGATTGAGCGGCGGTTGTCCCCGATTAGGCGAGTTGCGCTGGCAAGATTAATCAAAAGCTTCAGATTCTTCGGCTCAAGCTCCAAGCCCTTCTCGTAGATAGCTATTGCCTTATCGATCTCGGCACTCTTATAGTAGCAAATTCCAAGGAGGTTAAGGGCATCTATGTAATTCGGACTCACCTCGAGAGCCCTCTCAAGGAAGGTGATGGCCTGTGCAATATCGCCCAGCATCTGCAACGCCATGCCCATGCCAACGAGTGCCTTGGTGTGGCTCGGATTCACGGCGATGACTTGCATCAGGGGGAAGATCGCTTCATCCGCCTCCCCCTGGTTGATCAGGCAGCGGCCGAGTTCCATGAGCAGGGCTTCCTCCTCAGGCCTTTGCTCAAGGCCCTCCCGAAGCCAACTCAATGCCTCCTCGAGGCGCTCGCGGGCTTGGGCCTGTTCTGCCAAAAGGAGGAAGGGGAGGGCAGCATTGGGATCGCGCTTCATCCATTCACGTGCGATAGCCTCAGCGGTCGCCAGGTTTCCCCTGCCGGCCTCCAGCCGGGCTAGGCAGAGCAGGGCTTCGCCGCGGTGAGGCTCCTCCTGCAGAGCCCTCTCAAGAACCTGGCGGGCCTCGTCGACTTCACCGGCGGCCTCAAGCACCCAGCCCAGCTTTGTGAGCGCATCCGCAGACTCAGGAGCGAGCGCCACGGCCTCACGCAACACAGCCAGCGCGGCCGGCACATCACCCTCCTCCCGCAGGGCTACGCCAAAGTTGATCAGGGTGGGGAGATGACGGGGATCGTGCGCTAGGGCTTCGCGAAAGAAGCGCAGGCGTTCTGGACGATTCCCCTTCATGCCCTCGATAACTCCGAGGTTCATCAGAGCCCTGGCCACCTCAATGCCCTCGCTCGCGAGTTCCTCGTAGATGCGGCGGGCGTCGGCGCGATTCCCCTTCAAGACCAAGCTTCCCGCCTCCTGGAAGCGTGCTTCGCTGTCGCCGATCACCGCCACCCTTCTGCCTGTGCACATGGTCAGACGACAATGCTACCCAATAAGCCATCTACACTCCACTATCATTGAGGAAAACCTCTTCAGGCAGATTGCGGATGGGGCCTTGCTTGGATATGGCTGGCAACTTCGTCATCACTTCACGCCTCAACCCTCCCCAGCTCAAGCAGCCGTGTGTCGGTAAATCCATGCCTCTTCCACCTTTGGCAAAACCCTCTGGGCTGGAAGGGAACCATGCGTCGCCAGCCTTGATGTCCCATGTCAGCAGGAATCAATGATGCTCAGTCCTGTCGATTCAACGACCTCACAATTCATGAGATCCATTAAGTCGAACAACCCCAACCAACCAGAAATGGATGCCAGCTGGATCAGTGAATGGCCGCTCTACCTGATTAGGCTTTTGCCGCAAAGCAGGTAGCCTATACGCCTTAGCGCATCCAGCCCGTGCGCGAGCATTCCTGAGATCCGAATCCATGGCTTAGACATCTTCCTAGACGCCATCGCACCCCCAGATCATCGACTAGTTCCATCGACATAACCCCTTAAAGCTTATGACCGCAACAAGCCGCCAGCCGCTGAACCACTCATCGTCCGTCTTCTGCAGACATTGCAACACTGATTCATTCGGCCAAACTTGAATTGAAGACTACAATTGTGCACCCTCCCGGCTGCGATGCCTAACCGGCTCCTAATCATCGACGACGACCCCGAGCTGCGACGGTTTCTTGCTGGCGAGCTGGCTTTGGAAGGCTATGAGGTGGAGCTGGCCGGCACAGGGCAGGAGGCGCTGCTCCACATCCGGCATGAGGAGTGGGATCTGCTGGTGCTGGATTGGACCCTGCCTGATTTCAGCGGTGTGGAGGTGTGCCGGCGGATGCGGAGCAGCGGCATCAGCACGCCGGTGCTGATGCTTACGGCTCGTGATGCGGTGGCCGAGCGGGTGGAGGCGCTCGATGCAGGCGCCGACGACTACCTCACCAAGCCGTTCTCGATCGAGGAGCTACTGGCCCGCGTCCGAGCCCGCCTGCGTCGTGATACCAACAGTGGCCTCGCTGGCGCCGAAGTGCTGCGCATGGATGGGCTGATGGTGAACACCGCCACTCGGGAGGTGGAACGCGACGGCACCCCGATCAGCCTCACCGTGCGCGAGTACGACCTGCTCCTGCATCTGCTGCGCGCGCCTAACAAGGTGCATGAACGTGAGGCGATCCTGCGCGCGGTGTGGGGCGAGGGCTATGTCGGCGACGACAACCTACTTGATGTGTACATCCGCTACCTGCGCAAGAAGGTGGAGGTCACCGGGCAGCCCACCCTGATCCAGACCGTGCGCGGCGTGGGCTTCATGCTTCGGGAGGGCTCGCCGAAGAATTGATCGCCGCCACACGCGTCAGCTGCAACCGGAACTCGGCCCCACCGCCGGAGGCCTCCACCACCTCCACGGCGCCACCCATCCGCTCCATCAGCAGCTGCACGATCGAGAGCCCCAGCCCGCTGCCGCTAGCCGCCGCCGAGCCCCGTACAAAGCGCTGGAAGATCCGCTTCCGCTCCCACTCCGGCACTCCCGGCCCGTGATCGCGCACATGGGCAATTACATGCTGTGGAGTGCTGGAGCTGAACAGCTCGATCTGGCTGCCGGCCGGGGTGTACTTCAGCGCGTTCTCGATCAGATTGGTTAGGCACTGCTGCATCCGCTGCCGATCTCCATGGCCAAGAGGCGGCTCGCCGTCTCCCGGCAGGACGATCCGAAGGCGCCCCCTGGCGAGGGGCTCAAGCCGCTCGTAGGCCTCCAGCAGAGCATCATCGAGATCAAGGCTTGTGTTCTGGAGTTCGAGCCGGCCGCCATCTTCACGGGCGAGATCGAGAAGATCCGAAACAAGGCGGCCCATCCGATCGGCTTCCACCACGATCCGCCGCAGCGGTTCCAGGCCCTGAGCGGAGATCCGGCCTGCCGCATCGGCGGCCCTCTCAAGGCTCTGGGCGTAGCCGCTGATCAAGGTGATCGGTGTGCGCAGCTCATGGGCCACCCCATCCACGAAGCTCTGCTGCCGTTGGCGGCCGGCCGCCAACCGATCCAGGAGACCGTTGAAAGCTGCCACGATGGGCATTAGCTCGTTGGGCTGTCCTTCGAGCGACAGCCGATCTTCGGCCAACCGGTCCACCTGGAACCCAACCAGTTGCTGGCTGAGCCGGTCTAGCGGCAGCAAGCCGCTAGACAGCACCAACCTCAGCAGTCCGCTGGTGATCAGAGCCGACAGGCCAGCGGTGGCCGTGAGCAGCAGCAGCACGGTGTGGATCCGACCCTGATCGTCGGTCACGTCTTCCAGGAGTCGCAGCCGGGCCGGTCGGCTGTCGAACATCAGCGGCAGGCTGGAACAGAGGTAGTGGCGGCCGCGGTAACTGAAGGTCCGCAGGGTCTCGCCACTCCGGTGCTCCATGCTCTGCGCCACATCCAGCAGCTCGGCCAGCGAGCCGCTCACCGGTGCGTAGCTGGTGGGCAGGGGTGTGCGGAAAGGCTCACCACTTTCCAACTCCAGCCAGAGCAGCCGCCCGGGTGCCACGATCCGATCCAGCCTCGCCTGGAACTGGGCGGGGCTGGCGGCTCGCGGCTGCTGAATCAGGGCATCCCTCATCTGCTCCACACCGCGGCGATGACGCTCTGTGCGGGCCTCCTTCAGCAAGACAGCAACCACCGTCAGGAGAACTCCATAGCCGGCCAGCACCGCCAGAAGACTGGATTGCTGCAGGCGGCGGCGCAGCGATACACGAGCTGGTACTGGCATCAGCGGCCCACCAGACGCAGGAAGGCCTCATCGATGGGATCAGGCGTGCCAGCCGCCCGCCACTGGCGAAGGAGGACAGCAATCGCCTGCTGGTAGCGCCGGCCCCGCGGCAGGGCCCAGATCAGAAACACGATCCCGGGGAGCAGGCCGAGCAGCAGCAGCCCCCCGGCAATCAACAGTTCCCTGACCCCGAAATGCCCGGGCGGGACCGGCTGCCCGCGGGAGATCGCCCAGGCCAAGGCTCGCTCCCGCTCAGGCCGTGCACGGTAACGCGCACGGCGCTGCTCGATCGGCAGGCCCTCCAGCTGCCGGCGCCCCTCCAGGCGGTTCAACATCCGCTCGCGCTGGCTAGCCGAGTGCAGCACTTGCTCCAGCGGAAAACGCGCGATCAAGCTCCCGTCCAAACCCATGAGGGCATAGCTCGCCTGAGCTTTGTGCGAGCTTGCCGCTGAAGCCTGGCTGGATTTCCTTAGCTTGCCGCTGCTCAGGGCCAATCCCACGGCTACCGAGAACAGCATGTCATCAGTGGGTGTGGGCACTGGCAGAACAATGCAATCTCAGAACAACTGGGTTATGGCGGAGGCGGTATCACCGGCTCCGTCACGAAATAAGACTTGGCCCTGGCGATCTCACAAGGAGGTTGGTAATTGGCTGCGGTGCCCGACGCAGTGAGATCGTTGAACACCATCCGATAGGGGACCTGTCGATTGGTCAGCACAGCCCCTCCACACTGAGCATTATCTGCTGTGAGCTGAACAGTGACGGTTGTATTGGTGCTCACGATGCTATCCACAGGCGTGCCGGTATAATCCAATCGGCCATCTGCAAGAATCGGCGGGCCGCATCGGCGCAGGTCGCCATTCGCCGTGTAATAAAAAATTTGCACGACGTTGGTCAGATCATCAGCTTGCCCCGTGTCGACGGGCACATTGAAGTTGAACAGAGTTGCGCCCCCTGCAGCGGAAGCAGGGCAATTGGAAACGTCTACTGTGCCGATCGAAGCAGCCTCGGAGGCTTCAGTTTGAATGAAATAATCAATGCGATTGGAATCATTCCTCACCCGAGCCGCCAACTCACTCGATGATGTGCTACGGATGTGCGCCAAAATCATCGACGCCAGTGTCGAAAAGAGGATAGAGCCAAGAACGGCAGCGATCAACAATTCCAGAATCGTGAAGCCAGAGCGCGAGGCGCTGCGACGAGATCGCGTCGGTGGCATTCCTGGATAGCGTACTGAGGGGGAAACCATGGCTAGAAGGTGTTGTAGGTGCAAGTTCCTGCCACTCCGCTGACGGTATTGTTGCTCCCGATCCGGATCAGGCCAACGGTGGAACTGATGCGCACGCAGCGCAGCGGGACCGAGTTATCCAGCGACAAGTTGACGATCACATCCGTTGTTGAATCCACGGAACCACGTGGGGTAAAGGTGACCGCGGTATCTGTGCTGGTGGCGCTGTAGCGATCGGCTGTGGCGGTGATGCCCGGAATCAGAAAGTTAGCCTGCGGAACCCCTTGACAGACAGCTGGATTGATGGAAGCGAGCAAGGTTCCCGAAGGAGCACCCGTGAGCGGCGTGATCGTGACCGTGCAGCCACTGTTGTTGACCTCCCGCAGGGAGGCCGAACGCACCTCCTCCAGCCACCCGGCGAATTCCACAGCCACAGCATTGATCCGATCACGCCGCCACTCATTGGCGGAGATTACCACTACAACGCCGCTGAGGAATCCGATGATCGCCACCACCACCATCAGCTCCACCAATGTGAATCCCCTGCTGGGCATCAGAGATTGCCGATTGAGTTTCATGGGCACCACACCGCCACGTTAGGAACGATCTTCACCACACGGTTAAGGCCATTGCCTGTAAAGGTTATGCGCAGGCGGTGATTCTCCAAATCTGCGGGGTCGTCGACTTGGATGGTACGCGTGATGCCTGGCGGAGTTGTTAAATTCAGACTGGCATCAGAATTGATTTCAGCGATCAGAGGCCCCACTAGACCGTTCGTTGTGCTGGTGGGCTTGCAGCGGCTGAGGAAGTTGGTGAGATCAGCCACATCAGCCGGCGCGATGCTGGGGAAGTAGTAGTTGGCATCGCCGAAGGTTCCCGTGCACTTGGTACCAGCCGCTGCAATTGTTGCTGGGTTCGCCGTGCATACTCCAGAGCAGCAGGTAAAGCGTTCGCTACGCTCCAAGATCGCGGCCACGTTGGTGTCGATAGCCGCCGAGGTTCTGGTCAGCAGCTCGCTTTGGACACCGGAGCGGTTGGCGCTCATCAAGGTGAGCGCGGTTCCGCCGGCAACAAACGACAGCAGCACAGCCGCCACGATAATTTCCACTATAGTGAAGCCACTCTCGGTGGCAATTCCCAAGCTGAGAACCAGGTTTCGCTTGGCTTGATGTGCGTGGATGTTCATGGTCAGAAACTCGAGGAATAGCTCACACTTCGTGCTACGAAATCGATGAAAGGCTGGCCACCAGTCACATTGCAGATACTATTGACATTAGTGATGGGATCGCAGAATTCTGGGGAAGAGAGCGGCACCTGCATGGAAATACTTCCACTCAACGTCAGGCCATTGGTCCATATGCGGCCAATATAGTTTGGATTGCTGTTGCCACCTCCACGCCAGATCACATCGGAGAGGGGCGCATAGAGATTCATAGCTAAAGCTGCAGACGTGCCTCTAAACTCAAAGGTTCCAGGCTCCTCAGCAACAAGATTCCAGCGCTCAATCTCTGTAATCGTGGCGTTACTAGAGCATCGCCCGGCATCTGCCTGCCCAGCCGAACAACTCACATGATTGAATGTGCCATTTCCACCGACCAAAGTGTAGTCATGGGAAGTTGTCGGAGTGCCCTGAGGATTATCAAAAAAGAGATTAATTTTGCCGTTTGATGTGTCAACAATAAAATTATTATTTGTGCTATCTATTTGCGTGAATTTGCAATAGAATTGGGTTCCAGTACCAAGCGGGTCTGCTGAGAAACAGCGGCGAGCCGCATCATCGGCCGCTGCAGTGGCCAAGCCAGGATTGCTGAGATTGGTGCATGCTCCACCAGCAGACGCTGAGCAAAACTCGACATCAGTCTTGCTGGCATTGACACGAAGATATGACTGGGTGTTAGTTATCGACAACACTGCTGGGGTTATCACAGCCGTAGGTGTTGGCCATTGGGGGATATCAACGGTGAACTCAGTGGGCACTACGCTGATGCTCTTGCCTAGAGTCCAGTCGCCGTTCACGCAACTTGTGTTGGGGGTTGGTGCATCACTGCGGCAGAGAACTTCGGTAACCGGCTGAGGAGGTGTCTGATCATCGACGATGCTAAACGTGTTTTTGCTGGTTTTAACGGTGCCGCCATTGATGGAGGTAACGACCCCGGTACCACCTTGGTCGTCATCGTAGCAAGTACGATTGTCACGACCAAAGAAGTTGGCGCCAAAGGTGTTATCACCAAAGGAACGTTTGCAACACTTGGGCACTACCTCAAACTCTCGGGTCACCCGTGACTGCGCTGTGCCAGTATTTCCCAGCCGGGATTCCACAGTCACGCGGATCAGGGTTTTGTTGGTTCCCGACAAGATGGCATCGTCACTGGGGTAAGCGCCTGCGCGATCCTGATGATTCAGGTATGCTATCGACACCAGCCGGAACTCCCCATTGCCACCAGCCCCGAGGGGGACCCAGCTGGTCGTGTTAAAACCAAGGGCTGCCGCTGTAGGGGCGGCGGCAACGGCGCCGGCTGCAGGGTCCGGGATCGGCGCGTTGGGCGTTGCGGGGTCAACGTCAGTTAACAGTGTGCAGACGCTCTTGTACCTGTCGTCTGTATCGTTCCAGCTAGCCTGAGGACCAAACACCAGCAGGCGCCGATTGCGCTCCCTGTTGAGCTCATTGATCACCTGAGCAATACCGGCTTCGGCTACATCACGAGCTTCGCGATTCCTCCCCTGCAGCACCGTGGCCAGAAAGCCCGAGGAATTGCGGCTGGCGATCACCAGAGTCCCCAGGATCAACGAGAGGATCACCACAAGTGTCATGGCCATGGAGAACCCCCCCTGGGCTTGGCGCGTTGATCTCCTGGGGTGTGCCTGAGTGGCCCGAACCTGGCTGAGCAGTGTCAACAGCAGTTTGTGTCCCATTGCCCCGTTAAGCGCTAGAAAGCACTGTGAACCGTTTCCTTTCATGCTAAGGGCTTTCTCCTGAAGCCCCAACCGGCTCGCTGGATTTTGTTACCACTCAAAGGCCGTCACAGGCAGTTCCAGGAGCCAGCGTCAGAGTGGGAGCCAGGTACGCGACCTTGATGGGCTGGGATCACGGATACTACTCAGAGAGCACCTACACCTGCGGTTTTTATCGCGAGATGGCGCCTAACTGGCTGGATTTCGCAGCCCTGATTCGTGGCCAGGCTCCTCCCCGCCCCTACGAAGGCGTCCCCTTCCGTTACCTCGAACTGGGTTGTGGGATGGGTTTCGGGCTGTGTCTGCTGGCTGCCCTCTATCCGGAAGGAGAGTTTGTTGGAGTCGATTTCCTACCCGATCACATCGCCCATGCCCATGGCCTTGTCGCCAGCCTGGAGCTGGCGAACATCCGTTTCCTGGAAGCCGATTTCCTTGGTTTTCAGCAACAACAGCTCTGTCCATCAATTGAGTCTGCCGGCCCTGAACCCTTCCACTATGTGGCGGCCCACGGGATTGCCACCTGGGTGATCGAGCCCGTGCAAGCAGCGCTTCTGGCGCTTGCCGCCCGTTCCCTGGTCCCGGGTGGTCTGTTCTATTGCTCCTACAACACCTTCCCCGGTTGGTTACAGCGCACAGCCTTTCAGCAGGTTCTGCTTCTGGAGCGAGAACGTTCCGATCCCTCCGATCCCTCTCAAGCGCTCCAACGTGCCGTTGCCGTTGTCGGATCCCTGCTGGGCACAGCAGAGGCGCCGAGCGCGTTCAGCAGCGCGATGCCGCAGCTGGCCGATGGCCTGGCGGCGATGCAATCCCAAGATCGCACCTATCTCAACCAGGAGTACGCCAACGAGGGCTGGCAACCGCTCTATGTGGCAGAAATGCTGCGACGCTGCCGCCAGCACAAACTCACCCTCATCAGTTCGGCCACCTTGCCGGAACTCTTCCCCCAGCTGCTTCCTGAGACCATCCGCTCAATGGTGATCGGCGAGTCCAACCCCCTGATGCGGGAAACCCTGATCGATCTGGCCACCATGCAGTCCTTTCGACGGGATCTGTTCGTGAAAGGCCGCCGCCAGCTGAGCCCAGGCCAACGGGAGCAACGCCTGGCCGAACTCCGCTTTCGGCGCCAAGCGGAGAATCCCATCAGTGAGTATCGCTTTGAATGTTCCTTCGGTACGGTTATTGGCAGCACGGACGTTCATGGACAAGCCGAGCAAGCCCTTGCTGAAGCACCACTGAACTTCGACGACTGGAGCTTTGCCGTACGCAAACCTCTCGAGGAGTTACTGATCACTGCGGCCCTGTTACTACACGGCAACCGGATTGCCCTTGATCGCGGCTTCGCCGCCCCACGAGCCATTGAACATTGCCTGCCGATCAACAGCGCCCTGATCGATCTGATGATCGCCGGTTGTCCGTACCAGACGCTGGCCGCTCCTGTCGTCGGCAACGGCGCCGGACTCAATGTCGTCCAGGCGATGCTACTGCGTGCTCATGGCGACGGGCTTGAGGGTGAAGAGCTCACTCGATGCCTTCAGCGTGGCCTCAGCAAACTGGGGGCAACCCTGCGTGGACCTGAGAACGAGCCCATCACCGAACCCACCGCCCAACTTCGCTACCTGCGCAAGGCTCAGCAAACCTTCTTCGCGCAAACCCTGCCGAGACTTCGCAAACTGGGTGTCTGGGCTCAAAATCCAGGCACCGATCAACCCTCCTGATCTGGTGTAGCAACTCACCCCGCCCCAACCACAACCTCACTGCGCACCCGCTGCACCGGCCCGCCACCATCAGCGAAGCTCTGCTCCAGCCGCATCGCCACCAGCTGGCTAGCCGGATCCAGGCAGGCCGAAAAGGGCAATCCCGTCGACCCGTTCAGGGCCGTGGCACTCGGCAGGCGGCCGCAGCCCGTCCAGCTGCTGGGATCGCTCGCCAGGCCATCCACCACCACCCGGCTCAGCGAAGCGCTGCTGGGGTCGATACTCCCCTCCAGCCCGTAGGCCGGCCCGCAGCGCATCAGCACCTGCCCCCGCCAGATGCCGCTCGGCGGCGCCCCCACCGAATAGGTGATCACCGTGCCCTCGCGCTTCAGCTGCAGCACCACCTGCCGGCCGGCAACCCCGCAGCTCACCGGCAGCGGTGCCGCCTCGTTCACCACCTCCGTGGCCCCCTCCAGATCCGTGCGGATCAACGCCAGCGCCCGCCGCTGGTGGTTGCGTTCCCGCACCAACCGCGAGAACTGCTGGGCATTGCGCCCCTCCCCCAGCAGTGCCTGCACCACAACGCCACTCAGCACCAGCCCCAGGGCCATGGCCAGCAGCAGCTCCACCAGCCCGAAGCCGGCGCTGGCCTGGCGGCGTCTCGTCGTCAGAATCCTTGGCATCGTCAGGGGTCTCACAGGGTTGGATCCGGGCTGCAGGCGCTGCTGTCGGGCCGGTCGCCGGGCGCGCCGCCGTAGCGGCCCACCCGCACCACCCCCAGGGGCAGGGCCATCACCAGGCAGCGGCGCAGCTCGGTGCCGGCGCTGCTGAGCACCACCGTGCCGCCATCCAGCACCAGGCCGTTGCTGCTGAAACGCAGGGTGTCGGGCAGGTTGTGGTTCATTTCGATCGTGCCGTTCTCCACCCCCTCAGCCAGGGGCATCACGACCTGCTCACAGGCGGCCAGAGACCCGCTCAGCGGCTCCTGCCATCCCGCCGGCGCCAGGCTGAGGCCGCAGGGCCGTCCCTGCCGTTCCGCCGCCGCGCGGCCCCGCTCGATCCCCAGCACCAGCCGCCGGGTGGCCACCTCCAGCCGCTGCCGCGCCATCGATTCGGCCCCCGCCTGGATCGACAGCCCCGCCAGCAGCAGCAGCACCGTCACGCCCACCAGCAGCTCCGGGAGGGAAAAGCCCTGAGCGGGATCGCGAGACGCGGTGAATCGCCTGGTCATGGCCGGCACAGGCCATGGGCCGCAGGAGCGAACAGCCGCTTCCGCTCGATGCCTTCAGCTGTGGCCGTGAGCCAGAGGGCACCGGCTCCTTCCGCCTCGGCGGCCTCCGGCGTCAGCGCGATCCCCTCCGGCAGGGGGGAGGAGGCCGCGCTCAGTTGCAGGCCCAGCCACGCCGCCGCAGCGCTGCAGCTCATCGGCACCGCCGCTCCGGCCGCCTCCACTTCCTCGGCGGCCGCCAGGCGCAGCGCCCGCTCCCGCTGCAGCAGCGCCAGGTCGAGCTGGCTCAGCAGCTCCTGCCGTCGCTCGGCGCGCTGGTTCCAGGCCAGGGCAGATCCCCACAGCTGCGCGGAGCCGTTCGCCGCCAAGGCGAACACCACCGATGACACCATCACCTCCACCAGCGTCATCGCCCCATCCCCCGCACACCCGCCACATGCAGGGGCTGCGGGGCCTCTCCCGCCAGCTCCAGCGCATACAACCGCTGCACGGCCCCCTGGCTCAGTTCCAGCCGCAGTTCACCCGGATGGCCCGCCGCGCCGGGCAGCCCCGGAGTCCACGACACCAGCCGGTAGTCGCTCTCTCCCACCCGTCCGCTCAGCAGTGGCCCCGGATCAAGCCCTGCTTCGCAACCGGGCACCGGCGCGATCCAGGCGCTCGAGGCCAGGGGCAGCAGGCAGGCATGCTCACCGCTCAGGCGGCTCGCCACCTGCTCCGCCGCCGAGGCCAGGGCGTCCTCCAGCCGCCGCTGCTCCAGCTCCGCGGCCGCCAGCCGGCTGCCCTGCAGCGCCACCGTTTGCACCGACAGCGCACTGAGCATCAACACCAGCGACGCCCCGAACGCCAGCGGCAGCAGGAAACCAGCCTCCGTCTCCGGCGTTCGCTTGCGCCAGGTCCCCAGGGCCCGACAGCGTCGAGCCGTCCATCGAACCGCCATCGGCGGACTCCTCAATCCACGACCCCCCAAGCGTTCCCAGCCAGGGCGCGCCGCCGCACCCGATTCAGCCAGGGCTGGGCGCTGGCTTCAACAAACGTTGCACGGGCTCAGAGCAGCGCATCAAAATGTGGCATCAACGAGCGCTCCCTCCTGATCTGCGAAGCGCTCAAAGCCCTCGTGCAACACGAAAGCTCCCGCCGCCTGGCCTACTGATTCAGCGTCGCTGCCAGCGGCGACGGAGCGATCAGCCAGCGCAGGTCGCGCTCAAGCGTTGCCGCCAGCTTCGGGTTCCATTGGGGGAGGCTCTCCCACTCCCGGCGGCTGTAGACGAGCAGGTCGGTGGCGAGAGGAAGATCGGCCGTGTCCCAGGGGCGCAGGCGGTCCCAGATCGGCAGCTCGCACTGCCGCAGCACCAGCAGCAGATCCAGGTCGCTGCCCACACCGGCATCGCCGCGCCCGTAGGAGCCGATGACACCCACCGCCTCCAGCTCCGGTTGGGCCGCTGCCTGGCGCTCAGCCCACTGCCCTGCCGCCTCAAGCACGCTCTCGGAACTGGGCCAGCGCAGCACGGACCCACTCGATGATCGCTGTGGCATGGAACAGGCCCCTCTCAAACGTCCCAGATCGGAGCCAGCTCCACCACCAGGCCAGGGAACAGTTCTCCTCCATCCAAAGTTTTGGCATCGTCGAGGCGCTCAGGGGTGGCGGCAGCCCCAGCGCGCCAGATCTCCACGGCCCTCTCCTCGGGCAGCAACAACCAGCCCAGCTGAGCCCCATTGGCCTGGTAGGCGTCCATCTTCTGGCGGAGCGCACTCACGCCACGGGGCCCTTCGTCGGACGCGCTGGCCAGTTCCACCACCAGATCGGGGCAGAGGGGCGCAAAGCCACGGCGCTGCTCGGGGGTGAGAACCTGCCACCGATCCAGACGCACCAGGGAGGCATCGGGGCTCAGCACCGAGCCATCGGGCAGACGAAATCCGGTGGAGCTATCGAACCCCTGCCAACCTCCAGAGGCGTTGGCAAAGAGCTTGAGCTGGAAGGAAAGCTCGTTATTGCGGGCGCCGGCTTCGCTTCCCGTAGGGGTCATGACGATGAGTTGGCCATCGGCCATCAGTTCAAGCACCGCATCGGGATTGGCCTGGCACACCAGCTCGAACTGATCGGGGCTGAGCCGTAAATCCCAGGGCAGCCGCAGCGGCTGCAGGGCCGGAGATGGGAGTGGATGGGCCAGCGTCATGGACCTTCCGCCTGCTGAACCTCACCGTAACGAAATCGCTCGACCCGGGCTGTCAGGGCTTGAGTCCCACGTCGCGGTAGCAGACTCAGGCATGCGCACCACCCTCACCCTCGACGACGATCTGCTCAGTCAGGCCGGAGACCTCAGCGGCATCAAGGAGCGCACCCAGCTGATCCGTGAGGCCCTCAAGGCACTCATCGAGCGGGAACGTTCACGCCGGGTGGTCATCATGGGCGGCTCGGAGACCCAGATCGGACCACCCCCGCGCCACCGCCAGCCCTACTGATTCAGAACATCGCGATCATAAAATTGATAGCAATCCTGGATGCGCCATGGCGCAGCTCCTGATCCGGCAGCTGGATGATCAGGTGGTGGCCGCACTCAGGGCCCGCGCCCGGGCTCAGGGCCTCTCCCTGGAGCAGAGCCTTCGCGACCTCCTCACCGCCGCGGCCCGGCAGGACGACGCCCTCAAAGGCGAGCTGGCTCGCCTGCGGGCCACCACACCGGCTGCTGCGCAAGCTCCAGCAGCCGCTGCCTGGCCTTCCCGCTGCGCTTGATCTGGCCTGTCTCACGGATTGAGCGTCAGGCCCACGGATTGAGCGGCAGCCCTACTGATTCAGCTTCAGCACCGCCATAAAGGCCTCCTGGGGCACATCCACCTTGCCCATCGCCTTCATGCGCTTCTTGCCCTTGGCCTGCTTCTTCAGCAGCTTCTTCTTGCGGGAGATGTCGCCGCCATAGCACTTGGCCAGCACATCCTTGCGGATGGCGCTGATGCTTTCGCTGGCAATGATGCGGCTGCCGATCGAGGCCTGGATCGGGATCTTGAACTGCTGCCTCGGGATCAGTTCCTTCAGCTTCTCCACCAGCCCCTTGCCCACGTTGTAGGCCTTGTCGCGGTGCACGATCGTGGTGAGCGGATCGGCCTTCTCGCTGTTGATCAGCACATCGAGGCGCACCAGTTCGTTCCTGCGATAGCCGATCAGGCTGTATTCCATCGAGGCATAGCCCTTGGTGCGGCTCTTCATCTGATCAAAGAAATCCGTCACCACTTCCGCCAGCGGCATCTCGTAGTGCAGCGTCACCCGGTCAGTGGTGATGTACTTCATATCGATGAACTCACCGCGCCGTTCCTGGCACAGCTCCATCAGAGCGCCGTTGTAGCTGTTGGGCGTGTAGATCTCCAGCTTCACATAGGGCTCCTCGATCGATTCACGCTTCTGTGGATCCGGCAGGGTGGCGGGATTGTCCACCATCAAGGTGCTGCCGTCGATCATGTTCACCTGATAGATCACTGACGGCGCCGTCACGATCAGATCGAGGTCGTACTCCCGCTCCAGCCGCTCCTGCACGATCTCCATGTGCAGCAGGCCCAGGAAGCCGCAGCGGAAGCCGAAGCCCATGGCACTGCTGGTTTCCGGTTCATACTTCAGCGCCGCATCGGAGAGCTGCAGCTTGTCGAGCGCGTCGCGCAGATCGGGGTACTGATCGGCGTCGGTGGGGAACAGGCCGCAGAACACCATCGGCTTGGCTTCGGCGTAACCCGGCAACGGCTCCGTCGCTGGATTGGCGGCCAGGGTGATCGTGTCGCCCACCCGGGCATCAGCCACCGCCTTGATCGAGGCTGCCATGTAGCCCACCTCACCGGCATGAAGGCCCTGCACCTGGCGCTGGTCGGGCGCCATCACCCCCACCTCATCGAGCTCCACGGTCTTGCCGCTGGCCATCAGCAGCACCTTGTCCTTGCGGGCGATCACACCGCTGATCACCCGGAAATACACGATCACGCCCCGGTAGGGGTCGTAGTAGGAGTCGAAGATCAGCGCGCGCAGCTGTTCGTTCACCCGGTCGGGCGGCGCCGGCACCCGCTCCACGATCGCTTCCAGGATCTCGGGAATGCCAAGGCCCGTCTTGGCGGAGCAATCGATCGCCTTCGAGGTGTCGAGCCCGATGATCGCCTCGATCTCCTCCTTGATCCGCTCCGGATCGGCGCCGGGCAGATCGATCTTGTTGAGCACAGGAATGATCTCCAGATCATTCTCCAGCGCCAGATACACATTCGCCAGCGTCTGCGCCTCCACCCCCTGGCTGGCATCCACCACCAGCAGGGCGCCTTCGCAGGCCTGCAGGCTGCGGCTCACCTCATAGGAGAAATCCACATGACCCGGCGTGTCGATCAGGTTGAGGATGTACGTCTCGCCATCGACCGCGGTGTACTCCATCCGCGCGGCCTGGAGCTTGATCGTGATCCCCCGCTCCCGCTCCAGCTCCATGTTGTCGAGGAACTGGGCCTGCATGTCGCGGGCCGCCACTGTTCCGGTGTCCTGCAGCAAGCGATCGGCCAGGGTCGATTTGCCGTGGTCGATGTGGGCAATGATGCAGAAGTTGCGGATCCGCTGAACGGGAACGTCGGTCATCGGGGCTGGGGATCTGGCGGCACGGTGGGCCCGGCCGGATCCCGGGGGCCTGGCAGGTCAAGCGATCCTAAGGAGAGACGGCCTGGGCTCCACGGCCTGGACTCCTCAGTGCACGGGCCATCGCCTGCAATGTTCCTACGCTCCGGGAGAACGCGCTGGGGGAACCTATGCGGTCCTTCACAATCCGCCAGCTCAAGAACAACCCCTCCACGGTGATCCGTGCGGCCGAGGCCGATGCCATGGCCGTTGTCACCAACAGGGATCAGCCCACAGCGCTGGTGGTCGCCCTCGATCGGCTCGGGGTGGCCGACACGGCCGCTGTGCGCTCCGGCCTCACCCTCACACTGATCCAGTCCGGATCGGTCTCCACCGCCGCCGCAGCGCGCATCGCCGGCCTCGAGCTGCCGCGCTTCCTCGAACTGCTCTCCAGCCTGAAGATTCCCCTCACCTCCAGCGATCCGGCCGACACCCGCTCCGACCTGGAGGCCGCCCGGCGCTGGCTCGGGCTCGACGCCGCACCCTCCAACTCTTGATGCCAGCGGTGATCGCCGATGCCGGACCGTTGATCGGGCTCTCCCGGATCGGTCGGCTCGCTTTGCTACGCGAGGTGTTCGAGCAGATCCTGATCACCCCTGCCGTAGCGGCGGAACTGCGGATCAGTGGGCACAACTCAGAACGTGTTGCCTATGACGGCCAGGAGGCACTCGCCGAAGCCCTGGTGGAGGGATGGCTCCGCCTCAGCGAACCGGCGAACCCAGGCGATTACAGACCCCTCAACCCAGGTGTCGATGCGGGCGAAGCCAGCTGCATCGCTCTGGCGCTCTCATTGAGGCAGCGGGGGCTGGCGTCGCTGCTGATCCTCGACGATCGCGCCGGGCGTGCAGAAGCCCGCCGGCTGGATCTCGAGCTCACGGGTACTGCGGCGGTCGTGGCGATGGCCCGTCTGCGCGGGTTGATCCCCGCGGCAGGCCCGGTTCTCCACGACTTGCGCGGCAACGGTTACTTCCTCAGCGAGGCCACGATCGACACCGTGCAGCCGGCCCTGAATGAACGCTGATCGCCCCCTGCGTTACCACCACTGAAACCAGGCGCCCCCCGGACCGCCTCCCTAAGCTCAACTCATCGTCCTGAGTCCTCCATGAGCACCGACACCGCCACCCCTGACACCAGCGCCAGCGTCGAGGCCCCGATCAGCGACCCCCGCGCCCTCACGATCGAGAACGTCGAGCGCGTGCTCGATGAGCTCCGCCCCTACCTGATGGCCGATGGCGGCAACGTCGAGATCGTCGAGATCGACGGCCCCACCGTGAAGGTGCGTCTGCAGGGCGCCTGCGGCAGCTGCCCCAGCAGCACCATGACCCTGAAGATGGGCATCGAGCGCAAGCTGCGCGAGGCCATCCCCGAGGTGAACGAAGTGGTGCAGGTGCTCTGAGGCCCTTCCACGCGGCCTGCTCCAGCACCAGTCCGTAGGCTGCACGCGCCTTTGCACCTGGAGCCGTGCTGGATCAGCGCCTGCTGCGCGACAACCCCGAGCTGATCGTCGAGCAGCTCGGGCGTCGGGGCATGGCTCTCGATCTCACCGCCCTGCAGCTGATCGCCCGCCAGGAGCGCGACCTGGAGCAGCAGCGCAGCGACCTGCAGGCCGAGGGCAACCGCATCGGCCGCCAGGTGGGCGAACTGATCCGCGGCGGTGAAGCGCCCCACAGCCCCGAGGTGCAGGCCCTGCGCGACCGGGGCAACACCATCAAGCAGCAGGTGGCGGTGCTTGAGGAGGAGGAGAAATCCCTCGAAGCCCGGCTGCGGGAGCAACTGCTCGCCTTCCCCAACCTGCCCTCCCCCCACTGCCCCGATGGGTCCGGCGAAGCCGAGAACGTGGAGCGGCGGCGCTGGGGCGCTCCCCGGCTGCCGCTGGCTGGCGAGCCGCCCCTCGAGGAGCACTGGCAGATCGCCGAGCGCCTCGGCCTGATCGACAGCGAACGCTCGGTGCGCATCGCCCAGAGCCGCTTCGTGACCCTGCTCGGTCAGGGCGCCCGGCTGGAGCGGGCCTTGATCAGCTTCATGCTCGATCAGCACGCCAGCCGCGGCTACCGCGAGGTGCTGCCGCCGATCCTGGTGAACAGCGCCAGCCTCACCGCCTCCGGCCAGCTGCCCAAGTTCGCCGAGGAAAGCTTCCGCTGCGCCGACGACGACCTCTGGCTCACCCCCACCGCCGAGGTGCCGCTCACCTCATTCCACCGCGACGAACTCATCCCCGCCGAGCGGCTGCCCCTGCGCTACGCCGCCTACACCCCCTGCTTCCGCCGTGAGGCCGGCTCCTACGGCCGCGACACCCGCGGCCTGATCCGCCTGCACCAGTTCAACAAGGTGGAGCTCTACTGGTTCTGCCATCCGGATGACTCCGAAGCGGCCCACGCCCAGCTCACCGCCGACGCTGAAGCGATCCTGCAGGCCCTCGAGCTGCCCTACCGGGTGCTCGATCTCTGCACCGGCGACCTCGGCTTCTCCGCCGCCCGCACGTTCGATCTGGAGGTGTGGCTGCCCGGGGCCGGCGCCTACCGCGAGATCTCCAGCTGCAGCACCTGCGGCGAGTTCCAGGCACGGCGTGCCTCGATCCGCTTCAAGGACGGCAAGAAGACCCGCCTGCTGCACACCCTCAACGGCAGCGGTCTGGCGGTGGGCCGCACCATGGCCGCCCTGCTCGAAACCGGCCAGCAGAGCGATGGCAGCGTGCGCCTGCCGGAGGCTCTGGTGCCCTACATGGGCTGCGATCGCCTGGTGCCGGAACCCTGATCGGAACGCCCCAGGGCTGAAACCCCCAGAATGGCTGTCCTGCGCAACACAGCCTGAATGGGCGTTCTCACGGCACTGGCGATCCTGGCGGCCCTGATCGTCGTGCACGAAGCCGGCCATTTCTTCGCCGCCACCTGGCAGGGCATCCGCGTCAGCGGCTTCTCGATCGGTTTCGGGCCGGCTCTGCTGCAGCGCCAGCGCCGCGGCGTGCAGTTCGCCCTGCGGGCGATTCCCCTCGGCGGCTTCGTGGCCTTCCCCGACGACGACGAGGACAGCGACATCCCCAGTGATGATCCCGACCTCCTGCGCAACCGTCCCCTGCACCAGCGGGCCCTGGTGATCGCCGCCGGCGTCATCGCCAACCTGCTGCTGGCCTGGGCCGTGCTCTTCGGGCAGGGACTGATGGTGGGCGTGCCCGCCGGCTTCAGCGCCACGCCGGGCGTGCTGGTGGCGGCGGTGCAGCCTGGCCAGGCCGCCGCCGCCGCCGGCCTGATGGCCGGCGATCGCATCCTCAGCCTCGGCGGTGTGCCCGTGGGTGGTGGCTCCCAGGCCGTGGTCGATCTGGTGGCCGACATCCAGGGCGCCCCCGAGAGCACCCTGCAGATCGAGGCCGAGCGGGCCGGCGCAACCCTCAGCCTGCGGCTCACCCCCTCCGATCAGAGCGGCATCGGCCGCATCGGCGCCCAGCTGCAGCCCAACGGCAGCGAGGTGTTCCGTCCCGCCAGGGGACCGCTGGAGCTGCTCAACCAGACCAACCGTGTCTTCGTGCAGCTGATCCGCCGCACCGTCGACGGCTTCGTGGCCCTGGCCACCCACTTCGGTGAAACCGCCCCCCAGGTGTCGGGGCCGGTGAAGATCGTCGAGATGGGCGCCAGCCTGGCCCGCCAGGGCGGCGGCAGCCTGTTCGTGTTCGCCGCGCTGATCTCGATCAACCTGGCGGTGCTCAACGCCCTGCCCCTGCCCCTGCTCGATGGCGGCCAGTTCGCCCTGCTGCTGCTGGAGGGCCTGCGCGGCCGGCCCCTGCCCGACCGCCTGCAGCTGGCCTTCATGCAGTCGGGCTTCCTGCTGCTGGTGGGGCTGAGCGTGGTGCTGATCGTCAAGGACACCAGCCAGCTCTCGGTCGTGCAGCAGCTGCTCGGCCGCTGAGGTGCCCCGCTTCGCCACGGCGCGCCAGCGGGCTCCCCTGATCCTGGAGCGCCTGGCCCTCCACTACCCCCACGCCACCTGCTCCCTCGACTGGCGCACCCCCTGGGAGCTGCTGGTGGCCACCATGCTCTCGGCCCAGTGCACCGACGAGCGGGTCAATCGGGTCACCCCGGCCCTGTTCGAGCGCTTCCCCGATGCCGCTGCCGCCGCCGCGGCGAGCTCCAGCGAAGTGGAGCCCTACGTGAAGTCCACCGGCTTCTTCCGCAACAAGGCGAAGAACATCGTGGCCGCCTCACGCCTGCTGATCGAGCGCCATGGCGGTGAGGTGCCGGCCTCGATGGAGGAGCTGCTCGAGCTGCCGGGGGTGGCGCGCAAGACGGCCAACGTGGTGCTGGCCCATGCCTTCGGCATCAACGCCGGTGTCACGGTCGACACCCATGTGCGGCGGCTGAGCAACCGGCTCGGGCTCACCCGCCAGAGCGAACCGCGCCGGATCGAGCCCGAGCTGATGAAGCTCCTGCCCCAGCCGGAATGGGAGAACTTCTCGATCCGGCTGATCTTCCATGGCCGCGCCGTCTGCAACGCCCGCAAGCCCCTCTGCCCGGACTGCCCCCTCGCCGATCTCTGCCCCAGCCACCCCGACCACGGCCCCGGTGGCCGCCGGGACGGGCGGCAGGCCACGCGCTAGGCTCGTCCCCCACTGAACGAATTGCAGCAGCCGCATGGCGAAGAAGTCGATGATCGCGCGCGACGTCAAGCGCAAGAAGATAGTTGAACGCTTCGCCCTCAAGCGTGCTGCCCTCAAGGCGTCCTTCGAAGCGGCCGCCGATCCCATGGAGCGCCTGGAGATCCACCGCAAGATCCAGAACCTGCCCCGGAACAGCGCCCCCACCCGTGTGCGCAACCGTTGCTGGGCCACCGGCAAGCCCCGCGGCTTCTACCGCGATTTCGGTCTCTGCCGCAACCAGCTGCGCGAGCGCGCCCACAAGGGTCTGCTGCCCGGCGTGGTCAAGTCGAGCTGGTAAGCCGCTCCAGCGGTGGCCGACAGCCAGTGGTTGGCTGCGGCTGGCAGGCTGATCAGATGCGCGGGGGTGGCCAGGGGCCACCCTTTTTTGCGCTGGCAGACCCCCGCAGGCCTGAATGCGAGAATGGAGCGTGATAAAAAACGGACATAAGACGACGTGCCAGGACAGATTCAGACGGTCTCCTTCGATGGTCGGGAGATCCGGCTGACCACAGGCTTGTATGCCCCCCAGGCCGGGGGTTCGGTACTGATCGAATGCGGGGACACCGCCGTGCTGGTCACGGCCACCCGCGCCAAGGGCCGCGAAGGGATCGACTTTCTCCCGCTCACCTGTGATTACGAAGAGCGCCTCTACGCCGCGGGCCGCATCCCCGGCAGCTTCTTCCGCCGCGAAGGCCGTCCCCCCGAGCGCGCCATCCTCACCACCCGCCTGATCGACCGCCCCCTGCGGCCCCTCTTCCCCTCCTGGCTGCGCGACGACCTGCAGGTGGTCGCCACCACCCTCTCCCTTGATGAGCGGGTGCCGCCCGATGTGCTGGCGGTCACCGGCGCCTCGATCGCCACCCTGCTGGCGAAGATCCCCTTCAACGGCCCGATGGCCGCCGTGCGCGTCGGACTGCTCGGCGACGACTTCGTGCTCAACCCCAGCTACCGCGAGATCGAGCGCAGCGAGCTCGATCTGGTGGTGGCCGGCACCCCCTCCGGTGTGGTGATGGTGGAAGCGGGCGCCAACCAGCTGCCCGAACAGGACGTGATCGAGGCCATCGACTTCGGCTACGAAGCCGTGGGCGAACTGATCAAGGCCCAGCAGAAGCTGCTCGCCGACCTCGGCATCGAGCAGGTGTTGCCCGAAGCCCCGGTGCAGGACCCCGCCCTGCCGGCCTTCCTGGAGCAGGAATGCGGAGCGGGCATCGGTGAGGTGCTCAAGCAGTTCAGCCTCACCAAGGCCGAACGCGATGCCCAGCTCGACGCCATCAAGGCCGGCGTCGCCGAGAAGATCGCCGCCCTCTCCGACGACGACCCGATCCGCCTGGCCGCCGCCGGCAAGGCCCTGGGCAACACCTACAAGGGCATCACCAAGAAGCTGATGCGCGCCCAGATCCTCACCGAAGGCCGGCGGGTCGATGGCCGCAAGCTCGATGAGGTGCGCCCGATCAGCGCCGCCGTGGGCGTTCTGCCCAAGCGGGTCCATGGCTCGGGCCTGTTCCAGCGTGGGCTCACCCAGGTGCTCTCCACCGCCACCCTCGGCACCCCCAGCGATGCCCAGGAGATGGACGATCTCAACCCCATCGGTGAGAAGACCTACCTCCACCACTACAACTTCCCGCCCTATTCCGTCGGTGAGACCCGGCCGATGCGCTCCCCCGGCCGCCGCGAGGTGGGCCACGGAGCCCTGGCCGAGCGGGCGATCGTGCCCGTCCTCCCCCCCAAGGAGAACTTCCCCTACGTGCTGCGGGTGGTCTCGGAGTGCCTCAGCTCCAACGGCTCCACCTCGATGGGCTCGGTCTGCGGCAGCACCCTGGCCCTGATGGATGCCGGTGTGCCCCTCAAGGCTCCCGTGAGCGGCGCCGCCATGGGCCTGATCAAGGAAGGCGATGAGGTGCGCATCCTCACCGACATCCAGGGCATCGAGGATTTCCTCGGCGACATGGACTTCAAGGTGGCCGGCACCGAGAAGGGCATCACCGCCCTGCAGATGGACATGAAGATCAGCGGTCTGGCGGTGAGCACCATCGCCGAGGCCGTCAACCAGGCCCGCCCGGCCCGGCTGCACATCCTCGAGAAGATGCTCGAGGCGATCGGCAAGCCCCGTGACGTGCTCTCCCCCCATGCCCCGCGCCTGCTCAGCTTCCGCATCGACCCGGAACTGATCGGCACCGTGATCGGTCCCGGCGGCCGCACGATCAAGGGCATCACCGAGCGCACCAACACCAAGATCGACATCGAGGACGGCGGCATCGTCACGATCGCCAGCCACGACGGCGCCGCCGCCGAGGAAGCCCAGCGGATCATCGAGGGGCTCACCCGCCGCGTCAGCGAGGGCGAGCTGTTCAATGGCTCAGTCACCCGGATCATCCCGATCGGCGCCTTCGTGGAGATCCTCCCCGGCAAGGAGGGCATGATCCACATCTCTCAGCTCTCGGAAGCGCGGGTGGAGAAGGTGGAAGATGTGATCAAGGTGGGCGATGCCGTCACCGTGCGGGTGCGCGAAATCGACAACCGCGGCCGCATCAACCTAACCCTGCGGGGCGTGGCCCAGGAAGCGGTGCCGGCGGCCTGATCTCAGTGGGTGGTGGCGACCAGGCCCGCACAGGCTGCGGGCTCAGGCTGGTGGAAGCCAGCCTGCACCACCACCGCGCCGGAGGCCAACGCCTGACATCCCACCAGGGTCTTGCCGGAGAACGTGCTGGACGGCAGCCCCACCGCCATCACCCGGTAACCATCGGCCGTGGTTGTGATCAGGTAGGAGAACGGACCGGCTGAGGTGCTGATCAGCGAGCTGCCGCCGTTGATCAGCGCCAGCTGCAGCTGCTGGCGGACCGTGGAGCGAACGAGCGCTTCGGCAGCGTGCTCACGCAGGGCGCTGGCTCCCTGCAGGCCGGCAACGAGAACAACCATCAGGCCAAGGCCGTAGATCAGAACGCCCTGAACGAAGCCGATGTCGGCGGCTGTGGGGGCAGGAGAGCTTCTCGGGGCTCTGGTGTGACAACTGGTCTGGGGCGAATGGGCCAGGTGATACAGAAACGCGTGGCACGCCATGGGACGACCTCGATCGATGATCGGACCGTAACCATTCGCTTGCCAGGAGGCGGTCTCGCCTGCTACCAGCGAGCCACTATCAACCAACGACCCCAGCGTCAGACCGCAAAACCCGGATCGATCTGCGCCATGGCGGCGGCGGCTCGCTCACACAGCTCCTCATGGGCCAGACCATGGCTGGCGATCAGGCAACCGGCCTGCAGCCCGTCACCCTTGTTGTACTGAAGAGGCCGGCCATCAGCGTGGCTGAAGGCCCCGCCCGCCGCCCGCAGCACCGCTTCCGGCGCCGCCATGTCCCAGTCCTTGGGGGCGCTGCGGCCTGAGAGCGAGAGGTAAAGGTCGGTTTCGCCGCGCAGGATCGTGGCCACCTTGCAACCCACGCTGCCCACCGCCAGGGAGGAGCCCAGCCCCAGCGCCTGCACCAGCTGCTCCAGCCGCTGGTCGCGGTGATTGCGGCTGGCCACCAGCACCAGCTCTCCAGGCTCGCTGCGCGCACTCAGCTGGGGCGCGAAGCGCTCGCCGGCCGGATTCTCCCGCCAGGCGCCACCGATCAACTCCTCTGCCGCCGCGCCCACCAGACCGAACCAGAGCTCCTCCTTCTCGGGCAGCAGCACCACCCCGAGCACCGGCTGGCCCTGATGCACCAGCGCCAGATGCACCGCGTACTCGCCGGTGCCCTGGAGGAAATCCTTGGTGCCATCGAGGGGATCGAGGATCCAGAGCCAGTCGGCCTCGAGGGGCACACCGGCGCTGAGCTGCTCCTTGGCGGTCTCCTCGCTCAGCAGGGTCCAGGGGGCATCGGGAAAGGCCTGGGCGAGGCCGTCGAGCAGGTGCTGGTTCACTGCCAGATCAGCCGCCGTCACCGGCCCCTCGCCGCCTTCATCCACGCTCAGGGCCAAGCCATAGCCGAAGGGGGGCTGCTCGCCGCGGGCGTAGGCCCTGAGAATCGCGGCCGACTCCCAGCTGAGGCGCCGCAGCAGTGCCAGCAGCTCTTCGGGATCGAGGCCGGCGGGCAGGCAAGGGGCAGCGATCATGGACACAGCCAGGGTCGGACAGAAGCGCATTGTGGAGCAAGCCAGCGAACCCGCCTCCGGGGTGCTGTACCTGGTGGGAACACCGATCGGCAACCTCGGGGATCTCTCCCCCCGGGCCCGGCGGGTGCTGGAGGGGGTCGACCGCATCGCCTGCGAAGACACCCGCCACAGCGGCCAGCTGCTGGCCGGCCTGGGTATCCGCAGCCGTCTGCTCAGCTTTCACCAGCACAACCAGACCGCCCGCATCCCCGAACTCCTCGCCGCCCTCACCGCCGGCGAAAGCCTGGCGGTGATCAGCGATGCGGGCCTGCCGGGCATCTCCGATCCCGGCGAGGCGCTGGTGGCGGCCGCCCGCGCCGGCGGCCATGCGGTGATCTGCGTGCCCGGCCCCTGTGCGGTGACCACGGCCCTGGTGAGCAGCGGCCTGCCCAGTGGCCGCTTCTGCTTCGAGGGGTTCCTGCCCGCCAAGGCCGGCCTGCGCCGCCAGCGGCTCCAGGAGCTGGCGGCCGAGGAACGCACGCTGGTGCTCTTCGAAGCGCCCCACCGGCTGATCGAGCTGCTCGACGACCTGCTCACCACCCTCGGCGACCGGCCGCTGCAGGTGGCGCGGGAGCTGACCAAGCGCCATGAGCAGCAGATCGGTCCCAGCGTGGCCGCCGCCCTGGAGCACTTCCGGCGGGTGCCGCCCCGGGGGGAATGCACCCTGGTGCTCGGCGGTGCCACGCCGGAGCCACCAGCGCTGCGCAGCGACGCCGAGCTGACCGAGGAGCTGCGCGGGAAGGTGGCCTCAGGCCTGAGCGCCAGTGAAGCGGCCCGAGCGCTCGCCGCTGAGACCGGCCTCTCCCGCCGCAGCCTCTACGCCCTGCTGCACCAGCCGGACTGAGCGCCGCCACCCTGCATGGACCATGCTGGGAGCCGAGCTGCTCCACCACCCTCCGTCCTGGCCATGCTCCTGCGCCTGCGCCTGTTGCTCACCAGCCTCGGCGGCGGCCTGCTGCTGCTGCTGATCCTCTGCCTCGGCGCCCAGAACCTGGAGGAGCGCCCCAGCCTGCAGCTGGGCATCGGCCGCAGCGCCCCCCTGCCCAGCGGCTTCCTGGTGGGGCTGGCCCTGGCAGCAGGAGTGATCAGCGGCGGCAGCGCCACCGCCCTGCTGCTGCCCCGCCGGGATCAGCCGCCGGGGAGGGCGTAGAGCGCCCCTTCCAGCACCACCCGAGTGATGCCCCGCCCCACCAGATAGGTGGCCGTGCGCTGAATCACCTGGCTGTCGGGCATCTTGATCACCCGCTGGGTGCGACCGCACTGGCGCTTGGCCTGGCGGGGATTGGCGAACACCACCAGGGCCTGGCGCGCCTGCTCGTCGTCGGGCAGGGCGCCGAGCTCGGGGAAATCACTGAGCGGGCGGGCCTGCAGCTCGACCGTCTTGTCCACCAGCATGTAGAGGCTGGCGGGAAGGGGCGCGCTCTCCAGCGGCTGACAGACCACCGCCGAGCGCTCCCGCAGCCCCGAACCGAGGTTGGCGCCCGCCACCACCGCCACCATGGTGAAGACATTGCCTTCGGCGTCGGTGTCATCCCCGTCGCCGTCGTCGCTGTCGCCATCGTCACTGTCGCCGTCGTCGTCCTCACCGAAGTCATCGGCGTCGTCGATCGCCAGCACAGCGGGACCGGTGCCGTCCTCGTCCTCCTCGTCGGGGTCAGGGTCGGGGTCGGGGTCGCTGTCGAGGTCGTTCACCGGGTCGAGGGCGTTCATCGGGTCGAGGTCGGCGTCGTCGCCGATCCCGCTGACGGCAGGCATCTCGCTGGCGGCAGGCGCCTCCTGCTGGCCCGCGGGTCGGCCGCGGTCCTTCTTGAGTTGCTCGTAGAGCGCGGGGTCGAGGGCGCTCTTCACCACCCGGGTCACGGTGTTGGGGCTGCAGCCGAAGCCATCGGCCAGGGCCGCGCTGGATGCACCAGCCCGCCACCGCTGCACCAGCTCCTGTTTCTGGGCATCACTGAGCCGGGAGGCCGCCATTGAGCAAGTTGCGCAGCGGCCCAATCTAGGCTGATGCCATGGGCCGTTAGCTCAGCTGGATAGAGCATGCGACTTCTAATCGCACGGTCGCTGGTTCGAATCCAGCACGGCCCGTTCCCCCATCCACCCAAGGCCGGTGCTCCGGCAGCCGCACCAGCATTCCCTGACCTGAACGTGATTCGGTAGCAGCAGCACCGAACTTGCCGGCGATTTGTCAACAATCTTGACAAATCCATTGACCCCGAGAGGCCCGCCCCATGGCCCTCACACGACGCGTCGAACTGGTGCCGCTGGAGCGCACCGCCTCAGGCAATGCCCTCTTCAGCCAGGCCCAGCCCAGCGACGAAACCCTGATCGCCGATCTCGCCCCCCATCAGCCCGTCTCGCTCTTCTGCCACCGCCGCCAGACCGATCAACTCATACTGCTGCGCGGCTCCCTCGAGCTGGTGGTGCTGGAGGACGGCCGGCTCCTGCGCATTCCCCTGCGGGAAGACGAACCGGTGCTGGTGCGCATCCCCCCGGGCGTTCCCCACGGGGCGGTCAACAGCAGCCGCCGGTACGCCACGGTGGTGAATGCCGTGCTGCGCCACGGCCCGCCCGACCCCCGCGACTACAAGCCGCGGCCGCTTCCCTATGCCCTGCGGGCGCAGTGGCAACAGCTCATGGGCGTACCCGCTCCAGCAGATCGTCCGCAGCCGGCAGGCGCAGCCGATCAGCCCAGCCCAGGCGTTCGAGGCCGCGGATGAAGGCATAGGTGGGATCGGGCAGCCGCTGCACGCGGCCACCGCTCACCCCGTAGCCCTGCCGCACCGACCACTGGAAGGCGTGATGCAGGTTGTGCCAGCCCTCGCCGAGGGTGATCAGCGCCACCCAGCCATTGTTGCGGCTCATGTCGTTGGTGAGGAACGGCCGCTCACCGGAAAGGTGGGCCAGGGAATTCACCGTGGCCACCCCGTGGAAGAGCAGGGTGGTGCTCAGGAAGAAGGCCGCCAGCCACTCCAGCCCGCCCAGGGCATAGGACAGCCCGCCCAGGGCCAGCAGCGGCACGAAATGCAGGCGATCGATCAACCTCAGCACCGGATCGGCCTCCACGTCGGCGGGCAAACGCTCCGGGAAGAACGAGGGCGCCAGCAGCCAGCCCGCCTGGGAGCGCCAGAACCCGAGCAGGCCCGCCTGGGGCTTGAGCGGGGAATGGGGATCGCGGTCGGTGTCCACATGGCGGTGGTGGGCCAGGTGGTGGGCCTTCCACCAGCTCGGACCCATCTGCCCGGCCGAGGCCCCCACCAGGGAACCGATCCAGTGCACCAGCCTGGGAGCCCGGTAGCTGCCATGGGTGATCAGGCGGTGGTAGATCGCGGTGGTGGCCAGCATCCGGATCAGGTAGAGGGCCAGAGCCCAGCCCGCGGCCGCCAGGCTCAGTCCGGTGACCAGCAGCAGCAGGCAACCGATGTGCGACACCAGGATGAAGACCGGCCCCAGGGCGTAGAGGAAACGAGTACGACCGCTGTTCAGTGGGAACGTCTGTGAAGTGACGTTCACGTTAGGTGCCGGGCCAGGGAGGCCGAGCCCCTCATTCCGGCTTGGAAGCTGGGTTCGGGTTCTCAGGCGGCCAGCGCCGCGGCCACCTTGGGGTTGCTGTACCAGCTGCGCACCCCCTCACGCACCGGGATCAGACCCAGCTCGGCGCGCAGCTCCGCGAGGTCCTGCCCCATGCGCTCCTCCCAGATCACCGGAAAGAGCCGCTTGGCGGCGGCACCGGTATCGAGGCCATCCACGATCAGCCGCAGAATGGCCCTGGCCGTGCGGGCCTGGTCTTCAAGGGAGCTGAGTTCGGCGGCCGGAGTGCTGCCCATCAGCCAGCTGAGCATCAGCGACACCAGATCGGTGAAGCCCAGACCGGGATGGTTGAACTGGCCCACACTGATGCTGATCACCCCGATCTCCCCGTAGTTGTCGAGGCTGTAACCGCTGAGGATGTGGTGAAGATCATGGGTGGCGAACACCCGGTAATTGATGTAATCGGCGTCGGTCTCCAGGTTGTTGAAGAACGCTGGTTCAGGGAAGAAATTGATGTCATAGCCGTGGGCGTTCAGCACCGTGGAGTAGGTGTGGCCGAGCGTGCCCCTGGGCAGGGCGGCCAGGGCCTCCACGTCGTAGGGGCCGCAGAGCCGGCGTTCCTTGATCAAGGTGGCTGAGGCCGGGTCACTTTCGAGGATCCGGGCGCACAGCTTCATCGGGTTCGACTCCCGCAGCCGATGGGACAGAAGAAACACATTGCCAGCGTCCTTGCCGCCCCCCACCGCCAGGTCGACGAGCTCGAGAAAATCCTGCAGGTTGTGCTGGGCGGCGATCGAGTTGAGGTAGCGGAAACCCATGGCTTGTGGCGCAATGCGCAGCGGTGGAGCAGGCCGACGGACTTGGGGAGCCCCCTGGCCTGGAGATGACGGCCTGATCTGGCCTGTCACTCGCGATCCTGATCGATCCGGTCGCCCACATCGGAGCGGAGGTGAGGATCGGGCTGATGTCAACGATCCCCCGCACGGCCCCCCGGCTGGGTGCCTCCGCCCGAAACCGTGGCTAACGCGGAGGTGGAATGCGGAACCGCGCATGACCGCAACCAGCCCGCCCCGACCCGACCCATCCGGGCCCCCTGCTTCGGCCGAGGAGATCGCCAGCCGCAAGATCGCCCAGGTCATCCGCCGGCATGGGGCCCAGCCCGATGCTCTGATCGAGGTGCTCCACCAGGTTCAGGAGATCCATGGCCATCTCCCGAAGGAGGCTCTGCACCAGGTGGCCCGCCTGCTGCGGATGCCCCTGAGCCGTGTCTACGGAGTGGCCAGCTTCTACCACCTCTTCAGACTGGAGCCACCCACCGCCCATCGGTGCGCCGTCTGCCTGGGCACAGCCTGTTTCGTCAAGGGGGGAGCCGAGGTCGCGGCCCGCCTCGTGCAACGGCTGGGAGTGCAACTCGACGACCCAGCCGGCAACGGCATCTGGGCCGTCGAGCATGTGAGCTGCCTTGGTGCCTGCGGCCAGGCGCCGGTGCTGGTGGTGGATGGGGTGCTGGTCCCGAAGCTGCCGATCGATCAGCCTGAGGCCCTCGATGCCGTGTTCGACAGCACGGGCATGCCGGAAGCAGGAACGGTCGCCGAATGAGCAGCCCCACCCAGACCACCCCGGCCCGTCAGCTGCGCTGCTGCGGTGCCAGCGGCTGCCGCAGCGCCGGCAGTCAGGAGCTCCAGGCCGCCCTGGAAGCGGCCCGGGATGCCGCAGGCCAGACGGCCCACGAGCTTTCGATCAAACCGGTGGGCTGCCTGCGGCTGTGCGGCAGGGGGCCTCTGGTGGCCTGCGACGGCCCCGGTGGCACCACCCTCTATGGCGGTGTTTCCCCCGCCGAGGCCAGCACTCTCCTGGATGCCGCCCGCAACGGGGACCACGGCAACGACATCCTTCAGGCCAACCGGCTTGACCCTGAGCTGCCCTTCTTCGCCCTGCAATCCTCCGTGGTGCTGGAAGGGTGCGGCCGGGTGAATCCCGAGTCGATCGACGATGCGATCGCCTTCGGGACCTACAGCCAGTTGCGCCGCTGCCTCCACGAACTCACCCCGGAGGAGGTCCGGGAGCAGGTGAAGCGCAGCGGTCTGCGCGGACGGGGCGGTGCCGGCTATCCCACCGGCCTCAAGTGGGACACCGTGGCCCTCCAGCCCACCGGCACCCGCTACGTGGTGTGCAACGGCGACGAGGGCGATCCCGGGGCCTTCATGGACCGCAGCGTGATGGAGAGCGATCCGCACCGCCTGCTGGAGGGGATGGCGATCGCCGCCTATGCCGTGGGCGCCGCGCGGGGTTTCGTGTACGTGCGGGCCGAATACCCCCTGGCGATCGAGCGGCTGCGGCTGGCCCTCCAGCAGGCACGCCGCAAGGGGGTGCTTGGGGCGGGCATCTTCGGCACCGGTTTCGAGCTCACGATCGAGGTGCGCGTGGGGGCCGGCGCCTACGTGTGTGGCGAGGAAACGGCCCTGCTGTCCTCGATCCAGGGACAGCGCGGCAATCCGCGGCCCCGCCCCCCCTACCCGGCCCAGTCGGGACTGTGGGGGGCGCCCACCCTGATCAACAACGTGGAAACCTTCACCGCCGTGCCGACGATCCTGCGCCAGGGCGGCGACTGGTATGCCGCCATGGGCACCAAGGGCAGCAAGGGCACCAAAGTGTTTGCCCTCTCCGGCGCTGTGCTGCACACCGGCCTGGTGGAAGTGCCGATGGGCACCCCCCTGCGCACCGTGGTGGAAACCATGGGCGGCGGCGTGCCCGATGGCAGCGCCGTCAAGGCGGTGCAGACCGGCGGTCCCTCCGGGGGCTGCATCCCGGCGGAACGGCTCGACACCCCGGTCGACTACGAGAGCCTGGTGGCACTCGGTTCGATGATGGGCTCCGGTGGCATGGTGGTGATGGGTGAAACCACCTCAATGCCGGAGGTGGCGCGCCACTTCATGCGCTTCAGCGTCAACGAGAGCTGCGGCAAGTGCCTGCCCTGCCGCGCCGGCACCGTGCAGCTGGTCCAGCTGCTGGATCGCTTCGTGGAACGCCGCGCCGAACCTGAAGACCTGGCAAAACTCGATGCCCTCTGCCACATGGTGAGGGCCACCAGCCTCTGCGGCCTGGGCCAGGCGGCCCCCAACCCGGTGCTCAGCACCCTGCGCTGGTTCCGCGGCGAATTCGAGGCTGCCTGCCGTGCACCCGCCGTGTGCGAACCGCGCACCGCCTGCCTCCTGCCCGGCGAAGGGAGGAGCGAACCATGAGCGTGATCACGCTGAAGGTGAACGGCCAGGAGGTGGCCGTGCCCGACGGCTCCACCCTGCTGGAGGCCACCCGGGCGGCAGGATCCGCCCCTCCAACCCTCTGCCACCTGGATGGCCTCACGCCGGTCGCCGCGTGCCGCCTCTGTCTGGTGGCCGTGGAGGGCAGCGGCAAGCTGCTCCCCGCCTGCGCCACCGAAGCCACCGAAGGCCTGGCGGTGCAGACCCACACCCCCGAGCTGCAGGAATTCCGCCGCATGGCGGTGGAGATGATCTTCGCCGAAGGCAACCACGTCTGCGCCTTCTGCGTGGCCAATGGCAACTGCGAGCTGCAGACGATGGCGGTGACGGTGGGGATGGACCACTCCCGCTTCCCCTACCAGTACCCCCACCGCGAGGTGGATGCCTCCCATCCGCTCTTCGCCATCGATCATCACCACTGCATCCTCTGCACCCGCTGCGTGCGGGTGTGCGACGAGATCGAAGGCGCCCATGTCTGGGACGTGGCGAACCGGGGCAGCTCCTGCAAGATCGTCTCCGGCCTTGATCAGCCCTGGGGTGAGGTGGAGGCCTGCACCTCCTGCGGCAAGTGCGCCGACGTCTGCCCCACGGGCGCCATCTTCCACAAGGAGGACACCACTGCCGAGAAGCTGCGCCACAGCGACCGGCCCGCCCTGCTCAAGGCCGCCCGCGACGACCACGTCTGGAGGAACCAATGACCACACCCGAGCCTTCCGCCTCGGGGCTCACGGATCGACCCAAGCTGCGGCTGGCCACCGTCTGGCTGGCGGGCTGCTCGGGCTGCCACATGTCGTTCCTGGATCTCGATGAGTTTCTCTTCGATCTGGCCGCTGTGGCCGATGTGGTGTTCTCGCCCGTGGGGATCGACACCAAGACCTACCCCGAGAACGTCGACGTCTGCCTGGTGGAGGGCGCGGTGGCCAATGTGGACAATCTCGAGCTGGCCCGCATCGTGCGTCAGCGCACCCGGCTGGTGATCTCCTTCGGAGACTGCGCCGTCACCGCGAACGTGCCGGGTCTGCGCAACCTCTGGACCGGTGCCGATGGCAGCAGTCAGCAGGCGGTTCTGGAGCGGGGCTATCTCGAACTGGCTGACACCGGGGCCCAGCTCCCCTTCGCCCCCGGCATCGTGCCCGAGCTGCTGCCACGGGTGCTGCCCCTGCATGAGGTGATCGCCGTCGACCTGTTCCTGCCCGGCTGCCCCCCCTCGGCCCAGCGGATCAAGGCGGCGATCGCCCCGCTGCTGGCCGGAGAGCGGCCGGTGATGGAAGGGGCCGAGATGCTCCGATTCGGCTGATGGAGTCCCATCCCCCCGCTGCTGCCGCCATGACCCGCACCGTCGTCATCGATCCGGTCACCCGCATCGAGGGGCACGCCAAGATCACCCTCCACCTCGATGCAGCCGGCCACCTGATCGACACCCGCTTCCACGTGGTGGAATATCGCGGCTTCGAGAAGTTCTGCGAGGGGCGCCCCTTCACCGAGATGGCGGGCATCACCGCCCGCATCTGCGGCATCTGCCCGGTGAGCCACCTGCTCTGCGCCGCCAGGACCGGCGACAAGCTCCTGGCGGTGCAGATTCCCCCGGCCGCCGACAAGCTGCGGCGCCTGCTCAACCTGGCGCAGCTCACCCAGAGCCACGCCCTCTCCTTCTTCCACCTCAGCAGCCCCGACTTCCTGCTGGGCTGGGAGAGCGATCCGGCCAAGCGCAATGTCTTCGGTCTGATGGCGGCCGATCCCGATCTGGCCCGGGCCGGCATCCGCCTGCGGCAGTTCGGCCAGCAGATCCTGGAACTTCTCGGCGGTCGCAAGATCCACTCCGCCTGGGCCGTACCCGGAGGCGTGCGCACGCCCCTCAGCGTCGAGGCGAGGGACTGGATCCTGGATCGCCTCCCCGAAGCGAAGGCCACCATCACCCTGGCGCTGGATCTCTACAAGACCCTCCTCGATGGCCCCCTGCGGAAGGAGCAGCGGGTGTTCGGTGATTTCCCCAGCCTGTTCATGGCTCTGGTGACCCCGGAGGGCGGCTGGGAACACATCGATGGGAGGCTTCGCTTCCGCGCTCCGGACGGCACGATCGTGGCGGATGGCCTCAGCGAGGACGACTATGCCTCCTTCCTGGGGGAAGCGGTGGAACCCTGGAGCTACCTCAAGTTCCCCTATTACAAGCCGCTGGGATACCCGGAGGGGATCTACCGGGTGGGGCCCCTGGCCCGGCTCAACGTCTGCGATTCGATCGGCAGCCCCTGGGCCGACCGGGAGCTCGGGGAGATGCGCGACCGCAGCGGCCGCGTGGCCACCAGCTCCTTCGCCTATCACCATGCCAGGTTGGTGGAGATCGTGGCCTGCCTCGAAGCGATCGAGCAGCTGGTGAACGATCCGGAGTGCAGAAGCGGCCGGGTCCGATCCCGCGCCAGCCTCAACCGCAACGAGGCGGTGGGGGTGAGCGAAGCGCCGCGGGGCACCCTCTTTCACCACTACCAGGTGGATGACAACGGCCTGCTGACCCGGGTCAACCTGATCATTGCCACCGGCCAGAACAATCTGGCGATGAACAAGACCGTCCACCAGATCGCCAAGGAGTACATCCCTGATCCGGTGCCGGCCGGCACCGAGATTCCCGAGGCGATGCTCAATCGGGTCGAGGCGGGCATCCGCTGTTTCGACCCCTGCCTCTCCTGCTCCACCCATGCGGCGGGGCAGATGCCCCTGCACCTTCAGCTGGTGGCAGCCGACGGGCGGGTCATGGCCGAACGCCGGCGTTGACCAGGCCGGCGTTGACCAGGCTGGTGATCGGCATCGGCAACCCACTCCGCGGCGACGATGGTGTGGGCTGGCATCTGGCCGAAACCCTGGCTGATCATTCCGATCTGACCGTCGCGATGGTGCATCAGCTCACACCGGAACTGGCCGCCGACCTGGTCGACCGCAACGGGGTGCTGTTCATCGATGCCTGGCTGGCTGCCGCGGCGGAACCAGCGGGGGCGGCCCGACCGCAACTGCTCCCGGTGGCCGCCGCCTCCTCCGGGCCGACCAGCAGCAGCCATCATCTGGAGCCGGGCGCCCTGCTGGCACTGGCCAGCCTGCTGTTCGGCAGCCGGCCCGCAGCCACGATCCTGCTGGTGCCGGCCTTCGCGTTCCCCCATGGAACAGCGATGAGCGCATCCCAGCGTGCCCTGCTGCCGGAGGCCCGGCGCCTGCTCCACACCTGGCTGGACCAATCGCTTGCATGAACTGAGCCTGATGGAAGCGGTCCGTGATCTCGCTCTCGAGCGGGCAGGGGAGCATCACGCCCGACGCATCAGCACGATCACCCTGCGGATCGGCAGCCTGGCGGGCGTGGAGCCGGAAGCGCTGCGCTTCGCCTTCGACGTGGTGATGGCGGGAACCCTCGGAGAGGGGGCCTCCCTGGTGATCGAATCGATCCAGGCCCACGCCTTCTGCGCCGTCTGCCGCCAGACGTTCCCGGCCCATGACGGAGTCTGTGAATGTCCCGACTGTGGCTCGATCAGTCGGGAGCTGGTTCAGGGCCGGGAGCTGCAGCTCGCCTCCCTGGATCTCGACTGCGGCGACGATCCGCGTCTGCCATGAGGCGTCGAGGCACCTCCTGCGCGTCTGGCACCTCCTGCATGCCCTGACTAGCGTCTTCTCAGGACGTGTATCGATCTGAGCCCTTCACAGTCCGCCGTCCAGGGAGTCCACCGCCGATGTGCCTCGACTGCAACTGTGGCGCCCCCACGATCCCCTCCGATCGGCCGGAGCCCTCTGGCCTGCACCAGCATCTGCACCGCCATCTCGACCTGGGACAGGATCTGCTGAGCCGCAATGACGCCCAGGCCGCGGCGAATCGATCGCGCTTCGGAGCGGCAGGCGTGCCGGTGATCAATCTGCTGTCTTCGCCGGGTTCGGGCAAGACCGCTCTGCTGGAGAGGATGGCCCGCGACTGGGGCGCCAGCCATCGGCTGGCGGCGGTGGTCGGAGATCTGGCGACCGACAACGATGCCCGGCGCCTGCAGAAGGCGGGATTGCGGGCGATCCAGATCACCACCGGCCAGGCCTGCCACCTGGAAGCGGGAATGGTGCAGACAGCCCTGGCAACGCTCGAATCGGACGGCGTCGATCTGACCGCGCTGGATCTGCTGGTGATCGAGAACGTGGGCAATCTGGTCTGCCCCTCGGCCTACGACCTGGGCGAGAGCCTGCGGGTGGTGATGCTGTCGGTGACGGAAGGGGAGGACAAACCGCTGAAATATCCCGCCACCTTCCATACCGCCGACGTGGTGGTGATCAGCAAGATCGACCTGAGTGCAGCCGTCGGCTTCGAGCGCAGCCAGGCTCTGCGCCACATCGCCCAGGTGGCGCCCCGGGCCCGGGTGGTGGAGGTATCGGCAAAATCGGGGGCCGGCATGGACGAGCTGCGGGCCGCTCTGGGGCTGCCGATCCCGTCGCCCTTGTGACGCCAAGGGCACGGCTGCAGCTGCGCTGCAGCGGGATCGTGCAGGGGGTCGGCTTCCGACCCTTCGTCCACCGACTGGCCATGGCCCTGGAGCTGGCCGGTGACGTGGAGAACGTGCGCGGCTCGGTGCGCATCGATCTGGAGGGCCATCGGGATCGGCTGGAGTCTTTCCTGGAGCGGCTGCCCCGCGAGCTCCCCCCACCGGCACAGCTGGAAGCGCTGGAGCCGTGCTGGTTGCCCCCAACACCCAACAACCCTGCCGCGACGGTGCGGATCGCCGCCGGCGCGGCCACACCGTTGCGCATCGGTCTGGTGGCGCCCTCCCTGGCGGCCGATCGGGCACCCTGCGCGCTCTGCCTGGCGGAGCTCAGCGACCCTGCCGACCGCCGCTTCAGCTACCCCTTCATCAGCTGTTGCAGCTGCGGACCTCGCTTCAGCATCGCCACCGCCGAGCCGTTCGCCCGCGCCCACACCAGCCTCGCCAGCTTCGTCCTGTGCCCGAACTGTCAACACGACTTCAACGATCCCCACAACCGCCGCTTCCACGCCGAGACGATCGGCTGCCCCGCCTGCGGCCCCCGCTTGAGCCTGCGGATCCGGGCGCAAGCGGCCCAGCCCCCAACCTCGGGGAGGCCGCGAAGAGAGGACAGCGCGACCCTGATCCAAGCCGCCTGCGATCTGCTCAGCGACGGCCGGATCGTGGCCCTGCAGGGGATCGGCGGCTTCCAGCTGCTGGCCGACGCCGGCAATGCCGCTGCCGTTGCTCGACTGCGGCGACGCAAGCAGCGACCCGCCAAGCCCTTCGCCCTGCTGATCGGCGATCCGTCCTGGATCGCGGCCCACTGCCTGCTCGACGCCGACGAACGGGAGGCCCTGCAGCATCCCGCCGCGCCGATCGTGCTCCTGCGTCGACGCGTGCCGGCAGCGGAGTGGTTCCCCGCGGTCGCCCCGGGCAGTCCGGCCCTGGGCGTGATGCTGCCGGCCTCGCCCCTGCATCACCTGCTCATCCGTGCCTTCGGCCGGCCCCTGGTGGCCACCAGCGGCAACCGCAGCGGCGACACGCTCTGCACCGATCCGGCGGAAGCGCTCGAACGGCTGGAGGGAATCGCCGACGCCTGGCTGTGCCACGACCGCCCGATCGCCCGCCCCCTCGACGACTCGGTGCTGCAGGTGATCGACGGCAGACCGGCCCTGATCCGCCGGGCACGGGGCCTGGCACCCGAGTCGCTGGCCCTGCCAACCGTGCCTGGCGCCACCGACGTGCTGGTGGCGCTCGGCGGCGATCTGAAGAACGCTCCTGCCCTCGCGATCGGCAACCGGGTCTGGCTGGCCCCCCACCTGGGCGACCTGGCCGAGGGGGCCTGCCAGCAACGGCTGCTGGAGGGGGTCACGGAGCTGCTGGACCGCCATGGGGGGCCCGGGGCCCTGCTCGTCAGCGACGCCCATCCGGGCTATCTCAGCCATCAACTGGCCGCCACCCAGCCGTTCGACCAGCGTGAAGTGCCTCACCACCTGGCCCACGCCCTGGCGGTGATGGCGGAGCATGGGCTCACCGCTCCGGTGCTGGCCTTCTGCTTCGACGGACTGGGCTACGGACACGACCCCGTGGCGTCCCTCTGGGGCGGGGAACTGCTGCAGATCGATGGCGACGGCTGGCGCCGACTGGCCAGCCTGCGTCCGTTTCCCCTGCCGGGGGGCGAGCGCGCCATGGCCGAGCCGCGTCGCGCCGCCCTGGGCCTGCTGGCCGCGGCCGGATCCGCCACGCTCCACCACCCAGGCGCCTGCCACACCCGTGCCGCTTTCGGCCAAGACGACCAACGGCTGCTGCTTCAGGCGATCGCAAGCCGCTGCAACAGCCCGCTGACCTCCAGCGTTGGCCGGCTCTTCGATGCCGTGGCCTCTCTGCTGGGCTTGGCACAGGTGCTCAGCTTCGAGGGCCAGGGGGGCCTGCTGCTGGAGGCGGCCGCAGCGCAGGCCCCTGCTGATCCAGGGGCCTACCCGTTTCCCCTCCGGACGGGGGCAGGGACGGGCAGGGGCACACTCCCGGCGATGGGCCGGCTCGACTGGCTGCCCCTGATCGAGGCGTTGCTGGCCGACCAGTACGCAGGAGTCCCCACCGCGGTGTGCGCCGCCCGGTTCCACAACGGCCTGAGCCAGGCCATCCAGGCGCTGGCCGTTGCGGCATCCCAGCACACAGGGGCGGTCGTGGTGGCACTGGCCGGCGGTTGCTTTCAGAACCGGATCCTGCTCGAAGGCTCCATCGGTGCCCTTCGGGCCAGCGGTCTCACCCCCTGCTGGAGTGAACGGGTGCCCGCAAACGACGGGGGCCTGGCCCTTGGCCAGGTCTGGGCGGTTCGCCGCAGCCTGCCTATAAATCGGAGGGAAGGCCTCCCCTCCAGAAGTCCCCTCCATGTGCCTGGCCGTTCCCGGTCTCATCCTCTCGATCACGACCCGGCCACCGGAATCGGCGTCTGAGCAGAGGGGCGACGGTGACGACGACCTCTGGCGCATGGCCGATGTCGACTTCGGAGGCGTCCGCCAGCAGGTGAGCCTGGCCTGCCTTCCCGACGCCCGGGTGGGCGATCAGGTGCTGGTGCACGTGGGGCTGGCGCTGAGTCTGGTCGAGGAGGACGAGGCATGAGCACCCTCACGATCGACGGAAACGAGGCCACCGCCCGGGTCTCCTATCGCCTGAACGAGGTGATCGCCCTCTACCCGATCACCCCGGCCTCGCCCATGGGGGAATGGGCCGATGCCTGGAGGTCCGAAGGCCGCCCCAACCTCTGGGGAACGGTGCCCGAGATCGTGGAACTGCAGAGCGAGGCGGGAGCGGCCGGCACCGTGCACGGCGCCCTGCAGGCCGGCAGTCTCACCACCACCTTCACGGCATCACAGGGATTGCTGCTGATGATCCCCAATCTCTACAAACTGGCCGGGGAACTGACGCCCGCCGTGCTGCACGTGGCGGCCCGTTCCCTCGCCGCCCAGGGGCTCTCGATCTTCGGCGACCACTCCGACGTGATGGCGGTGCGGGGAACCGGCTGCGCCATCCTCTGCGCCAACAATGTTCAGGAAGCGGGGGACCTGGCCGCCATCGCCACCAGAGCCAGCCTCCACTCGCGGCTGCCGTTCCTGCACATGTTCGACGGCTTCCGCACCTCCCACGAGATCCAGAAGGTGGAGGGGATCGAAGACGAGGTGCTGCGGCAGCTGATTCCCGAGCAGGCGATCGCCGCCCACCGCCAACGGGCTCTCAGTCCCGATCACCCGGTGGTGCGCGGCACGGCCCAGAACCCCGACGTCTACTTCCAGGCCCGGGAGACGGTGAACGGCTTCTACGACGCGGCACCGGCCGTGGTGGCCGAAGCGATGGATGCCTTCGCCACCCTCACCGGCCGCGCCTACGCCCCCTACGACTACGTCGGCCCCCCCGACGCCGAGCGGGTGCTGGTGCTGATGGGCTCCGGCTGCGAGACGGCGGTGGAGACCGCCGAGGCCCTGCAGGCCACCGGGGAAAAGGTCGGGGTGCTGAAAGTGCGTCTCTACCGTCCCTTCTGCACTGCGCGCATCATCCAGGCGCTGCCGGCCAGCACCCGGGCCATCGCGGTGCTCGACCGCTGCAAGGAGCCGGGGGCGGGGGGAGAGCCTCTCTACCTCGACGTGGTGGCGGCGGTGGCCGAGGAATGGGAGCGGCAGCACGGCGGCGGCGCCCCGCTGCCCCGGGTGGTGGGTGGCCGCTACGGCCTCTCCTCGAAGGAATTCACGCCGGCGATGGTGAAGGCGGTGTTCGACCACCTCTGCGGGGAGGATCCCCTCAACCACTTCACGGTGGGAATCTACGACGACCTCACCCACCGCTCCCTGCCCTGGGATAACGACTTCGTCACCGAAGCGCCGGGGGAAGTTCGTGCCGTGTTCTACGGCCTCGGCTCCGACGGCACCGTGGGCGCCAACAAGAGCACGATCAAGATCATCGGCGAGAGCACCGACCTCCATGCCCAGGGGTACTTCGTCTACGACTCCAAGAAGTCGGGGTCGGTGACGGTGTCGCACCTGCGCTTCGGCCCGCGGCCGATCCGCTCCACCTACCTGATCCAGCGCCCCACCCTGGTGGCCTGCCATCAATGGGATTTCCTGGGCCGCTTCGACCTCCTGGCCGGCCTCCAGACCGGTGGCACTCTGCTGCTCAACAGCCCCTATCCGGCCGAAGAGAGCTGGCGGCGGCTGCCGGAGGCGATGCGCGCCACGATCCAGGCGAAGCAGTTGAAGGTGTGGATCATCAATGCCAGCCGGGTGGCCCTGGAGGCGGGCATGGGCTCCCACATCAACACCGTGATGCAGGCCTGTTTCTTCGCGGTGAGTGGTGTGCTGCCCCGGGAGGAGGCGATCGAGCGCATCCGCACCGCGATCGTCAAGACCTATGGCCGCAAGGGGGAGGCGGTCGTGGCCATGAACCTGAGGGCCCTCGATGCGAGCCTCGACCACCTGGAGGACCTCCCCTACGCCGACCTCCCGATGGTCCTCGGCGAGAGCGGGGTGGAGGTCGCCTCCAGCGACGAACGCCTGGCCGGTGCACCGGCCTTCGTGCGTGACGTCATCGTGCCGATGCTCGAGCGCCGTGGCGACGAGCTGCCGGTGAGTGCCCTGCCCTGCGATGGCACCTTCCCGGTGGGCACGTCCCGCTGGGAGAAGCGCAACATCGCCGAGTCGATCCCGGTCTGGGAGGACGATCTCTGCGTGCAGTGCGGCAAGTGCGTGATGGTCTGCCCCCATGCCGTGATTCGCGCCAAGGTGGTGGAGCCCGCGGCACTCGCCACCGCCCCCGAGGGGTTCCGCCGCGCCCCCGCCCGCGACCACGACTTCGAGGGGCAGTCCTTCACCATTCAGGTGGGGGCTGAAGACTGCACCGGCTGCGCCCTTTGCGTGGAGGTGTGCCCGGCGCGGGATCGCACCGAGCCGAAACGCAAGGCCATCAACATGGCTCCCCAGCGACCCCTGCGGGAGCAGGCCCGGGGGCACTGGGACTTCTTCCTCACCCTGCCGGAGGCACCGCGCGCCGCTCTGAATCTGCGCAAGATCGGCCAGCAGCAACTGCAGCAACCGCTGTTCGAGTTCTCCGGAGCCTGCGGGGGCTGCGGCGAGACGCCCTATCTCAAGCTCGCCACCCAGCTGTTCGGCGATCGGATGATGATCGCCAACGCCACGGGCTGCTCCTCGATCTACGGGGGCAACCTGCCCACGACCCCCTGGACGACAAATGCGGAGGGAAGGGGGCCGTCCTGGAGCAACTCCCTCTTCGAGGACAACGCCGAATTCGGCTTCGGCATGCGGGTGGCGGTGGATCAGCAGCGGCAGATGGCCGGCGAACTGCTGGCCCTGCTGGCACTGCCGACCAAGCTGGTGGAGGCCATCCTCGGCGCCGACCAGAGCGATGAGGCCGGCATCTTTGCCCAGCGCCAGCGGGTCGCCCAGCTCAAGACCCTGCTTCAGGACCAGGAAGCGGCGTCAGGCTCGCCGGCGGCCCGGCTTCTGGGCGTGGCTGACGCGCTGGTGAAGCGGAGTGTGTGGCTGGTGGGCGGCGACGGCTGGGCCTACGACATCGGCTTCGGCGGGCTCGATCACGTGCTCGCCAGCGGCCGCGACGTGAACGCCCTCGTGCTCGATACGGAGGTTTACTCCAACACCGGCGGCCAGGCCTCCAAGGCCACACCACGCGCTGCGGTGGCGAAGTTCGCGGCAGCGGGGAAGGCCGCACCGAAGAAGGATCTCGGGCTGATGGCGATGACCTACGGCAGCGTGTACGTGGCCAGCGTGGCCATGGGCGCACGGGACGAACACACGGTGAGGGCGTTTCTCGAAGCCGAAAGTTATCCCGGGCCTTCCTTGATCATTGCCTATTCCCACTGCATTGCACACGGCATCACGATGGCCAGGGGCATGGCCCATCAGCAGGCGGCGGTCGATTCAGGTCGCTGGCTTCTCTATCGCTACGACCCCCGGCGGGCAGAACGGGGCGAGAATCCGCTCCAGCTGGATTCACGAGCCCCAAGCCGCCCGCTGGCCGAGACGATGGCGGAGGAAAACCGCTTCCGCATGCTCCAGTTCAGCCAGCCCCAGCTGGCCCGTCAGCTGGGTCGACAGGCCCAGCAGGAGCTTGATCGTCGCTGGGCCCTCTACCGGGCTCTTGCCTCCCAGGACTGCGGCCAAACCACGACCGTGACAGGGACGAACCAGCCATGAGTCCCGATCTGTCGACCACCTACCTCGGTCTGGAGCTGCGCAGCCCCCTGGTGGTGGGTGCCGCGGCGCCCCTGAGTGAGGACATCGACCAGCTGGTGGCACTGGAGCAGGCGGGGGCCGCCGCCGTGGTGCTCCATTCGCTCTTCGAGGAGCAGATCGAGCGCGACCAGCTCGATCTCCATCAGATGGGGATGCAGGGTGCCGAAAGCTATGGCGAAGCCCTCAGCTACGTGCCGGAGCAGGCCCTGTTCCATGTGGGCTACGACCTCTATCTCAACCACGTCACCGAAGCCCGTGAACGTCTGTCGATTCCCGTGATCGCCAGCCTCAACGGCACCAGTCCCGGCAGCTGGGTGCGTTGCGCCCGCCAGCTGGAGGACGCCGGTGCCCAGGCCATCGAACTGAACCTCTATGCGATCCCCACCGATCCGGACCTCTCCGGCGCCGCGATCGAAAACCAGGTGGAGGAGGTGGTGGCGGAAGTGCGGGCCGAGGTGAAGCTGCCCCTGGCGGTGAAGCTCAGTCCCTTCTTCACCAACTTCAGCGCCATGGCCCGGCGGCTTGCGGCCGCCGGAGCCGACGCTCTGGTGCTCTTCAACCGCTTCTACCAGCCGGACATCGACATCGAGAGGCTCGAGGTGCGCCCCAACCTGCTGCTCTCCACCACCCACGACCTGCGCCTGCCGCTGCGCTGGATCGCCCTGCTGCATGGCCGCCATCCCCTGGAACTGGCGGCCACCAGCGGCGTCCAGAGAGGAACCGACGTGGTGCGCCTGCTGATGGCCGGTGCCTGCGTGACGCAGATCGTGGCAGCCCTGCTGCGCCATGGCCCCCAGCGCCTCACCGTGATCGAAGCCGAGCTGGTCCAGTGGCTGGAGGAGCACGATCACGCCACGGCGCGGGAGCTGATCGGCTGCATGAGCCAGCAACGCTGTCCTGATCCGAGCGACTACGAGCGGGCGCAGTACATGCGGGCGATCCAGACCTTCGACCCCTTCGGGGAGTCCTTCCCACCTGACGAGCTGAGCGCGACGGCGCCGCTGCCATGACCAGCGGGGTGAATGGGCTGGCGGCCCGGCTGGCCGCCATCACCACCAGGCCCTGGACCCTGATGGAGGTGTGCGGTGGCCAGACCCACGCCATCGTGCGCTGGGGTCTCGACCAGCTGCTGCCTCCCGGTCTGCGCCTGATCCATGGCCCCGGCTGCCCGGTGTGCGTGACACCGGCAGCCACGATCGATGCCGCCCTGCAACTGGCCCGGCGGCCGGAGGTGATCCTCTGCTCATATGGCGACATGCTTCGGGTACCCGGCTCCAACAGCGACGATCTGCTGGGAGTACGGGCGGCCGGCGGCGACGTGCGCCTGCTCACCTCGCCCCTGCAGGCGCTCGAGCTGGCGCGATGCCATCCCCACCGCAGCGTGGTCTTCCTCGCGGTGGGCTTCGAGACCACCGCTCCAGCCACCGCCCTGCTCGCCCGCCAGGCCCTGCGCAGCGGGGTGCGGAACCTGTCGTTGCTCACGGCCCATGTGCGCGTGCCCCCAGCGATGGAGGCCATCCTCAGCGCCGATGGCAACCAGGTGCAGGGCTTCCTGGGGGCGGGGCACGTCTGCACCGTGATGGGTACCGGCGAACTCAACCAGCTGGTGCAGAGGCATGGTGTGCCGGTGATCGTCACGGGTTTTGAGCCGATCGATCTGATGCGTGGCCTGCTGCGTTGCGTGGAGCTCCTCGAGGCCGGAGAACCCCGGCTCGCGAATGCCTATCGAAGGGTGGTGAAGCCGGGGGGCAATCCGGCGGCACAGGCGCTGCTGGAAGAGGTGTTCGCCGTGGTGGATCAGCCCTGGCGTGGCTTCGGCGTGATCCCTGGCGGCGGGCTTGCGCTGCGCGGGCCCTACGCCCGCCTCGATGCCCAGCACCACGGCTCCCTGAGCGGCGGCGCACCCGCCGATCCACTCCCCGCTGGAGGTGATGGCGATCCCGACACGGTCTGCATCAGCGGCCTGATCCTGCAGGGCCGACGCAATCCCCGGGATTGCCCGGCGTTCGGCACCTCCTGCACGCCCGAGCATCCTCTGGGCGCGCCGATGGTGTCGAGCGAGGGAGCCTGTGCCGCCTATCACCGCTACCGCCGCCATGGCTGAAGCGACAGGAGCACGGATCCGACTGGCCCATGGCGGCGGCGGCACGCTGATGCAGCAGCTGATCGACCAGGAGCTGCGCCCCCTCTACAGCGATCCCACCCAGGTGCTCCACGATGCGGCTCGCCTGAAGCTGCCCCATGGCGATCTGGCCTTCACCACCGACAGTTACGTGGTGCAGCCCCTGGAATTCCCGGGAGGAGACATCGGCAGTCTGGCCGTCACCGGAACTGCCAACGATCTGGCCATGGCCGGAGCCCGTCCCCTTCACCTCAGCGTGGGACTGATCCTGGAGGAGGGGTTGGAGCTGGCCGTTCTCCGGCGCCTGGTGGTTTCGCTGGCAAACACGGCGCGGCAATGCGGCGTCACGATCGTGACGGGCGACACCAAGGTGGTGGAGAGGGGCAAGGGCGACGGGGTATTCATCAACACCAGCGGCATCGGCCTGCTGGCCACCGACCTGACCATCGATCCGCTGGCGATCGAACCCGGTGATCGCATCCTGGTGAGCGGCGATCTCGGTCGCCACGGCGTCGCGATCCTGGCGGCACGCCATGGCCTGGATCTGCAACCACCCCTGGCCAGTGACTGCGCGCCGCTATGGCCCGTGGTGGAGTCCCTGCTGGCGGACGGGGTTCAGATTCACTGTCTGAGGGATCTCACCCGAGGCGGACTGGCCGGCGCCCTCGCAGAACTGTCTGCTGCGAGCGGACTGGAGTTCCTCGTGGAGGAGGAGGCGATCCCCGTGTCGACAACGGTGGCCCGCACCTGCGACCTGCTGGGCTTCGAGCCCCTGCATCTCGCCAACGAGGGACGGTTGGTGGCGGTGGTGCCTGAACGGTCCGCAGCGGCCACCCTGGCAGTCCTGGAACCTCTCGGCGGAGCTCTGATCGGGGAGGTCCGGGATCATGCCGCTCGGGTCCTGCTGCGCACGGTCTTCGGGAGTGAGCGGGTCCTTGTGCCCCTCAGCGGCGAACTGCTGCCCCGCATCTGCTGAGGGCGAGGGGCGCCTGGGGGCTGGGATGATGAGGTCTGTTCCCCTGAGCAGTCATGTACACCGACTGGACCGCCGTGATCCTGCTGCTGCTCACCGCCTTGCCCCTGGGCGTGGTAGTGGCCACGACGGCCTTCTTCATCTGGCGCCAGAAAAAGCTCAGGCAGCGCTGATGTCGCGGGGGGCGGCCACGTGATCAACAAGGCTGCCCTGGCCAAGGCAGTCAAGGCAGGTGCGGAATCTGAGCCCGCCCAGGCGCAGCACCCCACTGCCACCGCAGTGGCTGCAGCGCCTGGAAACCATCTGTGCTGAGCCGCTCACTGAAGTGGATGTACGGGCTGGATGGGTGAGAACCTGTGGGTAGGGAACAGGGACATCAACATCAGAGGCGGTTTCAAGGGCGCCGAGAAACGACACCACCACCCGTGATGGATTTCCTTCACGTGCAGAATCTTTCTGCTTGGAACGTTCCGGACTGACGAGGCGTTCCGGACTGGAGCTGGACACGGAAAGGCTCCGGTGCGTAGTTGATCAGTTTGATCTCAAAGGCGGGCATTTGATCCCGAAACCTTCCTTAAGAGTTCCCAGGTCTTCAGCCCCTCGACGCAACTGAGCCTGCAGGCCCGCAAGGTCCAGCTCCTGCAGCAGCTCCGCCGCGCTCAGACGGCTGCCGGCGGGCACCAGCTCCAGGCTGGCCGCCATCCGGCCGATCACCGCCGCCGCATCGAGGCCCTCCCGCCGCAGGGGCTCCAGCCCCAGAGCCGCCTGCCGCTTGGCCAGTCGCTGCCCAGCCTCATCCAGCCAGAGGGGCACATGCCATGTGGCGGCGAACGGCCTATCCAACCGCTCGCACACCGCCACCTGCGGTGCCGTGGAGCGCCAGAGGTCAGCACCCCGCACCACGGTGGTCACCCCCATCAGCAGGTCGTCCACGGCTGAAGTGAGGTGATAAGCGAGGAAGCCATCGGCGCGGCGGAGCACTACATCGCCCACCTGCGTGGCCGCCTCCAGGCAGCCCTTCGGACCGATCTCCTCCCGCCAGCGCAGGACCCCCGGCTCCAGCCTCAGCCGCCAGCTCGGGAGCCTGCCCTGCCGAGGCCCCCAGCCCACGGCCCGGTCCCGGCACGTGCCTGGATAGAGCGGCCAGCCGCCATGGGGGGCCGAGAGATCGGCCAGCATCCGGCGGCTGCAGCGGCATGGATAGAGGGCACCCCAGCGGCGGAACGCCGAAAGGACCGACGCGTAGAGCCCGGTCCGATCGCTCTGGCGCAGTGGCGGTCCGTCCCAGGTGATCCCCAGCCAGCTCAGATCGGCCTCAATCGCCTCGATCGCTCCCGGGCGCAGGCGCGGGAGATCGAGGTCGTCGTGGCGCAACAGGAAGCGGCCTCCGCTCAGGCGAGCCTGCAGCCAGGCCAGGAGGGCCGTGCGCAGGTTGCCCAGATGCAACGGGCCGCTCGGGGACGGGGCGAACCGCCCCGTTGGTCCCTGAAGGCGACGCCGGTCAGCCTCCTCGATCAGCCGTTCGAGCCGGGAAGGAAGTGGGAGCCGCAGGGCTCAGCTCTGGACCTTGTCCTTGAACTGCTTGCCGGCTGTGAAGGCCGGCACGCGCTTGGCCGGGATCTTGATCTTTTCGCCGGTCTTGGGGTTGAGGCCCTGACGGGCGGAGCGCTCGCGAGCCTCGAAGGAGCCGAAGCCCAGGATCGAAACCTTCTTGCCTTCCACGACGGAATCGACGATCGTCTCAATAGCAGCGTCGACGACCTTGGACACTTCGGTCTTGGTCAATTCGGTGCGGACCGCAACGAGGTTGACGAGATCAGCTTTGTTCATCGGAGGCGAAAACCTTCAGGAGAATGCGTGAGCTGGGCGGAGCGGAAAACACCCTCTTCGCCGGCGCCGGAACGGTACAGCGCGCCAATCGTATGGGGGAAGGGCGGTCCAGGCAACCAAAAACCCCGTCTGAACAACGGTTTGGCTCCAAATCATCCCTGAACACACCCATTCCGGGCCCCATGGGCCAGCCTGCGGAGCCTCAGGCCCGCTCCAGCAGACCATCCAGCAGAGCGCGGCCGCCGTCGATCAGCTTCTCCCCTTGCAGGGCCCCCAGGCCCGCTCCGCTGGCGATCCAGCGGGGGGAACCGGGCGGAAGCCAGCGGGCCAGGGCTTGGAGGCTGCGCCCCTGCCGGCCCCAGTGAAAGGTGCGGGCCGTGCGCAGCGGCCGGGCCTCCCCCGGCGCGGTCGGCACCAGCAGGCGACCGCAGAACAGCACATCGAGATCCCCGGCCGCATGCACCACGCAGGCCCCCGGGGTGGTCCCCGGCGTCCAGAGCGCCCGCACCCCCCCACCCAGATCGAGTGCATCTCCGAAGGGGCGCAGGCCCACCACGCCCGGCAGGAGATAGGCCTCCTGCTCCTGGAGCCGCACCGGCCAGCCCAGCGCCTCCTGCCAGCGGCGGCAGCGGCCATGGCCCTCGCGGCTGGTGAGCAGGATCGTGCCGGCACCGGCCGTGCGCAGGGCGGCAAGGTTGGCGGCGGTGTAGGCCGGCACATCGATCAGCAGCGGCGCCTGGCCCGGGAGTGCCAGCAGCCAGGAGGTCCCCCCCAGGCTGTCGCGGCTGGGGGCGAACACCCACAGTCCGGGGAGCACGGTCGTGGGAGGCCGTCCCGCCTCCAGGGTCCGCTCGCCACTGTCCTCCGCTGGCATGGCCGCCTCCCGAGGGCCATCGCCCCTGCACAGCACTAGCTTGATGCGTCAGGTGACCCGAGTCCTTGTCTTCAATCCTGCTCGGACATCCCTGGCCCCTCGGGGCAGCACTCACCGCCCGGGGGGTGAATTTCTCCCTTGTGGCCCCATCCGCCACACGTGTGGAGCTGCTGCTGTTCGCCCGTGGCAGCTCACCTGAGCCCTTCCGGATCATTCCGCTGGATCAACGCTATCGCTCCGGCGACTACTGGCATGTGGAAGTGGAGGGGATCGGTATCGGTACCTGCTACGGCTACCGCGTCTACGGGCCTCTGCTGCCCGGGGGCCACGGTTTCAACCCGTCGAAGGTGCTGCTCGACCCCTGCGCCAGGGCGATCAGCGGCTGGGACGTCTACCGCCGCGGTGACGCCATCGGCGCCGTCCCCAACACCGCCACCTGCCTGAAGGGAGTGGTCACCGAACGGGATCGCTTCGATTTCCTGGCCGCGCCGAGGCCACGCCACAGCTGGCAGACCACGGTGATCTACGAGCTGCACGTGGGTGGGCTCAGCCGGGGCCAGGGCAGCCCCGTGGCCCCCGAGCGCCAGGGCAGCCTGCTGGGCGTGATCGACTCCCTGCCCTACCTGCGCAGCCTGGGCGTCACCACCCTGGAGTTGCTGCCGGTGATGGCCTTCGATCCCCAGGACGCCCCCCACGGACGCCAGAACTACTGGGGGTACAGCCCCCTGAGCTGGATGGCCCCCCACCAGGGCTATCTGGTGGGCGACGACCCGCTGGCGGGGCGCCAGCAGGTGCGTCAGCTGGTCACCGCCTGCCACCAGGCCGGGATGGAGGTGCTGCTCGACGTGGTCTATAACCACACCAGCGAAGGCAACCAGTACGGACCGACCCTGAGCTGGCGCGGACTGGCGGACCGCCTCTACTACCACCAGAACAGCCGGGGTGATTACCAGGATGTGACCGGTTGCGGCAACACCATCGCCGCCAACCGGCCCCTGGTGAGGAGACTCCTGCTGGAGTCGATGCGCTGCTGGGCCCTGGAGCTGGGCATCGACGGCTTCCGCTTCGATCTCGGCATCGCCCTCAGCCGCGGCGAGGAGCTGGCCCCGCTCGACCAACCGCCGCTGTTCGAGGAGATCGAGGCCGACCCCGAGCTGAGCGACCTCAAGCTGGTGAGCGAACCCTGGGATTGCGGGGGCCTCTACCGGCTCCAGGATTTCCCGGCGCGCCGCATGGGCACCTGGAACGGCCGCTTCCGCGACGACGTGCGCCGCTTCTGGAAAGGGGACGACAACTGCAGCTGGCTGATGGCCCAGAGGCTGTCAGGCAGTTCCGATCTCTACGGCGGCAAACCGGCCACGGCGGGCCGCAGCATCACCTTCATCACCGCCCACGACGGCTTCACCCTCGCCGATCTTGTCAGCTACGACCGCAAGCACAACCTGGCCAACGGCGAAGACAACCGCGACGGCGACAACCACAACAACAGCTGGAACCACGGCGTGGAGGGGCCCTGCAGCGATCCGCGGATCAACGAGCTGCGCAACCGCCAGATCCTCAACCTGCTGACCACCATGCTGCTGGCCCCTGGGGTGCCGATGCTGCTGATGGGCGATGAAGTGCGCCGCAGCCAGGGGGGCAACAACAACACCTGGTGCCAGAACAATCCGCTGGGCTGGATGCACTGGCGCCCCGACGAGGACGATCAGCGCCTGCATCGGTTCGTGAGCCAGCTGGTGCGCCTGCGCCGCCGCCTTGAAAGTCTGCTCAACCCCGAGATCCCCCATGCCGACACCCCCCCCTCCAGGCCAGGCGAGATGGATCTGATCTGGCGCGAGTGGCATGGGGTGGAGCTGCTCCAACCCGACTGGGGCAGCTGGTCCCACAGCCTGGCCTGGAGCCTGCACGACCTGCGCCACGGCCCCATGCTCTGGTGCGGCATGAACGCCTACTACCAGCCGATGACCTTCAAGCTTCCGGAGCCCAGCGCTGGCTGGCTGCAGCTGATCGACACCGGCCAGATCGATGGCGATGGACTGCTGCTGTCGCCCCAGCCCTGGAGCGCCAAGTCGGCAGCCTTGCAGGGCCGCAGCCTGATGCTGCTGCTGGCTCCCCACCTGATGGAGGCGACGGGGCCCTGAAGAAACAAGCGGGTGAGGGGAATCGAACCCGCATCAGCTCCACCAGCTGTTTGGCCTTCTGAGGCGGGAAGGGCGCCCCCATGGCATCAAGCACCCCCAGACCGGTGCCTGGAGCGATCTCCCAAGGCAGAAACAGCAATGGAAGGCGGGCTCCCCATGGCCCCTGCGTCTGCGGATTCCTCACCGGCGGCCATCCTGGACACACAGACATCCAGCTCGATACCCTGCTGAAAGCCCTTGAAGACATCAAGCACGGCATTGCGGATCTCCTCGACCTGATTGCACTGCCACGGAATCGGGAGCAGCACCTGTCGCCGCCTGCCGCCACCTGCACTTGCGGCGATGTTCAGGCGGACATGCCCCCGGTGATTCAGTATTCTGCAGCCCCTCCGACAGCCCCGTTGAGACACGACGCGGCCCTGATCGTCACCTCCCAATCACGAGCCGCAGGCATGTGAGATGTTCGGCCACACAGCCTGGACCGGCCAACCAGGCAGTGGCGTCAACTAGCTGCCCGAAAGCGAGTTGATGCAAAGGAACTGAGCCAGAACCCTTACTTGAGAATAGGAAGCGGGCGGCGGGAATCGAACCCGCATCATCAGCTTGGAAGGCTGAGGTTTTACCACTAAACTACGCCCGCACCAGTACACCCATACTCATGACGGAGTTGCCAAGGCCGTTGTTGGCAAGCCGTTGGACCAGACAGAGGCGGATGGGTGTTGTCCCCGCCGCAGGACTCCGGCTCGGGACCGGCCACCTGCTTCAGGTTCAAGCATTATGACCTGCGTCCTACCAGGGTCCGAGTGAGTCATCTGAGCCAGCCAGTTCCAGCCGTGGACGGAACCATGCCGGCTCTCCACCCGATCTCCGATGCGAACGACCTGCACGGCTGGCCACGTCTGCGCATGCTGCTGGGGTACGGGATCGGCGATGCCGGCACCGGCATGGGCGCCTCCCTGATCGGCTTTTACCTGTTCATCTTCTACACCTCCGCCGCAGGCCTACCGCCCTGGATGGCAGGCCTGGTGTTGATGCTGGCGCGGCTCTGGGACGCCTTCAACGACCCTCTCGTGGGCTGGCTCAGCGACAAGACCCGCGGTCGGGAAGGCCCGCGGCTGCCCTGGATTCGCTGGAGCGCCGTTCCGCTCGGTCTGGCCATGGCCCTGATGTGGTGGCTGCCCCCGGGCGGCCTCTGGCAGCGCTTCGCCATCTTCCTGGCCATCTCGATGGTGGCCAACACCCTGTACACCTGCGTCAACCTGCCCTACGCATCGTTGGCAGCCGAACTCACCGGCAACGTGGCCCTGCGCACGCGGCTGAACACGATGCGCTTCACCGGCTCGATCATCGCCACCCTGGCGGGCCTGGTGATCGGGGCCCTGATCCTCAGCGACACATCCGATCCCGCCAGCTACCTGCGGGTGGGCTGGATCTCCGGAGGCCTGATCACCCTTGCCACCCTGCTCTGCGCCTGGGGGATCGCCCCAGCGGCCCGGCACTGCCAGAGGCCCATCGCGGAGGCAGGAACCACCCGCCGCCTGCTCAGACGCGTCTCCCGCAACGAACGGTTCAAACGGGTCCTGGGCCTCTACCTGTTGCTCTGGTGCGCCCTGCAGCTGATGCAGACCGCCGCCCTGATCTACCTGCCGGTTGTGATGCGGCTGCCCCAGAGCTGGAGCAACTGGATTTTGCTGCCGTTCATCATCAGCAGCCTGCTGGGCCTGTGGCTGTGGAACACCGTGGCCAACCGTTTCGGGCGGGTGAGAGCCCTGCAATGGGGCAGTGGCCTCTGGATCCTGGGCTGTCTGATGGCCATGCTGGTGCCAGCTCTCAATGCAGACGTGAGCCCGGTCGGGTCCACAACCAACCTTCTCTTGCTCACCGCCCTGCTCACGTCGATCACCATGGCGGGCGTCGGCGCATCCACCGCCTACCTGATCCCCTGGTCGCTGCTGCCCGATGCGATCGATGCCGATCCTGAGAAACCGGCTGGCCAGTACAGCGCCTGGATGGTCCTGGCTCAGAAGATCTGCATCAGCCTGGCCCTGTTCCTCTTCGGCAACCTGATGAGCCTGAGCGGCTACCAGGCGGCCCAGGGGATCGATCAGCCCGGTAGTGCCCTCACCGCCATCCGCCTCTGCATGGGCATCATTCCTGCCGTGCTGATCACCCTGGGCCTGATCGTGATGCGCCGCTGGCCCGACCGCAGGGCTCACTGTGCGCGGCCGGCGGTGTCCTGATGAAGCGACGCCCCTCCCGCTCCCCCACAGCGCCCATGAAGGCCGTGGCAGCACCAGCCCCACCCCCGAACGATCGACCACTGGTGAGACCACCCCGCTATCTGCAGCGGCTGGGCAGCAGTGTGCTGATCGGTGGACAGGCGATCTCCGCCCTGGCCAAGGGCCGCATCAACCTCAACGACCTGTTCGAGCAGATGCTGGAAGCCGGACCCGGCAGCTTCCTGATCGTCATCATCACGGCCCTGGCCGCCGGCACCGTGTTCAACATTCAGGTGGCGGCGGAGCTGACCCGCCAGGGGGCGGGCTTCTCCGTGGGCGGCATCCTCGCCCTGGGTCTGGCCCGGGAGATCGCCCCACTGCTCACCGCCACCCTGCTCACCGGGAAAGTGGCCACGGCCTACGCCGCCCAGCTGGGCACCATGAAGGTGACCGAGCAGATCGACGCGATCACGATGCTGCGCACCGATCCGGTGGAGTACCTGGTGGTGCCCCGCGTGCTGGCAATGGTGGTGATGGCGCCGGTCCAGTGCCTGCTGTTCTTCGTGGTGGGGATCTGGTCGGGCCAGGTGAGCAGCACCTTCCTCTATTCGATTCCCCCCACGGTGTTCTGGAACTCCGTCCGCACCTGGATGGAGCCCTCCGACCTGCCTTCGATGCTGGTGAAGGCCCTGGTCTTCGGTCTGCAGATCGCGGTGATCGCCTGTGGCTGGGGTCTCACCACCCGCGGTGGCCCCAAGGAGGTGGGCACCAGCACCACCGGCGCCGTGGTGATGATCCTGGTGACGGTGAGCCTGATGGATGTCATCCTCACCCAGGTGCTCTTCGGTGGCTGAGCCGCCGGGCCTGCCCCCAGCCGGGCGACTACTGGTCAACCGGGGGGCAGGCGCTGCAGCATGGAGCGATGACCACTCCCACCAGTCCTGCCATCAACGAGCCAGCGGGCAGCGAGCCCCCAGTCCCGAGCGGTCCCGATCCGGCGGCCGGGGTGATCCTGGCTCCCCGGCCGTGGGTACCCATGGGGGTGATCACCCTGGCCCTGGCGCTGCTGCCCCTCCAGCCCGCCTGGAGCTGGGCTCCGATCGCAGCCGGGGTGGTGGGGCTGCTCGGGTTGTTCCTGCTGGTGCAGACCTTGCTGCTGCGGCTGCAGTTCAGCGGCGATGCGCTGCTGGTGTGGAGCCGCTCCAGCCTGCTGCGCCGCTTTCCCTACAGCGCATGGATCGGCTGGAGGTTGTTCTGGGGGCCTCTGCCGGTGCTGTTCTATTTCCGTGAAGCCCGCAGTCCCCACCTGCTGCCGGTGCTCTTTGATGCCACCGCCCTTCGCCAGCAGCTGGACCTCCACCTGAGCAGGCTGCCATGAGCGAAATCACCCCCCCAACAGAGCCCGACACCGAGCCGCTGCCCCAGCCCGAGCCGGTACCCCGTGACGAGCTCATGGAGCTGGCCCTGCTCGACCTGCGTGAGCGCCGAGCGGCGCTGCTGAGCGAGATCGAGGCCCTGGAGCAGCGGCGGCGGCAGCTGGAAACCGATCTCGACGGCAGCCCCAGCGGTCGCGCCGACGGCATCGCCCGCAGGCTCAAGGGTTTCCAGGACTACCTGGTGGTGGCCCTGCAGGACCTGGCCAGCCAGGCGGAGCAGATGGATCTGGTGGTGCAGCCCCTGCAGGTGCAGCCCTCACCCCTGGATCCTGCCCCTGAGGTTCAGGCGGCGGCATCCGTGGCGGCGGCGGTTCAGCCGGTCCCTCCTCCGGCGGCTGGCCAGTTCAGCCAGGACGCCGAGCTGATCCGCGATCGCCTGGCCCGCTTCCAGGCCCAGGCCGATTTCTATGCCGATCCCTGGAAGCTGCGCCGCAGCCTGGAGCCGGCCGCCGCCACCCTGCTCGACGACTGGTTCCTCAACCAGGGCGGGCGGGGTGCCCAGCCCAGCACCGGCAGCCGCAACCGCAATGCCCTGATCACCGCCGGGGCCGTGGCGATCCTGGGGGATCTCTACGGCGACCGCTTCCAGACCCTGGTGCTGGCCGGAGAGCCCGAGCGGCTCGGTGAATGGCGCCGCGGCCTGCAGGATTGCCTGGGCCTGGCCCGGGAAGACTTCGGCCCCAACAGCGGCATCGTCCTGTTCGAGCGGCCCGATGCCCTGATCGAGCGAGCCGACCGGCTCGAGGAGCGCGGCGAGCTGCCCTTCATCGTCATCGATGCCGCCGAGCAGGTGGTGGACATCCCGGTGCTTCAGTTCCCCCTCTGGCTGGCCTTTGCCGCCACCGCCAGCGAACTGGCCCTGGAGCAGGACCTGCCATGAGCCAACCCCTCTTGTGGCTGCTTGTGCTGGCGGCGGGATACCTGCTGGGCTCGCTGCCAACGGGCTGGCTGGCCGGCCGCTGGCTGGCCGGCATCGACCTGCGCCAGCTGGGCTCCGGCTCCACCGGGGCCACCAACGTCCTGAGGCAGCTGGGGAAGGGGCCCGCCCTGGTGGTGTTCCTGGTGGATCTGCTGAAGGGCACCGCCACGGTGCTCCTGGCCAAGGCCCTGCTGCAGCCTGGCGGCGGCTTCACTCCCAGCACCGACTGGTGGGTGGTGGCGGCCGGTCTGGCCGCCCTGGCGGGCCACATCTGGCCCGTGTGGCTGGGCTGGAAGGGGGGCAAAGCCGTGGCCACGGGGCTGGGCATGCTGCTGGGCCTGGTGCCGGCCGTGGGCCTGGCCTGTTTCGGGATCTTTCTGGCCTGCCTCACCCTCAGCCGGGTCGTCTCGCTCTCCAGCGTGGTGGCGGCGCTGAGCCTGCCCCTGCTGATGCTGGCCGCTTTCGCCGGAGCCGGCACCGGCCTGAGGCCGGCCTACCTGGCCCTGGCACTGCTCACCACCGCCCTGGTGGTCTGGCGACACCGCAGCAACATGAAGAGACTGATGGCGGGCGAGGAACCGCGGCTGGGAGAGAAGACCCCGCCGGAGGGCCCCGACGGAGGCCCTAACCGGCGTTGAGGGCCCGGCTGCGCTCCGCCGCCGCCAGCACCGCCTCGATCAGAGCACTGCGCACCCCCGCCTGCTCCAGCTGACGCAGGGCCGCGATCGTGGTGCCCGCCGGGCTGGCCACCATGTCCTTGAGCTGGGCCGGATGCAGGTTCTGCTCCCTCAGCAGTTTCACCGAGCCATCCATCATCGCCAGAGCCAGCTCCAGGGCCAGTGGCCGGGGCAGGCCCGAGGCCACGCCACCATCGGCGAGCGCCTCCAGCAGCACCGCCGCCAGGGCAGGGCCCGAGGAGGCCAGGGCGAGCAGGCCATCCAGCTGGCTCTCAGGCAGCTCCTTGACCACCCCGACGTGGCCGAAGAGATCGAGCACCCACTGGCGATGCCCGGCCGGCAGGCCCTCACCCCAGGCCAGACCGGTGATCCCGGCACCCACGAGGCAGGGGGTGTTGGGCACGGCCCGCACGCAACGCCAGCCGGGGAAGGACCGCTGGAGCCGCTCCAGGCTCACCCCGGCCAGCACCGAAATGAGCAGGGGAGCCTCTTCGGCGTCACGGGGGGGCGACGGCGCGGCCGCGGCAACCGCCGTGAGCAACTGGGGTTTGACCGCCAGCAGCACGGCGGGGGCCGCCCAGGCCTCGGCCGGATCACGAGCCACGGCCACACCCAGCTCGGCCTGGAGGCGCCGGGCCGAATCTTCGCTGGCGACGACGGCCCGCACCTGATCGCGAGCAATCACCCCTTGATCCAGCAACGGCATCAACAGCGCCCGGGCCATGCGGCCCAGGCCGATCACACCAAGACGGGAGGGCTTCAGAGGCTGAACCCGGAGGTGGGATCCTGACGGCCCCACGCCGGGCTGGGGGCGGCCGGGTCGCTCTCGCCGGCGGCGGGTTCGCGGCTGGGCACGATCGTGGGAGAGGAAGGCTCTTCGCCAGTGGCGGTGGTGACCGTGACGCAGCTGGGGGCGAACAGGAAGATGCTCTCGCCCACCCGCTCCTGGTGGCCATCGATGGCGAAGGTGCCGCCAGCCACGAAGTCGACGGCACGCTGGGCCTGGTCGGGCTCCATCATCGTGAGGTTGAGGATCACGGTCTTGCGGTCCCGCAGGGCCTGGATCGCCCGGGGCATCTCATCGAAGCTTCTGGGCTCCATCAGGGTGACCTCCGCCGCTGTGGAGGAGAGCCCCGGCATGCCGATGACGTTGCTGGAGGAGCTGACGGAGCCGAAGGGGTCGTCGCTGCTGAAGTCGCTGGTCAGGGCGAGGGCACTGCCGCTGGAGAGGGCCGGGCGGCCAGGGGGCGCCGAGGTGGCGGGAGAATCACCGGGGTCGTAGTCCAGTTCATCGTCGTAGTCACCATCGAGGTAGTCGTCTCCGGAAACGACGGCACGCAGGCGGGAGAACAACGACACCGTGGGCACCTTCGGATGGAGATGTACTTACTTAGCGTCCCACGCCTTTGGTTGCAACTGGACACAACCTGGATACCGATTTCCGAAACAGAGTTCAGGCCCTCGGGCCGAACAGGGCCGAGCCGATCCGCACCCAGGTGCTTCCCGCCCGCACCGCCTCGGGCCAGTCGTTGCTCATGCCCATCGAGAGGTCCTCGAGGCCCAGGGTCGCCGCCAGCGCAGCGCAGTCCCGGAACAGGCCGAAGCGCTGATCCGCCTCGAGCCCCAGGGGGGCGATCGTCATCAGACCCACTGGCACCAGGGGCTCCAGCGCCCGCAACCGCGGCCAGCACTGCTCCAGCTCCAGGGGCTCGAAGCCTGTCTTGCCGGGATCGGGCCGGAGCTTCACCTGAAAGAACAAGCGGGGACTGAGCTGCTCCTCGGCGGCAATCCGCTGCAACCGCTCCGCCAGGGGAAGACTGTCGACGGAATGGATCGTGCCGAAATGGCGCAGCACCCCCCGGGCCTTGTTGGCCTGCAGTCGGCCGATGAAATGCCAGTCGAGAGGTTCGAGGTCGGCCAGCTCCGCCTGCTTGGCCCGGGCCTCCTGCAGGCGGCTCTCGCCAAAGCTGCGCAGCCCCAGGGCCACCGCCTCGCGCAGGCGGCCCGCCGGCTGCCCCTTGCTGACCGCCAGCAGGCGGGTCTGGGGCGGCAACAGCCCTTGCAGAGCCTTGAGGCGCTGGGCGAGGGCGTCAGCGGGCGTCGCAGCCGGCGTGGCGGTGGTCATCCCGTCAGCTCAGGGGGAGGTGGGATCAGATGAAGGTCTGATCGAACAGCTGACGCCACCGGGGGAGCTGCGCACTGCCATCACGCCGGGCCCGCGCCAGGTTCTGCTCCGCCACGTGGCGGGCATCCATCAGCGGAATCACCTCGAACTGAGCCCCTCGCGGTTGCAGGGTCACCAGAAAGAACATCCGCTGGGCGTAGAGGGTGGCGAAGAGATCGCGACCTTCACCCGCTGGAGCCACCCGATAGAGCAATCCAAATGTCGGATGATTGAGATACCGCTCTGTGGTCGCGTCGACGCTCACTGTCGGCTGCAATGGCTACCAATTACAGCGCACCGTACTGCCAGCGCAGCCCCAGAAACAGAAAAAGTGCGCTTGCCGCCACCAGATTCAGCCCTCTTGCCGCCCGCCGGGCCAGGCGGATCTGTGCTGGAGGCACCCAGTGCCCCCCCCGGGCCATCAGAGCCTCGGCCCCCTGCTCCGAGCGCAGCAGCAGGTTGGCGAGCAGTCGCTCCGCCACAGCCAGCAGCAGGCCGAGGCCACCCTTCCAGCCCAGGCTCTTGAGGTTCACGGCCCGGGTGGCGATCGAGCGCAGCAGGTTCTGGAACTCCTCCTGCACCAGCGGCAGAAAACGCAGGGAAAGGAGCAGGGTGAAGCCCAGCCGCTCCACCGGCAGCCCCAGGGCCCCGAGCGGCGTGATCACCCAGCTCAGCGCCCACACCAGTTCCTCCGGCGGAGTGGAGAGCAGCAGCAGGTTGGCGCTGTGCAGCAGGGTGAACAGCAGCGTGGCGCTGTTGAGACCAAGCTCGGCCGAGCGGCGGTTGACCACCAGCGGCCCGATCGGCAGGGGTCCCAGCTGGATCGGCCCCCAGCGCAGCACCTCCCAGGGCAGGCCGAGGCGCTGAGGGGCCGGCTGGCCGGAGGGGACCGGGGCCAGCAGGAGTTCCCGGGGGGAGCGCATCGCGCTGGCGGAAGCCACCACCCCCACCGGCACCAGCGCTGCCAGCAGGCCCACCAGCAGGCAGAGGGCCAGCAGCACGGGCAGGTTGCGCCGCCACAGGCGCCAGGGCAGACCGCAGACAGCCGTGATCAACAGCAGCAGCGCCACCAGGGACAGACGCCACTGGGGACCGGCCAGAACCGGCGTGACAAGAAAGGCCAGGGTCCAGCCCAGCTTGAGTCGGGCATCGAGCCGCCGCAGCCATCCCCGCTGCCCATCGACGTACTGGCCGATGGGCAGCTGACGCAGCCAGTCCATCAGGAGCGCACCATCAGGAGGCGGAACGGCTCTGCTGCCGGGCCAGGTCCTTCTCGGCATCGCGCTGCTGCTTGCCGCGCCAGAACAGCCGGATCGGAGAACCATCGAAGCCCAGACCCTCGCGGATCTGCCGCTCCACATAGCGGCGATAGGTTTCGCCGAACAGCTTCGGGTCGTTCACGAACAGGGTGAAGCTGGGGGGCCGGGTGGCCACCTGGGTGCCGTAATAGATGCGGCCCTGGCGGCCGCCGCGGCTTGTGGGAGGTGAACGCCAGCTCACCGCCTCCTGGAGGACTTCGTTCACCACCGAGGTGGTGACCCGGCGGCGGTGCTGCTCCACCGCCAGCAGCGCCAGGGCGAAGATGCTCTCCACCCGCTGGCCGGTGAGGGCGGAAGTGAACAGCATCGGCGCCCAGTCGAGGAAATAGAGCTTGGCGCGAAGCTCCTTTTCCATCGCCGCCATCGTGTGGCTGTCCTTCTCGATCGCGTCCCACTTGTTGACCACGATCACGCAGGCGCGGCCGTCCTCTTCGATGCGCCCCGCCACCCGCTGATCCTGTTCGGTGACGCCATCAAGGGCATCGATCACCAGCACGCAGACATCGCTGCGCTCCACCGCCTTGAAGCTGCGGTTGATGCCGAAGTATTCAGGGCCGTAGCTGACGCTGCGGCGGCGGCGGATGCCGGCGGTGTCGAGCAGTTTCCAGGTCTTGCCTTCCCGCTCGATCGTGGTGTCGATCGTGTCGCGGGTGGTGCCGCGGATCGGGCTCACGATCGCCCGCGCTTCGCCGCAGATCGAGTTGAGCAGGCTGGATTTGCCCACGTTGGGACGGCCGATGATCGCCAGCTGGATCGGTTCCTCCGTCTCCTCCTCAGGGGTGGTGGGCAGGTAACCGATCACCTTGTCGAGCAGATCCCCGGTGCCGGCGCCGTGGATCGCCGAGACGGCATGGGGCTCACCCAGACCCAGACCCCAGAAGTCGGCGGCCATGGCCAGGCCCTGATCGGGCGATTCGCACTTGTTCACCGCCAGCAGCACAGGCACCTTCTGCCCGCGCAACCAGTCGGCGATGGCCTGATCGGCCCCGGTGAGTCCCTGCTGGCCATCGACGATCACCACCGCCACGGACGCCTCGGCCAGGGCCAGGTTGGCCTGTTCGCGGATCTCCGGCAGGAACTCACTGTCGTCATCGAAGACGAGTCCGCCGGTGTCGACCACGCGGAATCGGCGGTCCCCCCAGAAACCTTCCTGATAGGTGCGGTCACGGGTGACGCCGGGCTGATCGTGCACGATCGCTTCGCGGCTGCGGCAGAGCCGATTCACCAGGGTGGATTTGCCCACATTGGGCCGCCCGATGATGGCGACGACTGGAAGCGCCAAGAACTTTTATCTCAACAACGATTACCTCCTTCAACCCTACAGACTGAAGCTGCTTCGATCAGCCGCCTCGGCCACGTCGGGGCCGCTTCACTGCACTTCTGGATCGCCGGGGTGCCCCTGAAGCGGCGACTCGGGTGGGACCCGCGACTCCGGCAGCGGCCCCTGCTCCGGGAGACCCTCCCCTCGGGCGGCCAGATCGGCCAGCAGCCAGTTCACGGCCGTGGCCCGGCGTGTGCGACGCGGCACCAGCTCGCCGATCCGGTAGCCGGTGAAGCCGAGCTGAGCTTTGAGAAGCTGCTTGTGCTCCTTGGGGATGGAGCGGGTCAGACGCACGCTGGCGGGGCGCTCGGCGATCAGCTCCGGCGCCCGGGGGAAGGCCTCGGCCCAGGCGGCCGGCGTGCTGGGCCCCGCCCGCCAGATCATGTCCTTCTGGAGTTCATAGCCCAGCCGCTGCCAGATCAGTTCACAGACGAAGCGGTCGCTGAGGCGATCCTCCAGGATCATCATCAACAGGGCGCGGCTGAGCGGGTGGGGATCCGGTACCCCCTCAGGCTGCGACGCGGACATGGCCATGGCTCCCAGCTCCCTCCACGATGCCCCCCTGAGCCTGCCCGGTCGCGGCACGCCGCGGACCCTGCGCTGCCGGGTGCTGCAGTCGCCCCTGGCCGGCGTGAGCGACCGGATCTTTCGAGGCTTCGTGCGCCGCTGGGCCCCTGATGCCCTGCTCTTCACGGAGATGGTCAACGCCACCAGCCTGGAGCTGGGCCACGGCAGCGACAAGATGGCGGGTCTGGAGGCCGAGAGCGGGCCGATCGCCGTTCAGCTCTTCGACCACCGGCCCGGCGCGATGGCGGAGGCGGCCCGGCGGGCCGAGGGGGCAGGTGCCTTCCTGGTCGACATCAACATGGGCTGCCCGGTTCGCAAGATCGCCCGCAAGGGGGGCGGCAGTGGCCTGCTGCGCGACCCCGCCCTGGCCTGCCGCATCGTCGAGGCCGTCAGCGCCGCCGTCACGGTTCCCGTCACCGTCAAGACCCGCCTGGGCTGGTGCGGCGACTCCTCCGATCCGGTGGGATTCGCCCTGGCCCTGCAGCGGGCCGGAGCCCAGGCCCTCACCTTGCATGGCCGCACCCGCGAGCAGGGCTTTTCCGGCTCAGCCGACTGGGACACCATCGCCCGGGTGAAGCAGGCCCTCTCCATTCCCCTGATCGCCAACGGCGACATCACCGGCCCGGAGCGTGCCCTCGACTGCCTGGAGCGCACTGGCGCCGATGGCGTGATGGTGGGCCGGGGCACTCTCGGAGCCCCCTGGCTGGTGGGCCGCATCGACGCTGCCCTGAGCGGAAGACCGCTGCCGCCGCTGCCCGGCCCTGCGGAACGGCTGGCCCTGGCGCAGGAGCACCTCGAGGCCCTGGTGGCGGCCCGGGGGGAGCAGGGGCTGCTGATCGCCCGCAAGCACCTGAGCTGGACCTGTCAGGGCTTTGCCGGCGCCGCCCGGCTGCGCCATCAGCTGATGCGGGCCCCCAGCCCATCGGCGGCACTGGAGCTGCTGGCGGGGGCCGGACAGATGCGCTTCTCGAAGTCGCAGGAGTAGATCGCCGGCTTCTGCCAGCTCACCGGAATCTCGAGCAGGTCGCGGCTGCCCGTGATCGCCTGAACCGCCAGCAGCACCGCCACCAGGATGTTCACGCTCACATGCAGGCGGCGCATCTTGAGCGAGCGGAAGATCTCCGGTTTGGCCGACATCGAGAACAGCATCAAGCCGGTGAGCAGCACCCCGCTCCAGTAATGGGAAGCCCAGAAGGACCCTTCGAAGGGATTGTCGCTCAGTCGCCAGATCTCGGGCTGGCTGCCCAGCCCCAGCAGACCCGCCCAGGTGAGCAGCGCGAACGAGGCCCGCAGCGGCGTGGACTTCACCCGCCACAGGGCCAGCAGACTGGCGAAGGTGCCCGCGCTGACCAGCAGCAGCAGAGCCAAGCGCTCGACGCCACCGGCGAAGGGTGGCTCAGGGCTGATGTACTTGTTGGTGAAGGAATAGATCAGGGCCACCAGCACCGCCACCACCATCCCTCCAGTCACCCAGCGGCCGTGGTCGGCATGCTCCACCCCCACCGTGGGCGGCTGGGGGTGGATCTTCAGCCGTCGCTCCCGGGCCAGGATTCCCAGGCGAACGGTCGCCCCCACCACCGGATACACGAACAGGATCACCAGCACGGGGTGGAGCAGGGCGAACCAGTCGATTGGGTTCATGGGCCTCGAGGCGGTGCACTCAGGCAAGCATCCCAGGCCTGATCAGCCCAGCCCCGGCGGGGTGTCGGGAAGCACCTGGGGCCAGCCGCAGCGGATCAGCAGCAGGGAGAAGTAGGCGGAGGCCCCTTCCCCTGCGGACGGCACCGCAGCGGCCGGTGCCACCAACTGATCAGGCCAGCCCACATGCCGGGCGAAGAGGGCGTCCTCCAGCAGTCCCAGACGCTCCAGCAGGGGCCGCACCCAGCTCCAGCGGGCACCCAGCTTGAGCAGGGCCAGCACCGGCCTCTGGCCTTCAGCGCAGGCCATGGCCTCCTCCAGCAGCGCCTCCAGCTCGGCGGGATCATCAGGCGTGGGCAGCACCTGCAGGGTCTGGCGCTGCAGGGCCAGGGGCCAGGCACCGGCCGCCGCCGCCGCCGATGCCGCCGTGATCCCCGGAATCAGGCGCAGCGGACAGTCCGGGTGGTGCTCCAGCAGAGCCAGCAGCACGTAGGACGCACTGGCGAACAGGGAGACATCCCCCTCACAGAGCAGAACCACCCGGCGGCCGGCGGACACCTCCAGCGCGAGAGCCCCGGCGGCCTGGCGCCAGGCCTGGCGACGCGGCTCCGCCTCCGCCACCATCGGGAACAGAAGCGGCAGGCGCCGCTGCTGCGGCCTCAGCCAGGGAGAGGCGATCCTGGCGGCCATCCCCTCCGTCTCGAGGCGCGCCACCGGATAGGCCACCACCTCCGCCGCCTGGATCGCCCGCACCGCGGCCACTGTGCAGAGATCCGGATCGCCCGGGCCGACCCCCACCAGCACCAGGCCCGGTCCGGAGCCCGAAGCGGAGGCTGCATCAAAACGATCGATCACAGGGGTGCTCCCGGCGGCGCCAGCCAGCACGCTTTCTAGGCTCAGGCCCGATCCCCCTGCCGCTGCGACGCCGTGAGCCGCCTGCACATCCACCCTGTCCACCCGCCCGCGCCGGGCCACGACACGGCGGCCATGCCCCTGCTCAGCAGCGAGGACGGCGCGGTGATCGCGGCCGAGCTGGCCGCCCGCGGGCTGAGGTTCGAGCGCTGGCCGGCGCGGAAGGAACTGGCGGATGGCGCCGATCAGGAGGCCATCCTCAGTGCGTACGCCGGTGAGATCGCCCGCATCCAGAGCCAGGGCCAGTACCCCACCGTCGATGCGATCCGACTCGGCCCGGACCACCCGGAGCGGCAGGCCCTGCGCCTGAAGTTCCTGGCCGAGCACACCCACGCCGAAGACGAAGTGCGCTTCTTCGTGGAAGGGCAGGGGCTGTTCTGTCTCCACATCGGCGAGGAGGTGCTGCAGGTGCTCTGCACCAGCGGTGACCTGATCGGCGTTCCCGCCGGCACCCGCCACTGGTTCGACATGGGCGCGGCACCCCGGTTCACGGCCCTGCGCTTCTTCGACAATCCCGAAGGCTGGGTGGCCCAGTTCACCGGCGATGACATCGCCTCCCGCTACCCCCTGCTCGACCCCCTGCCTGCGGCAGCAACGGCCTGAACGATTCGCCAGCTAGCTGTGCATCCGGGGATGGGGGTGAAGCCGGGCGAGCAGCTCGGCTTCATGGCAGGCCAGCTCCTCCAGACGCTCCATCACCGCAGGGCGCGGCCAGCGGCGCTCGCACAGCACCCAGTAGAGGCCGAAGTGACGCGCCTCACTGGCCAGAAGCTCCCCATAGAGCTCCCGCAGCTCCGGGTCCGGGCTGTGGGCCGCCAGCAGGGCCATGCGTTCGTGACTGCGGGCTTCGATCAGACCGGCCACCAGAAAGCTGTCGAGCATGCGCTCGGGTTCCTGGCGACGCACCAGCTTGGCGAGGGCGGCGCCGTAGGGAGGAGCCGCCAGCGGGCGCAGGGCCTGACCCCGGCGCCCCAGCAAGCCCAGCACCTGCTCGAAATGCTCCAGCTCCTCCCGCGCCAGAGGACTGAGGGCGGCCGCCAGGGCCTCGTCGGAGGGGTAGCGGAACATCAACTGCAGGGCCGCTCCAGCTGCCTTTCGCTCGCAGTGGGCGTGATCGATCAGCAGCTCGAGCGGATGGGCCAGGGCCTGCTCCAGCCACCCGGAGCCGGTGGGCGCCGCCAGCCAGCGCACCCGGGCCACCGTCGCTGCCGGGGTCCTCACGCGCGGCTGCGCAGGTGGTCGACAAGGCCCTCAAGAGCCAGCCGGTAACTGGTGGGCCCGAAGCCGCAGATCACTCCCACAGCCCGGTCGGCGAGGAAGGAGTGATGGCGGAAGGGTTCACGGGCATGGGTGTTGCTCAGGTGCAGTTCCACGTAGGGGATGGCCACGGCCAGCAGGGCATCGCGCAGGGCGATGGAGGTGTGGGTGTAGGCGGCGGCATTGATCAGGATGCCGGAGCTCCGGCCGCGGGCCTCCTGGATGCGGTCCACCAGGGCCCCCTCGTGGTTGCTCTGGAACCAGGCCAGATCGGCCCCCAGCGCGGCGGCCCGCTCGGTGAGGTCCAGGCCGATGGCTTCAAGGCTCAAGGTGCCGTAGAGCCCGGGCTCGCGGCTGCCCAGCAGGTTCAGGTTCGGACCATTGAGGGCGAGCAGCTGCATGAGGGAGGTCGGCTGGTAAGTTGTCGAGGTGTGGTTCGGGTCGGTGCCCGAGTGGTTAATGGGGGCGGACTGTAAATCCGCTGGCTCTGCCTACGTTGGTTCAAATCCAACCCGGCCCACCTTTCCACATGCCCTTGTAGCTCAGCGGTAGAGCACTCCCTTGGTAAGGGAGAGGTCACGAGTTCAAGTCTCGTCAAGGGCTTTCCAACTCCTCGTTCCGCGGCCGTTTTCTCCAACTGATTCGGGCTGGCTCAAGGGACAGCTGATGCCTGGAGTTTCTTCTGAGATTCGGCGCAGATTCACCCGAATCCGCTGATGTCCAGCCAGGCCGATTCCCCCGGCCAGCCTCAGTCTTTGGCCAGACTTGGTTCGGTTGCCACCCTGTCGATGAACCCGTCTCCCCGTCCCCCCTCAACCGCTGCTCGGGCAGGCGGGGCCGTTGATCCCGGCGGGCGGTTCTCGACAGCCGCCCTGCGGGAGCCGGTGAGCTCGGGGCTCACCAGGCCGATCGCCTGGCGGCAGGCCCAGCTGCAGCGCCTCGATGGGCTGCTGGCGGAGAACGAGCCGGCCATCCTGGAGGCGCTGAGGGCCGATCTCGGCAAGCCGCCGGTGGAGGCCTACTTCGAAGTGGTGGCCGTGCGGCAGGAACTCCGCCTGGCCCAGAGGAAGCTGAAGCGCTGGATGGCGCCACGGCCCGTTCCCGTTCCCCTCTCCCAGCGCCCCGGGCGGGCCGAGCTGGTGGCCGAACCCCTCGGCTGCGTGCTGATCATCGGGCCATGGAACTATCCGTTCTCGCTCACGCTCCAGCCGCTGGTGAGCGCCCTGGCGGCGGGGAACACCGCCGTGCTCAAGCCTTCGGAGCAGGCGCCCCACACCTCCGCCCTGATCGCCCGGCTGGTGGGCCGCCACCTCGATCCCACGGTGGTGGCGGTGCAGGAGGGGGGCGCCGATGTCGCCGGCGAGCTGCTCGACCTCCCCTTCGATCACATCTTCTTCACCGGCGGCGGCCGGGTGGGGCGGCTGGTGATGGCCGCCGCGGCCAGGACTCTCACGCCGGTCACTCTGGAGCTGGGGGGCCGCAGTCCGGCGATCGTGCTGGCGGATGCCGATCTCGAAGTCTCCGCCCGGCGGCTGGCCTGGGGCAAGGGTCTCAACGCCGGGCAGACCTGCATCGCCCCTGACCACCTGCTGGTGGAGGACTCGGTGCGGCCGGCCCTGATCGAGCGCCTGCGGGGCGAGTTCCAGCGGGCCTACGGCGACGATCCCCTCTCCTCCCCTGACCTGGCCTGCATCGTCAGCCAGGTCCAGTTCGAGCGCCTGCTGGCCCTGCTGGAGGGCGCCCGCCGCGGCGGTCGGGTGCTCGGCGGAGGCCAGGTGGATCCCGGGACCCGCCGGATCGCCCCCACCCTGATCGCCTGCGATTCCGCCTCTGAACTGCTCAGCCGCGGCAGCGGTGACGATCCACTCCTGGCCGGGGAGCTGTTCGGCCCCCTGCTGCCGGTGGTCGGTGTGTCCGGGCTGCCCCAGGCCATGGATCTCATCCGCCGGGGGCCCAAGCCGCTGGCCCTCTACCTGTTCAGCCGCAGCCGGGCAGCCCAGGACCAGGTGCTGGCCGGCACCAGTTCCGGTGGCGTCTGCTTCAACGACGTGGTGATGCAGGTGGGGGTGCCGGAGCTGCCCTTCGGCGGGGTCGGCGAGAGCGGCCTGGGCCGCTACCACGGCCAGGCCGGCTTCGATACCTTCTCGCACCTGCGCAGCGTGCTGCGCAGACCGTTCCGTTTTGATCTTCCCTTCCGCTATCCGCCCTATGGCGATCGGCTCGCCCTGATCAAACGACTTCTGGGCTGAGTTCCGAGGGAGCGGCGGCCCGGGGGCTGGCGTTCCGGGGGGTTCTCCGTATGGTTCAGCCAGCCGAACGCCATCCATGCGCAGCCCGCAGTCCTTGCGCCGTTCCCTGGCCGCCCTGGTCGTGGCCCTGGTTCTGCCCATGCCTGCCATGGCGGGACCTCAACACGTGGTCAGGCCGGGGGAAACCCTTTCGGAGATCGCCGAGCGCTATGGGGTGTCGGTGCAGCGCTTGCTTCAGCTCAACGGCATCAAGGACCCCAACCTGGTGGAGGCCGGCACCCGCCTGAAGCTGCCCGAGGGCAGCCCCGCCAAGGGCAGCCACATCGTGAGCGCCGGCGAAACGCTCTCGGAGATCGCCGAGCGCTATGGGCTATCGGTCCAGAAGCTGATGGAGCTCAATGGCCTCAAGGACGCCGACCTGGTGCAGGTGGGGCAGCGCCTGAAGGTGCCTGCGGCGAAGAGCGCGGTCGGTCCCGCCAAGCCTGCCAAGCCGGCGGCCCCCACTGCGGCCGGAGCGAAGACCGGAAGGGTGCACGTGGTCAAATCCGGTGAGACCCTCTCGGAGATCTCGGAGCGCTACGACGTGCCGGTGGCCCGGCTGGTGAGCCTGAACAAGCTGGAGAGCCCCGACAACCTGCAGGCGGGCACCAAGCTCAGTCTGGGTCCAGCCAGCGGAACCCCAGCCGCTAAGCCGGCAGCATCCAAACCAGCAGCCGCCAAGCCAGCGGCCGCCAAGCCAGTCCCGGCCAAACCGGAGCCAAAACCAGCACCGAATCCTCCCGAGCAAGCCGAGCAGCCCGCCCCAGCCGTCGCCACCCCTGCGGCGGCCGCTCCCAAACCCGTGGCAGCAGCACCGAAACCCGCCGCGGCCCCCGCCAAGCCCCAGCCCAAGCCCGACCCCAGCAACACCGCCCCCCCGGACTGGCGCACCTACGGTCCGCTGCAGGTGGATTTCTCCAACTGGCGGCCGATGGGCGGCAGCCAGGTGGCTCCAGCCCTCAACAGCAGCGGCCAGCCAGTGTTCGTGGCGATCAACTGCGCCGCCCGCAAGATCAATGCCACCGGCGAAGCAGGCGCCTGGACCAGCTGGGAAGAGCCCAAAACCGACTTCGAGGAGCAGCTCATCAAAGACGTCTGCAAGCAGACCAAAGGCTGAGGCCCCATCCCAGCGGCCGGATCAGGCCGCCCAGCGCAGGGGCCAGGGCTCACTGAGGTAGTGACGACCAGCGCTGCGCAGCCAGAGGCGCTGGCTGCCATCGTCGCTTTCGCTGATCAGCTCCTCCTGCACCAGCCGGCGGGTCAGCCAGCCCCAGCGCTGCTCATCTCCGCCATGAGCCTGCTCCAGGGCCTCGGTCAGGCGGCGCAGGTCCACGCCGTCCTTCTGAGCCAGGGCAACCAGCACCCGCGCCGCGTCCGGCGACCAGTCGCTGATCGAGCGGGGCCGCCGGCAGACATCGCAGCGTCCACAGGGCGGCACCAGTTCCCCCACCGCCAGCAGCAGGGACTGCTCACGGCAGCCACTGCCCTCCGCCACCGCCTCCATCCGCCGCAGCTGCTGCTGGGCGATGTCACGGCGCGGACGCTCCTGGTCCTGAAGCTCCGGGCTCATCTGCCGGGCCGAGGCCCGCATCGCCCAGCCCAGGGAGAGCCGATCGGCAGGATCGAACAGCACCAGACAGCGGGCAGGATGACCGTCACGGCCGGCCCGGCCCGACTCCTGCAGATACCCCTCGGCGCTGGCGGGCAGGTCCAGGTGCAGCACCAGACCCACATCCGGGCGGTCCACCCCCATGCCGAAGGCCACCGTGGCCACCAGCACCGGCCTGGGACTCTCCTGGAAATGCTCCAGGGCCAGCCGGCGACTCTCCGGGTCCATGCCCGCGTGATAGGCGATCGCCTCACGGCCGGCGGCAGAGAGGCGGGCGGCCCAGTGCTCCACAGAGCGGCGGGTGCGGGCGTAGATCAGCACCGCCCCCCGGGCCTGCTCCAGCGCCTCCAGGACCAGGGGCAAGGGATCCTGTGGACGCCGCTCCATGGCATAGGTCAGGTTGGGGCGGCGGGCCGAGCGCACCTGTACCAGGGGCCGGCGCAGCTGCAGCAGGCGGAGGATGTCGGCCCGCACCCGGGGTGCCGCTGTGGCGCTCAGAGCCACCAGCGGTACCCCGGGACAGAGACTGCGCAACTGGCCCAGCCGCCGGTAATCGGGCCGGAAGTCATGGCCCCAGGCACTGATGCAATGGGCCTCATCCACCGCCAGGGCCACCAGGCGCCCCTGCTCCAGCACCTCCTCCAGCAACTGGCGGGTGGCCTCGGCCTGCAGACGCTCCGGGGCGAGATAGAGCACCCGCAGGCGGTTCTCCTCCAGGCGGCGCCGCAAGGCGCGGCGGCTGGGCAGATCGAGCCCCTGGTGCAGACTTGCCGCCGGGATGCCCCGCCGATGCAGCTGGCTGACCTGGTCCTGCATCAGGGCCACCAGGGGGGAGACCACGAGCACCAGCCCCTCCCGCACCAGAGCCGGCAATTGGAAACACAACGACTTGCCGGCCCCGGTAGGCATCACCGCCAGACAATCCCGACCGGAGAGCAGCGCCTCCACCACAGGCCTCTGACCAGGGCGGAAGGCGGTCCAACCGAAATGGCGCTGGAGCTCCGATTCGAGCGGATCCGCCGCCACCGCCTCGTCAGCCCCGCACCGCTGCGACCTTAACCCTCGCTCCGCTCAGGGCAAGGGCGGAGGCGTCAGCTGGTCGGGGCCCTCCTCCACCAGCTGCAGGCGCACCCGCTTCCCGCCCGAGAGCTCGCCGAGGGACACCCGCAGGGTGGTGCCGCTCAGGCTCTGCAGGGCGGTGAGCAGTTCGCGCAGGTGAGGGGTGCTGCTGCCGCTCTCCACCCAGAGGCGTTCCTGCAACCCCCCCAGGCGCCGCCAGCTGGTGTGCAGCTTGAGCACGGCGCTCTCCAGCTGCTGGGCCTGACCGACGGCATCGGCGAACAGGCCGAGGGCATCGAGCCGCTGGGCCTCCTGCAGAGCCTTCTCCAGGTTGAGATCCCCCTGCTGGAAGGCGCGCACAGCGATGCCGGCCTCGGCCGCCTTGCTGAGCCAGCGGGCGGTGCTGGTCACATCCTTGACCCGCTCCAGTTCAGGTTCCTCCCGCAGGACCCGGCGCAGATCGTCCTGCTGGGGTTCGGGCAGCTTGGCCAGCTCCCGCACCAGAGGGGCCACCACCCGGGGGGGCAGCAGGTTCTCCTGGGTGCGCTGGCGGATTTCCTCGGGCAACAGAAGACTGGTGGCCGCGGTGAATTCATCGCTGAGGCGCCGCACCTGCTTGCGCGTGATCTGCTGGCCGTCATTGGCGGCCTCGCTGATCATCTGCTGAACCTCCGGATCGGCCAGGGCCGTGTCGAGGAAGGCGCGTTTGGAGAAGTTGTTCACGCTCCCCTGCTCCAGCAGCCCGTCCCCGACCAGGTTGTCGGCGGAATCAGCGAGCTGGATCAGGCTGTAGGCGCGGGTCTTGCTGATCTCCCGCTCCCTTAGCCATTGCAGGAAGCCGGTGCCGCGGCCCTCACCCCCCCGCTTCTCCCTGTCCCGCACCGCCCTCAGGATGCGCCCCCGCCAGATCTCCGTCTGCAGATCGAAGCGGTCGCAGACGGCCCAGGCCTCCTCCAGGCGGGAGAGGAACTCCATGGTGCTGATGTCGTCCCGCTCCGGATCGGGGAGCTCCAGGCTGAGGGCGGGTGCCTCCATCGACGACCAGCGGCGCAATCGCCGATGCTGCCACGCAGACCCTTGCCTCGAACGACGAAACGTGACACCCACGGTTCAGCCCCCCTTCGGGGCAGGTATCTTCCGTCTGGCAGTCACCCCACAACAGCGCAGCGATGGCGATCTCCCGCGGCGACAAGGTGCGCATCAAGCGGCCTGAGTCCTACTGGTTCAACGAAGTCGGCACCGTGGCGTCCGTCGACACCTCGGGCATCCGCTACCCCGTGGTGGTGCGCTTCGAGAAGGTGAATTACAGCGGCTACAGCGGCTCCGAAGGCGGCATCAACACCAACAACTTCGCCGAACGGGAACTCGAGTCCGCCTGAACCCCTTCGGGCCATTCCGCTCGGGATCCAGTCCTGAGTCCCAATCCGCCCGAAGCTGAGCTTCGGGCGGCTTTCGCGCGTCGTGGCGAGCCCTTCTCCCTGGCAGGCTGCCTGAATCGATGCTGAGCGGATGCCCGAGCTGCCTGAGGTTGAAACGGTCCGCCGCGGTCTGGAGCGCCAGCTCACGGCGTTCGAGATCGAACGGGTCGAGGTGCTCCGGCAGCGGGCCATCGCCGCTCCTGAAGATGTCGATCAGTTCCGCGCCGGGCTGATCGGTTGCCTGGTGGGGGCCTGGAGCCGCAGGGGAAAGTACCTGATGGCTGAACTCAGCCGCAGCGGCCGGGCGGCTGGCCACTGGGGCGTTCATCTGCGCATGACCGGTCAGTTTCTCTGGCTGGAGGAGCCCCGCGAGCCCTGCCGCCATACCCGGGTGCGTTGTTGGAGCCGTCAGGGGCAGGAACTGCGCTTCATCGATGTTCGCAGCTTCGGACAGATGTGGTTCATCCCATCCGGGGTCGAGTGCTCCTGCGTGATGACGGGCCTGCAGAAGCTGGGCCCTGAACCCTTCAGCGTGGCCTTCAGCGGCGCCTACCTGCAGCAGAAACTGAAGGGCTCCCTGCGACCGATCAAGGCCGCCCTGCTCGATCAGGCGCTGGTGGCAGGGGTGGGCAACATCTATGCCGATGAAGCACTGTTCAGTGCCGGCGTGGCCCCCCGGCGTCGCAGCGGCAGTCTCAGTCTCGTGGAGCTTGAGCGGCTGCGCCAGTCACTCATCGAGGTGCTTGAGATCAGCATCGGATCGGGCGGCACCACCTTCAGCGACTTTCGTGATCTCAGTGGCACGAACGGCAAGTACGGGGGCGTGGCCTGGGTGTACCGCCGCGGCGGTCAACCGTGCCGGCGCTGCGGCCAGCCGATCCAGCGTGAGCGCCTTGGGGGTCGCAGCAGCCACTGGTGTTCCAACTGCCAGCGTTGAATCCCGCCGAGGCTCGTGCGGGAGGTGCGAGAAGATGAGGCCATTCCGTGAAGGGTCCGTGCCCACATCCGCGCCCGGGGAGCAGGCCAGGGCACTGAGCACTGTCATCGCAGCGATCCATGCCAGGGGCTGGTGTGACGGCACGGGCGGAAATTTCAGCTGCGTGAGCCGGCTGGATCCCCTGGAGTTGCTGATGGCCCCCAGCGGGGTCGACAAGGGCTCGATCCAACCCGATGACCTGATCCTGGTGAATGGCGATGCCCGGGTCATCGCTGGCAGCGGAGCAGCCAGCGCCGAGACCCTGCTGCACCTGGAGATCGTGAAACGTACGGGAGCCGGGGCCGTGCTGCACACCCATTCCCAGGCCGCTACCCTTCTGTCTCGGCGCGCCCTGCAGGCAGCCGGTGCAGAGGGAGCAGTCGTGCGGATCGAAGGGCTGGAGATGCTCAAGGGCCTCGCTGGCATTCGCAGCCATGACACCTCCATCGCCATTCCCGTGCTGGCCAACGATCAGGATCTGGGCCGCCTCAGCCTGGCCGCTTCCCCACGCCTGGGCGAGGCGCCCCATGGACTCCTGATCGCCGGCCATGGGCTCTATGCCTGGGGCCACGATCTCTTCAGCGCCCGCCGCCATCTGGAGATACTCGAATTCCTGCTGGAGCAGAGCTGGCGTGAGCTGCTTCTGCCTCCTCACCCCGGGCCATGAATCATCCAACCTCCACACCCCATGCGGCGCCAGGAGCTGATCCATCCGACCGTTCGCTGGCCGGCATCAGCCATGTGTTGCTCGACATCGAAGGCACCACCTGCCCGGTGAGCTTCGTGGCCGGCACTCTCTTTCCCTATGCCAGGGCCCGTCTGGAGCCCTTTCTGCGGCAGCACGGACAGGATCCTGATCTGAAACCACTGGTCTGTGCTCTCTACGAGGCCTGGCACCACGTCAACGGCGAAGCCATGGAACACTCCGACCCGCGGAGCGAAGGCGTTGATCAGCATCAACTGGAGCCTCAACGGTCACCTGGCGAGCATCCCAGCCTCGATCAACTCTGCTGTTTTCTTCAGTCTCTGATCGACGAAGACCGCAAGCTCACCGCCCTCAAGGACCTGCAGGGATTGATCTGGAATGAGGGCTATACCACTGGTGCACTGCGCGCTCCTCTGTTTGCCGATGTGGCGCCAACTCTGGAGCGATGGCACGCTGCCGGACTTCAGTTGGCGGTGTATTCCTCAGGATCGGTCGCCGCTCAGCAACTCCTGTACGGGCACAGCGACGCCGGCGATCTGCGTCAGTTGTTCCGCGGCTGGTTCGACACACGGATCGGCAACAAACAGGATCCAGAGAGCTATCTCAGGATTGCCGACTCTCTCGGTGCGACCGCATCGAAGATCCTGTTTGTGAGTGACTCCCTGGGCGAACTTGATGCCGCCCACCGCAGCGGCCTTGCCGTGATCTTCAGCAACAGACCGGGTAATCCCGAACATGATCCAGGCCGCCATGGCCAGATCACGACTCTGCAAGAAATTAAGTTACCCTGCTGAGCGGCCCCTAGCCCATAAAAAAAGCCACCCGTGGGTGGCTTTTCTCATCTACTCTCAGCTGTGCTGGAGTGATCTTTGAGCGTTCAGATTGTTTTATCCTGGCATTGAGCTATTTTTGCAGGAAGCTACCCTCCAACTATCTTCGCCGCTA